>NZ_JACSJJ010000001.1:0-1401268 GCF_014349165.1 Hymenobacter sp. BT491 | reverse complement strand
GGCCCCCGCCCCGGCGTCCCTGCCCCGCTTCGGGGTTCAGGCGATGCGGAGCGGGGGCCGCCCCGCGTTTACCCCTTCTCACAAGCCGTGTAAAGTAATATGGTATTTACTCATATATAATAAGCAGATATATAGTTAGTACTATTGAGAGGTCTATAAAGATTCTTCTATTCCTTGTTTAAGGAATTTGAATTATCCTTTAGCTGTATTCCAGAAATCTTTCTGCGTAAGGATGCATTTAGCATATAAAATATCTTATCTGCTGCCTCTTCATACTGTAGGCCCTCAGGTCGAATATTAGAAATGCAATTCCGAGCTTTGTCTGTAAGGCCAATTCTAGGTGAGTAAGTAAAATAGGCGCTTAGGCTCTGTGGGGAACTCAACCCCGGCCTTTCACCAATCAAAATGAGAGCAATCTTAGTTCTGAAGATCTCTCCTATCTCATCGCTAATTGCGACGCGCGCCTGTTCGGCAAGAATGAGAGGGCTAACTCGAATTCCAGCTTGCTGAAGTTGGGGTAACAGAAATCGGATTATAGCTATAGCATGCTTGTTTATAGCCGTCGCTGATAATCCATCTGCCATTATGATTACTATATCCGTTTCGTCGTCAGCGCATTCCTGCAAATATTTGTGAGAAGATTCGTGCAGCTGACGACCTAAGTCGGGCCGCCTTAGGTACTCTTGGCGGTTCGAAGCTTTGCTTCGAACCTGATAAATTGGTAGCTGAAAAGTTTGTAATTCCTTCAGAAGCTTTTCTAAGTTCAATTCTGAGTATACTGCATCCCGTGCTTGAGCATGAGCAAATTTGAGAGCTAACGCTTCTTGTAGTGGCACACTCGTTCCTACACGACCTAATGCTATACGAGCATCAGTGAATCTTTTTAACGACACCCAAGGGTCAGATGCATTTAAATGATCAGGTCTTTGAAAGGGCAAGTTCTCCATTACCTAAATATTTTATACAATTATTTGACAATCAGCAATATATAAGAACACCACGTAGGAGATTATAATAGAACTTTTGGCATGTTCGCGAAGAGTTTGTGTCCAGGCTGTGCCGGTAACAAACGGCCTTTTTCATTGAAGATACCTTGTTGCATAAGCCACTCTTCAAATTCGGGGGTTGGACGTAAACCTAGAACATCTCGCACATACAATGCATCGTGGAAGGAAGTAGATTGGTAGTTCAACATGATATCGTCGGCGCCAGGCACACCCATGATAAAGTTGCAACCAGCTACTCCTAGAAGAGTCAGGAGATTGTCCATATCATCTTGATCGGCTTCGGCGTGGTTGGTGTAGCAGATGTCTACGCCCATCGGCAGGCCTAGCAATTTGCCACAAAAGTGGTCTTCGAGGGCGGCCCGGATAATTTGCTTACCATCATACAGGTATTCGGGGCCAATAAAACCCACAACTGAATTAACTAACAGGGGTTTAAACCTACGTGCTACCGCATAAGCCCGGGCTTCGCAAGTTTGCTGATCAACGCCTTGATGAGCATTTGCAGAAAGAGCACTCCCCTGCCCTGTTTCAAAATACATTACATTTTGGCCCAAGTTGCCGCGTTTCAGCTCTAAAGCGGCGTGCCATGCCTCTTCTAGCAGCGCCAAATTTATGCCGAAGCTGGTATTCGTAGCTTCCGTACCACCGATCGATTGGAAAGTTAAGTCTATGGGTGCGTTTCGCCTGATTAGTTCCAAGGTAGTTGTGACGTGGCAGAGCACACACGATTGGGTAGGAATTTCATAACGCTGGCGCATCGAATCCAGCAACTTTAGTAAATCATTGGTTATCTGAATGTTATCGGTGGCAGGATTGATACCGATTACAGCATCGCCACTGCCATACAGTAAACCATCCACCACACTGGCCAAAATGCCACGCGTATCGTCGGTAGGATGATTGGGTTGGAGACGTGTGGCAATGTGGCCTTTTAGCCCTAATGTGTTGCGAAAGCGCGTTACTACTTCGCATTTGCGAGCAACGGAAATCAATTCTTGATTTCGCATTAGCTTGGATACGGCAGCTACCATTTCCGGGGTCAGCGCGTCCGCAATTTCCTGCAGCGCTATCGTATCGGTTTCAGGCATCAATAACCAATCGCGAAGCTGGCCAACTGTAAAATGCTGGATGCGAGCAAAAGACGCAGCGTCATGCGTATCAATGATCAGGCGGGTAACTTCGTCTTTTTCGTAAGGAACGACAGTTTCCTGAAGGAAATCCGAGAGCAATACGTCTGCTAACGTAATTTGGGCAGCTACCCTTTCTTCGTAAGTGGCAGCGGCCACCTCGGCCAACACATCGCCCGAACGAAGCGGCGAAGCTTTGGCCAGCAGCGTTCTAAGATCGGAAAATTGGTAAACCCGGCTTCGAATGGTGTGTTGGTAGCGCATAGGTCATACAGTCTTTGAGTCAGACGCCTTCGGCTTTTGCCAGCAAGGCTTCTTGAGTCAGAGGCCGCTGCCGGCCTAGCAGCAAAAAAATACCTCCGGTCAGAGCTAAGCCAACAAAGAATAACGCACTGATTATCAGGTTGTAATAAATAATAGCGCCCAAGCTTACAATCGTCAGTAATAACGCTACAGCAGGGAAAATTGGATAGAAGGGCGCCACAAAAGGCCTTTCCAGCTGCGGCTCCGTCCGGCGCAATGCGAATAAGCTGAGCAAACTCATCCCATACATAACTACTGCCCCCAGTACCGAAAGCACAATCACTTGGTTGGTAGTGCCTGTCAGTAAGGCGCCGGCGCCAACTAGCCCACCGACTACCAGAGCCCAATGCGGCGTCTGAAATCGGGCGTTTACCTGACTCAGGAAACTGGGCAAATATCCGCTTCGAGCCAGCGCAAATACTTGCCGCGAATAGCCAATGATGGTGCCGTGAAAAGAAGCCACTAAGCCAAACAGGCCGATGCTGGCAAATACCCGCGTCCAAGGGCTCTGGCGGCCCAAGACTATTCCTAACGCTTCGGGCAATGGATAATCGATGGCGCTCAGCCGTTGCCAGTTGGTGATGCCGCCTGTGAGTATCATGACGCCCAAGGCCAGCGCAATGAGCGTAAGCAGTCCGTAGATATACCCTTTGGGAATGGTACGTTTGGGATCCTCTACCTCCTCGGCGACCATAGCGACTCCTTCGATTGCCAGATAAAACCAGATGGCAAATGGCAAAGCGGCAAAAATCCCCGTGAGCCCAAAAGGCATAGGCCGAGTCAGGAGATTCGTCATGTTAAAATGCGGAGCTACAAGCCCCATATACAGCAGTAGCTCAGCGACGGCAAGTATCGTAACAACCAATGAGAACATAGCGGACTCCTTGATTCCCAAAAGGTTGATACTAATAAAGACCACGTAGCACACCAAAGCCGTATGCAAAACCGGAATATTTGGGTACAGAAAATGCCCGTAGCTACCCAGCGCAAAGGCAATGGCCGGCGGTGCAAACAGAAACTCAACGAGGGTAGCGTACCCAGCTATTAATCCCGCTAGCGGCCCAAAGGCTCGATACGAATAGGCAAACGGCCCACCCGCATGCGGTATCGCAGTTGTCAGCTCGGTAAAGCTGAAAATGAATGTGATATACAACACTGTGATTATCAACGTGGCCACTAGCATGCCGATGGGGCCTGCTACGGCCCAACCGTAATTCCAGCCAAAATATTCGCCTGAAATGACCAGTCCCACTGCTATGGCCCAGAGATGCAGCGGCCTTAATACTTTCTTCAAACCAAGAGAGGCAGGTGCCGTAATCATCGCTGACAGGTTTGGGTTGATCTGCATAATGTATTGAATAAAAGCCAAATAGCAGCATTCAGGACTACTTCGGTCTTCATTTGCGGGGATTATTTCCAATGCAAAACGGTTGCAGGATCAGTGAACCAGACTTTTCACTATCTTCTTACTAGGTAAACTTCCGAGGTTTTACCACGCAAATCTGCTTCCGCCGATCCAGCAAGGTTTCTTCATTCTGGGTGCAGGATTGGCAACTAACCCAGGCCTTTCGTAGGTTTGGGCTCCCACCCTCATCTAACCTTTTTTCTAGCTTTTCATTTTCCTGTCATGGCTGAACAAACCCTTACCGGACTGCGCGCCGGCGTACTACACGGCGACGAGGTACAGAACCTTTTCAAATTCGCCAAGGCGAATGCCTTTGCCCTGCCCGCCGTCAACGTGACGGGTACCAACTCGGTGAACGCGGTGCTGGAAACGGCCCACGAAGTCAATTCGCCTGTTATCATACAGTTTTCCAACGGTGGCGCGCAGTTTTTTGCCGGCAAATCGCTGCCTAACGGCGATCAGCGTGCCAGTATTGCGGGGGCCATTTCGGGTGCTCAGCACGTGCACACGATGGCTTCGGTGTACGATGTACCGGTGATTCTGCACACCGACCACGCCGCCAAGAAGCTGCTGCCCTGGATCGACGGGTTGCTTGAGGCGGGCGAAAAGCATTTTGCGCAGTATGGCCAGCCGCTGTACAGCTCGCACATGCTCGACCTGTCGGAAGAGCCGATTGAAGAGAACATCGAAATCTGCAAGCGCTACCTCGAGCGCATGAGCAAAATCGGTATGACGCTGGAGATTGAGCTTGGCGTGACCGGCGGTGAAGAAGATGGCGTGGACAACTCCGATGTCGATAGCTCGAAGCTCTATACCCAACCTTCCGAAGTAGCGTTTGCTTACAAAGAGCTGAGTTCGGTAAGCCCCCGCTTTACGGTAGCGGCTGCCTTTGGTAATGTGCACGGCGTGTACAAGCCCGGCAACGTAAAGTTGCAACCCGTCATCCTGAAAAACTCGCAACAGTACGTGCAGGAGCACTTCCAAACGGGTTCACAGCCTGTTGACTTTGTATTCCACGGCGGTTCGGGCTCTAGCCAGGAAGAAATTCGCGAGGCTATTTCTTATGGTGCCATCAAAATGAACATCGACACCGATTTGCAGTGGGCACTTTGGGAAGGCATCAAAAACTATTACGTAAAGAACGAAGCCTACTTGCAAGGCCAGATCGGTAACCCCAGTGGTGCCGATTCGCCGAATAAGAAATACTACGATCCACGTGTGTGGCTCCGTGAAGGCGAGAAAACCTTCGCAGCGCGCCTCAAGCAAGCGTTTGAAGATCTGAACGCGGTCAACCGCAGACCATAACTATCTTATAATCAAATATTTACAAAGGCCGCTTCTTCATTGAAGTGGCCTTTGTCATTTTGACGCAATTCGAGTTTGTGAGATAAGCTCCTATGTACTCAGCCTGATTGAAGTTGTCAAATCCGCTGTGTATAGCCTCAAAGGAGAATATGGCTTAACACGGAAAATGCGATTGTACATATTCAGGACCAAACCCTGAGTTCAGACTTATCGCATAATATAAGTTATAAAATTATGTGATTTTTTGACCAGTTTTACTACGATAAATGTGTGTACATACCATCACTAATAATTAAACTTTTTGAAGCTGTTAGTCACAAACCTGCGCATCATTAATTACTGATTTTGCTACTCGGTGAATTCTTTTATTTAGCGCATTTAATCCAGGTTAAACTAGAATCCAACGCAGTCTAGACATATATAAGCCCTCTGAACGATTCTTATACAAGCAACAACTTACAGGTCCGCCTCATTATGCAATACACTCACAATCAAATAATTATAATTTACACACACAACATTTGATAAAATAATTCTAAGAACAGACTGGACACAACTAGGAAGCATACATATATTCTAAAATTGCACTTATCTAATATATTTATGTCTTAGGCCAAAGATAAACCAATGGATTGTTTAAACTATTCGAATACAAATTGACTTTTTCAAATAAGCATTCTATTACAAAAACAATGAACTATAAACTTAACATTGTGTTAAAGTCAGCACGAAAATCCTGCGCTAGCTTTGCGCCGAATTCTGGCATGCCGGATTTTAACAGTTTGGAATAAACGATTTACTCTGTTTTTCATCTTCACTCTTTGGCTTAAATGAAAAAACCCTTACTCGGGTACGGCAGATATCTTCTGCTGCTGCTTCTGCCCTGCTTTGCCTTTCATCCAACGAGTGTAGATCGCCGCGAGGTTTCGACTGCACTTTTTGCTGCAAACACGCAAGAGACCTTCGATACAGGTACCAAGACGGATTATGCCACCGGAACCGTTGCCCTCACGACTGGCAACTGGATTCTGACGGACGGCGTGCTGGGCGCCACCGATGCCGATCGGAAAAACGGTGCTCAGGCCGTACGCTTACAAGGCGCTGGCAAGCTCACGATGGACTTTTACCTGCCGACGGGGGCTTCTACGATTACCATACAGCACGCCATTTACGGCTCCGACGGCAGCAGCAGTTGGGAATTGTGGGCGCAGGCGCAGTCGTGCAACTGCAACAAGTGGACAAAGCTGGGCAACACCGTTTCGACCACTAGCAACACCCTGCAAACGGCAGCCTTCACGGCCAATATTTCGGGCAACGTCAAGTTTGAAATCCGGAAGACATCTGGGGGCAGCGCCCGCCTGAATCTCGATGATTTTGCCGTGACGGAGTTTGGCACCGCGGCCCCTTCCGTTGACAACAATAACATTGCGCTGGGCAACCCCAGCGGCGCCGTTACGGACGTCAGCTATTTTGATAACTACTTGCTGGTCAAGCCACAGTATGTAATGTCGTATAACCGCGACCAAGGCAAGCCCAACTGGGTAAGCTGGCACCTCGATATTGCAGACCGCGACACTGCCAATCGGCAGAACGATTTCCGCAACGACCCTTCGTTACCCGATGGCTGGTACCAAGTACAATCGACCAGCTACAGCGGCAGCGGCTTCGACCGGGGCCACAATTGCCCGTCGGCCGACCGGACTTCTACGCTAGAAAACAACTCGGCGACCTTCTTCATGACCAACATGATGCCGCAGGCGCCTAACAACAACCAGAAAACCTGGGCCGACCTGGAAAATTACACCCGCACGTTCCTGCCCGGCAACGAGGTGTACGTGATTTGCGGTAGCTACGGCGTGGGCGGCGTGGGCAGCAACAACGCTACAGTGGTCAATACCCTCGACCAAGGCCGCGTGACGGTACCGGCCCGCTGCTGGAAGGTGATTGTGGTGTTGCCGGTTGGCGACAACGATGCTTCGCGGGTGAACGCCAATACCCGCATCATCGCCATCGACACGCCGAACGTCAACTCCATCGACACGAACTGGGGCACGTACCGCACCAGCGTCGATGCCATCGAGAAAGCAACCGGTTACGACTTGCTCTCGAACCTGCCCGTTGACGTGCAGACGGTCATCGAGTCGAAAGTCGATAACGGCCCGACCATCTAAGCGCAACTTCCCAGATTTTCTTACAAAGACATAACCGTCTGTATGACAAGTTTTTATAAAAACGCTTGGAAGCTTGGGCAATTGCCAGCTTTGCTTGCTTTTCTGTTTTTCTTCGGTGCGCACCAGAGTTGGGGTCAGACACCGCATCAGCTGGCCACCGGAACATACACAGAGAATTTTGGTGATGTTGCCAATTGGACCGACAACTTTGCCTTAGGCTTAGGTGCCAATCGCTTTGGGTTCGCCCCCCAGCAGACCAGCCCTGCTTTGCCTAATCAGACCAAAGTTTTTGCTACCGGTACTGGGGGGGGCGTACAAAAAGGCACTGGCGCAATCGTACTTCTGGCAACCGGTGCCTCTCCTGATGGCGGCAACGCAGCTGCTTTCGATCTTTATTTAGATTTTACAGGCGTCACCGCCGGAACCATTAGCCTAGATTGGGCCGAAGTCAACAACTCATCCGGCGATCGGCGATCTACTTTCAAGCTCCAAACAAACACCGGCGACGGCGGAGCCTTTGTTGACCTAGGTGGCTCAAGTGTAGTGGTTACCAATAACGTAGCTGCTTCAGGCAACTTAACTTCCATTGCCCTACCTGCAGGCTTCTCTAATAATGCCACTGCCAAAATCCGCTTTTTTCTCGTGACCTCGGCCGGCGGTACTACTGGCAGCCGCCCCAAAATCAGCCTAGACAACGTAGTCGTTACTGCTGGTTCAACGGGTACTCCAGTGCCAACCATCACTACCACAGCCTCGGCTTACAACAGCCCGTTCTGCGTTACTTCTGCTTCGGGAAGTACTTCATTCAACGTTGCTTATACCAGCAGCGGTACTTTCACGGGCACTTTCAAAGTGCAGCTGTCGAATGCTTCGGGGGCGTTTCCAAGCAATGCCACCGACAACATTATAGGCAGCGGCGGCACCTCCCCTATTGCGGCTATCATTCCGGCCGGTACGCCCAGCGGAACCGGCTACCGGATTCGGGTAGTAAACGATATCCCAGCTACGTACGGCTCCAACAACGGCACCAACCTTACTGTTTCTCAGAGCGTTACCACCAACCCGGTTACAGTAACACCTCCCGACGCTCAAACTATCTCGCTTACAGGAACAGGCACTAACCTCACGGCCAAGGCGGCTTCGGGCTCAACCTTTACCTGGCAATACAGCACCAGTGCTTCAGGGCCTTTCACAACGGCTATCGGCGGTGCTACTAGCGCAATCTACCAGCCCAAAGGCTCCGATTTTGGCGCAGCCGGCACCTATTATGTAGTTGCAAAATCCAGTTTATCAAGCACTTGCGGATCAGCTACTGGTGAAAGTTCGCCCGTAACCATCACCATACCTGCGGCTACGAAGCCGGAGATAATCACTTCCGTGTCGACGTTACCTGCTTTCAGCGCTGTAGTGGCAGGCGCGGCGACCAGCCCGCAAAGCTTCACGGTGAGCGGCACAGGCTTGTCTTCTCCCATATCCATCACGCCTCCGGCCGGATTTGAGATTCGTACGGGCACGCAGCCTTTTGCTTGCTGTGTTATTCAATTGCAACCGACCGACGGCACAGTAAATACTACTACCATCGACGTCCGCTTTGCCCCAACGGCGGCCCAGGCGTATCAGGCGACCATCCCGGTGAACAGCAGCGGCGCGGCCGATCAATCGGTTGCCGTGAGCGGCACCAGCACGGCTCCGGTATATCCGGCAACCGTGAGCACGGCGGAGCTTACCAACATTACGCCCACCAGCGCCTCAACCGGCGGCAACATACCCGACGACGGGGGCAGCGGCATTACGGCGCGCGGTGTGGTGTGGGGCAAAACGCCTAACCCAGTCCTGAGCACGCTCAAGACCAGCGACGGCACGGGTTCGGGCGCCTTCACCAGCGCCATCACCGGCCTGACGCCCGGCACTACCTACTACGTGCGGGCCTATGCCACCACAACCAGCGCGGGCACTGCCTACGGGCAGGAGTTTACGCTGGTCACGGCAACGGTGCCGCTTGCTGCCGAGCCTACCAAGAACTCTGCCCTAACCGCTTCCAACGTCACCAGCACTTCGCTGCTGCTGAACCTAACGGGTGGCGACGGCACGAAGCATTTGATTCTGGCCCGCCTGGGCAGCGCCGTAGATGCTGCCCCCGTGGACGCTACGACGTATACTCCCAACACTGCTTTCGGCCAAGGCACCCAAGTAGGTGTTGGCAACTATGTGGTGTATGGTGGCACTGCCGATACGGTAACAGTTCGCAACCTGCGCCCTAACACGACCTACACGTTTGCCGTTTTTGACTACAACGACAACAATACACCCTTCGCCGAAAACTACCAGACCTCGTCTCCCGGAACGTTGGCCCAGGCAACACTGGCGGTGCCGGCAACTATGCTGCTCGAAGAAAACTTTGCTTATAACTCGGGCGATTTTCTGACCAACAACGGCTGGGCGGCTCACAGCGGCGGCACTACTAACGCCATCGCCGTAACTGCACCAAGTCTTGCCTATGCAGGCTACGGTGCCGGCAGCATTGGCAATACAGCCTCCATTACAACGACGGGCCAAGACGTTAACCGTCAGTTTGCTGCCGTGTACGCCCGCACGCCGGTGTACGCCTCCTTCTTGGTGAAAGTATCGAGCGCTGGTACGGGTGACTATTTCTTCCACCTGGGACCGACGATCCTGAGCTCTAACTTCAAGAACCGGGTCTACGTCAAGAAAGGACCTACCACGGGCAAAGTGCAGTTTGGTATCAGCGGCAACGGCACCAACATCCTTTACACCACCGAAGAATATAACCTGAACGAGACTTACCTCCTGGTTGTAAAGTATTCGTTTGATGAGACGGGCACCACGAGTCGCCTGTACATCAACCCCGCGGTGAACGCCGAACCGACAACTGCCGCAGTGGAAGCACTGGAAACCACGGGTACGCCTTCCGACATTGGCACGGTAGCATTGCGTCAGGGCGGTGGCAATACCTTGGCTCCCAACCTGTTGCTCGACGGCATCCGGGTGGGCACTACCTACCGGGTCGTGCGTACGGGCCTGACCTGCCTTGCGCCAACGCCTTCGTTTACAGCCACTACGGTTTGCGCCGGTACGGCTACGGCCTTCAAGGATGCCTCGACAACTGTTGAGTCGAATGCTACCTATGCTTGGGACATCGACAACGATGGCAAAGTAGATTACACCACCAAAGGCAACATCAGCCACACCTACGCGGCGGCGGGCACTTATACTGCTACCCTGACCATTACCCAGGGCGCTTGCTCCGATACCTACACCCAACAAGTAACTGTGCGGGCCTTGCCAACGGCTACGTTGACCGGCGACGCTACGGTATGTGTGGGCACGTCTACCAAGCTGACGGTCCACCTGACCGGTGTTGCTCCCTGGACGGTTGGCTACTCGATTAACGGTGCGGCTGCCCCGGCGGCCCTAACCGTAACGGCTGCTGACGTTGATGCTGAAGGAAATTACTCCCTAACCGTAACCCCCAAAGAGACAACCACTTATGCATTGACTTCCTTAACGGATGGCAACTGCACTGGCGCTGCTCTGACAGGCTCTGCCACGGTAACCATTACCACCCCTCCTTCTCTAACCGCACCAACCATCCCGACGGCCAACACCGAAATGGGTAAGTGCGGCGCTTCAGTTGCTTTCGCTGCTACGGCCACGGGTTCTCCTGCTCCCAAGTTCGTATACAGCATTGTGAAAGATGGCGTGACCACGACCATCACCTCTCCGTACTTCTTCCCGGTAGGCGCTACCACGGTCACGGTTACAGCTACTAACAGCTGCGGCACCGACTCGGGAACTTTCACCGTGACGGTACAGGACAAAGAGGCTCCTACGGTCCTGACTCAGAACCTGACCGTGACCCTGAGCAAAGGCACCTTCTCAATCACGGCGGCTGATGTCAACAAGGGCAGCTCCGATGCTTGCGGAATCGCTTCGATCACGCTGAGCAAGAGCACCTTTACCTGCGATAATATCGGCCTCAACAAAGTAACCCTGACCGTCACCGACATTCACGGCAACGTAGCCAGCCAGACGGCGGATGTCACTGTAAAAGGCATAATCCCGACGCCTGTCATCACGCCAAAGCCTTCTTCTGACGTGTACACCGGCGGCGTTGCGACCAATCTTTACATTGGCTACGGTCCGCAGAGCGTAACGCTGACGGCCTCCGGCGGCGTGAGCTACAGCTGGAGCGGTCCGGCTGGACTCAGCAAAACCGACATTGCCAACCCGATCTTTACGGCTACGAAGCCGGGCACTTTCCTCTATACCGTCACGGTTACCAGCGAAACGGGCTGCACCGCTACCAAGCCGGTAACGATTAAAGTAGTTGATGTGCGCTGCGGCAAAAAGAACGACGAAGTGGTTCTGTGCCACAAAGGATCAACCATTTGTGTCAAGGTTAGCGAAGTGCCCGATCACTTGGTTGGTCATAAAGAACAGCTCGGCGACTGCTCGGCTAGCACCCTAACTGCCACAGCGGCCGCCAGCGTCGTGACCACCGAAGCTACCGCCAACGTGTTCGAGGCGTATCCCAACCCCTTCACCGACCGGGCCGTGCTGCACTTCCGCTCGGCAGAAACCGGCAAGGCGCAATTGCTGATCTACAACGCAGTAGGCAAGCTGGTAGCGACGCTCTACAACGGCGTAGCCGAAAGCGGTCACGACTACGAGTTCACCGTGGATGGCGCCACGCTGGCCGAGGGGATCTACACCTGCCGCCTGACCACCAACGGCAAAGTGGAAACCAAGCGCTTGGTTCTGGTTAAGTAAGCCACTGCTGACCAGCAGGTAACCTATTCTTAGGTTACCACCCAAAAAAAGCAACTATCTGATAATCAGATGGTTGCTTTTTTTGTTTTATAATCAGCTGATCCTCACAGTTCGCAAGGCAATTGACTGTTATTTCAGACGGGCTTGCGCTTCGGCGAGGCGGGCTTGTTTGGAGGCCTCGCGGCGAGCCGTTGCCGAAGCCGTCCAGTATTGGTGCCCTTGCAGAAAATCGACCTGGCCTTCGTTCCATTTTTGCTCATCCGGAGCCATCCCGCGGGCTTGCAGCTCCACGTACAGCGTCTGGCTGATGGGCCAGAAATCGGGACGACCCAAGTAATCGAGGTCGGCGTCGCAGAGGATTTGGGCCAGGTGGAGGTCGCCGGGGTTCTGCGGCATTTTCGTGGCCATGATCAAACGACAAATCAACTCGATTTGATCCGCCGAATACCCCATACCCGGCAAGGTGCGCTTCACCAGCTCACAACCGGCTTCTTCGTGCCCGATGTAGGTGGTCATAAAACCGCTGTCGTGATAAAGGGCCGCGGTGCGCAGCAACATCAGCGCCTCGGCGTCGGTAACGCCCTCGGCCTCGGCCAACGACTGGGCCTGCGCAAGGACATCGAGGGTATGATGCAGGCCGTGGTAGTAGAGCGTAGGCGAGAGATGCTGGCGCAACTCATTGAGCACATACGTTTCGGCGCGTCGGCAGTCCATGATGGTAGGCAGCAGGAAGTATCAATGCCGTAATAACAGGAAAAATCCGAAACTGTGCACATCAGGGCACTATCTTGCGGTTATACTTGAGGCTGCGAGGCATCACCTTTCCTTCTGGCATGATACTACTCGAACGTTGGCACCAACTGCTCGGCATTCGCCCCGGCGAAGGGCGCACGGTTGGGCTGTTTTTTCTGCACAACTTCCTGCTGGGCATCGGCACTGTGTTGGTCTATGTGGCGGCCAACGTGATTTTGCTTGAAAATCAGCCGGAGCGCAACCTGCCCCTGGCCTACGGTGTGGCCGCCCTGGCGATGATTGCGGCCGGCAAAATTTACGCGCACTACGAACACCATCTTCCGCTCCAGCACCTTGCCGTGCGGGTACTCTTGGCAGTAGTAGCCCTTACCGGCGTGCTGGGCGTGCTGATTGTGATGGGGCACTCGGTGGCGGCCGCGGTAGCGATTATGGCGGGCTATCGCGTTATCTACCTGCTCACCAACCTGGAGTTTTGGGGGGTTTCGGCGATGGTCTTCGACGTGCGACAAGGCAAACGCCTGTTCAGTGTCATCAGCTCCGGCGATATGCCCGCCAAAGCGCTGGGCGCCGTGCTAGCCATCCTGATTCATCACCACACCGACTTGTTGTGGCTGCTGCTCACGGCTTTCGGAGCGTACCTGGCCGCGCTGTTCACGTTGCAGATAACACGTCGCTCCCACCTCGTGGAAGCCCGCCCGACCGCGCGGGCCGCCCGCCAGCAGTCGGTGGCGCCGATGTTGCAACGCTGGTTTGGCGACAGCCGCCTGGTGCTCTCCATCAGTCTGAGCATGCTGGCCATTGCAGCCGTCACGACGGGCGTCGAGTATTCCTTCTTCGTCAACGTCAAGCATAAATTTCACGACCAGACGTCCGTGATGAAATACGTAGGCAACGTACTGGTTATCACATATTTGTCAGCCACGTTGTTTAAACTTCTGGTTTCCCGCGTGGCCCTCGACCAAGTGGGGGTGCGTTGGATGCTGATTGCGCTTCCGGCTACGGTATTGGCGGGTTTGCTGCTGTTTGGGGGCTTGCGTGTTGGCAATGCGGGCGAAGGCATGTTATTGCTGTATTTCTGCGGCCTTTACCTGATGATGGAAGTATTGCGACGCGCCATCTTCGACCCGGTTTTTCTGGTTCTCTTTCAGCCTCTGTCGCCCCCCGAGCGCTTGCAGGCCCACACGCTGGCCAAGGGCCTATACGAACCGCTGGGCATGGGCTTGGCCGGTGTGCTGCTCTTTGCACTACACCAAGTACCTGTGCTCAACGAATGGGCTCCCTTCGCCTGGATGAGCTTGTTTATGATCGGCGCGCTGTACTTTTTGCACCGCTCCTACGGCCATTACCTCGATGAGCTTCAGCACGCACTCAGCCGGCGCTTTGCCGACGCTACAGAAACAGCCACGGTGCAAAGCTGGACCGGGCCGGTAACTCGTGCGGTTAATGGCTCAGCCCAGCACACAGCCGGTGTTTCGTCGAATACTGAAGAGATCAGTCAGCTTCTCAACTCCCTAAGTGACAAGGCCCAGCGCCAAGCCGCTACGGAAAGGCTCGTCGAGTTGGGTGCCGCCGCCCTGCCGCAGCTTACGGCCGTGCTTGCCACCGGTACCGACGAGGCACTGGTGCGTCGGGCAGCGCAGATATGCGGGCGCATTCGCCTGGAAGTCAGCCGAGTAGCGCTACTGCAACTGGCGCAACAGCCCAATTTACTTCGGCGGGAAGTAGCCCTGCGGGCTTTGCGCAATTTTGCCCCCAACCTCGCCGATTCGGTTGTCTATCAGGCGCTTATTCAGGAGGAGTTGCACCTGGCTCATCATCTGTTGCGCGGCCAGGCAAGCACCTCCGATGCGACCCTATCTCACAGCCTCGACTACGAGCTTACGAAAGTTCAGCAGCGCATTTTTGCGGTGTTGGTTCAGCTTTATCCGCCCCAGATCATCTCCGATGCCCAACGCGGCGTGGCGCACGCCGCCCGCGAACGGCAAGCCAATGCGCTGGAAATTCTGGACAATCTGATCCCCCGGCACGTCTACCAGGGCTTGCAGGCATTGCTCGACCCCGACACGCCGGCGCACAAGGTCCGTCTGTTCGAGCGTTTGCTCAGCGACCGTCCCAGCCCGCCGGTTCCGATTCTGGAAAGCATTGTAAAGCGGGGCGAAACGGCCTTTTCCGACTGGACCGTCAGTGTCGCGTTGAGCCGGTGGCACCCGTCGGCGGCTTGCGCACTTGCGTTGGTTCCGCACCTGCACAGCACAAGCCCGGTTGTTCGGGAAAGTGCTTTCAAGGCCCTGCAGGAGTTATCCGGAACACAACCCAGCGCCTATCAACAGCTATTTGATAATCAATTAATTACTCAAGAACAGGTTATGAACCATGCAGCAACTACTTCCCGTATTTCGGCAGCCGAACGCGTGGCCGTTCTGAAAAGCACAGCGTTGTTTGCCGAAACACCCGAAAACGTGCTGAGCAGTATTGTCCCGATCATGAAGGAAGTAACTTTCCAAGCGGGGCAGCAGATTTTTGCGAAGGGCGATTTGGGTACCTCCCTTTTCATTCTGCACGACGGCCAAGTCGACATCTTTACGGGCACTCAACGGCTAGCGACGTTCCACAAAGGCGACTTCTTTGGGGAGTTGGCCCTGCTCGACGCCGAGCCTCGTTCCGCGTCGGCCGTGGCCAAGAGCAACGTCATGGCCTTTCGCCTCGATCAGGAAGATTTTTACGACGTGATGGAAGAGCGCGGCGAAGTACTGCGCAACATCCTGCGGGTGCTCTGCCAGCGCCTGCGCCGGCAAAACGACAAAATGCAGCTCCCACAGTAAACAAAACGGACAGCGGTAGTAAAGGCACTGGATCGCCTCATTACCGCTGCCCGCAAATTAAGTAATTTCTTATCTACTTCATTATCAGGCCAATACCTCGTAGATCATCACAGGATTTACCTTGTTTTTCAGAACTACTTCCCTGAGGGGCACACACTGAAACGCTTCTTTGACCTTCTTGTAGGTGGCTTCGGTGATGATGATCTGGCCGGGCTGGGCTACCGATTGCAGCCGCTGGCTCACGTTGACGGTATCGCCGATGACGGTGTAGTCGAGGCGCTTGATTGAGGCCGAACCAATGTTGCCGGACACCATTTCGCCGGTGTTGATGCCGATGGATACCTGCGGCTGGTACGTCGAGCCGTCGGGCAGTATGTTGTGGTTGGCTTGCAGCACGTTACGTACAGCCAAAGCCGCGTCGATGGCACGGTCGAGGTGAAACTCTTCGCGAAACACGGCCATCACGGCGTCGCCCATAAACTTATCGATGCGGCCGCCCTGCGCCATGACCTCCGTTACCATCTGATCGAAATAGGTATTGAGCATCTGTACTACCTCGGTTGGCGACAGGGTTTCCGAGAGCGACGTGAAGCCGCAGATGTCGATAAAAACGACGGTGGCCTGCACCGTTTCGCTGGCCATGAGCGTCTTCTCAAAATCGGGGCGCCCCATAAAGTTGAGCACCGTTTCGTCCACATACATCTTCAGGATGTTGTTTTCCTGAATGGCGCGCAACGTCTCGCGGAGCTGCCGGACCTGCTGCACGGTTTTTTCCATGGTCAGTTCCAAGTCGTTGAAATCCACGGGCTTGCAGATGAAGTCGAAAGCGCCCCGGTTCATGGCCGTGCGGATATTTTCCATGTCGCCGTACGCCGATACCATCACGGTTTTGATAATCGGATTGATTTCGGGCAGCTTGCTGAGCAGCGTCAGGCCATCCATCACAGGCATGTTGATGTCGCTCAGGACGATGTCCATATCGGGATGATCGCGTAGGCAGTCCAGGGCTTCTTGGCCGTTGCTGGCAAACACGAACTCGTATATATTCTCCCGAATTTTGCGCCGAAACTTCTGTTTAATGAGCAGCTCTAAATCTGCCTCATCATCGACTACCAAGATTTTAGTTTTCATGGTTCGCTATCAGGATGAGTTTTTCTTTTAGCGCCCCGAAGTCCACGGGCTTAGTCAGGAAGTCGTTGGCTCCCAGCTGCATGGCTTGTTCGTAGCTTTCGTTGTCGCCGTAAGCCGTGATCATCATGACCAAAGGCGCTTGCGGCGGCGGAACGGGTGGGTATTCTTTCTTGATCTGCTTGAGCAATTCTAGGCCGCTCATGCCGGGCATGTTGATATCGGATAAGATCAGGACGACTTCCGAAGCGTGTTCGTGCAGGTACGAGAGCGCCTCCTCGCCGGAGTATGCAAAGGAGAAGGAAAACAGACCGTAACGAATTTCCCGCCGGAAACGCTGCTCAAACAGGACGCGCACGTCCTTTTCATCGTCTACTACCAGTATTTTCATCGATTACAAAGCTAGCTAGTATAATCAGAAGGTTAAGTTGTGTTTTAGGCAGGCAGCGTGATAATAAACTCGGTACCCTCGCCTTCTTGGGTTTTGACCGTGAGGGTGCCGCCGTGGCCTTTGGTGATGATGTCGTAGCTGAGCGAGAGGCCCAGGCCCGTGCCTTCACCCGTGGGTTTAGTCGTAAAAAAGGGCTGAAAGATCTTGGCCCGCACCGCTTCCGGAATGCCCAGCCCGTTGTCGCAGACCCGAATCTCTACTTCCGTCGCCGTGTTGCGATGCGTACTGACCGTAACCGTCGGGGTGTAGCCGGCGTCGGGGCACGCCTCTTTGCGTTTTTGCACGGCGTAAAAAGCGTTGGTAAACAGGTTCAGTAACACGCGCCCAAGGTCCTGCGAAACCACCTCGATCGGCCCGACGGCAGGGTCGAAATCGGTGGCGAGCGTGGCGTTGAAGGTCTTGTCCTTGGCGCGCAGACCGTGGTAAGCCAGCCGCAGGTATTCGTCGGCGAGGTTATTTATTTCCGTGGGCTGGCGCTCACCGGTGCTGGCGCGGCTGTGTTCGAGCATGCCCCGTACAATGCTGGCCGCCCGCTGACCGTGGTGCGTGATTTTCTGGAGGTTCTGCTTCAGGTCGTCCAGCAACTCAGCCTCCAGGCCGGGGTCGCGTTCCGGCCGTTGCTGCTCCTCCTCCAGCTCACTGACCAGCTCCGCCGATACATCGGAAAAATTGGTTACGAAGTTGAGCGGATTCTGAATTTCGTGCGCAATGCCAGCCGTCAGCTCGCCTAATGAGGCCATTTTCTCGGCTTGTACCAGCTGGGCCTGCATCGCGCGGAGTTCGGTCAGGGCATCGCGCAATTCTTCGGCTTGCTGGGTGAGCGTAGCGGTTCGTTCGGCCACGAGGCGCTCGAGCTCAGCATTCTGGGCTTCGATGAGCTGCTTGGCTTTTTCTTCTTCTTCGCGCTGCAAACGCTCTTTTTCGAGGTGTTTCTTCTGGTTTCGCGCGATCAGGATGAACGTGATGAGCCAGATGACGGCAAACCCGCGCGAATTATCGAAAAAGCCGTCGTAGCGCTTCAGCAGGTCCCAGTCCGTTACGGCCAGCAGCAGCTCGATGGCCGAGTACAGTACGTAAGGCGCAATGGCCAGCAACAGCGTGCGGGCGGGCCGATAGTCGCGCACCTGCACCAGCACCGCTACGACCACCCCAAATACAAAGAGAAAATAGGTTTCGTCTAACTGACTGGTCTTCAGCTTAAAAGCCCACGCAATCAGAAACAGAACAATGGCCGGAATCCAGATGCTGTTGAGAAATTTGTCCCAGCCGGGTAAGCGCTTTGGCAGATCCAGAAAGCGGCGCAACGACCTCACAATCAGCAAGGCAATGGGGATCGCAAACAATATCGCGCCGTTTACACTCATAATTGAAGTCAAGTCGAGGGCCGTGTATTAGTTTACAATCAATTAATAATCAAGCATTTGCAAAATACAGCTTTCGAGTTGCACGTCGGTACCCAGCCGCTTTGCTCAAAGCTAGCGGGAGTGCCCCGACTATTTCAACTTGGCCGTCGAATTATTCTTATTGGAAGCTATACAGAAGGAATCGGGCCGTTTCGCGGGAGCAGTATCGCCGCGGCGCTGCATCCTGAAAATTACAGCATAAAGCAGAATTACACCAGTTGCCCTTACGGATTATCACGGGCGACTTTTTTAGCCGCGTTGGCCCAGCTTTTGGGAACGGGCACCGTAAAAACCACCACGGGGTTGCCCGTCCGCGGTAGGTGCTCGGCGTTTTTTTGCTTTTCCTTTTTCTTCGAAAACAACAGGCCGGCATAATCGCCAATGACGCCAACTGCCGAGGGCAAAGTCAGGCTCACCTGCAGTTTATACTGTGCGTCGGACGAAGTCGGCGCTGCGGCCGGAGAACGGCCCTGCGCCCGGCCGCTTCTTGCAGCTGCTAACAACACAATAAGCACTATAAGTAACCTAACAGGGGCCATAGATGGGATAATAGCGCCATAAAGATGGGCAAAATGCCTTTCCTCTGACACCCGCCATCAACTTTCCATGCCGCGGAATAGCCAGCCTTCTTTGCAACTACTTGTCCTCCTGCAAGATAGACATACTCCAAGTCTTGCAGGAGGATGGGTTGTAGCGGTCGCTATTGAATAAAGTGCGGGCGAATCAGGTTTTCGAAAGTAAAAATCTCGTCCCATTTGGCCTGCGTAAGCAAGCGGCGCTCGATTACTGTGATGTCGTACACCGATTTGCCGGTGCGCAGCGCCTCCTTGGCGATGTCGGCCGTGGTCTCGTAGCCCAGCACCGGGTTGAGCTGCGTCACGATGCCGATGCTGTTGCGCACCAACTGCTCGGTGTGTTGGGCGTTGGCCGTAATGCCGATGACACATTTTTCGCGCAGCGTGTGGCAGGCATTGGTCATATAAGAAATGGCAGTAAACAGGGCAAAGGAGATCACCGGCTCCATAACGTTGAGCTGCAACTGACCGGCTTCGGCGGCCATCGTTACGGTAAGGTCGGCGCCGATCACGTAAAAGGCCGTCTGGTTGACGACTTCGGGCACTACCGGATTGACTTTGCCCGGCATAATGCTGGAACCAGGTTGCAGCGGCGGCAAATTGATTTCGGCCAGCCCGCAGCGCGGACCCGAGGAAAGCAGCCGTAGGTCGTTGCAGATTTTGGATAGCTTCACTGCCGTGCGCTTCAGCACCCCCGACAGCTGCACATACGCCCCCGTGTCGTAGGTAGCCTCAATCAGGTCGCCGGCCAGCACCAGATCCAGGCCGGTCAGCTCGCGCAGGTGCTGGGTTACTAGCTCGGCGTAGCCTGCCGGAGCGTTTACGCGCGTCCCGATAGCCGTAGCCCCCATATTTATCTCGCTGATTAACTGGCGACTATCCTGAATACGCAGCAGTTCTTCGCGCAGGTTAGTTGCAAAGGCTTTGAACTCGTCGCCCATGCTCATGGGCACCGCGTCCTGGAGCTGCGTGCGGCCCATTTTCAGCACATTCTGAAACTCTTCCCCTTTCTGGGCAAAAGCATCCGCCAACTGCTCCAGGGCTTGCCGATACCCTACCAGCTTGTTATTCAAAGCGATACGAAAAGCCGTCGGATAGGCATCGTTGGTCGATTGCGAGCAGTTGACGTGGTTGTTGGGGTGGCAGAATTCGTATTCGCCTTTTTGCTTGCCCATGAGCTCCAGGGCTACGTTGGCGATTACCTCGTTGGCATTCATATTCACCGACGTACCTGCCCCACCCTGAATCATATCGGTTAGGAACTGAGTGTTCAGCTCACCTGTCAGCACCCGGTCACACGCTTGCGTGATGGCCTCGGCAATGGAAGCATCGAGCACGCCTAGGTCGCGGTTGGCCAACGCCGCGGCTTTCTTCACATACGCCAGCGCCTGCACAAACAGCGGCTCGGCATGCAAGGGAATACCCGTAATCATGAAGTTTTCGAGAGCCCGCAGGGTCTGGATGCCATAATAAGCTTGGGCTGGAAGCGCGCGTTCGCCCAAAAAGTCGTGTTCTAACCGGGTGGTTTGCATAGGAAACGGATCAGTTGGTTGATCGGATTCTACGAAAATTTTCGGTTCAGGACGGAAATAAAAATAGCGGCCTCTTTTGGAGGTTCTTAGCTCGACAGTAAAAACAAATACGGCAGACCGCCTCAGTAAAAAAGGCAATTTTTCCTTGTTTATATGTAGTTACATAGAACCACTACTGTAGCTACACACAACTATTTTGTAATAGCACTTCGCTGGGGCAGGATGGACAAAATTTAGGCGAAACTTCGGTCAATCAAATGACTGTCGAGGTTCTACAGGAGGCGATATGGCTTGTAAAACAGCACTTAAAATGGCGCGACAAAAAATTGAATAAAATGAACAATTTCTAGGTGTCTATATAGCTCGACAATGTGTAAATTTTGGTGCAACGTGCATGACTACAAAAGGTTACATCTAATTTTGTATCAGAAACTGCTCTAATTCTTTCACTACCGCTTCACCTCAAATTCTTTCTCACTTCACCTTTTGCGTATGTTCAGAAAGCAACTTACTAACTCAACCAATCGTCGGACAGCACCGTATATGGCGGTCCTTTTGTGGGTATTGCTCGTTGCCGGCGTAACCCCCTCCTCATTCGCCCAGCCCAGTGGCACTTCGTTCAGCGGACCGCTCGTTATCACCAAAGGTGGTACTTATAGTGGTAACTGGGAAAGCCAAGATTCAAACACACCTGCAGTAAGCATCAATACGTCTGAACCGGTAATTATCGAGAATTCGATTATCCGCAGCCGTACCATCCTAATCCGGGCCCACCAGTTCGGCAACGACGTAACCGTACGCAACACCAGCGGCTACGCTCTCACGCCCAACGGCGACAACATTCGTCAAGGCCGCTTCTTAGACGCCGGCAACTTCAAAAACATCCGGGTAGAGCACTGCTACATGGAGCAGACTTCCGGCATCTACCTGGCCGATTACCAGGGCGATCACTCGCCTAATCAGACGGTTAAGATTCTCTACAACCAAGCCAAAAACATCGACGGCAGCTACCGCAATGGTGGCCAGGAACGCGTCCAGTTCGCTCAATTTGTGAGCGTAAAAGGTATTCGCGGTGTTGAGATTGGTTGGAACCAGGTAATCAACGATCCTTTTAACAGCCGCGTCGAGGAAAATATCAACATGTACCACTCCAGCGGTACGTCGGATAGCCCGATGCAATTCCACAACAATTTTATTCAGGGTGCTTATCCCAGCAATCCTGCTTCTAACACCGACTATGGTGGGGGCGGTATCATGATGGGTGACGGCGCTACCCCCGACCTTGGCGAGTCTTCCGGATTCATCAAAGCGTTCAACAACCAGATTCTCAGCACGGCCAACCAAGGCATTTGCGTGGCCGCCGGTCACGACATGGAGATCTTCAACAACCGCATCATTGCATCGGGTTACATGCCGAACGGCGAATACGTTGCTGCACAAGGTGTTGGTATCTACATTCTGAACGGCTCGCGAATGAGCACCTTCTTCAACAACCGGGCCCATGACAACATCATTGGCTACGTAAACAGAAGAACCAACGGTGCCAAAATGCGCAACGATCAGTACCTGCCTGATGCGGCAGAGCCCAGCCGGTACGATCTGAACACAGAACTGCCAAATCCCATTACCCGGGACACCGAAGCCAACGAATTTGCGTTGTGGCAGAAGAAACTGAAGGACAACAACATAGCGGTTGGTCCGACCAACGGAACGGGTACTCAAACTTCGGCTCCAGCTCCAACGTTGGCTAACCTGCGCCCGGCTGACAACCCGAGTAACGTAGTCAACGGCTTGGCCTACAGCTACCACGAAGGCACTTGGAGCGGCCTGCCCGACTTCAACGGTCAAGCCATTGTGAAGCAAGGCACCGTGTCAACGTTCGATCTGAGCCCGCGCAACCGCAACGACAACTTCGGCTTCCGTTACACGGGCTACATCGAGGTACCCACCGACGGCGAGTACACCTTCTATACCTCCTCCGACGACGGCAGCCAGCTCTTCATCGGTGACCAACTCGTAGTCGACAACAACGGCGTGCACGCCAACCAGGAGCGCGGCGCCGCCATCGGTCTGAAAGCCGGCAAGCACGCCCTGACCGTGACCTTCTTCGAACGCGACGGCGGCGAAACCCTGGTTGTGAAATACCAAGGCCCGGGTGTTGACAAGCAAGTGGTGCCTGCTTCGGCATTGTTCCGCAGCGCAACGGCAACTCAGACTCCTAACACGATTTCTACGCCGTCGTCTTCCACGAACCTCGTGGTAAACCCTGGCTTCGAGTCCAACAACGCTGCCGTGCAAAGCCCCAACAACTGGCAAACCTGGGGTGGCCGTACAGGCACCAACTCCGATGCCGATTACACGGAAACGGTAGGCGGCACACATTCGGGTACATATCATGGGTCGCAGTACAAGACCAGTGCTTACGAGGTGTACACCTATCAGACTATCAGCAACTTGCCTAATGGCACCTACACCTTGCGTGCCTGGACCAAAAGCAGCGGCGGACAGTTTGCTCGGATGCTAGCGAAAAACTACGGTGGCAATGAGCTGCAGGCTACGCCTCCGGTAACCACCGCAAACGGCATCAACGGTTCTTGGTCCCAGATCGAGATCAGAGACATCCAGGTTACCAACGGCAGGTGCGAAATTGGTTTCTACTCTTATGCCAATGCCGGCCAGTGGTTCTTCTTCGACGATGTAGAATTTGTTAGCCAAGGCTCTTCGCTTGTTTCAGCTTCTGCCAGCGCTGCCTTCTCTACACTCGCTGATGCTAAGGCTAGCACCGCTACTCCTACCGGCGTCCAGCTTTATCCGAACCCAGCGCAGGATCATGTTAACATCAGCAGCTCCTTCGCCCAAGCGGGCCAAGCTACTGTAACGATCTCGAATACGCAGGGCAAGCAAGTGGCGCAGTTCAGCCAGAGCGTACAGGCTGGTACAAACCAGTTTTCCGTTCCGACCCAATCGCTGAGCGCAGGCGTATATGTTCTGCAAGTTCAGAGCGGCAAGCAAGTAAGCTCGCAGCGACTGACGATCACACACTAGATTATCTCTTTACAGAAGAAAAAAGCCCTGTCTCATCGGCAGGGCTTTTTTGCGTTTATACACCTACTGAAACGTCAACTTGGGCAAGGCTTACGAAAGCAATTCGGTTGAAGAGATGCCAGCAGTTTGGGCATAAAAAAAGGGCGACCACCAGCCGCCCCCTTTTCCACAACCAAAACACCTAAAAAACTATTCTTTCATTTCTGTCTCTAACAACTATTGGGCCAAAAGATTGAAACATGTTCTTTACCCAAAGTTATTTTTTATGAATATTCCAATATATATTTTATTAATGTCATTTATGCTTCTTTATTTAAGTCATTAAATATATTTGTCAAATTGCTTTTAATCAATTAGAAGCAATTGTTTACTCTGTGCAATTCAATCTTATTTGTTGACTATAAATAAGATTATTCAGAGTGGGCAGTGGTCAGGCTTTAAATAATTCATCCCAACTATTTTCTATGAGAACACTTCTTCCCTCTTTAAATCGTGGGCCAGTTTGGTTACGACAAACAAGTAAGCTGCTGTTGCCACTTGCCTTGGCGTTTGGCTTACAACAAAAGGCCAAAGCACAGTTTCCGCGCGTAGAGTCGTTTAAAGGCAACACGGCGAATGGGTTTGACTTTTATGGAAATGCAGCACTTACAGCCGCAACCGGGGCCGATGCCAATGGAGCAGGCTACCTACGCCTGACTACCGCGAATCTCAACTTGGCTGGTACAGCCATAGATCAGAGCACTTTCCCAGCACCTCAAGGATTTAGTATTTCGTTTGAATTCTTTTCCTATGGCGGTACTGGTGCTGACGGCTTTAGTGTATATCTGATTGACGGGTCTACGTCAACTTTTCGTATTGGAGCTGATGGTGGATCTTTAGGCTATGCCCAGCGCACGTCAACAACCAATAATGTTACGACTACTGCACCTGGTGTATCAAATGGCTACATCGGGATTGGAATTGACGAGTACGGTAACTATGCCAATGGTAGCGAAGGCCGCTCAGGCGGTTATGTTGCGAGCGGCACAATACCCGACGCTATTACGATTCGTGGTGCAGGCAATGGAACTGCGGCAACAGAGTATCCCTACATTGCAAGCAGCGGCACTCTAACGGGTCTTAGCCTAGATGTAACAACTGCACGTGCCCAATCAGGTAGTACCGATTATCGCCGGGCTTTCATCGACTTCATTCCCTTTACCAATAGCAGTGGTACGCCAGCGTACCGTGTTACAGTGCGCATTCAGAATGGCAACGCCGTAACTACTGCTTTAAGCAACATTGAAGTTCCGCCGCCGCCGCCTACCCTACGCATTGGCTTTTCAGGCTCTACGGGAGGCTCAACCAACGTGCACGAGATTCGCAACTTAGCCATTGTGCGGCCAGCGATTGCCAATGATGACCGTTTCGGTACACGCTACGGTACGCCAGTCTCTGGCAATGTAACGTCGAATGACCAAGCGCCTGGCAGCAGCTTAGATGTAGCAACTGTGGATTTGGACCCTACTACTGCCACTGTTGACCGCACCAAAACCGTTGCTGGACAAGGCACTTTCACAGTTGATGCGAATGGACTTGTAACTTTCACTCCTCTCAGCACTTTTGCTGGAGTTGCTACTATCCCTTACACCATTCGCGATATTCTAAATACGCTTTCGAATCAAGCTAATATTTCGGTCATAGTAACTGGGGCTGATCTTGCAACGAGTGTAAGCGGACCTACTTCAGCCAACCCTGGCTCTAAGATCACTTACACCGTTAGCACTACGAACCTAGGCGTTGAAACAGCAATAAACGTAATTCCTACGTTGACGCTAACCCCTAATCTACCATCAAACAGCGTAACACTACCCACTGGAGCCGCATACGATCCTCTTAGTGGAATAGTAACTTTTGCCACGATTGCCAGCATTGCTCCAAATGCAAGCCCAGTTGACAATTTCGTAACCGTGACTGTACCAACTACAGGCACCGCCCTTGGTGGAGTTGCCCGTAGCACAAGCAACTCTGTACCTGATCCTAACTCGGTTAATAACTCGGCCTCAGTAGGCACCTCCATTACGAGCAGTGCGAGTACTGTCGCCGGTTGTGCTACTCCCGGTAAGGACGGAATAGGGAATTTAACAAGCTCTTCTGTCCCAAATACTTACTTCAAAGGCCTCAATGCTACCACCGGTACAGGCGGAACCAGCATTTCATTGGCACCTGCTGGAGCAGGTACTATCGACATTGCTCCTGGAGATCTATTGTTGGTAATGCAAATGCAAGGCGGAGCCATTGTCACCGCAAACGGGACTACATACGGCGGCACTCCCACTTCATATACTGCTGGCCTTTACGAATACGCTGTTGCCATGAATTCTGTGACGGCAGCCAGCGGGGGTACTTTACAGCTCAAGTCGGCTTTGACTAATACTTATAGCAACGCCGATTACTCCACTACATCCACTACAACCGGCCAACGCAGGTTTCAGGTTATCAGAGTACCTCAGTACTCGGCCTTGAACATCGGTACTGCTACAGTTGCTGCTACAGTAACTGGAGCACCGTGGGACGGTTCAGTAGGTGGTGTGCTTGCAATAGACGTAGTAGGAAAAACTTCCTTCTTGTCTACTACACCAAGTTCGCTGAATATGAACGGGCGCGGTTACCGAGGTGGCGGCGGCAGAACTTACACTGGAGTAACAGGGTATGCAGATACCGATTACCGCAACATTGCCTCTGCTACTACTGCAGGAGCACACGGCGCCAAAGGCGAAGGCACCATTGGAACTCCCCGCTTTGTCAACGTAAACGGCACTTCCATCGACACTGGCGTAGAAGGTTATCTGAACGGCAGCGTAGCGCAAGGCAACCCAGGTACTGGAGCCGGTGGTGCTACAGATGGAAAACCAACTGATAATAGCTACAATACTGGCGGCGGCGGCGGCGGCAACGGCGGCGCAGGGGGTGATGGCGGTGCAGCAAGTATCCGTACTGCTAATAATGGTGGAGGTAAATACAATAATTTTGGTGCTGGCGGCCAAGGTGGGAACGCTGCCTCAGGAGCAACAGCCAGTCGCTTGTTCATGGGCGGCGGCGGCGGCGCAGGTAGCATTAATACTGCGAACAATAACGCTAGCAATGGAGCCAATGGCGGAGGTATTATTATTCTGCGCACTGGTTCAGTTTCTGGCACAGCTTCTATAACTGCGAATGGCAACAGCACAAGCGATCAAACAGATGAAGGTGTAGGCGGCGGCGGCGCTGGGGGGTCAGTATTGTTATTTTCGACAACCACTACTTCGACAGCTACTACTGGGCTTGGTAACCTAACGGTAGAAGCCGATGGAGGAGCAGGCGGTATTGCATCCAGCAGCACAAGTGCTGGTACAATTCTTAATGTAAGCGCTGCCAGTTACGGCGGCGGCGGCGGCGGCGGCGGCGGGCGTGTTTATGCAAACGCAGGTTTAAAAACAGGGTCTTCTGCAACTGGAGGAGCATCTGCTGGGACTGGAAGCGCTGGCACAGGCACTACTATCAGCACAACTCAAACTGCTACTCCAGCTGGAACTATCGCTGGCACTACCGCTTGCTTGCCAACGCTAACTACGACGCTAACCACTTCAACCCCGAACGTAACCCGTTCGGGCAACGGTGTAAACCCAGCCTCTTACACGATTACCATTTCCAATACAGGCGGTGGGGCTTCAAGTGTGAGTACGACTGCAACACTAAATTCTTTGTTTCGCTATGATAATACTTCGGCTCCCGTAGTGACGTTGACTTTAGCTGATGGCAGTTCGACAACTTTAGCGGCCTCCGCTTATACAGTGTCCGCTTCAACTACATCAACCCCTGTTTTCAGTGGCTTCACGATTCCAGGCGGTGCTACACTGAACATCGACTTCCAAGCTACAATCGCTTCAACTGCCGTAAACGGAACCGCTTACCAAGCCAGCGCCAACGCTGTTTATGCTGACCCTACACGCACCACAGCAGCCCGCTTGGTTAGCCCTACTACCGCTGCGGCCACGGGTGCTAACACTACATATGAGAATGTAGTAGCTACAGCAGTTCCCGGTGTTAATTATGCGGCAACTAGTAGCACTGGCGAAGACGTAACCATCGTTAAGCCACTGCCTGTTGAGTTGAAGCAGTTTAATGCAACGGCTGTTCGTCAGGATGGCTTGCTCACCTGGTCAACGGCCACGGAAGTTAACAGCGACCGTTTCGAAATTGAGCGCTCGCTCGATGGCAAGACCTTCGAGAAGATCGGCTCGGTTAAAGGCCAGGGCAACAGCACGCACGCCACGGAATATCGGTACACCGATACCAACGCCGCTCGTTGGTCGGCTAAGCCCATCTACTACCGCTTGCGGCAGGTTGATTTCGACGGCGTTTCGGCCTTCAGCCCGGTTCGCTTCGTGACCTTCGACAAGCAGGTACTGACCGCCGTTGCCTTATATCCCAATCCGGCCCACGGCGCTGCTACCCTTGATCTGACGGGCTTGGCCGCTGGCACGTATCAGGTTCAGGTTCTGGACCTTACGGGGCGCGCACTAAGCAAGCAAACCGTAGTAGGTGCCCAGGCGCATCCGCTTTCTGTCCAGCAGTTGCCTATGGGCTCGTACATCGTACGCATCCAGGGAGCTGGCACAAACGTGACGCTGCCGTTGGTTCGCAACTAACGTTTCCGCTACTCTTACAGAAAGGCCACCCAGTAGTACTGGGTGGCCTTTTTATTGCATACCATTCATGCATAAGCGCCCCGACAGCACGGCGCATATCAGGAATGTCGCTGCTGCAATCGTCTAGCACGCTACGGCCGCTTCCCTGCTGGGCGGCGGGGTCGTACCTTGCGCTTATTTCCTGCTCTTTACTACGCCACTCATGGAAGCTCCCCGCGACGAATTTATGCGCGAAGCCATTCGCCTTTCTATCGAAAAAATGCAAGCCGGATTTGGCGGCCCGTTTGGGGCCGTTGTCGTGCGCGACGGCCAGATCATTGCCCGCGGCTTCAACCAGGTTACCAGCACCAACGACCCTACTTGCCACGCCGAAGTAGATGCCATTCGGAAGGCGTGCGCGGCCCTGGGCACTTTTCAGCTCAACGACTGCGACCTATACACGAGCTGCGAGCCCTGCCCCATGTGCTTGGGCGCGATTTACTGGGCGCGCCCGCGGCGGGTGTTCTACGGCAACACCAAGCAGGATGCCGCGGCTATTGGGTTCGACGATCAATTTATTTACGACGAAATCGAAAAGCCCCTCTCCGATCGTCAGATTCCGATGCAGCAGCTGCTCCGCGACGAAGCGATCGAAGGGTTCCGCGCCTGGGAAAAGCACGAAAGCCGCACCGATTATTAAGGCTAAACGCACCTGTTATCCTGCGCTGCGCTCTGGACGACGAAAGAACCATTGCGGCAGTTACAAAAAGAGGCCCGAACGCTAGCGTTCGGGCCTCTTTTTGTAACTATTTCATTATCAATTACTTGCCTCGCATGCCCATCATTTTGGCCATTTGCTGCATGCCGCCTTTGGTTTGGCTCATCTTGTTCATGGTGCGCATGACTTTGCGCATGTCCTCAAACTGCTTCATTAGGTTGTTGACCTGCTGAATATCCGTGCCGCTGCCTTTGGCCAAGCGGCGCCGACGCGAGCCGTTCAGGAGTTCAGGCTGTGCACGCTCCTGCTTGGTCATGCTTTTGATGATGGCTTCAATGGGCTTAAACGCATCGTCGTCGATATCGACGTCTTTAATGGCTTTGCTCATGCCCGGAATCATGCCGACCAAGTCCTTTAGGTTGCCCATCTTCTTGATCTGCTCCAATTGGGAGAGGAAGTCATCGAAGTTGAACTGGTTCTTGCGAATCTTCTGGTTGATGCGCTTGGCCTCGTCTTCATCGAACTGCTGCTGAGCGCGTTCTACCAGCGAAATCACGTCGCCCATGCCCAGAATTCGCTGGGCCATGCGGTCGGGGTAGAACATGTCCAGCGCCTCCATCTTTTCACCCGTCGAGATGAATTTGATGGGCTTCTCGACTACCGAGCGGATGGAAAGAGCCGCCCCACCGCGCGAATCGCCGTCGAGCTTGGTGAGCACTACGCCGTCGAAGTTGAGGCGGTCGTTAAAGGTCTTGGCCGTATTTACGGCGTCCTGACCCGTCATCGAATCGACTACGAACAGCGTTTCCGAAGGGTTGATAGCCTTCTTCACCGCTTCGATTTCGCGCATCATTTGCTCGTCGATAGCCAAGCGGCCGGCGGTGTCGATGATGACTACTTTCTTATTGTTCTTCTTGGCATAGTCGATGGCGTTGCGCGAAATCTCGACCGGATTCTTGTTTTCCGGCTCCGAATACACCTCCACGCCAATCTGTTCGCCCAGCACTTTCAGCTGGTCGATAGCGGCGGGGCGGTACACGTCGCAGGCCACGAGCAACACGGTGCGGTTCTGCTTTTTGATGAAACTGGCCAGCTTGCCGGCAAAAGTGGTCTTGCCCGAGCCTTGCAAACCGCTCAGCAGCACAACTGCCGGATCGCCTTTGATGACAATATCCTGCTTCTCGCCGCCCATGAGCAAGGTAAGCTCGTCGTACACGATCTTGACCATGAGCTGGCCCGGCGATACGGCCGTGAGCACGTCGCGCCCCATTGCCTCGTCCTTAATCTTGTCGGTTACTTCTTTGGCTACCTTGTAGTTAACGTCGGCATCAACAAGGGCCCGGCGAATTTCTTTGATGGTCGCCGCAACGTTGATCTCGGTAATGCTGCCTTGGCCTTTCAGGGTCTTGAAGGCGCGATCGAGTTTGGTACTTAAGTTATCGAACATCGGTTGATGTACTGAGTAGTTGTATTGTAATAAGCTGATTTACTTCAAATTACGAAGATTAAGCCAGCACAAGTTTTTTGCAAGGATAATGCGGTTGGCAAATCAAAAAGCGCCGCAAACTCTTGTCGCATTTTAGCGCTGCTTCGCAAATTGAAACGAGAAGCCGCGAAGAATTGCTCCCAAAATTAGCCAGAAAACCTCGAAAGCCGACGACTTCTTACCTTCGTGCTTTCACCTTGTTCCATTCCCCGTCCTTGGCCCCTGCCCGCCTCCTCGTCATTACGTATTACTGGCCGCCCTCCGGAGGCGCAGGTGTGCAGCGTAGCCTCAAGTTTGTCAAGCACTTACCGAGTTGCGGCATTGAGCCAACGGTTATTACCGTCGACCCAAATAAAGGTGCTTACCCGGTCCTCGATGAGTCGTTGGCGGCGGAAATTCCGGCGGGCGTACGCGTCATTCGCACCGATACGTCCGAGCCATTTGGGAGTTACAAGAAGCTAACCGGCCGCCAGCAGATCCCGTACGGCGGCTTTGCCAACGAGAGCAAAACGAGCTTGCAGCAACGCTTTTTCAAGTTTGTGCGCGGCAACGTGTTTATCCCCGATCCGCGTCGCGGCTGGAACAAGCATGTACTCCAAGTGGTGAGCGACCTAATTGCCGCCGGGGAGCATTTCGATGCGGTGCTGACCAGCTCCCCCCCGCATTCTTCCCAACTAATCGGGCTGGAGCTAAAGAAGCGATTCGGCTTGCGTTGGCTGGCCGACTTGCGCGACCCTTGGACGGATATATACTATTACAAGGAGCTAAATCACACCCCACCAGCCCGTTGGCTTGACGCGTGGTACGAGCGCCAAGTACTGGAACAGGCTGATGCCGTGCTGGTTACCAGCCCCGATACCAAACGGCTTTTTTTGGGCAAATCGCCTCAGCTGTCGGCCAAGAAATTTCATGTGTTGCCCAACGGTTACGACGAAAGCGATTTTAACGTTCCTTCTTCGCCACCCACTGACTGTCTACTGATTACGCACACGGGCACCATCACCGAAACCTACCACATCGAGCTGTTTCTGGCGGCCTGCGCCGAGTGCGCCCGGCGCCACCCCAATGTGCCGTTGCGGCTGCGTTTTGTGGGCAAAGTATCGGAAGAGGTGCGGCGGCAGATTGCGCAAAACGGGCTGTCAGGAATTACAGAACTGCTGGCCTTTGTGCCCCACCACGAGTCGGTGACGCACCTGCTGCACGCCTCCGTGCTGCTGATGGCAATCCCGGACGTGGTGCCCAATTTTGGCATCTTACCGGGTAAAGTATTTGAGTATCTGGCTGCTAATAAGCCCATTATCTGCATTGGCCCTGTGGGGTCCGACGCAGATAATTTGCTGGAAGAATGTGGCGCCGGACGAGCCATTCCTTACGATGCCTACAACGCCATGCTCGACCATCTGGAAACCCTCGTGGCTCAGTGGCTCGTCAACCCCAACCTGGATTTGCCTGCGCTCAACCACGCCCGCTATTCCCGCAAAGCCCTGACGGGTCGGCTCGCGAAATTAGTTCGGTAAAACGATCGTGCCGGTTGGTACGCTACCGCAGTTTTTCCCACACTCCTTTTAGCTTGCCCGGTACCCGACTGGCAAGCTGAGCGCGCCAATCGGCCCAGACAGAACGCGGCAATTGTCGTCCGTGCCACGCACTTATGGCCTCGGCTACTTGCTGTGCCAGCGTGCGGTAGTGCGCCCGGTGGTAATGCCGCAGGTTGTTGGTGACATCGGCGGGCGTCCGGACAAAATCGCGTACGTCGATGAGAAAGCAATTATCAGCTTCGGCCACAAATTCAGCAAGCGCCTGGTTCATAATAATATGCCGCTCTTTGGCACCTGGCTCGTTAGAACCAGGCACTTCAATTTCGGCACCGTTCAAGAAGAAAACAGGCAGCGCACTGGGTAGCTGCTCGCGCAGCCAGCGAAGATTTTGCTTAAAACGGAGGGGTGAAATCTGGCCTTCAAACTGAAAATCGTGGCGGAAGCGCTGCAGGAAGGCTTCGTCCATGCCGCGGAAGCGCCGCTGCTTGTAGCGAGCCGCTAGTGCTGCCGGGTCGGCAGTTGTGAGGTCGTGGTAGCCGCCAAAAGGAATATTCAGACCGGTTGCTTTTTCACGGTACAGGTCCTGGGTATAATCCATCAACGGACTGTAAATCAAAGCATCATAATCAGCCGACCATAGTTTGGTATCGAATGCCTCCTGCCCCAAAAACGGCAAAGACTTCGCAAGGCGTTGTTGCTCGGTAGCGGGCAGTTCATGGCCGGCCCGCAACAGCGCCGTATGTTCGATGTGAACCGGAATCTGGTTTTCGTTAACGTAGTTAAACTCTTCAATTACAGATAGTTGAAAAGCTTGCAAAAACGGCGTCATCTGTCCTAAGTCGCAGCCCCCTTTCAGCAATATCCGCAACTGCGTTGAAACGACGGGTGGTGAATCACCCACAACAAGTTGCTTATCAACATCTTGCGCATCAACCGTTATCCAATCGGGGCGATCGGTGGTGTTGAGCTCTGTGGCCACTTCGCCTTGCACTTCCAGCGCTGGGAAACCAAGCCATGCGTACGTGAATTGCTCGATGCCAAGGTGCAGGATGCGGCAAGAAAACACGAGTTGTTCCAGGCGGTTTTCGGGCTGGTTGAGGCAATAAATGCCCACTAAGCCGTAGTCGCCAAAACGGTCGTGGACGCGCACAGTACCCCAGCGGCGGCTTGGATCGGAGAAGCTTGCGCGCAACTCCTCTTTTGTAACGCGCTTCTTGGTGAAGTTCAGTTGATTAGACCGGTTGATCAATTCCTCAATCCGGTCGAGATCGGGAATGACGGCGGCGCCTTCGCGAAACGCAATGTGTACTTGCGAATCGCGCAGAAAGGCCACGTTGTCTTGGTAAGCGGACCGCGCCTGCTGCTGCCGTTCGAGGAGCTTGTATTGCTCCAAACGCGAAAACTCGGGGTCAGGCTTGCCGCTTGCGCGCAGTACAGGCGCCCAGTGCGGCAAGTCGGCAGGGTCGGCTACCTGCAGCTTGGGGTTGTAGTACTGCGCCTCAGCCCGGTTGATGGGGTTGTCGTCGAGAAAGAGCGCATTGGGAGCCCGCAGCTGCATCTTTTCCAGCAACTCCTTGATTATGGGGCCTTTAGGTTGCCAGCTAATCTGAGGGAACACAAACAGATCGCGAATGCCTAGCTCTATTAACTTGGCTTCGGCCGCTGCAAAATCATTTTTGGAAACGATGGTATGTACGATGCCGCGGGCCGCGGTGTCGCGCACCAAAGCCAGATTTTCTTCCAGGGCCTCCACTGCCCCTTCTGAGAGCGTACCGCGCCAAAACGTATCGTCGAGGTCCCAGATAACGACTTTGACGGGTTCGGGAAGGGCAACTTTGGGAACGGTATCTGAAATAGCGGTCATGGTGCGCTCGGCGAAGCCTCTCTACCGTAAGTAGTTCCGATCGGTGCCACGAAGCGGTAGAAAAGCCTCGTGGGCTCGGTATGGCAAACCTGAAGAAGCCGCCAGCGCACAAAAGTACGCAACCTCGTTCCGGAATGCCTACTTTTGCCCTCCTTATGCCAACCAGTACAGGTTGCTTTCTTACGTATGGCCCTCGACTTAAATCATAAATCCATCCTGGTGACCGGCGGCACCGGCTCATTCGGCAAGCAGTTTGTGCAGACCGTATTTGAGCAGTTTCCGCAGGTGAAACGCTTGGTTATTTACTCGCGCGACGAGCTGAAGCAGTACGAAATGTCGCAGGTATTCCCGCACGCCAAGTACCCGGCCATTCGTTATTTCATTGGCGATGTGCGCGACGGAGAGCGACTGAAGCGGGCCTGCGAAGGTGTCGACATCCTTGTGCACGCCGCAGCGCTCAAGCAAGTGCCCGCCGCCGAGTACAACCCGATGGAGTGCATCAAAACCAATATTTTCGGCGCCGAAAACGTGATCAATGCTGCACTCGACTGCGGCGTGAAAGACGTGGTGGCCCTGAGCACGGACAAGGCCGCAGCGCCGATCAATCTCTACGGCGCCACGAAGCTTTGTTCCGATAAGCTGTTTGTGGCCGCCAATAACATGAAAGGCCGGCGCGATCTGCGGTTTTCGGTGGTGCGCTACGGCAACGTAATTGGCTCGCGTGGCTCGGTGGTACCGTTTTTCTTGCAGCGCCGGCATAGCGGTGTATTGCCCATCACCCACCCCGACATGACGCGCTTCAACATTTCCTTGGAGCAAGGCGTTGATCTGGTGTTGTATGCGCTGGAGAACGCTTGGGGCGGTGAGATTTTCGTGCCTAAAATTCCGAGCTATAAGATCACGGAAGTAGCCAAAGCCATCGGCCCGGATTGCCGCCAAGAGATTGTAGGCATCCGCCCCGGCGAAAAGCTGCACGAAGAAATGATCACCGAAACCGACGCCTTAAGCACTGTCGAGCTGGACAAATACTACGTGATTCTACCTTACACACCGCAGTGGGACACGGAAAAATTCATTCAGCATTTCGGGGGTAAACGCGTGGCAGCCGGCTTCCACTACGATTCGGCCAACAACGACGAGTGGCTCGACGCCGAACAGATCCGTGAAGAAATCCGGCTGCACGTAGACGCTACTTTTCAAGCTTAAACTCTCAAAAATTGTCACTAAAAAAGGCCGCCTTATGCAAGGCGGCCTTTTTACATAAATGATTAATAATTAATGGTTTATAAAATGATCTTTTCCTCACTACGCAAGGTTGAGAACGCATAAGGCAGAAGCATCGACCTTGTGCGCTGACTTGGCTTTGAAATCATTTGGGGCCGCAGAATGCTTTACCTTTGCGGCCCTGCCTACCGGCTGATTCGGCCTAACCGCTCGTACTTTTCATTCCTGCTTTATCACGTGGAGACACCCATTCCTTACGGTCGCCAACACATTACCGCGGCCGACGTGCAGGCCGTAACCGAAACCCTGCTTTCGGATTTTCTTACGCAAGGGCCCAAAGTGGCGGAGTTTGAGGAAAAATTTGCGGCCTATATAGGTGCCAGCTATGCCGTAGCAGTCAGCAATGGCACAGCGGCCTTGCACTTGTGCACGCTGGCGCTCGAGGTGCAGCCCGGCCAGCGCGTGATCACCACGCCTATCACCTTTGCGGCGTCGGCCAACTCGGTGCTTTATTGTGGCGGCGAGGTGCATTTTGCCGACATCGACCCAGCTACCGGACTAATTGATTTACAGAAGGTTCGCCAGCTTTTAGCAGCTCATCCCAAAGGCTATTTTCATGGCCTTATTCCGGTGGATTTTGCGGGCTTGCCCGTGGATCTTGAAGCAGCGCGTCAGCTTTGCGACGAGTTCGGCCTGTGGCTGATCGAAGATGCTGCGCATTCGCCGGGCGGCTTTTTCACCGATAGCCAAGGCGTAGCGCAGTGGTGCGGCAATGGCCAGTACGCCGACTTGGCCATTTTTTCATTCCACCCGGTCAAGCACATTGCCACGGGCGAAGGCGGCATGATTACCACCAACCGTAAAGATCTGTACGACAAGCTGTTGCTGCTCCGCACCCATGGCATCACCAAAGATCCGGGCTTGCTGCACCACCACCACGGCGGCTGGTACTACGAAATGCAAACGCTGGGCTATAACTACCGCATGCCCGACATGCTTACCGCTTTGGGTATCAGCCAATTGCAGCGTGCCGACGAAGGCCTTGCACGGCGGCGGCAACTGGCCGCGCGGTATGACGCAGCGTTTATAGCTATGCCCGGCGTACAGCCTTTGGGCACAGCGCCGGGACATGCATACCACCTATACGTGATTCAGGTAGACGACCGCAAAGGCCTCTACGACTTCCTGCGCACAAAGCAGATTTTTGCGCAGGTACACTACATCCCGGTGCATACCATGCCGTATTATCAGCAGCTGGGCTGGAAAAAAGGAGATTTCCCGCATGCGGAAGCATATTATGATCACTGCCTGAGCATTCCGACGTTTCCCTCGCTCACGGATGAGCAGCAGGCTTACGTTGTGGCTTGTATCCAGGAGTTTATCACTCACTAAGTGCCTCGTATGACCTTACCGGCGGCGCCCCGTATCGGCATTATTTCCCAGGCTCGCATGACAAGCACCCGCCTGCCCGGCAAAGTGCTTATGGCAGTCGGCGGCCGGCCCTTGCTACATTACCACATTGAACGGCTTGCAGCCAGCCAACTACCTATTTATCTGGCTATTACCAGCAATGCTACCGACGACGCGCTGGCACAATTCGCGGAGGCAGCGCATCTGCCCTGTACCCGCGGCGATGAGCAAGACGTGCTACGCCGCTACCAGCAATGTGCCGCCGAAAACAATCTGGATATCATCGTACGCGTCACTTCCGATTGCCCTCTGATCGACGGAGCGCTGGTGGCGCAGGGCGTGCAGCAGTATCTGGCCCAGGGCAATGGCAGACTTTACTTATCCAACGCATTAGAGCGCACCTTTCCGCGTGGCTTCGACTTCGAGATTTTTTCCCGCGAGTTGCTAGAGGAAGCTCATCGCGAGGCAACCTTGCCCAGCGACCGTGAGCACGTCACGCCCTATATCCACCAAAACCGATCAGGGAACGTTCACTTTCAGCACTTTACCCGCTCCCACGATCGCAGCAACTACCGCCTGACGGTCGACACGGCAGATGATTTTCGCCTGATCCAAGTGCTGATTGAACAGTACAATGCGGCGTCGCTTCCCGCCGAAGCCCTAATCGAGCTGCTGGATGCGCACCCCGAGCTGGTGGCCCTGAATGCCCACGTAGAACAAAAAAAGTTGTAGCATGAGCGCAGGGCCGCGGGTAATTTTTCGGGCCGACGGCAACTCCCGCATTGGGTTGGGGCACATTGTGCGCTGCCTTGCCCTGGCTGAAATGCTCGGTAGCGCTTTCCGCTGCGAATTTATCATTCGGGAACCCGACGAGGTCGTACGCCTGCAAATTCTGGGCGTTTGTGACTCCTTGACGGAGATACCCGCGGCTCTTGGCCTGCCTGATGAGCCTGTCTGGTTGCTGCAACAGGTGCAACCCCACGACATTCTGGTGCTGGACGGCTACGGATTTAATTCGGAATACCAGCAAACGCTTAAGCAACGTCGGCAGGCGCTGGTGTGCCTCGATGACTTGGCTAATCAGCACATTTGGGCCGACATCGTGATCAATCATGCGGGCGGTATTGCGCCAAGCGCCTACTCCTGCGAACCGGGCACGACGCTGTGTTTGGGCCCTGCCTATGCGTTGCTTCGGCCTGAATTTCACAAGCCCACCCAATCGCTTAATTATCAGATAGATAGTAAATCTATCTTTTTGAACATGGGCGGCGCTGATCCCGAAAACCATACGCTGACACAGCTACTGGCGCTGCGACATCGGTTTCCGCACCACTTGATGCAGGTAGTAACCGGCGCTGCTTATCCGCATCAGAAGGCCTTGGAAGATGCGACTGCTACCCTGGCCAATGTGCGCCTGCACCACTGCCTCAACGCAGGTGCCTTAGCGGCGCTGCTTGCGGAGTGCAGCATGATGGTGTGCCCACCGAGCGGCATGGCCTACGAATGCTGCGCCGTGGGCGGCTTGCTGCTGCTGCATCAGATCGCTGATAATCAACGTAACCTGCTTGCCTACCTAACTTCATCGGGCCTTGCCTTACCGGTCGCGGCAATTGAAAGCTTGTCGGATGATGGGCTGGCAGCAATTGCTGAGCAGATGCGCCAACGCCAACGCCAGGTTTTTGATGGACTTGCCGGACAGCGATTGGTGAAAGTTTTCAGTGCATTATACCTATCGTTTAAGCTCACTGCACGCCAAGCGACGGCTGCCGACGCAGCGCAATACTTTGCCTGGGCCAATGACGCTGCCGTACGCCGCAACGCGATCCACTCCGAGCCGATTGCATGGCCGACGCACCTTGCTTGGTTTAGTCGCCGCCTCGCCGACCCAGACGCTTATTTGTATCTATTTGAAGATCAAGGCATACCAATCGGGCAAGTGCGCATCGAGTTCGACGACAGCAAGGGCACCATCGACTATTCGGTGGCCGCTGAGCACCGCGGACGCGGCTTGGGGCTAGCGATTTTGCGACGCGCCATTATGGAGATTCGCCGCGACCGTCCGGACGCGGCTGTGTTGGTGGGCCAGGTAAAAACCCAAAACCGGCCTTCGTGGCGGGTATTCGAGCAACTGGGTTTTGTGCGCCAAGACCCCGTAAGTTTGCATCACGAATCGTACGAAGTATTCCGGCTGGACATTGCGCCGTCGGGCCACCTTTCCTAATTCCATGCAGGATATCATCATCGGCAACCACCGCATCGGTGAGGGCAACGCACCGTTTATCATCGCTGAAATGTCGGGCAACCACGGCCAATCGCTGGAAAAAGCCCTGGAAATCGTGGATGCCGCCGCCGATGCGGGGTGTCAGGCGCTGAAAATTCAGACCAGCACTCCCGATATGCTGACCCTCGACAGCCGCGAACCCGATTTTATCGTCCGCGGCGCCAACGATGACTGGGAAGGCCAATCTTTATACGAACTCTACACCACCAACCACACCCCTTTTGAATGGCACGCGCCTATTTTTGCTCGCGCCGCCGAACGCGGCATGGTGGGTTTCAGCTCGCCCTTTTCGGTGGAAGCCATTGATTTCCTGGAAACTCTGAACTGCCCGATTTATAAGATTGCCTCGTTTGAAAACAACTGGCCTGATCTTATCCGGCGGGCGGCGCATACGGGCAAACCCGTTATTATTTCCACGGGCATGGCCGATCTGGCCGACCTCGAACGCATGGTGCGCACCGTGCGCGACGAAGGCAACGACCAGGTGGTGTTGCTGAAGTGCACGAGCACCTACCCCGCCGTGCCGCTCGATACCAATTTGCGAACCATTCCGCACCTGCGGGCTATGTTTGGCTGCCAAGTCGGCCTTTCCGACCACACCATGGGCACGGGCGTGGGCGTAGCAGCCACGGTTTTGGGCGCTACAGTTATTGAAAAGCACCTCACGATCCGGCGCTCGGATGGCGGCCCGGATTCTTCCTTTTCAATGGAACCGTCCGAAATGCGTCGTCTGGTGCAGGAGTGTCAGCAGGCCCAACAAGCCTTAGGCACAGTACATTACGGCCCCACAGCTGCCGAGCAGAAGTCGCTGGCTTTTCGTCGCTCCATCTACGTGGTGAAGGATATTGAAGCGGGCGAGCTGCTGACCGAAGACAACATTCGCGTCATCCGGCCGGGGCATGGCTTAGCGCCCCATTACTTGCCACAGGTGCTAGGCCGACCGGCGCGGCAGGCCATTCGGCGGGGCACGGCGCTTACGTGGTCCGTATTGTAAGCCGCGCGGTTAAACGACCCATTTTTCTACCTTCACGGCTATGGAAATCCGGAAATTTGACAACGGGAGCTATATCATTGCTGAGCGCCTACACATCGGCAATAACTTTCGCATCGGGCCCAATACTACCATCCGGGCCACCGAATGCCACATCGGCAACAACGTAACGATCGGCGCGGGCAATGCCTTTTTGATCGGCCAGCGCTTGGAAATCGGGGATCTGACCATCTTTGGCAACGCCAATAACCTGACCGCCCGTACCGTTAAGGTGGGCGAATATGTCTTTTGGGATTCGAATGTAGTTGTGGGCCACGGAGGCAAATTCAGCGAAGACGCCCACCTGCGCGTGGGTTCATATTCTATGATTTGCGCCCGTATCACGCTGAATGTCAACCACTCCATTTCCATCGGCGAGTACGTCGGCATTGGGGAGGACGTCGCCGTCTGGACGCACGGCTCCTACCTCCCTGTGCTAGAGGGCTTTCCGGCCGACTTTGGCCCTGTGAGCATTGGCGACAAAGTGTGGCTGCCAGCCAAATCGACGGTACTGCCCAACCGCCGGATAGGCAACAATGTAGTCATTGGTACTAACTCTTTGATTAACAAGGATTTACCTGATGGCTGCTTAGCTGGCGGAATTCCGGTGAAGATTTTGCGCGAGAACTTCTACCCCAGTCAGGATACTGGGCGCAACGAAGAACTAGTGCGGCGCATCATTCATGACTATCAGCAGTTGGCGGCCTACAAGCAACTGCCTGTTGAAATTTCTTACGACACGCATACGCAGCAAGTACGCTGCAACGGCGCAGTCTTCCACCTCGATACCATGAAAACCAGCGGAACCTTTACGGCTGTGGAAGAAGATTTTCGAGACTTTTTGCGCCGCCGCGGCATTAAGTTTTACAACGGACAACCTTTCTCGTCCGTTTTGCCAGAAGAATACCGTCGTCTTTTAGCCGTATCCCCCGACGCCGATGGAGTTGACTAACAAGAAGATATTGGTTGTAGTGGCCCACCCCGACGACGAGTTGCTGGGCTTAGGAGCCAGCATTCACCGTCTGGTGCAACGGCAAGGGTGCACGGCTCGGGCCATTATTCTGGGTGAAGGCATTACGTCACGATCGGCAGTTCGCGATCCGGAAAAATGGTCGGCCGCGCTGACAGTGCACCGCAGCAACATCGAACGGGCGGCTACCGCCATCGGCTACACCTCTACCGGCGTGTATGATTTTGCCGATAACCGCTTCGATTCGGTAGACCTACTGGATATGGTAAAGGTTGTGGAGCAGGAAAAAGAAGCCTTTCAGCCCGACATCATTTTCACCCACCACGGCGGCGACACCAACATCGACCATCGCCGCACGTTCGAAGCCGTGGTGACGGCTTGCCGACCGCTGCCGGGCGAACCCATGCGCACGATTCTGGCTTGCGAAACGCCTTCGTCAACTGAGTGGCAAGCGGCAAATTATCCCAACCCATTTTTGCCCAATTTTTTTCTGGCCGTGTCGGAGGCGGATGTAGACGCTAAAATTTCCGGCATGGAAGCCTATGAGTTTGAGAAGCGTACCTACCCACACCCCCGCTCCCCGGAAGCACTTCGTATTTTGGCACAGCGCTGGGGCATTGTGATCGGGCAGCCGTATGCGGAAGCTTTTATGCTGGTGCGCCACATTGGCTAACCTGCCGAAGCGATGACCGAAAGAACATGGTGACCCGGCTAGTAGCACGCCTGCAGGATATTTTGTACGTCCGCTTTACGGATCATTTTGCTTCGTTCCCAGCACATGTGCTGGCCAGCATCTCCCCGCCTAATCCGCTTAAGCGGTTGGTCAAAACACTGGGCTACAGCGTGGTAAGGCTACTCGGCAATGTGTTTCGGCCCATTCGCACTCCCGAAAACCTGCATGGCGCGGTATGGCTGTATGTAGTTAGCCAGAACAATTACGAATCGCTGCAATTCATCCGGGAAAGCCGCCCAGACACGGTGCTGGTAGCAGGCCAACAAAAGGAAATTGGCCGGTACAACAAATTAGTCAACCGCCTTTCCCTTCGTCGTAAGCTACTGTACTACTGGCAATTACCTATTGTCTTTTGGGGCTTATACAAAAGAGAAGGCAAGAGAGCCTGGCGCTTTTTCGATCTGATTTTCAACGCTATTGGCTACTACGAAGTGTACGTGCGGACGCTGCACCACTACCGTCCGCGGGCCATTATTTTCGCCAACGATCACAACGACGATGCGCGCGCGTTGCTGCTGGCTGCCCGCGCCTGTGGCATCCCGACCGCCTACGTGCAACATGCGAGTGTTAGCACCAATTTCCCGCCGCTGGGCTTCGATCTGAGCTTGTTGGAGGGGCAGGATGCGCTCGACAAATACCGTCAGTGCGGCCCGATCCGGGGCCGTGTTGAATTGGTGGGCATGCCCAAAGCCGACGCTTTTTTGACGCAACGCAATCTAAATCAACATGTTGCGCATGTTGGTATCGCTTGCAATATTCTGGACGATACGGACGCAATCGCGGTCGTGGTTGAGTACTTGCTGCGAGAGTTTCCTGCGCTCACGTTCACCTTCCGCCCGCACCCCAGCGACCGGCGCGACTTTGTTTTCCTGCGAGCGCACCCGCAACTGCTGGTCTCGGATGCGCGCCGGGAAAACATATTCGAGTTTCTGCTTAAACAGGACGCGTTGATTGCCGCTGATACCTCAACTCACCTCGAAGCTACCCTCCTGAATGTAGCGAGTCTGTATTACCGTTTCAATCCGCACGGCGTTGCGGAAGACTATTATGGCTACGTCGCGCACGGCCTCGTCGATCAGGCCCACACGCTTCCCGACTTAGCTGCCCTGCTTCGTAAATACCAGGCATACAAGCCATTGGATCATTATCACCGGGCGGCTTATTACAACGCAACACTTGGCACGCCTGACGAGGGCTACAGCCAGCGGCGCGCGCTGAGCATAGTGCAAGCTTGGCTTCCGTTGGTCTAGTATCTTCGCGCGTAATGGCTTCTGCTCAATATGTTACGCCTTCTCGGCTCGCCTCAGCGGCGGCCTCCACCCAAGCCAGACTGGCATATATACTGCTGCATTTTAGGGTCGCCTACCCCGGGGCCGCAGAGGTTTCGATTGGCTATGAGGGTACGGGCTCCCAAGTAGAAATAACGGCTGGCGCTGGGGCTTTCTTTAGCCAGACGTCTTCTTATCCGCCCGCGCCCACTTGGCGCGAGTGGCGCGGCCGGCGAGTGCCGTTTTTCTTCGACGTTGCTCTGGCTGCTGAGCTACTGAAGTTTTCTTCAGAACGCGTTGTTATTCAAGCAGATATAATTTCAGGAGCGTTTTATCTGTTGAGTGGATGGCAGGAATATTTCTCGGAAGCCCGCGACCAACATGGGCGGTTTCCGTTCCAAGCCAGTGTGCAGCAGCGCTATGGCTTCGTGACGCTACCCGTGGTAAATTATTACTTCGACGTGCTTAAAACAGCGGTCGAGCACGTTACGGGGCGGAAGTTGCACTCGCGTCGCTGGACGGACGAAGCACCATTTGCCACGTTTGTTACGCACGACATCGACAACCTTCACAGCGCCTGGAAAGCGCCCGCTAAAGCAGCCCTGCGCCGGCGCGATTGGCTGGCCTTCGGTCGACAACTGTGGCTTCGTTTCACCCAACCCGACGCCTGGGACAACCTTGAACACGTGCAAGCAACTGTAGCTGAGCACGATGCAAAGAGCACGTTTTTTTTACTGCCCCAGCATCAGCCGGCGCCCAACGGCACACCTAATGCAGACTACCGACTCCAGAGTATCTGGCGGAGGATGCAGAGTTTGCAGGCCAAAGGAGCAGAATTAGCGCTACACGGCAGCATTGGCACCGCGACTAACGCTAATCGGCTGCGCGGCGAGGCTTCTAAGATAAATGCCTCAGAATCAGATACTTGCGGATTGCGCTTTCACTACTTAAGCTGGGAACCCCGCATCACGCCCCAACTTGTTGACCAGCTGCATTTTGCCTTTGATTCGACGCTTGGGTTTGCCGAGCATTTCGGTTTTCGCCATTCCTACTGCCTTCCCTTCTATCCCTTTGATTTTGAGCACGGTAGAGCGCACAACTTTCTCGAGATTCCGCTTAACGTGATGGATGCCACGTTGCACCACCCAAAGTACCTTCAGCTCCAGCCCACTGAAATTCTGCCGGCGCTCACGCCGATGCTACAGGAAATCGAGAGGTTTGGGGGCATCTTTACCCTGCTGTGGCACAACGAAAACTTCGACCCGGCCAACGAACTGACCGGGCCGCGGCAGTTCCACGCCATCATGAAGTACCTTCGCAGCCGCAACACCGCATTTCTGACGGGCTCTGAAATTCTGGCGGCGCAAAATCGGCGGGTAACCGGCGATTCACACTGATAAGGCATAACTGAATTGGGCATCGTTCAGCGGCAAGGGCTGCGCAACACCGTTATTTCGTATTTCGGACTGGGACTGGGCTTCGTCAATACGACGCTGCTGCTGCCTAGCTTCCTGGAACCCAGGCAGATGGGCCTGACCACGGTGCTGGCGTCTATTGCCACGATTTACGCGCAATTGTCGGCGTTTGGCTTTGCCAGCATGGGCATTCGGTTCTTTCCGTATTTCCGCGACGCCCAAAACCGCCACCACGGGTTTTTGCCGCTGCTGCTTGGGCTGCCGCTGCTCGGGTTTGCCGTCATCACGGTGCTGTACCTGCTGGGGCGCCCGCTGGTGCTGCAGCTATACGCCCACGACGCCGATTTGCTGGGCCCTTACTATCTGTGGGGCGCGGTGCTGGCGCTATTTACGCTGCTGTATTCGTTGCAGGACGCGTACCTCAAAGGCCTCTACCACACGGCTTTCTCTTCCTTTTTGCAGGAAGTGCTGCTGCGTATCCTGATCGCGGTGGTGGCCTTTCTGTTTGGCAAAGGCTACCTCACGTTTCACGAGTTTGTGCTGGCGTATATCGGCGTCAATAGCTTGATAACGTTGGTGTTGACGGCCTACTTGGCCGCCATTGGAGAGCTACACCTACGGCCGACGCGGGCTGTGCTGCGGGTGCGGCCGGTGCGGGAATTGGTCAATTTTGGAGCGTTTGCACTGCTATCCAACATCTCGGGTACCATCATCATGTCAGTCGATTCGCTGATGCTGGGTTCGAAAAGCAGCTTTGCCGATGCCGGGATCTATGCCATCGCCATGAACATTAGCACGGCGCTGGTGATTCCGGCGCGGGCGTTGGGCAAAATCGCTTTCCCCCTACTGGCCGATTATTGGAAGCAGCAAGACCTCACCCGCATGGCCGATTTTTACCGGCGTACCACGCGCCTGCTTACGGTCGCGGGTTGCTGGCTGGCGCTGGGGATTGGCCTCAACCTCGATTTTATTTATTCGCTCATTAAGCGCCCCGAGTACGCGGCCGGCACTACGGCGGTACTTTTGCTGCTGGCCGGGCGGCTGTTCGACAGCATTACGGGCGTCAATGGCCTGATCGTGGTGACGTCGCCGCGGTACCGTTACGATCTGATTTTCAACATCTCCCTGGCCGTAGCTACGGTGGTGCTCAACCTGCTGCTGATTCCGCCATTGGGGCTGCAAGGGGCCGCCTTGGCCGCACTGCTTGCTTTGGTCAGCATCAATGTGGCGCGCACGTGGTTTGTGTGGCAAAGCTACCGCATGCAACCGTTTGACTATCAGATAGTTATGATATTGGGTGCGGCCGCTCTTGCGGGGTTGGCAGCTTGGAGCCTGCCCTTGATCCACTCCATCTTTGTGACGATGCTCTTGCGCTCCGGTTTGCTTACGGCGCTGTATGCGGGCCTTTTGCTAGCCACTCCGTTGCGCCACGACCTGCTGGCTTTTATCAGAAAGACAAGCGCCTCTAAATAAGAGACTTAAGCCGGGAAAGCACGTTCTCAACGGTAATGGGCTTGCGCTTGGGCTTTTGCGTGGTGGGCGTAAAAAAGCCGCGTTGGGCGTAGTCGATGTCGATGTGGTGCTTCTCAAACAGCTCCAGCACCACTTTCTTATCCCACTGCTTGCTGACGATGCCCGTCGCGTCGTAGGGAAACAAATCGTTGTGCGGATACAGGTCGCGGTTGAGCGTGTAGAAGGAATCTTTGACGCGGTGCGCCCGCTTGTTGCCGAAGTACTCGAACTGCCAAGGGTTTTCGTGCTTGCGCACGTAGCGCCGCATCTTCTCTTTGTTGAACAGAGAGGCCTGTAAACTAATGCGGTAGGCATCTTTCTGGCCTACGGTCCACAAATCAGGGTGGAACGACGGGGTGAACGGGCCTAGGTTACCCGGATCGGACAGGCCTACATACGTGATGTCGTGCGCCTGCATCAGGTTAACCAATTCCTGAATCTTCGCCGGTTGAGCAAATCCCTTCAGGAAGTAGTCTTCTTGCAGATACAACACGTAATCGCTTTCAATCGTGTCGAAGGCGTTCAGAAAGCATTCGCTCCAGGTCAGCTCCGCTTGTCCTGTGCGCAGGCTGGCCTGCGTTGGCCGGATATCCAACCCGGGAAAAGCAAAGTCTTTATGCTCGGTATTTAGGTATATTTTCTGCTGACAATCAGGCCAATACGCTTTAAACAACGTGAAAAACGGACCCCAACAATCATCGTAGCTATCCGTGCTGTTAACCAGGATAGAGTATTCTGTATTCATACCCATTCGCGTTAATGTAAGAAGCTAACCGGGTGGGAAACTCTCTAGTAACAGTCAGCAACAACGACACTCATCAACACTGCTACTGGAACTTGCGGGAACGTACCCCAAATGTATATAACATTTTTTATTATTTTTTATGTTAATCGAATTTTAATCCTAGTACAACGGGATATTACCAGATATAGTCATGTGCTTATCAATAAGTCATATTCTATAATGAGGCAAATAAGATTGCAGCCTACAGTCCTCGCTCGCGCATATTTAGGGTTATCTGGCATACGCAAGGTTGCTGCACTTACTGCATAACCCTCACAGAGCTACATGTTTTTCAAATTCATAATAACTTGATTATCAATATATTACATAAATAACAATAAGTTTTCCTGTTCAGTTTTGCGCAACGCAACTGGTTTCCAAACGTAACGTATCGCTGGCTTGAGCGAACAAGGGACCGGGAAAGGCCCTTTGCCAATTGCCGCTGCATCGGAGACGTAGAATTCCTATACTCGCCGTGCTGTTGTTTATCCAATTCACCTGATCTATGGCCGACTCTACTCTTACTACACCCCATCTGGACAAACAAATTGCGCTCGTAACCGGCGCTAGTTCGGGCATCGGCACGGGCGTGGCCAAGTCGCTGGCCGAAGCCGGCGCGACAGTAATCGTCAACTATGTGCACGATGCGGAAGGCGCCGATGTAGTGGTCAAAGAAATTGAAGCGGCTGGCGGCCAAGCCCTTGCCCTGCAAGCCGACGTAAGCAAGGAAGCCGACGTGCTGAAGATGTTTGGCCAGATTCTTGACCGGTTCGGCACCCTACACATTCTGATTAATAACTCTGGCGTTCAGCAAGATGCTCCTTTCACGGAGATGACGCTGGAGCAGTGGCAAAAGGTGATTGACGTGAACCTAACCGGCCAGTTTCTCTGCGCCCGCGAAGCCGCTAAGGAGTTTATCCGGCGCGGCGTGCAGCCCGAAGTATCCAAAGCGGCTGGCAAAATCATTTGCATGAGCTCGGTGCACGAAGTAATTCCGTGGGCTGGCCACGCCAATTATGCGGCCTCCAAAGGCGGCGTGATGCTGCTCATGAAAACCATGGCCCAGGAGCTGGCGCAGCACAAAATCAGGGTAAATACCATCGGGCCGGGCGCCATCAAAACGCCCATCAACAAGGAGGCCTGGGATACGCCGGAGGCCGCCGAACAATTACTCAAACTCATTCCTTACGGCCGCATCGGCGAGCCCCACGACGTGGGCGAAGTCGCGGTGTGGCTCGCCTCCGACGCATCGGACTACGTGCACGGCATCACACTTTTCGTGGATGGCGGCATGACACTTTTCCCGGGCTTTATCGGCAACGGGTGATGTGCCCGGCAGCCAACGAGCTGCCTTTTTTCACCTCAATGGGCACCTATTTACTTCCATGACGCAGGAACAACATCGTTTGGCTGAAAACAAAGCCCAAACGGCCAACTGGCAAAAATTTGGCCCTTACCTTACCGATCGGCAATGGGGCACCGTTCGAGAAGACTACAGCGCCAACGGCAATGCCTGGGAATACATTACGCACGACATGGCCCGCAGCAAAGCGTATCGCTGGGGCGAAGAAGGCATTGGCGGCATCAGCGACGACGAGCAGTTGCTGTGCTTTTCGGTGGGCCTTTGGAACGGAGTCGATGGCATTCTGAAGGAGCGCCTATTTGGCCTCACCAACGGTCAGGGCAACCACGGCGAGGACGTGAAAGAGTGTTATTACTACCTCGACAACACGCCCACGCACTCCTATATGAAGATGCTGTACAAGTATCCGCAGCAGGAGTTTCCGTACGTGCAGCTAGTGCAGGAAAGCAAGCAACGCACTCGCGAACAACCTGAATACGAGATACTTGACACTGGCATCTTCGATAAAGGCCGCTACTTCGACGTGTTTATTGAGTACGCCAAAGCCGGCCCCGACGATATCCTGATTCGGGTGACGGCCCACAACCGCGGCGTGGAAGCGGCACCGCTGCACATTGTGCCGCAGCTGTGGTTCCGGAATACCTGGGCCTGGGATTTTGGCATTGCACGCCCCAAAATAAGCATTGGCGGCACCAGCACGTTGCAGACCGAGCACGAGCTATTGGGCTCCTACAAGCTGTACTGCGCCCAAGACCCCGAGCTGCTCTTCTGCGACAATGATACCAACGGCCCGCGCCTCTACAACCTGCCGCCAGAGCGGCTTTTTTTCAAAGATGGCATCAACGATTACATCCTCAACCATGATATCGCGGCCATCAACCCGTTGGAGCGCGGCACCAAGGCGGCGGCCCACTACTCTTTTACTATCGAGGGCGGCACGAGCCAGACGGTGTGCCTGCGGCTGAGCAACAACACCGACCTGGAGCAACCTTTTGCGGGCTTCGAAGAGGTATTTGCGGCGCGGCAGCAGGAAGCCGATGAATTCTATAGGCACTTCGAAGAATCGCTGGCCACACCTGACTTGCAACGCATTCAGCGTCAGGCATTTGCTGGAATGCTCTGGAGCAAGCAGTATTATTATTACGATGTAGCCCAGTGGATCGATGGAGACCCGGCTGTGCTCACGCCGCCGCCGCAGCGCCAGAAGGGCCGCAACAGCAACTGGCGCCACCTGCGCAACGCCGACATCATCTCGATGCCGGATAAGTGGGAATACCCGTGGTACGCCGCCTGGGATCTGGCCTTTCACTGCATTCCGTTGGCCATGCTCGACCCCGAGTTTGCCAAAAAGCAACTCCTTCTGCTCACGCGCGACTGGTACATGCACCCCAACGGCCAGTTGCCGGCCTATGAGTGGCACCTAGCCGACGTAAACCCGCCAGTACACGCCTGGGCTACGTGGCGCGTCTACCAGATGGACCAGAAGCAGAACAACGGCCAAGGCGACATTGCCTTTCTAGAAGCCGTTTTCCATCGGCTGCTGCTCAATTTTACGTGGTGGGTCAATCGCAAAGACAAGGATAACCGCAACATTTTCGAGGGCGGATTCTTGGGCCTTGACAACATCGGCGTATTCGACCGCAGCGCGCCCCTGCCGACCGGTGGTTACATCGAGCAAGCCGACGGCACGAGTTGGGTGGCGATGTACGCCCTTAACCTGATGCGTATTGCGCTGGAGCTGGCCAAAACCAACCCAGTTTATCAGGACATGGCCAGCAAGTTTTTCGAGCACTTTCTCTACATCGCCGAGGCCATGACCAAGGTGGGCGATGAAGCCTACAACCTGTGGGATGAGGAAGACGAATTCTTTTACGACGTGCTGCATACGCCTGACGATGAGCGCATTCACTTGAAAGTACGCTCTATCGTAGGTCTGATTCCGCTGTTTGCGGTGGAGGTGCTCGACGACGAAATGCTGGCGGCCATGCCCGAATTTCAGTACCGACTGAAGTGGTTTCTGGACAACCGGCCTCATTTGGCCGAGTTAGTGTCGCGGTGGCAGGAACCGGGCAAGGGCGAGCGGCACTTGCTTTCCCTGCTCCGCGGGCACCGCATGAAAAAGCTCCTTCACCGCATGCTCGACGAGTCCGAATTTCTCTCCGAATACGGCGTGCGCGCCCTCTCGCGCTACCACCTCGAGCATCCGTACGTGTACGAAACCCCCGAGATGGATTTCTCGGTGCGCTACGACCCCGGCGAGTCGGTTTCGGATTTGTTTGGCGGCAACTCCAACTGGCGTGGTCCCATCTGGTTCCCAATTAACTACTTGATAATCGAGTCGTTACAGCGTTTTCATTTTTACTACGGCGATACTTTCGAAGTAGAATATCCGACGGGCTCGGGGCAGTTCAGCACCCTTAAAGAAATCGCCGCGGCCCTCTCCGAACGCCTGACCAAGCTGTTTGTTCGCAATAAAAAAGGCCAACGACCCGCGTTTGGCAAGTACAAGCTGCTGCAAAAGGACCCGCACTTCCGCGACTACCTCCTGTTCCACGAGTACTTCCACGGCGACAACGGCAAAGGCCTAGGTGCCAGCCACCAAACCGGCTGGACTGGCCTGATTGCCAAGCTGTTATATACCCCAAAATAGTACAGCAGCCACAGCGCCAAGCGGCGGAATTGGTATTTACTCCTGACTTACGCACAACAAAAAAGCCGACGCAATGCGCCGGCTCTTTTGTTATAAGTAAGTTCATATCAACTAATTACCTCTTGCGGGGCGGGTTGCGCTTCAGCCTGAATGCCTTGCCGCAGCTTGCTGTTTTTCTTGCCATAGCCGAAGTAGATCGCTAATCCGATGGCCAGCCACACAAACAGACGAATCCAAGTGTCGGCGGGCAATGACAGCATCATCACCAAGCAGGTTAGGATGCCCAAGATCGGCACCAGCGGTACCCACGGCGTGCGGAACGGGCGCAGCGTGTTGGGTTCGCGCTTGCGCAAAATCAGGATGCCAATGCACACCATCACAAAGGCCAGCAACGTGCCGATGCTCGTCATTTCGCCGACGACGCTGATGGGCACCAGCCCGGCAAACAGGCTAATAAACACGCCCAGCAGCAGATTGGACTTGTGCGGCGTCTGGAAGCGCGGATGAATCTGGGAGAAAACGCCGGGCAGCAGCCCATCGCGCGACATGGTAAAAAACACCCGCGACTGGCCCAGCAAATCGACCAGAATCACGGAGGTATACCCAATCAGAATGGCGATGATGATGGCTTGGCTGAGCCAGGCATAAGGCGTCTTCTCGATGGCAATGGCCACCGGCGCCGCGCTGTTTTTGAACTCCGTGTAATTGGCCAGACCCGTCATGACGTGCCCAAACAGCACAAACAAAATCGTGCAGATCACCAGCGAGCCGATGATGCCGATGGGCATGTTGCGCTGCGGATTCTTCGTTTCCTGCGCCATGGTAGCCACGATGTCGAAGCCAATGAACACGAAAAACACCACCCCGGCACCGCGCAGAATTCCGCTCCAACCAAACTCGCCAAAGTGGCCCGTGTTGGCCGGAATATAAGGATGGTAGTTGGCTGGGTTGATGTACTGCCAGCCCAGCACGATAAACACGGCCACCACGGAGAGCTTCAGGGCCACCACAATGCCGTTGTAAACGGCCGAGCCTTGCGTACCACGAATGATGATGGCCGTGATGAAGAGCACGATCAGGATGGCGGGCAAGTTGATAAAACCCGACACCACCGAGCCGTCGGCCAGCGTAACTTTTTCGAAGGGCGAAAGCACGAGCTGCGCCGGCATGTGAAGGTCGTATTTGGCCAGAAAGCGCACCAAGTATTGCGACCAGCTGATGGCCACAGTCGCGGCACCCACAGAGTATTCGAGCACCAAATCCCAGCCGATGATCCAGGCAAATAGCTCACCCAGAGTGGCATACGCGTAGGTATAAGCAGAACCCGCCACGGGCACCATAGAGGCAAACTCGGCATAGCACAAAGCCGAAAAGGCGCAGCCAATGGCCGCCACCACAAACGACAGCGTGACGGCCGGTCCGGAGTGGTTGGCGGCTGCAATGCCGGTGAGCGAAAAAAGCCCCGCCCCAATGATTACCCCGATGCCGATGGCAATCAGGTTGAGGCCACCTAAGCTGCGTTTGAGAGTATGAGAGCCGGTTTCGGCAGCTTCCTGCCGCAGAAGTTCCAATGATTTTTTTAACATACAATACGGTTCGGACAAGGCGGGCCACCGGCCGGCTTGCTGCCGGGTTATCACGATAGAAACGGGAAAAAGGGGCTGTGGACTACGCAGCTTGGCTATACCAGAATTACTTTACTGATTTATATATAAACTATTGATATTCAATGGTTTATATATAAGTATAAGTTCTGACTCCGTTAGGGGCCACAAGCTGCGGCAGTACCGAAAAACAATCAGCAACAACAACCAAATGCGAAGCTGCAACAGGCACGATCAGCCGTTATCAGAACGGAGCCAGCAGCCGTACGCGCACACAACAGGAACGGGGCAGAAAGGTTATTGGAAAAAGCCACGGCATTGTTGTTTTTATATGGTCAGGACTTGGCACCGTTTCGGATGGTCCGAGGGTTGCCGGCGTTTCATAGAGCCTGTCTCTCCACGCCTCGATATAAAAACAATCCTTTGATGGGGAAAGAATTGATGCTGCAAAGGTACGTGCCGCAACTTTGCATTACCAAATGCGATCTGTCAGGCGGCTCTTTCGGCGGGTACAGCAGCATCCGACTCGAGAAAGCGCCGCATGCGGAAGCAGTTCATGGCGGTTTCGCCAAGCTGCTCGATCAGGCGGTAATTAGCCACTGCTCCTACTGCTGCCCCAATGAAGGGCATCAGCTGGGCCATCTTTGCCAGATCGATGTAGTCGCGATACTCTTGCTGGAAAGTGCGCCAGTCAAAAGCTTGCACATCTTTGGGCAGCTGGTGGCGATACTCTTCCCAATTGACTACGCGGTGGTACACTTCGTTGCGGGTGTGCTGGCTCGAAAAGGCCAGCTGAAACACATGCAGCAGGTACAAGCGTTCGGTGTAGTCGCGCACATCGTATCCGTACAGCGACGCCACATCAAATAACAGCTTGATTTTGAGGCCTAACAGCAACGGAAAATCGGCCAGCCCCAGCAGGAAGCCGCCCGCGCCCGTAACGGCTCCTTCGGCCGAGGCCGTGTTGCGGTAGGATCGCACGCGGCAGCGAACCGACTTTTCACGCTCTTCCAGCGAGGCATCGGCAGTGGGCCGGCGCGTGAGGTACGAAGAGCCGTACAGCACGCCGCGCACCATCTGCTTGATGGTGACCGTGATGGCCTCGTGCAAACGCTCAGGCAGCCAGGCATTAAGGCGCATTTGTACTCGCCGCGTGAAGCGGTTGAGGTATGAGGGCGGTCGCTGCATCTGTGCTTGCCACGTCCGCAGCTCCGCATAAGCTAGCTGTTCGTAGGAAGTCATAGTATATAGATACGCAGAATAAAACCTACAGGCTCAATTCTTTACATCTATTCTGGCTAAAAGATTCAGGGGCCGATCCATTCTTTCCCCTCGGCACGACTTCCGCCCAAAGCACCGAACTCGCCCAAACTACCGCAACCGATATATCCGCTCAATGATCTCTACCACTTTCGCGCCTTCCTGCGCATTGGTTGTAACAGCGGCGTCATGCTGAATCACATCTATCACATTATCAATTACTTGCACATGGTTGGCAGCGCTCCCTTGGTACGCCCCGTAGTCGTTCGCCGGATTGGTGGGGGGCAACGCAGGTAACGTGTAGTCGCGCAGGTGGCAATATTCGACTTGGTCCAGGTACTGCCCCCCAATTTTGAGGCTGCCGTGCTCGGCAATCACCGTGATGGAGCTTTCGAGGTTGCGGTCCCACACCGCGGTGCTGTAGTGAAGCGTGCCAGAACCTCCACGCACCAAGTCGAAAGTAACGAGGCCGCTGTCTTCAAACTCCGTGATTCCCTGATGGTTGAAGTCTCGGAAGCGGGCCTGTAGGTTGGTAACGTCGCCAAAAACCCAGTACAACAAATCGATGAAGTGGCTGAACTGCGTGAAGAGTGTGCCGCCGTCCTGGGCCTGGGTGCCGCGCCAGCCGCCAGGACGATAATAACGCGCATCACGGTTCCAAAAGCAATTGATCTGGATGAGATAAATCTGGCCGAGTCGGCCTTCGTCGTAGACTTGCTTGAGCCAAGCGGCCGGGGGCGAGTACCGGTTTTGCATTACCCCAAACACCAACCGGCCTGTTTGCTGCGCTGTATGCACAATATCCTCAGCATCAATATATTGAAGAGCAATCGGCTTTTCAACAACGACGTGCAAGCCGTGGTGCAACCCCGCAATGGCTTGGGGTGCGTGCAGGTTATTGGGAGTTGCCACGGTCAAGACATCCGCGGCTATCTCGGAAGCAAAAAAGGCGTCTAAAGAATTGAAAAACGGCACCCCAAATTCTGCTTCCAATTCTGGTCGTAGTTCTGCGCGCACGTCGACAATACCTACCAGTTGTGCCCGTTCGTGGCGAGAAACCAAAGCAGCATGCCGACGGCCAATGTGTCCTACCCCACAGATGACGAAGCGGATCGGCGGCATAAGCTTATTACTCTCGGCTTGATGTAATGCTTTGATTTCCAAACAATAGGCACTTAAAAGCGGCGTATTACATCCACAATATACTCCACCTGATCGTTCGTCAACATAGGATGCATGGGCAGAGACAACACCGTACGGGACAACTGTTCGGCCACTGGGAATTGGCCGGCTTTGTAGTTCAAATAATGATAAGCGGGCTGCAAGTGCACGGGCAACGGGTAATAGATAGCGCTGGGTACACCTTGCGAGAGCAAATGCTGCCGGAGTTGGTTGCGGCGCTGCTCATTTTCAAGGGTGAGAGTGTATTGGTGAAAAACATGCGTGCTGCGGGGGTCGCGGGCAGGTGTATGCAGGTCGGCAACATCAGCAAGCGCAGCATCATAGTGGGCCGCGATGCGCTGCCGGGCGGCCGTCCAAGTGGCTAAGTATCGGAGCTTTACGCGCAGCAGGGCGGCTTGCAGTGTATCGAGACGGGAGTTGAGGCCGATGTGCTCGTGGTAGTATTTGCGGGTCTGGCCGTGGTTGGCGAGTTGGCGTAGGTACGTGGCACGGTCGGGGTCGCGGGTGAAAAGCGCGCCACCGTCGCCGAAGGCACCAAGGTTTTTGGAAGGGAAAAATGACGTCGTACCCACCGCGCCCACCGTGCCGGCCTGCATTTGCCTGCCATCGGCAAAGGTGTAGGTCGCGCCAAGGGATTGCGCGTTGTCTTCTATTAATACAATACCTTGATTATGAGTTATTTGCAACAACCTCTCTACATCAGCGCATTGCCCAAACAGGTGCGCAACGATGACCGCACCCGTACGCGGCGTGAGAGCCGCAGCCACCGCCACCGGGTCGAGGCCAAACGTATCGGGCCGCACATCGACTACCACCGGCCGCAAGCCTAGTATTGCAACTGTCTCAATAGTAGCCACATACGTAAAAGCTGGCACAATGACTTCGGCGCCCGGCGTAAGACGGAGACTCATCAGTGCCAATTGCAGGGCATCGGTACCGTTGCCGCACGGAATCACATGCGGGCCACCGAGATACCGGCTCAGTTCTTCGGCAAATTGTTCAACGTCAGCACCTTGAATGAACGCTGCTGCGCGCATCACTTTGCTTAAGGCCGCATCAAGTTCTGGCTGAATAGCGGCGTGCTGAGCCGCAAGATCGAGCAGTTGGATGGGTGTGGCGGGGACAGACAAAGTAAAGACGGCTACGGATATGCTTCAAAGTTATACGGCCTGCTGGAAGCGCCGCTAACGCTACCTGCTCCGCAACCTGCGCTTGCTTGGCGTCGTTAGTTAGAGAAAAATATTCGCAAGCGGATATTTCGTTTATGAAATTAAACCCTTGTTGCGATGCTTAAAAAGATCCTAACTATCAATGCGTTAACAGCGCTGCTGGCAGTAGTCGGCTTGACTGTTACCCAACTGGGATGTACGCCAAACCAGAAAAAAGAGACCTCGCAAGAAAGCGATAAAGCCTATAACGATTTCAAAACCTTCGTGTCGAACGCGGAAACAAAAGCCGATAGCGTGGGCGACGAAACGGAAGAGGCTTACAACAACGAAACCACCCAGATGAAGTCGGAATTTGACTCGAAAGTGGCTGCCGTTGACAAATACGCTGACCAATACGACAACAACCGCCGCCAGGAAATCGAGCAGTTGCGCACCCGCTACACCACCGCCTACGACAAGCGCGACGTGGCATGGCGTAACCGACCCAGCACAGTCAAAACTACTACCACCACAACTACTACCAAGACCAGCGGCAGTGACGACGTGCCAACTGAAACGGGCAAATACTACAAGCTCAGCAACCCGGCGGCCAGCATGACTGCGGCTAATGCGCGTAGCACCTACGAGAACTTTGTGAAGATGATTAAGGCCAACGAGGACCGCTACGAGATCGCCGACTGGCGCAACATCAACGCTGAGTGGCGGGCCATGGACGCAAAATACGATGAGATCAAAAAGGACGTCAGCGGCTCTGATAAACTGGAAATCTCGAAAGAAAAGCTCAAATACGCCGCCTTCAAATCGTTTGACAAAGCTGAATCGCGCGTGTCGCAGGGCGCTGACCTAGCAACCGGCCATAAAGAAGAAGCAGCCGCCAAAGGCGGTGGCGTGGAAGTTGGGCAGAGCGCTAAAAACGTGGGCGCCGACGCCACTAACGCCGGCAAAGGTGTAGTTAAAGGCGCCGAGAACGTAGGCAAAAAGGTAGGCAGTGCCGTGAAAGGCGCTTACAAAGACGTAAAGGCGGAAGTCAAAAACACTGACAAGAATCCTGATAAGAACTAGCTGCAACTTGCATTCAATCACAAAAGGCCGGACGTGTCCGGCCTTTTGTGATTTTTTTATATCTCTTTAATAATCAAACACTTACCGACAACTCCTCCAACAGCCAATACAGCTTTAGGGCGTCGAGTTGGCGCAAATTGGGCTTGCCGGAGAGCAGATTGAGCTGTACTTGCTGGTAACGCAACCGAAATGCCGCCCGTACTGCTTCGCTTAGTCCCAAACGGCGCAGGCGAAGGGCCGTGCGCAGGAGCTTGGTTTCGCGACCGAGCCCTTCCGTCAAATACAGGCGCGCGAGATTGCGCACGGCATCGTGGGTCTTTTGCAGAAAGATCGACGCGCTCTCCAAGCCGTCGTGGAGCACGGGGTTGTCGAGGTGGTGAACGGCCACACCCGCTGCGCGCAAAAGCCAACCAAATTTAGTGTCTTCGTGCCCATAGTCAGTTAGCTGCTCATCGAGTCCAAAGCGCCGAAAGACATCTGCCTGTATCAGCATATTATTCAGGGTCAGCTGGTTATGCGAATTACGTTGACGCAGAGCCGCTGGGCGCGCTTCCCGCAGCCGGCCGTAGAGCCACCGCAACCGCAACGCCGGATCGGTTGGCGGCGCCGCCGGATAAATCGTGCCGCCCACCAGCACGGGCGCCCGATCGCGGTTGTGCGCGTAGCGGGACAGAAAATCGGCGTCGGGCAATACGCTGTCGTTATCAAGCAATAACAGCCACGGATGGTGTGCCGCCGCCGCCAAACGGTTGCGAATGATGGCTCGGCCTACGTTTTCCGGTAGCTCCTCGTAGCGCACCGCTGCTAGGGAAGCCAGCCCGCGATTGAGCGCCGCAAACGCGACTTCCGATGCATCATCTAGACAAATAATCTCGACGGGGCCGTCCCAAGCCGGCGCTTGAGCCAGCAAAGCGCGCACCAGCCCCGTCACGTCGCGGTTGTACACCGGAATCAGGATGGAAAGTCCGGGCGCAATATCCATTGCAGCAACCCCTGACTACTCGGGTAGCACCACAGAAGCCCGCGCAGAATCGAGCAGCTGACCGTTTTCGCACTTCAGCACCCGCTTTGGGTACTGCTTGATAATCTGATAGTTGTGTGTAGCCATCAAGACGGCCGTACCGGAGTTGTTGATCTCTACGAACAGGCGCATGATGCTGTCGGCTACGTCGGGGTCGAGGTTGCCGGTTGGCTCGTCGGCCAGCAGCAGCAGCGGTTCGTTGAGCAGCGCTCGCGCAATGACAACGCGTTGCTGCTCACCGCCGGAAAGCTGGTGAGGCATTTTGGCCGCCGAGTTGGCCAATCCTACGCGCATCAGCACCTCAGAAATGCGCTGTTGAATTTTTGCTTTGCCGCTCCAACCCGTGGCTCGGAGCACAAACGTGAGGTTTTCGGCCACGGTGCGGTCGAAAAGCAATTGGAAGTCTTGGAAAATAATGCCCAGCTTCCGACGCAGAAAAGGCACCTTGCCCAAGCTCAGCTTCTGCAACGGATACCCGACTACCGTACCCACACCAGCGCCCAATGGCAAGTCGGCGTAGAGCGTTTTCAGGAGCGAGCTTTTGCCTGAGCCTGTGCGCCCCACGAGGTAAGCAAATTCACCTTTTTCAAGCTCAAACGAGACTTTTTGCAGCACCGTGTTCACGTCCTGCATGATATAGGCGTCGTGCAGCTCAATAACTGACATGCGATTCGGGTATTAGGGAAACGGGCAACGCGGCTTCGGGGAGGTGGAAATCTCAGCCTTGCAGGCACCCAATATCAAATTTCCAGCTTCTGTAGTTTGCCAAATTCCAGGCCTTCAATAACGCCGGCCAGCTCGGTTTCCTTGCCTTCCAGACCGTAACGGTGCAGATCCTTCAGCGGACGGTCGGCGCGGAAATACGCGATGAGCACAAATGCTTCGTCGCGCAGCTGGATATAGTCCGGAATCTTGGCCTTGCCTTTTACCTTGATGATGTACACTGCTGGGAAGAAATAGCGGAGTATAATTTGAGAAATACGCAGCACAGGTACTTACCAAACCATACTCCAGCCTTGTTATTTGAAACGGTTACCCGTTGACTTTCTTGTGGTCAGCCAGAAACTGGGCCAGGCCTTTGTCGGTGAGCGGGTGGTTGAGCAGGCCCGTAATCACGTTGAGCGGACAGGTTACCACATCGGCACCCAGCTCAGCGCACTGGATCAGGTGTGGCACGTGGCGCACGGAAGCCGCCAGCACTTGCGTAGGATACCCGTAGTTGCTGAAAATATCCACGATCTGCTGGATCAGCTGCAACCCGTCGTGCCCGATATCATCAAGGCGCCCTACAAACGGCGATACATAGGTGGCGCCCGCCTTCGCCGCCAACAATGCCTGCCCAGCCGTGAAAATCAGCGTGCAGTTGGTTTTGATGCCTTTTTCGGAGAAGTGCTTGATGGCTTTTACGCCGTCGCGCGTCATGGGCACTTTTACCACGATGTTGGGGTGCAAATCGGCAAACATCTCCCCTTCCCGCACCATTTCGTCAAAATCTACGGCGATCACTTCCGCCGACACATCTCCGTCCACCATTTCGCAGATCTGCTTATAGTGAGCCATGATGTTGTCCATGCCCTTGATGCCTTCTTTGGCCATCAGCGAAGGGTTGGTAGTGACGCCATCCAGTACGCCAAGTTCTACGGCTTCCTGAATGTCTTTGAGATTGGCGGTATCGATGAAAAATTTCATGCAGCAGAAGGTTAAAAAAGAATGCTCAAAGCTAACCGTTTTGGGGCACTAAAGCAGATACGCTGCCGAAGCGTTTCCTTTTCGGCTGCTTCGTAAAAGCGAGCTCACGCTTGTTTTATTCCTGTAGGCTCTTGTCGCGAGCGCCCTTAAATTCGGAAGTGGCGCGCCATTTTGGGAATGTAGTTTCGCTGGCCAAGCGCTGGCCCACCATGAAATAGAGTTGAGCATCCTGCGTAATTCCGCGCAAGTCCCATTGTGGATCATACTGATCCTGAGGCTTATGATACTGCTGGGCTGTGTAATTCTGCCGCAACTGCGCGACGTAGTCTTTGCCTTTTTCGCGGCTTTCGAAACCACCGCTGGCATACAGCGAAGGCACACCCACGTGGGCGAAGCTGAAGTGATCGGAACGGTAAAACATGCCGGTTTCGGGGTTCTGATCAGGCAAAATGTAACGATCCTGGGCTTTGGCAGCGTCGCGGGCATACTCTTCCAACTCCGATTGTCCATACCCGATCACCGTCAAGTCCTTCATCGGCCCGTATGGCCAGAGCATGTCCATGTTCAGGTCGGCCACGGTTTTGGCCAGCGGGTAGAGCGGGTGCGCTGCGTAATAGGCCGAGCCCAGCAAACCCTGCTCTTCGCCGGTCACGGCCAGAAACACAATGGTGCGGCCGGGTTTGGTGGGAGTTTGAGTGAAGGCTTTGGCAATACTCAGAAGCGCTGCCAGCCCCGTTCCGTCATCAACGGCACCGTTGTAAATGGAGTCTCCGTTGATGGCTTTGCCAATACCAAAGTGATCCCAGTGGGCCGAATAGATGATGTATTCTCCGGGGCGAGTTGCGCCTGGCAGCACGGCCAGTACGTTTTTGGAAACCCGACGATTCAACTTATTTTGAATGCTGGTGCTCAGCGTCAACCCCAGCGGACGGGCTTTGAAGCCTTTTGTATTGGCGGCGGCGTAGGCTTCGTCGTAGTTCTGGCCGGCGGCGGCAAACAGGCGCTTGGCCGCGTCCAGCGTGACCCAGCCTTCCAGGGCACACTTGCTGGCGCCTTTGTCCGGCGTTTGGGGCCGTAGTTTGGCGCCTAACGCACCACTTTGCACCACCGACCAGGGATAGGCGGCGGGCTTGGTGTCGTGGACGATGAGCAGGCCGGCGGCGCCGTGGCGGGCGGCCTCCTCGTACTTGTAGGTCCAGCGGCCGTAGTAGGTCATGGCATGGCCCTTGAACACGGTCGAGTCCGCGCCCGCGTTGCCCGGGTCGTTGACCAGCACGACCACGGTTTTGCCCCGCACGTCCCGCCCGGCGTAGTCGTCCCAGCCGTACTCGGGCGCCACCACCCCGTAGCCAGCAAACACCAGGGGCGAATTTTGCACCGCCACCACCGGCTTCTCTTGCTGCGTAAACGCAACATAATCGGTTTTGTAATTCAGCGTCAGGCTTTTGCCTTTGCCCTTAATCTGAATGGTTGGAGCAGGCGTGGCCGTGATTTCCACCATAGGCACATCCTGAAAGTAGCTGCCATTGGGGCCAGGCTGGAGGCCGAGCTTCTTGAATTCATCAGCCAGATAAGTGGTTACCTTTTCTTCGCCCGCCGTGAACGGCTTACGGCCCTGAAACTCGTCGGAGGATACGGCTTTGAGGTAGCCCTCGAGATCCGCTGACGACACTTCAATAGCCGGCGTTGCGACAGCAACAGCAGGGTTTGTGGTGCTGACGGTTTCAGCGGTGGGCTGGCGCTGGCAGCCGGCCAACAACCCCAAACCAAACAAAGGAATCAGCACACGTTGGCAAGAAACAGGCATAGGAGCAGCGACGTTGATTCGGAAAGTAAATTTTAGGAGTAAACAACACAATAGTAGCTAATTATACACGCCTGTAGCCAAATTAAGCAGCAGAATACCCTTCGCCAGAATTTCACGCATTTCTTACAATGTTTAATATAACTATTTGGTGTTCATGCACTTATATCAACAAGCAAAATATCCATTTCTGACAGGACAAACAAAAACCCCGTGGCGAAAAGGCCACGGGGTTTCGATAGATATGTTTCTGGACCTTGCCAGAAGCTAACTCAACAAGTGCTTTAACAACACTTGTTGAGGTAAGGGCAAAAAAAAGCGAACCAATATCGCACCGCTCAACCACCTACCCTTGCTACCTTCCGGTCCTGGGGGAGTTCAGCAGGAGCTGGTCGTACTGATTCGCCGGGACAAATATACGTAGGGATTGTAAGAACGCACAAGTTTTTTTGGTTTCTGAGCGCCGGATTGCGGTTTCTGTCATCCATCGAGGCTGCAATACCCACCTAGCTAACTACTTACAAAATCTTAGCCTGTACGTCAGGCCAAAATAAATCGGTGCGGACTAACTGACCTCACCAGCACCAAGCCCTGCTTACCGATCACGCTTGCCGCGATTTTTCTCCTTGGTCGTTGATGTCGGCATCAAACTTACTACCACTGGCAGGAAGTTACTGGCAAACAGCTCTTTGTCCTGATACCCTCCGTAGCTATATAATATGGCGTTGGTACCGGCTGGGGCTTGCAGCGTGTACTTCCCTTCAGCGTCGGTAATGGTGAGGGCAGCCGAGCCCTTCAGGCTCACCGTCACGCCGGCCATTGGTAGATTCTGTTCGTTCGTGACCCGTCCTGTTATAAGCACAGGCTTCATGTGTGCCACTGCGTCGAGCTTTGATTTCTCAACAATAGCGGAGGCAGGCTCGGCAGATGCCGTGTTTGCAAAATCAGGGGCAGTACTAACCGTTTCTTTATCAGGCCTTTGCTCATTAATGGATGCAGGCGCCGTTACGGGCACAACAGCCAATTGCGGCTCGGTATTTCCAGATTGTGCCACGGCCACCGAAGTAAGAAACAACGAAGCGAGAACGGCGAGGGAGCGGAGTAGGTAGCGCATGGGCATAAGTAGACAGGAGTAATTGCTGATCTAAATTCTTACTCTTCTAAGCGCTGAAAAAGGCTACTGCTTAACCCAATGTGACCGTAAGATTTTCCGCAAAACATATAACAATTGCGATACAATGGCCCTTCTTTCATTTGCCGCGATGGTTGAGCTATAGGATTATAGAATTATTCAGAGTAAATGTGACTTAATAGCACTTATAAATTGACTGATTTTAAGAAAACATATTTGGCTTTGAAATGCGTCGGCAAGCGAGCTCCCCTCCTTTGAACCCCTCGTCGTTTTGCCTGCTCATCTCCCCTGCCTACCTTTGCCCATGCCGCAACAAATTCTGATTCTCGATTTTGGCTCCCAGTACACGCAGCTCATTGCCCGACGCATTCGCGAGCTGAACGTCTACTGCGAGATTCATCCATATACACACGCCCCGGACCTCACTGAGGATATCCGGGGCGTGGTGCTTTCGGGCTCGCCGTGCTCCGTACGCGACCCCGAAGCCCCAAATCCCGATCTCAGCCGCTATTTGGGCCGAGTACCGGTTCTGGGCATTTGCTACGGCGCGCAATTGCTGGCTCACCAAGCCGGGGGCGAGGTGTTGCCAGCCACCATTCGCGAGTACGGGCGTGCCCGGCTTAGCCACCTCGACCGCAGCAATGCGTTGGTGCGTGACCTGAGCCTCGATTCGCAGGTTTGGATGTCGCACGGCGATACCATTAAGGTGCTGCCGGCCGGGTTTGAAATCATCGCTAGCACGCCCGAGGTCGACGTAGCCGCCTATCACCTTGAGGGGCAGCCTACTTACGGAATCCAGTTTCACCCCGAAGTAACGCACTCGAGCGAAGGCAAAACGTTGATGCGCAATTTCGTGGTGGATATCTGCAGCTGCGACCAAAGCTGGACTCCGGAACACTTTGTGGACAGCATGGTGCTGGCGCTCCAACACACCATCGGCCCCGATGAAAAAGTCATTTTGGGCCTTTCGGGGGGCGTCGATTCGTCGGTGGCGGCGTTGTTGCTGCACCGCGCCATCGGCGATCGGCTTTATGGTATTTTTGTCGACAACGGCCTGCTGCGTAAAGACGAGTACGAGGGCGTCTTGCACGCGTATAAAGGCCTGGGTCTCAACGTACAGGGCGTGAATGCTTCGCAGGAATTCTACTCGGCCCTGACAGGCCTCTCCGATCCCGAGCAGAAGCGCAAAGCCATTGGCCGCACCTTTATCGAAGTCTTTGACCGTGAGGCACATAAAGTAGAAGGTGCAAAGTGGCTGGCCCAAGGCACCATCTACCCCGACGTGATCGAGTCGGTGTCGGTGAAAGGGCCGGCCGTGACCATCAAGAGCCATCACAACGTAGGTGGCCTCCCCGACCGCATGAATCTCAAAATTGTGGAGCCCCTGCGGGCTTTGTTCAAAGATGAAGTGCGGCAAGTGGGTGATACGCTGGGACTTCCGCACAACATCCTGCACCGACATCCTTTTCCCGGTCCGGGGTTGGCCATTCGCATTCTCGGCGACATCACGCCGCAGAAAGTAGATCTGCTCCAGCGCGCCGACGCCATTTTCATCGATTCGTTGCGCCAGACCGGCCTTTACGACCAAGTGTGGCAGGCGGGTGTGATGCTGCTGCCGATCCAGAGCGTAGGCGTGATGGGCGACGAGCGCACGTATGAGCAAGTGGTGGCGTTGCGCGCCGTAACCAGCGTCGATGGCATGACCGCCGACTGGGCCCACCTGCCCTACGACTTTCTGGCCGACGTGTCGAACAAAATCATCAACCAAGTGCGCGGCATCAACCGCGTGGTGTACGATATTTCGTCGAAGCCGCCGGCTACCATTGAATGGGAATAGCGCGCGTTTGGCAAATAAAAAAGGCTACTGGCTTTACGTCAGCGGCCTTTTTTGCAAGAGCTTAGTAGTCTTTAATGTGCCGTCATTAGGGCACTCTTCTGATTTCTTTTGCAGACAGTAATGCGGATTCATTGCCTCCAGCATATTTCTTTTGAGACGCCCGGCAGCATCCTCGAATGGGCCGAGCAACACGGATGTGAGCTTACGGTTACCCGCTTGTTCGAGTCCGAACCAAGTTTTCCTGACCCTGCTCAGTTTGATTTGCTCATCGTGTTGGGCGGGGCAATGAGTGTGCACGACGAAGCGGTTTTCCCGTGGCTCCGAGCTGAAAAAGCGCTTCTACGGACGGCAATTGAGTTGGGGAAGCGCGTGTTAGGGATTTGCCTCGGAGCACAGCTCTTGGCCGAAGCCCTAGGTGGCCGCGTGTATGCTAATGCGGAGCCGGAAATTGGCTTCCTGCCGGTTCAGTTTGCTCCCGAGGCTGCGCAGCACCCCTTATTCCGCCATGTTTCTTTGGCTTCCACAGTGATGCACTGGCACGGCGAAACCTTCTCATTACCGGCCGGCGCAACCGTTCTGGCTTCTTCGCAAGCCTGTGAAAACCAGGCATTTGCTTACGGCACAAAGATAGTCGGCGTACAATTTCATCCGGAATTGACGGAAATCATTATCGATCAGATGCTTACGCACGATGCCCACGAGCTGATACCTGCACCCTTTGTGCAAACTGAGCAGCAGATTCGGGATGAAGTTTATAAGCTGGCAGAAAGCCGCAAGATGCTGTTTGGGATATTGGACGCGTATTCTATAAATACCTAAAAATCAGATATTTATAAATTAGATCCATTACATAACAATCATATAATCAATCAGTTGAGGCGGTACTGTCTACTCGGCCGAGCTGCCGCACCGTCATGTACCCTAGCAGCAGAAAAACGCCAAAGAGTAACGTGACGCCCCAAGTGCCGCGGTGCGCAAATGGGTGCAGGACCCGGTTGAGGATGTCGTAGAAAAGCTCCAGTGGGTTAGTGATCACATCCCAGCTATTGAAACGCATGTAGCGGCCCAAATACACGCCAAAGCTACTGAGCATCAGCGCGATTGTGGCAAACAGCCAACTGGCTGCCACGCCCAACCTACGTTGTACCAAGGCCTGCATATCCAGCAGCGAAGCGTACGCAAGCATCAGTCCGTTCCAGGCGCAACTCAGGATTAGGGCCAGGTCATACCAATACGGCACGCCAACGCGGGGCTCGAGGTGAAAAAGGTCGGTGAGAATGTACGGTGCATTCGGAAAAAACAGCATCCATACCGCTCCGACTGGCAGCAACACCCGGGCGCGCAACGGCCCGGCCGCTGTGCCCAGCATGGTGCTCATGCCAAACGGGATGAGCGCCAGAAACAGATTCCACAACAGAAAAATAAAGGTGAGTTGGTGCGTCATGAACACCCGAAGCGTAATCAGCACCACGCTTAAAGTGAGGGATGCCCCCAAAATGAACAGGAGACTAAGCCGTTGGCGCAGGGCGTGGGCAGGAGGTGTAAAATCCATTATCTAAACTCTGGTGAACCAAGTAGCAACAACAAAACCAGTGCGGCAACTTATGCATTTCAGCTACCCTACTACGAGAAATCCGTGTGGAAAGCTGAAGAAGGTCTTTTGCCTTCTTTTGCTAAGATATTGGATATTAAGGCATAGCGTTACTTGGCGGTAGCAATGGCGGCTGACAAGCTGGGGCCATAGGGTTGCTTTGTTTTTGCACAGTTAAGGTAAAATAGTCCTTGTTAAAGGCTCTTTGCGGCGCCAAAAATTACCTTCCCCGCCGTTCCTGCGTACCTTTGCTACTACGGAAAATTTCTGTCGCGACTGCGTTTATTTCTTGTTTCTAACTCTGGCTCCTCGCATGAGGCATCTCTTCGCTCTGCGGTTTTTCTGTGTCTTGTTGGCGGCCCCCTTTACTGCCCAAGCTCAGCAACCAACTACTCGCCCGGCCACTACGCCCCCACCGCGCACGGCCACCCCGCCGAAGACCACTACCCCCATCGTGAAGCCTGGAGCCGCCGCCAAGCCTGGCACAACCTCAGGGACCAAAACCACTACCGCGCCTACGGGCACGGCGTCGCCAAAAACCAGTGTTCCGGCCAAGACAAGCCCCGCACCTGCCAAAACGAGTGTGCCTGCCAACACCTCTGCAATCACCAATAAGTCAACGACTTCCGTCACCGCTGATCCTTCGCCGACTGGTGCTGCCAAAGCTGCGGCTCCAGCGGCGAAACCCCAGCCGCCCCTGCCCGCTAACTTGGGTTCCAGCGATCAGTCGGTGCGGTATCAGAACGGTAAAACGCTGATTAACCAAGCTCGCTACGACCTCGCGATGCAGGAATTGGAGCCGCTTACAGCCCCGGCTGCCAAGTTTGCCAAGGCCCCAGAATCGGCTTATCTCTACGCCGTGGCAGCTACCCGCGCCAAAAAGTGGGCCGATGCCGAGCAAATGCTCAATTTGCTGCGCACCGAGTATCCGTCGTGGCCCGGTATGCCGGATGCATTTTTTCTGCAGGCGCAGGTTTCCTTCGAGCAAGCCGAGCCGGACAACGCTTTGACCGTGCTCAACCAAATTCCGGCGGGCCAGCTCGACGCCGAGCGGGAGAACATGAAGGCAACTTACCTGCCCCGCATCAAAGACAAACCCTTGTTTCAGAACTTGTTGCGCAAATACCCGCAAGATGCCGCTGTGGGCCGCGCCTACGCCAACAAGCTCGTCAGCGATGGCTGGTATACCGACGCCGACAAAAGCACCCTCGATCAGCTCATCACCCAATTCAGCCTCGACCGCAACCGCTACACGCCACGGCCGCGGGCCGTCAAGAAAGGCAGCTACAACGTAGCCGTGCTGCTGCCTTTCGAGTTTAACGATCCGAGCTGGGAGAAAATCCGCAAGAACCAGTTTGTGTCGGATTTGTATGCCGGAATGCGCATTGCGCAGGACTCGCTTCAACGTGAGAACCACCCTGTACAGCTGTTTGCCTACGATACCGGCGCCGATACCCTCCAGCTCAAGCAGGTACTGGCGCTGCCCGAACTGGCCGGCATGGACATGATTATCGGACCGGTTTACAAATCGGGCAGTAAGATTCTGGCGCGCTATGCCCGCGAGCGTCAGATCCTGTGTGTCAACCCTTTATCTCAGGACGGAGAGTTGGTGCTCGACAACGAGTGGCACTACTTGTTTGAACCCAGCAATACCACCCAAGCCCGCCAGGCCGCGCAGTTTGCGTTTTCGCATTTCACGGGCCGCACGGCTGTCGTTATCTACGAAGATACCAAGAACGAAACGGCGTTCGGACAAGCTTATAAAGCTGCTTATGAGGCTTTAGGCGGCAAAGTACAAGTGTTGCGCATGGTCGATTCCGACGCTGAGGAAGCACTTAATACAGCTTTTTCGGGCATCGATTTGAAAACGGTTGGGCATTTGGTTGTTGCTTCGGATAACCGGAAAGCCGGGCCGTATGTGATGGGCCTGCTGCAAGCCCAAGGAGCTCGCATTCCGTTGATTACCTACGCTTCGTGGCTGGAAAACCCGCGCATTAGCCTGGGCCAGCTCGACGCCCGCGACGTCTATTTCATCGATCCTCACCACCTCGACAAGACGGCTTTCGGCGTGCGGCGCTTCCGGCAGCTCTACATACAGCGGCAGAATCTACCGCCTTCCGTTTTTGCCAACATCGGCTTCGAGCTGCTCTACTACTTCGGCTCCCAGCTGCACCAGTTCGGGCCGGCTTTCCAGCAAAATCTGGCGGCTTCGGGGCCCGTTTCGGGGTCTGTGTTTCAAGGCATCGGATACCCCAACGGGGCGCATGACAACCAGTACGTGCCCATCACTAAACTCGAGCACCTAGAAATCGAGGTACTGAACCCCGTCGGCCTGCGGTAGGTTATACCCGCGCCACCGGTTTACATTTCCGAGCTGAAGCTTTCTTGCTTGTTCTTCAAATCCGTTTCTATGTCAACTCCCGTTTCCCCTTCTCCTGAACTCACCCTCGCTACCAGCGACGCCTTGTTCACGCGTGCCAAAGACCACATTCCGGGCGGGGTCAACTCGCCGGTGCGGGCTTTTCGGGCCGTAGGCGGTCACCCTGTGTTCATGCAGTCGGCCAAAGGCGCATGGCTTACCGATGTCGATGGCAATCAGTACGTTGACTTCATCAATTCTTGGGGCCCTATGATTCTGGGGCATGCGCCTGAGGTCGTGTTAGCGGCTGTGCAGCAGGCTATTCCGGGGTCATTATCCTTCGGAGCACCTACCCAGCGCGAAGTGGAAATGGCAGAATTGATCAAGCAAATGGTGCCCAGCATTGAAAAGGTGCGGCTGGTCAATTCGGGTACGGAAGCCACCATGTCGGCCATTCGGGTGGCGCGGGGCTACACCGGCCGCGACAAAATCATCAAGTTTGAAGGCTGCTACCACGGCCACGGCGATTCCTTCCTGATTGCGGCGGGCAGCGGCGCCCTCACGCTGGGCACCCCCGATTCGCCCGGCGTTACGGAAGGCGTGGCCCGCGACACGATTACGGTTCCGTACAACGACCTCGAGGCCGCTCGCAAAGCCATTGAAGTCAACGAAGGCCAGGTTGCCGCCCTCATCTTGGAGCCGGTAGTGGGCAATATGGGTTTGGTGGCACCCGTAGAAGGCTATTTGCAAGGCTTACGCAGCTTGTGCACGCAGCATGGCATCGTCCTGATATTCGACGAAGTAATGACGGGGTTCCGGTTGGCCCGCGGCGGCGCGCAGGAGCTGTACGGCATCACGCCCGACATGACCACGCTGGGCAAAATCATCGGGGGCGGCATGCCAGTAGGTGCCTACGGAGGCCGCCGCGAGATCATGGATTGCGTGGCCCCCGCGGGCAAAGTTTACCAAGCTGGTACGCTGTCCGGCAACCCCATTGCCACGGCGGCTGGTATTGCCCAACTAACGTATCTGCAACAGCACCCGGAACTCTACGACGAGCTCAACCGCATTACCATGCGCATCGTGGACGGCACACGGCAGATTACGCAGGAACTGGGCCTGAACTATACCGTCAATCAGGTTGGCTCCATGTTCAGCGTATTCTTTACGTCCGAGCCAGTAACGGACCTTGAGAGTGCCAAGACCGCTGATTTAGAAGCCTTTGGCCGTTATTTCCGGGCCATGCTGCATCGCGGCATTTACTTAGCCCCTGCTCAGTTTGAAGCCCTATTTGTATCTACAGCCATCACCGATGAGCTGGTGGACCTCTATCTGAATGCCTGCCGCGAATCTATGCGCGAAGCGCATGGCTTATAACCGTTTGAATGACAATTAGTTATAAAAATAAGAGTTAAAATAACTAGTTAAAGCTTCGCCAACTCAAATAGCAGCCTCCACGGCAAGCTATTAGGTTGGCGAAGCTTTTTCGTTAAGAATAACATCGGGCTTTCCCATTTGCAGGGTAGTTTTTCTGGCTACCCGCTAATTCACGCTGATTTATCGGCATTCGCTGCTGAAACGGCAAGCAACAGCGGTTACCTTTGTAGCTAAACTGCCTTTGCCGCTATGCTCCGACTTCGCCCCTTATCTCTGGTGTTTCTGCTGCTGTGGCTCGCCGTACCTGCAGCGTTGCGGGCCCAATCCGAAACGCCGGCTGCCGCCAACAAACGCCTGTTCGACCGTTCCGTGGACGAGCTTAATTTCCAGACCATGGAAACCGTGTACGATAAGTCGTTCACGCGCCGCAAGTTTCCGGTTACACTGCGTACCCACGAGCAGCGCCGCCAGTTCGATGACTACGCCGGCAATGCCGAGCTCAAGCGGTTGTTTCTGAATTACAACGACATAGCCGAGCGCTTCAAAGGCCACTTTGGCAAAGGCCGCACCGATTTAGCCGAATTTCAGAAGCAGCTAAACGCCATTCTGATCGACAAAAACTTTGAGTTTTTCATTCGCGTGCTGCCTCGCGACGAACGTGTGGCGCTCATTCGCTCGCTCCAACGGGTGATCAAACAGGCGACGGCGCAGTTTAACGCCTCCGAAGACCCCGCTCCTGAGGAAGTAGCCGACGATGGCGCCGCTGTGCCGCCTGCCGACGGAGGCACCGAGTCGGTGGCCGCAGCGCCCGTTGAGGACCCCGCACCGCGCCCCGAAGGCAATCTGGCCGAAACAGGTTCGGCGGCCTCGGCTCCTGCACTGCACGCTTCCGATGCGCCTTCCGCTCACGACTGGCTCGATTACCTGACGTTGGTCGTGGCCGGTGCTTCAAGCCTAATGCTGTTGTATCTGATAACCAGCGTCTTGCCAGATTTGCGCGCGCGCATCGACAGCTTGGCCGATGATCTGGAGCAGCAACAAACCGGCGTTCGGCCCGCCCGCCGCCCAACCGGTGCTCTTCCCGAAGATCGCTACGACGACGAAAACGAATAAATACGGATGCCGCAGGAAGGGCTGCAAAGCACCGAAAGCGTGACAGAACAGCCCCAGCAGCAACAAGATTGATAATCCCTGAAGTAAGACCGCATGATCCTCACCGACCAGCAGATCCTCGCCGAAATCGAGCGTGGCAATATTGTTATTGAACCGTTTGATCCGGCCTGCCTCGGCACCAATTCGTACGACGTTCACCTTGGCCGCTACCTCGCTACCTATCGCGACGCGGTATTGGATGCGCGCCGCCATAATGAAATCGACGTGTTTGAAATTCCTGCCGAAGGCTTTGTGCTTCAGCCCAATACGCTCTACTTGGGCGTAACGGAAGAGTATACCGAAAGCCACGCGCAGGTTCCTTTTCTGGAAGGCAAGTCAAGCGTCGGCCGGCTGGGCATTGATATTCATGCTACGGCGGGCAAAGGCGACGTGGGCTTTTGCAACACGTGGACATTAGAAATCTCTGTTACTCAAGCCGTTAGGATCTACAGCGGCATGCCTATCGGCCAGCTTATCTATTTCGCCGTGCAGGGCGACGTCAATATGTTTTACAACCGAAAAGCCAACGCCAAATACAACGAGCGCACCGACAAGCCGGTCGAATCGATGATGTGGAAGAATAACTGGTAGTTTCCGCTGCCGTCGCAGCGCCGATGATGCAACAAGCCCCTTTCTCGCTACGCCATAAGCCGCGGGAAAGGGGCTTGGCATTTTAGAAGCGTTGGCTTATTTCCCTGAACTGGGAGAGCCGGCCCATCCAATCATTCAAGGTTTTTAAACTCACTGGCACAGTTTTTCGTTAGTTTAGGTACAAGCGCCGCGTTCCTTAGTGTTGTGCAGCGTGTTGGCCGTGACTGATTAACAGGAAACTAAACGCTATGATACCGATGAGAAAGAAACTTGCCACCGCCGCTTTATTGCTGGTTACCGCGCTTGGCGCGCAAGCCCAACAGCAAGCTATGTCAGCAGCTCCCCGGGACAAAACGCAGTCTTCGCCGCGCCTTAATCCCGAGGTGCAGGCGCGGGCCAAGCGCCTTTCTACGCAAATGGCGCGCGATCTGCGTCTGAACGGCTATCAGGCTTCTCGCCTCGAAGCCATCAACCAAGACAAGGTGGCGAAAATGGCTGCCATTGAGCAAAAGCACGCCGACAATCCCAAATTGGTGGACGAGCAATGCTTAGGTGTGTGCAAAGAGCGCGACCAGGAGTTGCGTGCCGTCCTGAGCAACGACCAATACAGCAATTACTACGATTCGCGCACGGCGTACTATAAGTTCGACAAGGACTTTGCCGCTCGCTCGTCTAATATCCTGATGGTCAATTCCGTACAGAACCCTCTGCCAGCCAACAGCAAAGGCGCAGTACTGGCTCCTTCACGTACATCGGCACCAGCGGCACCTGCCAACCGCGGTCGCTAACCCAAACTTAACTTCTGCCTACACAGAAAAGGCCCCTGCATCAGATGCAGGGGCCTTTTCTGTGTAGGCAGAAGTTAACCAGTTAGAGCGCTAGCCTTTTTTCTGTTCTTCTTCGATGTGCTCCATTAGCTCTTTGCACAGGTCACGCATTTTCTGAGCCATTACGGTATCATTCGTAGCTGTGAGAAGACTTTCGGCCATCGAGCCAATGGTATCGACGCAGAAATACTTCATCTCCTCCACGGGCATGTCCTTGGTCCAGAGGTCGATTTTCATGGTGCCGCTTTGGTCGCGGTCCCAGAGGGCAATGTTGATGGCTTTGGCAAAGTGAATATCAGGGCCCGCGTCAGTGGCCTGCCAGCTGATGGCTTCGGGCACTTTCTGGTCGTCGAGGGCTATGCTGAAGCGGATTTCGGATTTTTTCATGAATGTGTTCTTAAGTCGGCTGTCATCCTGACGCAGGAAGGACCTCATCTAGCAGAATGTTAATCGATTATACACGACTCGTTCTGCTGTGATAAGGTCCTTCCTGCGTCAGGATGACATTAACTGAGTGGATTAAACGTAGTTGTTGAGCATCACCGGCATCACGAGCATCAGGATGCTTTCGTTGTCGTCGGCGGTGGTTGGCATGAGCAGGCCAGCGCGGTTCGGCGTGCTCAATTCCAAGGTAATTTCCTCAGAATCAATGTTTGACAGCATTTCCGACAGGAAGCGGGCGTTGAAGCCGATTTCCATGTCTTCGCCGTCGTACTGGCAAGGCAGCTTTTCGTTGGCCTCGTTAGAGAAGTCTAGATCTTCAGCCGAAACCGTCAGCTCCGAGCCTACCAAACGCAGCCGCACTTGGTGCGTAGTTTTGTTCGAATAGATCGATATCCGCTTCACGGAATTCAAAAAGTCTAAACGGCTGATAATCAGCTTATTAGGGTTTTGAACCGGAATTACGTTTTCGTAGTCCGGATAGCGCTCGTCGATCAGGCGGCACACGAGGCGCATCTGGTTGAAGCTGAAAAACGCATTGGAGTTGTTGAACTCGACGCGCACGGTAGTGGCCTCGGAGGGCAACGCGCTCTTGAGCAGGTTGAAGGCTTTGCGCGGAATGATGAGGTTAGCCGTTTGCCCGGCACCTACATCAGAACGACGGTAGCGCAACAGGCGGTGGCCATCAGTAGCCACGAAAGTAACTTGGTTGTCAGCCAATTGCACCAAGATACCCGTCATGGCGGGACGCAGCTCGTCGGTGCTAACGGCAAAGATCGTTTTGTTGATGGCCCGCGACAGCGACGAAGACGGAATCTCGATCGGCGTCGAACCTTTCACGACCGGCACGCGCGGGAAGTCGGTGGCGTTTTCGCCGGCCAGCTTATAGCGCCCGTTGGCCGAAGCGATTTCGATGGTGTAGGTTTCCTCGTCCAGCGTAAAAGTAACGGGCTGGTCGGGCAGGTTCTTGAGCGTGTCGAGCAGAATGCGGGCGGGAGCAGCGATGCGGCCCGTTTCACGCGCTTCTACGGGCAACTCCGTGATCATCGACGTCTCCAGGTCGGAGGCCGTAATCGTCAGCTTGCCCTCTTCAATCTCGAAGAGAAAGTTCTCCAGAATCGGCACCACGGGGTTGTTCGTAACCACGCCGTTGATGCTCTGGAGTTGCTTGAGCAAGGCGGAAGACGAGACGATGAACTTCATAAAAGAGGGTGTTTCGCAGGGGTTGGAAGTAAGGAGACAAAGATAGGAAACGCGGCGCGGGTTTTCTAGCAGTGCATATCATCTCCTGACGCAAGTTTCGGTGTCAAAACCTGTATCACAAAGCCAGTGCTTTTACCACTACTTAACCTTAGTTACTGATTTACGCTTACCACTATCATCGAAGGCAACTCTTTCGTCAAGTATAGTTTTCCAGTCCTTTTCAAAATATCCATATTTTCGAATAGTAAGTGTATCATGGTCACTGCCGTTCCTAAATTCTACACCAGTTGACTGGAAAAATTTATTCCCATTAATGACTTTAATAGAATCGTAAGAAATCAAATAGATATCTCCATTCTTGTAATAATATCTCATATAAGAAGACTTGCCATCATCAGCAAAAACAGTGGTACAAGTAAGCATCCCACTTTTGTAGTAACAATTCCATATACCTCGCTCAGTATATTTAAAATTACCTGAACTGTCCTTCTCTACCCTCAGAGCGCCAGTCCAGTATATTTGGCTTGGCTTAAATCGCCAGTAGGATATGTGTATTTTATCTACAACTTCTCCTGCCTCTAGTCTTGTCTTTTCTTCTTTTGTTAGGTGAGACTTATAATCAGATTTCACAAAAGCTTGTGGAACGCAGGAGGAGACTATTAAGGTAGGAAGCAGAATTAGCCAACCACCTGTTTTTGATTTTATCATCTTTTGTAGTCAATGATGTTGTCTCCAACCTAATAATATGTTTATTTAAAATTAGCATAGCGCCGCTTCCGACGCCACGCCCTCACCACACCAAATATCCCCAGCAACACCAGCGGCGCCACCAGATTCAGTGTTTGCCAGCGGGTGCGCTGCTCGGTAATTTTGATTTTATCCAGGGGGCGCAGCGTGATCTGTTTGCCGCGCACGGCAATCAGGCCGGTTTCGTCGAGCATGTAGTCTACGGCGTTGAGCACCAGCTCGCGGTTGGCAAATTCGGTATTGGCTAAGCGGTCGAAGCCGAGACGGTACGGGTTGCCGGTTTTGGGGTCGATTTCGCTGCGCACAAAGTCGCCGTCGGCAATGAGCAGCACTTTGCCTGGGTGTGCCTGGGGCGATGTTGCGGGCTGAAACTGCATCGTCCCCGGCTTAGCGCGGTTGGCGTACAGCGACTTAAACTGGCCTTCCAAGAGATAGCCCACCGGCACGAAGCTTTGCTTGTAGAGCTTGGCATCGGGTTCGAGGCGGGCGTCGTTGAGGTTAATCGGGACGGGCGACGGCAGCACGCGGGAATAGCGCGAAGTAAACAACAACGGCGTCTTGCGAATACCGACCGCCTTCACCGTGTCGATGCTAGACACAAACTTGGTGTACACCGCATCGAGGTTGCGTGTGATCGGGTGGGCGCTGAACTTGTTGATGAGCGGATAAAATTGCCACGGCATGGGCTCCACATTGGGCTTGTCGCCCACCATGCCCGTCACCAGCGGAATAACGCCGGAGTTGAGGTCGAGCACCAAGTTGGGGTTGACGCGCACGCCGTACTTAAACAGAAGATCCTCTAAATTAAGCTGATACGGAAACGACAGCATGCCGCCGCGCGCCGCACTATCCAGGTTGACGCGCATGGCATCCACGAAAAACAACGCGTTGCCGCCCTGGGTCACAAACTGGTCCAGCTTAAATTTTTCGTCCTCCGAATAAGGCTTCTCTGGCTTGGCCACGATCACGGCGTCGAGGGCACGCAAGTCGGGCACTTTGTCGAGATGCACACGGTACACGTCGTAATACTCTTGCAGTGAGCCCAGTAAGTCGCCGGCTTGCGCGTTGTTCAGCTCGCCGTGGCCTTCGACAACGCCAATGCGCTTGCGGCGACCGGGAGCCAACTTGCGAATGGTGCTCGCCAGCTCGTATTCCAGGCCTTCAATGCTTTGGTTGAGGCGCACGTCGGATGGGGCAGCCTGGTTGCCTCGCAGCAGCAGCACCTGCTTTTCTTTCCCCCCCATGGCTATCGTAGCCCACGGAAAGATAATTTTCTCGACGCGCTTGCCATTTTCGGTAGCGGCTAGGTTGGTGGGGCGCAGGCCTTTTTTCAGCAGCGTAGCGTAATAGTCGTTGCGGGCCTTTTCGGTGCTGGCTGCGCTAGGATCAACGAACACATAATGCAGGTTTGCACCGCCGTACACCTGAAATTCGTTAAGTGTCTCTCTAACAGATTGTTGCAAACGCCGGAAAGCGGGCGGAAAATCGCCCTCCAGGTACACCGTTACGGTCACCGGCGATTTGAGATCGCGCAGCAGCTGCTTGGTAGCCGGCGACATGGTGTAGCGCTTTTCCTGCGTCAGGTCGAGGCGGAAGAAAAACTGCTGGCCCACAAAATTGAACAGCAACAGAGCGCCTACGAGGGCGGCAAAACGCAGCAGGTCGCGGCGTTTGCGGGAGGCTACTACGGGCGCCGCAGCGGCGCCGGATGGCGTGAGGTCGTTGGCGGGCGTCATTACCAATTGCGGCTTTGCAAAACAAGCCGCGTGGCCAGCAGCAAGCCGGCGATGAGGCTGAAGAAATACGTGAGGTCGCGCGAGTCGATCAGGCCTTTGCTGATGTCGCGGTAGTGGGCCGCAATGCCCAGTTGGCTGATGTAGTAAGCGGGCCCGCCCTCAAACACCGAAGCCAACGAATCGAAGCCGGAATACACTAGGAAGCAGCCCACCACGGCCACCAGAAAGGCAATAATCTGGTCGCGGGTGATGGCCGAAGCGAAAATGCCAATGGCCGCAAATACCGCCGCCAGCAGCACCAAGCCTACATAAGAGCCGACCGTAGCAGCCGAGTCGATGTTGCCAACGGGGTTGCCGAGCTGGTACACTGAGTAATAATACAGCAGCGTCGGAATCAGGGCCAGCAAAGCTAACAGTAAACAAGCCAGATACTTACCTCCGATAATCTGCCCATCGGTGAGTGGGCGGGTGAGTAGCAACTCGATGGTGCCGGCCTTTTTTTCCTCCGCAAACGTGCGCATGGTAATGGCCGGAATCAAAAACAGAAAGATCCAGGGGGCCGTGTTGAAAAGGGTGCCCAAATCGGCGTATCCATAGTTGAGCACGCTGCTGTCGGGGAATACCCACACAAACAGGCCCGTCGCCACCAGAAACACCCCGATGACCACATAGGCCACCGGCGAGCTGAGGAAGGCGTTAAATTCTTTGCGAAGTATGGCAAACAAGGCGGTTCGGGTTAGAAGAGACGAGGTAGATGCGCCCCGCAGGCGCCAGTCGTAGTTGGTATTATAGAATGATATTGCTACGCCAAGATCCGGCGCTCCGCCCCTATTGGGTTAAGGATTGGAACACCTGTTCCAGCGATTTTTCTTCCTGCCGTAAGCCCAACAATATCCAGTCTTGCTGGGCCGCCAAGCGCGAAATGGCGCCGCGCTGGTCGGTGCCGGCGGCAGCTCGGATGCGGTAGGTATTGCTACTTTCTACGTCCACACCCAGAATGCCGGGCAGTGCCAAAAGTAATTGCTGGTCAATGGGTTGCTCAAACTCGGCCCGAATGATGGTTTCGCCCGCCGCCCCCGCCGAAAGCGCGCTAACGGGGCTGTCGGCAACTAGCTGGCCACGGTTGATGATCACCACCCGGCTGCACAAAGCGGCAACTTCGGGCAAAATGTGAGTGGAGAAAATAACGGTTTTGTCGCGGCCTAACTCCCGAATAAGGTTCCGAATTTCCCCGATCTGGTTGGGGTCGAGGCCGGTGGTTGGCTCATCCAAGATCAGGACGCCGGGATCGTGAATCAGGGCTTGCGCGAGCCCAACCCGCTGGCGGTAGCCCTTCGACAGGGCTCCGATTTGCTTGTTTTGCTCGCGGCCCAAGCCTACGCGCTCCACCATCTCGGCGACACGTTGCCGGCGGTAGTTGCCCTTCAGGCCGTGCACTGAACCTATAAACTCCAGATATTCATGCACATACATATCCAGATAGAGCGGATTGTGTTCGGGTAGATAGCCGACGCTGCGCCGCACTTCCAGGGGCTCCTGTAGCACGTCGTGGCCTGCTACGCGCACGGTGCCCACGCTCGGCGGCAAGTAGCCCGTCGCAATTTTCATCGTCGTGGACTTGCCGGCGCCGTTCGGACCCAGAAAGCCGAGAATTTCGCCTTTGCCCACCGTAAACGAGATGTCATTTACGGCTGCCTGCGCACCGAACGTTTTGGTAAGATGTTGAACTTCAACCATTTGCTATCCTTATAGAAACACTCCGTGGGACCTGCCTATTTCTTCGGCTGCAAAGGTCGCATTTCAATGTCCACAATGTGAAAGTTGAACGGCGTTTCCAGCGCATAAACGATGGTGGCCGCAATGTCTTCGGGCTGCATCATGTGTTCGTTAGCGTCGGTGCCGGGAATATCATCGAAGAAGTTGGTTTGGACCGACCCCGGATACAGGCACGTAACCTTGATGCCATCGTTGCGCACCTCCTTAAACAGCGATTGCGAAAAGCCACGCACCGCAAACTTCGTGGCGCAATAGCCGGCCATTTTCTCGATGCCCGTGGTGCCGGCGATAGACGACAGGTTGACGATATGCCCGATCTGTTGCTTGCGCATTTGGGGCAGCACAGCTTTGGTACAATAGAACATGCCGTGCACGTTCGTGTCGAACATCAGGTGCCAATCATCCGATGAGAAGCCATCGACAGGTCCTGCGATTCCTAGGCCGGCATTGTTAATCAGGGCATGTATTTCCTCACCCAGTTCACGCGCAGTATTCGTATATGCTTCTTTAACAGCAACTTCACTGCGTACGTCGCACTCGAAAAACTGAAAACGCTCGTGTTGCAAGTCGTCGGGAGCAGTGCGGCCCCAGCCGGCAACCACGGCGCCGCGGGCCAACAATGCCTCGGCCGTAGCCCGTCCAATTCCTTTGCTGACGCCCGTCAGAATAATTACCTTACCGGTCAGGTCCATTGCGAAGTCGATGTCTCAGTTTGCTATTTGGCCGCAAGTTAACGGCGCCCCGCGGCTTTTACGTGTGACGATGCTGCTGGTAGCGGGGGCTGGGCTATTTTCCGCTTGCCAAAAAGACCACGCCGGCGATTGTTTCAAAAGCACTGGCCGCATCGTAACCGAACGCCGCGCCCTCGCCCCTTTTCGCCAAATCGTGGCGTACGACAACGTGGACGTGATTCTGGTACCCGATACCGAAACCTACGCCGAAGTAAGGGCGGGCAAAAACCTACAGGAAGACATCGAATTGCAAGTCAAAGGCAATCAGCTAATTATTCACAATACCAGCCGCTGCAATTGGGTGCGGCGCTACAATACACCGCGCGAAGTCACGCTGCATACCCTTAAGCTCACCGACCTGTTTCTGTACGGCCAAGGCAACATACGCACGGCCAGCAACTTACGCGCTGATACGCTTTTCTGCCACTTGGTTGGTTCCGGCGACTACGATCTGGACGTGACCAGCCGCTACCTCTGGTTCGATATGTACGAGTTGGGCGACTTCGCTTTGCGGGGCCAGGCTGAAGAGGCACATATCATCGTGGGGGGCAGCGGCACGCTCAACGCGCACAACCTCCCGATTCAGCGCTGTTACATTCAGCTCAACAAGCAAAGCAGCGGCGACGCCCATATTACGGCCACCAGTCAACTCATAGGCACCCACGCCGGCACCGGCACGCTCTACTACACCAGCGCCGCCAGCACCGACATCAAGATCTCAGGGACCGGGACAAGTACCAAAAGCGACTAATACATAACACATTGTATATCAATAACTTATGTATTAATTGAAGATAATCGTCTTATTATTGCTTACAAAAACCTTATCCGCCAAGACCAGCTTCAGCGCTTGCGCAAGCACAATCTTCTCTACATCGCGGCCCGACTGCGCCATATCCTGCGCATTTTGGGTATGATTGACCTGAATCACATTCTGCGCAATGATGGGGCCTTCGTCTAGATCGCTGTTGACGAAGTGCGCAGTCGCCCCAATGATCTTGACCCCACGCTCGTAGGCCTGGCGATAGGGATTGGCCCCAATAAAAGCCGGCAGGAACGAATGATGAATGTTGATAATGCGTCCTGAAAACCGCTTCACAAAATCCGGGCTCAGCACGCGCATGTATTTCGCAAGCACCAGATAATCAGGGTTGTATTGGTTTATGGTTTCCCTGATCTGAGCGTCGTGCTCCTCGCGCGTCTTGTGCTCGTGCGAGATGTAATGGAACGGAATACCGAATTTTTCGGTAAGCGGCTGAAGCGTGGTGTAATTGCCAATCACCGCCCGGATGGTGGCGTTCAGGTCGTTGTACTGCTCGCGCAGCAGTAAGTCGCCCAGGCAATGGTGCTCCTTGGTAACCAGAATTACGATGCTTTTTTTCTGGTGGGGCAATAGCTCTACAAACACCTTCTCAGGCAGCGCGCTGTGCAATTCGCGCAGTACCTTTTCGCGGTCGATATCCCCCGAAACCTCCGCCCGCATAAAGAAATGGTTGTTTTCCTTATCGACGAATTCGCCGTTGCTGATGATGTTCAACCCATTCTGAAATACGACTTGGGTAATGGCATAAATCAGACCCTTGCGATCGGGGCAGTGAATAAGCAACGTATGATTGGTCATGTGCAATGCTGCCCCTGTTTAATTATCTATATATCACCAAGTTGCGGACGAATGATTAATTCTTCTATCACTGCCTGCGGCGATAAGGAATACGCGCTGAACACGGCTTCCGCCACGTCTTCGGACTTGATGAAACGCTCGGCGGGTAAGTCTACGCCTTCCCAGCTGGCCGTAAGGGTCGCGCCGGGCAACACGGCCGTTACGCGAAGATTATGCGGTTTCAGTTCTTCCCGCAGCGATTTGGTCATGCCGTAGAGGGCAAATTTGGCAATGCTGTACGAACCGCCATTGGGGTACGCCATGATGCTGGCGATGGAACACATATTGAAAATATGGCCTTGGCGGCGGGCAATCATGGCCGGGAGCAGAGCCAGCGTCAGGTCGTAGGCGCTGTAGAGGTTCACGTCGATCATAGCACGCAGGGCCGATCCGTCGGCGGGCTCGTCCTGCAAGCGTGCCGGAATAAATAAACCGGCATTGTTGACCAGCACTTCCACCGGCAGGCCCACGCCGCGCACAAAGTCGGCAAAGCGCTGAGTTTCTTCTTGGCGGCTCAAATCGGCGGCGAAAGTATGCAGCACGGCGCCCGGAAACTCCTGTTGCACAGCGGTTGCAAGCGCAGCTAAGTCGCTCTGCGAACGGGCGCAAGTGGCAACGGCAAAGCCGGCACGCAGAAAACGCTCCACAATAGCCCGCCCGATTCCCTTGGTGCCGCCTGTTACTACGATAAATTTTTGCATTCCTTTACTTCTTCAAGCCGTTTTTACGTAAGGAAACCCAACTGCCGCCTCGGCAGTAGGCTCGTCCGTACTTTACAACGCAAGTTTTCGCTTTTCCCCTTCTGTTTCGCTTTTTATGGTCAAAACCTTCGGCGAATTTCTGCTCTTCATGCAGAGTATGCTTACCCGAAAAGAGCGCTTTGCCACGCTCTGGAACCGTACCCTTGATGAGGCCATCCTCATCGGCATCGATTCGATTTTTATTGTTGCCATCGTCAGTGCCTTTATCGGAGCCGTGACGTGTGTGCAGATCGCCTACAACCTTACCAACCCGCTTATTCCAAAATCTACTATCGGATTCATGGTGCGCGAAATGACGATTCTGGAGCTCGCGCCCACTATCACCAGCATCGTGCTGGCCGGCAAAGTAGGTTCTAGCATCGCCGGTGGTCTGGGCACGATGCGCATCACGGAGCAGGTTTCGGCCCTGGAGGTAATGGGCATTAACTCAGCCTCTTACCTGGTGCTGCCGCGCATTGTGGCCGCCATGCTCATGTTTCCGCTGCTCGTGATTCTGGCGATGGTGCTGTCCATTGTGGGTGGTTACTTGGCAGGTACACTTTCCGGCGCCATGTCGGCGCAAGAATACATCGAAGGCATTCGCACCGATTTTGTGCCTTACAACATCGCTTTCGCGCTTATCAAATCCGTAGTTTTTGCCTTTCTGGTTTCGGCAATCTCCTCTTTTAAAGGATATTACACCGAAGGCGGCGCCTTGGAAGTGGGTGCCGCGAGTACGGGTGCCGTTACCAATTCCATCATTGCCATTCTGCTGGCCGACTACGTGCTGGCGGCGGTGTTGCTGTAAAACATATCGTCAAATGACTCTGTTGATAACCTATTGACAATAAGATAGATATGACTTGTCAACACGAGCATTCAGCTATTACAAAGAAATGATCGAAGTTCATAACGTTCAGAAATCGTTCGACGGCAACCAGATTCTGAAAGGAATCACTTGCACCTTCGAGACCGGCAAGTGTAACCTGCTGCTGGGGGGCTCGGGCACCGGCAAAAGTGTGCTGTTACAATGCATTGTTGGCCTGATGCAGCCCGACATCGGCAGCATCACCTACGATGGTAAAGTCTTCACCAACAACAAAGTACAGATCAAGCAGGAGATTCGCCGCAAGATCGGGATGCTCTTCCAGGGCTCGGCACTTTTCGACTCGATGACGGTGTACGAGAACACCGAATTTCCGCTCAAGATGCTAACGCCCGAAATGACCAAGGAGGAGCGCCGCGATCGCGTTGAGTTCTGCCTGAAGCGTGTAGGGCTGGAAAACGCAGGCAACAAAATGCCCTCTGAAATCAGCGGCGGCATGAAGAAGCGCGTGGGCATTGCCCGCGCCATTGCGCCCAACTGTACCTACTTGTTTTGCGACGAACCCAACTCCGGTCTCGATCCACTTACCAGCATCAAGATTGACGAGCTGATTCACGAGATCACCCACGAGTACAACATCACTACCGTCATCATCACCCACGACATGAACTCGGTGGTGGAAATTGGTGAGCACATCATTTTCCTGCACAAAGGCCAAAAGCTCTGGGACGGCACTAAGGAAGAAATCCTTAATGCCCAAGTCCCTGAGCTGAAAGAGTTTATCTTCTCCAACAGCCTCGTGCGCGCTGCCAAGCGCGTGGACGAAGAAACGCACGGTGGCTTCGAATCTATTATTGTCGAGCAGCAATCTTAGTTGCTTTACCCTCATACACAACAGCCTCGCTATCAATCTGATAGCGAGGCTGTTGTGTATGAGGGTAAAGCCTACTCCCCTTGCTTCAGCAGCAAGTTGAGGTGGGCCAGATGATGCTGCCCATGCCAGGCATACAGCGCCAGCGCCTGATCGAGCGTAAAATCGCGCTGGCTGCCGGGGTGGAAAAACCGGCGTTGCCATTGCTCCTCGGTCAAGTGCCACAGCAGGTTAGTCCAGCGCGTGTGCAAGCCCTCCAGCAGCGCGAGCGACACGGTGATGGGCGTAGCATCTACATCGGGTAAGGTGGCCCAAGCGGCTTCGTCGTAGGGGCATATCGTGGGCCTGTCTTCCGTAAGAGCTAACCGGAAGCGCGTGTAGCTGTTAATGTGCGAATCGGCTAGGTGATGGATTACCTGCCGGCCAGTCCAGCCGCCCGGCCGGTACGGCAGCAGCAACCGCTCGCCGCCTACATTTCGCGCCGCTGCCGTTAGTTGGGCCGGCAAATCGGCAATCTGCTTGATGAGGATCACCCGTTCTTCTGCCGGCAGAGGCTGCACTGGGAGAGTTGGGTGGCCGATGGGATAGCTTAGGTTGGGCGTGGTGGTTTGCATACGGAGCCGCTTGGTAGTTTGGCTGGCAAGGTACGCGCTTTGACAAAAACGGCGGCACAACAAAAAAAGCCACTTTCCACGGAAAGAGGCTTTTTTTGTTAACTATTTGATCAGCAAGAACTTAACCGTTACGCTTATTCAATTCATCCCGAATCTTGGCGGCTTTCTCGTAATCTTCTTTTTCGAGGGCCTGGGCCAACATTTTGGTCAGCTCATCCAGAGAAACCTGGCCGCTGGGCTCGCGGGGTGTTGGCGCGGGCGAGCTACCACCGTCGGTATCGTCGTCCTCGTCCTCATCGTCGTCGGCATCTTCATCGGTGTTCTCGTCGAGATCACTCAAGATGATACCAGCTTCGCTCAGCACGCTTTCCACTGTATAAATCGGGACCCCAAACCGCAGGCCAATGGCAATCGCGTCGGAAGGCCGGGCATCCAGCTCGAAAGTAGTAGCCCCGTCGGAGCACACGATTTTAGAATAGAAGACGCCTTCTTTCAAATCCGAAATCAGTACCTCCAGAATAGCTACGTGCACGTGCTCGGCAAACGACTTAAACAAATCGTGGGTGAGCGGACGGTTTGGGTTGATCTTTTCGATTTGGATGGCAATGCTTTGCGCCTCAAACATGCCAATAATGATAGGCAAGCGCCGGTTGCCGGTTTTTTCGCCCAAAATCAGGGCAAACGAACCGGATTGCGACTGGCTGGAAGAAAGGCCAAGAATTTCGAGCTGGATTTTTTTCAAGGGTCTTGGGGACTTCGGGTCTCTAGGATTGGGTTGCGACCTTATTACGTGCAAATAAAGCAAAGCTTTATGTTCGTAACAGGTCGGAAGAAAAAAAGACTTGGCAGGTTAGGGTCAGTTTCCGGCGAAACCCGGTTTCTACCTCCTCAAGCCTTACTTTCTACCCTAATTCCTTAACAGCTTGGGTTAGTTTCGGAAGTACGTCGAACACGTCGCCCACAATGCCGTAATCCGCTGCCTTAAAGAAAGGAGCTTCCGGGTCTTTGTTGATTACGACAATTACTTTCGACGAGTTGACACCTGCCAAGTGCTGAATTGCGCCCGAGATGCCGCACGCAATGTACAGATTCGGCGACACCGTAATGCCGGTCTGGCCTACGTGCTCGTGGTGAGGGCGCCAATCGACGTCGGAAACGGGCTTCGAGCAGGCAGTAGCCGCGCCCAAAGCTTTGGCCAAATCCTCGATCAGGTTCCAGTTTTCGGGGCCTTTCATGCCGCGTCCGCCGGATACTACTTTATCGGCTTCGGGCAACAGGATGCCACCGGCCTGATCCTGCATTACCACTTGCTTAGGAGCATCGGCGAAGTCAGCGTCGCTGAGCTGGGCCGAAAACGATTCCACCGGCGCCGTTTGGCCGGCATTGTGCAGGGCCTCGATCGAGTTCTTCTTAACGGCAATGATCTTACGATCGCCGGACAGCACTACGTCGGCGAACGCCTTGCCGGAGTACGCACCGCGCTTTACCGTGAATTTGCCACTATCGGTCTTGGGCAGCTCTACCACGTTGGTGGCCAAGCTAGCCTTCAGCCGCACCGACAGGCGCGAGCCAACCGAAGCACCAATGTTGGAGTTAGCGAGCACTATTACCTGTGCCTGCTCCTTCTCTGCCGCAGCTGCGATGAGCTTGGTGTAGGCACCGTTTACAAAATCTTTCAAACGGGGCTCAACATCGTATAATACTTTGCTGATGCCTTGCTCGCCTAAATGCGCGAGGTTGGCTTCGGTAGCCTCTCCTACTGCCACCGCCGTAGCGGTTGTGCCAAGCATTTGGGCCACTTGGCTTCCGTAAGAAGCCACTTCCAGCGAAGATTTTTTTACTTCGCCGTTATCACATTCAACTACTACTAGAACGGACATTCTTTGGAATTTAAAAGGGTAGCTGCCACGCATCGAATCTATATAAGCAACTGATAATCAGAGACTTAACATCCAACACATAACATTTCATTAGATCACTTTCGCTTCGTTGCGCAGGAGCTTGATCAGCTCGCCGGCGTTTTCAGCGGGGATGAGCTTTACGCCTTGCTTTTTGGGCGGCAGGGCGTATTCGGCTACTTCGGTGCGGGCGGGTTCGCCTACGGCTTCTACCACCTTCAGGGGCTTGGTCCGGGCGGTCATGATGCCGCGCATGTTAGGAATGCGGGGCTCGCACATCGGCTGCTGGCACGAGGCCACGAAAGGCGTTTGCACTTCCACGATCTCTTTGCCACCTTCAATTTCGCGCTCCAGCGTAGCAATGGTGCCGTTCATATCCAGCTTCATGGCCGGCGCTACGGTCGGGATGCCCAGCATCTCGCCTACCATGCCGTGCACCTGAAAGCCGTTGTAGTCGATGCTTTCTTTGCCCATCAGGATGACGTCATAGCCACCGTCTTTTGCAACGTTTGCAATCTGTTCTGCCACAAAAAATGCATCCTTCGGGAAAGCATTTACCCGAATAGCGTCATCGGCGCCAATGGCCAAGGCTTTGCGGATGTTGGGCTCCGTGTCGGCTTCGCCCACGTTGAGCACCGTAACCGTTCCGCCACCCTGCTGCTCTTTCAGCTCGATGGCGCGGGTGAGGGCATATTCGTCCCAAGGGTTAATTACAAACTGAACTCCAGCCTTGTTAAACTCCTTGTTATCGGGCGTAAAGGTGATTTTGGTAGTCGTGTCGGGGACGTTGCTGATGCAAACAAGAAACTTCATCTAGGCTGCTTAATTGGACAGATAATACGGGAAAGCCCCTAATTTGGGGGCGAAGATACAGAAAACTCCCACCCTATGGAAACCGCACCCAGCCGTCTGCAACAACTCCTTGCCTTCTACGCCGACGATCCAAACGATGCCTTTACGATCTATGCATTGGCCACGGAATACCGCGCTACGGAGCCAGAAAAAGCGATGGAATTTTACCAGAAACTGCTGGACGAGCATCCGGATTACGTAGGCACTTACTACCACGCCGGGAAGCTACACGAGCAACTAGAGAATCCGGAAGAGGCCGAAAAGGTTTATCGGAAAGGGCTACAAATAAGCCGGCGGGCCGGGCAGATGCACGCAGCCAGCGAGTTGCAGCAAGCGCTTAATCAGCTATTGGGCCTTGACTTCGAAGACGAGTGAGCCTTGACGAAGAGCTCCCGGGCAACTTCCACCGCTTGGCGGGCATCGGCAGCATAGGCATCGGCGCCTACGGCCTTCCACAGCTCCGGGTCTTCGTTAAACGGCGCTCCCCCAACCATTACCTTCATGCGGGCGCATTCGGGGTACTTCTCTTTTTCCTGAATGAGTTCTCGAATGCCCACTACGTGATGCCCCATTGAAGCGCCAACCACCAACAAGTCAGCACGTTGCGCTATCATGGCCGGCCAAATGCTGTTGATGGGCGTACTGGCGCCCAAGAAATACGCGTCCCAGCCATCCCCTTCCAAAAAGTCGCTCACAATGCGCACCGGCATGCTATGCAGGTCGCCGGAGAGCGTAGTAGCCAACAACCGGCGCTGGGTTGGGCGGTTGTTCATCAGATAAGGATGCACCAGCGCCATTGCCAACTCGGTGGCGGCCGTGCAATAATGCTCCTGCGCCACCGAAATTGCGCCTTCGTGCCACAGGTTACCCACTTTGCGCTGGGTTTCCTGGAAAACATTCACGTATAGATCGCGCACATCCGTACCCCGCTTGGCTTCCTGCCGGATGAGCGTAAGCGCGTCGGTGCGGTTACCGGCCAGCAGCAGATTCAGGTACTTGGCTGCCAGCTCCCAATGCGGATTGACCAGCGGCTTAGGACTTACTGCCCGCGCCGATACGGGCACCGTCAGGTGCGTGATAGCCGAATTTAAATAGCTGGCCGTCAGGATGTAATCATTAATGGGCAGACGCTGGCTGAGCACTTGCTTCAGAGCCCCGAGCTGCGCGCGCAGCTCGGCGTCGCGCTCCACCGACGGACCCGGCGGCAAATGGCGTTCGTGTTCCAGATGGCCTTCTAATAGTGACTGGCTATCCATCAGCACCGAATCGGCCAGCGGGCGGCACAGGTGCTGAATGGACTGCCCCACATTGTACTCCTGGCGTGGCCGCGGCGGCCACACTCCGGCTTCGCTGGCATATTGCTCGTAAAGTCCGGCGGCGGTGACCGCTACTGTTGGTGCTTGGGCGTATAGCTGCTGAGCAATATGTTGCCGGCGAACGGGCGTTTTTGGCATTACTGACACGGAAAAAGCGGAGCAGCTTGGCTCCGGTTGAGCTTCATACGGCAAAATACCCAGGCTAGCCTAAACTCGCACAATTAGGCATCTTTGCCCCGCACACACCGGCCCGAGTACGAAAGAACTAGTTTACTAAAAACCAGACACTTCCCATGAAAATCCTTTTGGTCGAAGACGAGCCCAAAGTGTCGGCCTTTATTCGGCGCGGGCTCGAAGAAGAAAATTTTGAGGTGGAAGTAGCGTACGACGGGCACTTTGGCCGGCAACTGGCGTTATCACGAACGTACGACCTAGTTATTCTGGACGTGATTCTGCCCAACATAAGCGGTTTCGACGTCCTGCGCGCCATCCGAGCCCAGGACCAGCAAATCCCGGTTCTGATGCTTACGGCCCTGGGTACGACCACCGACAAGTTGCAGGGCTTCGACGGCGGCGCGGACGATTACTTAGTAAAACCCTTTGATTTTCAAGAGCTTCTGGCTCGCGTACGGGCCCTCACCCGACGCCGGGGCGGCGAAACCAAAGGAGCAGTGCTCACCTTAGCCGACCTCACCCTCGATACAGCCGCCAAAACCGTCACGCGCGGCGGCCAACCCATCAAGCTCACGGCGCGCGAGTTTGGCCTGCTCGAACTGTTTATGCGCCATAAGGGCCGCGTACTGAGCCGGGCCGAAATCGCCGAGAACTCTTGGGAAGATGCCTTCGACTCCGGCTCCAACGTCATCGACGTGTACGTTAATTATCTGCGCAACAAGGTGGACAAGAGTTTCCCTAAAAAGCTGATTCACACTGTTGTAGGCATGGGGTACGTCATGCGGGAAGAAGAATAGAAGAACAAACGAGCAACATCCACAAACCGTTGATTATCACATGATTGCAATAAATATCACTTCTAACGATCTCATTGCGAACACTTTATGACCATACGCAACCGCTTGACGTGGCTTTTTGTGGGCTTGGTAGGTGTCATTCTTTTTGGCGCCATTGCGGTGGTTTATATTCTGCAGGCGCACTACACCCACACCGAATTTCACCAACGCCTGCGCGACCGGGCGGAGGTAACGGGCTACGTGTTTCTGGAGCAGGACGAGCTGCGGGCCGAAGCCTTCCGGGAGTTTCAGCGCCGCTACCTGCGCACCCTTACGGGCGAAGTCCTGCAGATTTACGATGCGCAGCGGCGGCCACGCTTTATCGAAGAAGACGAACGCATCCGACTCTCCGACAGAATCTTAGCCCGCATTGTGGCGGAAAAGGAAGTATATTTCGACATCGGAGCGCGGCAGGCCGTGGGCATTTTCTACGCCGACAACCAAGGAGAATACATCATTGTGGCCGCCGCCGAAAATAAAGCGGGTTTGGCCCGTTTGGAGCACTTGGCCACCATTCTGGCCGCAATTTTCGTGGGGAGCCTCATCGTGATTTACGTGGCCGGACGCATTTTTGCGGGCCGCGCGCTGGCCCCCATTGCCGCCGTCAACGACCAAGTAGACCGCATTACGGCCCAGGATCTGCATCTGCGTGTGGATGAAGGCCTTAGCCACGAGCGCGACGAGATAGCTCGCCTCGCCCGCACTTTCAACCGCATGCTCCAGCGCCTAGAGGAAAGTTTCGAAGGCCAGCGCACGTTCGTCAGTAACGCGTCGCACGAGCTGCGCACACCACTCACGGCGACCATCGGTGAGATTCAAGTCTTGTTGGCACGCGACCGCGACGCCCCTGCGTACCGAGAAGCCCTAAGCTCAGTGCTGGGTGAATTACAATCGCTCAAGTCTCTCATCAACAATCTGTTGGAACTCAACCAGGCCAATGCGGGCGCGGCTACCGGCGATGAGATCCGGCTGGATGAACTGCTGTGGGAAGCCCGCGAAGCCATTGCGCCCGACCAGCGCCGCCGCGTTCAGATCACCATGGACAGTTTGCCGCCTAACCCCGACCAAATGGAAATTGCGGGCAACCGGCAGCTGCTGGGCCGCGCCTTTACCAACCTGCTCGACAATGCGCTGAAATACTCGAACCAAGAGCCTGTGCAAGTGAACTTTAGCTTCCTGAACAACCACGTCACGATCCGGGTGAAGGACCACGGCATTGGCATTTCGGATAAGGCGTTGCCCAACATTTTCCAGCCGTTCTTCCGGGCCGACAACGCGCGCGGCGTGGTAGGCCACGGCGTAGGTTTGCCGCTGGCGCGCCGCATCATTGAACTGCACGGCGGGCAGTTGCACATCCATTCGCAGCTGCACAAGGGCACCGTTGCGGAAGTAATTTTTTAGTTTCGCAGGTGTTTCTACTGGTAAAGAACTGTAGTAATACGCTGTGGCTTGTCCTAAATTCTCAATACACAATTATCTGACAATCAATATACTATATAACTACAATCTAATTCTAATCTGGTTCTAATGTGGCTCTAATGCCCCTCTAATATGCCGGCCGTAGCATTGCGTGGATAAACCGCTACGACTATGAACCGAATACTTTCTTTTGCCTCCGTTATTACTCTTTCACTTAGCGCAGGCTTGGTAAGTTGTTCGAAACAGACGGCCGAAAACCCAACTGCGCATACCCAACAATCGCCTTCAGCTCAGGATGTGGCGCTACTCGATACCGCAACCACAGCGCCTGTTGAAAAACCCTTGGTGCTTTCCGGCCGCGTCGCTACCAACAGCAACACCAGCGCGCTGGTATATCCGCAGGTGGGCGGAGTGGTGCAGGAAGTGCGGGTTGGCTTGGGCGACAAAGTCACGAAGGGCCAGGTGCTGGCCGTGATCAAGAGCAGCGCCATCGTGGAGCTGCAACACCAGCATTCAGCTTCCCAAACCGACCTCGACATTGCCCGCAAAAACCTACAGGTGGCCGAATCGATGTTTGCCGACGGCTTGGCCTCGGAGCGGGACGTGACGCTGGCGCGCAAGGAGTTGCAGAAAGCCCAAAGCGGCTCTACCAAGTTCAGCAAGCAGATGACTGTGTACGGCGTGAGCAAAGATGGGCTGTACACCCTGCGCGCCCCGATCTCGGGCTTCATCACCGAGAAAAACGTCACCGACCATATGCAGTTTAACTTAGGCAACGTCACGAGCCTTTTTACCGTGTCCAATCTCGACGAGGTGTGGGTAATGGCCAACGTGTTTGAGGCAGATATTGCCAAAGTACATGAAGGCCAGCAGGTTATGGTTAGCACCTTGGCTTATCCTAACCAGCAGTTCACGGGGCATATCGACCAGGTTTCGCACATGCTCGATCCGGAAAGCAAAGTCATGAAAGTGCGCGTGCGGCTCGCCAACCCGGGGTATTTGCTCAAGCCCGGGATGTATACCGAAGTCACCGTACCGCTTCACGAGCAAGAGTTTGCGATGGTGCGGCAGCAAGCTACTGACGCAACGGTAGTCCTGAATTAGCAAAGCGGCTCGAAGCACTGCCGTAGAAAAGGAGAGGAAAATATTTTCCTCTCCTTTTGTGTTTTAAATCTTGCTCCATTTGCTTGAAACGGGCTTTTTTCAAAAAACAAAGCCCTCTAATGCGTTTCTAATGCACCTCTAATTTGGGCCTAATGTGGTGGGCGTACACTTGCATATCGAAACTCAAAAACCGAACATGCAACGCTTTCTTCCGCTTCTCACTTCCTTCCTGCTGCTAACGGGCGCTGCCCGGGCGGCCGCTCCGGAAACAGCTTCCGTAGCCGCTCCCGATACGGCCCGCCTCACGCTGGCCGAGGCTGAGCAGCGCTTCACGCAGAACAACCTCTCGCTGCTCGCGCAACAATACAACGTGTCGGCGGCTGAAGCCCAGATTGTGCAGGCTCGCCTCTGGGACAACCCCACCATTTCGATTGAGCAAAACACCTACAACCCGGCCACGCGGAAACACTTCGACGTGACCAAATCGGGTGAAAGCATCGTGCAGGTGCAGCAGTTGTTTGCGATTGCGGGCCGCCGCAAAGCCGCGGCCAAGGTGGCCCAGCAAAACGCTCTGGTTGAGCAATATACCTTCCAGGATTTGCTGCGCAACCTCGGCTACCAACTGCGCACCACCTTCTACGACCTGTATTTCAAGCAGCGCACGGTGGCCGTTTACGACAAGGAAATCGCCTCGTTTCGCCATACGGTTTCGCTCTACCAAGGCCAGTACGACAAGGGCAACATTGCCCTGAAAGAGGTAATCCGGCTGAAGGCCTTCCTGTTTCAGCTGGAAAATGAACGCCAGGCGCTACTCACCGATATCGCTAGCGAACAAGCTGATTTCCATGTACTTCTGCGCGACAATTCGGGCATGTATTACCAACCGGCAACTTCGCTGGTGGCGCTGCGCAACCTGACGCTCAGCAACTACAACGAGCAGCAGCTCGTCGATACGGCGCTCGTGGCGCGGGCCGACCTGAAAGCTCGCCAGGCAGCGCTGGAGCAGCAAAACCAGAACCTGCGCCTGCAACGCGCCCTCGCCGCACCCGACTTGGCGGTGGGCTACGTCTACGACCGGGCGGGCAGCTACATCCCGAACTATAATGCTGTAACCCTGGGCGTTGCCATCCCGATCCTCAACCGCAACCAAGGCAACATCCGCGCGGCGCAAGCCCAGATTCAGGGCAGCAAGGCGCAAGCCGACCAGCAGCAGCTAGTGGTGCAAAACGATGTGCACCAAGCGTTTCAGCTGGCCCAGCAAACCGACAAGCTTTTCCAGGGTAGCGACCGCGAAACCGGCGACTTCGACCGCCTCATCACGGGCATCGAGCAGAGCTACGCCAAGCGCAACCTGACAATTGTGGAGTTTCTCGACTTCTACGAGTCTTACAAAAACAACTTGGTGCAGCTCAATCAGTTGCGCGCCAACCGGGTGCGGGCTTTTGAGCAGCTCAACTTCGCCGTAGGACGGCCGCTTTTCAAGGCTGAATAACGGCCTTCCCAACAACGTCAATCCCATCAGCAACTACAGACCCGACGGCCCTCAGCCGCTCCTACAACCTTCTGAATATGAACCGCTTCGCTCCTTTTTTTCCATTAGTCCTGGCCCTTACCCTGGCGGGCTGCTCGCAAAAAGATTCGGCCGATAAGCCGGTGAAAGCCCAGGCCGGCTTCTCGCTCTCGGATACGATGTTGCGCGAAATCAAAATCGATACGGTGCACCCGCAGCCCGTACGCGACGAACTCACGTTGTCGGGCCAGATCGCAACCGACGGCGACAAGACCGTGAAAGTATACCCGCTGGTGGGCGGGGTGGTGGAGCAGCTCTCGGTGGAGCTGGGCGACCACGTCAACAAAGGCCAGGTGCTGGCCGTGATCAAGAGCGGTGAAATCGCCGACTTGCAAAACCAAAGCTCCGCCGCCGGCACTGACCTCGACATTGCCCGCAAGAACTTACAAGTAGCGGAAGATCAGTTTGCAGCTGGTCTGGCCTCGGAGCGGGACGTGACGCTGGCGCGCAAGGAGTTGCAGAAAGCCCAGGGCAACGTGGGCAAGTCGCGCAAGCAGCTGAGCGTGTACGGCGTCTCGGCCGACGGCACCTACGAGCTGCGCGCCCCCATTTCCGGCTTCATCACCGAGAAAAACGTCACCGACCACATGCAGTTTAACGCCGACAACGTTGGCAACTTATTCACTGTCAGCAACTTAGATGATGTGTGGATTATGGCCAACGTGTTTGAGTCGGACATTTCGAAAGTGAAGGAAGGCTACAAGGCCGACGTCACGACCCTCTCCTACCCCGACAAACACTTCAATGGCCGTATCGACAAGGTTTTCAACGTGTTAGACCCCGAGAGCAAAGTCATGAAGGTGCGCGTGCGGCTGGACAACCCCGGCTACATGCTCAAGCCCGAAATGTACGCCCAGATTAAGGTAGAGAATACCGAAAACCAAAAGATGCTGGCCGTACCCGCCAAAAGCGTGGTGTTTGACAAAGACCGCAACTTCGTGATGGTGTTCAAAGACCGCAGCCACATCGAAACCCGGGAAGTGAAAGTGCTCAAAACCGTCGGCGATCTCAGCTACGTCTCCTCCGGTCTGCACGATGGCGATAAGATCATCGCCCAAAATCAGCTGCTGGTCTACGACGAGCTGAACGACTAGCACCAAGATATAACAGGCTGATAACCAGCTTCTCCTTCTTGCTTTAGGAAGGAGAACTGGCTCCGCCTTGCCCAAAATCTAGCTTTCACAGCTGACTCAGACCGTTCAATATCATGAACAAGTTCATCCAAGGCATTATCGCCTTTTCGCTTAAAAACCGCGGGTTCATCTTTCTGATGACCATCGCGACCGTGATTGCCGGCGCGGTGAGTTACCGGAACACGCCCATCGAAGCGTTCCCGGACGTGACGAATACCGAGATTACCATCATCACGCAGTGGCCGGGCCGCTCGGCCGAGGAAATCGAGAAGTTCGTGACCGTGCCGATCGAAATTGCGCTCAACCCGGTGCAGAAGAAGACCAACGTGCGCTCGACCACGCTCTTCGGCTTATCGGTGGTGAAGGTGATTTTCGACGACGGCGTGGACGACGCTTTCGCCCGCCAGCAAGTCAACAACCTGCTGCGCGAAGTAGACCTGCCCGAAGGTGCCAACCCCGACGTGCAGCCGCCCTACGGCCCTACCGGCGAGATTTTCCGCTACACGCTCGAAAGCAAAGACAAAACCACCCGCGAACTAAAAACGCTGCAAGACTGGGTGATAGAGCGCAACCTCAAGGCCGTACCTGGTGTGGCCGACGTCAACAGCTTTGGCGGCGAAGTGAAAGACTACGAGATCGCCGTGAACCCTGGCAAGCTCCAGGATTTTGGTATCACGCCCTTGGACGTGTACACGGCCATTCAGCGGTCCAACATCAACGTGGGCGGCGACGTGATCAACCAGGGCCAGCAGAACTACGTGGTGCGCGGCTTGGGCCTGCTCAACAACATCTCCGACATCAACAACACCGTGATTAAGAACGTGAACGGCGCGCCCATCCTGATCAAGGACGTGGCCATCGTGCACGAGTCGGCGCTGCCGAAGCTGGGCAAAGTCGGCCGAAACCTGAACGACGACATGGTGGAAGGCATCGTGGTAATGCGCAAGGGCGAAAACCCTTCCGAAGTCATCGCCCGCCTCAAGGATAAAGTGGCTGAGCTGAACGACAAGATTTTGCCTTCCAACGTGAAAATCAAGACGTTCTACGATCGGCAGCAACTCATCGACTTCTCCACCGAAACGGTCATCCACAACCTGATCGAGGGCATTGTGCTGGTGACCTTGATCGTGTTTCTGTTCATGGCCGACTGGCGCACCACCATCATCGTGTCGGTGATCATTCCGCTGGCGCTGTTGTTTGCCTTTATCTGCTTAAGGCTTAAAGGCATGAGCGCCAACCTATTATCCATGGGCGCTATTGACTTTGGTATTATCATCGACGGGGCCGTGGTCATGGTGGAAGGTCTCTTCGTAGCGCTCGACCATAAAGCGCACAAGATGGGCATGGAGCGCTTTAACAAGCTCGCCAAGCTAGGCCTCATCAAAAAGAGCGGCCGCGACATGGGCAAAGCGATTTTCTTCTCTAAAGCCATCATTATCACGGCGTTACTTCCCATTTTCTCTTTCGAGAAAGTAGAAGGCAAAATGTTCTCGCCGCTGGCCTGGACGCTGGGTTTTGCCTTGCTCGGCGCGCTCATCTTCACGCTGACGCTGGTGCCGGTGCTTACTTCTATCCTCTTGAAAAAGAACGTGATAGAAAAGGAGAACTTCTTCGTGCGCGGCATCAACCGCGGGGCGCAGCGCTTTTTCAGCTTCACCTACGGGCACAAAACGGCCAGCCTACTGGTGGCAGCGCTGGTGGTAATCGCGGGCCTCGGAGCGTTCAAGTTTCTGGGCTCGGAGTTTTTGCCCGAGCTCAACGAAGGCTCGATCTATGTGCGGGCGCAGCTGCCGCTGAGCATTTCGCTGGACGAGTCGAACAAGCTCTGCAACGACATGCGGCGCGTGTTTCTGGCTTTCCCGGAGGTGAGCGACGTGGTGAGCCAGACCGGCCGCCCCAACGACGGCACCGACCCGACGGGCTTCTACAACAACGAGTTCCTAGTCCAGATCAAGCACACGCCCGAAGTGCAGGACAAGATGAAGCATGCGGCTTACCGCGAGGCACTTATCAACCACATGAAGCAGAAGCTGGCCCGTTTTCCTGGCGTCGATTTCAACTTCTCCCAGCCCATCATGGACAACGTGGAGGAAGCCGCCTCGGGCGTGAAGGGCTCCATCGCCGTCAAGATTTACGGGACCGATTTGAAGCTATTGGAAAGCAAAACCCGCCAGGTGTACGGCGTGCTCAAGGACATCAAAGGCATCGATGACCTGGGCATTCTGCGCAACATCGGCCAACCGGAGCTGCACGTGGAGCTCGACGAAAGCAAAATGGCCAGCTACGGCGTGTCGAAATCCGATGCGAATGCCGTGCTGGAGATGGCCGTGGGCGGCAAGGAAGCCTCTCAGATGTACGAAGGCGAACGCAAATTCCCGATTCGGGTGCGTTACCAAGAGCAATTTCGCCAGTCGCCCGCCGAGATCGCGTCGCTGATGGCACCCACGCAAGCCGGCGGCACAATCCCAATGTCGGAGATTGCTACCATTGGCACCGTCAATGGGCCCTCACTTATCTATCGCGATGATAATCAGCGATTTGCCGCAGTGAAGTTTTCGATCCGCGGCCGCGACATGGGCTCGACCATCGAAGAGGCGCAGAAGAAAGTGAACGCCGTGCTGCAAGTCCCGAAGGGCTACTCGGTTAAGTGGACCGGCGACTTCGAAAACCAGCGGCGCGCTACGCAGCGGCTTACACAGGTTGTGCCGATTTCGCTGGCGATGATTTTCTTCATCCTGTTCATCCTGTTCGGCAACCTGAAAGATGCGGGCCTGGTGTTGCTCAACGTGCCGTTTGCCATCATTGGCGGCATCGCGGCGCTGCTCCTCACGCACACCAACTTCTCGATTTCGGCGGGCATCGGGTTCATTGCCTTGTTTGGTATCTGTATTCAGAACGGGGTAATCTTGATCTCGGTGTTCAAGCAAAACATGGTGAAGAAGCTCAGCCTCGACCGCAGCATTTCGCAGGGCGTCACCAGCCGCGTGCGCCCCGTCGTGATGACGGCCCTGATGGCTACCATCGGCCTGATGCCCGCCGCGATCAGCACCGGCATCGGCTCGGAAACCTCTAAGCCCCTGGCCATTGTGGTGATCGGCGGTCTGATTACGGGCACCATCCTGACGCTGTTCATCTTCCCGCTCGTGTTTGAGCGTGCCTACCGCGCCGAGCACACGCACTACGGCGATGACCCTGAACTGAACCCCGCTCGCTTCGAAGAGCCTGTATTGGTTGGTACATAACCATTTATCAATCAATGCTTTATAAAAAAAGCCTCAGGTTGACCCTGAGGCTTTTTTCGTGAACAGCCTAGCAAAACTGTCCTATTGAGGGAGCAAAACCCGTTCTGCATTGCTCACTCCTATTTCTCGTCTGCGGCTTACTCTCGGCAATTATATCCCTCTCCATTTTGTTTGTTATCTGCGTCAGCGGGAAGCTTTCGCAGAAAAAAGCACTTGGGTTAGGTGCTTCAACCAGCGGCCCTTACTTTGCCGCGTTGCACGAAATTTCCTTGTCATGGATGATTTTTTTGCTGCCCGGTCGCAAATGGCGTTGTCACTGGGGTTTCACATTATCTACGCCTGCATCGGCATGGTGATGCCGTTTTTCATGGCGGTGTCGCACTTCCGTTGGCTCCGCACCCACGACGTTGTTTACCAGAACCTTACGAAAGCCTGGAGCAAAGGCGTCGCCATCTTTTTTGCCACCGGTGCCGTGTCGGGCACCATGCTTTCCTTCGAATTGGGGTTGCTCTGGCCCCAGTTTATGGAGCACGCCGGACCGATATTTGGGATGCCGTTTTCGCTGGAGGGAACGGCATTTTTTATTGAAGCCATCGCCCTCGGCTTCTTCCTATACGGCTGGAACCGCTTCAATCCATGGTTCCACTGGTTTACGGGTGTCGTGGTGGGTATCAGCGGGTTAGCATCGGGCATTCTGGTGGTCGCGGCCAATTCGTGGATGAACAGTCCCGCAGGTTTCGACTACGTGAATGGCCAGTACCTCAACATCGACCCGATGGCGGCCATGTTTAATCGGGCCTGGCTATCGCAGTCCATTCACATGACCATTGCGGCTTTTGCCGCCACGGGTTTCGCCGTAGCGGGTGTGCACGCGCTCATGTTGCTACGCGGAAAAAACGTGGTATTTCACCAACGTGCTTTCGCCATCGCGGCGGCATTTGGGGCGGTGGCGGCCATTTTGCAGCCCCTCAGCGGCGACTTTTCGGCCAAAGACGTAGCCAAGCGGCAGCCCGCCAAGCTGGCCGCCATGGAAGCCCTTTTTCAGACGGAGAAGCCGGCGGCATTGGTGCTGGGCGGCGTGCCCGACGAAAAAAACCAACGCGTTGATTACGCCATTAAAGTCCCCGGAATGCTCAGTTTTCTGGCCCACGGCAATTTTCAGCAGGAAGTGCAGGGCCTCGACCGCATCCCGCGCGCCGACCGGCCGCCGGTGCTGGTGCCGCATTTTGCGTTTCAGATTATGGTGGGGCTGGGCACGTTTCTGATGGCGGTGTCGGCGCTGTATTTCTTTGCCTTGTGGCGAAAAAAGGCTTGGCTGCGCAGCAAATGGCTGTTGCGGCTGTTTGTGGCGGCTATTCCGCTTGGGTTTATAGCGGTCGAGGCGGGCTGGACGGTGACGGAAGTCGGCCGCCAACCCTGGATCATCTACGGGGTGATGCGCACCCGCGACGCCGTGACGCCCATGCCGGGCATTCAGTATTCCTTTTACGTGTTTACGGCGGTGTATTTGGTGCTGAGCTTTTTGGTCATCTTCCTGCTGTCGCGGCAAATTCAGATGGTACCCAAGCTCTACGACCGGCCCGATCGCCCTCTACAACCTGCTTTAGCTTAAGTACTTATGCACTACGTAGTTGTTGCTTATCTGTGCTTGGCACTCTTGCTGTATCTGGTGCTGGGCGGCGCCGATTTTGGGGCCGGCATCATTGAGCTGTTCACGCCTCACCGTCACCGCCGCGTGGCCCGCCAGACCATGTACCACGCCATTGGCCCGATTTGGGAAGCCAACCACATGTGGCTGATCATTGCCGTAGTGATTCTGTTTGTGGCATTTCCGCGCATTTATAGCGTGATGTCGGTGTCGCTGCATATCCCATTGGTTATCATGTTGTTAGGCATTATCGCCCGCGGCACGGCCTTCGTGTTTCGTAGCTACGATGCCGTGAAGGACAACATGCAGGGCGTTTACAGCCGCATCTTCACGTATTCCAGCTTTGTTACGCCGCTGTTTCTGGGCATCATTGCGGCCAGCGTGCTGTCGGGCACCATCAACTTACAGGCTACCACGTTTTTAGATGCGTACGTGTTTAGCTGGCTGCACTGGTTTTCGGTGGCGGTTGGCTTTTTTACGGTGGCGCTGTGTGGCTACCTAGCTTCGGTGTACCTGATCGGCGAAGCCACCGACGAGATCAACCGGCAGCGGTACATCGCCAAAACGATGCGCCTGAATATCATTGCGGTAGCCTGCGGGGCGCTGGTGTTTGCGGCGGCGCATTTTCAGGGGGTGCCGCTGCTTAACTGGATTTTTGGCAACGCGGTGGGCGTTACGGCGGTGGTGCTGGCTACGCTGTCATTGGGGCTGCAATGGTATTTGTTGCTGCACGGCCACGACATCATTCCGCGTTTGCTGGCGGGCTTCCAGGCAACCATGATTTTGCTGGCCATTGGCTACAAGCACTTTCCCGATTTCATCATTCTGCGTGGAGGCGGTACGCTGTCTTTGTTCACGCAAAACGCCCCGGAAAGCACTATGCATGCCCTCGGCCTGGCCCTGCTCCTAGGCAGCGTCCTGATTTTGCCAGCTTTAGGCTATCTCTACTACAGCTTCCAGAAGAAGGAAGAGTTCGCCGAGCATTGAGCCTCTATACCTAGAATACCTAGACCCTCATGCTTCGCTGCGCTCTGCATGAGGGTCTGTTTTAGATGTATTTCAAGTACAATCATTTGATAATCAATTCTTTATAAAAATCTTATCTCCATCTGAAGCGAGGGCTTTTGTTGTCTGTGCTTCCCTATAAGGGCTTCCTGTCCAGCTTTGCCTTCACGAAATCCTCACTGTAAGGGGCTGAATTTCGGGGTAAATAGGTGCGTAGGCGACGTTGCGGACTTTTCCGGGCGGGGTTGCCGGTTCGCCCGCGCTATTCTTTCACTTATGGGCAGATTTATTCAAAGCATTGTGGCCTTTTCGCTGAAGAACCGATTCTTCGTGTTCTTCATGACGGCCTTGTTAATTGCGGGGGGTGCGTACAGCTACATGCACACGCCGATCGAAGCGTTTCCGGACGTGACGAACACGCAAATTATCATCGTGTCGCAGTGGCCGGGCCGCTCGGCGCAGGAAGTCGAGCGCTTCGTGTCGGTGCCGATTGAGGTGGCCATGAACTCGGTGCAGAAGAAGTCTAACATGCGCTCAATCAGCATGTTCGGCTTGTCAGTGCTGAAGATCAACTTCGACGACGACGTCGACGATTTCTTCGCCCGCCAACAAGTGAATAACCTGCTGGCCGGCGTGAAGCTGCCCGAAGGCTGCGACTCCGACGTGCAGCCGCCCTACGGCCCTACCGGCGAGATTTTCCGCTACACCGTGCAGAGCAACCGCGGGCGCAATACCAATGACTTGCTCGCCATTCAGGACTGGGTGGTGGAGCGGCAGCTGAAGTCGGTGCCCGGCGTGGCCGACATTGCCGCGTTTGGCGGCACCAAGAAAACTTACGAGATCACGGTTGATCCGGGCCAGCTCCAGAAGTTCGATCTGACGCCGCTGGAGGTGTTTCAGGCCGTGCAGAAGAGCAATATCAACGTCGGCGGCGACGTAATTGAGAAGAACTCGCAGTCGTATGTGGTGCGAGGCATTGGCCTGCTCAACAACACCGAGGACATCGGCAACATCATCGTCAAGGACATCAACAGCACCCCGATTCTGGTGCGCAACGTGGCCAGCGTAACGGAGGGCTCGCTTCCGCGCGTGGGTCAGGCCGGCCTCGACGACAATAGCGACGTGGTGGAAGGCATCGTGATTATGCGCAAGGGCGAGAACCCAGCCGAGGTGCTCAAACGCGTAAAAGACAAGATTGAAGACCTGAATACCAAGGTGTTACCCGCCGACGTGAAGCTCGTCACCTTCTACGACCGCGACGTGCTCATGGACCACTGCACGCACACCGTGATCCACAACCTGATCGAGGGCATCGTGCTGGTAACGCTGATCGTGTTCTTGTTCATGGCCGACTGGCGCTCGACGCTTATTGTGGGCGTAGTGGTGCCGCTGGCCTTGCTGTTTGCTTTTATCTGCTTACGGCTTAAAGGCATGAGCGCCAACCTGTTATCCATGGGCGCTATCGACTTCGGCATCATCATTGACGGGGCCGTGGTCATGGTGGAAGGCATTTTTGTGGTGCTTGATCATAAGGCGCACAAAGTTGGGATGCCGGTGTTTAACAAGCTGGCCAAAATGGGCATCATCAAGAAAACCGGCGGCGAGCTAGGCAAGGCTGTGTTCTTTTCTAAGCTCATCATTCTCACGTGCTTACTGCCCATTTTCGCCTTTGAGAAAGTGGAAGGCAAGATGTTCTCGCCGCTGGCCTACACGCTGGGCTTTGCATTGGTCGGCGCGCTTATTCTGACGCTGACGCTGGTGCCGGTGCTGAGCAGCATTTTGCTCAACAAGAACGTGAAGGAGAAGAACAACCCGCTAGTCAACTTCTTCGATCGCATTGTCACCAAGGGCTTTGCTTGGACTTACACCCACAAACGGGTGAGTTTGCTGACGGCCTTTACCGTGATGGCCGTAACGCTGTATTCGTTCACGTTCTTGGGCACCGAGTTTTTGCCGGAGCTGAACGAAGGCGCGCTGTGGGTGGAAACCAAGCTGCCGATGTCGTCGTCGCTGACGGAAACGAACAAAATGGCGGCCAACTACCGCCGCATTCTGCGCTCGTTCCCGGAGGTGCAATCGGTGCTTTCCCAGACGGGCCGCTCCAACGACGGCACCGACCCGTCGGGCATTTATTACGTGCAGGCGCAGGTCAACCTCTACCCCAAAGAGGAATGGAAGCGCGACATCACAAAGGAGGAGCTGATTGACGAAATGGATGCCAAGCTGAAGGAGTATCCGGGCATCGTGTTCAACTACTCGCAGCCCATCATCGACAACGTGGAGGAAGCCGTAGCGGGCATCAACGCGGCCCTGGCCGTGAAGATTTTTGGCAACGACCTGCAAGCCATCGACGACAAAGCCGACTCCGTGATGACCATCCTCAAAACCGTGCGCGGCGTGAAGGACTTGGGCATTTTGCGCAACCTCGGCCAGCCAGAATTAAGCATTCATCTAAACGAAGGGCGCATGGCCGCCTATGGCGTACAAGCCTCTGACGCACAAGCCGTTATCGAAATGGCCATTGGAGGTAAAGCGGCCACCCAACTCTACGAAGGTGAGCGCAAGTTCGACGTGCGTATCCGCTACCCCAAGCAATACCGCTCGACCGAAGATGAAATTCGGGAGCTGCGCGTGCCAACCATCCGGGGCACGAAGGTGGCACTCAAGGAAATTGCCGATGTGAAGACCGTCAACGGTCCAGCCTCGGTGTATCATGATAACGGTCAGCGCTTTATCGCGGTGAAGTTTTCCATCCGCGACCGCGACATGGGCTCGACCATCGCCGAAGCGCAGGAGAAAGTCAACCGCCAGATTCACCTGCCCAAAGGCTACAGCATTGCCTGGGCCGGCGAATTTGAAAACCAAGTGCGCGCGACCAACCGCCTCGAGCAAGTAGTACCTATCTCGCTGGTAATCATCTTCATTCTGCTGTTCATCACCTTCGGCAATGCCAAAGATGCGGGCCTAGTGCTCATCAACGTACCCTTCGCCCTGATCGGCGGCATCGTGGCCCTGCACCTGACGCACATCAACTTCAGCATCTCGGCGGGCATCGGGTTCATTGCCTTGTTCGGCATTTGCATCCAAAACGGCGTGATTCTGATTACGGTGTTCAAGCAAAACCTGCGCAAGAAGCTCTCGCTCGCCGAATCGTTGCGCGCCGGCGTGGCCTCGCGCGTGCGCCCCGTCGTGATGACGGCCATGATGGCCATGATTGGTTTGTTTCCGGCGGCTCTGAGCACCGGCATCGGCTCGGAAACGCAGAAACCGCTGGCCATCGTCGTGATCGGCGGCTTGGTGTCGGCCACGGTGCTCACGCTGCTGATTTTCCCGCTCGTATTTGACTGGGCCTACCGCGAAATGCACCAAGATGCTCCTTCCGCACCCGTATCCGAAGAGAATCAGCTGGTTACGGCATAACGGTCAATGCCTTCCCGCCCTCTTAAAGGGGCGGGAAGGCATTATATTGTAAATACCTTACAATCAAGTATTTACTTTTTATCGTCGCTGTAGTTCTGGATGGTATAGAGGAAACCGAGTGTCAGGCCCTGGCTATATTGCAACCCCCGATCCTGGTCGTAATCGTAGAGCATGATACCGGTTAGCGCCACGTTGATGTAGCGATTCACTTTGGCAGTAAGGCCGGCATCCAAGCGGTGATCGATGCGGCGCAGAGCGAAGTTGTCGCCATAGTTGGCGAAAAGTAGATAACGGGCTTTCAGATTTACGTTCTTGGCGATGTCCTTGTCGAACTCGGCCAACACTTGCGCCGCCAAGACCTCAAACCGGGTAGAATGCCCGGGGCGCACACCGTAGGGCCGATCGCCTAGAGCTTCCATAAACCGCTGATTACGACCAACTATCGTGAGGCGCGGTGCAAACGGTGACAGCCGCACCTTGAAGTAATCAGTTGGATGGTACTCGAAGCCGTATGCGGCCGTAACATAGGCTGGCGCAAACGTGGACGACAGGATCTGCGCCCGCTCGTTGCCGTTGGCGTCCTTGCTGTACTTGTAGCCAGCCGCAAACTGCGTCAGCAGGTTCAGGGATACAAACGTATCCCAATGCGGACTAAGGCTGCGGCCGTATTTGGTATCCAGAAAAATGCGGTCGAGGTTCTTGCGGTAGCCTTGCCCCTTGTTCGATACGAAAGCGTAGAGCAGGTCGGCTTCGTTGTCCCAACTGGCGGCGTCAAGCTTGTAATTGGCCTTCGCATTCAAGAGCGTATTGAGGCCGAACGAATTGACTCCCCCGCCCCGCCAATTCGACGACAGCGTGGCTTCGGTGAAATTAAGACCGGCCTTGAAGCTTCTCTTCCAAAGCGGATCGGGGGGCAGAGCGGTGGTCGAATCAACGACGACGACCTGGGCGGAAGCTTGCTGCACCAATGCCAAGCCTGCAGCTACAAGCAGCCCAATAAAAACACGTTTCATAACCCTCAGATTTCGTGACACGAAAATTAAAAATTATCCTAATATACTAATGTATCTATATAAACACCGGTCGAACTTTCTCGTCTTTACCGGTGTCGGAGGGGATGCGCAAGACCACTCTGCTGACCGCCGCCGGGCTTATGCTCGCCGGCCCGGCCCGCACCCTGGCCCAAACTGTTGACAAGGAAATCGGTAACGCCGACACGCCTTTCGCCCACAACATCCGCCCCGACCGCCCCGGTCAAACGGTGACCACCAACATGCTTCGACCCGGCCAGGTGCAGCTCGAAACCGGCATCCTCCGCTTCGAGCCCGCCGACCCCAGCTTGGGCACTCGCCGCTCGCTTTCCACGGCGCTGCTGCGTGTGGGCTTCTTCAACCACATCGAGTTACGGGCCTCGCAGGGCTACCTACACGCCCTACCGACCGCTACCGGCCGCCCCGAAAACGGCGTTCCGATGCCCGGTTTTCCGGCGGGCTTTATGCCGCTCACGGTTGGGGCTAAGTTTTTGGCATCGACCAACCAAGATGCTCGCTCCCAAGTAGTTGTGTTGACCGAAATGACCCTTCCTAACGGCGATGCTTCCTTCACCAACAAAGCCTACGAGCCGGCAGCACGCCTATTGATCTCGCAGCAATTGGGCGAACGTTTTGGCCTGGAAGCCAACCTTGGTTTTCGGCAACGCGGCTTCAAAGCCGCCGATACCAAAGTGGGCCAATACTTGGGCACGCTGGCGCTCAACGGGCCGCTGGGCCGCAGCTTTGGCTTCTTCGCCGAAACCTACGCCACTTGGCGGCAAACGGAAAAATTGGCACCGGGTCTTACTTCGGGCCTGTACTGGCGACCACTCCCCGGCCTGCGCCTCGACGCCACGGCTGGGCAAGGCTTTGGCGGACCTACCAACGGCTTTTCGGTTGGGGCCGGCCTGAGCATGCGCGTGGGCGGCAATAAAGTAACTAATTGATTATCAATTAGTTACTTTATTGCCGCCCACGGCTTTATTAGGTAGTGTACTACGGCCGCTGCCCTACGCTCTCGGGCGCAATGCGCTGAGGCGTTTGCTGGCCGGCCACAATGCCGGTTGCGCTGCGCGCAATGGCGGTGATCACGGCCGTCATGTTGGCCAAATCGAGGCTTTCCACTTCGTCGTCGACGGAATGGTAGAGCTTGTCGGTCGGGATTTGGTCGGTGCTGATAGTGTGCGCCGGTACGCCGAGGCGAGCCAGTGTGGCGTTATCGGAGCGATAAAACAGGTTTTGCTCGGGGTACGGATCGGGCTCGAAGCGGAAGGGCGTGCCTTGCAGGTTTTGCTGGAGCAACTTGCCAAAATCCGAGCGCTCGTAGCCGGTGATGAAGGCCGTATTCGGGCCGAACTTGGCCACTTTGCCAATCATTTCGATGTTGAACATCGCCACCACTTTGGCCGGATCGACTTGCTTGGAGAAATACTGCGAACCAAAGCCGCCGATTTCTTCGGCCGCGAAGGCCACAAACACCAACGTACGGGCGTTTTTCTTTTTCTTCTTGAAATACTCGGCCAACGCCACTACGGCCGTCGTGCCGCTGGCGTCGTCGTCGGCGCCGTTGGCGATGGAGTCGCCGGCCACGGGCCGGATGGTGCCCAAGTGGTCGTAATGCCCCGAAAACACCACCATTTCAGCGGCTTGCGCCTTGTCTTTGGCGCGACCGGGCAGCACGCCCACCACGTTGCGCAGCTCCACGGGCCGCACGGTGGACGTGGCCTTCACCTGAAACGTGACCTTGCCATCGGCCGGCGCCGGAGCCAGCACCACCACGCACGAATTGGGACCGGGCTGCTCAGGCCGTACGGAGCCCTGCCGCAAGTAAGCTGCTAGCTGCTGGAAGCGGGCCCGGTGCGCCGGATCGACCAAGACCAGCGTGTTTTCGCGCAACGCCAGCAACGGCCGCACCGTCTGCATGGGGTTGGCTTCCTGTGCGCCCACAATCACCACGCGCGCCGGCGTGGCATCGGCCTCCGACCAATTGACCTGCGCCTGCCCCGACGCAATGGCGGCATTTTCGGCGGGCACCGCAGCACCGTTCAGCGTTACCGCCAGCGTTTGGGGCTTGGTTTCGTACACCGAAAAAGTTTGCTCGAAGCCTGTAAGACCCGTAATAGGCTGCAAGCCAATGCGTCTGAACTCCGCAGACAAAAATTGGGCAGCTTTCAGGCCGCCGGGCTGGGTGGAGGCTCTACCCTGCATATCGTCGGCAGTCAGCGCCCGGACTACGCGCTCCACGGTAGCGGCTGAGACACCAGCCGGCAGCTTAGCAGATTTAGGCGCGAGGTTTTGGGCAACAGAAGTGAAACCAAAACAGGTTAAGAGAATTATGAAAAGGGGTTTCTGCATGGTCGAAGGTAAAAACTTTGGGTAGTGTTGAGCTTCACTCGTTATTCACATGGCGAAGCAATTATATCACTTGATTTTTCAACCGTTTAATGCTGTGAACATGATCTCATCTTTGCTTCGTTACAGCTGGCTTTTCGGCGTCTGCTGCCTGCTGCTGGCGGCTTGCCAAAGCGCTCAGCCAGCCGCTTCCAACACCGGTTCCAGCTCAGCATCGGCAAAGCCCGACTCGCCCCTGCTCAATACCCGGTGGGTAGTTCGGCAGCTCAATGGCGCGCCCGTAACGGTGCCCGAAGGAGGCCGGGAGCTGTACCTACTCCTGCGCCTAGGCGAGAGTCACGTTGCAGAGGGCAATGCCGGTTGCAATCGCTTTTCGGGGCGCTTTGTAGCTTCTGAGCCGAACGGACTGAGCATAAGCAATTTGCTTTCAACCAAAATGGCTTGCCCTCAGCTTGACACCGAAAATCTTATGATGCGCAGCTTAGAACAAGTAACTCATTATGAGCTACATAGTGATAACTTAGCCCTGTATGGCTCCGACAGCGCCCAACCCCTTCTGACGCTTCAGGCGGTTGTGTTGCGCTGAGCTACGCTATTGTCCTTCGGCGGCGCGCAGCAGCGAAGCAGCATCTTCAGCCGTTTTGAGCGGCCGCTTGCTGCTTTCAGCTTTTAGCGCCGGGGCCAGGCTGGGCGCGGCGGCCTGCAAGGCTTTCAGGTTGAGTTTGACAGGCGCAACCGCGCCTTCGGGTGAGCGCAGGTAATAAATCGATTTGTCGGTTAGCTCATCGAAGCGCTGGTCGGTGCTGTAGGCGCCTTTGTAGTCGGCTTTCTCCATTTCCTTGGCGTAACGACGCAGCAGGGAATACTTGCCTTCGTAGAGCACTTCCACAAATTCGGCCTTTTGGGTAGCGACGGGGGCTTCGGCAAAGCGGCGGAACTGCCGTACGCGGGGCTGCCCGGTAGCCACGTCGGGTGCCGAAGGATCGGTCAGGGCGAAGCCCGTCACTTTGTTGGCATCCAGCAGCAGCGAATCGGGCCGGGACGGGTCGCGGATCAGAAGGCGCTGCTTGAACACATCGTACTTCAGCAAAACCGACGCCACCGGAATATTGGAAGTCAGGGCCAGCTTGGCCGGCAGCCACCTCGGAATCGCGTAGGGAGTACCTTTGATGCCTTCGTAACGGTTGTCGAAAACCATAGCGGTATTGCTGGACCCAGCTAAGGCCCGCAGGTTTTCATTGGCATTAAGGCCAAGTTTGGCGGGGTCGAGCCCCGCTTGCTGCGCCAAAGCGCCGGTGGCCGTCAGAAGCGATAACGCGGATAAGGAAGCTGCAAACAACTGTGCGCGAACAGACATAAATAGTACGTTGGTAAGAAAAACTATACAACGTACGAATATAGGCTTTCCTGTTCGGCACAAGCACAATTCGTTGTACTTTCTCCGGATAGTGTCCCTTGCCGGGTTAGACCGCAGGACTATTTTGCCTTATCAAGAGTTCGGAGGAGAGTGATCAATTCTTGCTCCGTACCGATCTGCCGATGTCCGGTTTCGCCCTGTAATGGAGCGGCCAGTTCAGGCGCTGCCGCCGCTAACGACTTCGTATTCAGCTCGATGCCTACCACACTACCGGTGGGCCGCCGCAGAAAGTACTGAATCTGGTCGATCATCTCATCCGTGCGCCGGTCTTGGCTGTAGGCACCCATGTAATTAGCCTTGACCAGCTGCTTGCCGTAGCGTTTTAGCAATGCATAGCGGCCTTCGTAAAGGGATTCCACAAATTCGTTGGCTTGCATCGACACGGGCGCTTCCGCAAACCGCCGAAATTGGTGGACCCAAGGCCCTTGCGTGGCCGGTTCGAAGGCCCCCGAATCGATGAGGGTAAAACGGGCAATGCGGCGCGAATCGATAAGCAACGAATCGCGTTTATCCGGCGACTTGATGTAAAACTGTTGCTGGTAAGCATCGAATTTCAGTGCGCCCACGTGCAGCTTGGCGTTGGAAGTCATCACCAGATCGGCAGGCAGCCAGCGCGAAAACGCAAAAGGCGTCCCCCTGATGCCTTCGTAGCGGTTGTCGTAAGCAATCACGTTGGCCCCGCGGGTAAGATCCTTCAGATTTTCGGTGGCTTGCACTCCCATTTTGGCAGGATCGTACACCTGTGCTGCTGCCCGCGAGGCCACAAGTAGCAGCACAGGTGCACTCAGCAGAAAGCCGAAGAACTTCGAAGTAGAAAGGTGCTTCATATTCGCCCGAAGAAAAACGCTTTTTGAATATAAGTTTTTCTTCGGTCAGCGCACTGCACAAAAGATATTTTATCCATAAATGTCTGATTATTAGATATTTATGGATAAAATATCAAAGATTACTAGCTCTTCTTACACAATTACCCCAGCGTCAGCACCAAATCGTCGGCGTTTACCAGCGTGCCTTCACCTAGGTGCAGACTTTGCACGGTCGTATCGTCGGGAGCAGTGATGGTGGTTTCCATTTTCATCGCCTCGATGATGAACAGTGGCGTATTGCGCTTCACCTGCTGCCCGTTTTGCACCAGCACTTTCGAGAGCATGCCTTGCAGCGGCGCCCCTATCTGCTTGGGGTTGCCCTTGTCGATTTTGGCGTTGCGTATGGTCTTGACTTCTACGGCTTTATCGCGCACTTCCAGGTTACGCGTCTGGCCGTTGAAGGAGAAGAAAATGGTGCGGCAGCCGTCGTCGTTGGGCTCCCCTACCGAGCGCAGCTTCACAATCACCGACTTGCCGCGCGCAATATCGATGATGGTTTCCTCGCCGGGTTTCAGGCCGTAGAAAAACACTAACGTCGGCACCAACGACACATCGCCATACTGCTGATAATGAGACCAGTACTGCTCGAATACCTTTGGGTAGAGCAGGTACGAAAGCAGATCGGTGAACTTGGCGCCCGACCCGAACTTCTCCTCAAATTTTTTCCACTCCTCGTCGAAATCGATGGGCGCCAGGTGTTCGTTGGGCCGGTCGGTGAAGGGCTTCTCGTCTTTGAGAATGAGTTTCTGCAATTCAGCGGGCCAGCCTCCTTCGGGCTGCCCGATGTCGCCGCGAAACAGCGACTGCACCGACTCCGGGAAGTTCAGCGCCTGCCCGCGCTCCAACACGTCTTGTGTCGTCAGGTTGTTGGTGACCATGTACAGGGCCATGTCGCCCACCACTTTCGACGAAGGCGTCACTTTCACGATGTCGCCAAACAGCGCATTGACGTCGGCAAAGGTCTTTTTGACCAACTCGAATTTATCGCCCAAGCCCAGCGCCGCCGCCTGCGGACGCAGGTTGGAGTACTGCCCGCCCGGAATCTCGTGCTGAAACACCTCCGACGTACCGGCCTTCAGGCCCGACTCAAACGGGTAGTAATACTCCCGCACTGTTTCCCAGTAATTGGAGAACTCGTTGAGCGACTGCTGGTTAAACTCACGGTGCCGGGGCTGACCGCGCAGCATTTCCACCACGCTGTTGAAGTTGGGCTGCGAGGTGAGGCCCGAGAGCGAGCCGATTGCCACGTCAATCACATCCACGTTGGCTTCCACGCCCTTCAGGTACGTGGCCGCCTGCAACGACGAGGTGTCGTGGGTATGCAGGTGAATAGGCAGGCTTACCGTATCTCGCAGAGCACCAATGAGTTCGGTGGCCGCATACGGCTTGAGCAAACCGGCCATATCCTTGATGCACAGGATGTGCGCCCCCGCTTCTTCGATCTGCTTGGCTAACCGCGTATAGTACTGGAGGTTGTATTTCTGGTTGCGCTTGGGGTCGAGGATATCGCCAGTGTAGCAGATGCTGGCCTCGGCCAAGCCTTGCGTTTTGTTGCGCACAAACCCAATACACGACTCCATGCCGGGCATCCAGTTGAGCGAGTCAAAAATGCGGAATACATCGACGCCGGTTTCCCAGGCCTGCTGCACAAACCGCTCGATCAGGTTGTCGGGATACGCTTTGTAGCCCACGCCGTTGGCGCCCCGGATGAGCATTTGCAGCAGAATGTTGGGCACCGCCTTCCGGATTTGAGCCAGCCGCTCCCACGGGTCTTCGTGCAGAAAACGCAGGGCCACGTCGAAGGTAGCGCCGCCCCAGACTTCCATGGAAAAGGTCTGCGGATGCATTTTGGCGAAGCGCTCGGCCACTTTCATCATGTCGAAGGTGCGCATGCGCGTAGCCAGCAGGCTTTGGTGCGCATCGCGGAACGTGGTGTCGGTGTAATGAATCTGGGGGTCGGCGCGGAGCCATTTGGCAAAGGCATCGGGTCCAAGCTCCGTCAGCTTGTCTTTGGTGCCGGGCGTAAAGGGCGCGGAGCGGTCGTATTCGGGCAGGTGAGGTTTGCGCAAATCGTGGCGCTCGTCCATCAGGTTTTTGACATCAGGATTGCCATTTACGATGATGTCGCCGATGAATTGCAAAAACCGCGTGCCCCGGTCCTGCCGGGCCTTGAACTTGAACAGTTCCGGGTGATCCTTGATGAAATCAACATTAGCGCTGCCGCTGACAAAGTCGGGGTGCGAGATGATATTCTGCAGAAACTGGATGTTGGTGTGCACCCCGCGAATGCGAAACTCATCGAGCGTGCGCGACATGCGCGAGGCGGCGTTGGGCAGCGTGCGCGCCTGCGCCGACACCTTCACCAGCAACGAATCGAAGAAGGGCAAAATCTTAGCGCCCTGAAACACAGAGCCTTGGTCGAGGCGAATGCCAAACCCGCCCGCCGAGCGGTACGCTACGATGGTGCCGTAGTCGGGCTTGAAGTCTTCCTCGGGGTTCTCGGTAGTGATGCGGCACTGAATGGCCACCCCAATTTTAGGCGGCTTCGTATCGGGGCCCAGCCCGATTTTGGGGTCCGCCAACTCACAGCCATCGGCGATGTAAATCTGGGTCTTGATCAAGTCAATTCCCGTAATCATCTCTGTAACAGTATGCTCTACCTGAATGCGCGGATTGACTTCGATGAAGTAAATGCGGTCGTGCTCGGGGTTGACCAAGAACTCGACCGTGCCTACGTTGTTGTAGTTCACGGCCTTGCCCAGCCGCAGCGCGTAGTCGTAGAGCTTCTCGCGCAGGTGATCGGGCAGCGAAATGGCCGGAGCGATTTCCACCACTTTCTGGAAGCGTCGCTGCACCGAGCAATCGCGCTCGTATAGGTGCACAATGTTACCGTAGCTGTCGGCGACCAGCTGCACTTCGATGTGCTTGGGCTTCTCGACAAACTTCTCCAGAAACACGGTGTTGTCGCCGAACGCCTTTAAGGCTTCGTTGCGGGCTTCAAAGAAGCCTTTTTCCAGTTCCTCGTCGTCGCGGATGATGCGCATGCCGCGCCCGCCGCCGCCCGCCGCTGCCTTCAGCATCACGGGGTAGCCAATGCGGCTGGCTTCGTCGCGGGCCGTTTCGAAGTCGTTGAGTTCTTTTTCGCTGCTCTCGATGATGGGCACCTCGCATTGCACGGCCACTTCCTTGGCCCGCACCTTGTCGCCGAGCGCCTCCATTACTTCCGGCCGCGGCCCGATGAAAATGATGCCTTCCTCTTGGCAGCGCCGGGCAAGCGTAGCATTTTCCGAGAGAAAACCATAGCCGGGGTGAATGGCGTCGACCCCGTTCTCCTTGGCTACCAGCAAGATCCCCTCAATATCCAGATAGGGTTTGAGCGGCTCGTCGTCGCGGCCCACTTGGTAGGCTTCATCGGCTTTGTAGCGGTGCAGCGAGTAACGGTCTTCGTAGGTATAGATGGCGACCGTTTGGATACCCAATTCCGTGGCCGCCCGCAACACGCGGATTGCAATTTCGCCGCGGTTGGCAACCATCAATTTGCGGATTTTCATACTCGGTAGAGAGTTGTGGCAGAAAGGGAAGGTTGAAGACGAAAGCAGGAGCGAAGGAGTGAAGCAATAAAATTCAGCGAATTTTTGCTAGAAGCTATTTTTCGCAGACCTCTTATTCTACATAATCGCGGTTTAAGTTACGTCTTTCAAACTTTCATCCTACAGGTCAGTTTGTTAAGCCGAACCTCAACCTTGGCTCCAATATGGATTTTTCCGAAAAAAACATTCTCCTTGTTGGAGCATCTTCCGGCATTGGGCTGGCCACCGCGCAGCTTCTGCACACGCTGGGCGCCCATTTGTTTACGGCTTCCCGCCACCTTTCTCCCGAATTGGCTGAGTTACAAACCACTCATTATGAGGTAGATGCAACCCAAGTAATTGCACCTGCCACCTTCGATACGTTGCCGGAGGTATTGCACGGCGTAGTGTATTGCCCCGGCAGCATCAAGCTGCGGCCGTTTGAACGAATCCCACTGGACGATTTTCGCGGCGATTTCGAATTAAATGTGCTTGGGGCCGTGCAGGTATTGCAGCTGACAATGAAGCGATTAAAGAAAGCCAACGGGGCTTCGGTCGTCCTTTTCAGCACCGTAGCCGCCGATACGGGCATGGCATTTCACACGAGCATTGCTACCGCCAAAGCCGCCGTGGAAGGCCTTACCCGCGCGCTGGCGGCCGAGTATGCGGCCAGCAATATTAGGGTGAACGCCATTGCGCCTTCGCTGACCGATACGCCGTTGGCGGCCTCGCTGCTCAACACGCCCGAAAAAGCCGAAGCCAGCGCCAAACGTCACCCGTTGCAGCGCATCGGCCAGCCGAAAGACCTCGCTTACATGGCCTCGTTCCTCCTCTCCGACCACGGAAGCTTCATTACCGGACAAATATTGCCCGTTGACGGCGGCATGTCACGCCTTAAGTAATTTATTGATATACTGATATTTATGAAAATAGCGTTGTTCTGGCACCGCCGCGACTTGCGCTTTCACGACAATGCTGGCCTTACGGCGGCTTTGCAGAGCGGCTTACCGGTTGTGCCGCTGTTTATCTACGATTCGGATATTCTGGAGGCGCTGCCTAGCCCCCGTGACGCCCGCGTAACGTTCATCTATGACGAAGTAGAAAAACTGGCGCAGCAGGCGCAGCAAGCCGGCGGCACACTGCTGGCGCTTTACGGAAAGCCCGTTGAGGTAATCAGCAGACTAATAGCCGAATACGAAGTAGCCGCCGTTTATACCAACGAAGATTACGAGCCGCACGCCACCGAGCGCGACACGGCGATTGCTGAGTTGCTTGCGCAGCGCGGCATTCTGTTTTCGCAGCACAAGGACCAAGTCATTTTTGCTAAGAACGAGGTGCTGACCAAATCCGGGACGCCGCACAAAAACTTCAGCACCTACCGCAATGCTTGGCTGGAGCGCCTGCGCGACGAACATTTACAACCGTATCCGTCGGCCGAGCTTTTTCCGGCTCATCTAACCCAACTCCCCGCTGCTCCGCCCCGCCCGACGCTGGCCGAAATGGGCTTTGAGCGCTACGAGCAGTATGTGCCCGTAAGCGAGCTACCGGCCGAAGAAATTGTGCGCAACTACCACGCTACCCGCAACTTCCTCGGCCGCGTCGATAGCACTACGAGGCGTAGTGTGCAGCTGCGGTTTGGTACGCTGAGTGTGCGGCAGCTCATGGCCCAAGCGCGTGAGCTAAATCCCAAGCTGTTGGCGGAGCTTATCTGGCGCGATTTCTTTATGATGCTGCTCTGGCACTTTCCATTTACCGCCACCGAGAGCTACGACCCGAAGCTGCGCCGCGTGCCCTACCGCAACAACGAAGAGGAATTTCGGCGGTGGTGCGAGGGCCGCACCGGCTACCCGCTCGTGGACGCCGGTATGCGCGAACTCAACCAAACCGGCTACCTCCACAACCGCGCCCGCATTGCCACGGCCGGCTTTCTGGTGAAGCATTTACTCATCGATTGGCGCTGGGGCGAGCGATATTTTGCCGACAAGCTGCTGGATTACGACCAGGCCATTAACGTGGGCAACTGGCAGTGGATGGCGGGTACGGGCGCGGTGGCAGCGCCTTGGTTTCGGGTGTATAGCCCTCAGAGTCAGCAAGAACAATACGACCCGGAGCTTGCTTCGGCGTGGCAATGGATACCGGAGTTTGGCACCTGCGAATATCCTAAGCCCATGGTCGACCACAAGTTTGCCCGCGAACGCGCCATTACCACGCTGCGCGCCGCCCGTAAGCAGACAGAATAAGCCGTTGCCCAACAACTTTGCCCCGCCTGAAGTGGTTGTAATTGAGCTATGGAAAAAGAACGCATCAAACAGGCTTACCTCGATTACGTGCTGCGCAAAGGCCACGCGCCGGCGTCGGTGTTTAAGCTCACCAAGAAGCTGGGGCTGCCGGAAGTCGAGTTTTACCGCTACTACGCGACTTTCGAAGCCATTGACCGCGATATCTGGGCTGATTTCAGCCGCCAATCGCGCGAGCGTGCTTCCAAAGAGCCGGTGTGGGAAACCTACGGAGCCCGCGAAAAGCTGCTGAGCTATTACTATACGCTGCTCGAAATTCTGAAGCAAAACCGCAGCTACGCGCTCATGTCGCTGCACCGGCACATGCCGCGCGTGCCGGGCCTGACGCCGCGCATCCTCGACGATTTCCGGCAGGATTTTGAGCAGTTTGTGCGCGAACTGCTCCGCGAAGGCCACCGAACCGAAGAAGTAGCCCGCCGGCCGAAGCTCGAAGATGGCTACCCACGGGCGTTCTGGCAGCAGGCGCTGTTTGTGCTGGGGTATTTTGCCAAAGACGACTCGCTGAACTTCGAACGCACCGACGCGGCCGTTGAAAAAGCCGTTACCCTGAGCTTCGATCTGGTAGGCCGTAATTCGCTGGATTCGGCGCTTGATCTGGCTCGCTTCCTGTTGCACCGCCGCTAATGTCAGAGCTTTCAACCCCGCCCGAAACTTCAGGACCAGATACGTCCGGCTTCGAGGCGCCCGAATCGGTTAGCCAACAACTTGATTCATTGCCAATTACAAAAGTGGCACGGGCGGCTCGCTTCGCCAAAACCGGCTTTAAAGTCGGGGCCAATTACGTCAAGCATTACGCCCGCCGCTCGGTAGGCGCCGAAAGCACTACCGAAGACCTACACGCCGCCAACGCTGCCGAGCTCTACGGCGCGCTTAGCGAGATGAAAGGCTCGGTGCTGAAGGTAGCCCAGATGCTGGCAATGGAGAAAAATATGCTGCCCCGCGCCTACTCCGATCAGTTTGCGCAGGCGCAGTATCAAACCCCACCGTTGTCGGGGCCCTTGGTAATCAAGGTGTTTCGCGATTCGCTCGGCCGTTCGCCTTACGAAGTGTTTGATGAGTTTGACATCAACGCCCGGCAGGCGGCAAGCATTGGGCAGGTGCATTTTGCCCGAAAAGATGGCCGGGAGTTGGCCGTGAAAGTGCAATACCCCGGCGTGGCCGACAGCATCCGGTCCGACATTCGGTTGGTCAAGCCCATTGCCTTGCGCGTGCTGGGCCTCGACGAAGCGCAGGTGCGGCCTTACCTAGAGGAAGTAGAAGCGCGCCTGCTCGAAGAAACCGATTACAAGCTGGAGCTACGCCGTGGCACCGAAATCGCGGCGTTGTGCGCGGAGTTGCCTCATTTGCAGTTCGCACGCTATTACCCCGAATTTTCCTCGGCTCGCATCCTGACCATGGACTGGCTGCCCGGCCAGCACCTGAAAGAATTCTTAGCAACCAATCCTGCGCAAGCCGTGCGCAACCAACTCGGGCAGGCGCTGTGGGATTTTTATAACCATCAGATTAACAATCTGTTGCAAGTTCATGCCGACCCGCATCCCGGCAACTTCCTGTTGCAGGAAAAAGACGGGGGCACCGTGGGCGTGCTGGATTTTGGGTGCGTGAAGAACATTCCGGCCGAGTTTCACCAACGCTTCTTCGCGCTGCTGGCGGCTGAGTCGCTGACGGATGCTACCCGGTTTGAAACCTTACTGACGGAACTCGGCGTGTTGCGCCCCGACGATGCGCCGGCTCAGCGCGAGCTTTACCTGCGTACCATACGGGCGTCGCTGGAACTAGTGGGGCGCCCGTTCCGCCAAGCCACCTTCGATTTTGGCGACGAATCCTATATGCAGGCCCTTTACGCCTTGAGCGATGACCTGATGCAGCAACCCGAGCTTCGTCAGCAACGTGAACCGCGTGGTTCTGAGCATTTTATATACGTCAACCGGACGTATGTTGGGCTATATTCGCTCCTGACCGAGCTGAAAGCCGCAGTACGCACTACAAGCTAAGACGTTGAACATCAGCTAGTTCTTGTTTTATAATCCTGAACACAAACACATCTATTACTCACCCAAAAATTCCCTCATGAAAAAAATCTGGACTCTATGCATCACGCTCCTGAGCGTGGTGACAATGGCTTCGGCCCAAAAAGCCACCAGCCAAAGCACGCTGAGCTGCTGCGCCAAGCCCGGCGGCCCCACCGCGACCGAAGCCTTTGCAATGCTGGCTTCTGACAAAGACTTTTCCGGCGGTCACGACGCTCCCCTGCCCTATTCGTATGAGGGTGAGGGCCAGATGATTGAATACAAAACCACGGACGGGCAATCTGCTAAGGCTTTTGAGATCAAGAGCAACACCCGCTCCGACAAGTACCTGTTTGTGATCCACGAATGGTGGGGGCTGAACGACTACATCAAGAAGGAAGCCGCCACGTTTGCTAGCGAACTCCCCGGTGTAAACGTCATTGCCTTAGACCTTTACGATGGCCAAGTGGCTACCACTCCCGATGAAGCCGGCAAAATAATGCAGGGCGTCAAAACGGATCGGGCCCAGGCTATCATCAAAGGGGCCATTATGTATGCTGGGCCAAATGCCAAAATTGCCTCCATTGGGTGGTGCTTCGGCGGCGGCTGGTCGCTGCAAACCGCCCTCATGGCCGGCCCGAAAGCCGCGGCCTGCGTGATGTACTACGGCATGCCAGAAAAGGACGTCGCCAAGCTTAAAACCTTGAATACGGACGTGTTAGGCATTTTTGCCTTGCAGGACAAAGGCATTTCTCCCCAGATTGTGGAGCAGTTTCAGAAGGACATGGCTGCTGCCAAGAAAAAGCTAACTGTAAAGAACTACGATGCGGTGCACGCTTTCGCCAACCCTTCCAACCCCAAGTACAACCAGCAGTACGCTGCTGATGCGCATGCGCTGGCACTGGCGTATCTGCGTAAGAACTTAAAGCTCAAGAGCTAACCTCTACACTTTTGCTTTTACAGCAAGCCTCCGTCACGCTCGTGACGGAGGCTTTTTTGTTGGTACTCAGGTATTTGATAACCCCCGAAAATCCAATAGATTTACTATACTTTATTCCGGATTATGACACTTGGTTTAGTGTTTCACCCTTGTTTCCCACCCGGCTCATGGCTACGATCACCAACTTGCTTTCTGAATACGGGGAAAGTCATCAAAACCCCACCAACAAGCGCGTACACTGGATTTGCGTCCCCCTGATCATGTTCAGCTTGCTGGGCTTACTGTGGTCGGTACCGCTGCCGGCGGCCCTGCGCGAAACCAGCCCGTGGCTCAACTTGGCCACGGTTGTGATGGTGCTGGCAATAGGGTATTACTTACGGTTATCGGTGCCGCTGGCCCTGGGCATGATCGTCGTCTGCGCAGTTATCGTCGGGCTTTTACGGCTCCTAGATGCCCAATCGGCAGTGCCACTCTGGATGATCTGCCTCATTATTTTTGTACTCGCGTGGGTTGGACAATTCTGGGGGCATAAGGTAGAAGGCAAAAAGCCTAGCTTTCTAAAAGATGTGCAATTTTTGCTCATCGGGCCGCTCTGGCTGTTGCATTTTATTTACCAACGGCTAGGGTGGCATTATTGAACGCTTAACAACCTTTGCATTAACTCGTTCACTATAAGATATTTAACTTAACCCTCTACCGCTTGCAACACCTTTACCCACGCCTCTGCCAAACCGCTACATTCAGCTTTTTACTAGCCGCATTTTTACTATTCGGACCTGAACAAGGCCAGGCCGCAGCTACCCATCCATTGCCCCTAGATAGCCTCAACCATCGGTTAGCCATCGAAGGCCGCGACACTTCCCGCGTCAGTACCCTCGATGCTTTGGCTTGGACGCACCTTAATCTTGCCCATTACGACACGGCCCAAGCATTGCTCCGGAAAGCCCTGCCGTTGGCACGCACCCTGCATTTTGGAGTTGGTGAAGCACGCACCTTGTATTATATCGGCGAGGCCTACTCCCGCCAAGCCAAATTACCCGAAGCGGTTGCGTCGCTTCTAGAGGCCGAGAGCGCAGCAAAACGTACCCAAACGACAAGCCAGCTGCCTTCTATCTACCATACCTTGGCCGTGGTGTACAATACGCAAGGCAATTACGACGCAGCGCTGGCAACTGCCCAAAAAGCCTTGAAGCTGTGCGCTGCCTTGCACGATGAGAAGCGCGCCTTCAAGGCATGGTCGGATATGGGCTTTACGTATAGCCAGAAGGGCGATTTTCCTCGTGCCTTGCAGTGCTATCTGGAGTCCGTAAAGATTCAGCAGAAAGTTGGGGTCACGTCGGCTTTGGCGCGCACTTACGCCAGCATTGGCAACCTCTACGACGACCAAGACAATATTCCGCGGGCACTCGAATATTACCAGAAAGGGCTGGCCTTGCTCAAGCCAGAGGACCCGGCGGAGCGCAACACGCTGGGCCGGTTTTATGTCAATATGGGGGTGCTTAACTCCAAGCAAAACCACAATACGGAGGCAGAGCGGCTGTTTTTGGAGGCCAAGAAGATTTTTGAAAGTCTCCATCAACCCGCCGATGTAGGGGCCAGCATTGCGGTGTTGGCCAACTTGCTGACGAAGACTGGCCAGCTTCAGAAAGCCTTGCCCTATCATCAGCAAGCGTTGCATTTGCTCGAGCAAGGCGCCGACCAGAGCCTAATTCTTTCGGCGCAATTCAACCTAGCCGATACCTATGCCAAACTTGGACAAACCGCTCAGGCTGAAAAGCTTGCAAGCCAGTGCCTTGCGTTGGCGCAAAAGCTAGGCACGTATAATTGCCGCTACGAAGCCGCCACGCTGTTAGCTCAGCTGCGCAAGCAGCGTGGCGACTACAAACAGGCGCTAGAGTACACGGAGATTGCCAATGCCACGCAGGATTCCTTATTCAGCAAGGAAAAGTCGGAGGCGCTGGGCAAGCTGCAAGGCGACTTTGAGCTAAGCCAAGAACGTAACCGCGTATCGACGCTGCGCAAAGACCAACAGATTCAGGCGCAACAACTTCGGCAGCAGCGCTTTGTAGTAATAGGGTTGGCGGTGGGCTTTCTGGTAGTGCTGCTGGCTGGGTTGGCCTTGTGGCGTGTGAATAAGCTCCTAGGCCGCAAAAACCGCGAAATCGACCACCAACGGGCCACGCTGGCGCAGCTCAACGCCACCAAAGACCGCTTGTTCTCCATCATCGGCCATGACCTGCGCGGGCCACTCAACTCGCTGCACGCGTTCGTGTCGCTGCTGAACATCCGGCAGCTCCCCCAGGAAAAGCTGATGCAGTACTCGCAACGCCTCAACCAAACCCTCGACCAGACGCTGGCCCTCATCGATAACCTGCTCAGCTGGGCAGCTGTGCAGATGCAGGCTTCCGAACGCGTGAACCCCGAAAGCTTACTTTTGGAAGAAGCAGTGAATGAGAATTTTAGGCTCCTGCGCACTGCTGCTGAGCATAAAAATCTCACTATCAGCCATTTACTAGAGGGCGACGAATGGGCCTGGGCCGACCCCGACATGGTTCGGCTGGTGTTGCGCAACCTGCTCAGCAATGCCATCAAGTTTACGCCCCAGGGTGGCCGAATCACCGTTGCGGCCACCGAGGCCGATGCGCAATGGTGCCTATCTGTTACCGACACGGGCGTGGGCCTCGATGGCGAAACGTTGCATCAGCTGTTAGGGGTAGCTGCTTCGCCGCAAAGCACTGTGGGAACTGCCCAAGAGCCAGGCACGGGACTGGGTCTGGTGCTGTGCCGCGATTTTGTGGAGCGCAATGGCGGCCGCTTGTGGGCCGAGAGCGCAGGACCAGGCCAAGGCACAACCTTTCATTTTACATTACCGCGGGCAGGAGCCCTCAGCGTGGTGGCCTAAGCCTTAAGGCTTCCGCGTGATAAGCCGTTGTTGCACAACCCGTTCTGTAACTGCATCCCGAAATGTAAGCCCTAGCGGCACCGACATTTTGTTCACCTTCACATCCTGGTTGGTCACTACCTCAATCTTGCTGGCATTGACCAGAAAAGAGCGATGCGTGCGCACAAACAGGTTCTTAGGCAGTTGCTCCTCGATGTTTTTGAGGTTGACCAGGGTAATGTGCACAGTGCCGTCGAGTAGGTGAATCTTGGTGAAGTCGCGCATGGCTTCTACATAAACCACATCGGCGTAGCGCAGTTTTACAAACTGAAATTCGGTACGGATAAAGAAGTAATCTTCAGCTACTTCCAAGGGCTGCGCTTCCGAATCGGACGGAGCTGTCGTACCCGAATCGGCCGCCCCCTGCTGCCATTGGCGGCGAGCACTCACCATAAGCCGGGCTTTATCGACGGCACGGAGAAAGCGCTCAAACGTCAGAGGCTTTACTAAATAATCGACGGCATCAAGCTCGTAGGTTTGGGCGGCGTATTGCCGATGCGACGTCATAAAGATGACCAGGGGCGGCTGCCGCAGCGACCGAACCAACTCCAGCCCGTTGAGGCGCGGCATCTCAATATCGCTGATTAGCAACTCAGTAGGCTGCTGAGCCAGATGTTCAAAGGCCTGCATAGCGTCTTCGTACAAGCCTGTTAGCTGCAACGAAGGAATCTGCTCGACAAAGCTGCCGACGAGTTCGCGGACCAATAAATTATCTTCCAGCACAACGCAGCGCAGGGGTGCTTCCGGGTATCTCAAGGGCATAGCAGCTAGGAATAAGAATTCCGGAGAGGATAAAAGCTAGTTCGTAGACGCCGCGGCCACTCGGCCGACTTTGGGCGGCGGTTGGTAGACTTCGACGGGCAGATCCGAATAAGTGCAAATATTTTTCGGTCGAAATCGAAACAGAGCCGCTTGCTAAAGGCGCTTCTGCCAACGCTTTACCCGACAAATTCACACCTATTTCCTTCATTTTCCAAACTCCACCGTTATGAAAAACCTGTACTCTCTTCGCTCTCACCTGATTTTGCTGGTAGTGTTGCTGGTCACCGGTGCCGCCACTACTTCCTGCAACAAGATCAAGGATGCCATCAAGGTCAATTTTGGCCTGAACTACGCCGACCTGAATTTCGCCATCCAACCCACTTCCCAATCGACGTTTACCACCTCGTCCAGCAAGAGCTCGACCCTACAGGCTGAACTCGACAAAAACAAAGCGGCCGTCGATAAAGTGGTGCTTAAATCTGTGCTGTTTGAGCTGCAAGCGGGTTCGGCTTCCAATTTTGGCGCTATTTCCAGTGGCGAATGCTACCTCACGGCCAACGGCCAATCGGCCAAGCTGGGCTCTTTTCAAAATCCCGCCTCCAACACCCAGTCCATTAGTGTGACGGTTGAAAACGGGGACGACCTAAAGCAGTATTTGCAGGCTTCGCAGTTCACCGTGGAGTTGCGTGGTACGACGCGCCAAGCCATCCAAGACGCGATGCAGGTGAAAGGCACCATCAAATTCGAGGTGACCGGCAAGGCCAAGTAACTGACGCAATCTAATCACTCCTATTGCACAAAAGGCCGGTCACGCAATGCGCGACCGGCCTTTCACATCTATTTGAAAATCAAGCTATTATGATCTAATAAACTTATACTCAGCAAGTTACTCCACGGGGTTGAGCTGCCAGCCCGTGGCGAGCAACGCAGCCAGTTCGGCCACGCTTTCGGTGAGTTGCTCCCACGAGTTGAGCACGAAATACTGCTCCTGAAAACGCGCTTCGCTGTACGGCGTGTTGAGCACCTTAGCCAAGTCGAAAGGCTTGCGCGGCGTATCGTCGTTGATGCAATGATGGATTTCGCCTGCCGACGACAACAAGCCGGCTCCGTATATTTTGGGAGCGCCGTTTTCGGTAACCAAGCCAAACTGGACGGTAAAGCCGTACAAACGCCGCAACTGCTGCAACGCCGCCGGATCGTTGAGGTGCTGGCCGGCTACGTGCCCCAAAAAATGCAGGAAGTCGGCAAAAGCGTGGTCCATCAGCAGCGGCGCGTGCCCAAAGAGACCATGAAACAAATCGGGCTCTTCGATAAAATCGAACTGTTGCATCGACCGGATCCAGGCCGTAGCCGGAAACTTCCGCTCCGCCAGCAACCCGAAAAAGGTAGGCGCGTCGAGCAGGCCCGGCACCGGTGCCAACGACCAGCCCGTGGCTTTGTAAAGCCGCTCACTTACCTCATCGAAATTAGGGATGGCGCCGCGGTGGAATCCCACACGGCTTAGCCCTTTGCCAAAGGCAGCGGCGGCGCGCTTGTACAACAAGGCCGTTTGGCGGTCGAACAATACTTTCCACACCAATTGATCTTGGGCAGTGTACTGGTCGTAGTGTTGCGTGAACATGGCTTTGGACATAAAAAAAGCCCGATTTCCTTGCGGAGTCGGGCTTTGTGGTTTTCAGAGGTGAAGAAGCATGTTGCTCTCTTAGTTTCTGTACCGGCAATGCAGCCCGACTCCGTTCCCCGCAGGACGGTTAATTGTCAGATCAAAGCATTTCACAGACTGTTGGAGCATCATAACGGGAGCAAATATATAGATAACCTTACATAAAAGATATACTAGGGCAAGAAAAAATTTGAGGGCATTTTTAAGTTATACATTCGCCCATTGAAGTTATGACCTCAAATTATAAGGTCTTATTTGAAGAATTATCAATTTTATGACCATACCCCCTTTTAGTAGAGGGTCATTTTGCGAAAACGCATTATATATACTCGCAACCATTACGGTTTAAAGCCCAGTATCGCCTTCCAATCAATCATTCTGTTAAAAGGCTAATTACTGTTTTAGTAACTTCTTAATGTTCAAATTGATATAGATTTCGCACGAAGTATTGCAGCCCATCTTGGTACTTCACTTCTTTTACCACCGACCAATGCTGCTCACTTAGGTCAATGGTCTTGCGGATAGTACAGGGCTTGTTGTCATCCATACCGGGACCTTCGAGTACCAAGTGCAGCCCTTGGGGTGTAGATGTGGTTTTGGCCACCACCCGGAGCTTCGAGGACCACGTTATTTCCCTGCCATCGGCCGAAAACACGAGTGTATCTTGGCCCTGCACGCTTCGGGTGGCCGATTCGCGATAGGTGAAAGCTAAGGTGAGCTGACGAGGTGCCGTTTGCGTTGCGCTGAGCGTAGTGGGCAACGTCACCGGCTTCTGAGTACGATAATCAAGGTACGTGAGCGTGCCGGTCCAGTCGTTGCGAAGCAGTTTGTCGAACTCAGCTACGCTGGTGGTTGCACCTGCCCTTTGGGCCAAGGCGTTTCCGGTTGCGCCAATTACCATCAAGGCCAGCAACGCTATTTGGGGTGCCGTCACCTTGATTGCCGCAGGTGCCAACGACCGGTGTTGCAGCCAGTTATCCAGCGAATAACGGCCTCCCCCTACCGTCGTCACGAGCACGAAGGCCCAGAAAAGCAGTTGCTGGTAATACATCCCCAGAATTGGTTCTGGCGCGTCGTACCACAAAAACGCAATCAGCAGAAACTGGATCGCCAGTTGCAAGCCACCCCAGCGGGTAAGCAGCCCCACGGCCACCAGCAAGCCACCCACAAACTCACCCCAGGTGGCCAGCCAAGCCCAGAAATACGGTGAAGGATACGTAAAACCAAGATTAGCAACCTGTTGCACAAACCAATCGGGCGGGCTTAAAGCCGTGGCTCCGCTAGCCAGCTTGGCGCTTTCTTGGGCCGTGGAAAGGTTTATCAGCTTCGACCAACCCGCCCCTATGGCAATGGACAGACCCAGGTGCAGACGGAACAACAGCCAAGCCACATCGGCCAGGCGCGAAGAAAAGGGTGCAGTAGCAAACAGCAGTTTTTTCATGATGATGCACGAGCAAAGAGTGAGGAGATTAGTTGGGCGAGCCGTTTTATGGGCGCTTTGCTTCGGTGCTCATACTCAAGCCCGTATCGCCGGTAATTTGCAAGTCTAGGTGCGCCGTGGTGGCGGCAGGGTTCGCAAGCACGGCCGCCGAACCAGACGCAAACTGGAGCGTAACTTGCTGCCCAGATTTCAAGATGGCTTTGGACACGAGTTTGCCAGTAGCGGGTCGTTCCAGCGCTTCGACTGCTGTGGGGCCTACGTTGCGGGCCATTACCTTGAAAGCGCCACGCTGGCCACCGCCGAGCACAAACTGGTGGCTGGGTTCAATGAACAGATCAGAATGGACGCTGCCGAAGCAAGCGGCCGCCAGCAAAATGAGGCCGCCAAACAACGCTACCGCTGTTAGCGGGCGCGTGATAATCAGAGTACACATAAGATCAGAGAGTTAGAAGGGTGAAAGGATGCCCCAAAGCAACGCCCTTCTCCTACTCCAAACGCCCCGAATTACAGTCCGGGACGTCCCATCTTATGAATTGAGACCCGCCGCGATCTCACTTGGCGTAGCACCCCGCAGTTTCTTGAACACGCGGTTGAAAGTCGATTTTGAATTAAAGCCCGATTCTAGCGCCACGGCCAGCAAGGTGTAGTGCCGAAAATTGGGGTTTTGCAACTTGCGCTCGGCTTCGGCAACGCGGTAGGTGTTGACGTAATCGTTGAAGTTTTGCCCAAAACAGGAGTTGATCACGCGCGACAGCAGCGACGTGTTGGTGCGCAACTGCGCAGCCAAGGTGCTGAGCGTAAGCTCGGGAGCCAAATAAGGGCGGTCGGTTTCCATGAGCCGCGTAAGCTTTGCGGCCCAACGCTGTAAGTCTGGTTCGGCAGTCACGTCTGCCTTACTTACCTGTGGCTCTGCTGTAGCTACCGTTGCAGTTGTGCCATTTAGATAGGACAAGTCATCTTGTACATCTATCTGATTATCAAGTATTTCTGACAAGCCTATAAATTGCCCATGTTCTACCGCTTCTGGTTGAAAGCGTAATGGCGCAACGAGTTGATAATTAGCCAATAAGCCAGCTATGCTCAGGTAATACACCAGCACGCCCGTCGCCAAAAAGGAATACCAAAACTGGACGTACGTGAGCTTTACCACACTCAGGTTCACGAAGTTAAACAGCAAAACTATCCCTAAGCCCAAGAGCACGGCATAGAGCAAGTTGCGCAACCAGGAAAATTTAATTCGCTCAGTATCAGAGAAGTAATTGTTGATGTAGTGGCGGTATTGGCGGTACTCACGGAGCGTAAGCCACGCGTACACCACCACCGAAATGTAGCCACCGGCTTCTATCCACGGGCTTACTTCGTCGTTGATGCATGCCCAGCGCCCTTTCGTACCGTAGTGATTCAGAAAGGGTTGGCCTTGGATTTCGTGCTGCCATACTACATCATACCACCCAACCAATACAATCCAAGCCAAATACAAAGCTTCCGGCGCGAAATGCCAGAGTTGCGCGCGGCTAAAGCGGAATTCGCGGTTGGTTAGGCTCCGAAAGTAGAAGTAGAATACCGGCCCCAACGCCAGCCAATGGCTGAAGGGAAAGTAGAACATGAACGTGGAGTGGGCGTCGTGCGAATCGTACCAGTTGGCGAAGCCCAGCATCCACTGCATCAGGGGTAACGTATTGAGCAACAACAACAACGCCAGCCACCGGTCCGAAGCCGTGTCGTTTTGCCGCGCCCGAATTACCAGCAACGCTGCGAACACCATGCCCTGCAGGAAAAAGGGCAGCAACAGCGAACTGTAGGCGTTAAACTCGAATAGCATAGTTTAGACAATCAGGCAGTTGCGCTAAAACTACTCAACATTAAACTCCGGCAATATTCTAAAACAAAAAACCCTGCCGAGCGTGTGTAGCTCGGCAGGGTTTTGATCTATCTATGCGTAAGTACCTTTATTCCAACTCGTTACGCAAGGCATACACCTTGCGTAAGTTGTGAATTAGGCGCTCCGACTCGGCAAAATTCAGGGTTTGCTGACCGTCGGAAGCGGCTTCTTCGGGCTTTTCATGGGCTTCGTACAGGATGCCATCGGCCCCGGCCATGACCCCGGCTAGCGCCATCGGCGCGACATATTCGCGAATGCCGATGCCGTGCGACGGGTCGACCATAACGGGCAGGTGCGTTTTTTCCTTCAGAATCGGTATCGCGTTCAAATCCAAAGTGTTGCGGCTGGCTGTTTCGAAGGTTCGGATGCCGCGCTCGCAGAGAATTAGCTTTTCGTTGCCGCCCGAAAACACGTATTCGGCCGAGGAAAGCAACTCTTCAATGGTGCCCGAAATGCCGCGTTTGATCAACACCGGCTTGTCGACGCCGCCTAGCGCGTCTAACAAGTTGAAGTTCTGCGTGTTGCGCGCACCTACTTGAAACACATCCACGTAGTCGTGCATCTCCTCCACCTGCGACACCTGCATCACTTCGGTCACGATTTTGATGCCGCGGGCGCGGGCCATTTGGTGAAATTGCTTCAGGCCTTCCATCCCCAAACCCCGGAACGAATACGGGGACGAACGCGGCTTAAACACGCCACCGCGCATCAGGCGCACGTCGTTGTCGACGAGGTGCTGCATGATTTTCTCCATCTGGGCCTCGCTTTCGATGCTGCACGGCCCGGCCACGATACTCAGCGTTCCCTCCCCAATCCGAACGCCGTCGCCGAGGTCGAGCACGGTTGGGCGCACGCGCCACTTACGCGATACGAGTTTGTAGTCGTCGGAAACGCGATGAATGTCCAGAATGCCCGGCAACTGGCCCACCGTCCGGATGTCGAAATCGCCTTTGCCAATGCTCACAAGGTAGTTGGCCCGCTGCGTGGTTACTTCCGTGACCTTGTATTTCAGGGCTTTAATGCGGGAAATAATATCCTGCTTGGCACCCTCGGTAATGTTCTTTTCGAGTTGAATAATCATGAAGCGAAGCTTGTGTAGCCGAAGCGAGCTTGTCGGTTCGACCTCTTGTGTTCATCCTTTTGCCAAAGCTCCAGATGAAAGGAAATCGGGTTAGTTCAGGACGGAAGAAACGAAAGCTTTGGCCGCCGCTGGCGCATCGGTGGCGCCTTCCAGCGAGCGAATCAGCGCCGAGCCGATAATGGCGCCATTGGCGTATTCGCAGGCACGATCGAAAGACTTTTTGTCACCAATGCCGAAACCAATAAGGCGCGGATTGCGCAAGCCCATCTCCGCAACGCGCTTGAAATAAGCCTCTTGTGTGTCGCTATCCTGCGTGGTGCCACCGCCCGTAGTGCCGGGGCCAGAGACCAAGTACAGGAAGGAATCGGTCAGGGCATCTATGCGGCGGATGCGCTCCGGGGCCGTTTGGGGCGTGATCAGAAACACGGGCTGCAGGCCGTAGCGCTGAAAAATCTCCTTGTATTCTTCCTCGTATTCTACCAGCGGCATGTCGGGCAGAATCAGGCCGTCGGCGCCGGCAGCAGCGGCTTGTTCACAAAATTTTTCGATGCCGAACTGGAGCACGGGATTCAGATAGCCCATCAGCAGAATGGGCGTTTCGGGCACGCGCTGGCGGATATCCTTGAGCTGCTCGAACAGCACGTATAGGTTCATGCCGTTTTGCAAGGCCACAGTACTGCTTTGCTGGATCACCGGACCGTCGGCCAAGGGGTCTGAAAACGGCATTCCGATTTCGATGAGGTCGGCGCCCGAAGCGGCCAGCGTTTCCAGCAGCGGCACCGTAGCATCGAGCGTAGGATAACCGGCTGTGAAATAAATATTTAGCAGACGATTTTGCTTTTTGGCAAACGTCTGAGCGATACGGTTTTGCATTTAGTTTGAGGCAGAATCGGAAGCGTAGGAATTCAGCTTCTCGGCGTATTTCAAATAGGTTTCCAGATCCTTGTCGCCACGGCCCGATAGGTTGACGACGACTACATCGTCGGGGCCGGCGCCGAGCTGCGCCAGCGCGGCCAGCGCGTGCGCCGTTTCCAAGGCCGGAATAATGCCTTCCAAACGGCTCAACTCGGCCACGGCGTACAGGGCTGCTTCGTCGTCGATGCTGATAAAGCGCGCCCGGCCCGACACGGCCAAGTGCGCATGCAACGGGCCTACACCCGGATAATCTAGGCCCGCCGACAGCGAATACGGCTCCGTAATCTGGCCGTGCTCATCTTGCATGAGCAGCGTGCGCGAGCCGTGAATAATGCCCGGCTTGCCCAGCACCGAGGTAGCGGCCGAGTGGCCTGAATCGATGCCGTGGCCGGCGGCTTCGACCGCCACGAGTTGCACAGAAGGCTCGTCGAGGAAATGGTAGAACGCACCCGCTGCATTGGAGCCACCGCCCACGCAAGCCACCACGTAATCAGGCAGTTCGCTGCCGGTTTTTTCCAGCAATTGCTTGCGCATCTCCTCGCTGATCACCGATTGCAAACGCGCCACCAAATCGGGGTACGGGTGCGGACCCACCACCGAGCCAATGATGTAGTGCGTGTCCACCGGATTCGAGATCCAGTCTCTAATGGCCTCATTGGTAGCGTCTTTCAGCGTTTGGCTGCCGCTGGTAACGGGGCGAACCTCGGCGCCGAGCAAGCGCATCCGCTCCACGTTGGGGCGCTGGCGCTCGGTGTCAATTTTGCCCATATACACGATGCATTCCATGCCCATCAGTGCACACACTGTGGCCGTGGCCACGCCGTGCTGACCGGCGCCGGTTTCGGCGATGATGCGCTTTTTGCCCAGGCGCCGCGCCAGCAAAATCTGCCCGACGGTGTTGTTGATCTTGTGCGCGCCGGTGTGGCACAGGTCTTCACGCTTCAAGTACACCTTCGTGTTGTATTTCTCCGACAGGCGCTTGGCGTAAAACAAAGGCGTCGGGCGGCCCACATAATCGCGCAGCAGGCTCTGAAACTCCCGCTGAAACTCTGGGTCGGCCATAATCGTGAGGTACTGCTCGCGCAACTCTTCCACATTCGGATAAAGCATTTCCGGGATGAAAGCGCCTCCGAATTGGCCGTAGTAGCCGCGGTCGTTGGGTTGGTAGGACATAAACAGGGAAAACTCGTTTAAGTATGCTAAGCAAGCCAAAACCATAAGATATTGATTATCAAACAGTTATTAGCTAAATGAATTAAGATTCTCTAGTGCTTTCGGTAGCCGCGGTTTGAGGCTCGCTGCGGCTGAGTCGGCTCAACATTGCGTGCAGTCGGCCGATGTCCTTTTGGGCTGGCGCCACCTCAAAGCGGCTGTTCAGATCGATGGCAAAGAGGCCAGGCAACCGGAGCGAGGCCAGCGTTTCGGCGTGCTCCAGATCCAAGCCACCAGCCAGAAAATAGGGCACCGACAGCGGATACTGCCGTAGGATGTTCCAGTCGAACGTAGTGCCGTTGCCGCCGGGTTGCAGCCCTTTCGTATCGAAAAGAAAGTAATCGCAGTGGGCCGCGTAAGGCTGCAACGCGTTGAAATCAAAGACATTGCCTATCGAGAAGGCTTTGATCACTTGTACATTTGCCTGACGCAGCTCGGCGCATTGGGCGGGCATTTCTGCGCCGTGCAGTTGCACGAGGTCGAGGGCAAAGCGGGCCACTTGCTGCCGGATGTAGTCGGAAGGCTGATCGACAAACACGCCTACTTTGCGCAGACTATCAGGCAGTTCGCGCATCATTTCCGAGTTCAGCTCGTCGGCCGCGAAGCGAGACGAGTTGGGGGAAAAGATGAAGCCCATAAAATCCGGAGCCAGTGCAGCGACTGCGTCGATGTTTTCGGCAAACTTCATCCCGCACACTTTCACGCGCAGCCTGTGATTCGCGCTAGCGGGCGCGTCGTACTTCGTTGGCGGTGAGAGGAGATCGGACATGGCGGTTGCTGAACGTGGAAATGAGCTTGCTACAATACGGTTACGGGTTCGGTGGCGCGCAGTTCCTGCACCAACGTGCTGCACGCTTTTTCGGGCCGGCTGTGGCGCATGAAGGCTTCCCCGATCAGGAAACCGCGGTAGCCCGCGCCCCGCAACTGCTCGATAGCGGCCGCCGAAGTCAGCCCGCTCTCCGATACTTTCACAAACTCTGCAGGAATGCGTTGGGCAAGCTCCATCGAGGTGTCGAGGCTGACGCTGAAGTCGTGGAGGTTGCGGTTATTTACGCCGACTAGGTTCACGGCATCGGCGTGCAGCGTACGGTCAAGTTCTTCACTATCATGCACTTCCAAGAGCACTTCTAAACCTAATTCGCGGGCGAAGCGGCCGAGGCTCAGCACTTGATCGGCGGTGAGCACAGCGGCAATGAGCAACACGGCATCGGCCCCGATGCTTTTGGCTTCCAGAATCTGGTAGGCATCCACTACGAAATCCTTGCGCAGAATGGGGCAGAAATTGTAGCGCCGCGCGATGGTAAGGTCTTCGTTTTTGCCGCCGAAAAACTCAGTATCCGTCAGCACCGATAACGCGGAAGCACCGGCTTGCATGTAGCCCAGCGTGGTGCGCTCCACCGGCGCGTGCGGATTGATCCAACCCTTCGACGGCGATTTGCGCTTAAACTCGGCGATGATGCCGCTCAAATCGTCGCGCAGCAGATACTTACGCAGCGACAGCGGTTGGTTTTCGAAGTACAGGCTGCGTTCGAGCAGTTTAACGGGCACTAGGCTTTGTCGCTCAGCCACTTCACGGCGTTTGTGCGCGATAATCTGGTCGAGAATGGTGGCAGAAGATGAACTCATATACGGGGTGCAGGCAGGCCGCGGGTTAAGAACAAGCGAGGAGAAAAGTCAGGGCCTGAACACCCTGACGCTGAAGATGGTGCTTAGCCAAGTAACAAACGAAACGCTTCGCGGGCTTTGCCGGAGTCCAGCGACTCGCGGGCCGCGTCCAAAGCTTCGGCAAATGAGAAATCGGGATTGATGCATTGTAGCCCAAGGGCGGCATTGGCCGTGACCACGTCGCGCTGGGCCGGCGTGGCCCGGCCTTCCAGCACGCCCAAAAATAAATCGGCCGATTCGGCTACGGTATTGCCGCCCGCCAATTCTTCGGGAGCATAGGCTGGCAAGCCCAGCGTTTCGGCCGTAACCAAGCGCTCGCCGGCCGCCGACCCAATTTTGGCCTCGCCGGTCAGGGAGAGTTCGTCGTAGCCGTCTAAGGCATGCACTACGGCGTAGCGCGTAGCTGTTTGCTGAAACAAATACTGATAGAGCCGCAGCAGTTCCAGGCTAAACACACCGGCTAGTTGGGCGGCTGGCCGCGCCGGATTCACTAGCGGACCTAGAATGTTGAAGAACGTCCGCACGCCCAATTCCCGCCGGATTGGCCCGGCATGGCGCATGGCCGGATGAAAAGCCGGCGCGTGCAGAAAGCAGATGTTGGCACGGTCGAGTTGGTGACGCAACGTATCCGAGGAGGCTTCGAAATCGTAGCCGAAATGCGCCAGGATATTCGACGAGCCGCAAATTGACGAGACGCCGATGTTGCCGTGCTTGGCCACTTTATAGCCCGCCCCAGCTACCACAAAGCAGGCCAGCGTCGAGATGTTGAACGTGTCCTTGCCGTCGCCACCCGTCCCGACGATGTCGAGCACTTCGTGGGTGCCCAGTTGCGGGTTGCGCGACAAATCCAGCAACGCATCGCGAAAGCCCGCCAGCTCCGATACCGTAATCGGGCGCATCCGATACACAGCCAGAAAAGCCGCCGTTTCTGCCGCATTGGCCGCCCCCTGGCCCAACTGCAACATAGCCTCGCGCGCTTCGTCGCGGGTCAGGGTTTGCTGGTCAAAAAGCGTGGTGAGGATCGTTTTCAAAGTATTGATCTACTGATGGTTACTAAATCAAAAAAGAGAGCAACAGAAGGCGTGCTTCTGCAATTAATCTTCTCCTTCCAGCCAGTTTTTCAGCATCTGGTGGCCGTGTTCGGTGAGGATGGATTCGGGGTGGAACTGCACGCCGCGCACGTCGTATTGGCGGTGGCGCAGGGCCAGCACTTGGCCGTTGGCGTCGCGAGCCGTGATTTCAAGCTCCTCCGGAAAAGTATCCGGCGAAACCACCCACGAATGATAGCGGCCGACCCGAAATTGCTGCGGCAAGCCCTGAAAAAGCCGGTCTTCGCTGGTAATGATATCGGCGTCGGTGGCGATGCCGTGCAGCACGGCCGGCAGGTTATACAACTGAGCCCCAAAGCTTTCGGCAATGCCCTGGTGGCCAAGACACACACCCAGCATGCGTTTGGTGGGCGCAAACCGACGGATTACTTCTGGCATCAGGCCCGCTTCGGAAGGCACTCCGGGGCCGGGCGACAGCATGATGGCATCGTACTGCTCCACTGCATCGAGGTCGATTTTGTCGTTGCGCACCACATCAACATTATCGCCGTATCCGAGCTCGCGCAGCAACTGCACGAGGTTGTAGGTGAAGGAATCGTAGTTATCGAGAACGAGAATTTTCATCGGTTCTAAGCAGTTATTGGTTCGCGCCTTGGCCAGCAGCCACATCCGCCGTCGTGATTTTGGCTCCCACCGATTCGGCTTCGTGCAGGGCTTTGCGTAGGGCGGCCAGTTTGTGGTGCACTTCGTTGAGTTCCGAATTGATATCCGACGCCGCCACTACGCCGGCGCCGGCCTGGTAATAAAGCTGGTTGCCCGTACTCAGAAACGAGCGAATCATGATGGCGTGGTTAAAGTCGCCGTTGAAGCCCAAATAGCCCAGGCAGCCACCGTAATAACCACGGCCCGTAGGTTCCAGTCCGTCAATGAGTTGCATGGCGCGGTGCTTTGGAGCCCCGGAGAGCGTGCCGGCCGGAAAGGTATCGGCCACCACTTGCAGCGACGTGGCGTTGGCGGCCAGCGTGGCGGCTACATGGCTCACCAAGTGAATGACGTGCGAGTAATATTGGATTTCCTGAAACACCTTCACCTTTACTTGGTCGCCGTGGCGGGCGAGGTCATTGCGGGCGAGGTCCACGAGCATGGTGTGCTCTGCTTTTTCCTTGGGGTCGGCGGCGAGCTTTTGGGCCAATGCGGCGTCTTCTACGTCGTGGCCAGTGCGGCGAAACGTGCCGGCAATCGGGAACAAGCTGGCTTCGCGGCCTTTAATTAACAGCTGCGTTTCGGGCGACGAGCCGAAGATTTTGAAGTTGCCGTAGTCGAAGTAAAACAGGTACGGCGACGGGTTGATCGAGCGCAGCGCCCGGTACACGTTGAATTCGTCGCCCACAAACCCTTGCGCAAAGCGGCGCGACAACACGATCTGAAACACGTCGCCGCGGCGGCAATGCTGCTGACCAGCAGCCAGAACTTTCAGAAACTCCTCGTCGGTTTGGTTGGTGGTCTCCTCCCCTTCGGTGGCAAACCCAAACTCCGGCAAGCTGGGGTTGCGGATCAGGTTGACCAACCGCTTCAGGCCGTCGTGGTCGACGGGCTCGTTTTCCAGCGTGTGCTCAAACACAAACAGCTCGTTGCGGAAGTGGTTGATAGCGATGACGTAACGGTACGTGCCGTAGATAATATCCGGAATCTGACCGGCCGCTTCTTTCTCTTGGTTCAGCGTCAGATCCTCGAAATACTGCACCGCTTCGTAGCCAATGTAGCCAAACAAGCCGCCGGTGATGAAGTCATACTCCTGCTTTTCGGTGCGGAAGCTGCCTGCAAACTCGCGCAGCCGCTCCAGCGCCAAACGCGGTTCGGCCAGCGTTTCGGTTTCGAACGTATCGTCGGGTAGTTTCAAGCGCAACTCGCCCCGGCTCACTTCAAAACTCGCCAGCGGGTCGAAGGCCAGGTAAGAAAAAGCGTTCTGTTGGCCGTGATAATCAGAGCTTTCCAACAACAGGCAGTTGGAATACCGATCGCGCAAACGCAGGTACAGACCCACGGGCGTAACCGTGTCGGCAAGCAAGCGAACATGGCGGGTTTTGAGCGAAAATTCTTTCATCGTTTCTCACGGCTACCACCGTGCAGGACTGAAGATGGAGTGTAGTTTGAACGCAATGGGCAATAAAAAAAGCCCGGCGGTTGGCCGGGCTTTCCTTGATGTTCGATGCGAAGGTTATGTACTGACCTTACCGCACGCACAGGCTTTCCCGTCCGGAGTTTCGGAGAGGCCACCACCAGGCTTGCAGAGTCAGTTGAGAGATCATAATGGGGATAAAGCATGGGGCTTTATTGTCGCAAATATAACGCCGGGTGCGGGACGCGCAAATAAGTAAGCGCATTTCCGATTCAAATTTTTCCGTTTTCGATCCATTTCACGCTTAGCAGCTCAGTACAAACCGATGCATTACCAGTCTGTTGCGGCCTCGATCATTCGTTTTTAAGAATAATACTATACCCATACAAGTATCTAATTATCAATAATTTATATATTCTTGATTCCCGGTAAGCTTGCCGGCTCGTATGCGTAGTGCATACGTTCCTTGGGCAAGCTTGCTGAGGTCAATGCTTTCGTTGGCATGCACCCGTTTTTTCAGCACCGTGCGCCCCTGCGGGTCTTTAAGCTCTAAGCGGGCTGTGCGCACCGATTCGGGTAACTGCATGACTAACTCATTATTACTGCCTGCGTAAGCGCTGTACGCTAATGCCGACGGGTGGCCGGCAGCGGTAGGCGCGTACAACCATTGATAAGCAGCAGGAAACTCGCGCTTCCAAAACCATTCGGCGTGCTGGCCGTCGGGGGTGGCCCGGTAGGTCATGTTGGCGGCTGGGAAACCCCGCTTCTGCAACGAATCGCGCAGGGCAGCCATCAGCGGCACCATTGTTTCGCTTTCGGGCGTGGCGGCCACAAAATAAAAAGAGGTCGTCGGCACAGGCTTCGTGCTGGCAACGAATTGAAACAGAGAATCTTTCGCGAACCAAAAAGCCGGAGAGAAGATACCCGCCTTGCTATAAACTGCGGGGTATTTCAGGGCGGCATACAAGGAGATCAACCCGCCCATGGACGACCCGGCAATGCCCGTAAACTCCCGCCCCGACAGCGTACGGTAGTGCGCATCGATGTACGGTTTCAGGGTATGGGCCATAAAATCGACGTACCGATCGCCCTCGCCGCCCCCGTACTGCGGGTTACGCCACGGCGAGAGCTCATCGAGGCGGGAGCTCCCACCGTTATCCACGGCCACCACGATAGTGCCTTGGTCCTGACCGGTTTGCTGCAACTGCCGCAGCGTTTCGTCAATCCCCCATTCGCCGCTAAACGAGGTAAAATCGTCGAATACGTTCTGTCCGTCGTGCACATACAGCACTGGGTAGCGGCGCGTTCCGGCCGTGTAATCGTTGGGCAGGTAGATCCAGATGCGGCGCGTGCGGTTGAGTTGCGGTATGCGGAAGCTGTCGGCTACCACCGCAACATTGGCGGTAACCGTGTGTTGCTTGGGTGGTTTGCGGCCTGCCATGTCGGCCCAATTCGCGATCTGCTGAGGTATAATGGCGGTGTTGCCGTAGCTAAAGCGACGATTGGCGACGTCTTTGCCGTCAGCCTCCACTTCCACCGACTCCCACGAGCCGCGCGTAAACTTGTATTCGGCATTGCCAGAGCCAGCGGGCAGAGTGATCTGATAACTCCCGTCGGCATTTTTGGTGAGCGCTGAAGCCGCTGGGTTCCAATTATTAAAGGAGCCAGCCACATAAATCTTTGCCGTAGCGGGCGTGCTGGCCGGCACCGCCATGACCTTTAGGGTAGGCTGACCTAGGGCCACCACAGCCACGCCTTGCAGAAGCACCACCAATCCAACAAGGCCACACGAATTCAGGATTTTACACAAAGCTTTGATAATCATTGGCTTGGCATTTACTCAATCTATATAGTCCAGACTGAGTTGTTGGTTTTGTACTCTAAAATTGATTTCTGAACCCATCCCAGCCGGCAATAACCGGCGCTTTTTCTAAAAATAAAATAAGCCTAGTAATGCTTATTTTAATACAACCAAGTGGTGCCACACCCTTACCTTTGCCCCAAGTTGCTTCATTCAGCCTAGTGATTTTTGGCGCCGAAAGCCGGTTTCTAGAAAAAACTTCTTACCTCAATTTCTTGGTAAAGTACCTGCCTAGTGCCCGCTACTTTTGTGGTCCGAAAACTTTAACTTGCGAAGTTTATTTACGAGTAGGTGACGCTGAGTTGTCGCAGAAGTAGTGAGGTTATGCCCGCCGGCCTTAATCCTTGCCTGCTGCTTTAGCTTTTTTTCACTTTTTGCCCGGCCTAGCCGGTTCATCCCCTAACCCCCACCAAATTTTTTTTCAATGAAACACCCCTACTTAGCGAAACTATTGTTTCTGCTACTGTTCCTATGCACTGGCGTCGCTAGTGCTTTCGCCCAAACCGGCACGGTCAGTGGCCGGGTCGTGGACGAGAAGAACCAGGGTTTGCCCGGCGTAACTGTGCTAGTTGAAGGCACGACCATCGGCAACTCCACAAATTCTGATGGCACCTTCTCAATCCAAAATGTTCCGGCCGGACCGCAAACGTTAGCGGTATCGTTTGTGGGTTACACTACCAAACGCCAGCCGGTAACGGTAGTAGCCGGTCAAAATGCCACTGTTGCCATCGCGTTGGCCGAAAACACGACTCTGCTGAATGAAGCAGTAGTAGTAGGCTACGGCACGCAGCGGCGCCAGGACGTAACTGGCTCGCTTACAACAGTTTCCTCCAAGGACTTTGTACAGGGCCAGGTAACCAACCCCGAGCAGTTGATTCAGGGCAAAGCGGCGGGCGTGCAGATTACGACCGGCGGCGGTGCCCCAGGCGCAGCTTCTACCATCCGTATCCGGGGTGGCTCTTCGCTGAACGCCAGCAACGACCCGCTCATCGTAATCGACGGTGTGCCAGTTGATAACACCAGCGTGTCAGGTGCTGCCAACGCGCTGAGCCTTATCAACCCCAACGACATCGACACTTACACGGTGTTGAAAGACGCTTCGGCCACGGCTATCTATGGTTCGCGCGCTTCGAACGGCGTTATTCTGATCACCACCAAGAAAGGTGTCTCGGGCGAAAAGCTGACGGTTAACGTAAACTCACAAACCTCGCTATCACGTCGTTACAACTCGGTGCCGGTACTATCGGCCGACCAGTTCCGCTCGACGGTAGAGCAGGTAGCACCTAACCAAGTGAAACTGCTAGGTTCTAGCAAAACCAACTGGCAGGACGAAATTTTCCGTTCGGCCATGACCTACGACAACACCATCAGCCTGACTGGCGCGGTTGGCAAACTGCCCTTCCGCGCTTCGTATGGCAACTTGGAGCAGCAAGGCATCCTGATCACCAACCGCCTCATTCGTAACACAGGTTCGCTGAGCCTGAACCCGGTGTTGCTCGACAACCACTTGCGCGTGAACATGAACGTGAAAGGCTCGTGGATCGACAACAACTTTGCTGATAACGGAGCTGTTGGCTCAGCTATCGCTTTCGACCCAACGCAGCCCGTGCGTAGCGGCAACGAAGGTTTGGGTGGCTACTTTGAGTATCTGCAGAACGCTGGTGGCGCGCCCCAACAAAACGTACCCCGCAACCCGCTAGCGCAGCTCAACCTGACCCGCGACCGCAGCTCGGTAAAGCGCAGCATCGGCAACATCCAGTTGGATTACAGCCTGCACTTCCTGCCTGATTTGCACGCCAACCTCAACTTGGGTTATGACATTACCCGCGGCAACGGCAGCAAGTTTGTCGATCCCAATGCAGCCAGCACGTATTTCAACGTACCGCTTGACCCCAAAAACACTACCTCGCGTGGTGGCTCGTTCAACCAGTATTCGCAGGACCGCAACAACAAATTGCTGGAAACTTACCTGAACTACACCAAGCAGTTCGGCGGCAACAACCGCGTGGAACTGTTGGCTGGTTATTCGTATCAGGACTTCGTTACCAAAGCCCCTGCTTATGCCACTTACTTAGCCGATGGAGCAGTATTTAAGGCCGCAGCGACCAACCCTTTCCGCACGCAGTACACGATCCTGTCGTTCTACGGCCGGGCCAACGTAACAATCAACGACCGCTACGTATTCACGGGCACGTTGCGTAACGACGCTTCTTCGCGCTTCCCTTCCAGCAACCGCAATGCGCTATTCCCAGCTGCTTCGCTTGCCTGGCGCATCAAAGAAGAGTCTTTCCTGAAAGACAATACTACTTTCTCTGACCTGAAGCTGCGCGTAGGCTACGGCATCACGGGCCAGCAAGACGTAGTGGCCGCTGCCGGCAGCGATTACCCCTACATCCAGCGCTACACGCTGAACACGCCGGTTTCGCAGTACGGTTTCTACGACCCCAAAACCGGTACGTTCACCTATTACACTCCTTACTCGCCCCAGGGCTTCAACAGCAACCTGAAGTGGGAGCAAACGACTACTTACAACGCCGGCCTGGATTATGGCTTCTTGGACGGTCGCTTGAATGGCTCGGTTGACGTGTACTATCGCAAGACCAAAGACCTGTTGGCAGTTATTCCAATTCCGTTGGAAACCAACTTCACCAACCAGCTGGTTTCTAACGTGGGCTCGCTCGAAAACAAAGGTGTCGAGTTTAACCTCAACGCTATCCCGGTTCAGGGCGAGCATTGGAACTGGAGCATCAACGCCAACGCCACGTACAACGTGAACAAGATCCTTTCGCTCGGACCGCAGGTACCCGGCTTCAAAGGCATCGAAACCAACAGCGGCGGCTCGGTATCGGGTGGTACCGGCACGACCATTGGCATTTACAGCGTAGGCGCTCCTTCGTCGTCTTTCTATGTCTACAAGCAAGTGTACGACACCAACGGCAAGCCTTTGCAGGATGTGTATGCTGACCTGAATGGCGACGGCGTAATCAACACCAACGACCGCTACCTCTACAAGCAGTCTGCTCCGAAGGTGATCCTGGGCTTCAGCTCCAACGCCAGCTACGACCGCTTGAGCCTCGCTTTCACGCTGCGCAGCAACCTCGACAACTACGTTTACAACAACGTAAACTCGCAAAACGGTAATTATCAGGGCATTCTGGGTTCCAGCAACTTCCTGTCCAACGTGACGCGTGACGCCAATCACACTCAGTTTACCAACACAACCCAGGCGCGTTACTCTTCTGACTACTACATCCAGAACGGTTCTTTCCTGCGTATGGAAAACGTAACGCTGGGATACAATGTGGGCAAGGTCTTTAACGACAAAGGCACCCTGCGCTTGACTGCTGCCGTTCAGAACGCATTTCTGATCACGAAATACACTGGCTTGGATCCGGAGATCTTCAACGGGATCGACAACAACATCTATCCACGGCCGCGCACCTTCACTTTCGGCTTGAATCTGAGCCTCTAGCATCACTATCTATATGAACAAGATACTTCTCCGTCACGTTTCGGTGCTGGCCCTCGCCTCTTCGGCGCTGGTCGTAGCGCCCTCGTGCACCAAAGACTTGGATCGTACTCCTACCTACGATCTGAGCACCGCCACTATCTACAAGGATCTGGCTGGTTATCAGGCAGTTGCAGCTAAGGTGTACAGCGGCTTTGCAATTACCGGCGGCCAAGGACCTGATGCTACTACAGGTGATATTCAGGGCATTGACCAAGGCACCTCGGATTATATCCGTCAGCTTTGGAGCGCTCAGGAATTGACTACCGACGAAGCCGTAATTGCTTGGGGTGACCCCGGCGTTCAGGATTGGCACAACATGAACTGGACGTCGAGCGGCGTATTGGTTCGGGGCCTCTACAGCCGCATTTTGTACGAAGTAACCTTGTGCAACGGCTTCCTGGCCGAAGCTACCGACTCTAAACTGAGCGACCGCGGCATCTCGGGTGCCGACGCAGCTACTGTGAAGGCCTTCCGGGCTGAGGTACGCTTCCTGCGCGCGCTGGCTTACTACCACGCGTTGGATTTGTACGGCAACGTGCCTTTCTCCACGGAAACTGACCAGATTGGTGGCATTACGCCTCCGAAGCAAATCAAGCGTGCCGATCTTTTCGCCTACATCGAATCGGAGCTGAAGGCTATTGACGCCGACTTGGTAGCACCTGGCCAAAACCTCTATGGCCGCGCCGACAAAGCCGCTGCCTGGGCCTTGCTCGCTCGCCTGTACCTGAACGCTGAAGTTTACACCGGCACAGCTCGCTATGCCGACTGCTCCACGTACGCCAAGAAGGTAATTGACAGTGGCGCTTACTCGCTGTCGCCGAAGTATGGCAACCTGTTCCGGACCGACAACTACACGAATAAGGAAATCATCTTCGCAATCGCCTACGACGGCAAGCGCACCCAGACGTACGGTGGCACCACCTTCCTGACGCACGCAGCGGTGTCGGGCACAGCTGATGCCAACTGGAACCCGGCTCGCTACGGCATCGGTGGTGGCTGGGGCGGTATTCGCACCACTACCAAGCTCTACGAGCAGTTTGCAGATACGGCAGCGGATACCCGCGGCAAGTTTGTAACTGGCGGCCAGAGCCGCGATATCGTTTCGCAGACGGATTTCAAATACGGCTACGTGCCGGTGAAATTCAAAAACGTGAGCTCGACCGGCGTCGCTGGCACCGACCCTACGTTTGTAGACACGGACTTCCCCATCTTCCGCTTGGCTGACGTGTACCTGATGTACGCCGAAGCAGCCTTGCGCGGCAGCGGCGACCGTACGTTGGCCCTGAACTACGTAAACCTCGTCCGGACGCGTGCCTTCAAAAACACCGCTGCTGGCAACATCACGGCTTCCGATCTCACGCTGGATTTCTTGCTGAACGAGCGCTCACGCGAGATGTTCTGGGAAGCTACCCGCCGCACCGACCTTATCCGCTACGGTCGCTTTACCACTGCAGCCTACCTCTGGCCGTGGAAAGGTGGAGTAGCAGCCGGTGTAGCCGTTCCGGACACCCGCAACCTATTTCCGATTCCCGCAGCTGATTTGAGCGTGAATTCGAATCTGGTGCAAAACCCTGGGTACTAAGCACTCTTGACCTGTAGCCGGGAACCAGTTACGGCTGGTTCCCGGTTTGCCCAGAGCAATCCATTCTCACCCCCACTCACATCAGCAGACCATGAAAAATTTTACTAAACTGGCGGGGCTTGGCCTTGTTGCCACGTTATTCTTAGCCTCCTGCGATAAGGACGAAGACCGGGCCGTATTGAAGCCCGATGGCAACCTGTCGCTTACGGCATCTGCCGCTACGGCTCCTTTGGTACAAACCAGTGCTTCTACCAAAGCCGTTACGTATTCGTGGAGCCCAGCTTCCTTCGGCTACCAGGCAGCCGTGAAGTACACGCTGCAATTTGATAAGAAGGGCGGCACATTCGCCTCGCCAATCGAAGTAGATGCCGGTAGCGCCACTTCGGTTTCCCTGACCGTAGCCGAGCTGAACAGCATCCTGCTACGCCTGAAAGTATCGCCCGGGGCTACCGGCAGCGCCGATGTGCGGGTAGCAGCCAGCGTGGGTGCCGCAGTGGCCCCCATGATCTCTCCTGTTACAACCTTTACGGGCACACCGTATCTGGTATTCATCCAGTACCCTTCTGTGTACGTACCGGGCAACTACCAAGGCTGGGCTCCTGACAAGGCTCCTTTCTTGGCTTCGGTAGCCAACGACAAGACCTACGAAGGCTTCGTCAATTTCAGTGACCCAAGCCCGGAGTTCAAAATTACGCCTGCTCCTAACTGGGATAACGACTTTGGCGCGGCCGTTGTAGACCCTGCTACTACGCCAGGTACCCAAACTGGCACCCTGAAAGCCAAAGGCGATAACTTTAAATTGCCAGCGGCTGGCTATTATCGCCTGAATGTCGATTTGAACGCCCTGAAGTACACGTTCACCAAAACGACGTGGGCGGTCATTGGCGCCGCAACGCCAGGCGGCTGGGACAACGAGACGCCCATGACATTTGACGCTACCAAACAGGTTTGGAAAGTAACGCTGGCGCTGAAGGCCGACGAACTGAAGTTCCGCGCCAACAACGCCTGGGACATCAACCTCGGCGACAACGAACCTGATGGCCAGCCCGATAACGGCGGCAAAAACATCAAAGTAGCCGTTGCTGGCACGTACACCGTTACGCTGGATCTGAGCAAAGGCGCTGGTAACTACAGCTACTCTATCGAAAAATAAGCCTCGTTTTCGCTTATTTTCTGTCACAGAAAAGGCTGCCATATGGCAGCCTTTTTTTATCGCTTTACTTAAAAAGTAGCCAGCTTCTTAAAATCGCATGCCACCTGCATAATTAGTTGATTATCAAATACTTATGTAGGTATTCTATCAATACTGCTTTCGTAGGAGAAATACGCTACATTCAGCCGGTGGCACTGGGGCTACGTAGGAAACGCTAGTACATTCTTGCGTGAGCACAGACAAACGAAAGGGCATTTTTTTGTAACAAAATCTTTTCCGTGTTTCGTTACGGTTAACTGCGAACTTTACTGCCTCTTCCGGCCCGCCGGGAAACTCGCCTGCCTCAAATCCCATCTCTCATACCTTTCCGATCAAATATGATTCTTATTGCCGATGGCGGCTCAACCAAGAGCAACTGGTGTCAGTTGGATGATGCTGGAAACCGCGTTTACTTCAATACCGAAGGCTACAATCCAGACTTCATCTCAACGGAAGGCATTGCGGCTTCACTGGACAAAAACCTCCCTGATACGCTGCCGCGTGAGCAGGTAAAGGAAGTGTTTTACTACGGCGCTGGCGTTTCGTCGGCGGCTAAAGCGGAGGAAGTTGCGAAGGCCATGCGCCAGATTTTTCCGCAGGCCGAAGTCCATGTCGACCACGACTTGCTGGCCGCCGCGCATGCCCTGCTGGGCACGCAGCCGGGCTTTGCTGCCATTTTGGGCACAGGCACTAACTCCTGCCTCTACGATGGCAAAAAGGTGACCATGAACGTGGATTCGCTGGGCTATTTCCTGGGTGACGAAGGCAGTGGCTCGTTTATTGGCAAACGCCTGCTGCGCGATTATTTGCGCAACCTTCTCCCCGATGGCTTGCAGGATATTTTCAAAGAAACCTACAAGCTCAACCGCGAGGAAATCTTGGATAAGCTGTACAACCAGCCGCTGCCCAACCGCTTTCTGGCCAGCTTCGCCAAGTTTGCCTACGACAACAACAACATCAGCTACTGCCGCCAGATCGTGCTCGAAGGCTTCGAGACTTTCTTCCAGAACATCGTGGCGCATTACCCTAACTACCAGACTTATACCTTCAACTGCATCGGCTCGGTCGGCTACAACTTCCGCGATGCGTTGGCGCAGGTCGCCCACAACCACGGCATGGAAGTCGGTAAGATCATCCGCTCCCCCATCGACGACTTAGTAGCCTACCACGAAACGGCAGGCGGAGTATAAACATCTAACTAATAAGCGCTTACAAAAAAGGCGACTCACTTTCGTGAGTCGCCTTTTTTGTGGCCGTAAAAGTAGTGCGGCTTAGTGCTGCACGACCAAACGCGTCGTTTGCTGGCGGTTGCCAGCGCTCAAGCGGATCAGGTAGATACCGTTGCTCAAATCACCTACGGGCAGCGTCAGATCATGCTGGCCAGCACCTTGCCGGGCAGCAGGCACGGTGCGCACCGTGGCGCCCAACAGGTTTTGCACGGCTACTGTCACCGGCGAGGCAGCAGTCAGCTCGTAGTGCAGCGTTGCGGAGTGGCCCGCTGGGTTTGGCACAGCTAGCAGTTGCAGGGAGGCGGCGTCAGCGCTGCGCTTGTTGGGCAGCGTTACGCCCGCCGCCCGGTTGATTTTCTTGGACGTCAGTACCCGAAACTCACCCGGTTGCAACGTGATCTGAGCCGTGGCATCCGTCACGTTGAGCGTGCCATCGGTGAGGTAATCGTACCACGTACCCGTGCTCTGGAAAGCCGGATTGATGGCCGTGGCCGTCACATCAAAGTTGCCAATGATGGTTACGCTCAAATCGGCATCGCTCAGGTGAATCGACTTCGCGGCACCGGTCAGCTGCTGGGTATACGTCACGGGATTTTCAAAAACGGGCTGCATTTTTTTCAGCTCAATCAGGCTGCGGTACACGTTGAAGAGGTATTTGCGATTCGCGTCCTGCTGATAGTCCCAACGGATGGGTTTGTTCGACAAGCGGCAATCGTTGTTTACCGTGCCATCGGTGCAGCGATTTATGGTGAAATCATAGCCTAGTTCGCCAAACTGCCACACCAGTTTTGGGCCGGGCACCGTGAAGAAGAACGCCGCTGCCATCGCGTCGCGGGTCAGCGAAGTTTTGGGGTCTTTCACGTTGTAAGGCGGCGCCGTAGCGTTGCCGTAAGTGATGTTTTTGAAGGTCAGGCGCTCTTCGTCGTGGCTCTCCATGTAGGTAATCAGGTTGGGCTGGGCCCAGCCGCGTTGGCCATAATAGCCGCTGCTCAAATCGGAGGTACTCACGTAACCCATGGTGGCTTCGTTGTAGTTGTAGTTCAGGTTGCCCCACAGCATAAAGCCGTAATCAGCCAGTACTTTGCCCTCGCTGTTCTCCGGAAAATGCTCCAGAATCGGGTAGGATTTGGCATCCACGCTCATCAAATGCTGGTAATAATCCTTCCAGATATCGATGCGCGACTGGTCGTAAGTGCCGTAAGTAGCCTCGGTAGTTTGCCGCTGCGAGAAGCCGCCGGCCAAGTCGAAGCGATAGCCGTCGATCTTGTATTCCTGCAGCCAAAACGACATTACTTGTTTCGTAAAGTACTTAGTATAAGCACTTTCGTGATTGAAGTCGTAGCCCACGTTATACGGGTGCTTGGCATCGACATTGAACCACGGACTGGCGGCTGTGGGCTTGCTGCCATCGAAATACAGCTGTACCATCGGCGACTGGCCAAACGAGTGATTCAGCACCATATCCAGGATCACGGCAATGCCGCGGCGGTGACACTCGTCGATGAAGTGTTTCAAGTCGTTTTTGGTGCCGTAGTATTTGTCGGGCGCAAAGAAGAACGACGGGTTATACCCCCAGCTTTCGTTGCCTTCAAACTCGTTGATCGGCATCAGCTCGATGGCGTTGATGCCCAGGCGCTGAATGTAGTTGAGCGTGTCGGTCAGGGTTTTGTAATCGTGACGGGCTACAAAATCCCGAATCAGCAACTCATAGATAACCAAGTCTTTACGCGTTGGGCGCTGAAAGTTCGTCACTTGCCACTGGTAGGCCGCCTGGTTGGTTTGCAGCACCGACACGTTGCCGGTGGTTTTACCCGTGGGGTACGCCTTCAGGTTGGGATAGACGGTGTACGTAGCCGTATTGATGTACTGATCGTCGGTTGGGCTCAGGATCTTCTCGGTGTACGGATCAGCGATACGCAGCTGACCATCAACCAGATACTGGTAAGCATATTCCTGACCGGGCGTGAGATTATCAAGCTGTATCCACCAGCGGTCGCCTTCGGGCGTGCGCTCGGCGGTATGCTTCATGAAATAAGCATCCGACTGCTGCCAATTGTTGAATTCGCCGATGGCGTACACAAACTGCTTATTCGGCGCCGACAAACTCAGAATGGCCGACGTACCGCCGGCCAGATACGTGATGCCGTCTTTCTTGGCACCCGCTGGCAACGGGGCTTCGACCACTGTGGGCCGGGTAAGCACCTGAATCTCAGTGGAAGCCGTAGTAGCGCCGGAAGTAGCCGTAAGGCGGAGCGTGTTGGCCCCAGCCTGCGCAATGGGAACGTTTGCAGTAATGGACGTAGCATTAGCCTGTTGCGCTACCTGCGTGCCGTTCAGAAACAGCGCTAGGTCGGCAGCAGTGGAAGCGGTGCCGGTTACGGTAAGCGAAGCGTTCTGAGTAACGTAGAACGGCCCAGCACCCGCCGGACTCGTGAAGCTCAGATTGAACTGATCCTGAGCGACATCTACCAGAATATCGCTGTTGCCGTCGCCTTTGCCTTCGGGCGTGCCCGCTGCGCCGCGAAACACCATGGCCAGCTTCAGCACTTTCTCGGTAGAGGAAGCTAGACCAGGGTAGTACGAGCGCGGGGTAAAGGTGATGCTGTACTTGTGATTGCCCAGCGGAGTCATTTTTTCCTCGGCAATGGGCGCCCCGAAGCTCGTGCCTTTCACGTGCTTCCAATCGGAGTTGTTGGCGCTCAGGTTGGTGATCACGCCCGTCCAGATGTACACGTCGCCGGCATAGGCCGCCAGTCCGGCGTTGCCTTTGGTGGCGTCGAAAGTAATCGTCACCTGGTCGGTATCCCGAAACGGACTCGGCTGAGTAGTAACGACTTGCGCCCAGGCAGCCGGACCCATCAATAATAGTACGGCTAGCAGCCGCCAAGCGCGTTGAAGTGTTTGCATAGAAAAGGAAAAGTGGTGGGGAAAAAGTAGAAACGAGCAAATGGCAGAATGCGACAATAATTGCATCCTTCCAGGTACGAAAGATACGCCGTAAGCTTCAGCTTACCCGAAGCAAGGGTGCATTTTGTTGTAGTTTTGCGGCCCTTCCGGGGCACCTCTTTGGGTGGTGATCAAGGTTACTTTTGGCTTTTTGACTATCTGTATCAGTGCGTGGGTTTGCAGCCTTTTTTCTTGCCTTTTTGCTGGCCATAACCGGCTGGGCCCAACCGTCATCGCACGATTGGGCGGCAGGGCCTGCCTCAGCTGCACTGCCCGACACGGCTGTGCGGCCCCGGCCAACCCAAGCGGCCGACACGCTACGCCTGCTCAACCGGCGCTTGCCCGTCCTGGCCGCTGGGTTGGCGGTAAGCTACACCAGCACCTTATACCTGCTCGGGCAAGGCTGGTATACGGGCGAAAAAGATAAGTTCCACTGGTTCAATGATTTACCAGAATGGAAACAACTCGATAAAGCGGGACATTTCTGGGGAGCTTTCCACGAAAGCCGGGGCGCGGTGGACATGCTGCGCTGGGCCGGCATCCCCGACCGCCGAGCCACGTGGTACGGTGGGTTTGTGGGGTTTCTGCTGCAAAGCCCCATCGAGCTGCTCGACGGCCGCGACCCGCAATACGGGGCATCGGCTACCGACTTGGCGGCCAATTTCTTAGGGTCCGCGGCCTTGGTCGGGCAGCAGCTGGCTTGGAACGAAGTCCGGCTGATGCCCAAGTATTCGTTTCACACCACGCGCTATGCAAAGCTGCGCCCCAACGTGCTCGGGCGGAGCCTGGGTGAGCAGTACCTCAAAGACTACAACGGCCAGACCTACTGGCTCTGCGCCGATCTGGCGGCGTGGCTCCCGCCGGAAAGCCGCTGGCCCAAGTGGCTCCAGCCCGCTGTGGGCTACGGCGCACAGCAAATGGTATACAACGACCGCGACGCCAACGCCGCGCTGGGCCTACGCCCCTACCGCCAGTATTACCTCACTTTCGACGTCAATCTGATGCGCATCCCGACCCGCAGCAAACTCCTGCGGCGCGTATTTTACGTAGCTAGTATTTTCCACCTGCCCGCTCCCGCTCTGGAGTTCAATTCCCGCCGTGGCTTCGTCATGCGTGGCCTTTATTACTGAACTGAGCCACGGATTTCGACTGATTCGGCGGCTGTCACGAACTCTGGGGACGGGGTGCCGAGGCGCTGGTCCTGCTGCCTCCCCGACCTTCTGGAGAAATGCACCTGCGACGTTTCCAAGTCCGTTGACGTTACCTTTACCAACATAGCTCCCATAATTTCCCGATTTATATGAACGTAGGAGACCGAGTTCGCTTACTCACCGGCCGCGAGGAAGGCATCATCACCCGCCTGCTCGACAACGACCTGGTAGAAGTAGCCATCGATAATGATTTTACCATTCCGGTCATGCGCCGCGAAGTGGTTGTGGTAGCGGCCGAGGAGCAAAAAGCTTTCGGCCAAAGCGCCAGCGCCGTAGCGGCCGAAAAGAAAGCCGCTGCTTCGGGCGCCCCCAAAACGGCACCCGCCCCGCAGAAAAAACAAGAAGCTAACGCCACACCCGAGCCCCCACGGCCTGCGCCGGTAGCGGCCGCCAAAGGTTTGTACTTGGCGCTCGTGCACCAGTCGCCAGAGCTGCTGGCGTTGCAACTGATTAACAACACCGAGTCGGATGTGCTGTTCACTTACGGCGAGGATCAGCAGGAACAATACCGCGGCTTGGCCTCCGATAAGCTCGGCCCGAAAGCCGTGAGCCGCCCGCTCGCGCACCTGCACCTTAAAGATTTCGACCACTGGCCCACGGTGGTTGTGCAGTTGCTTCCCCACCAGGTCAATGGCCACACCGCCTACGAGCTGATCACCAAGCGCACGCAGTTTCGGGCCGCTACTTTTTACAAAAGCCGGCAGGAAGCTCCCGTTTTGAAGCGCGATGCGTATTTGTTTCAACTCGATGAGAAACCAGCTGCGCCCGTAGCGATTGCGCCAGAGGCCTTGGCCTCGCAGCTTCAGCAGCAGCTCAGCGGCAATGCGCCCGCCAAGCCCGCCGCCATCGCGCCGGCTCCCGAGCCTGCCAAAGCCATTACGGCGCCACCTCACGAAGTAGACCTGCACCTCGAAGCCCTACGCCCCGATGCGGCCTCCGAAGAGCCGGCACTCACCAATACTGCCATGCTCAAAATCCAGCTCGATGCGTTTGAGGACGCGCTAAGCCGCGCCTTGGCCACCAACATGCACGAGATCGTCTTTATCCACGGTACCGGCAACGGCACGCTGCGCAAAGAGATCCACAAGCAGCTGAGCCGCAACCGCGACATCAAGTTTTTCGAGGATGCCCGCAAGGAAAAATTCGGCTACGGCGCTACGCTCGTTCGCCTGAAGTAAGAAGCGTTCGATAACAAAAAGGTGGGCAAGCTTTGCAGCTTGCCCACCTTTTTGTTTGGTCTGATTTTCAGTTGGCTCGCAGCCATTATTTCCCCTTTACCTACAATTCCTCCTTATCTAATTTCCTGAGCAAGACGAGAAAAACGCCCCCAGCTATGATTGATAAATTCATTTGCAGGTGAATTTCATGTGTTGCGTTCCGATGAACAGACTTTTTTGTGCTGATGAAATTATTTTATACTGTTTTGGGCCTTATGAACTTTTATGATTAATGCATAAAATATTGATTATCAGACAAATATGAAAACAATTTCTATATGTATCAGAACACGTACAGCCCAAAACGCAGCCTACTCTTTGCCTCCTAAAATGCAGCAAACCTTGCTGCTAATCCCCACTTTGCAATCTGATTGCTTTATCTAACTCCTGCGCTTCGTACATGCTTTCTTTTCGCCTTCTGCTTGCCACCGTTTTTGTTTGTTTCAGTACCCGAAGCTTTGGCCAGCAAACGCTGCCCGTACCGCTCAATCTGCAAGCCACGTATGGCAAAGGCACCCGCTCGGAGGATGGCAAGCCGGGCCCGAAATATTGGCAGAATACCGCCGACTACAACCTGAAAGTAGACTTCGACCCGGCTACGCGCAAAGTGGCTGGCACTGTGCTGATTACCTACGTCAACAACAGTCCCGATTCGTTGCAGCAGATTTGGTTTAAGCTCTATCCTAATCTCTATCAAAACGGCGCCGCACGGGCTTCGGCCATCAAGGCCACGGACGCCGGCGAAGGCATGCAGATTCAAAAACTCAGCGTCGGCGAAGAAGCTTTCGACGTGGCCAAGCTGCCGATTTCGGGCACTAACATGGTGCTGAAAATCAAGCCCTTGGCCCCAAAGCAATCGGCGCACATTGCCATTACCTATTCCTACATTCTGAACCAAGGATCGCACACCCGCACCGGCGAAATTGAGCCGGGCGCCGATTTTGTGGCGTATTTCTTCCCACGCGTGGCCGTGTACGACGACATCGACGGCTGGAACAAGTTTGCCTACAACGGCTCGCAGGAGTTCTACAACGACTTCTGCAACTTCGACGCCGAGATCACCGTGCCGCGCAACTTCGTGGTGTGGGCCACCGGCGACCTGCAAAACGCCGAGCAGGTGCTCGCCAAAAAGTATGTGAAGCGCCTGCACGACGCCGAGAAAAAAGACGGCATTACGGCCATTATACAAGCCGTTGATTTACAACAACATACCATTACGGCCGCAAACGCTACCAACACCTGGCACTTCACGGCCCAGAACGTAACGGACTTCGTCTTCGCCACTTCCGACCACTACGTGTGGCAGGCCACCAGCCTCGTCGTGGACCCGAAGACGAAACGCCGCACCCGCGTCGATGCGGTGTATAACCCGAAGCACAAGGACTTTGAGGAGGTGGCGCAGTTTGGGCGCAAAACGGTGGAAGCCATGAGCTACACCTTCCCGAAGTGGCCCTTCCCCTACTCCCACGAAACCGTGTTCGATGGCCTCGACCAGATGGAATACCCGATGATGGTGAACGACAACCCACTCGACAAGCGCGAGGACGTGATTACGCTCACCGATCACGAGATTTTTCACACGATGTTTCCGTTTTACATGGGCATCAACGAGACGAAATACGGTTGGATGGACGAAGGCTGGGCCACCATCGGCGAGTGGCTGATTTCGCCCCTGATCGAGCCTAGTTACGTGGACGAATACGGTATTGAGCCCTACGCCCGTGCCGCGGCCTCCGAAGTCGACTTGCCCATCACTACGCTCAGCACCCAGCAAACCGGCACTGCGTTTTTCCTCAACTCCTATCCCAAACCCGGCCTGGGCTACCTCTACGTGAAGGATCTGCTTGGTGATGAGCTATTTACCAAAGCGCTGCACACCTACATCCAAAACTGGAACGGCAAGCACCCCATGCCCTACGACTTCTTCAACTCTATGAACGCCGGGGCCGGCCAAAACTTAAACTGGTTCTGGCAACGCTGGTTTTTCGACAACGGCTACCCCGATCTGGCCATCGCCAATGTGGCAAAGCAAGGAACTCAGTACCAAGTGACTGTCGAAGCCAAAGGCACCAAGCCCCTCCCGGTAGATCTGACGGTAACTTTCGCGGATAATTCAACGCAGAAAATCCACCGGAATGTGGGGGTTTGGGAGAAGGGGAATAAGACGGTGGAGGTTAATTTCCCGGCGGAGAAGGTGGTTAAGAAAGTGGTGTTGGGAAGTACGTATGTGCCGGATAATAACAAGAAGAATAATGTGTGGGAGTGGAAGTAGGCATTATCAAATAAAAATAAAAGAAGGTGTCTATGGAAACGATAAGGATAGCATCATTAATTATTAAGCAAATTGGCATACCTATTACAACAGTAATAGCAATTATCTCTACTGCTTTAGCAATTTGGCTTTCTCTAAAGAAATATAGGTTAAAGGTCTTGTCCGAAATCAGACTGACAAAAGCCGCTGAAATCGAAGCTGATATTCAATTACTTAAAGCTTTTAGCAAGTTAATGAATATTGCTCACGCAAGACTTAATTATCAGGTATCAGAAAAAGCAGTTGAAATGTTACTTCAGAAAGAAACTATTCTTTCATTGATCGCTACAAAAGGAAATTTAGATTTAAGTCATTTGCTTTCTCAAGCCGTTATTCCAATTCCCGTTGGAGCCGCATCTCAAGACGCGGCTATTGTTGCTGTCGCAACATTAGGCAAGAGGCACAATGTACTTTTAGAAGCTGCTATCCAAGCGTTGGAAACCTTAAGTGGGTTCAAAAGCGAAATTACAGATAAGCATATAATCGAACTTAAACAGCTTCTACACACTAGGAATACATCTTATTAAATGCCCTACCTTTGCACCCGTGATGGGTCGCTCCACCGCGGCGCTTTCGTGCGACGAGGAAAGTCCGGGCAACACAGAGCACCCTGCTTCCTAACGGGAAGGATGGGCCGCAAGGCTCAGACAGCCAGTGCCACAGAAAACTACCGCCTACGTCGCCTTCGGGCGGCCGGTAAGGGTGAAAAGGTGCGGTAAGAGCGCACCAGCGGCTAGGCGACTAGTCCGGCTGGGTAAACCTCAGGGGTTGAAAGACCAAATAAGCGGGCACGCTGGCAACAGCTGGCACCGGGCGGCTCGTCCGGCGTCCGCGGGTAGGTTGATGGAGCTTTTCCGCGAGGACTGGCCTAGATAAATGGTGGAGGCGCGGCAACGCGTACAAAACCCGGCTTACAGACTCATCACCGGCTTGAAACGGCCGCCGCAACTTCGGATGCGGCGGCCGTTTTTGTGCCTGCGTAGTGTTACTTCGCGTAAACGTTTCGCCTATGCTCTATTCTTTCCCCGCTTTTCTCGCTGGCACTTGGCGCCGGATGAGCCTCACAGTCAGCCTGGTGCTGGCCTTTCTGCTGACACTAGGCGCTAGCCAAGCGAAGGCACAAAGCCCACCGCCCGCCAAAGCCGATGTGTACATCGATAAGGCCGGGGTGCTGCGCTGGCAGGGCAGCAAGCAGGAAGTGGCACTGTTTGGGGTAAATTATACGGCTCCTTTTGCTTACTCCTACCGGGCGCATCAGAAGCTGGGTGTGAAGCTGGAGCAGGCCATTGATCAGGACGTGTATCACCTTTCGCGACTAGGCATCGATGCGTTTCGCCTGCACGTCTGGGACGTCGAAATCACGGATACGCTGGGCAACTTGCTGGCCAACGAGCACCTGCGCCTGCTCGATTACCTGATTCAGCAGCTCAAGCAGCGGCACATCAAAATCGTGCTCACGCCCATTGCTTACTGGGGCAACGGGTATCCGGAGCAGGACACGCTAATGACCGGATTTTCAAGCATTTACCCAAAAGGGCGTGCTTATAATAATCCGCGCGCAATCAAGGCGCAGGAAAACTACCTGACGCAGTTTCTGAACCACCGCAACCAATATACCGGCCAGCTCAACCGCGAAGATCCGGATATTATTGCCTACGAAGTCTGCAACGAGCCGCACTACCGTCAGCCGGAGTCGGAGGTGACCACGTTTATCCAGCGGATGGTGCAGGCCATGCGGGCTACGGGCTACCGCAAGCCCATTTTTTACAACCTGGCCGAAAGCCCTTCGGTGTCGAATGCCATCCTGAGCAGCCCCGTGGACGGCTTTACGTTTCAGTGGTACCCCTCGGGGCTCGTGAACGGCCATACCCTGCGCGGTAACCCGCTGCCGTACGTAAACCAGTACCCGATTCCGTACCGCCAAGATTCGCGCTTCACCAGCAAGCCACGGTTGGTGTACGAGTTTGAATCGGCCGATATTTTGCAGCCGCTGATGTACCCAATGATGGCCCGCAGCTTTCGGGCCGCCGGTTTTCAGTGGGCCACGCAGTTTGCTTATGACCCATTGGCCCTGGCTTACGCCAACACCGAATACCAAACGCATTATCTAAACCTCGCCTACACGCCCGGTAAGGCGCTGAGCATGCTAATTGCGGGCAAAGTGTTCCGTCAGGTGAAGCGCAACCAGCAGTTCCCGGCCTTCCCCGCCGATTCGGTTTTCAATGATTTTCGAGTGAGCTACCGCGCCGGAGTAAGTGAGCTGAACACGCCAGAGGAATTTTTCTATACCGGCACCACCACGTCCAAGCCCCGCAAGCCAACGGCGCTGCGGCGTGTTGCGGGCACAGGTTCTTCAGCAGTAGTGCGTTACGAAGGAACCGGCGCCTATTTTCTCGATCGGCTGGCTCCCGGCATTTGGCGCTTGGAGGTAATGCCCGATGCCATCGCCGTACGCGACCCGTTTGCAACGACCTCCCTACGCCAGCCCGTTACGCGCATCGTTTGGAACACCCAGCCGCTGCGCCTGACGCTGCCCGGATTGGGAAATGATTTCGCAGTACGCGGCCTGAACGAAGGCAACAGCTTGCAAGCCCAGGCAGCCGACGGCACCGTGCGTTTGCGTCCTGGCGTGTACGTAGTGGCAGCCCGCGGCAAAAACACGACGGCTTTCACCGCTCAAACGACACTTGGCGCTATCAAACTAGGTGAGTTTGTGGCCCCGCCGCCCACGCAACTCCCTGTGCAGGTGATGCATACGGCGCCGATTCAGGTGCAAGCCGGGCAACCGGTTACCCTGCGCGCCACCGTAGCCGGCGCCGAAGCCGCCGACTCGGTGCTACTGGTGGCGCAGCATTTCTACGGCCAAACCCGCACCCTTCCGATGCGTCGCCTTACCCTTACCTCGGCCGAAGCCACGGTGCCCGCCGACTTGCTGTATCCTGGCTTGCTGCGCTATTGGGTGGTGGTGAAGCACAACGGCCGGAACACCACTTTTCCGGGTAGCTTCGCGGGCAGCCCGCGCGACTGGGACTACGCCCCGCGCGAGCACTGGGAAGCTCCTATTGTGGCCACGGGCACTGCGTTGCCGCTTTTCCGCGCCGCGCAGGACCAAGCTCAGGTGGAAGCCGGAGGCATTACGGGAGGCGGCTGGGCCGATTACGTTACCGGCAACGACGGGCAATTGGCGCTGCGTCTGCGGCAAAGCCCACCCCCAACAGGAGATAACGCCCCCGCACCTGATCCGGCTGCGCCCGCTGCTTTCCTGCGCGCCTATTTCGGCGACCGGCTCGCGACGCGCACCCCTGACGCGAGCAATTTCCGGGAGGTTGTGGTGCGCGCCCGGCGCGGTGCCGGCGCCGGCCAAGTTCGGCTCGTGCTGATCACCCGCGACGCGGCCGCTTACGTGGCAGATGTCGAACTGAGTGGCGAAATGCAGGAAGTACGGGTTCCGCTGACGGCCTTCCGGCTGGGTTCGCAGGTGCTGTTGCCACGGCCTTATCCGGGTTTCTTACCGCTTACTTTCCAGGCGCCGGGACCGGCTGCGCTGCCGCTGGCTCAGGCAGAAGTGCTGCAAGTGCTTCTCGACAGAGCAACGTCTGCTCCTGCCGGCACAGAACGACCCTTTTTGGATATTGAATCGGTGTATCTGCGATAAGCAAAGCAGCGGCTAATAACCAGAAGAGGCCCTTTACACAAGTAATTACTAGTCAATTACTTGTGTAAAGGGCCTCAAGCGTATCTGTTATCCTTCGCTCGGCTCAAGAAGACAGTGTGGAGAGAAACTTCTACTCTAGGTTACTTCTTATTCGCGGCGCGGATGGCTTTGACTTCCGGCGCTTTCACGGCGACGGCTTTGTTGCCGAAACTATTGCGCACATAAGTCAGGACGTCGGCGATTTGCTGGTCGGTGAGGTCGACTTGCGCGGGCATCACGTTGGAATACGGTTCGCCATCGACGTCAACGTCCTGCAAGCCGTTGAGCAGTACTTTCACCAGGCGCGTTTTGTCGCCCAGCACATAAGTAGTTTTGATAAGCGGCGGGTTCATGTTCTGCACGCCACCGCCGTCGGCTTGGTGGCAGCTTAGGCAAACCTGCGTGTATACCTGTTTGCCGCGCGTAATCGACGCCGCTAAGTCGGCGTTTGCGGCGGGGGCTTTCGGCTTGGGTTTCGGAGCCGGTTTCTTTTGGGCGCTGGCCGATGCCGCAAAACAAGCGAGCAGGGAGCATAGCAGCAGAAATCGCTTCATGGAGAGCACTACTTTTTGGCGTAAACAATGCGGTAAATCGTGCCCTTCGCGTCGTCGGTGACGTAGAGCGAGCCGTCGGGGCCTTGCGCGAGGCCGCACGGGCGGTGGTCGGCGCGGCCGGATGCCAGCTTCTCGGGTGAGCCCGCAAAGTTGTCGGCAAACACTTCCCAGTTGCCAGATGGCTTCCCATCTTTAAACGGCTGAAACACAACAAAATAGCCTGCCTGCGGCTCGGGAGCCCGGTTCCAGGAGCCGTGGAAGGCGATGAAAGCGCCGTTGCGGTATTTCTCGGGGAACATGGTGCCGGTATAAAACAACAGGCCATTGGGTGCCATATGGCCCGGATAAGCGGCGGCCGGATCGATGAATTTGCTGTCGGCCTCTTTTTTGCCGTCGCCGCCGTATTCGGGCGCCATGATTTTCTTGTGCTGCACCTGATCGTAATACATGTAAGGCCAGCCGGCGTTATCGCCTTTTTTGAGCGCATACATGCATTCGGCTGGCAGTTGCGCCGACTGCTTGGCATCGTAGAGGTTTGGGAAAATATCGTGCAACTGGTCGCGGCCGTGCTGCATCACAAAGAGCTGATTGTCTTGCTGATTCCAGTCGAGACCCACCACGTTGCGCAAGCCCGTTGTGTAGCGCACACCGTCTTTGTAGGTTTGGTTGAGCTTGTTGGCTTTGAACTGCCAAATGCCGCCGGCCGAATCCAAAATTGGGCAATTGGCGATGCCCAGCGAGCCTTTCTGGCGGTCTTGCTGCTGACACGAGTTCGAGTAGGCCCCGATATTGACGTACACGTTGCCGTCGTTGTCGAGCACTACCGATTTGCTTTCGTGCTGCTTCCGGTTGATCAGGCCGGTGATGATTTTCTCGGGCTGATTGGGGTTCGCTACCTCACCCTTTTCGTTGAGCTTGTACCGGTACACTTCCTCGTCGGACGACGCGTACAGGTAGCCGTCCTTGCTGTACATGCCCGTACCGCCGTAGTTGCCAAATCCGCCGACCACATCGGCCTTACCAGTGCTGTTGGTGCGCAACACCAAAATGCCCTTGCCTTCTTTGTTGGGCCGGTTTAGCTTGACGTAGATGTTGCCTTGCGGCGTTACGGTCAGGTGGCGCGGGCGGGCGCCGGTTTCGGCCACTTTCAGGGCGCCAAAGCCAGCGGGGAGCTTCAGCCCCGCGTTGTCGGCGTCGGGCACTACCTTGCTTTCATTGGTCAGGGCGTATAGCGACAGGCTCCCGACAAGGGCCGTCGAGAGCAGCAGGTAGCGGGCTACGTTGTGTTTCATGGGTTGAGGCTGGTTCAAGAAACCTGGTTTTTACGGTGAAATTCGGGCAGAAAATCCGGGGCCAAGGGCGCCGCGTAGGTTTGCGTAACGAGGCAAGGCACCTCAGTGGCATAACAGATTACTCTTCGTGGCGTTAGGCGTTGTACCTACTTCATTCAGCAGCCTGAGGTTGCGTCTTTCTGAAACAGCGCCTGCGCTTCGGAGCGGCGAATATATCAGTTGTATGCTACTGCGCAGGTTTCACCGCGTATAAGTACAACGTACTGCTTTTCGTTACCTTCGCTCCTCTCTGAGTCCGCACCTAGCTTCTTATTTCCGCTCATGCCCAAAATTCTCATTATCGACGACGAAAGAGCCATCCGCAACACGCTGAAGGAGATTCTGGAGTACGAGAACTACACCGTAGATCAGGCAGAAGACGGCCCCACCGGCCTCGACATGCTCATCAAAGACAAATACGACGTGGTGCTCTGCGACATCAAAATGCCCAAAATGGACGGCATTGAGGTGTTGGAGCGCGCCCAAACGCTGGCTCCCGACGCCGCCTTTATTATGGTCTCGGCGCACGGCAGCATCGAGACGGCCGTGGACGCTACCAAAAAAGGCGCCTACGATTTCCTGCAAAAGCCACCGGATCTGAACCGCTTGCTCGTAACGGTGCGCAACGCCCTCGACCGCACCAAGCTTGTGGCCGAAACCAAAACGCTGAAGAAAAAGGTCGCCAAAAGCTCCGAAATGGTGGGCTCGTCGCCCGCGCTGGAGCAAGTGCGCAAAGCTATTTCGAAGGTAGCCCCCACCGATGCCCGTGTGCTCATTACCGGCCCCAACGGAGCCGGCAAGGAGATGGTGGCCCGCCAACTCCACGAGCAAAGCAACCGCAGCAACGGCCCGATGGTAGAAGTCAACTGCGCGGCCATACCCTCAGAACTCATTGAGAGTGAGTTGTTTGGCCACGAAAAAGGCTCGTTTACTTCGGCTATTAAGCAGCGCATCGGCAAGTTTGAGCAAGCCCACGGGGGCACGCTCTTCCTGGACGAAATCGGCGACATGAGCCTTTCGGCGCAGGCCAAAGTGCTGCGCGCCTTGCAGGAAAACAAAATCACGCGCGTAGGCGGCGAAAAAGAGATTTCGGTGGACGTGCGCGTGGTGGCGGCGACCAACAAAAACCTGTTGCAGGAGATTGCCGAACGCAACTTCCGCGAGGATTTGTACCACCGCCTGTCGGTAATTCTTATTCAAGTGCCTGCCCTCAACGACCGCCGCGAGGACATCCCGGATCTGGTGCAGAAATTCCTACAGGACATCGCCCGCGACTACGGCAACAAGCCCAAATCCATTGATGCCGCTGCGTTGGAATACCTCAAAGGCCTCGATTGGCGCGGCAACATCCGCGAGCTACGCAACGTGGTCGAGCGCCTCGTCATCATGAGCGACGACACTATTACTGCCGAAGACGCCAAGGTGTTTTCTGGCAAGTAGCAGCCTTTTCTTCGCATACAGTAGATAACACAAAAAAGCAGCGCCAGAATCTGTAGATTCTGGCGCTGCTTTTTTGTGTTACTAATTGCAACGGCCAAAGTTTGCCGGTAATGAGCATATTTTACTAAGTCAATCCCATTACTTGCTTTACTCTTTTGGAATGTAATTATTGTGAAAAGCACCTGTGCCTTTCGCATCAAGCCTGCCAACAATTACTTGGTCTGAACTTTTTGATAATTCAATTCCCGGCCTTAAATGATAATGTTCTCTTGCCCCAATTGGCAAGTACCTATCATCTACTTTTTCTTGATTTAAGTCAGCAATTTCTATTAGAAGTTTTGCAAAAGATTTCAGCCCTTCTGGAGTTCCGTGGATTAGCACTTCGTCCCATTTAATTATTTCTCCATCATCTTCTACTTCATTGTGAGAAATAACAATGTCTAAAGACCCTTCGATTTCGTTTCCTTTCGTTCGCTTGTATTTCATTGCTTCCTCTGTATTTAAGGCTGGCTCTACAAAACAGCACTTCACGGCAGTATTATCGAGAGTCCAGCTTCTTTCCTTTCGAGAAGATAGCTATAGTCCGTCGAGTTTGCAGAACATGGTATTGCTATGTCCCTTTGCTAGCAACTACGCCATCTGGTTACAGCCGCGGATATCGGAGTTGTCCATGCGGCCGAGCACTTCAAAAGAGCCATCGGGGTGTTGGCGGGCAAGGTCTTTGGTTTCGATGAAAGCGCAGCTGTCCACGTTGGCCAGGTCGATGACGTTGATGGCGCCATCGGGGCGGGTAGTGGAAACAGCAAACGGATCGGACGGGTCGCGGAGCAGCACACGCAGCTGCGGCGGGCTGTGAAAACGGCCGTCGCCGAGGCTGTAGGCCTGCGAGAGCAGCTCCGTCATGCCATACTCCGAATGAATGCCCGCCGGGCCAAAAGCCTGCTTAAGCTCATCGTGCAACTCCTCGCGAATCATTTCGCGCCGCCGCCCTTTCATGCCACCGGTCTCGAGCACGGTAAGATCCTGTAATTCAGACGCGTTGCCGTAGGCACTAACTAAATCAAGCAGAGCATACGAAACGCCAATAAGCATAATCCGGCGCCCTGATTCGCGTTTGGCTTGCGCCAGGGCTTGCAACAACGCCGCGTGATCGTGCAGGAAAAATGCCACCTGCGCCTGCCCCGATTGCTGCGCAAAGTATTCCACCATCGCCACCAACGACGAGTTGCCTTGCTCCAGGTACGAAGGCAACAACGCCAGAAACGTCCAGCCGGCGAGTGGGCCGTAGTATTGCTCGAAGATACGGGCCGCGTTTTGGCGGTACAGCTCCGGCTCGCGCACGCTGTGACGGCTGCGCTGTTGTAGGGTCGTGCCGCTGCTCAAAAACAACTCCTGCGGGGCCCATTCTTGCGGGTCGGTGCGCACGTCGTGGGTTTTGAAAAACTCTATGGGCAAAAACGGAATCTCGGTTACGGAATTGACCTGGCTGGCCTTGCGGCCCAACAGCGTCAGGTATTCGCGGTACGGCGGGCAATGCACTGCCTGATACCGGAAGAGCCTCAGCGCCAGGGCGTCAGCATTTGAATCGTGGATAGAAAACAGATCGCGCAGGTATTCGTCGCGGAAACTCATTAGCAGGTAGCGTGGTTAGCGAAGTGATATAACAAATGCGGCGGCGCTTCGTTGAGAATTTGTACCTTTCTTTGGAGCACAATGGTTAGCCTATTAGCCGTAAACACCGCTTTATCCTTACCGATATGACACCCATTCGTACTCTTTCTATCTGCGCCATAGTTGCCCTGGTAGGCGCTGCGGTTACGTCTTGCATCGAGCCACCAAATTATCCCGATGAGCCCAGCATCGAGTTTAAAAGCATTCAGTCGCAGCGCGTTGATAAGATTACGGGTACTTACGACACCATTACGGTAAGTGTCAATTTTAAAGATGGAAACGGGGATCTGGGGTTGAGCAGCGACGAGAAAAACCCGCCTTACAGCGACCGCGACAGCCAAGGCAAAGTCAACATCTTCAAAGACAACTATTTCTTTGAGCCCCAGATCTACAATGAGTCAAGCAAAGCGTTTGAGCCCATTGCGTTACCCAACCCCGACAACAATTACAACAGCCGTTTTCCACGCCTGGCCCCCGACAACCGCTCGGCCCCGCTCAAGGGCACGTTGAGCTTTGGTCAGAAGTTTTTTGTGGGCACCTTTCCGCCCGGCGCTACCGTGCGTTTTCAGGTTAGCATTGCCGACCGCGCCCTGCACGTGAGCAACAAGGTCACGACCGACCCGATTATTATTCCGCGCTAAGAACACAAGCGCCTGCGCTTTCCTTCATAAACAAGGCCCGTCCGGATGAACATCCAGACGGGCCTTGTGGCTTTTGGTGGCCTAATAAATAGCAGGAAAGCGCTTAGGATCAGCTTCTTGCATCACCTCGTACACCGTATCGAACACATCTTCCACGTTGGGCTTGCTGAAGTAGTCGCCGTCGGAGCCGTAGGGCGGCCGATGCGGCTGGGCAGCCAAGCAGCGCGGTTGCGAGTCGAGGTAGCGGTACGCCTGCTGGTCGTCGAGGACCTGCTGCATCATGTAGGCCGTAGCCCCGCCGGGCACGTCTTCGTCGGCGAAGAGAACACGGCTGGTTTTGCGAACGCTATCGGTGATTACGTGCTGCAAGTCAAATGGCAGAAGCGTCTGAACATCAATCACTTCCACTGATACCCCAACTTCGGCTAGTTGCTTGGCAGCATCCATCACAATACGGCACATGGAGCCATAGGTCACCACCGTAATGTCGGTGCCTTGCTGCAACACTTCGGGCACACCGAGCGGCACCGTGAATTCACCTACGTTAGCAGGAATGCGCTCTTTTAAGCGGTAGCCGTTCAGGCATTCGATAACCAAAGCGGGTTCGTCGGCCCGCAGCAGGGTATTGTAGAAGCCAGCAGCCTGCGTCATGTTGCGGGGCACGAGTACGTGCATGCCGCGGATGCTGTTGAGTATCATGCCGATAGGCGAACCAGAATGCCACACGCCTTCTAGCCGGTGTCCGCGGGTGCGCACAATCAGCGGAGCTTTCTGACCTCCCTTGGTGCGGTATTGCAGGCAGGCCACGTCATCGGAGAGAATCTGGATGGCGTACAGCAGGTAGTCGAGGTATTGAATCTCGGTGATGGGCCGCAGCCCGCGCATAGCGGCCCCGATGCCCTGCCCCACAATGGTGCATTCGCGGATGCCCGTGTCGGTCACGCGCAGTTCGCCGAACTTCTCCTGCAAGCCCGCAAACGCCTGATTGACATCGCCAATGCGGCCTACATCTTCGCCAATGGCAAAAATGCTCGGGTCGCGGCGGAAGTTGGCATCGAAGCAGGCTTGCAACACTTCGCGTGCATCGACTTGCGGCGTGTTCGGTGCAAACTCGGCTTTCACCTCCGGAATGTTGAGCACCGACTGCTCACTTTGGCTGTAGAGGTAAGAATTGTAGCGATCGGAATTCTCGGCCAAAGCCTGCTCCAGCCATTGTTGCAGGTCGCGGCGGGCGGCGCTACGCTGCCCGCGCACGAGGCGCAACGCCCGGCGCACCGTCCGCACAATATCGGCACGTATGGGCGCCGTGTTGTGGCGAAGCTGCTCTACCATTTCGCTCAAAGCGCCTTCCTGCCCATCTTCGGCCACGAGCTTTTGCAACATGGTTACCGCCTCGTCACGCTCTTGCTTAATGGGGTTAAAAAACGCTTCCCAAGCGGCCAGACGAGCCTGTTTTACAACCTCTTTTGATTCGGCTTCGATTTGCTCCAGCTCATCTTCGTTGGCGTAGCCTTCGGTGAGCAGCCATTCGCGCATCTTACGCAGGCAATCGTGCTCTTCTTCCCACGAAAGGCGCTCCTTGCTCTTGTAGCGCTCGTGCGAACCCGAAGTACTATGTCCTTGAGGCTGAGTTACTTCTGTAACGTGAATAAGTACCGGCACGTGCTGCGTGCGGCACAGCTCAGCGGCGCGCTGGTACGTTTCTACCAATGCCGGATAATCCCAGCCGCGCACCACAAAAATCTCGAAGCCCTGCTGGCCTTCGCCTTCCCGCTGAAAGCCTTTGAGAATTTCAGAAATGCTTTGTTTAGTTGTTTGATATTCAGCCGGAACCGAGATTCCGTAGTGGTCGTCCCACACGCTTATTAGCATCGGGATTTGCAGAACGCCGGCCGCATTAATGGCCTCGAAAAACATGCCTTCCGACGTGCTGGCGTTGCCAATGGTACCGAAAGCCACTTCGTTGCCATTGACCGAAAACTGCTTAAACTCGTGCAACTCCGGGTTTTGCCGATATAGCTTTGAAGCGTAGGCCAAGCCCACCAAGCGCGGCATCTGGGCGGCCGTGGGCGAAACGTCGGCCGAGGAGTTTTTCAACTCAGCCAAGTTCTTAAAGTTGCCGTCGTCGTCGAGCAGGCGCGTGGCGAAGTGGCCGTTCATGCAACGGCCACCGGTGGCCGGGTCCGCCTCAATGTCGGTATGGGCGTAGAGCTGCGCAAAGTATTGTTGCAGCGTCAGTTCGCCAGCAGCAAACATAAAGGTCTGGTCGCGGTAGTAGCCCGCGCGAAAGTCGCCGACGCGAAAGGCATGGGCCATGGCCAGCTGCGGCACTTCTTTGCCGTCGCCGAAGATGCCAAACTTGGCCTTGCCCATGAATACTTCCTTGCGCCCCGCGAGCGAGGCCTGGCGGCTTTCCCAGCCCAGGCGATAGTCACGAAGCAGATCTTCTTTGCTGAGAGCGGCAGCGGCCGCTACTGCGGTTTCGGCGGTGGGCATAGGTGGTTTGGAGGGAAAAACGAAAAAAGGAAACGCCCGGCAAAAGCCGGCTGGGTGGGTGGGTGCACAAAAGTACGTAAAACCGCCCGTCTGGGTCCAAGCTGCCTTATCGGCTGCATTCACAGAAGCGCTGCGCTTGCGAGTGAAGCTTACATCGGGCTAGTGTAAGCACCAACACCACCCTTTTGCATCTATTTGATAATCAAATAGATGCAAATCGAACCTTACGCCTCCGGTACAGCTAATCCCAACGACTACTGCCGAATAAGTTACCTGCTTACGTGCGCCAACGGCTGTCGAAAGCCTTATATTTGTGAGCGTCGCTGCTACAAGGCGCCTCTGGTTTGTTTTGCTGCTTAACTGCTTTGCGTGATGACTAAATCTTTTACTTCGCTGTTGCTGGGCTTGGCGTTGGTGCTGGCTCATTTTGGGGCGAGCGCCCAAGGCGTTATGACCTTCGAAAAAGATGCGCACGACTTCGGCAACGTGCCCGAAGGCACCATGGCTACGCACGAGTTCAAATTCAAAAACACGGGCAACCAGCCGGTTGTAATTGCCAACGTGCAGGCTTCCTGCGGCTGCACCACGCCCGACTGGACCAAAACCCCCATCATGCCCGGCAAAACCGGCATGGTGAAAGCCGTGTACAGCAGCGCCGGACGGCCCGGTATTTTCAACAAAACCGTGACCGTCACCAGCAACGCCGCCTCGCCGAGTGTGGTGCTGTCGATCAAAGGGAATGTGCTTACCAAAGACGAAGTAAAAAAGACGCTCACACCCGCTCAGATAGCCGCTTCACCGCGCCTGACGCTCGATCGCGGGGTGCATGATTTTGGCAAGATGGAGGCCGGCCAGCAGCCCGTAGCGCGCTTCACAGTGAAGAACACCGGCAAATCGGATTTGCTGTTAGGGGCTTTATCCTCGCCCTGCTATTGCGTAGGCTACAAAACTGTACCACAGCCCGTTAAGCCCGGTGAAAGCGCTCAAGTAGAGCTCGTTTACAGCCAGCGCAAACTCGGGCCGGCCACCGACGAAGTAACCATCACGTCCAACGACCTAAGCGGCGACGCCAAACTGACGCTCAAAGCCAACGTCGTCCGCGACCTCAACGCGGCCAGCATGGTCAAAGAAAGCGGCTCGGTAGTACCGTTTAAGTAGAACTACCTGCACCAACAAAAAGCAAAAAGCACCGGGCCAACGCTCGGTGCTTTTTGCTTTTTGCGCGAGATGGTTTGCAAAACGGCGAACTGATTTCATGCCGCAGCCGTTGGCATTGTCTATATTTGCACCCGTTTTTCAGCTAGTATTTTCCACCACCCACTCTCAATTTTTGCCATGGTAATCGGCGTTCCGAAAGAGATCAAAAACAACGAAAATCGCGTGGGCCTCACGCCTGCCGGCGTAGCGGAGCTGCGCAAGCACAACCACACCGTTTATGTGCAGGCCACTGCGGGCCAGGGCAGCGGTTTTCAGGATGCCGAGTACGAAGAAGCCGGGGCCGTAATTCTGCCTACCATCGCCGACGTGTACAACCAGGCCGAGATGATTGTGAAGGTGAAAGAGCCAATTCGGGAAGAGTACAGCCTGATCAAAGAAGGCCAGTTGCTGTTTACGTACTTCCACTTTGCATCTTCCGAAGACCTCACCCACGCCATGATCGAGCGCAAGGCTACTTGCCTCGCCTACGAAACCGTTGAGCGCGCCGACCGCAGCCTACCCCTGCTCATCCCGATGAGCGAAGTAGCTGGCCGCATGGCTCCCCAGGAAGGTGCCAAATACCTCGAGAAGCCCCTGAAAGGCCGCGGCATTCTGCTAGGCGGCGTGCCCGGCGTGAAGCCAGCGCATGTGCTTGTGTTGGGCGGTGGCATTGTAGGCACGCAGGCGGCAAAAGTAGCCGCGGGCTTGGGTGCGCAGGTGACCGTAATGGACATCAACCTGAACCGTCTGCGGGAGCTTGACGACATCATGCCGAAGAACGTGGTGACGCAGTATTCCAACGAGTACAACATTCGCGAAGCCATCAAAACGGCTGATCTCGTGGTGGGTGCCGTGCTGATTCCGGGTGCGAAGGCTCCCCACCTCATCACCCGCGACATGCTCAAGACCATGCGCCCCGGCACTGTGCTCGTGGACGTAGCCGTGGACCAAGGCGGTTGCATCGAAACCTGCAAACCCACGACTCACGAAGACCCTACTTTCATCATCGACGACGTAGTGCATTACTGCGTGGCCAACATGCCTGGTGCGGTGCCTTACACCAGCACGCTGGCCCTGACCAACGCGACGTTGCCTTACGTGGTGAAGCTGGCCAACCTCGGCTGGCAGGAAGCGTGCCGCAAAAACGACGATCTGCGCCTCGGCCTGAACGTGGTAAACGGCGAAGTCGTCTATAAAGGCGTTGCCGAAGCCTGGAACTTGCCGCTGGTGAGCGTTGAATCCGTAATGGAAGCCGCGCACGCGTAAGCAGCGCGAGCCGTTATCAAAAAGCCTTCCCGACTATGCATCGGGAAGGCTTTTTTGCTCTCAGGCAGTGTATTGGTAAGCCATACTAGCCTGTACATATCTTATTGATTAACATATCTTTACCTTTTATGAAGGGAGTCCTTTATACTGGCGAATCCATTACTGACCTGGTTACTTTTACGCTACTACCGTCTTTCTTGCAACAGTTTTTGCTCGAGCAAAACGGCGTGGTTGCGTACTTCGGTGGCCTGCACATTCGGGGTTGCTGCCAGAAGCCCGCGTGGCACTCGCTGGCCGCAGTTTGGAAAGGCGAGCGGGCGCTGCACAAAGTGTATGCGGCGGTCAAACCGACGGACGTGCCTTTCGCGCAGGACTGCGTGGGCAACCAGTTTTTGCTGCGCAACGATGCCGTGCTTTTCCTGGATACCGAAACGGGCGAAATCGCCGATCTGGACGTGGACTTCAAGCATTTTATGTTCGGAATAGAGAAGTTTCCGGTGGATGCACTGGGGCTGGAGCCACTGCAAAAGTTTCAGCAGCAGGGCGGTTACTTGCAACCCGGCCACCTGCTGAGTGTATATCCTCCGGTGTGTATCAAATCGAAGGAAGAGCGCAAGCTGAAGCCCGTGCCGGCCACCGAACGGCTCGCTTCCTTGGCCGATTTCTACCGCCAAATCAAAGACTTGCCCGACGGTCAATTCCTTCGCCTGAAGCCCTCTCAGGACTAGCCCCGAACGATCCATTCCGCGAATGCCCTCTCTCACGTTGCGTCTGCTGCTGCGCCGGTTTGCCTTGCTGCTGGGCGTCTATTTTCTGCTGCGCCTTGGCTTTTACATCCTCAACCAAACCACTTTCCGGGAGGCTTCGGGCACGGAAGTAGCGTGGGCCTTCTGGCACGGCTTTCGGTTCGATATCGCTGGGTTGCTGCTGCTCAACCTGCCGTTTGTGGCGCTGTCATTTGTGCCAAACTACGGGCGGCTCTGGCAACGAACGCTTCGAGGTATCTATTTGATAATCAATTCGCTAGGCTTTGCTCTTAATGTTATTGATACCGAGTACTTTAAGTTCATAGGCCGCCGTACGTCCAACGAGCTGACCACCATTGGCACCGACGTGCAGCGACAATCCGGGCAGCTGTTGGGCCACTACTGGTACCTGCTGATTCCGTTTGTGCTGCTGCTGGTTGTGGTTGGGTGGGTATACCCCATGCCCCAGCCGACGACTTTGGAGTTGAACCGCGAAAAAGAGGCTTTTCAACCTCGGGCGCGGCGCTACACGCAACTGGCGATTGAAGTGATAGCAGTAACGCTGGCGGCGGTGCTGGGTATTCGGGGCGGGTTGCAGCTAAAGCCTCTGCGAACAGGCCACGCGTTTGTGCAGCAGCCGGCGGTGCTGGGCCATCTGACGCTCAACAGCACGTTCACGTTCATCAAAAGTTTGGGTTACCAAACCGTTGAGCATAAGCAGTACTTCGCCTCCGAAACCGCGCTTCGGGCGGCCCTGAACGTGCGGCCGTTGCCGCCTGCCCCCGCTGGCAAACCCCCGCTTCGCGACAACGTGGTCATCCTGCTGCTGGAAAGCTTCGCCTCGGAATACACCGGCATCGAAAACGGCGGCCAAGGCTACACGCCCTTCTTTGATTCGCTGGCTACCAAAGGCCTGTTTTTTCGCGAGCACTACGCCAACGGACGGCGCTCCATTGAGGCGTTGCCGGCGGTGCTGGCTGGCCTGCCTTCGCTAATGGACGGGCCATTTATCACATCCAACTTTCAGACCGACGAACTGCACGGCCTGGGCGAAATTCTGGCGCGCCAGGGCTACAGCACGGCCATGTACCACGGCGCCCAAAATGGCACGATGGGCTTCAACACCTTTGCCGGCATGGCGGGCATGCAGCGTTATTTTGGCCTAAATGAATACCCCAGAGGCGCCAAAAGCCCCGACTACGATGGCCATTGGGGAATTTTCGATGAGCCTTATCTTCAGTACTTTAGCCGTCAGCTCAGCCAGCAGCGCGAGCCCTTTTTCACGACGCTCTTCACACTCAGCTCCCACGAGCCCTTCACCGTTCCGGAGCAATACGCTAAGCGCTTTCCGGCCGGTCAGCTGCCCATTCACCCTACTATCGGCTACACCGATCACGCGTTGCAGGCGTTTTTCAAAGCAGCCTCGCGGCAGCCGTGGTATCGTCATACGTTGTTCATTCTGTTGGCCGACCATACTTCCCAGACCATTCGGCCGGGCTACCAGAATGCGCTGGGCAACTACAAAACGCCGCTCCTGCTTTTCCATCCTGGCCGCGCCCTGCCGGCCGCCGACGTACACCGCATCACTCAGCAGTCCGATGTGCCAGCTACGGTGCTCAACTTCTTGGGGCTGCCGGGCGATAAGGAGATGCTGCCTTTCGGGTACTCCGTGTTCGACTCCGGCGCCACCGGTCGGGCATTCTTCCTAAGCGGCGGGTCGTATTTCCTTGTGCATCAAGACTTTGTCACGGAGCTTACCGCCGATGACAACATCCGTCTTTACCCGTATCGTACGCATTATATCCCGGCCACGCCCCTACCCACGCCCGACCCGCAGAAAGTGCAGCAATACGGTGCCGAGCTGCGCGCCTGCGTGCAATTCTTTGTTAATGGCTTGGCAGACAACCGGTTATACAAATAACCTAGCGCTATCTTTCTTTCGGTTCCGACGACGCTAATTGATCAGAGCCAGAGCCTGCTCGTAGCTCGGAATCTCGTGGAGCTGTTCGTTGCGGCGCTGCTCAAAATCGACGCGCCAGCAAAAGTGCTGTAACCCGTTGGTAAGCAGCAGAAAAGGTGCGCCGATGGTTTGGTTGTAGGTAGCCGCCTGGTGCGCTACGGCCGCCGTAATGGGCACTTTGGGGGCTTTGCACTCGACCAGCAGCAACGGCTTGCCCTCGGGGCCAAACGCGCAAAGATCGGTGCGTTTTTGCCGTTGGTTATAGGCGTGGCCGCGCTCTAGCGTCAGCAGGCCTTTGGGATAGCTGAGGTGATCGGCGAGGTAATGTACGACGTGCTGGCGGACCCATTCTTCGGGCGTCAGCACCACGTTTTTGCGGCGCAACACATCCCAGATCAACTGATTCGGGCCTAATTGCGTAACTTTGTATTCGAAAGGCGGCAGGTTCAATACGTGCATCACCTACAAAGGTACGGCCCGAAGCAACTGCTTCGCTTTTCAATCGGATGCCGTCGTACAGTTTGCGCGACGGCATTTTTATTACCTAGTTTTTTAGCTGAGCTTTAATCACGCGCTGCTTTCCCCGATTCCACAAAGTTCTCCCACCCATACGTTTTAAGTTTTACTACTCAACCCATCTCAATACATGAAAGACAAGTCTACGATTGTCGAAAACTGGCTGCCGCGCTACACCGGCGTGCCGCTCAAGGAATTTGGGCAGTACATTCTGCTCACGAATTTTATCAACTACGTGACGATGTTCGCCGAGCAGTTCGACGTCGAGATTCGTGGCTTGGATAAACCCATGCAGTCGGCTACGGCCAACGGCATCACCATCATCAACTTCGGCATGGGCTCGCCGATGGCAGCTACCGTAATGGACTTATTATCAGCCATTAAGCCCAAAGCAGCCCTGTTTTTGGGTAAGTGTGGGGGCTTGAAAAACAAGACCAAGCTGGGCGATCTGATTCTGCCCATCGCCGCCATTCGCGGGGAAGGCACCTCGGATGACTATCTGCCTCCGGAAATTCCGGCCCTTCCCTCCTTCCGCTTGCAACGCGCTGTGTCTTCGATGATTAAGAAGCACGAGAAGGACTACTGGACCGGCACCGTATACACCACCAACCGCCGCGTGTGGGAGCACGACGACAACTTCAAGGAGTACCTGCGCCAGATTCGGGCGATGGCTGTGGACATGGAAACGGCCACCATTTTCGTGGTGGGCTTCATCAACGAAATTCCGCACGGCGCGCTGCTGCTGGTGTCGGACAACCCAATGACGCCGGAAGGAGTGAAAACTGCCGAAAGCGACTCGAAAGTGACTGCCGGTTACGTGCAAACGCACTTGCAAATCGGCATCGACTCGCTGATTGAGTTGAAAAACTCCGGCGAATCGGTGAAGCACATGCGCTTCGAATAGGGCTTTAGCGCCCGCATGCAACGGCCAGTCATCCACACGGACGGCTGGCCGTTTTGCTTTTACTTTCTGCTCATGGCAAGCGCTGTTGATATAAAAACCTGATTCTTGCGCATCTTGCCCGCATGAATCGAATTTTCCGCCCTTACGCGCTGCTGTTGCCGTTGCTCGGCTTTTTCAGCTGCCAGTCTTCTTCTCAGCAACCCGCTGATTTGGTGGTATATAATGCCACCGTGTACACCGTCGACTCTACGTTCTCGAAGGCGCAGGCTTTCGCGGTGAAAGACGGCAAGTTTCTGGCGGTGGGCAGCGCCGATGATATCCGCGGCAAGTACAAGGGCAAGCAGGAAGTCGATGCGCAGGGCAAGTTCATTTATCCGGGTTTTTACGACGCGCACTGCCATTTCTACCGCTACGCGCTGGGTCTGCGTTCTGCTGACTTGGTAGGCACCACGTCGTGGGCGGAGGTTGTGAGCAAGCTTACGGCGCAACGCAAGCAATACCCACAAGCGGCTTGGCTGATGGGCCGCGGCTGGGACCAAAACGATTGGAAAGTAAAGCAGTTTCCGACCAAGGACACGCTGGACGTGCTCTTCCCCAACACGCCCGTGGCCATCACCCGCGTCGATGGACACGCAGTTTTGGTGAACCAGAAAGCGCTGGATTTGGCGGGCATTACGGCGCGCACTCCGATCAGCGGCGGCGTCATCGGCCGCGACGCGCAGGGCAAGCTCACCGGCCTGCTCGTCGATAACGCAGTGGATCTGGTGGGCGCCAAAGTGCCGGAACCCACGCCCGCCGAAGCCGATGCGGCTCTGTTACAAGCTCAGAATCTGTGCGTTGCCGTCGGCCTGACCAGCCTTGCTGATGCCGGCCTCGACAAGGGCAACATCGACAGGATGGAGAATTTGCAGAAGCAAGGCAAACTGAAGCTGCGCCTCTACGCCATGCTCAACCCCACGGCCGAGAACAAAGCCTACTACCTCAAGCAGGGGCCCGTTTTCCACGACCGCCTCACAATCAATTCGTTCAAGGTGTACGCCGATGGCGCTTTGGGTTCGCGCGGCGCCTGCTTGGTCGAGCCGTACGCTGACCGGCCGAAGGAAACTGGCTTTCTGCTCTCGACCGTACGCGAATACCGCACTTTGGCTAAGGAGCTTGCTAACAGCAAGTTCCAGATGAATACCCACGCCATTGGGGATTCGGCAAACCGCGTTATTCTCAACATTTACGGGGAGGCGTTGAAGGGTCAGAAAGACCGGCGCTGGCGCATCGAGCACGCGCAGGTCATCACCCCGGCCGACATGCCGAAGTTTGGGCAGTTTGGCATTGTGCCTTCGGTGCAGCCCACGCACGCCACTTCCGACATGTACTGGGCGGGCGAACGGCTGGGCAAAGAGCGCCTCAAAACGGCGTACGCGTACGAAGAACTGCGCAAGCAATACGGCCAGGTAGCACTCGGCAGCGATTTTCCAGTCGAAGACATCAACCCGCTGTATGGCTTTCATTCGGCTGTTGCCCGTCAGGATGCCAAGAACTTTCCCGCCGGTGGCTTTCAGCCCGAAAACGCGCTCTCTCGCCCCGATGCTTTGCGCGGCATGACCACTTGGGCCGCGCATGCCGCCTTCGAAGAGAAACAGAAAGGCAGCATCAAACCCGGCATGGCCGCCGACTTCGTGCTGCTGGACAAGGACTTACTCACTGCCCCCGCACCCGAGTTACGCGGCGCAAAAGTGCTGCGCACGTTCATCGCCGGCGAGCAGGTGTTTGAGCAGAAGTAAACGCTGCTTCGCCGAACGAAGTAGGCAAATGCAACAAGCCCTTTTCCACTGTATGAACCAGTAGAAAAGGGCTTGTTTGTTTATTACGAGTTGCAGCGGCTGGGTTGCTTTTCTTCCAATCTTTACTCAGCGGTATATTATCTCCGCGGGGCTTCGTCGGCAGAACCGCCGTAGATGGCGGGCACGGGAATATCCAGCAGCCGCAGATACACGCTCATTTGGCCGCGATGGTGAATGAGGTGGTTAAGCACCAGATTGCGTGTTATGGCGGCGCGGGGCAGGGTCATGAACACTTGTTCGCCCCGGCGCATGGTCCAGGGGGCGTGAAAAGTCTCGTCGTCGACCTGGGCGAGCGCCTTCTGGATGTTTTCGGCATTCACGTCGAAGCGCTGCAACACTCCGTCTGAAGTAGTAGGAGAAGCAGGCCAAGGCGAAACAGCAAGATCGGTTTCGGGACCTTGCAGCGACATTTCCAAAAAGCCAATGATGTTGGCTATGTGCCCAGCTAACGCGCCGAGACTCATCGACTTAGGATGCGGACGCCAATCGAATTTCTCGGTGGGCACGCGCTCCAGTACGCGCCGCGTAATATGCAGCTCACGTTTCAACTCTTTGCTGAATTCCGCTTGCAGGGAGGTTTCGGGAGGCATAAAAGCTTTGGGTGGAAGTAACTGATTGACAAATAGTTAAAAGGACCCTTCAGAGCCTCCGGTCATACCAGTGGCCAACGCGGGCTCGGCCTCGTACACGTCTTCGCGCAGCTTTTTGCCACGGAGCGTTAACAGGAACAGCAAGCCTAGGACGAAGAACACGATCAGGGCCAGAATGCTGTTGCGCATTGAGCCGGTAATTTGGGCGATCAGGCCGAAAGAGGCCGTACCGATTACGATGCTGAGCTTCTCGGTGACGTCGAAAAAGCTGAAGAAAGCGGCGGTGTTGGGGGTGTTTTCGGGGATGATTTTGGAATACGTCGAGCGCGACAACGACTGAATGCCGCCCATCGTGAGGCCAATTGCAGAAGCCAGCGCGTAAAAACTCCAACCCGCCTGCACGAAGTAGCCGGCCACGCAGATGCAAGCCCAAATCACGACCGACCAGCTCAGAGCGCGCGTGTTGCCAATTCGCTCGGAGAGCTTGGCAAACAGATAAGCTCCCACAATGGCAATGATATTCAGTAGTAGTACTGTGATAATCAGCGCAGTGCTTTCCAAGTGCAATACCTTGTCACCAAAAACAGTAGCCACGTACATCACCGTCTGCACGCCCATGTTGTAGGTGAAGTACGCCAGCAAAAACTTCTTCAAATTGGGAAGTACTTTGAGCTGGTCCCAGACTTTTCCCAACTCGCGGAAGCCGTTGAGTACCCATCCGCTATCAGATTCAACTGCATCGGCGGGCCGCCCGGGATCTTTCGGCAAGGCGAAAAACGGAATTTGTGCAAAGCCTGCCCACCAGATACCGGTGAGCAGAAACGAAAGCCGCGTAGCGAAGGCTTTGGTCAGACCTAAATTTTCATTGAACGTAATGATAATCAAGCATATAATAAGCAGAATTACGCTTCCTACGTAGCCCATTGAAAAGCCGCGGGCCGACAGCGAATCGTACTGGTCTTCAGTTGAGATATCGGGTAAGTAACTGTTGTAGAAAACAATAGAACCTGAGAAGCCTACCGTAGCCGCGATAAACACGAACGTAGAGATCGTAAGTGTGTCCTTTGTAAAAAAGAATAAGCCCACGCACGAAGCGGCCCCGATGTAGCAGAATGTTTGCAGAAACAGCTTCTTGCGCCCCGAATAATCGGCCAGCGACGTCAGGAATGGGCTGACAATGGCAATGAGCAGAAAAGCAGCCGAAATGGCATACGTGATCAGCGACGAGCCTGGCAACCGATAGCCCAGAAAGTCTACAATGTCGCGGCCCTGCGCGTCCACGGCCTGGGTGCCCCAATAAATGGGAAAAATGGAGCTGGAGATGACGAGCGGGTACACGGAGTTGGCCCAGTCGTACATGGTCCAGCCGCGGGTGATGCGCTTGTTGTTTTTCTCGACCGGAGCCGAAGTAACCGCCGTGGCGGCAGGTGCAGGGGTCATACCAAAGAGGTAAAAAGTGGCAACGACCAAGATAACGGGATTTTTGTCGATGCCGTCGGGTTGCTACTGCGGCGGGGCAGCTTGTTGGAGCAGTTGCCGGTATTGCTCCGGCGTATCCACGTCAATTGCCCCTTCGGGAAAAGGTACGCGCAACAAATCAGCCGCATGCTGACGGAGTAAATCGCGGGCACCTTCCGGCCCCGCAAGCGTGCGCAGCGCCGGGAACAGCTGCTGCCCAAACAGAGCCGGCACTCCCACCCGACCGCCATACGCAGAGGCCACGGCGGGCACCTTGGCGGAGTCAAACCCGTCGACTAACCCTTTTATTATCAATTCGTTAACAAAGGGCTGATCGCATAGCATCACCACCACGGCCCCCAGCGCACCGGAAGCTGTTTGGGCTTCCAAAGCAGCCAATCCCGCCCGAATTGAGCTGCTCATCCCCTCTTGCCACTGCGGGTTAGGCACGGCCGCCACCGGCAAGGCCTCAAGCTCGGGCAACAACTCGCTGTGCAGCGCCCCGGTCACGACTATAATGGGATGGCAGCCCGAAGCCACGGCCGCCTCGGCAGCCCGCCGCAGCAACGATTTGCCCTGAAATTGCACCAGCTGCTTGGGCTGGCCCAAGCGCGATGAGGCACCGGCCGCCAACAACATCAGCCCTACCGACGCAGATCGCTCGTTGCCAACCGCAGTCATATCGCCGAATCGGGCGCAGAAACCGGGGTGACGGCGCGCACCGGCGAAGCGGCCGTGCGCGCATGAATGGGCTGAGTTGAATCGCGTAGGAAGCCCGCCGAACGCTGCGTCAGAACTGCTTGAATTTCAGCCACTACCGAAAGCGCAATCTCTTCGGGCGTTTCGGCACCTATGTTCAGGCCAACGGGGCCGTACAAGCGGCCTCTCAGGTGGGCATCGGGTTTTAAGCCTTCGGCACGCAACCCGCTGAGCAACTGCTCGGTTTTTTTGCGCGGCCCCAGGATGCCAATGTAGGGCGTGCGGGACGTCAGCAAATGCCGCAATACGGCTTGGTCGTAGTGATAATTGTGCGTCATCAGCACGGCGAGGCTGTCGTCGGCAGGGAGGCGGCTGACTTCGGCGAGCGGCACGGCGCGCACACTTTCGGCTTCCGGAAAACGTGCCGCAGTTGTCAGGTTAGGGCGGCCGTCAATCACGGTCACGCGCCAGCCCAGCGCACTGGCAAAGCGCACCAGGGGTTGCACATCGTTGCCAGCCCCGTAGATGGTAAACCGCACAGCGGGCCGCACTACTTCCAAAAATACCCGCAGCGTTCCGTTGGCAATCTGGTAATCGTAAGTGGCAGGTTGCTGAGCATGCAGCACTTGCCGGGCGTCGCTTATAATCGCCTCGTGCAGAGCCGGTTCGGCAGTCAGGCCGCCTAGCTCGGTGCCGTCGGCAGTCAACAGCAGGCGCTCGCCCACGCTCACTGCCGAATTGGTGGGCAAGCTGAATACGGTGGCCAGCACAGCCACTACATCCTGGACAGCGCACACGCGCAACAGCTCTACGGGATTGGCCGAATCGTTGAAATCGAGCGGTTCGAGCAGTATTTTCACAACGCCTTGGCAGCCCAAGCCAGCTCCGTGCCGCAAGTCGTCGTCAGGATCGGTCGAGTCGTAGGTAACCAGCGTGGGCCGGCCGCGCTGAATGGCCTGCCGGGCGCGGCGACGCGCGTCGCCTTCGAGACAGCCGCCGCTGATGGCGCCCGTCAGCTGCCCATCGGCCGTGACGAGCATTCGCGCACCAGGGCGGCGGTACGAAGAGCCATCGACGTGCACCACCGTGGCCAGCGCACATGCTCTGGCCTCGGTGCGGTGCACATCGTAAGCTGCTAATAAGCGACGAAGCTCACTCATAAACAGTTATTTATCAAATACTTATGTAATTACCCATTAGACCGAGCCCGCACCCATCAGTTTTTCGGGGGTGATAGGCAGCTCGCGCACGCGGCGCCCGGTGGCGTGGAAAATGGCGTTGGCTACGGCCGCCGCTACTCCTACCATCGCGATTTCGCCGATGCCTTTTACGCCCATGGCGTTGATATGGCTGTCGTGCTCGTCGATAAACTCCACCTGCATATCCGGAATATCGGCGCTTACGGGAATGTGGTAATCGCCCAGATCGGCGTTGGTGTAGCGTACCCACGAAGGATCGCGGTGGGTGGCTTCCATCAGGGCCGCACCGATGCCGAAGATGGCACCACCGAGTACTTGGCTACGGGCCGTTTTGGCGTTGAGAATGCGGCCGGCTGCGTGCACGCCTACCCAGCGCGTCACGCGCACCCGCCCCAGCTCCGGATCGACGTGCACCTCGCAGAAATGCGCCCCGAACGAATGCATCGAGTATTTCTCGGTGCCCTGGCCTTTGCTGTCGGCGTTTACGCCCGGCGAAGTGTAGCCCCCGCCATAGCGCCCGGCTCCGCTGCCTTCGATATCGGTCAGGCGGGCGTGCTCCAGCATGGTGGCGTACGTCTCGCCTTTTGCCGGATTTTTGGTGAGGAAAACCCGGCCGTTCTCGACCGTAATATCTTCGGGTTTGGCCCCGAACAGCGGGGACGTTTTATTGCCTGAAGCGAGTTCGAGCACCTTGCGCTTGGCGTCCTGGGCCGCCATAAAGATTGCCGACGACACAGTACCGGCCGTCACCGATCCGCCCGAGAGCGGAGCCGTTGGCAGCGTGGTGTCGCCGAGTTCGAAGCGCACGCGCTCCACGGGCAGGCCCAACGCATCGGCCGCCACCTGCGTCATGACGGTGTACGTGCCGACGCCCATGTCGGTAGCACCGCTCTGCACCACGGCGTGGCCATCGGAGAAGATGCGCACCCGCGCCATGCCTTGGGAGTTGTGCACCGGGTAAGTAGCGCTCGCCATGCCCATGCCCACCAAATAACGGCCGTCGCGGGTTGCTCCCGCTTTCGGGTTGCGCTTGCTCCAGCCAAATAGCTCAGCGCCACGAGCGTAGCATTGCTTCAACGATTTGCTCGACCACGGCTGCCCATTAGAAGGGTCGCGCTCGGCGTAATTGCGCAGCCGGATTTCCAGTGGGTCGATGCCCAATTGATACGCCAGATCATCCATGGCGCACTCGATGGCAAACGTACCGGGCGCCTCACCGGGCGCACGGGTATAGGTGGAAGTCATGATGTTGGCGCGCGCAATTTTGTAGGAAGTCTCAAAATTGGGGCATTCATACAACATACTGATTACCTTGCCATTAGACTCCGCCCATTCGTCAAACATCGACGTGGAAGAGGTTTTTTCGTGCAGGATGGCCGTGAGTTTGCCTTCCTTGGTGGCACCGAGCGTGATGGTCTGGCGCTGGTCTTCGCGGTGGCCTACGGAAGTAAACATTTGCCGACGCGTGAGCACCAGCTTCACCGGCCGCCCCACGGCCCGCGCCGCTTGCGCCGTAAGCACGGTATGGGGCCAACTGGAACCCTTACAGCCAAATCCGCCGCCCAGAAACTGCGTCACAACGCGCACTTTATCGCGCGGCAAGCCCAGCATGTCGGACAGGGCACTTTGCGTCATGGTCACGCCTTGGGTCGACTCGTACACGGTGAGGCGGTCGCCTTCCCACACGGCTGTCGTCGCCGACGGTTCCATGGGGTTGTGGTGGTTCATGGCGTGCGTGTACGTGGCCGTTACGCGCACCGGGGCTTGCTCGAGCGCGGCCTGCGGATTGCCGCGCCGCGTGCGCCCCGGCATGCGCCCGCCCTGTACTGCTTTCGCTTCGTATACTTCGGCCCGAGGATCGACGATGCCAGCCACCGGCTTTTCGGCCTGATAACTGACGCGCACCAGCGAGGCCGCGTGCGTGGCCCGCTCAAATGTGTCGGCCACAACCAAGGCCACGGGCTGCCCACTATAGAAAATTTCGTCGCTCATAAGCGGCAAAAAGCTCTGGCCCGGCGACCAAGAATTATTGCGCTCGGGGCTATCGGGCATTTTGGCCAATTTGGGCAGGTTGAGGTGCGTAAACACCGCCAACACGCCGGGCTCCTTCATCGCCAGAGTGGTATCGATGCTGGCGATGCGCCCTTTGGCAATGGAACTGGTCGAAAACACGCCGTACGTAAGCCCACCGAGGGGATATTCGGCCGAGTACCGCGCTGCGCCGGTCACTTTGGCCCGGCCGTCGATGCGGTCGAGCGGCTGACCTACCACGCCGCCCGCAGGCGCCGCAAAATCGAAGAAATTAGATTCGCTCATGGCTATGGCCTATGCTTTGGCGGCTACGGTAGTGAGAGCCCGCACCAGTGTATTCTGCACCAATTCCACCTTAAACTGATTTTCCTGACGAGGGCGAGCGTCGCGTACGGCAGCGGCGGCGGCAGCACGGAAAGTGGCCTCGGTAGCCGGGGCTCCGGTTAACACTTTCTCAGCCTCCAACGAGCGCCAAGGCTTGGTGCCCACGCTGCCCAGCGCCACGCGGGCGCTCCGAATCTGGCCGCCCTGCACGTCCAGCCCCACGGCCGCCGACACCAGCGCAAACGCATACGAAGCCCGGTCACGCACCTTCAGGTAATGCGAACGGCGGGCGTGCGGCGCGTTGGGCACGGTCACGGCTGTAATCAGCTCGCCGGGCTCCAGCACGGTTTCGCGATGAGGCGTGCTGCCGGGCAGCAGGTGAAAATCGACGAGCGGTACGCTCCGCTTTTTGCCTTTGGCATTCTCCAGATGCACGACGGCATCCAGGGCGATGAGCGCCACGGCCAAATCGCCGGGGTTGGTAGCAATGCAGCTTTCGCTAGTCCCCAGAATGGCGAGGTTGCGGTTGTCGCCTTGCTGCGCGGGGCAGCCGGAGCCGGGCACGCGCTTGTTGCACGGAAAGGCCGTGTCGCGGAAATAGCCGCAGCGCGTCCGCTGCAACAGGTTGCCACCAATGCTGGCCATGTTGCGCAGTTGCGGCGAGGCACTGGCTAATAAAGCCTCTGATATAACCGGGTAATTATCAATCACTTGCGGATTCTCTCCCACATCACTCATGCGTTCCATTGCCCCGATGCGTAGTTCCTTCGCACCCGCCTCGATGCCGGTAAGCGGTAGCTGGTTGATGTCGACCAGCTGCGGGTGCACCTCCACGTTGAGCTTCATCAAATCGAGCAGCGTGGTGCCGCCGGCAATGTAAGCGGCCTGTTCGTTTTTGCGGAGGGCCTCGGTGGCGGCTTTCTCTCGGGTCGCCTGTAGGTAGCTGAAGTTGTTCATGATTTCCCTCCTTTTTGCTGCGCGTCGCGGATGGCCGCCACAATGTTTGGGTACGCCCCACACCGGCACAGATTGCCGCTCATCCACTCCCGGATTTCGTCGTCCGATTTGGTGTGGCCTTCCTTGATGCACGCCACGCCCGACATAATCTGGCCGGGGGTGCAGTAACCGCACTGGAAGCCATCGTGCTCGATGAATGCCGCCTGCACCGGATGCAGCTTGTCGCCGTCGGCTAGGCCCTCGATGGTCGTGATTTCCTTGCCTTGGTTCATCACCGCCAGCGTGAGGCAGGAGTTGATGCGCCGGCCATTTACAAGCACCGTGCAGGCGCCGCACTGGCCGTGGTCGCAGCCTTTTTTACTGCCCGTCAGGCCGAGATTTTCGCGCAGCGCATCCAGCAACGTGACGCGGGGCTCGGCGCGGAAGGTGTGGGTCGCTCCGTTGACTTTCAGCGACATTTCGCTCACGCCTTTCACCTCTTTCGAGTCGGCAGCCGCCAGCCGCTCTACTTCCGCCAGGCCGGGCGGCGCCAGCACCAATCCCAGGATGCCCGATGCTTGTTTGATAAACGTACGCCGCGTCCCGTCGTTGGGAGCCGCAGCCGAAGTAGCGCCAAAATCGGAATCGTTCTGCATAGCGGAAGCAGTTTAAAGTAAGGTCACAAGGAAAGCTGGGTTTCCGAAGATAATAATTTGCCTCGCGGATTGCAGGAAACCGATTGGAAGCTTAACAAAGAAATTGTCGTTTTGGCTAGCCAAGGCGGTCTGCGGTCAAATCTTACACAGTCGCAGCCCGGACGCCTGCGTAAGGATAAACTCATCTAAAGCCTGATTCTCAGGTTGTAGCTTGCTTTTTATGCGCCTTTTTGTTTACTCCGTTTTCTCCGAAGCCCGCCGCAACCACCTGCGCCAAGAGCTTGCTGCTGAAGGCATTACCGCAATTTTTCGAAATGAACTCCCGGAGGAAGAGCAAAAATCAGCCTTCCAAAGCGCCACCCTGCTGCTGGGCAACCCGCCGATGGCGTGGTTTGCCGATGGCGCTCCCAAAGGCCTGAGGTTCTGGCAGATAGATTCGGCGGGTTTTGAACGCTACCGCGACTTGCACCTGCCCATCGCGGTGGCCAACATGGGCGACTTTTTCGCGTGGCCCTGCGCCGAAACCATCGTGGCGGGCATTCTGGGGCTGTATCGCCACCTCAACGAGCTGGCTGTGTTGCAGGCCCAACAACACTGGGTAGGCACCCCGATCCGGGCGAAGCTAAACCTGCTACGTGGCAAGCGCGTGGTGATTCTGGGCGCCGGCGCCATCGGGCAGGCCGTGCGCGAACAGCTCTCCGGCTTTCGGTGCGAGGTGCAGCTGCTGGCCCGCCACAATCCGCAGGCGCACTTGCATTCGAAGGAAGAACTGCAAAATGCGCTTCCACATATTGATCTGATTATTAACTGCTTACCAGGAAGTGCCGAAAATTTCTTTTCGGCCGAGCTGGTAGCCGCCATGGCCGCAGGCAGCGTGTACGCCAGCGTAGGCCGGGGCAACACCACCGACGAAGCGGCCCTGCTAGCTGCGCTGCAAGCCGGCCAGCTCGGCGGGGCCGTGCTTGACGTAACGGCTACCGAACCGCTGCCGACCGACAGTCCGCTGTGGCGCCTGCCCAATGTCATCCTGACCCAGCACACCGCCGGCGGCCAACCCTACGAAGACGAAGGCCGCATTGCGATATTGCGGCGCAACCTGCACCACTTCCGCCACGGCGAGCCCCTGGAAAACCCAGTTGAGTTGGCCAGAGGATATTGACCCGCTTCCAGGATAGTGGCGCGCCCGCACCTGCTCAACGGCACCTACGTATAGCCAAACTTCCGCGAACAAACGACTTTCGGTATGACCAAAACCATCTTTATTGCCACGGCAGAGCCCTTTAGCGGTAAGTCGATCATTGCCTTGGGGCTGGTGAATATGCTGCTTAACAAGGCGCAAAAAGTTGGCTACTTCAAACCGATCATCAACGACGACCCACGCGAGAAGAAGGACGCGCACATCGATACGGTGCTGACCCATTTCAACCTGCCCATCGCCTACGACGCCACCTACGCCTACACCCGCGCCGAGGCGATGAGCCTCGTGGAAGCCGGTAGCCAGGGCGAGATCATCGACCGTATCATCTACAAATTCAAGCAGTTAGAAGACAGCTACGATTTCACTGTGGTGGAAGGCAGCGACTTCGTAGGCGAGGGCACAGCCTTTGAATTCGATACCAACATCTCGATTGCCAAGAACCTGGGCACGCCGGTGGTCATCGTGATTTCGGGCGCGGGCAAAACCACCGCGCAGATCGTAAACGCCGTGCTGACGGTGCTGCGCAGCTTCGAAACCCGCGAAGTGCAGGTGCTGGCGGCCATTGCCAACAAAGTGCAGCCCGCCCAAATCGAAGATGTACAAGCCCTGCTGCGGGCGCAGCTGCCCTCCGACGTGATTCTGGCCGTTATCCCGGAAGACAAAAAGCTGCTCAATCCCACCATGCGCGAGATTTATGAGAATCTGGGCGGGAAGCTGTTGTTTGGCGAAGAACTGCTTGACAATCAGGTAGATAACTTCGTGACGGGTGCCATGCAGGTGCCAAATTTTCTTAACTACCTGCGGGACAACGTGTTGATTGTAACGCCCGGCGACCGCGGCGACATCATCATTTGCGCTTTGCAGGCCAATGTTTCGGCCAGCTATCCGCGCGTGGCGGGCATCGTGCTCTCCGCCGACACCGAGCCCGATGAGCCTGTACTGCGCCTGATTAAAGGTCTGCAAACGGTGGTTCCGATTATCGCCGTCAAGACCGGTACCTTCCTGACCTCCACGATGTTGGGCAACATTCAGTCGCGCATTACGCCCGACAATACTAAGAAGATTCAGCTGGCTATCAGCACCTTCGAACGCTACGTGGACGTGCGGGCGCTGGAAGAGAAAATGATCAACTTCCAGTCGGCGGGCATTACGCCGCACATGTTTCAATACCGGCTGCTGCAATGGGCCAAGCAGCAACGGCGCCACATTGTGCTGCCCGAAGGCAACGACGACCGCATTCTGAAAGCAGCTGCTCATTTGCTCAACCAAGAAATCGTGGAGCTGACCATTCTGGGCAACCCCAGCGAGATCACGGCGTCCTTCAAGCGGCTCGGCCTGACCATGCCCACGGCGTATTTGCACATTGTCGATCCGGCTCATTCTGAGCACTATGACGACTATGTGCAGACCTTCTATGAGTTACGCAAAACCAAAAACGTGAACCTCGACATGGCCCGCGATCTGCTGCGCGACGTGTCGTATTTCGGCTCGATGATGGTGTACAAAGGCCACGCCGACGGCATGGTGTCGGGCGCGGTGCATACCACGCAGCACACCATCCGGCCGGCGTTGCAGTTCATCAAAACCAAGCCGGGCGTTTCCATCGTGTCGTCGGTGTTTTTCATGTGCCTCCCCGACCGCGTGGCCGTGTTTGGCGACTGTGCCGTGAACCCCAACCCCACGGCCGAGCAACTGGCCGAAATTGCCGTTTCGTCGGCCGAAAGCAGCCAACGCTTTGGTATTGAGCCCCGTATTGCGATGCTCTCGTACTCTTCCGGCACGTCCGGGGAAGGCGCCGATGTGGAAAAAGTGCGCCGTGCGACGCAACTCGTTAAGCAACTACGCCCCGATTTGAAGGTAGAAGGCCCGATCCAATACGACGCCGCCGTCGATCCTATCGTGGGCAAACAAAAGTTGCCCGAATCGGAGGTAGCGGGCCAAGCCAGCGTGCTGATTTTCCCGGATTTGAACACCGGCAACAACACCTACAAAGCCGTGCAGCGCGAAACCGGCGCCTTGGCCATTGGGCCCGTACTGCAAGGGCTCAACAAGCCCGTCAATGACCTGAGCCGCGGCTGCACCGTGGAAGATGTATTTAACACAGTGATAATCACGGCCATCCAAAGCCAAAAAGAGTGAGTAGTGGTGAGACCCATGCAACAGCCCCATACACCACACAAACCCTTGATTATCAAATGAATATCTTTGTCGTTAATTCGGGCAGCAGTTCCATCAAATACCAGCTTTTTCGGCTGCCTACTGAGCAACCCATTTGCAGCGGCCTGATCGAGCGGATTGGCTTGGAGAATTCGCTGGTCACGCACAAGGTTTTTGCGGGCGAACAAGAGCAAGCAGTGCAGCGCACGCTCGACCTGCCCGACCATGAAGCGGGCCTGCGGGAAGCCGTCGAGCTACTGACTAACAGCGAGATCGGCGTTATCCGGAAGCCGGAAGAAATTGAGGTGGTGGGGCACCGGGTGGTACACGGCGGCGAGCACTTTGCCGCGACCACAGTCATTACGCCGCAGGTGAAAGAGGAGATTAAAAAGCTGTTTCCACTCGCGCCGCTGCACAACCCGGCCAATTATATGGGCATTGAAGTGGCCGAAAAGATTTTCCCCCAGGCCCAGCAAGTGGCCGTTTTCGACACTGCTTTTCACCAGACGCTGCCTGAGCCGGCTTTTCGCTACGCCTTGCCCACAACCTTGTATACCGACTACGGAATTCGGGTGTATGGCTTTCACGGCACCAGCCATAAGTACGTGGCCGAACAAGCCGCAGAGTATTTACGGAAGTCTGATGCTAAGCTTATTACCATTCATTTGGGCAATGGGTGCAGCATGGCCGCCGTGGCTGGCGGCCGCTCTTTGGATACCAGCATGGGCTTTGGTCCGCTTAGTGGGTTGGTGATGGGCACCCGGTCCGGCGACCTCGACCCGTCGGTTATTTTTCACCTCATTACCCAGCTTGGCTACGACGCCGATCAAGTGAGCACGCTGCTCAACAAGCGCAGCGGCATGCTGGGCCTCACCGGCCTAAGCGACATGCGCGACATCAGCCAGGCCATCGCGCAGGGCGACGAGCGGGCCAACCTCGCCTATGATTTGTATGCGTACCGCATCCGCAAGTACATCGGAGCTTACGCGGCTGTGCTCAACGGCCTCGACGCCATCGTGTTTACGGCTGGCGTAGGCGAAAACGACAGTTTGTTGCGGCACCGCGTCTGCCAAAACCTCGACTTCCTGGGTCTGCACCTCGACGAAGTAAAAAACCAGGTGCGCAGCAAGCAAAACCGAGAAATCAACACCGTCGATTCGAGGGCCAAAATCCTGGTAATCCCGACCAACGAGGAGTTGGAAATCGCCAAGCAGTGCCAGGCGTTGCTATCCAGCACCACCGCTCCGTAACTATTTGTATATCAATTTATTATAAACTTGGCATGGATTGTTTGCTTGCCGGAAGTTACAGAGAGAACGTAGGTTCCTGGCGAAGTTTGGGCGGGCAGTTGGAGCGGTACGTTTGCTGCTGTATTGTCCGCTGCAACCCGTTGATGATGAATAGTTTGCCCCATCAAATCGGCAACGCGGATCTGCACACTCTGGCCCGAAAACTTAGCTAGGTCGAGGTAGAGCAACTGCCCTTTTGCTGCGGGGTTGGGAAACACACTGATGGCATGTTGCGCGGAGGAATTGGGCGAAACGACGGCCACCTTACTGTAGTGCGAAGAGCCATCCAGGTCGATTTGCCGCAGGCGGTAATACGTGGCCTGCGTAAGCCGCTGCGAATCGTCCCATTGGTAGAAGCGCACGGTGGAGCTTGTGCCGGCAGCTGCCAGTTGCCCTACTCCACTGAACGTTTTGCCATCCAGAGAGCGCTGAATTTCGAAAAAAGCGCTGCTTCGCTCGCTGGCCGTCGCCCACCGCAATGATGCCTGGCTGGATTTTACTTCGGCTTGAAAGCTAATTAGCTCGACCGGCAACGGGCGCCCGCTGCCTTCATAAGCACCGATATTTCCGCGCAAGCCGGCAGCTGGTGTAGGCAAGCCGTAGAGATCGCGTGGCCCCGGCGAAATGCCAAACTGGTTCAAATCCAGCCCGGCCCCAATCATTGGCGAAGTGGGCTGTAATTGGTAAGGTTTCCAGGCATTCATCGACCGGCTCAGATCGCCCGGATTGGTTCCCCCTGCGCCGGGAGCAACCAACTGCGGATCGGTTTCTAGGCCGATGTCGGTATTGCCGATGCGTTCGGCACCTGTACTGGTGCGCCAATCGGCGAGGCTTTGAAATACCGAAGACTTCTGCCGCCACCATCCGGCCGAACCACTACCCCAGTAGCAATTTCCCTGAAATACAGCTTCGCCGCCCTCGTCAAACACAAATGGCAGACCGCCAGTCGTTTGAATAATGTTGTTACGGAATGCAGTGCTTCTAATGCCCGAACTCAAAATCCATATGGCTACCGGTTGCTTGTTAGGCGAAGGCGTAACGTAGATGGTGTTGTTGTAGATGTGGGCTCTGTCTATGCCACTACTATTTCCCGATGCCCATAACGTAATGGATGCCGCATAACTGCGTGCATCGTTCTCACTTATGTTGTAGCGAATAGTTACGTCATGGCAGGGGGGCGCGCCTTCGTATTGGGCCAGAACATATCCCACGCCCTGATTATCATGCGAATAATTGTACTGCATGATAGCGTTCGTGCAGCCGCCATCCAGATCGAATCCACCGCCATCAATGGTACTCGTGCGGTTGTGATGGGACTCACAAAACTGTATAATGAGGTTGTTGCAGCAGTAAGCCCAAATCCCAATCGGTCCGGAACCAGCTTGCACGTTCAGCCACCCGTTGTTGTACGCTTCGCATTTTTCTACGAGCACACCATCAATATTGGCTAAAGTTATGCCACTGCCAGTATTTGTATATGTGATCGTACTTATACCGGAATTATCGTAGGATTTGCAGTTGCCCACATACCAATTGCGATGCGCTCCCAATTCCTTGGCATAGACGTACAAGCCAGTGTCTCCGTTTTCGTGCATAGAGGAGTTGGTTATTCGCACGTCAGCATAGCCACTGGTGCCGTTTTCACCGGCGATGAAAATTCCAAGGGATTGATAACCACATACATCTACACTGTCCAGCACAAGGTGGGTCAGATGGGTATCAGCGCTTCTGACCGCGAAATACACACCCACTGCTGCATTATCAAGCCGGCCTGCACCCATAAAATTTATCCGCCGCAGCTCAATTCCAGCCACATTATAGGCCCCAAACCCTTGATCGTTGCCACTGCTGATTGTTGCAGGGCCTTTGCCATACGAACTAACAATAATTGGCTGAGCGGTAGTACCGCTATTGTGCAGCTGTAACGACCCCGAAAAGGTGTGGCCTGCTTCAAACAATACCCGGTCCCCCGGCTGCAACGTTGCCTGATTCACTTTATTAACGCTTTTCCACGCACTCCCAACGGAAGTGCCATCGCTTTCATCGTTGCCATTTGTGCTTACGTAATAGGTGGTAGCATAAGCCGAATTGACTAAAATCAGGGCATTAGCAAAAAGGCAAACTATAAAGACAAAAAAACTGCGCATAGTAATGTTTCAAGATTATTATGTAAAATAAAGGATATTTAGCTGCATATAATATAAATATTTTGTAATTTTTTTTCATAGTTTTGATAGCAGAGTAGCTAATATATCTATAGTGGGAGCTATCTATTTGACAAAGATTGGGTTTGCGCCCTCTCTTTAATGCTTTGTAAGCTACGTCATTTGAGCAGCGGCCTTTCGTCAACTGCATCCCGGTTAGCATTAGGATAACTCCATAGTCATCTAAACGACAAAAGGGGCCAGCCAATGAAACATCAGATGGCCCTTAAAACGCGGCAGAGTGCGTGCTGCTAGTTACTTCTGTTTTTTCTTCGGCGCGGGCTTCGAGCTGGCTATGGTCGGCGACACGAGCTGGCCGTTGCGCACGATCACTTTGCCGTCGACGTCAACTGTGGCGTTGGCGATGGGGAAGCTGTAACCACCCAGCGTTTTGTTCTGGCCGCCGAACAGGGCATTATTGCCTGTGCTCACGAACACCATGCCTGCTGCCGAAGCCGGATGGTATACCTTCTCGTCGTCTATTTTCATCCCCGGATTCAGCCCAATGGAAAACCTTCCTACCTGTAATCCCGAAGCCCCCACAGTAGCAAACCCTTCTTTGAAAGCATCGGCGCCCACCTCGGCCCGTACATTTTCAACCTGCCCATTTTTCAGGTCTGCTTTAAAGCCTTTTAGGGGCTTGCCTGCGGAAATTTCGTCGTTGGCAAACGCCAGGCGGCCCGTAGCCGAGGTTTCCTGGCAGGTACCATAAACTAGTCCGTCGGGCAAGCTTGCCGTTCGGTTCAGGATCAGCTTTTCTTGCTGATCGGCAGCCGATAGGCTCCCATCATCGGCAAATACGGGGCGGCTGGCAAGATCCACTGTCATGTCTGTGCCGGCTGGCGAGGTAATGTGCATTTTTTACCAGTGGCCAGTAGCTGCTTTATTTTGTCTGCCTGCATGGCGATGGACGAGCAGTCGGCTCCAATGCTACTCCATATCATTTGCTCGTGGCTGGCGTAGTCGAGCTGTTGCGCTGCCGCGAGGCTCTTGCTCGGATAGCTCACCGACACGCCGCGCAGCTTGCTGGCGTCAAGTTCCTGCGCGTAGCCGGATGCGGCAGCGGCCTGGCTGAATTTAGCTCCTCGGGCCGGAGTCATGCCAGCCATTACTGCACGGCTATCCTCCACACTGGGCAAGCTGATGAGCACATCTGCCTGCAGCGACATGTTGCTAAACTTGTTGGCTTGGATGGCCGCCTCAGGCGTCTCCATATTCACGGCGCGCACTGTTTTGTCGGTGCTGATCCACATGTTGGGCTGACCGCCCGCGCGGGCCACTTCCACGGCCACGGCTTCCATCAGCGGCAGGGTATGCACTCCGCCCGAGATAATAACGGCATCTCCAGGCTTCACGCCGGCCGAGGCGTTTACAATCTGTTTGGCAATCTTCTCGTAATGCTGGGCAAAGGCCGGGCTGGCTAATAGCAGCAGACCCAGCGCAGTGGCAATGGGCAGTAGTTTTTGTACCGTGTTATGGGTGGGTTAGGTTGTGAAAAACCCAACGCTCCAACACGATGCCCCCACCGACTTTCCTTGACCAATGGCCTTTAACAGAAGGTTCTCAGGCCAGCCGATGGAAACGCCAGATTGATGGCCGAATGTATACACTTATTAAATATTGCATTTATTTGTTTTAATTTATAACATTTTTTAGTGAGTATAAATAACGATATACATTGTCAAACCCAAACAACGATAGAAATGGATTCTTACAGTGCACCAGCTATATATTTAAACCGTTAATAATCAATATTTTAACCCATTTCTATCCAGCTCGCAGCGACTTTACTGGATTAGCTATGGCAGCCCGCGTGGCTTGAACACTAACTGTAAGCAGCGCGATAAGTAAGGCGGCTACGCCCGCCAATGCAAACACCCACCATCCGATGCTGACGCGGTAGGCAAAATCTTGGAGCCATTTGTTGATGGCCCACCAAGCCAACGGCCACGCCACGAGATTGGCAATGAGCACCAGCCGGAGGAAATCGCGGGACAGCAGGCCCACAATGTTGGTCACCGAAGCGCCTAGCACTTTGCGAATACCGATCTCTTTGGTGCGCTGCTCGGCCGTGAACGTAGCCAACCCAAACAGGCCCAGACAGGCGACGAAAATGGTCAGGCCGGCGAAGATGTAGAGGATGCGCCCGATTTTCCTTTCCGCTTCATAGGTTTGCATAAAGCGCTCATCCATAAACGAATACAAGAAAGGCTCTTCGGGTACAAAGCTGCTCCATTGCTTTTTCAGGGAAGCTAGTAAGCCCGCAATGTCCTGCGTTTTGACTTTCGCAATCACGGAGCCAGAGTTGTCGCCCAGCGTCATGAGCAAGGGCGAAATAGGCTCGTGCAGCGATTTGAAATGGAAATCCCGGATGACGCCGATCACCCGAAACGTCCGCTTTTTGCCTTGGTTGTCGGAGCGCGACAGCGTGTGGCCGAGTGCATTTTTCCCCCAGCCAAACGTCCGGGCGGCCATTTCGTTGAGAATAACCGCGGCCGTATCGGTTGAAAACGCTTTGGAGAAATTGCGGCCCGCCGCCAGCCGAATGCCTAGCGTCGGAATGTATTGGGGATCAACTTCGTAGCGAAGTGTCTTGGTGAGCTGCGCCGGGTTGTCATCCGTCGAGACAAAGAAGTTGTTGGAGAAACTCGGGCCCGCCGGCAGATACCCCGAAGTGCTCACGCTCACCACCCTGGGGTCTTGCAGTAGCAGTTGCCGAAACGCTTCGGCGTGCTTGCCCAGCACCCACGTTTCCGGCAGCACCAATACGTGGTCTTTGTCGTAGCCCAGCTTCTTGTTTTGGATGTAGTGAAGCTGCTGGTAAACCACTGTGGTACTGATAATTAGCACTATCGAAATACAGAACTGAAATACCACCAGCCCACTTCGCAGCCCAATGCTGCCTTTACCCGACGTAAACTTCCCCTTCAGCACTGCCACCGGGTTGAAGGACGACAGGAAAAAAGCCGGATAACTGCCGGCCAAAATGCCTACCAGCACCCCAAACAGTAGTAATCCCGGCACCAGCCACGGATCAGTAGTGAAGTCTAGGCCTAATTCTTTGCCTGCCAACTCGTTGAATACCGGCAACGCCATCACGATCAGCACGAGTGCTAGCGCCAACGCTATCATTGTCAGCAGGATAGATTCCAGCAGAAACTGCCCTACCAGCTGGCTTTTCACCGACCCCAATACCTTCCGTACCCCCACCTCGCGTGCCCGACGGGAGGCGCCCGCTGTTGAAAGATTCATGAAGTTGATGCAGGCAATCAGCAGCATAAACACCGCGATGGCTCCGAAAATGTACACATAGCGCACGTCGCCGCCCGGCTCCAGATTATTGGTAAAATCAGAGCGTAGGTGGATATCCGTCAGGGGTTGCAGAAACAGGCCGAGGTCGTTGCCCTTCTGCCGGAACTGCGTGAAACTCATGCCCATCGCCTGTTGCAACTGCGGCCCCAGGTATTTCTCCACCATCTGCGGGAGCTTGGCTTCCAGCTTTTTGTACTCGTAGCCCTCGGGCAACACTAAGTAAGTGATGTAGTTAGATGTCATCCACGACGATGACTTGGCATCCGGAACGCTGGCCAAGGACCCGAAAATGTCGAAATGGAAGTGCGAGTTGATGGGCACCTTGTCGAAAACACCCGTCACTTTGTAGGTTTTGTTCCAGTCTTTGAAGGTCAGCACCTTGCCCATGGGATTGGCTTTGCCGAAATACTTCTGCGCCGTGGCCCGCGAAATAACGATGCTATTCGGCTGAACCAGAGCCGTTTTGGGGTCGCCTTGCAGCAGCGGGATGGTGAATACCTGGAAGAAGTTGGAATCGACCATGGCGATGTCCCGCTCCTTGAAGGACTTGTCGCCGTAGGTAATGCGCGGTGCCCCACCCAAGCTCAAGCGCGTGGCCTGCTCTACTTCCGGGTATTCGGCGAGCAGCGTCCGGGCTACGGGCGGCATCACGCTCGATTCCTTCATTTTCTCGCCCTGCACCGAGCCCCGAAACACCACCCGCACCATCCGGTCGGCCTTTTCATTATAGCGATCGTAGCTCAGCTCGTTTCGCACAAACAGCATGATTATCAGGCAAGTAGCTATCCCAAGGGCCAACCCGGAAATGTTGATAGCCGCAAACGCCTTGTTGCGCCACAGATTGCGGAAGGCGATTTTGATATAGTTTCTGAACATGGCAGTGGAAACTGAAGGTGGGCTCAAACCCAAGCGTTGATAAAGAAAATCAGGAGCAGCGCAGCGCATCTCTGGCATGCGCTATCCCACTGAACAGAACACAAATACTTGTTAACCAAATACTTATGTTTTATTCGGTTCTTAAGTTCTTGATGGGATTAGTGGTAGCAGCCTTAATGGCCTGATAGCTAATGGTTAAGAACGCCACGGTTACCGCCGCCACGCCCGCTGCCAGGAAAACCCACAGCGGAATATTGATGCGGTATGCAAAGTCTTCCAACCATTTGCGCATCACCAGCCACGCTACGGGAAAGGCAATAATTGCCGCTACCATCACCAGCTTCAGGAATTCTTTCGACAGCAAAGCCACAATGGTTGAGGTATCGGCCCCGAGTACTTTGCGAATGCCAATTTCTTTTTTCCGACGTTCGGCCGCATACGTAGCCAGCCCAAATAAGCCCAGGCAGCCTACAAAAACCGCAATGCCCGTAAATACCCAAAGCAGTGATTTCAGCTTATCTTCTGCCTTATACATTTTAATAAAATTCTCGTCTAAGAATTTATATTCAATCGGATAATCGGGTGCGAATTTATTCCATACTTCTTTCACGCCATTCACTGAGCTAGTAATATTATCGGCTCTTAGTTTTACCGCTACTTTCCAGTAATCCGCGGAATTAATTTGTAGCACGGCCGGCTCTACGCGGTCGTACAGGCTTTTGTAATGAAAGTCTTTCACCACGCCAATGATTTGACCTTTCTTGAGCGAATCGGGCTTAATTTCCCACAGGAGCGTTTTGCCCAAAGCTTGCTCCGGCGTGCCAAAGCCCAATTCCTTAACCGCCGTTTCGTTGATAATGAAAGCGTGATCTTTATCGGTGGTGAGCTCTTTGGAGAAATTCCGGCCGGTTACGAGCTGCAAGCCCAGGGTTTTGAGATAATCATAATCCACCATCAATTGGGTAACCGGATAAGGCTTCTGCTCGCCTTTCGTCGGGACGGTAATTGCGTCGCCAGCAACGGCATCGCCCGGAAATCCATACCCGATGGATACCGAAGTAACGCCCGGAGATTTTAGCAACTCATTTTTAAATGTTTCATAATTTTTATTCATGTTTTCGCCGCGCATGGGGAAAAACATAATCTGATCCCGATTAAAACCTAAATCTTTATTATATAAGTATTCTACTTGCAAAAAGACGATAATGGCACTTACAATTAAGAAAATAGAGAGCGAGAATTGAATAACAATTAATCCGTGACGCAGCCACTGCACGCGCCCAAACATGCCTTCACTTACGACTGCCGTCTTCAATACTTTAATCGGCTTGAAACCCGATAATACCAAGGCCGGATAAAAGCCGGCCACCACGCCTACCACCACCGTTAGCACCAACAGAATCAGGGCAATAGTGGGGTTGGCAAACAGATTGAAGGTCATTTGTTTGCCGGTAAACTCATTGAGCGTTGGCAGCAACAAAGAAGTCAGGACTGTGGCAATCACCACGCTGATGAAGGTCAGCAACACGGTTTCAATCAAAAACTGCAGCATAAGCTGCTGCTGGCTGGCGCCAATGGTTTTCCGGATGCCGACTTCCTTGGCCCGTTGCACCGACTTGGCGGTAGCCAGATTCACAAAGTTGAAGCACGCGATCAGCAGGATGAAGGCCGCGATGATGCTGAGCGCCTTGACGTAGGTGATGTTGCCTCGGGGCCCTAAGTCATACTTGAAGCTGGCCGAATACAAGTAAATATCCTGGAGCGGCTGCAAGTGCGGCACAAACTTAATAGGGTCATCCTTAGGCATTTGTGGCTGCACCTTTTGGGTGATGTAGTCCTGTAGCTTGGCTTGGGTTTGCTTGCTGTCGGTACCCGGCTTGAGGCGCACATAGGTGTAAAACTGCTGCCAACCCCAGCTTTTCATGCGCTTGGCGGGTATCTCGGCTAGCGATAACGGAACGACATAGTTAACCTTGAGATGGAATTTGGCCTGGGTATTCTGCAACACGCCTTTTACCAGCAGCGTTTGCTTGTTCATCTTGATTTCTTTGCCAACGGGGTTTTCGTTGCCGAAAAACCGTTTGGCCACGTCGTCTGCCAGCACAATCGAGGCCGGAGCATCCAAGGCGTGCGCCGCTGCGCCATACTGGAAGGGCAGCGGAAACACATCGAAGAATGTGGAATCGGCGATGAGGCCATCTTCGATGTAGAGCTTCTTGTCGCCTACCTCAAGCAGGCCAATTCCCGAATACATCAAGATGCGCGTGCTCTGCTCTACCTCCGGGAACTCCTGCTGCATGGCAGTGGCAAACATCGGCGGGACGGAGGCCATGGTTGCGGGCGTTTCGCTTTCGGTGCCTTCCGTATAAACGCGGTACACCCGCTCGCCGCCCGGCAGGAACTTATCGTACTGCAATTCGTCGTGCACGAACAGGCCAATGAGCAGGCAAGCCGTAAGGCCCAGCGCTAAGCCGGCAATGTTCAGAAACGAGAAACCCTTGTGCCGGACCAAGTTGCGGTAAGCAACTTTTAGGTAATTCTTAAACATAACCAGGATGCTTGAAGGTGTAGCGTGGCGCCGGAGGCACACGTCAAAACTGACTAGTGATTTTGTTGAAGCTGGCTGTATAACCCCTTGAGAGAAGGGCCTTGGCGGTCCGCATGTCAGTACTGCAAATCCTTACCTGACAAGCAACATCACAAATCTTTTTATAAAGATCTTATCATCAAGCAATTACATCAACAAGAAAGCCGACTTACTCGTCTCGCAAGCAGAGCACCGGATTAGCTCGGGCGGCACGCACAGCTTGCGTTCCGACAGTAATCCATGCCACCAGCAGCGCCAGGAAGCCTGCGCCGAGGAAGTACCAGATTTCCAAGGGTATCCGATACTCAAAGCTGTTCAGCCACTGCCGTACCACCAGGTAGCTGAGGGGCAAGGCCAGTGCGATCGCCACTATCACAAGTTTGGCCAGGTCGATGGACAGCAAATACACAATGCTTACTTGGCTGGCTCCTAGCACTTTGCGAACGCCAATCTCTTTGCGCCTTTTCTCGGCGGTGAAAGTGGTTAAGCCCAAAAGGCCCAAACTGGAGATGACAATCGCCAAGCCGGCAAAGTAGCGTGAAAGCAGTGCAACACGCCGCTCGGAAGCATATTGGGCCTGGTAAGCTGCATCGAGGAACTGGTAATCCAGGGGCATGCCAGCGTTGAATTGCTGATAGAATCGACGAAGGCGGTTGATGGTCTCTTTCTCCTGCCCGGCGGCAAGTTTAACGAGCACGGTACCAGCTGCTTGGGGCTCCAAGCGAAAAATAAAGGGCTCTACTTTTTCGTGCAGCGAGGCATAGTGAAAATCCTTGGCCACCCCCACAATCTGCGCCGTGCCCAGGGCTGTACCGACCGGGTGCTGCAACCCCAACCTCGCCACTAGAGCTTCATTAACGATGATTTTTAGGCTGTCGGAACGAAACTTCCGCGAAAAGCTGCGCCCTTCCTTGATCTGAATACCCAGCGTTTCAAGCAGGTCGTAGTTTACGCCTAGGTTGTTCGTGGCTACTTTCCGGCCCTCCCACTCTACCTCTGGCCCCGGCCCGTGCGGACCCATTTCCACAAAAAAGCCCCACATGCCCGACGCATTTACCACACCTGGCAACCGCTTGAGTTCGGCCAGAAAGGCGCCCGGCTGCTGAGCTGACTTACCACCCGTTTCGAAATAAATGACGTTGCTTTTGTCGTAGCCGAGGCTTTTGGCTTGGACAAACGCGATTTGCCGATGGATGACCAGCACACACACGATGAACAGCACCGACAGCGTAAACTGAAACACAACGAGTCCTTTGCGCGTCCATAAGTCGGCTACCGAATTCATCAAGGTGCCTCGAAATACGGCAGCCGGCTTGAACCCCGACAAATAGAAAGCAGGATAGCTGCCCGCCAGCAGCCCCGTGAGCAGCGCAATTGCCAGAAAGGCAGCCATGACGCTCAGCTTCGGGGCAAGCGTCAGGTGCTTGCCGGTAATTTCATTGAATTGAGGCAGCGCTATTTGCACAAGCACCACAGCTATAATCAGGGCTAAAAAGGCCGTCAGCACCGATTCGGTCAGAAAGTGCACTACGAGCGTGGCCCGACTTGCGCCCAATGTTTTGCGGACGCCTATTTCCTTGAGCCGCCGCGAAGCTTTCGCCGTTGCAAGGTTCATGTAATTGATGCCGGCAATCACCAAGATGAGAGCAGCAACGGCCGAAAACAGCTTGACGTACTCGATGCGTCCGCCTGCGCTCACGCCGTTTTTGTGCTCGCCGTGGAGGTAACTAGCCGAATATGGCTCGATGAAAAGCGTGCGGTTGGCGTTCTTGGCCGATTTACGCGTGAGCAGCCCCGCGATCTTGTTGTTAAACTGCTCTGAATTAGCGCCTTCCTGCAGCACGACAAAGGTGCTGAACGGGCCGTTTGCATCAGCCCAGTCAACATTGTGGCCTATTTTCATGATGTCTTTGAAGGCATCGAAAGACAGCACAAAGTCAAACTGCTCGGAAGAGTTGGGTGGGATGCGGTCAAAAACCCCTGACACCACGCACGTCTGCTTGAGATCGGCCAATTGCCATTCGAGCGACTTTCCAATGGCATTCGCCGGGGTTCCGAACAACATGGTGGCGAACTCAGCGGAAAGAACAATGGCGTTCTTGTCTACCAATGCCTGGTCTGGGTTGCCCTGAATCAGCGGATAAGTGAAAATGCGGAAGAAGCCCTTGGCAGCATATTTCCCGACGGCCCGGATGCTTTTCTCCTTGCCTACCAGGGTAAACTTGGGAAAGAAATTAGGGGGCGTAGCGGCGGCAGCATACTCAATTTCGGGCATTTCAGCCTGTAGCGCCTCGGCCAAAAGTGGAGTATTTCCGTCGCGGGTATTTATTCCTTCGGGCGTGCGCTGATTTTCCATCACCCGAAAAAGCCGGCCCTCGTTTTGGTGGTACTTGTCAAAGCTCAATTCATCGTTTACCCACAGGTACACGGCCAAAGCACACGCCAAACCCGTCGACAACCCGACTAGGTTGATGAAAAACGTGGTTTTAGACCGCACAAAGCCGCGGTAGATGAGCAAAAGCGAGTGCTTAAACATGCGCCGTATGAATAAAATATAAGCCGCTCACAATAAGAGCTTTAACTAAAAACCCTTGGCACTCAAGTCGTAAACTGCTTGTGCACGTTTTCCATCACCACTTCGCCATCGAGCAGCCGGATGACGCGGTGGGCGTAGCGGGCATCGTGCTCGGAGTGCGTCACCATGATGATGGTGGTGCCGGCTTCGTTGAGCTCCGTGAGCAGCTCCATCACCTCGTTGCCGTTGGTCGAATCGAGGTTGCCGGTGGGTTCGTCGGCCAGAATCAGGCGGGGCGAATTGATGACGGCCCGCGCCACGGCCACGCGCTGCTGCTGACCGCCTGAGAGTTGCTGCGGAAAGTGATTGCGCCGGTGCATGATCTGCATCTTCTCCAGCACCCGATCGACTTTCTCTTTGCGCTCGGCCGCGCTCGCCCCCAGGTAAATCAACGGCAGCTCTACGTTTTCGACCACTGTGAGCTCATCAATGAGGTTGAAGCTCTGGAACACAAACCCCAGGTTTTTCTTGCGCAGTTCGGCCCGCTTGCGCTCGCTGTAATGCGCGATTTCGGTGCCCGCAAACTTGATGCTGCCGCCATCAGGCTCATCCAGTAACCCAATGATATTCAACAAGGTAGACTTCCCGCACCCCGACGGCCCCATGATCGCGACAAACTCTCCTTCGTTCACGGCGAGGGATACCTTGTTCAACGCTTTGGTTTCTACTTCCTCCGTGCGGTATACTTTTTCGAGGTTTTCAATCTGAATCATGGCGGTCAGCGTTACTGTGGGTTGGCGTAGGTTGATGTTTTATAAGGATCTTATGATCAGTAGTTTATCAGTTGGCTCAAAACGGCGCGGTGCCGTTGGATTTTTATTCTTGCTTCTCCTTGAGCACTAGTTCGCCCATGTCTTCGTAGCCTTCGTAGCTGGAAGTCACGACTTTATCGCCGGGCTTCAAGCCTTCGAGCACTTCGTAGTATTCGGGATTTTGGCGGCCCAGCCGGATGTCGGCTTTGTAGGCTTTGGTGCCACTTTCATTGACCTTGAAAATCCAGTTGCCGCCGGTTTTCTGGTTGAAGCCTCCTTTGGGCACCAGCACGGCCTGGGTCTGGTCGCTGAGCGCTAGGCGCACCTGCAAGGTCTGGCCGCGGCGGATGCCCTGTGGAGCCGCCCCCACAAACTCCATATCGACTTGCAGGCCCTTGTTGATTTGCGTGTATATCTTCTTGACGCTCAGCTCGTAGCGCTTGCCATCGAGGGTAAACTCGCCTTTCTGCCCCGGAAAAATGCGGGAGATGTAGTACTCATCGATGTTGGCGCGCACCTTCAGGCCGTTGAGCATATCCACCTGGCCGATGCGCTGCCCCCGCGAAATGGATTCGCCGATTTCCGCATTCAGCGAAGTGATCCGGCCGGCTACCGGCGCCTTGATGGTCAGGTCGTCCATCTTCTTGTGCATCAGGGCCAGGTTGCTTTGCATGCGTCCCACCGACTCCTGCATCTGGTTGATTTGCTGGCGCATCGCCGCCGAATCCTGCTTGAGGGTTTGCTGGGTGAGCAGCCGTTTGCGCACCTGGTACTGGTAGTTGTTCTGACTTTCGGAAAACTCCTGCTTCGAGATCACCTTCTGTTCGTAGAGCGTCTTGTTCAGCTCGTAAATGCGCTTGGCTTCCTTGAGGCGGTATTCCACATCGGCAAACTGGTTGAGCTGCTGAATGCGGTTTTGCTGCATCAGGTTGCGCGTGTTTTGCAGGTTGTTCATCAGGTCGAACACGGCCGTCTCGCGGTTCACCATCTCCAGCTGTAAGTCGGTGTTGGCGAGCTGAATAATGGGCTGGCCGGGCGTGAGCGTGGCACCGTCTTCTACCAGCATACTCTTCACGGTGCCGCCTTCGGTGGCGTCGAGGTAGATGGTTTTGATCGGCATCACGGTGCCGTCAATCGGGATAAACTCCTGGAAACTACCTTTCGTAACTTCGCTGATGGTGATGCGCTCCGGGTCGACGTTCAGCTTGCTGGGCCCCGCCGTGGAAAAGTAACTTGCGGCCAGCAGCGCCAGCACCAAAATCACGCCCCCCGAGAGCAGCAGCTTGCGAAGCGTCCAGGTTTTCTTTTGAATGGGTACGTCCATGATTATCCGAAGGCTTTGCTTGTCTTCGCAAACGCCTTCCTGCTGCATCAAGTAAGGATTATGCCATTTGTATAATTACTTGATTATCAATATATTATGAAACAAGGCTTTGCACCCGATGGTTGTAGTGTTCGCTTTTGATACAACTTGCTGTCCGGTAGCGATACACCCAAGCGGACGGGTCAAGAAAAATCCGGCTCAGAAAGCTCCAAAGCGGGTTATTTTATCTTAGTACAGTTTATGATAGGCTTTTGGAAACAGAGCTTTCACGCTTCCAAAGCAGATATTTAATTCTTCAATCGCAGTAGTTCCAATGGCTTTTAATAAGGCGCGCGTTCTAGTAGTCGACGACGACAGAGATGTTCTGTTTGCGGTCAAGATGCTGCTCAAAACAGAGGTGCAGGAAGTCGTCACGGAGCGTAACCCGGAGAACCTGCTGTCGGTGTTGAGCAAGCAGGCGTTCGATGTCATTTTCCTGGACATGAACTTCAAAAGCAATCTGGGCACCGGCAACGAGGGCTTGTACTGGCTCGGCCGCATTTTGGAGCGCGACAAAGACGCCACCGTCATCATGATCACGGCGCACGGCGAAATCAGCACGGCGGTGCGGTCGCTCAAAGCTGGCGCTACCGACTTCATCGTGAAGCCCTGGCACAACGAGAAATTCCTGGAAACGCTGGAAGCCACGCTGCAAAACAAGATCCGCAAAACCGGGCCCGCCAGCAACGCGCCCAAGCGTCCGGCCTCTTTCGCCGACGCGGCCATGCTGGGCAACTCGGAGCCCATGCAGGACCTTTTCCATAAAATTGAAAAGGTAGCGCCCACCGAGGCCAACGTGCTGTTGCTGGGCGAAAACGGCACGGGTAAAGAATTGGCCGCCAAGGCCTTGCACCAACGGTCTTTTCGCGCCACCAAACCGTTCGTCACGGCGGACTTGGCGGCCATGAGCGAAGGCATTTTCGAAAGCGAGCTGTTTGGGCACAAGAAAGGCTCGTTTACCGACGCCAAAGACGACCGCGTAGGCCGCTTCGAGGCCGCCTCGACCGGCACGCTGTTTCTGGATGAAATCGGTAATATCTCGCTGCCGCAGCAGGCCAAATTGCTGACGGCGTTGCAGAACCGGCAGGTGATTCCGCTGGGCAGCAATACGCCCGTGCCCATCGACATTCGGCTGATTTCGGCTACTAACGTGCTCATTTACGAGTTGGCTGCCAAAAGCCAGTTTCGCAAAGACCTGATTTACCGCATCAACACCGTCGAAATCACGTTGCCGCCCCTGCGCGAGCGCGGCGACGATGTGTTGCTGCTGGCCAAGCACTTTGCGGGCCTGTACGCGGCCCGCAACCACAAGCCAACGCCGGAATTTGAGCCAGCTACTTTCAAAAAACTCAAGCAGCACAACTGGCCCGGCAACATCCGCGAGTTGCAGCACGCAGTGGAGCGCGCCGTGATTCTGGCCGAAGGCAATGTGCTTCGCCCGCAAGACTTTAGCTTTTCGGCCATGGAAACGCCCCTCCCCCAGCCTGGACTGTCGGTGCCGGGTTTTGCCGAAGGTCCGCTGCAACTAAACGAAGTCGAAAAAAACACCATTCTGCGCGTCATTGAGCGCCACAACGGCAACATCACCAAGGCCGCCAAAGAACTCGGCATTACCCGCACCGCCCTCTACCGCCGCCTCGAAAAACATGACCTTTAAACGGCTCGAAATCGGCATTTTCTTTCGGCTGCTGGCGCTGCTGGTCTTGCTGTACGGAGCTGTGTATTATGCCCACAAAAGCACCTATGCGCCGGTGTTTTTTGCCGCATTTCTGATTGTGGTGTTGGTGCTGGAACTGGCGCGCTACGTTACGCGCAGCAACAAGGAGCTGGCGAGCTTTATTTTGGCGGTAAAGTACCGCGACTTTTCGCAGCACTTCAACGAAGAGCACACCAACCCCTCCCTGAAGCAGCTGCACATGGCTTTCAACCAGATTAACAGCACGTTCCGGCAGCTCAGCGCCGAGAAGGAAGCGCAGTTTAAGTACCTGCAAACCGTGTTGGAACTCATCGACACCGGCATCATTTCGTACGATGCCGAGGGGCACGTCGAGTGGGTCAACGAGTCGTTTAAGCAAACGCTGGAACTGCCGTATCTGCGCAATATTCACGCGCTGCAAAAGCGCCACGAGCTGCTCTACGACGCGATCACGCATCTGGAGCCGGGCAACCCCTCGGTGGTGAAGCTGACGGTGGGCAAACGAACGATGCAGCTGCTGCTGTCGGCCACTTCGTTTAAGCTGCACGGCCGGGAGTTCACGCTGATCGCCTTCAAAAACGTGAGTCACGCGCTCGACGAAACCGAAACGGAAGCGTGGCAGAAGCTGCTGCGCGTGATGACGCACGAAATCATGAATTCGGTGGCCCCTATTGCGTCGCTGGCCGATACGCTGCGCCGCCACGTGCGACTGGAAAAAGAAAAAACCACTGAGCCGCTCCTCTACGACCCCGATTTGCTCGACGATGTGGAGGAAGGCATCCGCATCATTCAGCACCGCAGCGAAGGCTTGCTGAACTTTGCCCAGGTGTACCGCAACTTCAGCAAAATCACAACTCCTTTACTGACAACCATTTACGTACAGGAGCTCTTTCACAGCATTCGGGCGCTGCTGGCCCATCAGCTGGCCGAAAAAGATATCGAGCTGCGAATTTCCGTGCAGCCCGTGGATCTGCTGTTGCAAGCCGACAGCCGCCTGATGGAGCAAGTGCTGATCAACCTGATCCTGAACGCCGCCCATGCTGTCGAAGGCCGCGAGCATCCGCAGATTCAACTGGTGGGCAAAGCCGAGGAAAACGAGCGCGTGACGCTGGAAGTAATCGACAACGGCACGGGCATTCCGGCCGAACTGCTGGACAGCATTTTCATCCCGTTTTTCACGACGCACCAAAGCGGTTCGGGCATCGGCTTAAGCCTGGCCAAACAGATCATGCACCTGCACAAAGGCAGCATTCAGGTGCAGTCGGTGGAGGGGGCGGGCAGCGTGTTTCGCCTGCACTTTTAACCGATTGCTTCGCTAACAAACAACACCGCTGTTGCGCTAGAAAAGAAAGCCTAACCGGATCACCGGCAAGCGATCTTCGCGGGAGAAGTTGTACGTCCCAACAAGCAGCACCTTGCGGAATGGCTCCATCCAGAGGCCGCCACCGTAGCCGGTGTGCCACTTATCCGAGTGATTTTCCTCGTCGGTCCACACACGGCCCACGTCGTGAAAGCCGACAAACCCGAAATCAGCCGAGAACAGAAAGGTGTTGAAGGTGCCAAACCGCCCGCGTACCTCCAGGTTGTTGTAGAGGCTGTTTTCGCCCCCGAAACGCGTGCGCCGATAGCCGCGCAGGTTGGAAAGCCCGCCCAGAGTGGCCGCTTGGTAAAACTCGTACTTGTTGAAATTCAGCAGGGTACCTACGCGGCCCGCCAAGGTAATGCCGGGCGTAGCGGCGGGCGTCCAGTAACCGGCTATTTCCGAAGCTAGCTGCGATACGTCGTGCGTTGCGTTTGTGAGGCCGCGCATGCCCGTGTATTCGGTGTGCCACAACAGGCCGTTGTGGGCGTGCCAGTCGTTATCGCGCGTATCGAGGGTGTAGCCGGCTTTCAGGCCGCCGTAGTGTTTGGCCGAAAAGAAGTCATCGGCTGTCGAAAACGCGGAGATGAAGCGCCCCGGCGTCCGCTCTACTCGCACCCGTTGGTAGACGGGCCCGATAAAAAACTCCTGGTGCTGCCCGATGCGCTGCCGAGCCAGCACTTGCAGAGCAGCGTTGTTGTAGCGCACCCGGTAGTAGTTGATTCCCAGATCTTTATCATAAACCGTCTCGTTGCCAAACCCGAAGAAGTTGCGCACAAAATTGGGCGTTTGCAGATCGCCCCGCACGAGCAGGTCGGCGTTGCCGAACAGCCGATTGAACTCGCCGGTGTAGCGAAAGCTGTAGGCGCCGGTCGCCAGGGCCACGTTGGCCTGCAAGCGATGTACGGTTGCCCAGGGCAGCTTGCGAAAACCAGGGCGGCGCAGCTCCACGCCGACGCCCAGAAACACGCCGTCGTCGCGGTTGTACGTGATGGGCAGCAAGGGCCCGGCGTAAGCGTACCGAAACGCCTGGCGGTTGTGTTGGTTGACCGTAGAATCGGTAGAAGTGCGGTTGCGGCTTTCCGGGCCCAGCTTCAGCTCGTTGCCCGTTGGGGTGTCGTAGACCAGCGTGTGATGCCGCAGCCCTGCTACGCGTGAGCGATCGCTGAACACGTCCTCGCCCTCGCCCCCGATCAGCCGCACGGTAATGCCTTTGTGCACATCGCCGCTCACGTCCATCACATCGTGTCCGCCGTAGCCATACAGGCGTATTTCCTTGGTTTCTTGGCACTTAAAGGTGCGTTGGTAGAGCGGATCGCCCTCCGGCTGATCGTTGGCGCCGAGCGGGTAAATCCGGACACGGGTGAGTGAATCGTTTAGGCGCGCCACTTCGAAATATTCCGACTTGTCGCTGCCCGTAATGTCGACTTCGCGCGCCAGAAACCGGTAATACTGATCGGCGTAGGCGGGCAGCGCGTCGCGGTTCGATTTCAAGTGGGCAATGATCGTAGGGCCCGAGAAGCGAAAAACGGTATCGGGCAACTGATGAATGGCCTTCTCAATGACGGCATCGGTTAGGCGGGCTTTCATGTCCTGCGCGATGGCCAGCCACTCTTCCCGCGAAGGCTCGGTCAGGAAGGACCGGTCGAAATACCGCGCGCTGAACATAAACGTGTTCACGTTGCGCAGCGAACCATCGAAGCCCTGCACGGCCGGCACGGCCCAGTCGCGGCTCGCGATGTTGGGCAGCAATCCTTGGTTAACAAAAAACGCCTGGTCGCGATCGCGCGGCACGGCCCGTAGCAGCATGCCGCCGTTGGGCCGCTCGTACGCAAACCACCGCCACTGGTCTTCGTGCCGATCAAAGTCGGCCACCGCCACGTCGAAGAGCCGGGCCCGCACCAATTCCTTCTGATCGACCCGGTTTTTGAAGTCGGCGCGCAGCAGTTCCAGCACCTTATCGGTGTTGTAGTTCTTCTCCAGCGTACGGCCCGCAAACGAGCCCGGCACCAATGGGTCGCGCTCTTCCAGAATGGCGAGTGTATTGGCAAATAGCGACCTGAATTCGCCAAGTTTCTCATCGTCAGGCACATACACCAACTCTGGATTGGTATGGCCCACTCCCGCTGCTTCGGCCAACACCGGAATGGTAAGCGCGGCATACGGGTGCGCCGCCGAAACCTGATCTTGCACCACCTTGGCGGCCACCGTGTTACGCAGTTCGGCGCTCAACACCATTTCGGTGTTTTTCTCGATGGAGCGCAACACGAACTCGCGCCCGTTAGCGGCGCGCAGGCGCAGCGACTTGGTTTGCTTGCCTCCGCCCTGCCGCAGCGGCTGCAAGCCGCCCTGCGAGGTGCCCAAATTCAGGATTGGTACCCGGACGGGCTGCTCCCATTCCTGCCGGTAATTTTTGCCCAGGAACATTGTCTTGAGCTTGCCGGCTTTGTATTGCTGGCTGGCTTCCACCACGATGGTTTTTTGCTCCTTAAACGGGGCATTGGGTTTTGGCACAACCGACGCTACCGAGGCCGGCGCGGTTGGGGAGGTGGTGCTGGAGGTTTGCGCAAAGGCCACGCCGAAGGCCGCCGCCCAAAGAATACCCGCTGGTAAAAGTATCCGCATAGCATAGTGTATTTTACAATGAGGAATAACTTAGCAAGCAATTCTGACCGCGTGCGCAGAGCTAAAAGCGCCGTTTAGCGCTTCGCCATGGTGGGCGGCGCACCTTGTGTTTTCAGCACGACGTTGGCGTGCATAAGGGGCATTATCAGGGGGGCAACGCCGTTTTGCACCGTAATTGCGACTACCGTGCTGGGGCGGGGCGACGTTTGGGGCGTGACGCTTCTGATCACTCCCGTGAAGGTTCGCTTGGGCAGTTCGGTTATGCGCACCTGCACCTGATCGCCGATCTGTACGCCCTGCCCTACCTGCGGCGGCACCACCAGATTGACCCGGATGTTCGATACATCTTGCAGGGTAGCCACGTAGGTACCGGCCCGCACGTGCGCTCCCACATCGACGCGTTTTTTAACCAGAAAGCCGTTTCGTGGAGCCGTTACGTAGCCCCGGCTGAAGTCGGCGGAAGGCATGTCGTCGTTGAAGAGCTTCAGCATCACCTGCCCGCCCCGGATGTAGTCGCCTTCCGAAAAAAATACCTGCCGCACCCAGCCGTTGGCGTGGGCGACTACTGGCAGCAAATAGCCGGCTTCGGTGATACCACTCACCGGCACCGACAGGATACCGCTTTCCAGCGGACGCACGCTTGCCGGTGTGCTCGGCGCGGCCTGCGGTTTTGGGAGGCCTCCTTTCCGCTGAGCCCCGGCCGCAAAGGCCAGAATGCCGAGCAGAAGAACAGGCCTAATTAAAGATGCAATATATTGACCCATAATGATTTAGATGGGATACACAAAACTCCATTTTCTCGCGCAGACGCCACAACCCTGCTGCATCTTCAGATGCCCAACCTAAGCCTGTTGCTGCGCAAACAGACCCCACAATTGCCCGTGTCGATGCCTAGGCGCATCACCTAAGAGACGAAGACAAGATATTTATAATCCAGTTTTTTATCAAATTTATACTAAACAAAATATATGCTTTTTCGTTGCGGTTCGGTCATATTTCGGCCAGTTGCTATATTTTGACGCCTACCCCTAATGGGGGCACATGACAGTACAGGTAGGGCGATTGTCCGAAGGCGTGTACTTTCAAAAGCTTTCTTGCACCGCTGCCGAGCGCACGAAGCTTGCTGCGCGTCCAAACCATCCGGAAATCCCATCTATATGACAACCAACCTGTTACTAAAAAGCAGATTACACGTGCTGGGCCTGTTGATGTGTGCGGCACCAGCGATGGCGCAGCAAAACCCGCCGAAAGCCAACGACGCTACCACGCCCCTGCACCTGCTGCAACCCGCCTACCCGGTGCCTTATGGCAAAGTCACCCCCGACGACGTGCGCCAAGTAGTTGATCGGGTGTACAACTACCTGAACGCCGTTACGCCCGCCGAACTCGTTGATAAACAGACCAACGCCGCCGTCACGACTCGCGGCAAGTTCAACCCGAATGCGGTGCTGAAACCCGGCGATTTTCGCCTGACCAGCTACGAATGGGGCGTTACGTACTCGGGCATGTTGCTGCTCGGGGAGGTAACCGGCGATAAGAAATACACCGATTATACCTTCAGCCGCCTGAAGTTTCTGTCGGAGCTGCCGGCTTACTTTCGCGCTTACCAAACGGCTAACCCGCAGGCTCCCACTCCCATCCGGGGCTTTATGAACCCGCACGCCCTGGACGATGGCGGCGCCCTGACTGCGGCCATGATCAAGGCCCAGCGCGCCGGGGCGCCCGCCGACCTGCGGCCGATGATCGATCCTTTCATGAACTACATCATGACCAAGGAGTTCCGTCTCGCCGATGGCACCTTGGCTCGCAATCGTCCGCAGCCGAATACGCTATGGCTCGACGATTTGTACATGAGCATTCCGGCCATCTCGCAGATGGGCAAGCTGACCGGCGAGCGACGCTACTACGACGAATCGGTGAAGCAGTTCACGCAGTTTTCGCAGCGTATGTTCGACAAAGACAAGGGCTTATACATGCACGGCTGGGTGCAGGGCATGACGGTTCATCCCGAGTTTCATTGGGCGCGGGCCAATGGCTGGGCCTTGCTGACCAAAGTAGAATTGCTGGACGTGCTACCGGAAGACCATCCGGGGCGGGCCGCGGTTCTGGCGCAGCTCCAGGCGCACGTCAAGGGCTTGGCGGCGGTGCAGTCGGGCACGGGCTTCTGGCACCAACTCCTCGACCGCAACGATTCGTACCTCGAAACTTCCGCTACGGCCATTTACGCTTACGCCATTGCCCATGCCGTAAACAAAGGCTGGATCGATGCCAAAGCCTACGGCCCGGTGGCGCTGCTCGCCTGGAACGCCGTGAGCACCAAAGTCACGCCCACCGGCCAGGTGGAAGGCACCTGCGTCGGGACCGGCATGGGCTTCGATCCGGCCTTTTACTACTACCGTCCCGTGAACGTGTACGCCGCCCACGGCTACGGCCCGGTGCTGCTGGCCGGCGCCGAAGTGATTCGGCTGCTCAAAAACCACCCCTATGAAATCAACGACAGCTCGGTGCAGCTGGTGAAGTAAGCGCCTGCGCGGGGAGCAGGATAGTACAGGTTACTAAACGCGAATCGAGCTGGTACTTTGGGCAGATAAACCTTCCCAAAGTAGCTCCAGCTTATGCGCCTCTCTCTAGCTTGTTGGCTTACTTGCTTGTCCCTGTTGTGGTCCGTGGCCTCTGTGGCCCAACCTACTGCCAAGCAAGTGCAATACCTGTCGGGCACCGATAATACCCACACCGCCACCTGGGATTTTTATTGCACCGGCGGGCGCAAAAGCGGTTTCTGGACGAAGATTCAGGTGCCTTCGTGCTGGGAGCAGCAGGGTTTTGGCTCCTACAACTACGGCCGCGACTACAAAACCTACGGTAAAAACTTCCGCTTCGCCGACGAGAAAGGCCAATACAAGCACTCGTTTACAGTACCCGCCGCTTGGCAAGGAAAGCGCGTGTACATCGTGTTTGAAGGCTCGATGACTGATACCGAAGTAAAGGTCAACGGGCAGCCGGCGGGCGCTATTCACCAAGGGGCTTTCTACCGCTTTAAGTATGACATCACCGACAAGCTACGCTTCGATCAGCCTAATACACTGGAAGTTACGGTAAGCAAAATGTCGGCCGACGCGTCCGTGAATAACGCCGAGCGGCTGGCCGACTACTGGATCTTTGGCGGCATTTTCCGGCCGGTATACCTGGAGGCCTATCCCGAGCAATTCATCTCGCACACGGCCATCGACGCGAAGGCCGATGGCTCGTTTGCCATGAACGTGTTCCTGAAAAACGCAAAGCAGGCCGGGCAGGTGCAAGCCGAAATCGTGGATGCGCAGGGCAAAACCGTGGGCACGGCGCAGGCCAACGTAGCCGCCACTGATTCGCTCGTCAAGCTCCAGACCAAGGTGACTAAACCCCTGCAATGGACTGCCGAAACGCCCAACCTCTATCGGGTGAAAGTGTCGTTGAAAGCGGGCGGCAATACGCTCTACCAAACCTCCGACAAGTTTGGTTTCCGCACGATTCAGATCCGGCGCGGCGACGGCATTTATGTGAACGGCACCAAAGTCAAGATGAAGGGCATCAACCGACACAGCTGGTGGCCCGAGACCGGCCGGACGCTCAACGATTCGATTCACCTCATGGACGTCAAGCTCATCAAAGAGATGAATATGAACGCCGTACGCATGTCGCACTACCCGCCCGATGCGCGGTTTCTGGAGCTTTGCGACTCGTTGGGGCTGTACGTGCTCGACGAGCTGGCGGGCTGGCAAAAGGCCTACAGCACCCCTGCCGGCGAGAAACTGGTGAAGGAAATGGTGATCAAGGACGTCAACCACCCGAGTATCATTTTCTGGAGCAACGGCAACGAAGGAGGCACCAACAAGGAGCTGGACGATGATTTTGGTAAATACGACTTGTCGAACCGGCCCGTAATTCATGCCCACCACCGCCCCGGCAATGCCTACAACGGCATCGACTGCAACCACTACGAGAATTACTACAGCACCCAGAAGATTCTGGCTGACAGCCTGATCTACATGCCCACGGAGTTTTTGCACTCCCAAGACGACGGTGGCGCAGCCGTGGGGCTGCACGACATGTGGGAGCTGCATTGGGCCGCCAAGCGCTCGGGCGGTGGTTTCCTGTGGGCGCTGATCGACGAAGGTATTGTGCGCACCGACCAGAACAACATCATCGACGTGAACGGCGTGAACGCCCCCGACGGCGTGCTGGGTCCGCACCGCGAAAAGGAAGGCAGCTTTTACGCCCTGCGCGAGATTTTTTCGCCGATCAAAATAGACTTGCCAGCGCTGCCCAAGTCGTTTAAAGGCAAGATTCCGGTTGAAAACCGCTACCATTTCACCAACCTCAACCAGTGCTTTTTTCAGTGGGAGCTGGTGAATTACCACAAGCCCGGCGACACGTTTGCGGGCTACGTCACGCAGAAAAAGGCCCGCATCGGCAGTCCTTCGGTGGCGCCGCTGGCTACCGGCAACCTGGACCTGAAGCTGCCCAAAGACTGGAAGAATTACGATGCCATTGTGCTGTCGGCGTATGACCCCTATAAGAACTTGGTTTACAAATGGATATGGAAAACCGGCAGCCCTGAAAAAGCCCTCGACGGCATCGTGGCGTTCGACGCTAAGCAGCCCGTAGCCGTCACCGACAGCGACTCGCTGCTGGTGCTGAAGGCAGCCGACATCACGGTGGGGTTCAACAAGAAAACGGGCAACATCACGGACGTACGCGGCAACAACGGCGACAAGCTCTCGTTTGGCAACGGCCCGGTGCTGGTAGCCGGCAACAGCACGTTTGCGGGCCTCACCCACCGCACCGAAAAAGATGGCGAAGTGGTGGAAGTCCGTTACACCGGCGACCTGAAATCGGTGCGCTGGAAAATGTACGGCACCGGCTGGGTGAGCCTCGAATACGAGTACGCGCTCAACGGCGATTTTCCCTTTACCGGCATAAGCTTTACCTACCCCGAAAACTACGTGCTGAGTGCCAAATGGCTGGGCAAAGGTCCCTACCGCGTCTGGAAAAACCGCTTGCAGGGCGTCACGACCAACGTGTGGGAAAACGCCTACAACAACACCCAAACCGGCGCCGCGCCCTGGATTTACCCGGAGTTTAAAGGCTACTTCGCCGACATTACGTGGCTGGAAATGAACACTGTAGAAGGCAAGTTTTTGGTGGCTAGCAAAGAGCCCGACATGTTTGTGCGCCTGCTGGATTTCTATGGATTATCGGGGGTGAAGCCGTTTCCGGCGCTGCCCGTGGGCAACTTCTCCTTCCTGGATCGCATTCCGCCGCTGGGCACCAAGCTCGCGCTCAATATCGACGCCAACACCAAAAACCTCGGCCCCAACAGCGAGCTCAACCACGTCGCCGGCAGCACCAAGCGCACGCTGTACTTCTTCTTTGGCCTGCCCAAAACCACCGGCAAAGAGCAGCCCTACACTGTCCCGACGAAAAACGACTTGTTCTGATTTTGCCGGTATGGCGTAACGATGAAGCCCTAGCAGCCCTTATTAATAACTGTTTGATTATCAAATATTTATATTCTCCGTAACAGTTAAGAGCTTGGGCGCTCCCGTATGAAATAAGCCTGCGTACACCGGAGGCTTAACTTTGGCGTGTTAGCGGCTACCTTAGTCTTACTGCATGAGAGGCCATATTAGGCGGTATGTCCCCCGAACTCGGCGCGCAGTTCGCAGCCTTGTGCAGCTTCACGACGCACCTTGGCGCTGGAAGGTGGGGCTGGAAGCCAGCCTGGTCATGGGCCTACCCGTCGGGTTGTTCACTTTGGCCGGCCATCAACCCCTGGGGTTACAGGCGGCTCTAGGCAGTTTCACGGCCCTGTATGCCGCTGGGCTGCCCCGCCCCGACCGGGCTCGGGTGCTGCCGTTTGTGGCTTTGGGCCTGTTGTTGGCGGCAGCGCTCGGAATCGCTTGTGCAGGCAATACTTGGCTGACCGGTGCTTGCCTGATCGGGGTGAGTGCGCTGGCCTGCACGCTGTCGTTGGGCTTCCGGCTCGGCCCACCCGGCCCGATGATGTTTGTGCTGGTGGCCGCAGTTAGCAACCACCTGACGGCACCTACTTCCCTCGGGGGCGTGGCACTGCCCGGCCTGCGCCTGCTCGGGTTGATCGCTTTGGGAAGTACGCTGGCCTATCTGGTGATCGGGGCGCCACTGGTTTGGCCTAGTGCGCGGCGTCCTGCTTCCGCGCTGGCGCCAGCTTTACCAAGCTTCGAGCTTACCGCGGAGGCCATCGCCATTGGCCTGCGCGTGGTAATTGCCGTGACGGTAGCCTGCTTGGTCAGCCGTCCGCTGGGCGCGTATCGGACGTACTGGGTGGTCCTGAGCGCCATTGCCGTGTTGCAGTCAAGTTATTCGCGACGACTCACCAGCATCCGCGGCGTGCATCGCATGATCGGCACCGTGGCGGGCGTATTGGTCTTTGAGCTGCTTTCGCTGCTGCATCCGGCTGGCCTTGGCATTGTGCTGTTGCTCATGTTGCTGCAAGGCGCCACGGAAGTCGTAGTAGCCCGCAACTATGCGCTGGCCCTGCTTTTCATAACGCCCATGGCCCTGATCAACTCCACGGGCGGCCATGCTGGCGATACGCTGGTCACGGTGCAGGGCCGCATCCTCGATTCGCTGCTGGGCTCTGGCCTTGCCCTAGCTGTGTTTTGGGCTGGGGAAGGCCTCCAGCGCTTGCAGACGAGTTTGACCAAGGCGAGCAGACAATGATCAGAGTTACTCCGTAAGAGCGCGATCACGAATCAAGTAAATTAATGATTATCAATCCATTACGTAAGATCACTCCAGTAACAGGAGCGCCTCTTTAATTTCTTAATAGCCTTCTTGCTTCCTATTTTGGCCCGCCAATCGGCAGCAGTGCGGATGATTGGTGCAAAGACGTGCCCAAGGGGCGTTTGCGGTTTTGGTAGCTTGGTCCGGTTTGCTTCCTCTATCTTTCGCGGCGAGGTCCGGCGCGTGGGCAGGGTGCTTTAGCGAGCCGGCAGCAGATCGGGTGTTCCGCAAAATAACACGCATCTACTTGACGATCTTTACATTACAGACCCTGTAAGCTACATGGAGTTGTTAACGGTTTCCGGAATTGGCTTTCAGGAACAAGGAAAATGGGCGCTGCAAGACATCCGGTTTACCCAGAAGCGACACCAGAAAATCGCGCTTTCCGGCGAAACCGGTGCCGGCAAAAGCACGCTGCTACAGATCATTGCGGGCCTGATTCAACCCAGCGTTGGAGAAGTACACTTCGAAGGCCGGCGAGTAAAAGGACCGGCCGAGGTGCTGGTGCCGGGGCAAGCAGGCGTGGCCTATCTGTCGCAACACTTCGAGCTGCCTAAGTTTTTGCGGGTGGAACAGGTGCTGCGCTACGCCAACAAACGCTCGGCGCAAGAAGCCCAGACGCTCTACGACGTATGCCGCATCAACCATTTGGCCAGCCGCCAAACGAATCAGCTGTCAGGCGGTGAGCGTCAGCGCATTGCGCTGGCGCGGCTGCTGTTGGGAGCGCCGCAGCTTTTGCTGCTCGACGAGCCTTTTTCCAACCTCGACCGGGTGCATAAACTGATTTTGCAGTCGGTTATTCAGGACGTCGGCGAGCGCTTGGGCATCACTTGCATGCTGGTTTCGCACGACCCGTTGGATGCGCTCTCGTGGGCCGACGAGGTGTTGGTGTTGCAAGCGGGCAAGCTGGTGCAGCGCGGTACACCCCAAACCATCTATCGGCAACCGGCCAACGAGTACGTAGCCGGCCTTTTTGGCGACTACAACGCCGTGAGCGGCGCTGCTCTGGGGGCTTTGGCCAGCTCAAGCAAAGGCTTGCCTACGGACAACACCTTGATAATCAGACCCGAGGATTTTACCATCGGATCTTCCAAAAGCAAAGGCGTGCGAGGGCTGATAAAGGCCGCGCAGTTTTTCGGCAGCTATTACGAGCTGAAAGTGGCCGTGGCAGACGCTACGCTAACCATCCGGACGGGCAAGTCCAATTTCGCTCCCGGCGACGTGGTTTACGTAACGGCCGCCGCCGAACGAACATGGCTCATCAAACCATAATTATTTGATAAACAAGTATTTATGTTAAAATCAGCGCGTACCCGCCGGGATTTTCTGAAAGCCGCAGGATTGGGATTGCTCAGCCTGCCCGCCGTTCTGGCTAGTTGTGCCCGGTCGGTGCCGCGAAGCGAGGCGCCGGAATGCTTGGTGTACGTGGGCACGTTTGTGCTGGCCGGTAGCGAGAGCCTTTTCCTGTACCGCCTGAACATGGCTACCGGGGCGCTCACGCTTGTAAGCGCCCTAGATGCGGGCGGAAAACCGGGTTTTCTTACTCTTGACGCGAAAAGGCAACACCTATACACCGCCACGCGCGTCGATGAGTTTGCAGGCGTGCAGGGCGGCGCTGTTAGCGCCTTTGCTATTGATCGAAGCACGGGGGCTTTGCGCCTGCTAAACCGGCAATCCTCCGCGGGGGTCGGCCCCTGCTACATCAGCCTTGATCATAGCGACCGCTGCGCGCTCGTGGCCAACTATAACAGCGGCAGTATCAGCAGTTTGCCTATTCAGGCCGACGGCCAGCTTCGGTCCCCGGCCAGCACCGATCAGCACCGCGGCTCGGGCCCCAACCGCAGCCGCCAAGAAGGCCCGCACGCGCATTGCATCATCGCGGACCCTTCCAACCGGTTTGCTTTTGCCGTTGACTTGGGCCTTGATACGGTGTTTGCGTACGCGCTGGACGCGCCCACCGGCATGCTACGCCTGCGCGATACACCCGCTTTCAGGGCCCAGCCCGGCGCCGGTCCGCGCCACCTCACGTTTCACCCGAACGCCCGCTTTGCCTACCTCACCAACGAGATTGCCTCGACCGTAACGGCCCTCGCTTACGATGCGGCGCAGGGCACGTTCCGCGAAATCCAGACGCTGTCGGCGCTGCCCGCCGATTTTACCGCGACTAATACGCTGGCCGACGTGCACGTTGCGCCCAACGGCCGCTTCGTGTACGTTTCCAATCGCGGCCACAACAGCGTGGCCGTTTTCGCAATCGATTCCAAAAGTGGTCGCCTCACGCTCGTCCAGCACGTAGCTACGCAGGGCAAGACCCCGCGCAATTTTGGCCTTGATCCAGCGGGGCGTATGTTGCTGGTCGCCCACCAAGATTCGGATTCGATCGTAGTATTTCGCATCGACAGCCGCAGCGGGCGCCTCACCCCAACGGGCGTTTCCGTGGCCGTGCCTACGCCCGTATGCGTGCAGATCGTGGAGGATTTTACCCGTGGCTAACCAGAGCGCCGCGGGATCTTAACTACCGCTTTAAGAGCCTAACAATCATGGGGCTACATCCCGGCCGCGCTTCACTCTGGCCGCTCACACGTAGCCCGTACTAGTTGCCAGATCTATCGCCGAATTGATATTTCGAAGCCTTAGCTTCTTTAGCCTCTAATCGGGCCAAAGGAGCTAAGGCTTTCTTTCATAAGGTCATAGGAGCGGCAGCGGCCACCCAGTAGCACCAGGCATTTGCTTTAAAATTTATCCATATAGTTATCTATATAAACCATTGATTATCAATAATTTACAATAGCAACAACCTGAACCATAAAATAAGCAGGCTGTTTCATCTGATCTAATTTGCCCCCCTATTTTGACCAAAACCACCCACCAAATCCGGTGGGAGGCCCGCTACATTTAGGCTGTGTAAACCGCGGTGCTGCGCCCTTGGCCAGCACCATTTTCGACACCTCATCCGGCAGTCCTTTCCCCTTGATACTTGCCGGCCGAAAGCGTCCGAAAAGGTTTCCGCTCCAGGCGTGCTTCTTCATCTCCCACCCATCCTGACGCAGGTTAGGATGTCAATTTTTCCTCAGTACTTATGAAAAGAGAATGGCTACTCTTTTGTGGGGCGCTTGCGCTCCTGAAATCTACTTCCGCCTTCAGCATCCCGATTGCTGCTGACCGGACGAGTCCGGATTGGGCAACGGCCCTTCCGGCGGCTACTGCCGCAGCTGATATCACCGTGACCGGCACCATCACCGACGAGCGCAACCAGGGCCTGCCCGGCGCGACGGTTGTGGTGAAAGGCACCACCATCGGTACCGGCACCGACGACAAAGGCAACTTTACCCTGCGCGTGCCCGAGGCCAACGCCAATGGCACGTTGGTCGTGACATTTGTGGGGTATCTGGCGCAGGAAGTGGCACTCAACGGGCGCACCAGCGTCAACGTGCAGCTCCGCCCCGATGCCCAAGCCTTGAAAGAGGTGGTGGTAGTGGGCTACGGCACGCAGAAACGCTCCGACGTAACGGGCTCCGTAGTTTCGGTGCCGACAGACCGGCTGGAAAAGCTGCCCGTAGGCAACGTGGCGCAGGCGCTGGAAGGCGCTGTGGCGGGTGTGACGGTGGCCACGACTTCCGGCGCGCCGGGGGCTCAGCCCCGAATTCAGGTGCGCGGCGTACGCTCCATTACGGCCAACACCGATCCGTATATCATTCTGGACGGGGTGCCGTTTCCGGGCAACCTAAACGACATCAGCCCCACGGACATCGCCTCGATGGAAATTTTGAAGGATGCCTCGGCCACGGCCATTTATGGTACGCGCGGCTCCAACGGGGTAATCCTGATCACAACCAAGCACGGCAAAACCGGCAAGCCCCAGATTCGCTACACGGGCTACGCGGGCCCGGAGTACATGACCAACACCCTGAAGCCGATGGACGGCCCGGCGTATGCGGCTAAGTATCAGGCTTATAAAGAGCAGGCTAAAATCACCGGTGACCCGCTGCCCAACTTTGGCGAGCTGGAAAACTACAAGGCCGGCAAAACCACCGATTGGCTGAAGCTCATCGGGCAGCAAGGCTTCGTGCAAGACCACAACCTGTCTTTCTCGGGCGGTACCCCTGATGTAAAGTATTATCTATCAGGTGATTACTTCAAACAAAAGGGTATTCTGCGGGGCTACCAATTTCAGCGCGTGAGCATTCGCTCTAACCTCGACGCCAACCTCACCAACTGGTTGCGCGTGGGCACGTCGGCGTTTTACGCTAGCTCCAATGACGACGGCGGGCAAGTAAACCTGGCGCTGGCGCAGGCCATGAGCCCGTACGGCGTGCCCTACAACCCCGACGGCACTTATAAAATCCAGGCGATGCAGCCGGAAGCGCTGTTTGTCAATCCGTTGCTGGGCCTGACCACCACGCGCGTTAGCAAGGTGAACCAGCTCACGGGCACGCTCTACGCCGAGGTGCAGCCCACCTTTGTGAAGGGCCTGACCTACCGCCTGAACGGCAGCTACTCCTACCGCCCTTACCACTACGCCAACTACACGGGCCGGCTAGCCAACGACTTGCGCGGTACGGGCGTCATCACCAACGACGAGCGCCACAACTACACCATCGAGAACATTGTGGTGTATAACCGCGACTTCGGCAAGCACCACTTCGACCTGACGGGCCTGTACAGTGCCCAGCAGAACACCTACTTCACCACTACCGAAACCGCCAGCGGCTTCATCAGCGACCAGACCGGCTACAACAACATCGGTTCGGGCAGCATCCCGCCCACGCTGAGCTCTTACGACGAGCGCCGTTCGCTGCTCTCGCAAATGGGCCGCCTGAACTACTCCTACGACAGCCGCTACCTGTTTACGGTAACGGCCCGCCGCGACGGCTCGTCGGTATTCGGCGACCAGGCCAGCAAGTATGCTACCTTCCCTTCGGTAGCACTGGGCTGGAATGTGGCTAACGAGCAGTTTCTGAAAGACAACGGCAAAGTCAACCTGCTGAAGCTGCGGTACTCGTATGGCATCACGGGCAACGAGGGCATCAACCCGTACCAGACCATCACGGGCCAGACGCAGCTCCAGTACACCTACGGCGGCGTAACCTTTACGGGCCTCAGAGCCAATACGTTAGGCAACTCAAAGCTAAAGTGGGAAAGTACCACCAGCAGCAACGTCGCCCTGGATTTCGGCCTGTTTGACAACCGGGTTTCGGGCTCGTTTGAATATTACGACGCCCGCACCAAAAACTTGCTGCTGGCGCGCCTGATCCCCATCATCAACGGCTACAGCAGCGTACTTGACAATATTGGCCGGGTACAGAACCGCGGCATTGAAGTGGCCCTGAACACGGTGAACGTGCAGCACGGTGACTTTACTTGGAGCACGAGCTTCAACTTTACGCGCAACCGTAACAAGATTCTGGAACTGTACGGCAACGGCACCGACGACATTGCCAACCGCCGCTTCATCGGCAAGCCGCTGAACGCCGTTTATGATTACAAGATGATCGGGGTGTGGCAGCAGGGCGAGGATCCTTCGGGCCTGGACCCCGGCGCCAAACCCGGCGACCTGAAGTTTGCCGACCTGAACGGCGACGGCAAGATCGACAGCAACGACCGCATGTATCTGGGTACTTCGCTGCCCAAGTACACGGCGGGCCTTACCAACACGTTTGCCTATAAAGGCCTGAGTCTGCGCATCTTCCTCCAGACGGCCCAGGGCATCCTGCGCAGTAACGACATCCTGAACCGCGCCGACTTCAGCTACCGCATCAACCAGCCAGCGGCCGTGGGCTACTGGACGCCGGAAAACAAGAGCAACGACCGCCCCGCGCTTTCTTACTTCAATACGCGCGGCTATTCGTACCCCAAGGATGCCAGCTACACCCGCCTCAAGGACGTGACGTTGAGCTACGCCCTACCCCAGACTCTGCTGGATAAGCTGAAGCTGGGCAGCACCTCGGTGTACGTGAGCGGCCGCAACCTCTATACCTGGACTGACTGGATCGGCTGGGACCCTGAGCAGAACTACACGCAGGGCAACGGCTCCGGCAACGGCATTCCTTCGGGCATCGGCGCCAACTTCCCGCTCGTGGCTTCCTACGTGTTTGGCCTGAACCTGGGCTTGCGCTAACCTCCCACCTCCTCTAGCATTTACTTCATGAAACGCATAATCATCAGCTTCCTTGGACTGCTCACCGTAGCGCAGCTCCTGAGCTCCTGCAAAGACACTTTCCTCGACGAAAATCCCAAGTCGCTTTACACGCCCCAAACTTCCCTGGTCGATTCGCTGGGCTTTGAAGCGGGCATGGCCGGCCTGATGTCGGTGGTGCGGGAGCAATACACCTACGATGCCCGGCAGGGCCTGCTGGGCACCATGCAGCTCGGCACCGACGTCTGCATTCCGGGCAGCCCCGAGGGCGTGGAAGTGCCCTACTACAATTACAACCTGCTGAACTCACAGGACGCGGCGGCCTCCATCTGGTGGAGCTGGGCCTACCGCACCATCAACAACGCCAACGTCATCATTCAGCAGGCGTCTGTTGCCCCGGCTACGGTGCGGCAGGGCTATAAAAACCGCATCACGGCCGAAGCCAAATTTTACCGCGCTTACGCCTACAACTTCCTGGCGACGCTCTACGGCGACGTGCCCCTGATCGACCAGCCTGCTACCGGCCCGCGCAACGACTATACCCGTACGCCGTTAGCAGAAGTTAACACGTTTATTATCAATGATTTAACATCATCTATCCCCAACCTCTCTCTGGTTACCAACCCCAGGCTGGCCTCTGGTCGCATTCACCGGGCCGTGGCGCAGCAATTGCTGGCGGAAGTGTACTTGCGCACCGGACAGAACAACCTGGCCGAGCAGCAGTGCCAGGCCATCATCAGTAGCGGCCTGTTTAAGCTGATCACCGCCCGATACGGCGTGCGGTCGGGCCAGCCGGGCGACTACTACTCCGATATGTTTGTGGTGGGCAACCAGCGCCGCAGCCAAGGCAACACCGAGCTGATCTGGGGCATTGAGCAGCAACTCAACATCCCCGGTGGCACAACCAGCGCCCAGCAGCGCCGCATGTGGATTCCGGGCTACTACGGCATCTCCGGCATGCTCGTCGCCGACTCGCTGGGCGGCCGCGGCATTGGCCGGATGCGCCTCAGTAACTGGGTGGACTATCGCCTGTTTGCGGCCAACGATATCCGCAACTCCAAGTACAACCTGCGCCGCCGCTTCTACTACAACGACCCCAAATCGGCCAATTACGGCAAGCGCGTGATTGCCACTGGCTCCGATACGCTCTTCCGCATCACCCCGTACATCACCAAGTGGGCCATGTACGATCCGGCCGATGAGTTTGGCTACGGCACCATCAAGGACATTCCCATGATGCGCTTAGGCGAAACTTACCTGTTGCTGGCCGAAGCACAGTTTAAGCAGGGCAACCTGGCCGGAGCCGCCGCCAGCATCAACGTGCTGCGTACCCGCGCCAAAGCTGATCAGGTTACGGCCGGCGACATCACCCTGAACTTCATCCTCGATGAGCGCACCCGCGAACTGATCGGCGAGGAGCAGCGCCGCCTCACGCTAGTACGCACCGGCACCTTGGTTGAACGTACTAACCGCCTGAACGGCGCCTCAGTTTCCGGTCTGACGCAGAAGAATGTGCTGCTGCCCATTCCGCAAACGGAGCGCGACCTCAACAACGGCGCACTCTCACAAAATCCTGGTTACTAAGCCCATCGGATACGACTTGCGAGTCGCTTAAAAGAAACTCCAAGGGCCCAAAGCCTCTGGAGTTTCTTTTTGGGTGTTTTCTGCAAAAGCCACACTGCCGTATCGAAAGCTGCCAGTTAAGCCAGCTTATTGGCCGTCTGCCTGCTCGTACACGCGCACGTAGTCCACTTCAAAGCGGTTGGGGAAAGTCATGCCCGCCAGCGGGCCTCCGTTGTCGCCGCCCAGCGCTAAGTTAAGCAACACATAATGATGCTGTTGCATGGGGTTAAAACCTGTGCCATCCTCGTTGACGGTTTTCGTGAGTGGGGTTTCGTTCAGCAGTAAATCATCGACGTAGAGGCGAATAAACTGCGCATCCCAATCCATGCGCCAGACGTGAAATTTCTTAGCCCAGTCCGGGTCCCGAAACTGGGCTACAGGCTTGGTCTGGCTATGCCATTTGGCAGTGTATTGCTTGCTGGTTCCCGAAGCGACATTGGCCAGGATCTTACCCTGGTAAAACTCCATAATGTCGATTTCACCGTTGGACGGCCACTCCTTTTCCACGCCCAGCGTCCAGAAGGCCGGCCACAATCCCGAGCTAATATTAATGCGACCGCGCATCTCGAAGCGCCCGTATTGCCAGCTATGTAACCCGTTGGTATTCAGGCTAGCCGAAGTATACTCTATGCTCGGTCGGCTGGCCTTCCAGTCGCTGCTTCCGGGCTGATGAGTAGGATTCGGGCGTTGCTCCTGCCGCGCTTCAATAATTAGCAATCCGTTTTCGCAGCGGGCATTTTCGGGCTGGTACCACTGCAACTCGTGGTTGCGCACGAAGCCGTTTTCAAACTGCCAGTTTTGTGGGTCCGGCCGGCCGTTAGTATTGAATTCATCGGCCCAGACCAGTTTCCAGCCGGGGTACTGCGTGGCTTGGTGAGAAGAAGCGCAGCCGCTGGCCAGGGCAGCAGTAAGCGAAAGCATCAGCAGGGCTTTTCTCATGAAGCAAGGAGCAAATGCCGCGTATCTACTTACAAATTAGGGCTTCCACTGCAAAATATACACGGGCTGTGGAGCCAGCTGCTCCAACTGTTCGCCGTCGCCTTGCCCCGTGCGCTGCACAAAAAGATCGAGCACGCCGGCCTGTTTCCAGCGTTCGGTGTCGTAGCTGGGCTCCCAGTTGCCGACTGATTCGGTGGTCAGGTCGGTGACGGCCCACTTGTTCTGGCTCAAGTCGTTGCACTGCGCCACGGCCACTCTGTCCTGGCGCTCGACGTCGCGATACACCACCGACACGGCCGTTTTGCCCTGCTTCTTCTCGACAACTACCTGGGGCCTCGAAATCGGGATTTTCTTGGTGCCGGCGCCACTCAGGCTAAAGGGCGTAGTACGCTGCGACACCTGCATCGTATGCCATTGATTATCAACATTATACACCAACTGATACTGCGGCACTGCCGTGCCCGCCGGCCGCCAATAGGTCGCGATGTAGGGGTTGCCCTGCTCGTCGGCGGCCATGGACGTCTGGTTGATCAGCTCGCTGCGCTGCGGAATACGGCAGGCGTACTCGGCGGTTTTCTCGGTGATGGGAATCTGATATTGCTCGCCGGTGCTTTTCTGCCAGGTTTTGCCGCCGTCGCGGGAGCGCGCGTAGGCCATATCGTGGTTGGAAGCCACGTCCGGCGCCTCGCGCCACACCCACGACACGTGAATGGTGCCTTTGGCATCCATCGCGACCTGCCAATAGGCGTTGCGTTGGCCTTCCCCATCGATCAGGACGGTGTGCAGGCGCGTCCACTGCCGGGTTTTCAGGTCATAGCGATTCAGGACCATGTTGCCGTTACCGGAGCTGCCGTCGCGGTACACAAACAGCAGATCACCGCTCGGAAACCGGTAGAATTCGGGGTAGGTGACATTGTTTTCCTGCTGGCCCGTCATGGGCAGCAGCTCCGTCAGTTCGAGCGAGCCGGGCTGCACGCTGCGGCAATAGCGTAGGGGGTTGCCGTGATGGTCGAAGGACATGTGCAGGTAGCCGTCGCCATCCACCATAATGCTGATGATGTTGTGCGCGTCGCTCACTTTGCCCTGATAGCGAGTGCGTTGCACCTGCCACCGGCCGTTGGGCAAGGTGCGCTTGCCCAGTGTTACGTAGCCCGCCGAATCGTAAAAAGCCGTGTACTGCTCCTGCTTAAAGCTCACCACCGAGTTTTTGCGAAATACCGCGCCGTTGACGTTGTTTTTGGCCCAGCCCAAGCCAACCGGCGTCGGTGCGGCCGTCGCGGGTTTGGGGGCCGTCGCGACCTTCGTTCCGCTGCACCCGCTGACGATCAACAGCAGGAAAAACAGACGCAAGTACCCGATTGATAACTTATTCATACAGTGAGCTTTACGCCGGACCGACCGCCGGTGCATTTCCGGCAGTCGGTCCTGCTAGTAAGGTAGGATTTCTGCGCCGGGCGCGGCTTACGGTTGCGGCGCTTTTTCATCCACCAGCCGCAGGGTGTAGCTGTAGGAATACGTTTTGTCGAGCAGGCGGTAGGCCTCGTGGGGCAAGGCGCCCCAGCTGTTGTCGCCGCCCACGCCGCGCTGCTTCAAATCGACGTTGACGAACACCGCGCCGCGGGGCCGCAGGTCGGTGGGGTGCTGCTGCTTTTTGGTCAGGCCGGGGTCGAGGTCTTCGGCCCGGTACGGCAGGGCGCTGAAGCAAATGGGCTGTTGTAGTCCTTCCAGACGCAGGCCCAGCCCCTCGGCATTGGTCAGCGACACCCAACGCACGTCGGTGCGGTAGCCGTTTTCCTGGGGCCGGATGTAAGTGCGGGTAAACTGTCCGGCCACCGAATCCTGGTACGTGCCCAGCAGCGCGGCCGAGTTGCGGTCGTTGTAGTTCTCCCACGGCCCGCGGCCGTAATACTGAATGCGGCTGAACTGCCGTGGCAGCTCTAGGCGCATCCCGAAACGCGGCAGCTCCGGCAACTCTTTGCCCGTCAGGTCAATAGATGCCGTTACCTGTACGGCTCCGTCGTTGCCAATCAGGTAGGCCACGGTGTAAGGCGCGCCAAGATCCGTCAGCAGATACTCTACTTTAATCGGCAAGCCCGCCGCCGACTGTTCGCCTACCGTCACGCGCTGCACCTTTCGGGCCGCGTGGGCCGTGCGCCATACGCCCAGGCTTTGCGGCATGCCGTTGCCGAAGTCGTTGTCGGTGGGGGCGCGCCAGAAATACGGTTCGGGATAGTTGCCAATCACGGATTTGTCGCGCAGACGGTAGTCCACGAGGCGACCTTGTTTGGTGTTGAACTCCCCGCGCACATCGCCCGACGTGAAGGTTAGCTTGTCGCCGTCGCGCTGCACTTGCAGAGTACCCGCGCCAGCCGGTATTGCGGAGAAATACGTGGCGGCCGGCGTTAGGAGGAACTGCTCGCGAGCAACCTCGTGACCCGCCGGCACTAGCGGCGCGGCATTTTTGGTTTGGGCAAAGACATTGAGGACGTATTCCGCGCCGGCCTGCTTCGGCAGCGAGGGCACGGGCAAGCGAACCTCTTTCTGTTGCTGCGGAGCCAGCTTCACGGCAAAGTTGCCCTGCTTCGCAACTACCCCATTACGAAGCAGTTCCCAGCGGAAAACGTATCCGTCTAAGTTCCTGAAGCTAAAGCCATTATGCACCGTAACGCGCCCACTAGCGGGTTGCGCAGCGCTGAAGCGGATGTCTTGGTACACCTTTTTTACCTCGTACAAGCCGGGGTGCGGAGTGCGGTCGGCAGCTACCAGACCGTTGGCGCAGAAGTTCTCGTCGTTTTGGCGCAGGTAGCCCCCCAGGTCGCCGCCGTAGGCATAGAAAAGGCGGCCGTCGGGCGTGCTGGTTTTCAGGCCTTGGTCTACCCAATCCCAGATAAAGCCGCCCTGCATATGGGGGCTGCTGCGAATTAAGTCCCAGTATTCCTGAAAGTTACCGTTGCTGTTGCCCATCGCGTGCGAGTATTCGCACATGATGAAGGGCCGGGTTTTGTCGGTGGCCGTGGCGTATTTTTTCATCGAGTTCATGCCCGGATACATAGGGCACACGATGTCAGTATCGACGTCTTCGCCGGCCTGCTCAAACTGCACGGGGCGGCCGGGGTCGCGCTGCTTGATCCACTTGTAAGCGTCGTGAAACACCGGCCCGTTGCCGCACTCGTTGCCCATCGACCAGATGATCACCGACGGGTGGTTTTTGTCGCGCTCCACCAGCCGCTCGATGCGGTCGAGGTGGGCGGGCGCCCACTGGGGCAGGTAGGCAGGGTGCTCGGTTTTGTCGAACCAGCCCTGCAATTCGGCCCCGTAGCCGTGGGTTTCGATGTTGGCTTCGTCGACCAGATAGAAGCCGTACTCATCGCAGAGCTTGTACCAGCGCTCGTCGTTGGGGTAATGGCTGGTGCGCACCGCGTTGATGTTGTGCTGCTTCATCAGCTCCAGATCGTGGCGCATGCCCGCTTCGGTCACCGTGCGGCCCGTAGTCGGCTCCAGCTCGTGGCGGTTGACGCCGTGCACTTCCAGCGGCACCCCATTGACCAGCAGCTGGGCATTCTTAATCTCAACTTTGCGAAAGCCCACTTTGCAGCCGGTCAGGGCCAGCGTTTTGCCCTGGGCATCTTCCAGCGCGAGGTGGCACTGGTAAAGCGTCGGCGTTTCGGCCGTCCAGGGGCGCACGTTTTTGATGCTGCCGCTCAGCCTGACGGTTTGCGTACCGGTGGCGCTGAGCGCGGGCACTGCCTGCTGCTGGCGCAGCACAGTTTTGCCGTTGGCGTCCACGATTTCGACGGCGACGCGGGCTGGCGCGCCGGCCGCGGTGGCGAAGTTGCGCAGCGTCACATCGGTGCTGAGCTGGCCGTTGCGGTAGTTCGCATCCAGGTCGCCGTGCACGAAAAAGTCCCAGATAGTTTGCTTCGGAAGGCTGTAGATGGCTACGTCGCGGTCGATGCCCGAGAGGCGCCAGAAATCCTGGTCTTCCAGGTAACTACCATCATGCCAACGCGTTACCTGCACCGCCAACACGTTCTCCCCTTCCTTCAGGTACGATGTAATGTCGAACTCGGCCGGCGACTTGGCCACCTTGCTCATGCCCACGCGCTGCCCGTTGACATATACCACGGCGTAGCCCGAAATCGAGCCGAAGTTGAGCAACACTTCGCGCCCGGCCCAACCGGCGGGCACCGTGAAGGTGCGGCGGTAGCTGCCCACCGGGTTGTCGCGCCCGTCGATGAACGGGGCGTTTTTGGGAAAAGGATACACGATGTTGGTGTAAATCGGGGTGCCGAAACCCTGGACTTCCCAGTTCGACGGCACGGCAATGCTCTTCCAGGCGGCATCGTTGAAGCCGGGCTGCTGGAAATCCAGCGGGCGGTCGGCGGGGCGCGGCACGTAGCTGAATTTCCAGCTGCCGTTGAGCGACTGGTAGTAAGGCGAGCGGCGGTAGTCGTCGGCGGCAACGTCGGCGGCGCGCTCGTACACCATGAAGCTGGCGTGCGGCTTTTCCTTGTGCTGCTCAAACACCTGCGGGTTTTCCCATTCGTTGGGGGTCGGCTGGGCGGTGGCAACCCCGCCGGCCAGCAGCAAGGCGGCGGTCAGAAAACGAGTAACGGCCATGTTGGGTGGGTTAGGAAGCGACCGGCGGCGTGCGCTTCGGGCAGCTTAGGCGGTCAGAAAATCGGGCTGAAAAGCCTTACTACAATAGTAGCACCCGGCGCGCCAGCCGGCGCGGGGCATTTTGGGAGATTGGGGGGTATAAATTCGTCCGCACGCGGACTTTATATTTCATTCTTCTTAGTTTTAACATGATTTCATCGGCACTGCGCTTGCGCGGCTGGTAGGTCGCTTGTAGTTCCGATTAGCGGCTTGGAGGCTGCATATTTTCTTACCCCCTTTGTGAATGCACAAGTCCCTTTCACTTTTGGCCTGCTTAGCCGTTGGCTTTCAAACCGTAGTCGCGCAGCAGCCTGCCAAGAAGCCCCTCGACCACTCCGTCTATGACCAGTGGCAAAGCGTTGTCAATCAGAAGATTAGCAACAACGGCAAGTACGTGCTGTTTCAGGTGAGGCCCCAGCAGGGCGACGGCACGCTGCACCTCAAAACGGCCGCCAACCGCACGCTCCGGCTCGTGAGCCGCGGCGATTCGGCCCTGTTCTCCGCCGATTCTAAGTTTGCAGTGTTCAGCATCAAGCCTCAGTATCAGGTAGTTCGGCAGGCCAAAATCAAAAAGAAAAAGCCGGCCGATATGCCCAAGGATTCGCTGGGCATTTATGCGTTTGAGTCAGGCAAGCTCACGAAATACCCGAATGTCCGGTCATTTCAGCTGGCCGAAAAAGCAGCGGCCGTGGCCTTTCTGGCCGTGAAGCCGGCGGTGAAAGACTCGCTGAAAAAAGCCCCGGTTGACACCGTCAAGAAGATCACCGATCAGCTACTCGAAACCAAAAAAGAAGGTGCCACCCTCACCGTCATCAACCTGCTGACCGGCGCCGCGCATCAGTTTGAGGCCGTGACCGATTATCAGATCAGCAAGCTGGGCAACAAAGCGGCCTTTGCCGTGTCGGCCCCCAAAAACAGCAAGACCATTAAATCGGGGCTCTACGTGTACGATCTGGCTTCCGGTAACACAAAGCTAATTAGCTCTGGCAAAGGCGTTTACAAAAACCTGGCTTTTGATGATGCAGGCAAGCAGCTGGCCTTCGCAGCCGAAAAGCACCCCGAAAAAGCGCTGGTCAAGCCCTTCAGCCTGTACTACTCCGATTTCGGGTCCGACAGCGCCCGCGTGCTGTTGCAGCCGGGCGCCAAAGTCCTGAAAACGGGCTGGTCGCCCAGCGGCTTCGGCAAGATCATCTTCAGCGAGAGCGGCGATAAGCTGTTCTTCGGTACCGCCCCCGACCCCATTCCGCAGGATACTACGCTGGTGGAGTTTGAGCACGCCAAGCTGGACATCTGGAATTACAAGGACGATTACTTGCAGCCCATGCAGCTGAAAACCCTGAAAAAGGACTTGCAGCGCAATTATCTGGCGGTTATCTACCCCAAGCAAGGCAACAAATTCATCCAGATCGAGGATCAATACCTGCCCGAATCGTTCGTGGCGGAAATCAACGATGCCGAGTATGTGTTGGCCACTACCGACACCAGCAAGCGGGTTTCGATGCAGTGGGAAGGCACGACCTTGAAGCAGGCTTACCTGGTTTCGACGCTCACGGGCGAGCGCATCGCTATCAACCCGAAGGCGGCCAAAAGCCGGTTCCAGCTGTCGCCAAGCGGCAAGTATGCCGTGTGGTACGATTACGCTTCCAAAAACTGGTTTTCCTTTTCAGTGGCTACCCGCAAAACGACCAACCTGACCGAAAAAGCGGGCGTTTCCTTCACCGATGAAGAAAACGATTCGCCCGACGATCCGCAGCCCTACGGCATTTCGGCCTGGACCAAAAACGACGAGGCTGTGCTGATCAACGACCGCTACGACCTCTGGAAAATCAATCCGGCAACCGGCGCGGCCACCAACTTCACCAACGGCATCGGGCGCGCCAACAAGCTGATATTCCGCTACACCATTCCGGTCGAGAAAAAGAAGTTTATCGAGCCGAAGGATAACCTGTGGCTGCTCGTGCAGAACGAAACCAACAAGCAGTGGGGCTACTACAAAAAGAACATTGCCAGCACCAAAAGTCCGCAGCTCGCGGTGATGGCGCCATTCGGTTATTCAACGCTTATTCAGGCCAAAAACTCGGATAACTTCCTCTACACCAAGTCCAACGTAAGCAAGCCGGCCGATGTGTACGTGAGCAACGACCTGAAAAAGGAAAAGCAGCTCAGCAGCATCAATCCCCAGCAGAAAGACTACAACTGGTTTACGGCCGAGCTGGTGCACTGGACCACGCCAAAAGGCTTCAAGGCCACGGGCGTGGTATACAAACCCGAGAACTTCGACCCGGCCAAAAAGTACCCGATGGTCGTGTATTTCTACGAAAAGCTCTCCGACGGCCTGTACAAATACACGGCGCCCGCCCCTACGCCTTCGCGGCTGGATATTGCCATGTTTGCCAGCAACGGCTACCTGGTTTTCACGCCCGATATCAGCTACACCATCGGCGCGCCGGGCCCTTCGGCGGTGGAATATGTGAACTCAGGGGTGGACGCGCTAAAGAAAAACAGTTGGGTCGATGCCTCGCACGTCGGCATCCAGGGCCAGAGCTGGGGCGGCTACCAGGTGGCTTATCTGATCACCCAAACCAACATGTACGCGGCGGCCTGGGCCGGCGCGCCGGTCGTGAATATGACCTCGGCCTACGGCGGCATCCGCTGGGAATCGGGCATGAGCCGGCAGTTTCAGTATGAGCACACGCAGAGCCGCATTGGGGGCACCTTGTGGGAAAAGCCGGAGCTGTACATCCAGAATTCGCCGCTGTTCTCGCTCCCGAAGGTGCAAACGCCCGTAGTCATCATGTCGAATGATGCTGATGGTGCCGTGCCGTGGTACCAGGGCATCGAGATGTTTACCGACCTGCGCCGCCTGAACAAGCCCGTGTGGCTGCTCCAATACAACGGCGAAGCACACAACCTGGTGAAGCGCGAAAACCGCAAAGACATCTCCATCCGTGAGCTGCAATTCTTCGACCACTACCTGAAAGGCGCCCCGGCGCCGGTGTGGCTGGAAAAAGGCGTTCCGGCTGTGGAGAAAGGCCGAAACTGGGGCTTAGAGATAACCCAATAAGAATTCGTAAGCAAACGAAAGACCCCTGCATAGATATTTGATAATCAAATGTTTATGCAGGGGTCTTTCGTTTTGTAGATACTGCTATTTCAGCTGTTCGCGCTCGAGAGCCGGCCGCGTTACAAGGTCTACGTCGAGCACTTTGGCCGGAAACCACACGGTCATTTCGCCCTTGCCGCGGTTGGCCCAAGCGTAGTACGGAATTGCCGTGAGTGTCTGGGTTATGGTGCTGATGGTGTTGGCTGCTTCGTCGACCTTTACGGCGGGTACGGTTGCCGTTAGCGTAGTCACACCGTTGAGGAGGTTGGGCTGGAAGCTGGTGGCAAAAGCCGTCGTGGGTGGCACAATCAGGTTGGTGGCTTTGCCGTGGTTGTCGGTCCACTCGGCGCAATACATGATGGGGCCGCGTTGCAAGGCTACTTTGCCCAAGTCTTCCTGCACTTTGGCGTTGGCCACCACCTGATGCACTTCCATGGGAAGGGTCACTTCTACCACATCGTTTTTGTGCCACTTGCGCGGGAGCACGGCATACCCTTTGCGCATTGTGTACTGCACGGGCTTGCCATTGATTTTGATGCTGACTTTCTGCTCCGAGGGACCTGCAAAGCGGTACAGATCGGAGGGCATGGCTTCCCCCCTCGCCCAGCCCGGAATCCGCACCAACAGATTGAAGTCCAGTGGCTTATCGGGGTTTACCGTAAACTTCAGGCCGCCGTCCCAGGGATAGTTGTTTTGCTGGGTGAGTTGCAGCGGTTGCTTGCCCACCTTCAGCGAGGTGGTGCTGCTCACAAACAGGTTGACGTACACGTCTTTATCGTGCTGGGCGTACACGTAGCCGGGCAGCGACGGAAACAGGCGAGCCAGATTGGTCGGGCAGCACGAGCAATCGAACCAGCCGGCGCGCGCGGGCTCGGTTTGAGCAAAGCTGGCGCTGTTCTTAATCTGCATGGCATTGGAGTAAAAGAACGACTTGCCGTCGAGTCCTACGCCCGAAAGCAGACCATTGTACATCACCTTCTCCATGATGTCGGCGTACTTAGAGTCGCCGTGGAGCTGAAACATGCGCTGATTCCAGTATACATCGGCCACCGACGCGCAGGTTTCGTTGTAGGCTGTGGCGTTGGGCAGCTCGTAGTTGTTGCCAAACCTTTCGCCGCCGGGCACGGCACCCGTACCGCCCGTCACGTAGAACTTCTTGGAAACCATGTTGTTCCAGATAGTATCCACGGCGGCTAGCAGTTGCTTGTCGCCGGTGAGGGCCGCTACGTCGGCCATGGCCGAATACAGGTATTCGGCGCGCACGGCGTGGCCTTCGGCTTCTTTTTGAGCGATTACGGGCTTATCGTCCTGCCAGTATTGCCCGTTTTTCCACACGTCGTTGCTCTTGGGGTCGTAGCCTTTGTACTGGCCGCGCTGATCGAGGAAAAACTTGGCCGTTTGCAGGTATTTGGGCTGGCCGGTTACGCGATAGAGTTTCACCAGACCCATCTCCACGATTTCGTGGCCCGGCGCTACGCCCAGCTTGCCGGGGCCGAAAGTGGCGCACACCAGGTCGGCATTTTTCAGGGCGATGTTGAGCAGGCTTTTTTTGCCAGTAGCCTGATAATGAGCGACTGCCGCCTCGTAGAGATGGCCCGCGTTGTAGAGTTCGTGGCTCAGCTCGCGCTCTTTTTCCCACCGCTTCATGCCCGCCCAAGGATGCGGATGCGCCGGGTCGATGGTGCGGGCCGTGTACAGATAGCCGTCGGGCTCCTGAGCCGCCCCCACCTTGGCAATCAGGGCTTCCACGTAGGCGGCAAGCTGCTCATCGGGGTACAAACTCATGGAGTACGAAGCGCCTTCGATGGTTTTGTAAATATCGGTGTCGTCGAAGGGAAACGTGGTGGCAAACTTGCCTTGCCGGGCCGCCGCCATCTCGAAGTTTTTGACCCGGTTGGTGGCCTCGCAGCGCTGAAACGACGCTGGAATAGTCACGTCGGTATTCGTTTTGAGGCGCGGCAACCAGAAGTTATCGGCCAGCTTTACTTGCGTGAAGGAAACCGGCCGGATGGGGTAGTCAGCAGCGGTCTGTGCGTGAGAGGCACTCGTTATAGCTAACATCCATCCAATCAGGATCTTACGTTTCATAGTGGGAATTTTGGAAAATAAGCGACACGGCATCAGTCCTAAAGATCGGCATGATTTAGGGCCGAACCGTCCTGCTTTTTCCAGTTTTTATGCTGGTTTTTTGCACCGGCTCAAATACATCAACCGGCAAGATATTTCCCTGCGCATCGAAGCGCATCGGCGACAGGCAGGTTTCGCGGTTGTAGCCGTTGCCGCCCGGAATCTTGAAGCGATGGTAAGCAATGACCCATTGGTCGGTGCCTGGAATCTGCATAACCGAGTGATGACCAGCGCCTTTCACTACACCCTTGCCTTTCAGGATGGGGTTGCCGAGGGCTTTAACAAAAGGCCCCATCGGCGAATCGGCGGTGGCGTATGCCACCGAATAGCGCGGATCCCGGGTGTCGTACTCCGACCACATCAGGTAATATTTGCCCTGGCGCTTGAAGGCGAAGGAGCCTTCGTTGTAGCCCGCTGGCTTGAACTCTACCACCGCAGCCGGATCGAAGGAAATCATGTCGGGGTTGAGCTTCACCACGTGGCACATTCCCTGCCCAAAATAGAGGTAGGCCGCGCCATCGTCGTCGACCAACACCATCGGATCGATGGTCTGGCCTTGAAACTGGCCCTTCGCGACCAGCGGCTTGCCCAAGGGGTCTTTAAACGGGCCCGTGGGCTTGTCGGCCACGGCTACGCCGATGCTTTGCGCGGCCGAGTAATAGTAGTAGTACTTGCCGTTGCGGGTGGCGATGGCCGGCGCCCAAGCCCGCTGGGTGGCCCAAGTCAGGTCGCGGGGCAAATCGAGGATGACGCCTTCGCTTTTCCAGTTCACCAAGTCCTTCGATGACCAACACGTAAACGAGGTCGACAGCCAGCCGTCGGTGCCGTCGGTGGTTGGGTACAGGTAGTAGGTCTGGCCAAAGGCGGCCAAGTGCGGATCGGCGTACACGCCCGGCAGCGCGGCGGCGGGCGCATGCAGCGTATCAGCAGGGGCGCGTTGGGCTACGCTCGGTGCACTTACCCAGCAGCTAACAACCAGTAAAAGAATAAGATAGCGCATGGGGGTTGTTTCGTAAAAGGCTACGAACGTGCGGTACCACCCAGCGGCGCAGCCAGGTTCCTACCCCTGGCGGCCACGTCTTCGAGCGAAGCAAAGCATTTCTCACTGTAACCGCGACAGACTCACATCCCCTAATGAGTGCCGCAAGGTCGAATGCTCCGGTTGGTACCGCACGTTGCGATGTTGCAAGCCAGTGCCCGATGGCATGGCTATGGTATTGATTTACAATTAATTGGCTTTGCGGGCTTCACCGTCGGCTTTCACCACGTCCAGAATGGGGTTGTCCACGCCGGTGAGCTTATCTTGCTGAGGTTTAAGAAGTTCCAGCACTACTACTTCATTCGTTCCTTTCCGAAGCCACTCGGCCGGCACGTACAGTGTCTGCTGCGGACCGACTTCCCAGTAGCGGCCCAGGTTATGGCCATTAACCCACACGCTGCCTTTGCCCCACTGGCTCATGTCGAAATACGTATCGGCGGGCTGGGTGAGCGTGAAGCTGCCGCGCCGCAGCACCGGCGCATTGCTTGCTGACAATGCCTTGTTGCTCATGGATTTAGCCACCGAAGCAATGTCATCGAAAGGCAATTTGAAATGCTGCCAGTTGATGATTTCAGCCCCGGCAAAACTTACCTGCTCTGTGATGCCCTTGCGGTTTTGGTTGAGATAGGGCCCGAAGTTGAGACGGCCCAAGTTCTCCACCAGAATGTCGAGCGTTACAGTGCCTTTCGGAAGCGTGATTTCTGCTTGGTCCTGCCCCAGTCGGCGGTCCAGGGTAGCAACGCGCTGCCCATTTACGAACACCAAGCCGTAATCACGCAACTCCTTAATTTTGAGCACTCCCTTACGCCCGCCGGGCACTTGGGTGCGGTAGAGCACGAAGCCGTAGGCTTGGTTCAAATCCTCAAAAGTCTGCGGCTTGGTGCTCACCACGGGCTTGGGCAGATTGGTCAGCAGACTGGTGGCCGCGCTCATGCTGATGGCCGGCACGCGCATGGTCGGCTTGGCAGCGGGCACTGCGGGCAGTTTTACACCGGCCGGCAGATGCTTTTCAATCACTTGTCTGAAAGCCATAAACTTAGGCGTGGCATTGCCAGCTTCGTCCAACGGTGCATCGTAGTCGTAGCTGCTGGTTTGGGGCTCGAAGTGGGTGGAGTCGCCTTTGTAGTTGGCCCCGTTCATGAAGCCGCGTGTCGTGCCCCCATGAAACATGTACATATTGATGGAAATGCCCGCCGTCAGCACCGAATCGAGGCGCGGCGCATACCGGGCCGCGGGTACGGTGTGGTGCGGCGCGCCCCACCAGTCGAACCAAGCCGGGTACCACTCAGCGATATAAAATGGCCCTTTCCCGTCGTGGTAAGTCCGGACCAACTTCTTGATTTCCTTGGGCTTATCCAAGCCATTTACGGCCGGCATCAGGCCCGGCAAGTAGCCGTCCTTTACTTTATCGGCGGGGTCGCAGGTGTAGAGCAAGCCATCGAAGCCCGCCTCCTGAAACATCTTGCGATTGAGGGCGAGATAGTCTTTGTCGTTGGAGTAGAAGCCGTATTCGTTCTCCACCTGCACCATGAGCACCGGCCCGCCGTGGTTAACTTGCAGCGGCGCCAACTGCTTGGCTACTTCCTTGAGGTAGCGGCCATAGGCAGCCAAGTACTTGGGGTCTTTGCTTCTGACCACCAAGCTTTTATCCTTCTGCAACCAGTACGGATAACCGCCAAATTCCCACTCGGCGCATACGTAGGGGCTGGGCCGCAGCACCACCCACATGCCCTCTTCTTGGGCAATTTTTACAAAAGCGGCGATGTCGTTGTTGCCCGCAAAGTCGTACTTGCCGGGCTGGGGCTCGTGCACATTCCAGAACACGTAGGTACCGATCGTATTCAGGCCCATGGCTTTGGCCATCCGGATGCGTGCGCGCCAAGCTTCGCGGGGCACGCGCGGGTAATGCAACTCGCCGGATATCATTTGAAACGGCTCGCCATCAAGCAGGAAAGACTCGTCGCCTAGCGCGAACGTGTGCTTCGGTGCCTGGGCGTGGGCCGGGGTTGAAAAGGCCAGGGCACTCAACAACGCTGCTTTTATAAACGCCTTAACCATAGGTACTTACAATTGCTTGTTAAAAAAGGTTAAATCCCATGCGTCCAGCCACTTGATGCTGGGCTGGTTGTTTTTGAACTGCACGGGCAGCCACAGGTAGCGGCTGTCTTTCAGGTCTTTCGGGTTCCAGCGGTCGGCCATAAAGATGAAGGCATCCTTGCGGCCCGCAACCGGCAGCACGTAGGTCGATTGGCCGCCAAACGTAAGCTTGGCATTAGGCCCCGTCATGGGGTCGCCGAGCGGTTGCCAAGGTCCCAAAAGGGAAGTCGCGACGTGCACCGAGGCCTCGTTGGGGTCCCAGCCGGTGCAGCCGCTGGTGATGAGGTAGTATTTGCCACCCGTTTTGAACAACGCCGGGGCCTCGCGGTGGTTGCTGAACAGCATGGTATCCTGCGCGGTGACGGTCAGGTAATCGTCGGAAAGGCGGGCCAGGCGCAGGTCGTAGTTTTCGCGGGACGAATACATGTGGTAAGCGGCGCCATCGTCGTCGACAAACAAGCCCATGTCGCGCGACATGTGGCCGTTGGGCCGGAAGCTGCTCACGTACCGAAACGGCCCGGTCGGCTTGTCGCTGACGGCCACCCCGGCGCGGGCCGCTTTGTAGCCTTGCCCCTTCAGCTCGAGGTGAAACCACATCACGTACTGCTTAGTCTTGGCGTTGTAAATGACCTTGGGGCGCTCCATCAGGCAGCCCGCCGCGATGTCGTTCTGCGGATCGGCGGACGGCGTGAGGGCGACGCCTTCGTACTTCCAGTTGTAGAGGTCTTTGGAGGAATACACCGTCACACCTTCCTCTTGGTGCTGCGCCCGTTTCTCGCCGTACCAATAGTAGGTTCTGCCAACCAGCAGCACCCCACCCCCGTGTGCATTGATAAGGTTGCCGTCGGTGTCGTACCACAGCTCGCCGGGTTTGAAGGACGTGTTCTTTGTCTTGGCCGGGGCCGACGACGAAGGCTGGGCAACCACCAGCGCCGGGGCCAGCAGCAAGGCCAGCGCAAGAGTCGCGGAAGAAAGAGTAGGCATGAAGAGGAAGTTTGCGAACCGAATGGGAGGCAGCAACAGGGCGTAGTGGCGGGGCAGAGCAACAAACCAGAGCAGCCGAGTGCGAGGCATCCGGATCAGGGGCAAGCGCCCGATCATCTGGTGAATGGCCGTGGCAGCTTCCCGGTTTTTCAAGTCCCTAAAAGTACACGCGCAAGCACCCCATTGGCCGGGGCCTTTTTAGCCAAAAAGAGGGGGCAAATCAGTTACCCCGCCTTTGCGCGGCGCGGCGCTGCTACGGCCCTGTTCGGAATGGTTCTCAGAGTGTTATTTTCGTATCCGACGCAGGTCAGCTGGCTTGCAGTGCTACCTTTCAGCGGCAGATCCCCGTCTTTTTTGCCGCTTTTCGCAAACGCAACTTCCCGATTCGTGCCGGTTCAACTCCTTGTCAAATGGATTCTTCTGCCGCTGGTGCTGCTCTGCGGAGCTGGGGTTGGCCAGGCCCAGAGCATTGCACCCAGCGAGTTTCGGTTTGAGCACCTGACCGTCGATCAGGGCCTTTCGCACAGCGACGGCATGGCTGTGGCACAGGACCCGGCCGGCTTCATCTGGATCGGGACCAACCGCGGCCTCGACCGCTACGACGGCTACGGGCTGAAACAATATTCGCTGCCCGTCAATCCGCGCAACGGGGTTTCGGCCAACCGCATCAAAGTGGTATATGTTGGGGCCGGGGGCCGGCTGTGGGTGGGCACCGAGCGGGCCGGCCTGAGCCTCTACGACGCCGACCACGATACCTTCCTGAGCTTCGACGAGCGGCAGGTGCCTACTGCTTACCGCGCACCGGCGCAGCTATTGGCGCAGTCCGATGTTACCGCCATCACATCCGATGCGCAGGGCCGCTTGTGGGTGGGCACGCAGCTGGAAGGCTTGTTTGTGCTCACGTTTACGCGCCAGGGCAAGCTCCGGAACATGCAGCAATTTCCGCCGGCCGCCAATGGACGGGCGCCGCTCTCCCGCATCACGGGCATCGTGGCCGATGCGGAGGGCAAAGTGTGGATTGGCACCCTTGATGGAGGATTGCAGGTAATCCGCTCCACGGAAGCCGGCTTGGCATTTCAGGACAAACCATTGATTACCAACGGCATACATGCCTTGCATCTCGACCGCCGCGGCGACCTCTGGATTGGCACCGAGCGCCAGTTGTTCTGGGTATCGGCGGCCAATCGGCGTACCATGCGCGAGCTAAACAGCCACGCCCTGCCCCAAGTATTCCCGACGTTGCAGTCCGTTTTCCTAGACTCGGGTGGGCAGCTGTGGGTGGGCACCATTTACGGCCTCTACGTATGGCGGGCCGGGGCAATTACGGGCCTGACGCCGCCCCTGCAAAACGTGCCGCCGACGTTGTTTCTGCCCCAGGACGGCGAACCGTTCAGCATCAATTCCGAACGCATCCACCAGATTTTTGAGGACCGCAACCGGATCATCTGGCTGTGTGCGTCCGCTGGCGGCCTCAACAAAGTCGATCTGCACCAGAAGCCCTTCGGCCGCATCCGGCAGCCACTTACCGGCCAACGCCTTGCCCTGTCCAACAACTACGTCAACGCTATTTATAAGGAAGAAGCGCGCAACACGCTTTGGTTCGGCACGCGAAACGGCGTATCCAGCTACGACCTCGCCCGCCACACGTTTCATAACTACCTCAACCAGCTTGAAAGCGCCCCGCGCGGCGTCGATGTATCCGCGGTTTTTCAGTCATCCAACGGCACGCTTTGGTTTGGGACGCGCGGCAACGGCCTCGTGACGCTCACCCGCCAGGATGGCCGCGAGCAGCTAACTACCTACTCCCACCTACCCGACGGCACGGATTTAAGCGCGTCGAGCATCGAGCGGCTCGCACAAGACCGGTACGGCACGGTGTGGGCCGCCACCTTTTCCGACGGCCTGCATCGTTTCAGCCCCACGGGGCAATACCTGGGCGCGTACCGGCAGGGCAAAAGCGCGCTGCCCAGCAACCAGTTTACCTTCCTGCTCTACGACGACAAGCGCGACGTGCTGTGGGCCAGTACCCGCGATGCCGGTCTGCTGAAGCTGCGCGTCACCCCCGATTCGCTGCATTTGTTGGCGCAGTATCAGTACGCTCCCGGCAAAGCTAATAGCTTAAAGGTCAATTATATATGGCCTCTGTTACTGGATGAGCAGGGTTCACTTTGGATCGGGACCATTGGGGGCGGGCTGCACCAGCTTGTTACCGCTGCCGACGGGCACGAAACCATTCGCCAATACCGGCAGCAGCTGCCGGAGAGCGACGTAGAAAGCATCCTGGCCGACGACGCCGGCAACCTCTGGATTGGCGGTACCGGCCTCTACCGCTTCACTCCCTCGACGCGCCGCTACCTGCGCTACGACGTGGCCGACGGCCTGCAAAGCAATGCGTTCAAGATCGGGGCGGCCACCCGCGCGCAAGACGGCACGCTGTTTTTTGGCGGCATCAACGGCATCAATTATTTCCAACCCCCAGAGATTCAGGCCAATCCGATTCCGCCCGTGGTGCAGATCACCGGCCTGCGGGTGAGCAACAAGCCGGTGGCAGTGGGCGACACCCTGCACGGCCGCGTGTTGCTGGAAAAGGCTTTTGCGCAGCCCCAAACCCTGACCATCAAGGCCAGCGAAAACGACTTTGCCGTGGAGTTCGTCGCCCTCAATTACACCAACCCCCAGAAAAACCGCTACGCCTACCGGTTGCTCGGCTACAACAAAGACTGGGTTTACCCTGCGCCGGGGCAGCGCACGGCCAGCTTCGCCAACTTGCCGGCGGGCCACTACACCTTGCAGATAAAAGCCAACAACGGCGAAGGCATCTGGTCGCAGCGCTACGCCACCATGCAGTTCAGCGTGTTGGCGCCTTGGTGGAAAACGTGGTGGGCGTACGGGCTGTATGCGCTGGCTGCTTTGGGCGCCGTGGCGCTGTACCGGCGCTTCGAGATGGCCCAGCAAGAGCTGAAAAACCGGGTGGTACTGGAGCATTTTCAGGCCGAAAAGGAAAAGGAGCTGACCGAGCTGAAACTGGGCTTTTTTACCAACGTCTCGCACGAGCTGCGCACGCCCCTCACCCTGATTTTGGGGCCAATGGAGGAAATCATCAGCACCAACGGCTCCGTGCAGGGCCTGCGCGACAAGATTGTGCTCATGCACAAGCAAACGCGCAAGCTCTTCGACCTCGTCAACCAGCTGCTGGACTTCCGCAAGGTCGAGTCGGGCAACGTGCCGCTGCGGGCCAGCTACGGCGACGTGGTGCAGTTCCTGTCCGATATCTACTTAGTATTCAAGCTCAAAGCTGAGGAGCGCGGCATCGACTACACTCTGGATTTGCCGTCCGAGCCCGTGCCGCTCTACTTCGACCGGAGCAAGCTGGAAATCGTGCTGACCAACTTGCTGTCCAACGCTTTTAAGTATACGCCCGAAGGTCGCGGCATTAGTCTGTCGGCCACAGTAGTGGGCAGCCCAGGCGGCGAAGCCGTTTTTCAGGACGGCATACTTACGGGCAACTATTTGGAAGTCAGCGTTATAGACGAAGGCACTGGCATCAAGGCCGATGAGCTGGCCCATATCTTCGATCCCTACTACCAAGCGTCGCACACCGATACGTTGCGGATGACCGGCACGGGCATTGGCCTGTCGTTGGTGAAGCAGTTTGCCGAGCGCCACGGAGGCACCATCAGCGTGGAAAGCCGGGTGGGCGTGGGCTCGGCGTTCCGGCTGCGGCTGCCGTTTGGGCAGGCCCATCTGCAACCCGGCGACATTCAGGAAGACGACGCCACGCGGGCTGCCGAGCCGCCGGAAGTAACGCTGCCCATGGACGATGCGGCCCTGGGCTGGTCGAACGAGCCGCTGGCCTTGCCGGCGCTGCCGCGCCTGCTGGTGGTGGAAGACAACGACGAAGTGCGCCAGTACCTGCAACAGCTTTTCGAGGCCGACTACGAAGTGATTCTGACCGCCGACGGCTTGGAAGGCTGGGAAAAAGCCCTTTCCCAAGCTCCGGACCTCATCATCAGCGACGTGATGATGCCCCGCAGCGACGGTTTGGAACTATGTCAGAAGCTGAAAAAGCATCCCAAAACCGCCCATATTCCGGTGCTGCTGCTCACAGCCCGCACGGCCGCCCTTCACGAGCTGGAGGGCCTCGGCATGGGTGCCGACGACTACGTCAGCAAGCCTTTTAACCCCGCCATTCTGCAAGCCAAAGCGACTACATTATTGCGCAACCGCTTGAAGCTGAGGGAGTACTACCAGCGCCAAATCCTGCTGGAACCGACCGAAGTCGTCATTGCCGACGCTGACAAGCAGTTTCTGGAAAACGCGATGGGCGTGGTCGAGCAGCACCTCGACGACCCCGAGTTCAGCGTACAGGTACTGGTGCGGGAAGTGGGCATGAGTCAGTCGGTTTTTTACCGGCGCATCAAGAGCATCACGGGACAGACGGCGGTCGAGTTTATCCGCGACGTCCGCATGAAACGGGCCGCCCAGCTCTTGGCCCAAACCACAATGCGCGTGTCGGAAGTGGCATTTCAGGTAGGCATCGAAGACGCCAAGTACTTCCGCAAAACGTTCCAGAAAATCTATTCCCTCTCCCCTTCCGAATATGCCAAGCAACATCGTCAGAGCCGGGAATCAGCTTCCGCCCAATCATAATATAAGTGACTAACAATCAAGAACTTATACTACTTCATAAAACGCATGACGCATCGTATGCAAAGACTGATTCCCCACAGGCAGCGCGGCCAGGGACGAGTATAGCCCCTGTAAAGCGTTAAAATCACCCCCTGTTTTTTCGGGCGAACCCAGTACTATTGCTTCTCCTACCTTTCATCCCTCCTTCCCACCCTTCCGCATATGACCGCCAACCACTTCTTACGCTTTCCCCGCCTGTTACTCAGCGGCTTACTTCTGACTTTAGGCCTCGGTCACACAAGCCAGGCGCAGTCCGTGGCCTCCGCCGACCAAGCGGTGTTCAAGCCCAAATTCATCAAGAAACAGATGCTGAAAACGGCGCAGTGGCAGTTGGCGCACCCCAAACACAAAGTAACCGACTGGACAAACGGGGCCTTTTATTCGGGCGTATTTGCGGCGTATCAAACCACGAAATCTAAGCTGCTGCTGGACTCGATGATGGCCATGGGTGAGCGTACCAAGTGGCAGCCCGACCGCCGCTACGACCACGCCGACGACATCGCCATCTGCCAGACCTACCTCAACCTGTACCGCCTGAAAAAAGACCGGCGTATGATTGAGCCTACGCTGGCGGTACTGGAGAAATTTCGGACGGAGCCAGGGCCGGAAGTACGCGACCACGGCATTGCCTGGTGGTGGTGCGACGCCCTGTTTATGGGTCCGCCGGTGTTGGTGAAGGTGGCGGTAATGGAGAACAAGCCGGAATACCTGACCCTCAACGATACGCTGTATCAACAAACTTATCGCCGCCTGTTCAACCACCAAGAGCACCTGTTTGCGCGCGATGCAAGCTACCTCTTGAGCGAGTCGGGCGAGGGCAAAAAGGAAAGCAACGGGCAGCGCGTATTCTGGTCACGGGGCAATGGGTGGGTGATGGGCGGCTTGGTGCAAATTCTGCAGGAGTTACCCCAAAATCATCCGAGCCGCGGTTTTTACACGAGCTTGTTTAAGGAAATGAGCACGCGCCTCGTGCAGCTTCAGCAACCCGACGGCTTGTGGCGCTCCAGCCTGCTCGACCCGGCGGCTTACCCCGGCGGCGAAACCTCCGGTTCGGGCTTCGACTGCTACGCCATGGCGTGGGGAATCAATCAGGGCATTCTCGACAAGCAGCAGTTCTTGCCCGCGGTGCAAAAAGCTTGGGTAGCGCTCAACAAAGTAGTGTCGCCGGAAGGGCGCGTGGGCTGGGTGCAGCCCATCGGTGCCGACCCACGTCGCGACTTTTCGGCCGACAGCTGGGAAGTGTACGGCACGGGCGCTTTCCTGCTGGCCGGCTCGGAAGTCATTAAGCTTAAGTAGCTTACGCTACGCCCGCTCCTGCCGATTGCTCGCATGAAACGACGTTCCTTTGTTGCCCAGGCGGCTACCGGCCTTTCGGCGCTCGCCCTGCCCGTACCCGTTTGGGCGGATACTGCTACGCCAGCCCCGGCCAAAACCGACGACCGCGCATACTGGCTGAGCACGTTGCTACGCGTTGTAGAACCCGTTTTGAAGGCAGGCGCCCAAGGACAACTCAAGGCCACGATGCCCATTGAAGCCGCACCGGGTCAGGAAGAAGGCCGCCGCAAGGTGTCGCATCTCGAAGCTTTGGGGCGTACGCTTTCCGGGCTAGCGCCGTGGTTGGAAATGACAGGCGCGGCAGCGGCGGAAGCGGCGCAGCAAAAGCGCTATGCTGAGTTGGCTCGTCAGGCAATAGCGCACGCCGTAAATCCACAATCACCTGACTTTCTGAACTTTACTGAAGGCGGGCAGCCGGTAGTAGATGCGGCTTTTCTGGCCCATGCCCTGTTGCGAGCCCCCACGCAGCTTTGGCAGCAACTGCCCGCTGCCACGCAGACGCAACTCGTGCAGGCGTTGCAAAGCAGCCGCGTGATCAAGCCCGTGTACAGCAACTGGCTGCTGTTCAGCGCCATCATCGAAGCTGCCTTGCTGAAATTCACCGGCGCGGGCGACCTGATGCGCATGGATTATGCCATTAAGCAGCACCAGATCTGGTACAAAGGCGATGGCACCTACGGCGACGGTCCCGACTATCACTGGGACTATTACAACAGCTACGTCATCCAGCCCATGCTGCTGGATGTAGTTGGTACTCTGGTGAATGCGGACAAGGAGCGCAAAGAGTTGCTAGAAACGTTGCGGGCCCGCGCGCGGCGCTACGCAGTGGTACAAGAGCGCCTTATTGCTCCCGATGGCTCGTTTGCGGCGTTTGGCCGGTCACTGGCGTATCGGTGCGGAGCGTTTCAGCACTTGGCCCAAATGGCGCTGCAACAGCAACTTCCGGCCGAACTGCCAACTGGCCAGGTACGGAATGCCCTGACGGCCGTTATCCGGCGCACGCTGGAACCGCGCGGCACTTTTGACGCCAAAGGCTGGCTTCAAATCGGGCTGTGTGGGCACCAACCCGGCATTGGCGAAGGCTACATCTCCACTGGCAGCCTGTATCTCTGCACCACCGCCTTTTTGCCCTTGGGCCTTCCCCCCACCGATGCCTTCTGGACCAGCCCCGCCCGCGACTGGACGGCCCGCCAAATCTGGTCGGGGCAGGACGTGAAAACCGACCACGCGCTATAACCAATTGTCTAGCAACGCATTGCCGCTTAGCGCTTTCCAGCCAAAAACTTACCAATCGTTTCGTTCAGAAACTTGCCGTCCGTGGGGTTAGGAGCGGCGCCGGCCGTATGCCCCCACAGGGACGGAATTGGCGCCAGCGTAACGCCGGGAATAAAGGCTGCCTCGTAGCGCGCATCGGTGAGGGGAAAGTAGAGATCGGTTTCGGAAGGCATGTAGAGCAACGGTACTTTGATGGATCGCAGCGCCTTTTCTACATCGCCCCCAAAACCAGCCGTAGCGCCTACGTCGTGGCGCTCCCAAGTGCGCATTTGCAGGATCAGATCGTTGGCATCGGCGCCGGGGATGAAATTGGTGCGGTAGCCGTTGAGCACCTGCTCGAACGTGGTGCCGGGCGGCGAATCGGCCCGCCAAAGCTCACGCCGCCACCATTCCTGCGAAAACAGCCAGCCCGTCCAGACCGTTGCAAAGGCCTCCAGGCCTTTGGTGGGCGGACTGGTGTAGTCGCCGTTGTTGAAAGCTGCATCGGCAGTGAGGGCCGCAATTTGGCCTTCGAGGCGCACCACGCCGTGTGGGTAGGTTTTGGCCGTACCCGAAGTCGCCACAATGCGATCGGCAAACGTGGGGTAGCTTACCGCCCACTGAAAAGCCTGCTGCGCTCCCATCGAAAACCCGATAATCGCTCGCAAGTGATTTACCTTCAAATCTTTAGCAAGGAGTTGGTGTACGGCTTCGACGTTGTCGCGGATGGTCATTACCGGGAAGCGCGGGCCGTGAAATGGGGCGGGTGTATTGCTGGGCGACGACGAATGGCCATTGCCAAACAACTCCGTAGCCACCAGATACAACTGTGTAGTATCCAGGGCTTTGCCTGGCCCGATGAGCCACTCGTAGCCGTGATGATCGGCCATGTAGTGCGAGGGCAGCAGCACGACGTTGTCGTGCTTGGCATTGAGGTGGCCGTAGGTGCCGTACACGACGCGGGCGCGTGGCAGCGTCACGCCGCTTTCGGTCTTGAAGTTGTTGATGAAAAACTCGTGGTGCTTGGCGCGATCTACACGTTTGGCGGACGGTTCCTGCGCCCGAGCGGGGCCAAGTAGCAGTAGCAATGCAGCGAACAGATAAAAGCAGCGCGTATTAAGACCAATCATAGTTTTCAAAGAAGAGAGCAAATTCAATCAAATCATAAATAATTGATTAACAATTACTTATGGTAATTTACATAAACAGTAAAACACTATCTCATCATACTAACTGCTTTACGCAATGGCGTCTTCTTCAGCGGCGAGATACGTTTTTTCTTTTATGAAGTACGCCACCACGGCAAACAGCGTAACGTTGACGGCCATCAGCCCCACGAAAAACCAATAATAGTTGGCGCCCTGAAACCGGGCGAAAAAGCCGCCGCTGACAATGCTGTTGTTCATCAGGGCCAAAAAGAAATTGCCGGCCGCAATGGTCAGTAGCCACAGGGCCGTCATGAGGCTTTTCATGGACTCAGACGCTTGGGTATAAGCATATTCCAAGCCCGTAACGGCTACCATCAGGGTGCCGCCGGCTACTATAAAGTAGGCCAGCACCTGCCACCACACCGACGGACTGCCGCCCGTATCGAGGCTATGCTGGATGCCGGCAACCACGGCTAGCGCTACGGCCACGATCACCATGCCCGCCCCAATGCGGCGCAACGGCGTCATGCGGATGCCGAGCCGGGCCAGGCCGGGGTACACGCGGTAGGTCAGCAGCGGATTGAGCCCGATGCCAAACACAATGCCCAGAATCTGAAGCTGTTCGGGCAAAGGCGTGAAGCCGGGCCACAGTTGGCGGTTGAGGTGAGCCGCCTGCAACACCCACTCCGATACGCTTTGGTCGTAAAGGGCCCACACCACCGGAATAAACGCGAAAATCAGTCCGACACGGACTAGCGCCGCCCGGCCTTCAGCGTGGCCAAACGTCAGTTGGATACCCCGCACAAAGCCCGTGGGCGGCACCCGCACGTAGCGATGCCGTCCGAGCCAAAAAGTAAGCGCGGCCACCGCCATCAGAATGCCCGGCACTCCGAACGCCACTGCGGCCCCAAAGCGGGCATACAGTATGGGTACAAAAGCTGTGGAAACGGCCGCTCCTACGTCGATGGCCAGCTGAAACCAGCCGTAAGCCTTCGGGAGTAAGTGCGCGTTGCTGCGGTTAAACTGATCGCCCAGGTTGGCCGTGACGCTGGATTTGATGCCTCCCATGCTCACAGCCACCACCAGAAGCCCCACGCGAAACCCCTGTAAATCAGTGGCATACGCGGCCAGCAACACATGCCCCACGCAGTAGAGCAACGACACGTACAGAATAACCCGGTACTTGCCGAGCACCCAGTCGGCCAGCAGGGCTCCGAGCACTGGCATCGCGTAGCCCAACGCCACAAAGGAGTGCACTAGGTCATTGGCCCGCGCCTCTGCCAGCGCGTCGAGGCCGGGGCTGTGGGCGGGATTGTAAAACTGCGCTACCAGAAAGGTGGGCAGGATGGCGCGCATGCCGTAATAACTGAACCGCTCCGCAACCTCATTGCCCACGATGAACGGCACCGCTTTGGGGAACGTTCCGGGCTGCGCCGGCAGGGTACGGGTTGGCATACAGGGCGGGTTGAGGCGAAGAGATGCAGTGCAGCAACTTACTTATAATCAGCCAATCAGCAACCGCGGCGCGTACTTTCTCCGGTTTTTGCTTCTTGCAGCAAGCACTCAGTGATGCCCCATCGAGAACCACCACTCCAGGAGCAAGTAGCCAATTCCCAACAGGTTGATTATCATCAGAATCACCACGCGGCGCTTCCACCGCAGCAGGCTATAGCGTCGTCTGAGCCAGTGTAGTTCCTCCATCGACCTTAAGGTAGCGGCGCCGAACGCAAAAGTTGCCGGACGCACACAACTTTATTATAAGGTATGCCCTGTGTACTAGCTAGCCACGGGTAAATGGAGCAAAAATCCTCGACCTAAGGAATAGTGACTTACATATAAGTCGTTAATAATCAAAAAATTATCATCTACATCAATTTGCGACTTCCTACTCCAACTCCTCCATTTTCTGCTTGCGGTACGCCGATGGGCTCACTCCCATCAGCCGGCGGAAGGTTTTGTTGAAATGCGACAGGTTGTTGAAGCCGCTGGCGTAGCTAACTTCCGTAATGGGCAAATCTTCAAGCAGCAGCACACACGCTTGGCTGACGCGGTATTCCTGCAAAAATTCCGTCAGCGTTTGCCCCGACATCTTTTTGAAGTAACGGCAAAAAGCCGGCACCGACAGGTTGGCCAGCGAAGCCAAGTCACTTACCTCGATGGGTTGGCTGAAGTGCTGCTGGATGTAGCGGTAGATTTTGCTCAGGCGTTCTTTCTCTTTGCCGTGCAGCATCAGGCCGCCGTTGTCGGCGTGCAGAACTTCAGCATCCTGTGCTTCAGCCAGTTGCTGAAACAACTGCAACAGGGAAAGCAATCGCGGGAAAGCCGGTTGCGCCAGCATTTCCTGCAAGGCGCTGCCAATCGCGGCGCGGGTTTTGGCACCGAAGGATAGGCCTTGGTGGGCCCGCGCAAACAGCTGCTTGATGGCCGCTAACTCAGGAAATTTTCCGAACGCATCTTCCAATAAGTCGGCCCGCAACTGGAGCACAATCTGCTCGTAGGGGTTTTGGCGGCCGTAGCTAAAGCTCAGGTGCGGCAGGTTCGGTCCGATAAAAACCAGCTCTCCGTTCTCATACTGGGCGTTGTGCTGTCCAATGTGCCGCCGCCCCCGCCCCGACGGGATGTACACCAGCTCGTATTCGGGGTGATAATGCCAGAGAACATGGATGCTTTCGACGTCGGTATTGTGCTGGAGCGTAAACGAACTGCCTGCCAAAGGCTGGATGGGCTCAAATTGTAGTTTCATGTCGGTGCTGGACTAACGCCCAAAAAGAAGCAAATCGGGCAGTTTAAGTCAATATAGCATTGAAAAAGGCAAATACAGGCGTAGTAGTTCCTTCGCCGGGCCCGTATTTTTGTTATAGTTGGTTTGTAACTCACTGTTAATGAGGCACAGACACAAAGACTTTACGGCACTATTCTTTTTGGCCTGCAAGCCGAAGCGAAAAGTGACCGAAATAGGCTAACCACTGCCAAATCCTGCGGACTTCGGTCCAAGTATTTGCAGCAACGGTTGGTTCGGGCCGAAGTTGGGTGGGAATTTCTTCGGTTCCGGATTATAAAGAGGCGCTCTGGGTGGGGCGCCTTTTTTGTGCCCTTTCCGCAGAGAATATCCTCAAACTAATACTGCATTACATCCTGCCGGTTTACAGCAACTTTATAAAGTCAATACAGCACCATAACTGGATAACTCAGGCGTAGTCAGGCCCCTCTGGCGCCTGTACCTTTGTGCTTGTATTTGGTGTGCCATGCTCTCTCAGCATTTTCAGCAAAAGCTACTCTGAGAGACGCATCACGGGATTCTCGCCATAGCGAGGCAGAAGTTACAATTCTCTGCAAGCCCGCGTCCCGGCACCGCTTGCTTCGACGCGTGGAGCAAGTCATTCGGCTTACACAGCCTGGGAAATAGCAGAAACCCAAACCTTTTTCGGGAGATTTCAGTATAACCAATTGATAGTCAATTAGTTATACTGTATTTCCATTTCTGCTTCGAGCCAAAGCCCGCTCGAACTGCCCACGAAAGCTTACTCGAAGCCAAGTCTTTGAGTCCTTGAAAGACTTTCGGGCACATGGAAAACCCAACTTCCACTCCAATGAAACTCACAATGATACGCCATACTTCACATTTCAATTTACATACCGGCCCTACCCCCTACCGCACTCACGAGCTAGAGATTGGGGCCACTGAATACGCGGCCCTAGAGGCCGGCACCCGGCCCTTCGACGTCCGGTACAATGACCGCGACTACCAAGTTGGTGATGCTTTGATTCTGCGCGAATACGAGCAGGACAGCGGCCGCACCTTGCTTCGATGGGTCAGCACGGTAGTGCACGGCGGCCATTCCGGCCTTGAGCACGGTTGGTGCATTCTGGGCCTGAGCGAGCGCGCTCCGTTGCCGCCCGGCATTCTGGACACTAAACTTTGGTAAAAGGCTTTTTGCAAGCCGGTCATTCACAGTATTTTAACTAGTACAGCAGCTTGCTAGTACTAGTCTTTTTTTACGCACGGGCATAAATTTTCCCGCCAGGAAACGTGTGTCCGCGCCTTACTTCCACTTTTACATTTCCTGACATGTACATACCGTATGTCTGGCACCTCACGGCCGAAGACGGCCAGCGGGCCGTTCGCTTCCTGAAAATCTATTTTTACCGCGCCCTGCCGCGTTTCCGACGAACTGCAAAAACCTGGTCTTATTAGACCAGGTTTTTTTATTACTATCTGGGCTAGCGGTTGATTACCAATGATTTACACTTATATAGCAAGAAATATGGGCTAGCTCAACGGTAGCCGCTTTGGAATAGTATTTGTAAACGTCGGGGCCAACCAGCCGTGAAGCCGGTTTTCCTACCCTGATTTGCATTTGCCTATGCCCCTGACCCTTACTCAACCGTTGCGTCTGTATTTTGAAAACCCGGTGGGCCGCATTCTGGAACACCCCGATGGCATTGCTTGGGTACAGTACCAACCAGGGCCGCGCCAATTTGATCATCTTAAGGCGTTTCTGACTCATACCGGCCGCTTGCTGGGGCTGCGGGGGTGGCGCAAGCTGCTAGGCGATCAGCGCCTGATGGCTCCGTTCACGCCGGAAGAAAGCGCCTGGATTGTGGATTATTGGCTTGCCCATCAAGGCGACGACAAGCAGCCGCTTTACGGAGCCGTACTCTTGCCTCACGATGTATTTGCCCGCCTGTCGGTTAGCCAGATGATGCACGAAGCCCAAGCGGCCGCCCTCACCTACCGACTCTTTGAAGAAGTGCCAGCGGCCGAGGCCTGGCTGCGCCAGTTGGGATAGAGCGCCTCCGTTTCGCAACTCTATTCCGGACTTATAACCTGACAATTAGCCCTTTCGGCAAGCTGTGGTGCTTTGAAACCCAGCTTGCCGAAAGGGCTATTTTTTTGTCTGATTCAGAACCGGATGCAGCTTTAAATCAAGCGGTTGGGCAAAGGAAACTCCACTCAAAATCTTCATGCTTTGTTCGCGTTGGGCGAGCAACGCCGCTGAGGGCGCTACCGTCTGTTCCGAGAGAATTTTACCGCCTTGCCCTACCAGCCGAATCGTCAGCTTTTGATCGGTTGCTTCTACTTTCAGCACCGATTCCTTCTTGACAGCCACCGCCGTGGGCGCAAAGGGAAACACATCAACTATTACTTTGGCTTCCAAATCGTTGAAAGTATAGGAGTACGCCGTTGTATGGCCAGCCTCATACCGGGCTGATACTGAGCTCTTTCCTACCAAGAAGTTGTATTCCAGATTCTTGACCGAAGCCGGCATGCGCGGCGCCAAGGTCAGGAGGTGGTTGGCCATGTCGGGGCGGATGCCCAGAAAATACTGGTACCAGATGCGCAGCTGCTCGGCATTGGACCACGCCTGTAAGTACGCGCCCGTCAGGCGGGGCCAGCTTTCGCCGGGGTGCGGATAAGCGTCCATGTTTTCGCTCAGGCCACCGACTACGCCACGGGTCAGGGCCTGCCGATTCATGTTGGCAAAGAGTTGGTAAGCCGTTTCGGTCTGTCCGGCTTCGATCATGCGCTGCATGGCTATGCCATTGTTCCAGAGCCAGATAGCTCCGCGGTGGTAAGCAGCATCTTTGTGGTAGTACTCCGGCGCCAGATGAAACGGATGAAACTGCGGATCGTGGCGATCCAGGGAGGCCACGCCCCACGGATACACCAACTCCTCCCACGTTTTGCGAATTACTTGGTGCTTAAAGGCGGGGTCGTCCACCAGGTCTAGGGCGTAGAGCTGGTTGGGGCGCAGGGTAAAGTCGGCTAGGTTTTGCTTGTCGAGGCGGTCGGCGAGGTAGTCGTGCTGCGGGTCGCGGTAGTCCTGCTCAAAATGCGTTTTGACTTGCTGCGCCAAGCGTTCCCACTTCGTTTTGTTGGCCGAATCGTGCATGTAGGTGGCGAAATACGCCCCGGCCAGCAACTGCTGGTACCACAGCGCCTGAATGTCGTTGGCCCGACTGCCGCGCGGCGTATACGCCACGAGGTTGGCATCGCGGGCATCCATCCAGGTTTCGTTGTCTTCGTGCAGCAAATAGCCTTTCGCATCCACCCAATGCTGCAAAGCGCCTTCGATACTGGCCTGCACGTTGGGGTAAAGCTGACGGATCAGGGAGGTGTCGCCGGAGTACTTCACGTAGTCCTGCAACCCAATGATAAACCGCGGCGTGCCGTCGGTGGTGTGATAATCGATGTTGCTCGGATTCACGATGTTAGGCACCCGACCGTAGTAGCGCGAGCTTTTGTCGGTCTGCTGAAACTTGGCAAACGAAAGCAGAATCTGCTTTGCCGTTTCAAACTGTCCGGTCACCAACACAGCTCCCGGCAGCGCAATGAACTCATCGCGGCCCCAATACTCATTAAACCAAGGCAGGCCGGCGTAGATGCCATCGCCCTGCTGGCGCGTCACGAGCTGGTCCATGGTGGTGGCCAGCCAACGCAGAGCCAGGTCCAGCGAATCGTTGCTGGAACGCAGGTATGTGGTGGTTAGCAGATATTGCCGCATGCGATCCTGGCGGTCTTGCTGCAAGCCGGTACCGTTGCGCCGCACCTCCTGCAACAAAGCAGTAATTTCGGCTTCGCCCTTGCCTACTAACACGTAAAATCCATCACCAGAGGCACTTACGCGCTGGCTGATTATACTGATAGCTTGGGCCTGTTTGGGCGCCACGGCAATAAGGTAGCCTCCCTCCCGCGCCGAGAAGAAGGCCACGTTGTCCTGCTGGCGCAGGTAATGCACCTTGTCGCCCTTTAGCGCAATGCCCAAGGGTTGAGTGGCCCCACGCAGGGTTATTTCCAGTACGTTTTTGTAGTCAAATAGCCAAAGGTCCTCAACCAGCGCCGGCCCGTGCCGCCGCTCCAGCTTGTAGGGGTAGACTACAACTTCGGCTGCGCGATTGTCCAGCTTCTGGTCACCGACAAAGAGGTCGTAGCCACCAAAAACGCGGTTTTTGGCAATGTTGAGACCTTCAAACCAAGTGTATTCCGGATGATTGGTTTCGTGGGTTTGCGTGAAGTAATAGGCGGCGGCTTTGTTGGTAAACGAAACGCTGCGGTTGGCCTGGCGCGGCACCGCAATCTTCATCGTTTCCAGTATATCGCTCTTTCTGCTCATAGAAGTATCCTTGCTCCTTACGCCCTCGCGGGTACAAGCGGCCAGAATCAAGGAAAAGCAGAAGAGGAAGGCAAAAAATCGAGGCATGGGTAAAGTGCAAATGTCCACGCAAAAGTACAGACAATGCAGCCAGTAATGGCCGTTTGCTTCCGGATAAGCAACATCCAAGCCCCGATTTTTCTACAGATTGCCTTTATAGCTAAGCCCTTCGTCGTACTTAAACAGCGGATAACCAGGGCCTTCCTTGTCGCCTGGCACGTCCTCCTTCTGGTTCTTAACGGCAGCTTCGGAGATCGGAGTCGTAAAGGGCATTTTGCCAGTGGGGTCGAATTTGCCGGTCACAACGTCGAGCAGCGCTTCGGGTGTGGTGCCGAAAGTGGCCAATACGCCTTTGATCTGGCTTTTGGTGGCGTCGCCATAAATCTCACCAATAACCCAAGGGTTGGTGTAGTTGATGGCCAGCACGGTCGGCTTTTTGGCTGCCAGCGCGTTGACATACGCTACATCCACGCCATTTTTAGACAAGGAAAGCTCCAAGGGCGACCCATCGGAGGCAAACAACGGCTTCGCTCCCGGCTTGATCCAGAGCAAGATAACGTCCGCTTCTTCAGGAGTAGCCACAAAATCGACGGGATACGAGGCATCTTTGGAAGCGTACACATCGCCGGGGCCCGTGGTCGGCGTGCCAAAGCGTTTGTTGTAAGTCTCGAAATACACTTTCGTTTTGGCCTTGAGGGGCAAGGCTTTCGTCTCGTTGCGCAGCAGCACAATGGACTTGCGCATCGCCAGACTGGCGCGGGCCGCAAACCGGGGGTTGTTCACGATTTTTTCGGCGGCCGTTGCGTCTACGTACGGGTTTTCGAACAGGCCCAGCTCAAATTTTTCCAGCAACAACCGCCGCACCGAATCGTTGATGAGCGGCATGTCTTTGGGGTTGCTTTGCACGGTTTTCAGCAGTTCGGTCGGGTCGGCGGTGCCGGCGAAGATGTTGACGCCCGCTTCCAGGGCGCGTTGGTAGCGCTGCGTAATCGACAGGTCTTCAACGCCCCAAGGCATCATCTCAATCGGGCCGGTATCGGAGTTGATGATGCCCTTGAAGCCGAGCTGCGTGCGCAGCAAATCATGAATAATGGCCTTGTTGTAGGCGTAGGCAATCTGCTCGTACTGCGTGCCAACGGGCATCGAATAGTACGGCATGATGGACGAAGTGCCCGCTTTGATGGCGGCCTTGAACGGAATCAGGTTGTTGGCCAGCATACCGCCCGGAAACACCTCCTGCTTGCCCCAATCGAAGTGCGGGTCCTGGCCGTCCTTTCCGGCCCCGCCGCCGGGGAAGTGCTTGGTAGTCAGGGCCACAGAGGTGGGGCTTAATTTCGGGCCCTGAAAACCCAGAATCACCTGCGTGATCATCTGGCCTACCCAGTCGGCATTTTCGCCAAAGGTACCGTCTACGCGCTGCCACCGGGGTTCGGTGGCCAAATCGGCCATGTACATGTAGCCTTTGCGCAGGCCGGTCGCCACCCACTCCTGCCGGGCAATGTCGGCAAACTCCCGCGTCAGCTTCAGATCGCGCATCGCCGACAGGCCCAGCTCACCGGGCCAGGTCGAAAAGGCCGTTTGCCCCACGCTGGTGCCAATAGCGGCCGTGGAGGTAATGTGGTTGCGCGGATTGGACGTCACAATGGCCGGAATGCCCAGGGGCTGCTGCTCGCAGAGGGCTTGTAGGTTGTTGGCCCACTCGGCAATGATGCGGGCCGACGGATTGGCGCGCAGGATAAAATGCCGTAAGTGGTACTGGCTCACGGCTTTGGTGGTGCCGGCAGCGCTCATAACGGGCACGGGCAGTGGCTTTTTTGTAAACATGTTGGTGGTGGCCACCATGTCATCCTCGTTGAAGCCGCTGGTGATTGGGTCTTTGGTTTTGGGCGTGTCAAACGACCAGTCGTTTTTCAGGCGGGTGCTGCTGATGAGCATAAACCCGACTTTCTCCTCCACCGACATTTTACTCAGCAAATCCTGTGCTCGCGCTTCGGCCGGCAAGCGCCAGTCTTCGTACTTGTCCAGCTTGCCGTTCTTATTCAAGTCTTTGAACTTCAGCCCATTCTGTTCGATGATTTTAGCCGAACGATTTCCCAGAACGGGCTGCTTCGGCTGGGTTTTGGCTTGGCCCTGCACCGGTTGTACGATGCCCAGAAAGGCTAACAACGCCATGCCGACTAAAACGGAGGTTAAGTTTTGCCGTTTCGGGCCAGCGGCGTGCCGGCTGCCGGAAGAATGAGTGGGATTTGTGGGGATGTGCTTCATGGCGAGCTAGGGTTTGCAGGGTTGTCGCAACATTTCCGGACTAGGCCGGATACTCCAGGTAAGTACCGAAAACTTGCCCTTGGCTTCACGAAACTCGCTGACTTTATTCACGATAACGTTTGCGGCGTGTCGGCTCGGGGCTCCTCTTTTTATCGAAAAATGCACCCTCTCTCCGGCTGCTTTCGCGGCGCGAGCCAGTTTTTATAGCTGTTTTTTTGCAGGGCTATTGGTCATCCAAAGAGCAAGGGAAATTCGGCGTGCCGAGGGAGGACAAAAGAATATTACTAAACAGCAGCGATGCTTTGCTGTGCCCGGTACGGCGCCCGGAGCGTTTTATTCGACTTACCAGAGGTTATTCATTACTACTGCCTACGGTAAGTAACTATAGATCAAATAATTATGAATTAATAATATTCGCGAAATCAACAATATTATTCGTATATTAAATTGAATTTTTAGTATAAATAAATTCTAAGCCGGAAGGGAGGGCCACATGGGAACTGTCAGGCACATTTTGCAGAGAAAACCCAAAAATCTTTTCTATGTAGAACCCACTTTCACCGTTTACCAAGCGCTGGAGCAAATGGTGGAGCAAAACGTAGGCGCGCTGATGGTAATGCACGACGGCCACCTGCTGGGCATTTTTACCGAGCGCGACTACGCCCGAAAAGTGATATTGCGGGGCAAGGCGTCGAAGCATACGCACGTGGAGGAAATCATGAGTGAGCACCCCGTGGTGGTTTCGCCCAACGACTCGGTCGAGGAGTGCATGAAACTCATGACCAGTCGCTACATCCGCCACTTACCGGTGCTGGAAAACGATACCGTCATCGGCCTGATTTCCATTGGCGACATCGTTAAATACATCATCGACGAGCAGAAATTTATTATAGAAAACCTGGAGCACTACATTTCAGGCACCTGATAGCAAACGCATTATCTTTTTTCAAATAGATTTTAGTCGGGTAGTACTTCAAATCCGTGCGGAGGCGGAAAGGCTATGCATGCTTCAAGCGGAACGGGGCCGGTATTGTGGCCACTTCTGGTGTACGGCGGCATTGTGCTGGGGCTGGTGGCGGCGATCCTGGGGCTTTCCTACGCGCTGGGGCAGCACCACACGGCCCGTGCCATGGGCGAGCCCTACGAAGGCGGCATTATAGGCGAAGGCACCGCGCGCATTCGCTTCTCCTCGCAGTTTTATTTGGTGGCGATGCTCTTTGTCATCTTCGACATCGAAACCATCTTTATCGTCTCTTGGGCCATCGCTTTCAAGGAGTTAGGCTGGTACGGCTACAGCGGAGTGCTGGCCTTCATTGTGCTGCTGGTAGTGGTGCTGATCTACGAATGGCGCAACGGAGCGCTCGATTTCGGGCCTGATGGCCAACGCATATTACGGGCTTACAAACGGATGTTGCGATCTTAAAACGGCCCACAACTATGAAATGGTGGCTCACGAAACCCGACGCGCCCGCCAACGCCATTCAGGGCACTAGCTCCTACGAAGAGACTGTGCAGCAAAGCGTTATGCTCAGCACCGTGCAGGACCTGCTGGCTTGGGGCCGCAAAAACTCGATGTGGCCGTTCCACTTCGGGCTTTCGTGCTGCTTCGTGGAAATGGCCACCAGCATGACGCCAAAATACGATGTGGCCCGCTTCGGTGCCGAGGTAATCCGCGGCACGCCCCGCGAAGCCGACGTGATGATCATTGCGGGCACCGTGTTCATCAAGATGGCGCCCATTATCAAGCGGCTGCATGAGCAGATGATGGAGCCTAAGTGGGTGATTTCCATGGGTTCGTGCGCCAACTCGGGCGGCATGTACGACATCTACAGCGTGGTGCAGGGCGTCGACAAGTTTCTGCCCGTGGACGTGTACGTGCCCGGCTGCCCGCCCCGCCCCGATGCGTTCATGGAAGGCCTGATGCTGCTCGCCGACCGCGTCGGCCACGAAAAACGCCCGCTCAGCTGGACCATCGGTGAGCAAGGCGTTTTCCGCCCCGACAAAACCGAAGTAAAGGCCACCAAGCGCGAACGCTGGGACACGATGACGGACTTCCGCTCTCCGGACGAAGTATGAGAAATAAGATGAAAAACATGCCTTCCCCTCACCTGCACCTGTCACCCTGAGCGCAGCGAAGGACCTTCTCACGGCAGAACAACAGACGTCAGCAACGGTGAGAAGGTCCTTCGCTGCGCTCAGGGTGACAGAGGATTTTATAGTTTTTACAACTGTTTGACAATTAATATTTTACATAATTAGCAGCAGCATCCCAGGAATTTAAAATTCCTAGTCATGGAAAATGGCAGCGGCATTATAGAGCAATTGCAGGCGCGATTTGGCGAAGGCATTTTTAAGCCCCAAACCACCCGGGATGAGATCCTCACCCTCTGGCTGCCGCTTGACCAGATCAAACCGGTGCTGGCTTTTCTGAAAAACGAGGTTGCCCAGCCCTTCCGCCTGCTGTTCGACCTCACGGCTCTCGACGAGCGCACCCGCAAGCGGGATAACGGCCACGCGCCGTACAGCTTTACGCTGGTGTATCACCTGTTTTCGTTTGGCCGCAACGAGTTTATTCGGCTGAAGGTCGGGCTGACTGGCGAATTTCCGTCGGCGCCCAGCATTACGGGCTTGTGGGCCAACGCGAACTGGTACGAGCGCGAGATTTTCGACATGTTCGGCATCAAGTTCGACGGCCACCCGCACCTGTCGCGCATCCTGATGCCGCGCACCTGGCAGGGCCACCCACTGCGCAAAGAGCACCCGGCGCGGGCCACCGAAATGGGCCCCTTCCAGCTCTACGACGACAAGCAGGACCGCGAGCAGGCCGCCCTGCAATTCCGCCCCGAAGAATGGGGCCTGGAGCGCCAGAGCGAAGACAGCGATTTCATGTTCTTGAACATCGGGCCGCAGCACCCCGGCACGCACGGCGTACTCCGCATCATTTTGCAGCTCGACGGCGAAGACATTGTCGATGCGATTCCCGACATCGGCTTTCACCACCGCGGCGCCGAGAAAATGGGCGAGCGCCAATCGTGGCACACCTATATCCCTTATACTGACCGCGTTGACTACTTGGGCGGCGTCATGAACAACCTCGCCTATCTGCTGGCCGTGGAGAAGCTGGCGGGCATTGAGGTGCCCGATCGGGTGAAGGTGATTCGGGTGATGCTGTGCGAGCTGTTCCGCATTGCCAGTCATCTGGTGTGGTACGGCACGTTCGCGCAGGACATCGGCCAGCTTTCGCCGGTCTTCTACATGTTCACCGACCGCGAGCGCGTGTTCGACATTGTGGAAGCCGTGTGCGGCGGACGCATGCACCCCAACTGGTTCCGCATCGGCGGCGTGTCGCAGGATTTGCCCATCGGCTGGGAGCGGCTGGTCAAGAATTTCCTCGATTACTTCCCCAAAAAGCTAAAGGAATACGACAACATGGTGCTGCGTAACAGCATTTTCAAGGCGCGCACCCAGGGCATCGGCATTTTCACCCTGGAAGAAGCCATCGAATGGGGCGTAACCGGCCCCAACCTGCGGGCCTGCGGCTTCGAGTGGGATTTTCGCAAAAAGCGGCCCTACTCCGGTTACGAGATGTTTGATTTTGAGGTGCCCACCGCCACCAACGGCGACTGCTACGACCGCGCTTTGGTGCGCGTAGCCGAAATGCGCCAAAGCCTGCGCATCATCGAGCAATGCATGAAAAACATGCCTGAAGGCCCCTACAAAGCCGATCACCCGCTTACCACGCCGCCCCTGAAACACCGCACCATGCACGACATCGAAACGCTCATCACCCACTTTCTGGGAGTGAGCTGGGGGCCGGTGATTCCGCCCGGCGAGGCCATGAGCTGCATTGAAGCCACCAAAGGCGCCAACGGCTACTACCTCACCAGCGACGGCAACACCTCGCCCTACCGCGTGCGCATCCGCACTCCCTCGTTTCCGCACATGCAAATGCTACCCTACATCAGCAAAGGCTACTCCGTCGCCGACTTGCTTTCCATCCTGGGTGCTATGGATTATGTCTTGGCTGATATTGACCGGTAACCCCCTCGTTATGAGCGCCTTATAGGTCCGACCGATCGCCGGCAGCACGATGGGTGTTTGGCCTGTTGGGGCGGATGTTCAGGCGTCAACCGGTCGGACCGCTAAGGCGGTCGGACCGGGAATACGGCTTCTGATACATAGTATATAAGTACTTGATTATTAATAATTTATAAATCATAGCACCAGCCATCATTCGCCATGCTTACCGCCGAGGAAATCCTGCAAATCGAGCACGAAATCAGCCTCGTTCCGAAGAGAAAAGCGGCCTGTATTGAGGCACTGAAAATCGTGCAGCACAACCGCGGCTGGATCTCCGACGAAAGCCTGAAAGACGTAGCCGAGATTGTGGATATGTCGCCCGCCGAGCTCGACAGCGTGGCGACGTTCTACAACCTGATTTTCCGGCGGCCGGTCGGGCGGCATGTGATTTTGCTCTGCGACAGCATCAGCTGCTGGGTGATGGGCTACGAAGAAATCCGCGATTATCTCTTTACCAACTTAGGCATCCAATACGGCCAAACCACTGAGGATGGGCGCTTTACCCTCCTGCCCAACGCCTGCCTCGGCACCTGCGACCGTGCCCCGGCCCTGATGATTGGCAACGACCTGTACCGCAATTTGACGGTGGACCAACTCGACGAGATTTTGAGCAAATACAGCTAACCCTAAAGCGGGCTCCCCATGGAAACGCCCCTTACCCAGCACATTGTCGCGGGCCGCAAACCCCTCAGCCTCAAAGAGTATGAGCAAGTGGGCGGCTACCAGTCGGTGCGAAAGGTGCTGAAGGAAATGACGCCGACCGAGGTGCAGAACTTGGTGAAAGACTCGAACCTGAAAGGACGAGGCGGCGCCGGGTTTGCCACGGGGCTGAAGTGGAGCTTTGTCCCAATGGGTCCTGACGCGGCGATGCCTAAGTACTTGGTAGCCAACGCCGACGAGATGGAGCCTGGCACCTTCAAAGACCGGCTCTTGCTGGAAGGCAACCCCCACCAGCTCCTCGAAGGGATGATTGTGGCGGCGTATGCCATTCAGGCCAACATTTCCTACGTGTTCCTGCGTTGGGCCTATAAGCTTGCTGCTCAAGAGATTACCAAAGCCATTCAGGAGGCGTACGACGCGGGCTATCTGGGCAAGGACATCCTGGGTTCGGGCTACAACCTGGAAATGTACCTGCACACCGGCGTGGGCCGCTACATGTGCGGCGAAGAAACGGCCCTGCTGAATGCCCTGGAGGGTAAGCGGGCACACCCGCGGGCCAAGCCGCCGTTTCCGCAGGTGAGCGGGTTGTTTGGCAAACCCACCATCGTCAACAACGTCGAGACGCTGTGCAACCTGCCGCACATCGTTAACAACGGCGTGGAATGGTATAAAGGCCTGAGCAAGAGCGCCGATACGGGCACCAAGCTCTACGGCGTGAGTGGCCGCGTCAAGACGCCCGGCTGCTGGGAGCTGCCGATGGGCGTCACGATCCGGGAGCTGCTGGAAGACTACGCAGGCGGCATGCAGGACGGCTACCTGTTCAAAGGCGTGCTGCCGGGCGGTGCCTCCACCGACTTTCTGGTGGAGCAGCACCTCGACACGCCCATGGATTATGCCTCCATTCAGGCGGCGGGCAGTCGGCTGGGCACGGGCACGATGATTATTCTGGATGACCAAACCTGCCCGGTGGGCTTTGTGCACAACCTCCAGCACTTTTTTGCCCAGGAATCGTGCGGCTTCTGCACACCGTGCCGCGAAGGGCTGCCGTGGGTGGAAAGGCTCCTGCTCGCCATCGACCAGGGCCGCGGCCATCCCGAAGATATGCAAGCGCTGGAGTTTCACACCAAATACCTCGGCCCCGGCAACACGTTCTGCGCGCTCGCGCCCGGCGCCATGGAACCGCTCCAAAGTGCCCTGAAATACTTCAGGGAGGATTTTGAACGACACATCTACGAGCATCACTGTCCCTGGAGCAAGGTATGGCAACCATCTATATAGAGAACAAGCCTTACGAGGTGAGCGCGGGCAAAAACCTGCTGGAAGTCTGCCTCGCGCTGGGCTTCGACCTGCCCTACTTTTGCTGGCACCCGGCGATGGGCTCGGTGGGGGCCTGCCGGCAGTGCGCCGTGAAGATTTTCAAGGACGAGAGCGACACCCGGGGCAAGCTGTTCATGTCGTGCATGGAATCGGTACGCGACGGGCTGCGCCTGTCCATTTCGGATGCGGAAGCCAAGGAATTCCGCGCCCACGTCATCGGCTGGCTCATGACCAACCACCCCCACGACTGCGCCGTGTGCGACGAGGGCGGCTCCTGCCACCTCCAGGACATGACCGTGATGACCGGCCACAACTACCGCCAGTACCGCTTCGACAAGCGCACCTACCGCAACCAGTACCTGGGGCCGTTTCTCAACCACGAAATGAACCGCTGCATCCAGTGTTTTCGGTGCGTGCGCTTCTATAAAGACTATGCCGGCGGCAAAGACCTGGACGTGTTTGCCGCCCACAACCACCTCTATTTTGGCCGCAGCGAAGACGGCGTGCTGGAAAGCGAGTTTAGCGGCAACCTTGCCGAGGTGTGCCCCACCGGCGTCTTCACCGACAAAACGCTCAAGCAGCACTACACCCGCAAATGGGACCTCACGATGGCCCCGTCGGTGTGCCACCATTGCAGTCTGGGCTGCAACATCACGGCCGGCGAGCGCTACGGCTCGCTGCGCAACATCACTAACCGCTACAACGGCGAGGTCAACGGCTATTTCCTCTGCGATCGGGGGCGCTTCGGGTATGAGTTTGTGAACAGCGCCAATCGCATTCACAAGCCCTTGCTACGCAATCAGTTACCGGAAGCCACGGACAAGCAGACCGCGCTGCAAGCCACGGCCGCCGCCATTAAGCAAGGCCGCGTGATTGGCATCGGGTCGCCGCGGGCTTCTCTGGAATCGAATTTTGCCCTGAAAACGCTGGTCGGTGAGGCCAACTTCTACGACGGCGTTTCCGACGCCGAGCACGATCTGATCTGCCTCGCCCTGCGCATTCTGCGCGAAGGCCCAGCCCGCAGCACTTCGCTGCGAGAAGTAGAGCAAGCCGACGCCGTATTTATCCTTGGCGAAGACCTGACCAACTCGGCCCCCATGCTGGCGCTGGCCGTGCGGCAGTCGGTGCGCCAACAGCCTATCGCCGAAGAAGTTCCGAAAGCCAAGTTCCCGGTGTGGCAGGATGCCGCCGTACGTGAATTGCTGCAAAACGAGCGCGGCCCGCTCTTCAGCGCGACGCTCGACCACACCAAGCTCGACGAAATCGCCACCCAAACCTACTTCGCCTCCCCCGACGACATTGCCCGCCTGGGCTTTGCCGTGGCCCACCTCATTCACCCCGATGCCGCCGAGGCGGAAGGCTTGCTGCAGGAGATGCAAACGCTGGCCCAACAGATCGCCGATGCCCTGATAGCCGCCAAAAAGCCGTTGGTCATTTCGGGCACTTCCAGCGGCAGCGAAGCGGTGCTGAACGCCGCCGCCAACATCGCGGCGGCTTTGGTGGTCCGTGAAAAAGCGGCCGGCATCGTGCTCACGCTGCCCGAATGCAACAGCTTGGGCCTGACCATGTTGGGCGGCCACCGCCTCGAATCGGCGTTCGATGCTATCGGGAACGGCCACGCCGATACGGCGATTATTTTGGAAAACGACCTGTTCCGCCGCGCGCCGCAGGCGACCGTCACCCGTTTTCTGGCCACCTGCAAACAAGTCATCGTGCTCGATCACCTGCACAACCCGACCACCGAAAAGGCCAACATTCTGCTGCCCGCCGGCACTTTTTCCGAGGCCGATGGCACGCTCATCAACAACGAAGGCCGCGCCCAGCGGTTCTACCAAGTCTATCCCACACCCGACGATATCCAAGAGAGTTGGCGCTGGCTGATGGAATTAGGCAATGTATTGTCTCACAACCAGATAGCGAAATGGCGCGCTTTCGATGATGTTTTGCGGGCCATCACTACCGCACAGCCCGAACTCACTGGTATTGAGGAAATTACCCCACATGCCGATTTCCGCATTGCGGGGCAGAGAATCCCTCGTGAGCCGCACCGCTACAGCGGACGCACCGCCATGCGCGCTAACCTCAACGTGAGCGAGCCCAAGCCGCCGGAAGATCCCGATTCGGCCATGTCTTATACCATGGAAGGCTACCGCGGCGAGCCGCCCGCTTCCATGATTCCTTTCTTCTGGGCGCCGGGCTGGAACTCCATCCAATCTACGAACAAGTACCAGCAAGAAATCGGGGGCCACCTGCACGGCGGCGACCCCGGCGTGCGGTTGATCGAGCCGGCCGCCAAAGCCGCCGAGGCGTTTTTCGCCAGCGCGCCCGAAGAGTTTCAACCGCTGGCCGGGCACCTGCTCCTGCTGCCGGTGCACCACACTTTCGGCTCGGAAGAGCTGAGCATGCACGCGCCCGGCATTCACGAGCGCGCCCCGTCGCCCTACGTGATGCTCAATGCCAACGATGCGCTGGCTATGAAACTCGCCGTGGGCGAGCCGCTGGAGTTCAACGTCGGCGGCCAGGCCTACCGGCTGCCGGTCCGGATTAGCCCCGATTTCCCAAGCGGCACGGCCGGTTTGCCGGTCGGTTTGCCGGGCGTTCCTTATGCCGAATTACCTGCCTGGGCCATCTTAAACAGCGATTTACAATGGAAGCAGCAAGCCCAAGTTACCTACTGATTGTCGGCGGGGTGCTGTTCGCGGTGCTCAACGTGGCCGCCGGACTGATCTGGATGGAACGCCGCATGTTGGCGCTCTGGCAGGATCGCTACGGCCCGAACCGCGCGGGGCCATTTGGCCTGTTTATCGTGCTCGTGGACACGATCAAGCTGTTTTTCAAGGAAGACTGGATTCCACCGTTTGCCGACAAGCCGGTGTTCGTGCTGGCGCCTGCCATCGTGGTGGTGTCGGTGCTGATGGGCTTCGTGATCATCCCGTTTGCCCCCGGCGTGGTGGTCGCCGACCTCAACATTGGGCTGCTGTTTTTCCTGGCTGCTTCGTCGATGGGCGCTTACAGCATCATCCTCGGCGGCTGGGCTTCCGACAACAAATACGCCCTGCTGGGCGCCATGCGCGGTGCGGCGCAAATGATTTCCTATGAGGTATTTATGGGCCTCGCTTTGATGGGCGTGGTGCTGCTCAGCGGCTCGTTCAACCTGCGCGAAATCGTGGAAGCTCAGCGCGGCATGTGGTACGTGATCCCGCAATTCATCGGCTTCGTCATCTTCCTGATTGCCGGCGTCGCCGAAACGCACCGCCTGCCCTTCGACATTCCAGAGGCGGAAAGCGAGCTGATCGCGGGCTTTCACTCCGAGTATTCGGGCATGAAGTTCGGCATGTTCTTCATCGGCGAATACATGGGCATCACCCTGATTTCCTGCCTCGTCGTGACGCTGTATTTCGGCGGCTGGCTCGGCCCGGCGTTCCTGCCGCCAATGGTGTGGTTCGTGCTCAAGACGTTCGTGTTCATCAGCTTATTTATCCTGCTCCGGGCCTCCATGCCCCGCCCCCGCTACGACCAGCTCATGGAATACGGCTGGAAAATCCTGCTCCCCCTCACGCTGCTGAACCTGATGGTGACGGCGGCTATTGTATTGATTAACAAATAGTTACTAAACAACTTAATTGTCATCCTGTGCAGAGTGAAGGACCCTCTCACGCCAGAACAACAGCCGTCTGCAACGCTGATAAGGTCCTTCGCGCTGCTCAGGATGACAGACGTGAGTGAAGTTATTCTCGCCTATTCTCTACCCTCACCTCAAAGCCCCGCGACCATGTTCAGTCTTCTGCGCAGTATGTGGCTTACGTTTCTGCATGCGTTTCACAAGCGCGAAACCATTCAGTATCCCGAAGAGAAAGCGCCGCTTTCAACGCGGTGGCGGGGCCGCATTGTGCTCACGCGCGACCCCGACATGGGCGAGCGCTGCGTGGGCTGCTATCTCTGCGCGGCGGCCTGCCCTGTCGATTGCATCTCGCTGCAAGCCACTCAGGATGAGACCGGTAGGCGCTACCCGGAGTTTTTCCGCATCAACTTTTCGCGCTGCATTTTCTGCGGTTTCTGCGAAGAAGCCTGCCCCACCTACGCCATCCAGCTCATTCCCGACTTCGAGATGGGTGAGTACGACCGCCAGAACCTGGTGTACGAGAAAAAGGACCTGCTCATCAACGGGCAGGGCAAGTACCCCGGCTACAACTACTACAAGGTGGCCGGCATGGCCATCGGCGGCAAAGACAAAGGAGAAGCCGAGAACGAACGCGAGCCCATCGATATCAAAAGCTTAATCCCCTGACCGTTATGGCATTAACTTTCTACGTTGCGGCGGCCGTAGCGGTAGCGGCTACCTTTTTGGTGATCACCTGCTACAATCTGATCCACGCGCTGCTCTACCTGGTGGTGTCGTTTCTGGCGATCTCCGTGGTGTTTTTCACACTCGGGGCGCCGTTTATGGCTGCCCTGGAAATCATCATTTACGCGGGCGCCATCGTAGTGCTGATCATCTTCGTGATCATGATGCTGAACCTCACTTACGAGGACGTGCAGCACGAAAAGCAATGGCTCACGCCCGGCGTCTGGGCCGGGCCGGCGGTGCTTTGTTTGGTGCTGTTTGGCGAGCTGATCTACATCGTAACCACCGACAACACAGCCGCTTCCGCTGTGCGGGCCGTCGATGCCAAAGCCGTGGGCCTGTCGCTGTACGGGCCCTATGTGCTGGGCGTGGAGCTGAGCGGCATGCTGCTGATGGCCGGCATCGTGGGCGCGTATCACCTGGGCCGGCAGAAGAAAAAAGTCATTCACCGCTTTTTGGAACAGGAGGCCGCCGCATGAACCCCGTCTCGATGGAATCCGGGTTGCTGCTGGCCGGCATCCTGTTTATGCTCGGGCTGATCAGCGTGCTGATTCGCCGCAACATCATCTTCATGCTCATCTCCGTGGAGATCATGCTCAACGCCGCCGGGCTGGCTTTTATCGTGGCCGGCTCGCACTGGGCGCAGCCCGATGGGCAGGTCATGTTCATCTTCATCCTGACCATGGCCGCCGCGGAAGTGTCTGTCGGACTGGCACTTATCCTCCAGATCTATCACCGCCTCAAAACCCTCGACAGCGATGCTGCCAACCTAATGAGAGGATAACGCTATGGCACACTACCTGTGGTTGATTCTCGCCTTCCCGTTCGCCGGCGCAATTGTGCTCCTGCTGGTTGGCCCGCGTTTGTCGCGGGCCGTCGCTGCGGTCATTGGCGCTGGCAGCATCGGGCTTTCGGCCGTGGCAGCGATTGCTGTGGCCCTGGAATTCAGCACGGCCCGGCCCAACCCGACCTTCTACCATCAGGTGCTCTGGAACTGGTTTGACGTGGCCGGCTTTAGTCCGTCCATTGCCTTTCACTTGGATGCGCTTTCGCTGGTATTTGTACTGGTTATCACTTGCGTGGGCTTTCTCATCCACCTCTACTCTACCGAGTTTATGGCTGACGATGAGGATTTTAGCCGCTTTTTCGCCTGCATGAACCTGTTTGTGGGCGCCATGCTGGTGCTGGTGCTCGCCGACAACCTGCTGCTGCTGTACCTGGGCTGGGAAGGCGTGGGCCTGTGCAGCAACCTGCTCATTGGGTTCTGGTACAAAAACCCCGCAAACGGCTACGCGGCCCGCAAAGCCTTCATCGTCACGCGCGTCGGCGACACGGCCATGATGATCGGGCTGTTTATGCTGTTTCAACAGTTCGGTACGCTGCACATTCAGCAAATCGCAGAGCAGGCCGCGCAGGTGTGGCCCGTGGGCTCGCCCGTGGCGTTGTCGGTGGCGCTGTTGCTGCTGGGCGGCGCGGTGGGCAAATCGGCGCAGCTGCCGCTGCAAACGTGGCTGCCCGATGCCATGGCCGGCCCGTCGCCGGTGTCGGCGCTGATTCATGCGGCCACGATGGTCACGGCGGGCGTCTACCTGATTACGCGCATGCACGTCGTATTCGAGCTGGCCCCGGTGGCACAGGCCACGGTGGCCGTTATCGGGGCGCTTACCCTGCTGATTGCCGGCTGTAGCGCCCTCACTCAGAACGACTTAAAGCGCGTGCTGGCTTACTCCACCATCAGCCAGATTGGGTACATGTTTCTGGCATTGGGCTTGGGGGCGTGGTCGGCAGGCATCTTCCATTTCATGATTCATGCCTTCTTCAAAGCGCTGCTGTTTCTGGGCGCCGGGGTCGTCATTCAGGCCCTGCACCACGAGCACGACATGACGCGCATGGGCGGACTGCGCCATAAGATGCCCGTCGTGTTCTGGACCTTCCTGATCGGTTCGGCTTCGCTGGCTGCTTTGCCTTTGGTAACCGCCGGCTTCTACAGCAAAGACCAGATTTTATGGCTGAGCTTCGCCGGCGAGCGCGGCAGCTTGGGTCTTTACGCAGCGGCGCTGCTGGGCGCATTTATCACGTCGGTGTACACGTTTCGGATGGTGTTCATCACCTTTTTCGGCGAAAGCAAAACGCCCATCGTCCATTATCCCGGCTCCCGGATGACGCTGCCGCTGGTGGTGCTGGCCGTGCTTTCGCTGGTGGGCGGCTTTATCGAGCTGCCGCACAACCTGGCCCAGTTCACGCTGTTTTCCAACTTCTTGCGTCCGGTTTTGCCCGATGTTGTGGTCAAGCCCAACTACGATGAGCTGGAGTGGATTATGCAGCTGGTAGCGGCGGCGGTTTCGCTGAGCGGCATCTACGTGGCCTATGTATTCTACTTAAAAAGCCCGGCGATGGTGCAAAGCCTGGAGCGCTCCGGGCCGGCGATGGCGCTGCACCGGTTCTGGCACGCGGGCTGGGGTTTTGATGCGCTCTACGACGCGTTGCTGGTGCGGCCCTACGTGTTTTTGGCCAACCTCAACCGCCGCGACGTCATCGATCGGTTCTACACCCTGCTCACCGACCTCACCCAGGCCCTGCACGGACTACTGGCCCAGACGCAAAACGGCGTATTACGCAACTACTTGACAGGCATTGCATTAGGCGCGGCGGCTATTCTCACCCTAAGTATTCTGCTATGATACTGATCTGGCTGATTGTGGTGTTGATGGTAGGCGGACTGCTGGCGTGGCTCTCGCAGCGGTGGAGCGAGCGCCTGCCCCGCTGGATCGCCCTCGCGGTGGTCCTGATCGACTTTATCCTGACGCTCTGGATGTGGGGCGACAACCTGGGCATGGCGGACGCCAATTCGCCGTGGCTGATCCGGCTGGAGCGGCCCTGGATTCCGCAATTTGGTGTAAGTCTGAGCTTTGCCCTCGATGGTCTGAGCTTGCTGATGCTATTGCTTACCTTCTTTCTGGGGCTGCTGGCCGTGCTGATTTCCTGGCGCGAAATCACGAGCCGGGTGGGCTTTTTTCACTTCAACCTGCTTTGGGTGCTGGCGGGCATCACCGGCGTGTTCCTCACCATGGACTTGTTTTTGTTTTACTTTTTCTGGGAGGTCATGCTGATCCCGATGTACTTCCTGATCGGCATTTGGGGGCACGCCAACCGCAACTACGCGGCTTTTAAGTTTTTCCTGTTTACGCAGGCTAGCGGGCTACTTATGTTGCTGGCTATCTTGGGTTTATACTTCCTGCACGGCAACGCAACGGGCATCTATACGTTCGGCTATTTCGGCCTTCTCGATACGCCCATGACCATTCAGGCCGAACGCTTGGTGATGTTCGGGTTCCTGGCCGCTTTCCTGGTGAAGCTGCCCGTGGTGCCGTTCCATTCGTGGCTCCCAGACGCCCACTCCGAAGCGCCTACGGCCGGCAGCGTGATTTTGGCGGGGCTGCTGCTAAAAACCGGGGCGTATGGCCTGCTGCGGTTTGTATTGCCGCTATTTCCGATTGCTGCCCAGGAGTTTGCGCCCTGGGGCATGCTGCTGGGCGTGGTGGGTATCTTGTACGGGGCCATGCTGGCCTACTCCCAAACCGACCTCAAGCGGCTGGTGGCCTACACCAGTGTCAGCCACATGGGGTTTGTGGTGCTGGGCGTGTTTGCGTTCAATGCATGGGCGCTGCAAGGCGTTGTGATGCAGATGATTACGCACGGCCTGAGCACCGGCGCGCTGTTTATTATCTCGGGCTTTCTCTACCAACGCCTCCACACCCGCGACATCAACCGCATGGGCGGCTTCTGGGCGCCGGCCCCCCGCATGGGCGTCATTGCGCTGGTGTTCGTGATGGCTTCGCTGGGCTTGCCGGGCCTGGGCAACTTCATTGCGGAATTTCTGACGCTGGTTGGGGCGTGGCAGGCCAACCCCACCCTAACGGTGCTGGCCGCCTGCGGTCTGGTGCTGGCCACGGCCTATTCGCTGTGGCTGATGCAGCGGGTATTTCTGGGTCCGGTGCAGCCCAGCATCCTTCTACCCGACCTGAACCCGCGCGAAATGCTGATTGCCGTGCCCTTAGTGCTGCTGATTTTGTGGCTGGGTCTCAACCCGCAGCCCGTCCTGAACACCGCCCAACCCGCTATCAATCAGCAGCTAAAGGCTTACCAGGCGCCGCCCACCGCCCCGCAAGTGGCACGGCAGCAAGCCACACTGCCCGTTGCCTCCGCCGACTCCCTCGCCCTTCGCAAATTATAAGCAGCTGATTATGAGCCAGAACGATTTCTTCCATCTGCTGCCGCTGCTCATCCTGACTTTGGCCACATTGGTGATCATGCTCATCATCGCCGTGCGGCGGAACCACCGGATTATTTACGGAGTGACGGTGCTGGCGCAGGCCGGTGCTTTCGCTTCGCTATTCTGGCTGCGCTCGGTTACCCATTACCTCATCCGGCCGCTGTTCGTGATCGATGGCTTTGCCTTGCTGTATTTGGGGCTGATTTTGCTTACTTCGCTGGTAATCAGTGTGTTGTCCTATACTTATTTCGAGCAGCGGGAAGAACGAAAAGAAGAATATTATATCTTATTGATATTGAGCACGTTAGGCGCGTGCGTATTGGTGATCAGCCAGCATTTTGTGGGCTTATTCTTGGGGCTGGAAATTCTAAGCGTGTCGCTCTATGGCCTGATCGCTTACCTACGCACCCGCGAGCGCTCCGACGAAGCCGGCGTGAAGTACCTGATTCTGGCGGCGTTCTCCTCGGCGTTCCTGCTGTTCGGCATGGCGCTGGTGTACGCCAGCACCGGCACGATGGCGTTTGCGGGCCTTGCGGAGTTCTTGGCAAACGTGCCGAAACTGCCGGTTTTGCTGCTAACAGGCCTCGGCATGATGATTATTGGCGTTGGCTTTAAGCTGGGCGTTGTGCCGTTTCATATGTGGACGCCCGACGTGTACGAAGGGGCACCCGCGCCGGTCACGGCGTTCATTGCCACCGTCTCGAAGGGCGGCATGCTGGCCCTGCTGATTCGGTTTTTTTCGCAGGCCGATGGCTACCGCTACCCAGCTTTGGTGCTGATTTTCACCGTAATCGCCATTGCTTCCATGTTTGCCGGCAACCTGCTGGCTCTGCGTCAACAAAACGTTAAGCGCATTCTGGCTTACTCTTCCATTGCGCACCTGGGCTACCTGCTGGTGGCCTTTCTGGCCGGCGACCAACTGGGCGTGGAAGCGGTCACGTTTTACCTGGCGGCTTACTTCATCACCAGCGTGGGCGCGTTCGGCGTCATTGTCGTTCTCTCTGATTCTGAGCGCGATGCGGAGCTGCTCTCCGACTACCGCGGCTTGCTCTGGCGTCGCCCCTGGATTGCGGCCATCTTCACGGCGATGCTGCTTTCGCTGGCTGGCATTCCGCTCACGGCGGGTTTTGTGGGCAAATTCTACGTGCTGGCGGCCGGCATCAACAGCCAGCTTTGGCTGCCGGTCGTGATCTTGGTCGTCAACAGCGTAATCGGCCTGTATTACTACATCCAGATCATCGCCGTCATGTTTCAGCAGCCCGAAACGGAAACCGCGAGTGAGCCGCAGCCCATCTTGGCCCACCCCGTTTACCTGACCAGCATGGGCACGATGGTAGGTCTGGCCCTGCTCCTGATTCTGCTTGGCGTGTACCCCACGGGCTTGGTGCAGATCATCAGAGGAACTTTGGGTACTTCTGCCACCATAAGTGCCCATCAAAAACCGCGCGCGGACAAACCGCCGTATTATCAAAAGCTTGCCGTGGAGAGCGGTAAATCCAAGTAATACAATTGCAAAAAGAGGCCATGACGGTGCGTCATGGCCTCTTTTTGCATGCTCAGCAACGAAGATTACTGCTTGTGAATGGCAGGCAAGTTCACTTTCAGTTCCACCGAATACAGGCGGCCGATGAACGGCGAGGCGACAAATTCGCGCACCTTCGAATCGAACAGGTTGACGACCTGCGCCGAAGCCGTGAGGTAGCTGTTGACGTGGTAACCCGCGCTCACGTCTACGTTGGTGAAGCCGCCGAGCGGGCCGTAGTTCCAGGTGCGGCCGTAGCGCGCGTTTTCCTTGATGCCCAGCTCCGTGTTGGCCGCCGCAGCAACGTTGATGCCCGAGAAGAAATCATACTCCTGCACCCAGCGCGTAAACACCGACCCGAAGAACTTCTTGCCGCTGTAATTCACGGCGAAGCTGGCTTTGTTCGACGGCGTGTTGATAGGTAAGTCGATCTGAGTCTGCACTTTACCATCCTTGTTGCCGTCGTTGCGCTTGTCGTTCTTATCAAGATCGTAACCGAAATAAGAGTAGTTCAGCACCAGGTTGAAAGCATTGGTCAGGTAATACGTCGCCCCAAGGTCAGCGCCGTAGGTGTTTACCTTGCCGAAGTTCACGTAGGTCAGCAACGTGGCAGCGCCTGATTCGGGCGTGCCGGGCACCACCTCCGAAAGGGGCGTACTGCCGCGCTGGGTCACTTTCCGGCCTTGGGTAGCGATGTTGATGGCGGGGCTCAGGAAGTTTTCGGAGGTGTTGTAGTACGCGTTGGCGTCGAAGTAAAACTTAGGCGTGATTTTGCCTTTGTAGCCCACTTCCACCGAGTTAATGGTTTCGACTTGCAGCTTGTCGATCTTGGTGCCGTCGCTGAGCGTGTAGCCTTCGCCGTTGCCAATCAACAGACCCCCAAACAGATAGCCATCGAGGTTGAGAATGGTGGGCGCCGCAATGCCTTTGCCGTAAGTCAGGCGCACCGACTGCTCGTTTTTGTTCCACACCAACCCGGCTTTCGGAATGAAGTTGAAGCCGTACAGATCGTGCTTGTCGGCGCGAGCCGCCGCAATGGCTTTCACGTCGCCAAAAATCTTCTTTTCAACCTGAGCATACACGCCGATCTGGTTGATAATTATATTACCTTGACTATCAAACAGATAAGAGTGACGGCTATTGGCCATGTCGCGCTGATACTGCGAGCCTACAATCACGTCAAAGCCCTGCCATGAGTTGTTGTACTGAATCTCGGCGTTGAGGCGGCGTGAGTTGTCTTTGAAAACTGCGCCGCGCTTCAGTGCAACGCCTGACGTGGTGGTAGTGCCAAACCACTGCTCTTCGTAGGAGCGGCGGCGAGCTTCTTCTTCGCTGAACCCGGCATCCTTGAAGCTCAGGTAGTTCTGCGTGCGCTGGTTAATGGCGTAGGTATTGTCGGTGTTGCTCCAGGTGTGATAAACCTGGGCAAACACCCGCGGCGACACGTAGCGGGCGTGCAAGTAATGCACCTGCCAATCCTTGATCTGGTTGCGGCCGGCATTGGTTTGAGCCAGGAAATTCGACTGGTTGCCGCCGTACGACACAATCACGTCCGACTTTTCATTTAGGCTGTAATAAACCGCCGCCTCGCCGTGCAGGGAGTTGAAATTGCGGTTCAGATCAATCTCCGGGGCAGCGTGAAATTTGGCGGGCTTGAAGGCGGTGTTGGTGTAGTAAACCGTGTCTACGTACTTGAAATCCTGGCCTTTGGTATATTCGCCCGTGACCTTGAATGCCCACTTCGGGCTCAGCACCTGGGCGTGCCGAAACCGCGCCGAGAACACGCGCTGGTTGCCCAAGCCCAACGCCACCGTCGTGCCCTGCGAGGTGCGCGGATCTTTGCTGATCGTGTTCACCAGGCCGTTGTGCGCATTGGGGCCATAAAGCGCCGCCGAAGGTCCCAGAATGATTTCGATGCGCTCAATGTCCTCTTTCACCACGCTCGTGAGCGGCCCCAGCGGCAGGCCCGTCGCGATGAGCGTCGAGAGGCGGGCGTCGTTCATTTGCAGGTTTTTGGGGTTGAATGCGCTGTTGAAGCCGCGCACGTTCAGGCCTGTACCCAGCACGCCGGTCCGGATGTAGTCGACGCCTTTTTGCCGGGCGATGAGCTCACCCACGTTGAAAGAGGGCAACTCGCTGATATTGCGCGAGTTAATCACGCTGATGGTAGCCGGAGCCTCGGTCAGCTTTTCGGGCCGCCGCGAAGCCGAAACCACCACTTCACCCGCCATCACGGCGCTTTGCTGCAAGGTAATGGTGCCCAGGTCCACGATGTCGTTGCCGACTGTAACTGTTTGGGCCGGAGCCTGATAGCCAATAAAGGAAAACCGGATGTTGTGGGAACCCGGCGCCAGTCCGGTCAGCTCAAATTCGCCTCCCGAACCGGTGGCCGTGCCGCGGTTGGTGCCCGATAAGATCACGTTTACCCCAGCCAGCGATTCGCCGGTGGCCGCATCGGTAATCCGGCCGCGGATCCCGCCGCTTTGGGCAAGTGCCAGCAGCGTGTTGGTCGCAAAAAGGAGGATTAGTAAAAGTCTGGTAGCCATACAGGTCGGTTTTTGGGAGGGAATGGATGAATCTACAGACACCCCCAACCGAGTGCATTTCCAGCCCTCAAAAAAGCAAGGTGGACTTAACCGGCTCCCGCTACTCAACTTGCATATAATTATCTATATATCAAGTACTTATATTAACTTCACAAAGCATTGACTTTATTCGTCCGCACAAATGTGGAATGAGCGATTTGACCTCGTTTAGCAAGTCCAGAAGCAGCTTTTCCTTGTGCGGATTACCAAAATGCGGCCGGCCGGAGCTTACCATCAACTCCACGAGCTGGTCGTCGCCGATTTCGTTTTCCACGTATTGGCTCAGGTGGTAATACCACTGCAACGTAGGCAGGTAATTGGGCCGCGAGCGGTACTGCGCTTCCTTTTGCAGCAGGTGATGCTTCCGGCAGGCTTTCAGCAGCTTGTCGTATTTTTCCTGCATCACCAACGCCTGAAAGTAGGCCACGAAAAAGATGTGCCAGCGGTCGGCGAGCAGCTCCTTGCAGTTGTCGCGCAGGAAGCTGTCGGCCATTTTTTCGCCGTCGGCGGGCTGTCCGTTCAGGTTCAGGCATTTGATGTAAAAAGCCATGAACCCGATTTTATTCCTCAGGTTGTTGGTGTGCCGCAGCGAAGAAAACGACTGCTTCATCAAGGCCAACGCTTCGTGAATTTTACCCTGCCGCAACAGGATCGCGCTGTAATTATTGAGGTACGACAGGTGATCGGTATTCTTCTGTTTGATAGACAGATAACCGTATTCTTCGGCCTGCTGCAACACGTCGAACTTGGAGTGCAGCAACACACAGTTGGCGTAATAATTAAAAAGAATGCGCCGCGAGTAAAAAGCCCCCTGCTTGAGCATTTCGTCGAGGGCGTTGTACACCTCCTTGAGCTTGTCGAAGAGCGAGTAGTTGAAGTACAAAAACGTAAGTCGCACCACGGCGAAATAGCGGTTCAGGCCGTCGAGGGTTTCATCGTAGAAAGTATCGAGCAGCCATTGCTCCCACTGTCGGCTTTCGGTGGTGTTCTGGGCGTATTGACTGATGATGTCGACCGTCGCGTCGTGCAGCTTCTGGTTGATTTCCTTGCTCTTGGCGTAGTTCAGGCGCTGCTGCTCAATGAAGTTAGTTACCGTCTGGTGGTCTTTGTAGCGCATCCGAATAAGCAGGAAGTGCCGGTAGCTGAGCGTGAGCTCATAAAGCTTCATGAAGTAGAAATCGGGCTTGTGGTAGCGGGCAATGGCCTGCAAAAGCACCTTTTCCTCAGCGGGCGATATGGAATCGGTCATGATTTTCTGGTCCATCTCGTTGAGATACACCAAGTGCTTGTCCACGTCGATGCTGTCGAGGCGCTGCCCGATCCATTGTTTCAGGTTGGAATACTTGCGCTTGTCGATGCCGGCACGGAACGCTACAGGCGTGCGCGGGTGGTGGCAGTTGTATTCAATCGTTTGCAGGATCTCCAAATTTTGAGCGTCCTGAAACTGCTGCACCTGCATCAGGTATGCGATTTCATGCGGCAGAATGTCGCCCGCAAAATCTCCGAATTTTCCGAGCTTCTTTTTCATGATACCGGGGTTGGAATAAAGGGCATAATCCTAGTTTGATGCCTTCCCAAGTTAGAAAAAAAGCATAGCCGTTTGGCTATGCTTTTTTTCTCGGCATGAAGATTACAGCCCCGTATCTAACCTCATTTTCTGATAAACTCGCGCACTTTTTGGTTGAACTCCGGCGCTTTTTCATAGTGCGCAAAGTGGCCGGCTTGCGGCAACAATACCTGCTCGGCGTGGGGTAGCTTGCCAACTCCGGCGGCCGCTACCATTGCGGTGGTGAGCGCAGGATGCAGTGCCCGGTTGGGAATCAGGAAATCTTCGGCGCCGAACACGACCAGCGTGGGTTGCTGTACCTGGCTGAGCCGGTCGAAAACGGGGCCATCGAGCATGCCGGACATGCTGTTGACCACCGTTTGGGCGTACTGCTTAAAATCGTCGCAGGCCATCATGGCCAGGCGCTCCTTGATCCACAGCTCCACGTCGGTTGGCATAGCGTAGAAGTTGTATTTGAAGTTCATGCGCACCTGAGCCTCAGGCGTTTTCTCGATCGACGACACGGTGTAGAAGTTGCGCAACTGCTGCTTTTCGGGCTCGGTGAACGTCTCGAAGCCGGCTGGCGACACCAGCACCAGTTTTCGGACGTCAGCCGGTGACTTCAGGGCCGCGGTCAGGGCAATTTGTCCGCCCATAGAGTGTCCCACCAAGACCACGTTTTTGAGGTGCAGGCGGTGGATCAGTTGGAGCACGACATCCGCATAGAAATCCATGGTGCCGGGGTAGTTGCCTTTCGACGATTTGCCATAGCCCGGCAAGTCCAGGGCAATGCACCGCGCCGACTTGCTCAGCTCAGGAATGGTGCGCTCCCAAGCCCGCACGTAGCTCGAGAGCCCGTGAATGAAAATGAGCGTATTGGGACCTTTGCCGGCATCTACATAAGCCACTTCCATCGAGTTGGCGAGGGTCAGAGTATGTTCGGGCAGCCCGTAGGACCCGATCACCTTGCGCATGGGCACTTCTTCCATCTGGAAACTCATGGCTTTGTAGCTGGCTAAGAGAACAATGGCAACGGCAAACAGAAATCGGTTGAGGAGCACGGTCTTTTTCATACGCTTGCTTTCAACACCTTTTTATTGATTTTGCCGGTGTCGCTTTTGGGCAATTCGGCCACCAATTCCACGTATTTCGGGACTTTGAACCGGGCTAGGTTGGCGCAGCAATAGCTCTGCACCGCCTCTGCCGATACCTCGATGCCTTTGGTCACGATGAAGGCCTTGCCGACCTCGCCCCACTTCTCATCGGGCACCCCAATCACGGCCGCTTCTGACACGCCCGGAAACGTCAGCAGAAAGCGCTCTATCTCAGCCGGATACACATTTTCGCCGCCGGAGATGTACATGTTCTTGATGCGGTCCATGACGTAGAGGTAGCCTTCGGCATCTTCCCGAAGCAGGTCGCCGGTGCGAAACCAGCCGTTGAGCATGGCTTTGGCGGTGGCCTCTGGGTCGTTCCAGTAGCCGGGCATTACGTTGGGGCCGCGTAGGCACAACTCCCCTACCTCGCCTGGCGCGACTTCTTGGCCTTCGTCGTCGATGAGCTTGATGTCGACATAGAAATTGGGCCGCCCAATGGAGCCGATTTTCTGCTCGGCATCGTCTTGGTGCAGCGAGAAAAGATTGGGGCCAACTTCGGTAAGCCCAAATCCTTGCCGAATCTTGATGCCGCGCCGGTGCCACGCCTGAATCACCGTCAAAGGCAATGCCTCACCGCCCACAATGATGTAGCGCAGCGCACTCAGATCGGCGGTGGCAAACTCGGGGCTGTCCATCATCATTTTTAGCATGGTCGGTACGCCCATAAAGAGGTCGGTGCGCTCCTGAGCCAGGAGTTGGAGCAGGCGGTCGGGCTGAAATTTCTTCACAAAACCCACCGTGCCACCGCGGTGCAGCAAGGGCGTAAGCAGCACGTTCCAGCCGCCGGTATGGAAAGGCGGCGTGCAGACAATGGTGCTGTCGGTGGGCGTTAGGGACAGACTCATCGTGGTGTTGAGGCTGTTCCAAAGCAGCATTTTGTGGGTATACAATGCGCCCTTGGGAAAGCCGGTGGTGCCGGAAGTGTAGAGGATGAAAATCGGGTCGTCCTCGGCTATTTCCTGCGCGTCAAAACCTGGCTCGGAAGACTGTTCGCGGGCCTCATGGCACAAGTCGTTCAGCCGCTGGAGCGGCCACACCTCCTCAATCTCCGATAGCCTGCGGAGCTGTAAGGCTTTCTCCTGAAACTGCTCTTCGTAGAGCAGCAGCCGAGGCTGGCAATTGCCGACCAGGTAGTCGATTTCTGTCACCGCCAAGCGGTAATTGACGGGCACCAGAATGAAGCCCGTTTTCTGGGCGGCAACGAACAGCGCCACGTATTCCAGCGAGTACTCCGCAATGACCATCACCCGGTCGCCTTTGCGAATGCCTTGGCGCTGAGTCAGTTCGGCGGCCAGGTGGTTGGCCTCATGGTTCAGCTCGGCGTAGGTGAGCGTGCGGCCGGTATCGAGCTCCTTAAGCGCCACTTTCGCCGGAGAGTAAACCGCCCACTTTGCTATCCAATCTTTGGTGTACATAGGACTCAAAGCAGCTTATTTACAAGTTATTGATTATCAAACACATACATAATAAATACTTTCCAGCCAATTCGCCTTTACGACAGGCGATCATCGGCCAACGCATGCATGGCGGAGGGTGAGCGCCCGGAGTAGACCGGCTCGTTTTGCTTGTTCCTCCGCAGGATAATAAAGAGCACCGACCCCACCAAAGCCGACGACAGAATAGCCAGCGCAGCCGGGACGCCGGGATTTTTCACCGGGGCGTGCATGTAGGGCGTCAGCTCGGCGTAATACACCGTGAAGTGCACCCCTATCGCCACGATGGAAGCCGCCACCACGGCCATGCGCGGCGCATCTTTGAAAAGAATCCCGAAGAAAACCGGGATGAAAGCCGCGGCGAAATAAGCGTACACGCCATTCTGAGCGAACACCGCCACGCTCAGATTAGGATGCGTTATCTGATTGTAAGACAACAAGATAGAAACCACCGCCAGCAGCACAATCACGGAGCGGTTGATGATGATTTCGCGCCGGTGGCCGGCTTGGCTGCTGAAGAACTTCTCGCCGACGGCGGGCCGGATGAGGTCGGCAGTAATGGTGGTGGACAGCGATTGGATCAGGCCTTCGAGCGTCGAAATACCCGAGGCCGCCAAGCCCAAAACCACGAGCAAAGTGAGGTACACGGGAAACTCGCTCAGCACGTAAGCCGGAATGATGGCGTCCATCTTGAGGGCTTGCCCATTTACCATCAGGTTGGGGAAAGCCAGGCGGGCGTACAGGCCCGTGAAGACCACCATAAAAAACAACGTGAGCACCACCACGGCCGTCAGCAGGTAGCGGTTCACGTCCTTGTCGCTTTTGAGCAGCAGAGATTTGGTGATGGTATGAGGTTGGCACACAATGGCTATGCCCACGATGATCTGGCAGAAGATGATCTCGAAATAATCGCGGAAAAAGTAGCTCTGCGGGTTGACGGAATGTACCAGTGCCGGATCAATGGCCGACAGCTTCGCCAGAAAACCATGCACGCCCTCGCTGAAATGCCGGTAGCCGGAACCCAACAACACGAACGCCACCACTAGCTTCAAGCCGACCTGCAACGTGTTGGTATAGACCATCGAATTGGCTCCGCCAAACATCATGTAGCCAAACACAAACACCACCAGGCCCACCAGCACGTACACCGGCTGCACATCCAAGGCCTGACTCAGCACGCGCGTAATGCCCACGCAAATCAGGACGATGAAGGTGATCAGCAGCAGCGACAGCACCGCGAAATACCGTGTCAGGAAAGGGCTTTGGTAGCGCGAACCCATCCATTGCGCCATGGTAAGGGCTTTGACGGTCTGGCCGTGCTTGCGGAAGCCTTTGGTGAGCACAATCAGGGAGACAAAAGCGGCCAGCGGCATCACAATTCCGAACGACAGCACGCCGCTGAGGCCGTAGAGCGCCACGAAGCCGGGGTTGATGATGAACGTGGCCGCGCTGGTCATGGAAGCCGCCAGCGACAACCCCACCGCCACGGGCGAAAAGTTGACTGACCCCACGGCATAATCCGCCATGCTCCCCGTGCGGCGCGCCCCGCGCACAACGAAAAACAACGTTAGCCCGGCATATACCAACAGCAGGATCGCGGTCGCTGTGATGGTCTGAGAAGAGGCTATTCCATTCATGGTGGGTGCGTGGGTCAGGTGAGAACGATGTAGAGACGCGATACTTCGCGTCTCGGCGTTGGTTAGCAAAGGTGATGTTGCGCAATTTTCATCGTGCAACATCAGCAACGACACACGCGAGGTGTCGCGTCTCTACATCATGCTTATATAAGTTATTCATTATTAGATACTTATCTAAAATCGAAATGCCGCACCGGCGAAGGCTAGGCCGCCACCCGAACCGATCAGAAAGAGCAGGTCGTTTTTCTTGATTTTGCCTTTGCTGACAGCATCGTCGAGCGCCATCGGGATGGCCGCCGAGCCGGTGTAGCCGAAGCGCTCCATAATCACGGGCGCCCGGCAGCGATCTACGCCCAACCGATCGAGGGTTTCGTGGATGGCGTTGATGTTGAGTTGGGTCATGACGTAGTGGTCAACCTCAGCCGGCGCCACGCCGATAGCGAGGGCCATTTCCGTGGCCATCCGGGTCCAAACATCGGGGTTGATTTCCTTCGGGAAGCGCTGCACAAACTTGAGCTTGTGGTCTTTCTTTTCGAGCACTTCCGCCGTGAGCGGTTGGTGCGTGGCCCCCGCATAAATGCCCATCCACGAATGGTATTGCCCTTCGGTGTGCAGGAGGCTGGTCAGAAAGCCCCGCTCGCCGCCCTCGGCCGCCGTAAGCAGCACGGCCCCGGCGCCGTCGGCAAACAGGGTGACTGTTTTTTTATCCTCCAAATCCAGGTACTTGCTCATGGCGTACCCGCCGATAACCAATACCTGCTTGTAGCGCGGGTCGGCCATGATGTATTTGGCCGCCACGTCCAGGGCCGTCACGAAGCCAGCACAGGCCGAGTTCAGGTCGAAGGTGCCGGCCTTGGTTGCGCCCAAGCGATGCTGCAAAATGGACGAAGTCGACGGAGAAATGTATTCGGGCGTGTCGGTGGCAACAATGATCAGGTCTAGCTCATCGGCCTTCACTTCTGCTCTTTCCAGGGCCACCCGCGCTGCTCGCTCGCACAAATCCGCCACGGATTCGGTGTCGCTGCACCACCGCCGGCTCTTGATGCGGAGGTTTTCCTGTAGCCAGGCGTCCACGTCTTCGCCCAGCAGGTTGCTCAGATCGGCGTTGGAAACCACTCTGGATGGGGCGTAGGAGCCGGTGCTGGCGATGAGTGCTTTTCTGGCCATACCTTTAAATCGTAACGGCTCCGTCGACACTCAGCACCGCGCCGCTCACGAAGCTGGCTTCTTCCGACGCCAGAAACAGGTAAGCATTGGCGATATCTTCGGGCTTGCCCAGCCGCCGAAGCGGCGTGCGCTCTTTCATCCTATCGATGACATTTTCGGGGATGGTCCCGATCATCTCCGTGGCCACAAAGCCCGGCGCCACGGCATTGACGGTGATGTTGTATTTACCGAGTTCCTTGGCCAGCGTTTTGGTCAGCCCGATCAGCCCGGCTTTGGTGGCCGCGTAATTGGCTTGCCCAAAGTTGCCGTAGAGCCCCACCACCGAGGCCGTATTGATGATGCGCCCCGACTGTTGGGCTTCCATGAAAGGCGCCACGGCTTTAGTGCAATTAAACACGCCGGTCAGGTTCACGTCCAGCACCTGCTGCCATTGCTGCAAAGTCATCTTCTTCAGGGTCGAATCCCGCGTGATGCCCGCGTTGTTGATGAGCACGTCGAGGCGCCCAAATTGCTGCTGCGCCGCTTGGGCGGCGGCTTCTACTTGCTCGACGTTGGTGGTATCGACTATCGCAACTTCGGCGTTGCCGCCCTGGGCCTCAATTTCGGCGCGGGTGCTTTCGGCCCTTTCCGCGTTCACGTCCCAGATGACAACGGTAGCCCCTTCCCCCGCAAACCGCAGGCTGGCGGCCCGGCCAATTCCGCCGGCCCCGCCGGTGATAATCACGACTTTATCCTGAAGTCTTTGCATGGTGGCATTGATAGTCCACCTGAAAGTACCTGGGCCGTTACGGCTCTGCTCAGGCCGAAAAATAAACTGCGGGTGGACTTAAAGCAGACGAGGCAAAGCCTATACTCACAACTATATGTATATCAAATACTTATCACAATTAAAACTTCCCTTGACTTTCGCATCGGCGCCGAATCTGCTTGAGAAAAACGCGTCTGCATCTTCCTGGCAACCCGTATTATTATCCCAACCTTCACCGCTAAAAGCAGCTGCTACAAACCTCACTGCCCCTAAAATTTGGCCGTGCACTGGGGTGAATTTTCCGCATAACGCTTCCCACCCGGAGTGTTGGTTTTCCACTTTTTGCCTATGAAATCCCAGTTTCTGCACACCAACGGCATCCGCCTGCACTACCTCGACTATCCGGGCCCGGAGCCGCCGCTGGTGCTGCTGCACGGCCTCACAGCCAATGCTTATGCCTTCGAGGGCTTGGTTCAGGCAGGCTTAACCAAGAAGAGACGAGTACTTGCCGTTGACTTGCGGGGGCGCGGGTTGAGTGACAAACCGGCTGCCGGCTACAGCATGGCCGAACACGCCCAAGATATCATAGGGCTGCTCGATGCACTGCATCTAGACAAAGCGGAGCTAGTTGGGCATTCCTTTGGGGCCCTGCTAAGCCTCTATCTCGCCTACCATTTCCCGGCCCGCGTTGACAAATTGGTACTACTGGATGCTGCTGCCCGCCTGCACCCGCAAACCCGCGAAATGCTCGTCCCGACCATGGGTAGGCTAGGCAAAACCACTGCTTCCTTTGCCGAATACCTGGACCAGGCCCGGCAGGCGCCCTACCTCACCATCTGGGACGAAAGTATGGAAGCCTACTACCAAGCCGATGTTCAGACGAATGCCGATGGCTCCGTAACGCCACGCTCCCGGCCCGAAAACATCGCCGAATGCCTTACGCAAGGCGTATTCGCGGAGCCCTGGACCGAGTACATCCAAGCGGTTCAGCAACCCGCGCTGCTGCTCAACGGCACCCAAAATTACGCCCTCGATGCCCCCTTGCTGCCAAGAGAATTTGCGGAGGAAACGGTTGCCATGCTCCCGCACGGCCGGTACCGCGAAGTATGGGGCAACCACCAAACGATGCTTTATGGGCAGGGTGCCCAAGAAATAGTGCAGGCCATAACGGAGTTTCTCGCTTAGGCTTTGGCGCTCAAAATAAGACCTTCATCGCGCGTCTCAAGTGCGCGCTTACCAATCTGTTTATGACCAAAACGGCGTTAATAACCGGCAGCACCAGCGGCATCGGATTAGGCATTGCCAAGGCTTTTGCGGCCAAAGGCTACAACATTGTCTTCAACGGGTTGGAGCCCAACGGCGCCGATATCGCCCAGCAAGTAGCGCAGCAGCACGGCGTTAAGCACTTGTTTTCGCCCGCCAACATGATGGACCCTGCCGCCATCCGGACGATGGTAGCAGAGGCGCTGACAACGTTTGGCAGCCTTCAGGTAGTCATCAACAACGCAGGCATTCAGCACGTTGCGCCCGTCGAGGAGTTTCCGGAAGACAAGTGGGATGCCATCATTGCCATCAACCTGACGGCGGCTTTTCACATCACCAAGGCGGCGTGGCCCTCCATGAAGGAGCAGCGCTTTGGGCGCATCATCAACATTGCCTCGGCCCACGGCTTGTTTGCGTCGCCTTTCAAGAGCGCCTATGTGGCTGCTAAACACGGCATTGTGGGCTTTACCAAAACCCTGGCGCTGGAAGGAGCCCCGCTAGGCATTACCGCCAATACCATCTGCCCAGGCTACGTCCGGACGCCGTTGGTGGAGAAGCAAATCGCGGATCAGGCCAAGGTGCACCATCTATCGGAAGAAGAGGTGATTGCGAAAGTCATGCTGGAAAAGCAGGCCATCAAAGACTTCATTCCTATCGAGCTGATTGCTCAAACGGCCTTGTTTCTGGCTTCCGATGAGGCGGCTACGATCACCGGCATCGCAATGCCGCTGGACGGGGGCTGGAGCGCGGCCTAACGCTTAGGCTGCAACTTTTCAAGGCTGCCCACACCTACGACTCCTGCCATAGTCACCGGCAAATACATAATAATCAATTAGTTGCCTGAACATCCTCCCGATTAAGGTAGACGGCTATCTCCATTGATCTAATTTGGAGAATTGCGCACTTAGGCCTTGGGCCGACGGCAGGGCTGCTGCGATGCAATCAACACTGGCAGTGTTTGCGGCCAGGTATTTCATTATTTGACTACCGAAGCAACTAATTGAGTATCAGCCCACTGCCAGGCTTGATCTAGTTCACGCTTGGTTTGCTGGGCTTTGGCCGTATTGCCCAACGCTAAATACGCCTTGTAAAGCCCCGACAGCGCCCAGCCGTTGCGGGGCAACCGCGCCAAGTCCTGCTGGTACACTTCCACGGCTTCATTATACTTCTTAGCCGCCAGCAGCACGGCGCCCAACTGGTGCCGCACCGAAAAAAACCAGTCGGGCGGCTCGTTGTATTTGAGTTGGTCTTCCAACGCGGCGGCTTCGCGTAGCACGGCAATGCTTTGCGGATACTTGCCTTCCTGAGATAAAATAGCCCCATCCAGCTCCCGTTGGGCGATTTCCGTCAGGGCGTTCATCGGGTTGATGCCGAACAGAATGGCTTTCAGGGCAGTATCACGACCCAGAACGCGCAGCTTGGCCAGCTCCTGCTTCGCGTTGCTGAGGTTCTTTTTGCCGACCCAGGCCATGCCTCGGGCATAGTGTCGGATGGCCTCCGGATACACCATGGTGGTGTCGAAGTTTTTCATGGCCAACACCTCATCCCAGCGCCCAAACTTTACGGCCACGTTGTAGGGCGTGGTGTAGAAGTGCTGAAGCGAAGGCCCCAGCATGGGATGGCGCATGAGCGGCTTGTTGGCATAGGCCGCGAGTTTGGCCGCGCCTTCCAGCGCCAGTTTGCGGTTGCCTTCTAGGGTAGCTGTAGCCGTCAGGAAATGGTAATTGTGCGGATAATACCCCAACGGATACGCACCCTGGGCATGGCAGGCGGCCGTGTAGCTGCTGTCGGCCTCCAGCGCCCGCTGGTTGGCTACGGTGCCCTGGTGGTAGGCGCCGGTCCGAATGTAAGTATGTGAAGGCATGTGCAATAAGTGTCCCGCTCCCGACACCAGGGTGGTCAGGAGCTGCGCGCTTTTGTCGGCCGCTTCGGGGTGGGCTGAGGCCTCGGTGGCATGAATGTAAAAATGATTGGCCCCGGCATGATTGGGGCTGCGCCGGATTACCTGCTCCAATGTACCCACGATTTCGGCCGTCCAGGGTTGCGCTTGCCCGTTTTTCTGCCAGATGTCCCAAGGGTGCAAATCCATCAGGGCTTCGGCGTACATGGCCCCGATGTCGGGGTCGTCGGGGTATTGCTGGTATACCGTTTTGAGGGCGGCCGCGTAGGCCCGGTCGTATTCCGAGCGATCGGTAACGGGCGCCGCAGGATACCGCTTGGCCAAGGCCGCAATCACCGCCTGCTCCCGGGGCGTAGCGCGGACAGCCAGCCGTTGGGCGGTCTGCACGGCGCGGTAGGCGCGGCTGAAGTTGTCGGGCTCCATGCCGGCGTTGTAGTTGGGACCCAGCACGTAAGCAAAGCCCCAGTAGCACATGGCGCAGGTCGAATCTTGGCGGGTGGCCTCGTAAAACGAGCGCGCAGCTTCGGCGTGGTTAAACCCATAAGCCAGCATCATACCCTGCCGAAAATACGCCACGGCGGCTGGGTTTTGCGAAGAAATGGGGAAGGTAATGCCCGCCAGGCCCGGCAGCTTGGGCGCGTGCTGACCCGAGGCATACCAAGCGGCGTCCACGGTCAGGGAGGGCGCGCACTGGGTTACGCTGGCAGGCTGCATCGCAGGCGGAACGGGCGAATGGGCAAGCTGCTGCCGGTTGTTGCAGCTCATTGCCAGCCATAAAAGGCCAACGCACACTGTGGACTTCCACAAAGCCCGGGAAAGCATCGAAGTAGACATGACCCAATCGTATGGAGGCCCGCCGCGCGTGGCAGCATCGGGTGCTCGCCACCTGCGGCGGACCCGATGCTGCAACGTATTGCTTGCCAGCTTTTTACTAGCTTACCGCTAACAAAAGATACAAAAAACAAGGCTCGCCGCCAAGGAGGCTCGTGCGGTGCCCATCCCTGCCAAAACGATCGGCAGACTCGCTGCTAATCAAGAAGCGGCCAAGTTTGGCCGTCAGCCGTTCAGAAGAAAACTTATCGTTTCGGCGGCCCGTATTGTTCTGACTGGCTGCTGTCGGGCTCCGGAGCGATTTAGAGAGTTGGTTCCCAGCGACAGCAGCTAGATTCAGCGCACGTTTCTTCCCTTTTCCTGATCGCACTTAATGCCTATTCCCCAGCCGGGAGCTGCCAGCGGCATGCCGTCGTATCACACGCTACGCTGATAAGTATATTTGCAAATTATTGATAATCAAATACTTATATAACAAGTCCAATCGCCGTAAACAGAGGTCAAACTGTCCATTACGAGTTCAGGCTTCTACCCAAAACGCTGGGCTGCCCTTGTTTTTCTTCATCAACTACGCAAGTATGAGTACCCACTACATCCAAAAACCGCTGAGTCCGCCGGTTGCGGCCGTGGCACCGGCCCAACCCGTGACCCTGCACGTCAACGGCCAGGACCATACCCTCCACATCGCCCCGTGGACTACCCTGCTCGACGCCCTGCGCGAGTACCTCGACCTGACGGGCACCAAAAAAGGCTGCGACCACGGCCAGTGCGGCGCCTGCACGGTGCTGGTTGACGGCAAGCGCATCAACTCCTGCCTGAGTTTGGCGGTGATGCAGGAGGGCTGCGAGATCCAAACCATTGAGGGACTGGGCACGGAGGAAAATCTGCATCCGTTGCAGCAGGCTTTCATCGACCATGATGCCTTCCAATGCGGCTACTGCACCCCCGGCCAGATTTGCTCGGCCCAGGGGCTGATCAACGAAGGCCGGGCCAAGACCACCGCGGAAATCCGGGAGTTGATGAGCGGCAACCTGTGCCGCTGCGGCGCCTATTCCAACATTCTCACGGCCGTAGAGGAAGTGATTCACGCTCAAAACGGTACGCGATGAACAGCTTTACTTTCACGCAAGCAACGGGCGTCGAGGCGGCCGTGCAGGAAAAGGCCTCCCACGACGGCTCCGCTTACATTGGCGGCGGCACCAATCTCATCGATTTGATGAAGGAAAACGTGGCGCGCCCTACGCACTTGGTAGGCCTCAAAAAGCTGCCGTTAGCCACGATTGAAAACACCCCGGAAGGCGGCCTACGGCTGGGTGCCCTGGCTACCAACGCCGACACCGCCTACCACCCCGAAGTAGAAAAACGCTACCCGTTGCTCAGCCAGGCCATTTTGGCCGGCGCTTCGCCGCAGTTGCGCAACATGGCCACCAACGGCGGCAACCTGATGCAGCGCACGCGCTGCTATTACTTCTACGACTTGGCCACGCCCTGCAACAAACGCGAGCCCGGCTCGGGTTGCTCGGCCATTAATGGCTACAACCGCATTCATGCCATTCTGGGCACGAGTGAGTCGTGCATTGCCACCCACCCTTCCGACATGTGCGTGGCTTTGGCGGCCCTCGAAGCGGTAGTCCGCGTGAGCGGTCCGGAGGGCGAGCGCACCATTCCGTTCGCGGATTTTCACCGCCTGCCCGGCGACACGCCCGACATCGACAACAACCTGAAAAAAGGCGAGCTGATTACGGGCCTTGATTTGCCCAAAAACGGCTTTTCCAAAAATTTCAGCTACCTGAAGCTCCGCGACCGCACGAGCTATGCGTTTGCGCTGGTATCGGTCGCCGCGGCCTTGGAGCTGGACGGCAATACCATCACAGAAGCCCGCTTGGCGCTGGGCGGCGTGGCCCACAAACCCTGGCGCGACACCGCCGCTGAAGACCTTCTGAAAGGCCAGCCCGCCACGGTAGAAACATTTGCTAAGGCGGCATCTAAGGTCCTGGAAGGCGCTCAAGGCTACGGCTCCAACACGTTTAAGATTGAGCTGGCTAAGCGCGCCATTGTGCGGGCGCTCAAGCAAGCCACCGAAATGTCGCAACCGGTTGATGATAACGCATTTATGAATTCCAATCCATGAGCCATCCTATCTCAAATCCGCCCGTTATCGACCTGGGCACCGACTATATTGGCAAACCCACCAGCCGCGTCGACGGACCCGCCAAAGTAACCGGCGCGGCCAAGTACGCCGCCGAGTTCAACGTGCCCGACCTGTATTATGGCCACGTGGTAAGCAGCCCTGTTACCAAGGGCAAAATCACGAAAATCAACGCGCAGCCGGTGCTCGACTTGCCGGGCGTCATTCAGGTTTTTTCGCACGAAAATGTGCCCTCACTGGCTTGGTTCGACCGAAATTACAAGGATGATGTAGCGCCCGGCGGCTCGCCGTTTCGCCCTCTGCACGAGCCCAACATCCTGTTCAGCCAGCAGCCCGTGGCCTTGGTGGTGGCCGAAACCTTTGAGCTGGCCCGCTACGCTGCCTCTATTCTGGAAATCGAATACGAGGTTGAAGAGCACTCTACCAACCTCGAAGCCAAGCGCGACGAAGGCTACGAACCCGGCAAGGGCAAAACCGGCTTTGTGCCGCCGCCCAAGCCGCGCGGCAACCCCGAGGAGGCATATCAGAAAGCCCCGCACCAGCACGAAGGCGAGTACATACATCTGGCCCAGCACAACAACCCCATGGAGAACTTCGCCACCACGGTTGAGTGGCTGGGCGACGGGAAGAAGATGAAGATCTTCGACAAAACCCAGGGCGCGATGAACGTGCAGCAGTACCTGACCAAAATATTCGGGCTCAGCACCGACGAGGCGCGCGTAATCTCGAAGTATACGGGCGGCGGATTTGGCTCGGGCCTGCGGCCTCAGTACCAAGTTTTTATGGCCGTGTTGGCGGCGTTGGAGCTGAAGCATTCGGTGCGGGTGTCGCTCACGCGCCAGCAGATGTTCAGCTTTGGGCATCGGCCGCATACGCTCCAAACCCTCAAGCTAGCCGCCGACGACAAAGGCACGCTGCAATCCATTCAGCACAAGGCACTTGCAGAAACATCTCATTTTGAAGACTTTACCGAAGTAGTCGTCAACTGGTCGGGACTGCTCTACCAGTGCGAAAACGTGAAGCTCGACTATGAGCTCGCCAAAATCGATGCGTACACGCCCATTGATATGCGGGCGCCGGGGGCCGCCACGGGCTTTTTTGCCCTCGAATGTGCCCTCGACGAGCTGGCGTACAAAGCCGGCCGCGACCCGGTAGAATTTCGCCTGCTCAACTACGCCGAGCGCGACCAAAACGAAGACAAACCCTTCTCCAGCAAGAAATTGCGCGAGTGTTACCACCAAGGCGCGGCCAAGTTTGGCTGGGAAAAGCGCACGCCCGAGCCGCGCTCTATGCGCGAAGGCAACCTGCTGATTGGCTATGGCATGGCCGGCGGCTGCTGGGATGCCAGCCAGCAAAAAGCCGCTGCCAAAGCCAGCCTCACCGCCGACGGCCACCTGACCGTGAGCAGCGCCAGCAACGACATCGGCACGGGCACCTACACCATCATGACCCAGATTGCGGCCCAAACGCTGGGCTTGCCGCTCGAGGCGGTTACGTTCGTGCTGGGCGACACCACCTTGCCCGTGGCGCCCGTGCAGGGCGGCTCCTGGACGGCGGCTTCCGTAGGTTCTGCTGTAAAAGTAACCTGTGACGAGGTGGCCAAGAAGGTCCTCAAGCTGGCTCAGAAAATGGACAATTCTCCGTTGAAAGGTGTTGATTTTGAAGACGTTCAGTTTGTCGACGGCCAGATTCGGCGCAACGACGACATCACCCAAACGGTAGACATCCGCGAGGTGCTGCAAGCCAGCGGCGAGTCGAAAGTAGAGGCGGAATCGAGCGCTGCGCCCAACAAGGTGAAGCAAATGCCTTACTCGATGCACTCGCACAACGCTGTTTTTGTGGAGGTGAAAGTCGACGAGGACCTGGGCACCGTGCACGTTACCCGCGTGGTGAACGCCGTGGCCGCCGGCCGCATTCTCAACCCCAAAACCGCTCGCAGCCAAGTGCTGGGCTCGGTGGTGTGGGGCATCAGCATGGCCCTGATGGAGGAGTCGGTAATGGACCACAACATTGGCCGCTACATGAACCACAACTTCGCCGAATACCACATTCCGGTAATGGCTGATATTCACGACATTGACGTGGTGCTGGTCGAAGAGCACGACGACATCGTGAACCCCTTGGGCGTGAAGGGAATCGGCGAAATCGGCTTCTTGGGGGTGGCGGCCGCCGTGACTAACGCCGTGTATCATGCTACGGGTAAGCGCGTCCGCGACTTACCCGTATCGATTGATAAACTCCTGTAATTCAGCTGTTTATAAAGCACAAAAACACCTTCCATGCTTCTGTCATGGAAGGTGTTTTTGTGTAGGTATCTTCTTAACAAAAAGACCGTTACCTAAGAAACTGCCAGCATCTTTTACGCTTCGTCTGTCCCGATTTCTGCCCGGATGGCGCTGAGTTCGGCACCGTCGATGGGTTTGTGGAGCAGGCCCGATACCAGAGCGTATTCCTTGGCTTTGGCCGTGTCCGCTAGCGCCAGCGACGATGTCAGGATGTAGATGCGGCACCGGCCTACCAGCTGCTTTTCGTAGGGGGCCAGGGCCTCCAGAAACTCCCAACCGTCCATGCCGGGCATGTTCAGGTCCAGGAAAATCACCTGGGGCACGGCCGCCGGCAGCCGCCGTTGGAGGGCGCCAAGGGCCTCTTGGGCGGAGAAAAAAGTAGAAATCGTATCCGAGAAGTTTTCCAGACGCAGCAGCTGCTCCGTCAGATAAACCCCTATTTCGTCATCGTCGATCAAATACGTATGCATCTGCTAGTTAATTGAAGCGAATGGCAAAGCAGCTTCCTTGATTTACCTGGCTCCGGACCTCGATGGTCCCGCCCATTGCTTCTACGTGAGCTTTCACTAAAAAAAGGCCAATCCCCCGACCTTCCGGCCCGGTATGGAACCGCTGGTAGAGCTGAAACACATCCTTGTCGCTTGGCCCCTGCTCAAACCCCAGGCCGTTGTCGGCAATGGTCAGGGCAAGGCTTGCGCCCTCGGCATGGGCCTCAATGTCGACCACCAGCGGGCGCTCGGCGGCGCGATACTTGATGGCATTGGACAGCAGATTGTAAAAAATGCTGTACAGATACGCCCGGTTGCCTTGCAGCAGCAGATCCTCGGAGATGGCCATGTTGACCGTACCGTGACTTTCCTGGAGGGCCTTTTCAAGGCTCCGGCAGGCTTGCTGGCAGGCGGCGGCCAACGATACGGTTTCGGGCTTTCCGAATGCCTTTTGCTTGTCGCGGATGGAGAGAATATCCGTGACGTCCTGCATAATGCCGTCGAGCTGTTGTAGGCTGGTTTGCAGGTTCGTGAGCGACGTGCTGAATACCTCCGAATCCTTATCGACGCGGGTTAGCAGCGAAGCAAAGCCTTTGGCGTTGGCCAATGGCGCTCGCAGGTTATGCGATACGATGTAGGTAAACTGCTGTAAATCAGAATTTTGCCTAGACATCTCTTGCGCCATTTTCTTTTGGCGGGTGTCGGCTTGCCGTTGGGCGGTCAGGTCGTGCACGATGCCGATCAGCTGGCTACAGCGGCCGTTGTCGTCGAAGACGGGCGTCACGCTGACCTCGCCCGTTATCTGGCCCGAAGGGTAATCCGAGGTTTCTTCCCACATGACGCGCTGGCGGCTCCGGATGGCTTCGGCGTAGTTGCCCAGTACCAGTTGCAGCGCCGATTCCGGAATAATCTCCGCGACGTTGCGCCCCACCACCTGTTCTACGGGCAAGCCCGTGGTGGCCGCAAAAGCCCGGTTGACGTTGTTGAAGCTATAGCCGCCATCCGGGTGAACGTCCACGATGAAAATCACGTCGGCAATCGAATCAAAGGCCACCCGAAACCGGTGTTCCCGCTCGATCATGGCCCGGTTGGTTTCCCAGCGCTCGGTAACGTCTTGGGCAATGGCGTATACGCCTACAATTTCGCCGTCCAGGATTTGAGGCAGGGTCATGAGGCGCAATTGCAGGCGACGCCCCGCTACCGGGCTGCTCTGCGCCATGTAGTGCTGGGGCTGGCCCTGGGCCGCCTGCCGGAAGTGCTCGGCCACCCGCTCGCGGTCGTTGGGTGCGATGAAGCGCGAAAAGTGCTGGCCCAGCAGCGCCTCGTTGGGTAGCTGCGTGAGTTGCTCAAGTCGGTCGTTGGCCCGCCGGGCAATGCCGGCCAGGTCAAAGACTACAACGGCTTCCGGGTGGTCGGGCAGCCCCGCGCCGTGCGGCAGCGCGGGCACCTCGACAACGGTATGCAGCACATAGGCTACCTCGCCCGCTTCGGTGAGCACCGGCGTATTTTCCGGCCGGCCGTAGCGGGTGGCCGCGGTACTTGGCTGCCGGTATGCCTGCACAGGGAGCGTATGCGCCTGTTTGGTGGCAATTACTTGCGCCAACGAAGCATCAAGCAGCGCCTTCGGCCCCGGAAAAGCGGCCGCAGCACTGCCGTGCAACAGCGTTTCTTCTGCCCCCGGCACCAGCCGACCAAATGCGGCATTTACGGCCACTACCGCATACTCGGGCGCCTCGGCAGCCAGCACCAGGCACGGCGTCGGGAGGGCAGCAAATACGGCAGGCGGCACTTGAAACATAGCCGTTGGAGGTGCTTGAATTGAGGAGGAGGCAGCCAAAGCGCGCAAAAATACAACGTTGTGATTTTTGTACAGCCGGCCCTCCAAAGGTAACGGTTGATCCGGTCCCTGGTTTGGTAAAGAAGCCAAATGGCTTGCAACTCGTCAGCAGGAAGGCAAAAGGCTCACACCAAACGTCAAAGCGAAAGCTACAAACTAGTTCCCCTCCTCAGTTGAGGAGGGGCTAGGGGTGGTTGGCCCGAGCGTTGCACAAGTACTAGCTCTAATGTTCTAATTCTAGTGTTTCAACCACCCCTAGCCCCTCCTTAGCTAAGGAGGGGAACTAGCTTAGTCGCTCTAATGCTAGAGGCAATTTATACTCTTCAGTATGGCTGCTTCTCTGCCTTGGGAGAGGAAATCACGACTAATGTTTGCCAGAACAAAACCCTCCTTATCTTCCCCGCCCATTCTACTATCCCATCGTTATCCTCTGTGACCTACCCCGAATTTGAAGCCCGTTGGCGCCCGGCCGGCGGCGCGGAGCGCGCCAACTACGGCCTGTTCCTGCAAGACCTCTGCGATTTATTAGAAGTCCCAAAACCCGACCCCACCACCGACTCGCCCGCCCAGGATGCCTACGTGCTCGAGCGCGCCGTGCAGTTCCGTGACGGGGCCAAAAAGAGCACCGGCCGCATCGACCTCTACAAGCGCGGCTGCTTCGTGCTCGAAACCAAGCAGGGCACCGACACGCCCGACCAGCAGCAGAAGGCCGCCAAAGCCGAGCTGGGCCTCGCCCCCGACAAGCGCCGCAAAGGCCACGCCGTACGCGGCTCGGCCAAGTGGGCCGAAATGATGCAAGCCGCTCGCCAACAAGCACTTAGCTACGTGCGCGCCCTGCCCGCCGACGAGCCCCGGCCCGTGTTTGTGCTCGTCGTGGACGTGGGCCATTGCATTGACATCTACTCGAATTTCGCCGGAGTCGGAGAGTCATACCAACCTTTCCCTGACCAGCCCCGCTTCCGCCTGCCGCTGGCCGCGCTGGCCGAGGAAAGCACGCGCACGCGGCTGCGCCAGATTTTCCTCGACCCCAAAGCCCTGGACCCCAGCCGCCGCGCCGCCCGCGTCACGCGCGAACTGGCCGGCTACCTGGCCGGCGTATCGGCGCAGCTGGAGCGGGCCGGACACGCGCCCGACGTGGTGGCGCAGTTTCTGATGCGCTGCCTGTTCACCATGTTTTCCGAGGACGTGGGCCTGATTCCGAAGCAGTCGTTTACAGGCATGCTGCGCACCTACGCCGCGCCCGAGTTGCGCGAGTTTCTGCCCGAAGCGCTCGCCGGCCTGTGGCGCACCATGGACACGGGCGGCTTCTCGCCCGACCTGAAAGCGCGCCTGCGCCGCTTCAACGGCAAGCTCTTCCACGACGCCACGGCCCTGCCCCTCACCCCCGACCAGATGGCCCTGCTGCTCAAAGCCGCCGAAGCCGACTGGACCGAAGTCGAGCCCGCCATCTTCGGCACGCTGCTCGAACGCGCCCTCGACCCGCGCGAGCGCCACAGCCTGGGCGCCCACTACACCCCGCGCCGCTACGTCGAGCGGCTGGTGCTACCCACCGTGCTCGAACCGCTGCGCCGCGAATGGGCCGCCGCCCAGGCCGCCGGGGCCCGCCGCCTCGAGGAAGGCAACCCCCGCGAAGCCCGCCAGGAGCTGGTGCGCTTCCTCAATCGCCTGACGTCCATCAAAATCCTGGATCCGGCCTGCGGCTCGGGCAACTTCCTCTACGTCACCTTGGAGCACCTCAAGCGCCTGGAAGGCGAAGTGCTGGCCGCCATCAACAGCTACGGGCAGACCGGCCTGCTGGAATTGGGGGGAGGAACCACCGTCAGTCCGCACCAACTGCTGGGCCTGGAGCTGAACCCGCGCGCGGCCGCCATCGCCGACGTGGTGCTGCGCATCGGCTACCTGCAATGGCACCTGCGCACCTACGGCCCCAGCGAGCTGCGCGAGCCCCTGCTCGACGAGTACCAGAACATCTGCCAGCAGGATGCCGCCCTCCAGCACGATCCACCCGTTCCACGATATACTATTGATAATCAAGTAGTTACCCGTTGGGACGGCAGCACGCGCCCGCACCCCGTCACCGGCCAGCCCGTGCCCGACGAAACCGCCCGCACGCCGGTGTTCGACTACCCCAACCCCCGGCCCGCCGAATGGCCGCAAGCGGATTTTATCGTGGGCAATCCGCCGTTTGTGGGGAATAAATACATGCGGGAAGCTTTAGGCGATGGATATGCTGAAGCTCTGCGCAAAGCCTACAAAGGCAAGGTTCCGGAGTCTGCTGATTTAGTGATGTTTTGGTGGTACAATGCTGCTGCCGCTACGCAACGTGGTGAAGTAGAACGGTTTGGCTTTATCACGACGAACAGCATCAAGCAGACTTTCAACCGTCGTGTGATGCAGCCATTTTTGGATGGCGACACACCACCGTTGGCGCTAACCTTTGCTATTCCTGACCATCCTTGGGTTGAGGGAGGCGACGGAGCTGCTGTGCGTATTGCAATGACCGTAGCGGAACGCAATGTCGCTTCGGCTACAAGTGCAAAGCTGTTGACAGTACAAATGGAAACTGTGCCTGTTGGTGATGAAGCTTCTGATGTTTCATTTACTGAAACCCAAGGCCGAATTCAATCAGATCTTACAATCGGGGCTGCTTTAGACAGTGCTGAGCAACTGAAAGCTAATAAAGGCTTGGCTAATAGAGGCGTGCAATTATTAGGAGCAGGCTTTATAGTTTCACCTGAAAAAGCCTTTGAACTGGGCTTAAATAAAGTCGCAGGCTTAGAGAATCATATTCGGTCTTACCGAAATGGAAGGGATTTGACAGACATACCTCGTGGTGTTAAAGTAATCGACCTTTTTGGCCTTACTTCAGGTGAAGTACTTTCCAGATATCCGTCTGTTTATCAACACGTTATTGAAACAATAAAACCGGAGCGAGATCAAAACAACAGGGCATCTTATAGGGAAAAATGGTGGGTATTCGGAGAAGCCCGCGTTAGCTTTCGGCCTGCCCTATTAGGTCTAAATAGATTTATTGCAACACCAGCAACCGCTAAACATCGCGTCTTTCAATTTCTGTCAGGCGATATTTTACCTGATGATGCATTGATTGCTGTGGCAACGGATGATGCTTATCATCTTGGCGTTCTTTCCAGCAAATTTCATGTTGTTTGGGCTTTGGCAGCCGGTGGCGATTTAGGCGGGAATACACCACGTTATAATAATTCCCGCTGCTTCGACCCCTTCCCCTTCCCCGCCGCCACGGCGGAGCAGCAGGCGCGCATCCGGGCGCTGGCCGAACAGCTCGACGCCCACCGCAAGCGCCAGCAGGCCCAGCACAGCACGCTCACCCTCACTGACCTCTACAACGTGGTGGAGAAGCTGCGCGCCGGCCAGCCCCTCACCGCCAAAGACCAGCTCGTGCACCAGCAGGGCCTGGCCTCGGTGGTGCTCAGCCTGCACCAGCAGCTCGACGCCGCCGTCGCCGAAGCCTACCACTGGCCCGCCGACCTCCCCGATGCCGACCTCCTGACCCGCCTCGTGCGCCTCAACCACGAGCGCGCCCGCGAAGAGCAGGCGGGCCACGTCCGCTATCTGCGCCCCGCCTACCAGGCCCCCAACCACGAGCAAACGGCAATCGTGCTGCCCACTGCCGCCCCTACGACGGCAGCGGCCGCCGGGCACCTCGGTCCGCAGCCCTGGCCCCCGGAGCTGGCCCAGCAGATGCAAGCCGTCCGCGACGCCGTGCAGCAAGCCGGACAGCCCCTCACCGCCGCCCAGGTAGCCGCCCGCTTCCGCCGCACCAAACCCGAAAAAGTGCAGCCCCTGCTGGAAACCCTCGCCGCCCTCTCGCTGCTGCGCATCACAGAAGAAGGCCTCTACAGCTAGCACTAAGACTAGAAAAACTCCCCTCCTTTTTTAAGGAGGGGTGCCCGCAGGGCGGGGTGGTAAAGTCGTTGTTTAGGTGAACGATTACTAGTTCTGGCTTTCTAGCTCTAGCTGGCCACCCCCAACCCTTGCCGCTCGATGCGCGGAATTTGAAAAAAGGAGGGGAGTTTTTCTAGCCCTAGTGCGGGGTTGGCAGTTTTGCCTATCTTCCGACGACAGGCAAAACCCTAACCACCAACGCGATGGAGCACAACCCTGCCGCCGCCAAGCACAACAGCTTTTACAAAGGCTTTCACATCCTGATTTTCGAGGAATACGGCTCCGAAGACGATCAGTACCGCTCGCACGCCTACGTCTACGACGGACAGGAACGCGAAATGCTCTACGAAGACGACGACGTGCAAATGCCCCTGGCCGACATCGTGGCCGGCATTCATGGTCGCATCGACGCCTTTCTGGCCCTGCCCCTGGAGCAGCAACAGCATCCGTACGTGATGTAGAACTGCCCACCACGGCAAGTGCGCGGCGGAAGCGGGCGGCTACGCTCCACAGAATCAGGTTGCGCAAGAAAACGGATAATACATAAATAATTGATAATCAATTATTTATGTATTTAAAATTAGGTTTTAAGTATTCCCGCAAACACCACCGCCCCGACGCATGCGCCGGGGCGGTGGTGTGTAAGAATAAAAAAGCCAGGCGTTAGAAGCCTAAGCCTACCGCGATATCACTGCTGAGGTAGCCTGTAAAGCCAAATGCCCCGCTGAGGGCCGTAGCCTGCCCCGTAGCCAAGTTGACGCTGTGCACCCGGCTTTCGCTGTTGCCAGTAAAGAACGCGTAGGCCGCATTGTTGGTGCGACCGATGGAGAAGCTGGTCAGGCCGGCATCGGTGACGCCCAGGCTTCCTACTGGCGTCAGCGCGCCAGAGGTTGTCGAAGGTTGCCGGTAGAGCTTTTGGTCGCGCCCAACAACGTAGAGATTGGCGCCCTTGTCATAGGCGGCGTCGGTCACGAAAGGCGAGCCGCCTGGGGTCAGCGGCGCATCCACCACCACGGTGCCATCCGTCGGGTTCATCCGGATGTTCTGCCCTTCGAAGCTGATGATGCGCACCCGATCCTCAGTGGGATTGAAGGTAAAGGCGGCTACTTCGCTGGTTAGCGGAAGGCCCATCGTGGCCACTAAGGTAGCCGCGCTCGTGGCTGCATCAAGGGTGTAGAGGCGGTACACGTAGGGGCTGGTGTGCTGACTGGTCAGGAGATACAATTGGCCCGTGGCCGGCCGGAAATCGATGCCGTCGAGGTACTCTTGGCCCGGCACCGCTAACCCTGTAGGGGTTTTGGTCACGGGGGCATCGGGCACGGCTGGGTCGGGCTGGGTATGCGGGCTGGTCGGATCGAAAATGCGCAGTGAGATCAGCACTCCCGTTCTGCCCGCAAAAAACGAATCCACGGTATACGCAACGGGCTGCGACGGCACGGCCAGGGCCGTGTAGCCGAGGCTGGCGCTGTATTGGGCCAGCGGCTGGGCTTTGCCCGTTTTCAAATCGACCGAGAACAGCGTGGGCAGCCCGTTTACCGGAAATAAGCCCAGCGCCGTGCCCGTCTTGACATCAATATCGAAGCCGCCGTCGCCGGTCACGCTTAGGCCCAGCGCTCCTACGGCCGTCAGCGTGCCCTCGTTGGGCGACGAAATCCGATACAGCTGTTGGTCGTGGGTGTTGATGGCGTAGAGCTCGGTGGTGGCCGCGCCCGCCCGGCTATTGGTATAGGCTACGGCCGTGAGTGTGGCGCCCTCGGCCCCGTTAATCAGGCCTTCGGTAGCCACTACGGCACCGGTGACCGGGTGCAGGCGCAGGTTCTGGCCCGTGCTCGTCACCACCCGAATGCGGTCGACGGTGGGGTTGAAGTCGAAGCCCACCAAATTGCCCGCTAAGGCCGGGGTGAAGGCACCGGAGCCCACAGCTCGGGCCGTACCGGTCTGCTGGTCAAGTACATACAAGCGACTAGTGCTACCCAGCCCGTAAAGCTGCCCCGTAGCAGGCCGGAAATCCATAGCCAGCAGCTTCTCTCCCGGCTGCAAGCCCGATATCACCACCGAGGCCGTCCGGCTGGCCGGATTCTTGGTCGAGTAGGCGTCGAGCCGCGTGCCGCCCGACAAGGCATAAAAGGGAATATCCAGCCCCAGGGACGGGTAAGTAGGGGTAGGTGTGGGTGCCGGGGCGTGGGGGAAGTATTGCTCTAAAATGTCCTCGCAGCTGGTCAGCGAACACAACAGCAACACTGCCACCAAGGCGGTGGTGAGGGAATAGCGTTTTTGCATATTACCAGTTTTTTATAATTAAATTTATAAAAACTTGAATTAGATTGATACAATAATACGGAACCGTCCTGCTTTAAGCCGACGGGTCTCACAATAATTTCAAGAAATTTTAGCGCCATCCGCAGCGACAGATGCAAATTCGGGCAGCTGCTATAGCAATGGCTTTTAGCATTTTGCTTGCCTAAGCCAAAATCTCGTCCGATAGAACTTTACGGTTACTTGGTGAGCCTGCTCAGAACTTGGCTTTTTCGAAACCATACCAATGCCGATAAGCCGGCCAGTGTCCGGAGCCGGCCGGCTTTCGTTATAGTTTGTGAGGAAACAGGCAGCCAGAGGGGCACACTGATGTGCTGGCGCGTGGCTCCCCGACTCCTGAACAGCTTGGCAAACGCCCCAGATCCGCCGTCCGAAAGTCGGCTACACCCTGAGGAAATTACTGAAATTCATTCGCTTCGGCAAACACTAGATTGTATTTTATACATAAAGCCTTGTTAGCTTTACCGGTCCGTTTACCCCTAAATTTTCAGTATAAATATGATTTTACGCTCCTTCTTAGCATTCCTGTGGATTGGCTTCTTGGCGGTATCCCCCATTTACGCGCAACAAACAAAAGAAGAATTCAAAGCGAAATTAGCCGCCTCTACCTGTGTAGTCTTGGAGAAGAAGATCCAGGAGCAGAACCTGACTTCCGTTACCAAAGATCAGTATACCAAGCTTTTAGTACAGTGCTTTACCCCTATTTTGGGCAAAGAGATCAAGGAGCTTCAGCGCCTGTATGGCGACAATGTTCTTTCCGACGCAAATCAGATGCGCCAAATAGGAACCGAGGTCGGAGCCGTGATGGCAGAGGACTGTCCGGCGTATTTGACTTTAGCGGGCATGCTATCCTCTTCCCCATCTTCTGCCGCTGCCACTACCGGCCAGACAGTTGGGCAATTGGGCAGCTTGCGAGGTACTTCGCTCGCTATGCTACAACTCACCGTCAATAGAGCCGAAAAAGCCGATTTTGTGTGGTTGAGCAAATTCCAGGGCGCAGAAGAGCTACTGCCTAAACTAGCTGCTCTGCAAGGCAAGCAAGCCCGAATCAGCTGGCAGGAAATTGAAGTTTATCAACCCGAGAAGAAGCAGTACACCAAGCTCCGCGAAATAACGGGGATTGAGCTGCTATAACTAAACCTTTTATTATCAATACGTTATCAAATAAAACCCCGCTTCCCAAAATAATGGGCGCGGGGTTTTATTTTGGAATTATGTGTTGGAAGATGCATCTATCGGCTGAGGTAAAAGGGTTGCGCCGCATTGCGACGCTTGCATAGCCCCGAAAAAACAAAAACCCCATTTGCAGTTTGCAAATGGGGTTTCGTGCAGAGAGGATGGGATTTGTTTTATTCCTCTAAGTGCTTCAATATTAGCAGCTTACCAAGGATAGAATGCTGTCAGTGTCCGGATCGGTGTCCTTACGCTGCTTCTTGCTCTTGGTAGAGGACAGTAACGGAGCCGACTGGAACCGTGAAGGAGTTGCCGTCCGGAGCAGTAAGGGAGAGTACGTTGTCCGTCACCATGCGGACCTCCCCGTACACTTTTACCTGCTCCGGTGGCGCAGCTTGCGCAGCCTTGCGACCGCCCTGCTGAAACCCTGCTTCCCGGCGCGCCAGTTCGGCCGCTGCGTTGCTACTGTCCTGCGACTTTCCCGGCAGGTCCGCTTTGCCGATGCTCGACAAGTAGAGACTCTTCCAGGTAAGCGCTTCGTTGCGCCAGTCTTCGCGTTGCTTTTTCAAGTCCGCTACTTCCTGCGGGTCGGCCGACAGACGCGGGCCGGGGGCACTGGCTTGAGGCGCTTTGCCTTCTCGTAGCATTGGCCCGTTGCCAGTCAGTAGCCAATCGGAGTTCACCTGCGGAAATGCAGCAACCAAGGTGGCGAGGATATCGAAGGACGGCGCGGTGCGGTCCGTTTCGATAGAGGAGAGGGTGGCAATCTTGAGGCCGGCGGCTTCTGCAAAAGCAGAAGCGGTTTTGTAGCCGAGGGACTCTCGAAACATGCGCACCCGTTTACCAGGGGTTGTTTCCATAAGAAAAGTATAACAAGTGTTGAATTTTCTACGTTTGTTTGTTATGTTTGCAATACAACAACCGGGCTTTACGCAAGTATCGCACTGCAAGTATATAACATTCGTAGAAATTTCAACGCTTCCACCTCATAATTTTCACAATGGCTAACAAGAAAGTCCTCCGGCGCGACGAGTACGATGCTGAAATTGACCGCATTGCCCCGTTCCTGCCCTCCAACTATGCGGGTATTATCTGCCACTACCGGCCCGATCTGGACAAGCGCCGCATCTGGAACGCCCGTCACAAGAAGGCAGTAGACTTTGATATCCTGTCGGAATTGAAGCGGGTGGCCCGCGAATCAGCAGCTGCAAAGCAACTTGTAACGGCTTAGGATATGAAGAAGCGCCTGAGAAAGAAGATGGGCAAGGGGGAGTTTACCTACACCCCGCACTATACGCCCGAACAATTAGCCGCCAACGCCCAAGCACGGGAACTGCTGATGCAGTCCATCGCAACACTAGGAGCTGACGAGTTTGTCCGACGCCTCAAAGCCTTGAAATAAGCCTTATGAAACGATTTCTAAAACGCTACTTCGACTTAACCCAATCGTGGGGTGTACCGGTTAATCGGACCTTCTTCTTTCGCCCGTGGAAGGAATTTTACTGCTACATCTGGCCGCAACGGTGTACACATTCGGCTGTGTTAAAGCCCGGCATATGGGTGGTGACGCAGGTAGATTACTTCTGGTTGAACATGGTCTACAAAGTGTACTACACGCGTCCCATGAACAGCAATGGCTAGCTGCACAATATGCGGCTCCAACAAGGTTGAGAACCGCGATTTGGGTCTCTGTGCTACCCATAACCGGGAACGAATAAAAGGCGAAAGGTCCGTGCTAGTCAAGGAGCGCAAGCCAATAGCCCAAATATCCGTCAAACGGGCCGCTGCCTTGAAAGACCGGGCCAAAGGGTATGCAGAAGTCAAGAAACAGCAAAGCCGGTGCGCCTGCTGTGGCACTTCTCAACGACTCACTCCCTCGCATGTATTGACGCAAAAAGCCTTTCCAGAGCACGCTAGAAACACCCGAAACATCATCGTGCTCTGTCAGACGGATCACGCAATATGGGAGCACGATAAGGCCAATTTCAAACTGATGTTCCCGGCCGTGTGGAAAGAGAAGATGCAGATCATACAGGAGTTAGAGCCTGCTTATTACGAACAGTTTAAAGTCAAACACAACCTGTAAGCCATAAAGCTCATGTACTCAGAATACTACCTAGACGGGCATGCCATCGTCAAATGCTTCATGTTTTCGCGGTGCCTGTGCACGGTTCGCATTGAAGGCCCTCAAAAACTGGCAATGGCCGATGCCCGGCGTGAATGCAAGGCGAGGGTAAAATACCTGCTCTCTCAAGCCAGGGGTTAAGCATGAACACTTTTCAACGCATCCTCGAAGGCGCCCGGTTTTTGAGCCGGGGTTACGAACTGGAAATATTGGTTTCGCTATCTGCCATGTCCCTCTTAATTACCTACTTGTTACGCCCTTAAAAGATGATTACTGAAATTTGTAGCATGATTCGCGCCGCGCAAGAAGGCGACACCGCCCGCGTGCTAGACGTAGCTAGGCTCTTAGCTGAAAACTTTCACAAAGCGGGCGACCACAACGAGGGCAACCGTTTGTTGCGGGCCTTGGGGGACTTGCCCCCTTCACAACACATGGTAATACTGGACACCTCACCGCAGGACGGCACGTGCCAGAACGAGTTCGGCCCCTGTGTGGCGCATTGTGGGCAGTGTAAGGGGCAATTGGCCAGGGTCGGCTAGAAAATTAAACCGGAAAGCATGAAAGAAGCCACTGATTACGTCCGCGAAGCCATTGCGCGCAACGCCGCATGGGAGTGCACGGGCACCGGCGCACCTTTGCTATCTGGCACTTGCACAATAGCCGCTGCCACAATGGCTGTAGCCGATGCGTTGGAAGAAATGAGGCAGGACCTGCAAGAAGGGATAGCCTACTGCGAGGAATTGAGCCGGGAGAATGACCATTTGAGAAGGCAATCGGCCTTGAATTCTTAAACCACCCAGATAAGGGGTATTTAAAACAAGTCACTATGAACCTGACCCTATTCAAAGACGAGCTACTGCCCGTCTACACCACCGACTTAGGAAATAAAGTAGTGCGGGCACGGGAGCTACACCAGTTCCTGGGTGTCAAGGAACGCTTCAAGTTGATGTTTCCCGACGTGTGGAAGTTGAAAATGGAGATCATGCAGGAGCTGGCCCCTGAGTACTACCAACAGTTTCAAGTTAAACACCCCAGCTTATTCTAGTTATGAACAACAAACTCAAAACCCTCGACTTTAACGGCACCGGCATTCAGTTTTCCGCAGATGGGTGGATTAATGCCACTGCTACCGTGCGCGACTTGGGCAAGGAAGGCCTTGACAACTTTCTGCGCAGCGCGACCTACTTAGAATATGCTACGGTGGTAGCCAAATCTAATTCCGTAGATATCACGGAATTAAAAGCAGCGCGCCGGGGCCGCTACGACTCGGGTACTTTTCTGCATCCTGAACTAGCGGTATTGTTCGGCCGGTGGATTTCGCCCGAGCTAGCGTACTGGTTGGACAAACAAGTGCCTGCCCTTATTCAAAAAGCCAAGGAAGCACCGCTACGGGCCGAGCAGGCCCGCACCAAGCGCCTGCAAAGGCTAGGCCGCCCAACGGAAGCCATTGTGCAGCGCAACGAAGGCGTCGGCAGCCGCAAGCTGTTCACGCGGCGGCTGGAACAGAATGGGGTACGTGGTTCGGGATTTGGGGATTGCACCCGCGCAATCTATACGCCGCTGTTTGGCGGGGGAACCGACGTAATTAAGAAGAACTACGGCTTGCCCGAAGGCGCGAGTGTACGTGACCACATGAGCGCCTTGCAGTTGGGAGCGGTAAGCCTGACCGAGCTATTGTCGGCCGAACGCATTGAAGAACAACGGGATTACGGCGTGTTGCAGTGTGAACGGACGTGCAATCAGGTGGCGCAGGAAGTGGCCAAACTCATTACAGACAACCGGCGCCTTTCTTCGTGATTATATTTTCTACGTTTGTTGATTAATCGCTTGACATTATCAACAAACGTTGTATATTTGACCACTACATTTGTTGAAAGCCCCAACCATACCTCTTCTATCACTCCCTAACCCTAGCTACCCCATGGATACCCCCGAAAAGTTTGAAGCCTGGGCCATACTCGAAATTATGGGCCATGTCAAGCTCGCTGGCAAAGTGAGCGAAACCGTCATTGCTGGCGCCCCCTTGCTGCGGGTGGATGTGCCCTCCAACGACAAGCACCCTGAATTCACGCGCTTCTACGGCGCTTCTTCCATCTACTGCCTGACGCCGGTTTCGGAAGAGGTTGCCACGATAGCAGCGAAGCGCATGGTGGTAAACCCAATCAACGTCTACATGCCCGAAATCCAACAACTCAAGCAGTTGGCGTCGGCTCCAGTAGATGACGACGACGACAGCCATTGGCCCAACGACGAAGAGGATTACGACGATTACGTCAACCGCTAAACAAAAAGCCGCTACCGGTGCAAACGGTAGCGGCCCTACTCAAACCACTTTCAACGACAAAGATATGGAACCTCTCACAACGACCGCTTCCCCCGCCCAGCCCCCGATGTGGCTGACCACCTCCACGGCCCGGCCCAAGTGGCGCATCAACCTTTCGGAAATGCGCCTGCTGACCTCCGTGCTGACCCGCCTCAACGCCTGGGCCCGTCCGACTGATGAAGTGAAAACCATCTGCGTGGTGGTGCAAGTCCAGTACCCGCACCTGGATTTACAGGACGAAGCCGGGGCCGTGCTGGAACGCCACCAACAGTTACACGCCCACGCTTTACGAGTCTGCTAAGCCATGACCAGCCCCGAAACCACCCGCTACCTCGCCCTGCTAGATGCTTTTGACGCGGTGCTGCATGCGCCGGATCACAGCAGCGCCCTGCAAGCCGTCGGCAAGCTGCGCGAACAAGCCTTTCAAGCGGATATCGCTGCCACCCAAGAACGCCGGGCCGCCCGCGCCCTCTCCCTGACCGACGACCAAGCCGCCCGCTACCATGTGATTGCGGAAGCGTGGTTTGAATCCCCTGAACCTGTAACTACTTAAGACTATGGCAACGACAGCACTATTAGAGAATTCCATTGACGCCATAAGCCACCGCGTTCGCACGCAGAGCAACTGGCACATTACCAGCGACCCGCAATACCTCGTGCGCCGCAAGGAGCGCATTTACGGGCTCAGCTTTGAATACGCACCGCAAACTACTTGGATTAATATCGAAGAAGGTGAAGAAGCCGCACAAGGGACGATTAACCTGCTGGAAGCCCGCTACCAGCGCGACGGCACCGACGAAACCGCCAACTACCGTCGCGTAGGCTACGCGGAGCGGGATGAGCATATCCAGTCCTTTTTCACGGAAGAGGCCGCCCGCGAGTTCATGAAACGCAACGAGCACCGCTACGGGCCAATGCACCTCTACGTGGATTCAGCCTACCGCAACCACGAGTGGCAGGCAGTACGCGAACACCTTTTAAACCGCTAACTGCCATGCTCTACGCCAGCGAATTCCGCCACGAAGCCAGCCGCATCCTTGCCGGCTTTCAACTGCCCGCCTTCACCTTGTCGGTCTCCATTGCGGCCCGCGACGAGGAGAGCGAGTCCTACTTTCTCAACGTGCAGATGCAGCCCCACCCGATTGCTATTTCCGGCGGCTGCGGCTACCGGGTACTCGATGGACTGCAAACGCACTTGGACGCCCTCTACCAGAAGAAAGAAGAAACCCTGGCCTTCTAGCTATGCCCGATACCGTCAAGCTGCTCAAAGACATCACGGAAGCGCTCAACACACCGGGGGCTTTCCAGAAAGACAAGAAGCTGGCCGCCCTGCGCTACACGACCCAGCACTGCCGAAACGCCGCCAAGCTGCAAGACCTCCTGAACCGGCTGCGCTACCTGCTGACCCAACCCGCTTAATCCTATTTCTCACCCTCTACCAGCTCTCGCCATGCACGACTACACCCCTGAGTACGAGTTCGATTACGAGTACCGGCCCTTCCCGCAAGAAGCGCCCGGCTTGTCCGACGGGCTGCTGGTCGCGGCCCTGGCGCTGGTAACGGTGGCGCTGGTCGTGTCGGCGGGGGCGCTGCTCTACTGCTGGCTTTCCTAAACGCAAACAGCCGCGGGGGTACGAGTCCCGCGGCCATTCAATTCAACACTAACAAGTACAAAGATGCAAGAAAAAACAGAGATAGAACGCGCCGAAGCGGTATTGAATGCCTTTCGTGCAAATGCGGAAACCCATGAGGGTGTATACGTCAGCAGCAAGGCGGCCTTGCGCATAACCGGCACGATAGACCGCCTCCGGGCTGCCTTGGCCGCGAAGGAAGCATGGCTTGACCCGAACAAAGGCCCGCGTTCGACATGGGAAGACGACACCCAGATTCTAACGCCAGTCCTGATTGCCCGCGAAGGGCGCGAACTGCCAGAGATGGGCTTCTGGTGTGACATGAACGACGAGTGGAAAGACTTCAACCTGAAGCGCATCTGGGACGATGAGGTCATTGGATGGCAGCCACTTCCAACCCCTCCCCATCCATGAAGGTCGGCCCCGTCGTCTCCCTCCGCTGCAGGTTGTCCGATCTGCTTACCCGCATCCGCCAACTCCATGCCGCGTCCTAAGCGAGCCGTGGGACTTCCCCCGCCTCCGAGCAATAGTCAGATTCATTCACCCTCTCCTTCTATTCGCTATGCCAACGATTAAAGAGCCTACCTGGCAAGATGTATTAAATACCCTGCAAACGCTCTCGCCTGAGCAATTACAACAACGCGCCATCTTCTGGATGGACAACTACAGCGGCACCGTTCAGACGCTGGATGTACTCGAAGCCCCCTTTGCCCTTTTCGATGACTATTACGAAGAGCTGCATATGGCAGATGTGCAGGACGGATACCCCGAACACTGCTTGCCAGCGGGCACAGTAATCCTGCGGGTAGAACCGGAGAATTTTCCGCCAGAGGTAATGGCTATGACCATTTCACACCTGAGCGAATCGCAATTAACTGGCCCTGAAGACGAAGAATAACCATGAACCACTTCACTCCTACTAGAACCATTGCCCGTCCCGAGCCGGATTACCACGGCTGCTACAACCACATGCAGGCCGACCGCACCCTGGAGCCTGCCCCGGCACCGGGTCTGTCGGAAGGGCTTCTCTACACCGCCTTACGCCTGCTGGCTGGCAGCCTGATTTTCTGGGCTATCGGTGAGGCTATCTCCTACTTCAAATAAGACGACCATGCAACTGTTCATCACCAAGAAAATCGGCAAGCGTTCCTACCCATTCGTTGTAGAAGGCGCTGACTTGCACGAAGCCGTCATGGAAAGTGAGCACCTGAGCTTCCCCGACGTGCCCTTTTGTGGCCTGTGCAACTCCGACAACCTGCGCCTGACGGCCCGTGTGGCACAGGGCTTTAAGTACGTGAGCATCAAGTGCGAGGCATGCCGGGCTGACCTGACTTTCGGCAAGACCAAGGCCGACGCCAACACTTACTTCCTGCGCCGCAACGACAACGGCGGGTTCGATTGGAAAGCTGCACCCTCACAAGAATAGGTGTTATGACGGCCGAGGAAAGATTCTGGACAAAAGTCCAAAAGACAGACGACTGCTGGCTGTGGACAAGCGGCAAACAAGCAGCTGGGTACGGTGCGTTTTATGCCAATGGGGAGAGCATAACCGCTCATCGGTTCAGCTTCGAACTAGCCAATGAACCTATCCCGCCCGGCATGTTTGTGTGCCACCGTTGCGACACGCCCGCCTGCGTAAATCCGGCTCACCTTTTTATTGGAACGCCGAAAGACAACGCCAAGGACATGGCCGCCAAGCGCCGAACTGGCAATCAGAAAAAGACGCATTGCCGCTATGGCCACGAGTACACGCCTGACAACACTCGGCTTTATACTTCGGAAAGCCGAGGCACGGAGCGCATTTGCAAAGTATGCAACCGGATTGTGTGCATGAATTTCTTTTGGCGCAAAACCGGGCGGCCAGAGATGCAAACAGTCCGCGTTAAATCCCCCGACGCGCAATGAGCAAGCCCTCCTACTCCAGCCAGATACCGGGCTCGCTGCGCCGGTTTCCCAAGCCCGAAAAACCCCTGCTAGACCGCGTTCTGGCCCGCGTGAAACAGGAAGCAAAAAGCCAAAACGAAGCCAGTTGGCGGGCCGCCTCGGTGGCCACCTTCGGGCAACTCAGCCGCTTGCGTCGGCAGATTCTGAAAACCAACCGCTTACCCGCTCATGACTGATCTCTCTCGTCAAACCCCCGTGCGGGTCATTTCCGGCAAGCACCGCCACCGCACGGGGTCAGTCGCCAACGGCCCCAGTGCCGAAGGACTCTACACCATCGCCTTAACCGAAGTACCCCACCCGTCGGGATTCGGGCCGCCCTTAAAAAGACGCATTGCCGAATCCTTTACGCGGGGTCAACTTGAAATCCTACCACAATGACGCGCCGCATGTTTACGGAAGCCGAACGGGCTTACATCGCCACCCACTACGAAACGCAGAACAGCGCCGAGATTGCCCTGGCGTTGGGCCGCACCCAGCAGAGCATCAAGCTCTACGTGCAGCGCAACGGCCTGAAGAAAGGAGGGGTAAGCCACACGCGCTTTCGGAAAGGAATAGTGCCGTGGAACAAAGGACTGAAAGGGTGGGCCGCACCGGGCTCCGAGAAAGGACACTTTCCCAAAGGCAACACCCCTCACAACGCCGTTGGCTATTATGATGGCATTGTTACGGTTCGGCAGAAGAACGACGGTGACCCGCCCTACAAGTACCGGCGCATGGGCAAAGCCCGCTGGGTGCTCAGCCATCGCTACAACTTTGAACAAGCAAACGGCCCGATTCCCAAAGGGCATGTGCTGCGCTGCCGGGACGGCAACACCTTAAACGACCAACCCGAGAACTGGGAGCTGGTTACCCGCCAGGAGAACGCCGCCCGCAACGCCATTCACGGCGAGCACCGAGCCAGCCTGCTCTTGAGCGATGCCTACGTAGTCGGCACCCTGACCAAAGGCAAGCCCGAACTACGGCCCCACGTAGCGGCCCTTCCCCATCTCATCGAAACCCAACGCTTACGCATCACCCTCAACCGCACGATCCGCCATGAATTGGAAAAATAAACTCGCGCTGATGGTCGGCAAGACCTACCTGCGCAACGGGGAAGAAACCACCATCCTCTCTTTCAAGGAAGCCAACGGCTCGGTCAAGATCAAAACCACGGGCCGCGACTACGACAAACACCCCGACCAGATGCCCGCCTTCCTGGACATCTTCCTGCCGCTGGAAGGCAGTCAGAATGAATCCTTGCCCGTCGCCGCGAGCGTGTCAGCGCCTTCCAAGCTGCAAAAGATGCAGGACGCCCTGATGCTGGCTCTGGACAAAGTACAAGAAGACGCGGACTACATCGGGCAGGCCGAGCAAGTCAGCAAGCTCGTGCAAACGGGTATCAACCTGGCCAAGCTCGAACTTGACGCCATCCGGCTTTCCACTCCCCGCTAATCTTTCCTTTGGATATGAATTTACCTACCACTGTCAACACCTGGGCGCCCGAAGAACTCGCCCGCTTTACCGACCTCTACCCCCACGCCGCTACGGCCACGCTGCTCGAACACTTCCCCGGCCGCAGCGAGGCATCCTTGGTGCGCAAAGCCGGCAAGATCGGCCTCTACAAGACCAAAGAAACCCTGTCGGCCGCCGGCCGCGTCGGCAACCAGGCCATCCGCGAGCGCGTGGCACGGGGCAAAGCCCAGCCCAAACCTGCCAAAGTAGCCAAACCTCCAAAGCCCGCGAAAGTGATGGTAGCCAAGCCCAAACCCACTCCCAAACCCGTGGTAGCCAAGCCCGACCATAGAGCGCCCAAACGGGTGGCGATGGGACTCAAGGAAGTCTACAAAACCAAGCCCGCCCGCGCCAAGATTGCCGAGTTCCTGAAAGAGCAAGGCCCGTCCTCCCTTGAATGGAAGTGGTACGAGAAAAACACGCGTCCTGGGATGCCGCGCCTCGTGATCGAATCCGTCTCCCACCTCCAACGCTTAGCGGCTGCCTAATGGAACGCGACATCACAAGGGCCGTGGATTGCACGGTCAAGATTCAACTCCTGCACCCCGACGCAGTACTCCCCCACAAAGCCAACCCACTGGATGCCTGTTTTGACGTGGTAGCGGTTAGCCGGAACGTAACGGAAGACTACATCGAGTACGGACTAGGCTTTGCCACGGAATTCCCCGAAGGCTGGCAGGGGCTGTTCTACGCCCGTTCCTCGGTCAGCAACTACTCCTTGATGCTCAAAAACGGGGTCGCCATCATCGACGCCGGGTATCGGGGCGAATGGAAAGCCCGCTTTTACCGCACTGCCATCGCGCGCGAAGTGCCCGTGGGAGGATGGGTGTGCGGGCAACCCACGTTGACGAAAACCGAGTTACAGCCCGGCTTCAACACCTATAAGATAGGCGACCGCATCGGCCAAATCCAGTTCCAGCGGGTGCCGCAGGTGCTGTTTGAAGCCGTGGACAGCCTCTCGGATTCGGTGCGGGGCACGGGCGGGTTTGGCTCGACTGAATGCAAGGTGACCGCTGCCGTTCCCCTCTCCTAGCCCCCTCTCCCCCGCTACTTAGGTGGTGGGGGAAGGAAGGACGATGAAGTAAATGCCGTCGATTTCTACGTGCTCCAGCTTGCCCTCTTTGATCAACTGGTAAATGTAGCCCACCGCCACGCCGGTCTTCTTCCGGCCGGGATAGTTGCGGGCGTAACGGGCGACGGATTGAAGGCGATCGGTATCGACTATCGGCATGGGATGGGGTGCTTGACCCCGCGAAGGTAAACTTTTCACTTGAAAGGTTTGAAGTTTACTGTAAAGGTAATATCTTTGAAGTAAGTAACAATGGAATCTACTGTGAAAGACGCCTATTGGTTTCAGCACGACAGCAATGCCCAGCACGACGAGCGCGTGTTGGAACTGCGGGCGGAATACGGGTGGGAAGGCTACGGCTTGTATTGGGCCTTGGTAGAGAAGATGCGCGACGCCCCCGACTACCGTTTGAGCATGGCTACGTTGGGCGGTCTGGCTGCCGGCATGGGTGTTTTAAAGCCATTGTTGACGGGCATCATTACCCTGTCCTGTCAGCACGGCTTGTTTGCGCTGGAACAGGAGTCGGCTTACTTTTTCTCCCCTTCTCTGCGCCGCCGCATGAGCCAGTGGGACGAGAAGAAAGCCGCCCTGTCAGAAGCCGGAAAACGGGGTGTGGAACGCAAAAAAGCCCTAAAAGACGCAGCCGCCCTTGCCCAAAAGCAAAGGGAGCTTGAAGCCACCCTTAAGCCACCCTTAAACGACCCTGCCACTTTTCTAAGCACAGTACATAACAATACAATAGAGAAGAAAGAAGAAGGGACGTCTTCGCCGGCCAGCCAGGAAGAACCTGCCGCCGAACAGGCAGAACCCACCCCCTCTAAAAGCCAGACGCCCGCCAAAGTAATCTCGTTTGCCGAGCAAGACCCCGACGCCGTGCCGGCCGATGAATGTCGGATTTTCGAGCCGACCGTGTTCGCCTCCGTGCTCAAAGACATTGGCTACGCCTACGTCGATCACGAACACTACCGCCGGCAGATTCTAGCCGATGTACGCGACAAGAACATGCTGGCCCCGGCCCGCACCTTCCGCAAGTACATCACCACCTACCTCAACAACGACAAGCTGGCTGAAAAGCTCATGCTGCCCAGCGAACACCCGATCGGCGCCGCACCCCAACACCCCGACGCCTTGCCTACCCAAGCCGACTACAACCAAGACTTTATCACCCAGCAAGAACGACAGCGCCAACAGGCGTTTGCCGATCGCATGCAAGGGTATGCTTCCAAAGCTCACCAGATAAACGGCTAACGCTATGCCCACCGTGCGTCCCTACGACCCCGAAGCCTTAACGGTCCTCAAAGCCTTTGGCGAAGACGAGGCCAAGAAACTTGCCCGCCTGCTGCACCGCAAACAGGAACGCATTGAGGAATTGCGCGGCAAAGAAGACGTGAGCGAAGCCGACTACAAGGCCGTGCAGGCTATCGAGCGGGAAATCGAAACCATTGTGGCCTTCGCGCAAGCCTATAAGCAGATTTTCGACCAATACGAGTCGGAGTCGGAGAGCCGCTGGGCCATGATTCAGTTGCAGGACCAACGCTGCCGGGCGCTGAAACAGAAAGCCGACGAAGCCGAGCGGCAAGCCAAGCAATGGGCCAAGCAATTCGAGGACTTGGCCGAAACCTTCCAACAGTACGTGCGCCGGGGCATCGATCAACAAAACAAAGCCGCCTAATGGACTTCGAGGCCTTAATCAACCCCAAAACCGCCGCCCAACCCAAGCCTGCGGTCAAGTTACACGAAGGCGGGCTTTCCCCGCTGTCGGCCATTCAGCCGCTAGACGACGCGGCCTGGGCCTTGATGCAGCTGCAACACCGCATCGGCAAGGAGCGCGGGGAAACCACCCACATCAAGGAGCTTGACCCGCACTTCACCTGGAAAAAGGAATACTTCAACGTGTTCACCGGCTGGCCGGGGGAAGGCAAGTCGGAACTCGTGCGCCAACTGCTGCTGCTGCGGGCTGTGTTCGCGGGCAAGAAAACGGCGATCTACCCGCCCGAAGACATGCCCGCCAACGAAGTATACGACTCGCTCATTCACTCCTTAACCGGCATGAGCCCCGACCCGACATGGCAGAACTTCATTCCCATGAAATACTACCAACGGGCAATGGAGTTCATTCGGGAGCACTTCTACGTGGTGTATCCGCAGAAAGGGCAGGGCAAGACCTTGGAGCACCTGCTCAGCTACTTCGAGGCGGCCATTGCCAAGTACGGCACGGAGCATTCGGTAATTGACCCATACAACAAGCTCGACCACAGCCGCATGAACAAGATGGGCGGCATCGAATCCTACGCCGGGGCCATGCTGGATATTTGCACGTCGTGGACGGTGGACACCAAGCAAAGCCTGACCATGACAGCCCATCCGAAGCGGTTGGAAGGCATGCGGTTTGGGCAGAAGCGGCCCGTACCCGACGGCACGAGCATTTCGGGCGGGCAGATGTGGGAGAACATGCCGCACGTCATCGGAGCCGTGTACCGCCCCTTTCGACACGAGCGCAAAAACGACCCGCGGGTCGCTATCTACATCCACAAAGTCAAGAGCAACAAGCTCGTCGGCTTGCCCGGCAGCATCGGGGAAGACACCGAAAACCCTGACGTGGCGATTGAATACGATTGGCGCACGGCCCGCTATAAGTTCAACGGCGTGAGCCCCTTAGATGATCCGTTGGTGCAAGCCATCTACGCGCCGGAACTAGTCTACGAACGCCCAAAAGCCATCGTGCGGGCACCCAACACCTTCCCGCCTTCTGACTTTGAATCTACCCCCAAGCCTACTAACGCTCCCCTTTAAGCCATGAACTTCACTCCCAGCCAAGAACTACGGATGGCGCTGTTGGTACGCGACTTCTTTGTCTGCGCCGGGGCCATCTATCCTCATGCCCACGTCTGGTCCTGCGAGGATTGGAGCGAACAGGGCCGGGTGCTGGACCTCTATAGCAGCGGTATTGCCATCTGCCAACAGCCCTTGGCCGCGTATCCCGACCAAGGGCCGACCCACTACGCGGCCCTGCGCTTTGACTCCGAGGCCGACCTGCTTGCGCAACTCGATGCCATCGGCTACGCGGACCGACCCGGCCGTGCTGTCTAACCACCCTCTGATTTTTAGCCTACTAACGCTCCCTTCTGATATGAACAAGCCTATTCGCACCCAAGACTTTTACTCGCTTGCCCAACTAGAAGGCTTGTTGGCCTCTGATGGGCTGACTGTAGAGGATGCCCGGCAATTACTTCAAGATACGCCCAATCCAGACTGCCTCTCCAACGCCGAAGCCGACTGCCTGTGCTTTGCCGTGCGCTACGCCCTGAACAGGCCCGAAACCACGGCCCCTTTGACCGTTGCCCTTGAAGTGGTGCGGGTATGGCACCGCTTGCAAGGCTGGCACCGCAAGCAGCTACAGAAAGAAGTGTTGGAAACCGCCAACCGCCCCAAAATCTGGCAACGGGTGCTGGACATGGACCTTGACCTTCCCTACTAACCACTGCCCCTTCCTCTCCTTTTTATTTCTGCTATGAGCCAAGAACCCATTCGACTCCTGTTTACCAACGAAGACTTAGGCCATTCTTTCGATGATGACTATCAGGCTCTTGCCTTGATTGCCCGCGTGGCCAAGAAAGAATGGGTCTTGCACAAAGACTTCGATACCGGAGCTATTGGCGGAAGTTGCCGAGAACAAACCGGCCAATCAGAAATCCCATCCCTCTACCAAAAGTGGCGCTACGTGTACTTGCTAGACAGTCGAACCTATAGCACCCTTTACCATGTGCTCGATGCTTTCCTGAATACTGAAGCTCCATGACCGACGCCTACAAAGCCCAGCTAGAAGCCCTGGGAGCCAAGCCGAAGGGAAAGACACCACCCACCGCCCGAACGTCGCCTGCGCCGCCTAAAACCCCGCAAGAACGCCGGTATCTGCCCAAAGACCACGGCAACCCCGCTCCCCCTCCCCTGAAACGCTACGCCGGACAGGACACCGACCAGCTCCAGGTACGCCGCTACGCCGGTCTTACCCCCGAAGAAGCCCACCGCCTCGATACCCTCGCCGCCGAGTTACAGCAGAACCGACAGCAGCCCTAACCCCAACCGATATGAAAGCCTTGGAAGAAATAGAGGACGAGCTAGCGGAAGCCTACGCAGCCTTTCACTACTCGCAGCTCAAAACTTGGACGCTGGAGCAATTACTGACCCGCAAGGAAGAAATCACGCACCTACGCGACCGCCTGACTGCTACCTACGGCAAGGCCGCTGATGCCGCCATTGGAACGTTGCTCTGCGAATACTACGACCTAGACGACGAAGTGGAAATCAGATCCTTCCAAGCCACACTACAGCCCCAAGTATGACCCACGACCTCGACTTCCTCTGCCACGCCTGCTACAACGTAGCCCTGTTCCTGCTTGTCTGCATTGTGCTCTACCAAGCCCGGCAACGACGGTTAGACCAGCAGCAGGTAGCACGGGAACGGCAGATGCAGCGGCAAACCACTTCAACCAAGTTATGAGCGACGCTACGTTCTACGCCGTATTCGGCACCGTGATTCTGGGCCAGATGGTCTGCCTGTCCTACCTCTACAGCGAATGGCAGAAGACCAAGCGCATGATCGTTCAGCGCCGGCAGGAAAGCTTGTTGTGGGAGGCCAAGATCCGCTTGAAGGAAGACGAGTATGCCTACTTACGAGGGGAAGACCCGAACGAGTTGTTTCCCCACCGTCGGCAAAAGAATAACACATAAAACCTTGATAATCAACGAATTATACTTGTGAAGTTGGGAAGAAGTTTGTATTTTAGCCAGACCTAAGCCGCCCTCTATGCTCGATCCTAACGCGTTCCACGGGGCGCCCCGCTCCTTCTTCACCCCCCAACCCCAGCCCGCCCGCGTGGTGGAAGTGCCCCCGGCCCCGGTGCTGCCCCCGTCCGACGCTACCCTGTCCGTCTCCCTGACCCGCCGCGTGTATCTGACGACGGCTTTGTTGCTCTACCTCGACGCCCAACTGAAACTCGCCGGTCTGCCCTTGGTCAAGCACGGCACGACCCTGGACTTGCTTCAACCCGCCAAAGGCCGCCCGTACTGGGTCCTGGATACCCAGCCCAACGTCGGCTCCCCCCTGACCCACACGCGCCACACCCGGCCGGTCTTCACCACCAACGCCCACGTGAGCCGCCAATTCCTGGTGGGGCCGGGCAAAAACCAGCACGGGGCGCAAAAGCTCGACGTGCGCTCCACGGTCAAACTCTCCCTGTTGCCCGACCAGCCCGACGCGGCCAAAGGCCAGTTCCGGTTTGCCCAGCCCCCCAGGCGGCGCTTCTCGTAAACACGTTTCGGCGGGGCCTCCTCTGCCGCGGGCTGGGTCGGGAGTAGCTTTGGAGAGTATGGCAGCCGAACTCGTCCCCATTGAGCAGGTCAAGCTCAACGACCACAACCCCCGTCTGATCAAAGACGACCGCTTTGCCCAACTCGTGAAGTCCTTGCAGGAGTTTCCCGAGATGCTGCACCTGCGGCCCTTGGTCGTGGACGAAGACGGCGTGGTCTTGGGTGGCAACATGCGTTTACATGCACTCTTGCACCTGAAGCACACTGAGGTGCCCATTACGCGGGCCTTGGGATTGACGGAAGAGCAGAAGCGCGAGTTCGTGATTAAAGACAACGGCTCCTTTGGCGCGTGGGATTGGGATACGCTCTCGTCCGGCGATTGGCCCGATGCGGCTACCCTGAACGAATGGGGCGTGGATGTGCCGAAGGAATGGGCAGACATCGAGCCGGAACTATTGGATGATATAGCCCTGCCCGACGGTGAGAAGCCAGGGTTCGGGCAAATCACTTTTATCCTCACCGACCTGCAAAAGCAGGAAGTAGAAACGGCTATCCAACTAGCCAAGGCCGAAGAGCCCGCCGATTTTGAAGGGACGGGCAATGATAACAGCAACGGCAACGCCCTTGCGGCGATTATCGCAGAGTACCTGAGCGCCCGCAATGGAGATTAATGTAAAGGACATACGCGTGGAGCGGATTGACACCAAAAGTGCCATTGCCTTCGTGCGCCGTCACCATTACAGCGGGAAGGTTGTTAATAACCCGCAGTTGCACTTCGGGGCCTTCCTCGCGGGCAAGTTGCATGGGGTAATGTCATTCGGCCCCCCGATGGATAAAAGCAAGGTCCTTGGCCTAGTGGAAGGCACGGGCTGGAATGAAATGGTGGAGTTGAACCGGATGGCCTTCGACAACTACCTGCCGCGCAACAGCGAGAGTCGGTGTATTGCCGTAGCCCTTCGGCTGCTGCGCAAGCATTGCCCTCATATCAAGTGGGTGTTATCCTTTGCCGATGGGGCGCAATGTGGCGACGGGACGATATACCGCGCTGCCGGCTTTGCCCTCACTAAGGTTAGCCCCAACGGCTCGCTTTATGAGTTCCCCACGGGGCACCGCATCGCGGCCATGACGTTTGAATCTGACACTAACTCGAAAGAGCTAAAGGAGGTGTGCGCCGCAATGGACCTACCGCTGAAGGTTCGCACCCGCACCCAATGGACGCAGCTAGGGGCCAAGCCCATTCCCGGCTTCCAGCTCCGCTATATCTACCTACTTGACAAATCGGCCCGCCTCACGGTGCCGGTGCTTCCTTATTCCCGCATTGATGAAATGGGCGCGGGCATGTACAAGGGCCAGAACGTGCCTATTTCAGAACGCAAACCAACACCAACACCAGCGCCGGAAGCTCAAACGGATGAGCGCCCCGATACCATCGGGGAGGCTGGCGGTTCGATACCGACCCCGGCGCTCACTTTTGCCAGTACCTAATCCTATGGCCCGCTCTGCCACTGTCATCGACTGGAAAACCGTAGACCGCTTGCTGAAGGCCGGGTGTACGGGGGTGCAGATTGCGGCCCGTCTGGGCATCCATCCCGAGACCCTCTACGACAACTGCAAGCGCGATCATAAAACCGATTTCTCCGCCTATTCCGCGGAAAAGAAAGCCGACGGCGAAACCCTGCTCCTGGAGCAACAGATGAACCTCGCCATGAAGGGCAACTTAGGCATGCTCATCTGGCTGGGCAAACAACGTTTGGGCCAGAAGGACAAGCACGAGCACGGCGGCGACGAGGATGGCGCCCCCATCAAGGTCACGCTCAACTTAGGAGGACCTGCCCATGCCGACGGCTGAGATTACCTACACCCGCCCGTGGGTGGCCCCCTACCAACAACGGATGCTCGACTGCCCCGCCCGCTACACCGTGACGGAAGCCAGCACCAAAGCCGGGAAAACGGCCTCCCACATCATCTGGCTGTTCGAGCAGGCCCTGCAAGGTCAGCCCGGTCAGAACTTCTGGTGGGTCGCCCCGGTCTACAACCAGGCCAAGATCGCGTTTGCCCGCATGAAGCAGCAGGTGAGTACGCCGGGCTTCTTCGTGGCCAACGAGTCCAGCCTGACGCTCACGCTGCCTACCGGGGCCATTCTCTGGTTCAAGACCGCCGAAAAACCCGACAACCTCTACGGGGACGACGTGTACGCGGCCGTCTTTGACGAGTTCACCCGTTCGCGGGAAGAAGCCTGGTTTGCCCTGCGGTCTACCCTGACCGCGACCCAGGGCAAGTGCAAGTTCATCGGCAACGTCAAGGGCAAGAAGAACTGGGGCTACAAGATGGCCCAAAAAGCCCGGCAGGACACCACCGGCACCTACGCCTACTTCAAGATCACGGCGTATGATGCCGTGGAAGCGGGGATTCTCAAACAGGAGGAAATCGAGGAGGCGAAGCGGGACTTGCCCGAGGCCGTCTTTCGGGAACTCTACCTGGCCGAACCCTCCGAGGACGGCAGCAACCCGTTTGGCCTGACCCACTTGCGCCGGTGCTTGCTGCCGACTGGCCTGGCCCCCGGCCCGGCCGTCGCGTATGGCATCGACCTGGCCAAGAGCTTTGACTACGCGGTCATTGCCGGGCTCAACGCGCAAGGCTACACCTGTCAATTAGACCGCTGGCAAAGCCCGTGGGGCGAAACCAAGCGCCGCATTCTCTCCCTGCCCGACATCTCCACCCTGATCGACTCGACGGGAGTAGGCGACCCCATCGTGGAGGAGGTCATGCAGACGCGCCGCCGCACCGAGGGGTTTAAGTTCACCAGCCAGAGCAAGCAACAACTCATGGAGGGCCTGACGCTGGCCTTTCAGCAGACGGCCCTGGGCATTCCTTCGGGCTGGCTCTACGACGAGTTGGAAGCCTTTGAATACGTCTACACCCGCACGGGCGTCCAGTACGCGGCCCCCGCGGGGTTGCACGACGACGGCGTGTGTGCCCTCGCCCTGGCGTGGCGCGCCTATACCACCTTACACCATCAGAAAGCCGCCTACGTGGTGCACGCCCTATGACCTTACCCGCTGTTTTGGATTCCGCCCTGCAAACGCTGGGCCTGCGCCCCGCCCAGCCGACGGCCTACGACCGCCCCCTTCTGCAAAAAGCGCTGGCCGGAGTAGACGGCCTGGGCCGCACCAACCCCAACTACCAGTACACCGGGGGGGGCGTGAACTGGCTCCACCCCGAACACGGCCACCTGCGCCGGCAACTCGTGGGCCAAGTCGGCAAGGTCAACAGCTACTTTGCCAAGAAAGCCGCCGCCCTGCCCTGGCTGCTCTACCGCACCGGGAAAGACCGCAAGCCCGAACTGCTGCCCTCCCCGCCACTACTGGACCTGCTCTGGCAGCCCAACCCGCTGACGGGCCAAGTGGTGTTCATGCGCCAGATCAGCATCCTCTACCACGGGCAAGGCAACGTGTTCATCTGGGCCAACCGATTGGACTCCGGCGTCAACGCGGGCAAACCCACAGAACTCTGGATTCTGCCCACCCCGAACGTAAAACCCCTCGGGGGTACGGTGATGCAGGCGCCCACCAAGTACGTGTTCACGCCCGACTTGAGCAAGCCCGGCGAAACCATCGACTTGCTACCGGAAGACGTGCTGCACCTCAAGCACGACGCCCTGCCGGGGGAAACCTACGGCGTGGGCTGCATTGTCGCCGCCAACCGGGAAGCCACCGCCGATCAGGCCTCGATCACGGCGCAGGTCTCCCAAATGCAAAACCAGGGCCCGGCGGGCATTCTCTCCTTTGAGCCCGTCGATAACCGGCCGGTGGAGTTAGGCCCCAACGTGGTCAGTGACATGCGCAACCGGCTCGCCACCCACTACACGGGCGCCGACAAGCGGGGTTCGTTTCCGATTATGACCCAGGCCGTGAAGTGGACGGCCATCGGCGCCACGGCCGTCGATCTGGACATCATCCAGTTCCGGGAAGCCAACTTCCGCGAGATCTGCGGGTACTGGGGCGTGCCCTCGGAACTGTTGGGCGACAAGGTAGCCTCGACGTACAACAACGTAGGAGAGGCCCGCAAAGCCTTCTACACGGACGGGGTCTTGCCCTACCTGGAAGCCATTCTGCCCGAGTTTTCCCGGTGGCTGTGCCCCATGTTCGAGAAAGGAACGTGGCTGCAAGTCGATACCTCGGGCGTGCCCGAGCTGCAAGCCGACAAGAAAGCCGAGACCGAGCGGATCATGTCCATGTACTTGCTGCCCATTGAACGGCGCGTGGAAATGCTGGGCGAAACGCCGGACAAGAACTTTACCGGGTACTTGATCCCAGCGGGGTTAGTCCACGTCAAGAGCCTGGACGAACTCGGTGGCCCCGCCGCGGCGGCCAAGCTCTTGCGCCGCCACGGCTACACGGACTACCCCGGCGCGGGGGAAGGAGACGAGGGGTGGGGCACGAAAGCGGCCAACAAAACGGACGTAGGCTTTGCTCAGGACATGGTGCCCCATCACAAAATGGCCGTCAAAATGGCCGACAAAGAGATTGCCAAGGGCGACGATCCGGACCTGGTTAAGCTCGCCAAAAAGATCAAGCAGGGCCAATCCGCCGAAATCGAGTTCCTGGAAGCCTGGCTCAAACAGCACGGCGAGACGCCCCACGCTGGCATGAATATGTAATTCTTCACCCTTACTCCCTCTCCGATGAACATGCCCATGCACCCCAAGCCCAAACCCCACCCCAAGCCCGGCAAGCCCCCGAAGCGGTAGCCAGCGCAATGGTACTATGTCGCCGAAAGGCCACAGAAATGGGCCGGTTATCCTTGAAATGATTGCACTTACCTAACCTATCGTTATGCCCAGCTTTCAGCGTGCCAGTGCTATGCGGATTTGGAAGGACCACCTCGGCAACGAATACGAAGCCCCGTACTCGTTTCTGTGGGAGGATGTCTACACCCTGGAAACGGCCCCGCGCCCCCTGAAAAGCTGGAAGAACCCGTGCGCGAAAGTCCGGGTGCTGCTGGGCAACGGGCTGCGGTTCTGGATACTGGGCGACGCCGAGAAATGGAACAAACGGTGGGACCGCTACCTCAACGCGCAGGAAGAAGCCACCCGCCGCTTTCACGTCAACTGATTCTGGTATGGCTACGCTGTTCATTGACCCGGTTACCATCCCCATGCCCCGCGGTATTACGCTCACCGGGGGCGAACTGACAGACGACGGCTCGGTATGGGTCACCATCAAGGTGGCGTGGTGGTACAAAGTCTGGTTCATGCTGCGGCACCCCAAGCTGACCGTGCGGCACTTCTGGTTGAAACTCACTGCCTAACCTTATGGAAGCACCCCTGCCCCCACCTCCTCCCAAACCTACGCAAGCCCAACTCGCGGCCGACGCCGAAAAGCTGTTGCACCAGCGGCTGCGGTCCCTGTCGAAAGTCCAGCAGTGGTGCGCGGAAGCGTACTGTCCCGATCCGCTAGGGGACTTGTACGAGCATCGGTATTGTAGACGGGGTTAGGCCGGTTGGTCGAGCTTGAGGGTGACGACCAAGTACTTGCTCGGCTTCATCCCGGCAGCGGTCGCCAATTCTTCCAAGCGGGCGTATTCGGCGTCCGTCAGGGAGAAGGCCCGGTGGCGTTTGTGCGTGGCAGGGTCTTTAAAGGGCCGACCGGCTCTCTTGGGCGTTTCGCTCATGCCCAAAGGTACGGGTTGATTGTCTTGTACAAAAATATATCATATATAGGTTTATCTTGTACAAGAATATAGGTATCTTTGGGTATGGCATCAGAGAAATCATCATCGGGAGGGGTTACCCTCATGGGGTTGCTGTTCGTGGCGTTCCTGGTTCTGAAACTCGCCGAGATCGGCGCGGTGGCGCACTGGTCGTGGTGGTGGGTAACGGCTCCGTTGTGGGGCCCTATTGTGTTAGTTGTCGGAATCTATCTGCTTGCGGCCTTTTTTAAGTCCTTATCCTAGCCTATGCAGTCCTCTCCCACGCCGCCCGACCTGATCCGCACCGAACACATGAACGGGTCCTTCACCAAGTACCACTTGGGCGGCGGCCGCGTCCTGCACCGCTTCACGGAACCTGATACCGGCGAACCCCACAATCACCCGTGGGGCTTCACAAGCCACGTGTTGAGCGGCGGCTACGTGGAGGAAGTCTACGGTTTGCTGCCCGACGGCACCGTGTCGATGCAGGAGGTAGAACGCCTACCGGGCACCTCCCACCGGGTCGAAGCCGCGACCGTGCACCGGCTGGTTCGACTCTTGGGGCCGGAATGTTGGACCCTGATCGAAGCCGGGCCGTGGGAGCAGAAGTCGGGGTTTTATCGGTTTGACGACGCGGGGATTTGGTTCCGCCATTGGGACGAGCCGGCATTTACACTGCAAGTGGCGCGAGTGCAATACTAGATACAGATGCTACAGAACGCCCTATCCATCTTCCTTGCCTTGTCTGCGTTGCGCCTGTTGGAGTGGGTAGTCGGCAATATGCGCGCCCGCGCCAAGGCCCTACCGCCCTTGTTGAAGTGGCGGTACTGGCGGCTTCGGATGTTGGTTGAGCACACCAAATTTCCCAACGGGTCAAGGAGCCGCTACAAGACCCTGCTAAACCTGCGGTCGAAGAAGCTGCAAGCGGCCATTGACGAAGACCAGCGGCAGTATTCCGACATCGACAACGCCATCCGCAACACCTACCAGCGCAAATACTACGACTACTAACCTTCTAACCCCCTTACGCTATGTCTGCCAAACTCACGACCGCCGCCCTCGCCGCCCTGCAAGAAGCCACCCAGCAAACGCAGGAGCGCATGTACTCGGAAGACTTGGAAACCACCCGCGCCCTGCTGGCCGGGCAGGTGCAAACCTCGCAGAAAGCCTTGGGCGAACTCACGCGCATTCACCGGGACTGGAACCCCGTGGATGGCCCTGTTCAACCCACGCCCAACAAACTCTACGACGTAGCGGGTACCCCGACGCCCGGCCGCCGGCCCGTGGGCACGGGTACGGGCCGGTATTCCGAAGACTTGAAGCTGTGGTTTGATGAAAACACCCACAAGCCTTTCCCGTACGCGATTACGCACTTTGCCAAGCGGCTTACCACCGTCGAACTTATTGGACAGCCGGAGTGGGACGGCCAACCCCAAGCCGGGGAAGCGGAAGACGTAACGGGCGCGGGGGTATGAGCCGGTTTGAGTATAAGCTCGTTCGGTTTGTCTCCTGTGTTGGGCGGCTGATTGCGGTTAGTGGCCTGTTTTGTTGTTGCATAACGTTGCGCGCCCTCTTTCTGGCTAGTTGCAAGGCTGTGCAACACGGACAAGCTACAGGGCTGCTGTTCTTGGTGCCGATGATGGGCATTATTGCTTTCGGTAGCTATGCCCTATTAGGCGCTTATACCGTAATGGGCGAAGACCTTCCTGAATGACCGGCCTCGCCCTCATCGTCTACACCGCCGGTATCGCTGCCTCCTGCGTCACGTTGGGCTACAGCCTGCGCATGCTGCGGGAGAGGCGGACCGGGCGGCGTTTGACCACTCCTTACCCCGGCCCCGGTCGTCCTCCCGTTAGCCCTTCTGTCAGGCCGCGAATTTGAGCGCCTTACCAACCGCAATCCATGACCAATCAACAGTTATTCGCTTGGGCCTTCCTCGTTATCGCACTCTCCGGGTTGGGTATGTGGGCGTACTACATGGCCGGGTTGCTCAAGGACAAGCAAGCGGCAAGTGATTACTTCCTGCAAAAAACACTTGCCCTTCCCCCGCCCCCGCCACACCCCTCGAAAGGCCGCGAAGCCTCAGAGGCGTGGCAGAAGCGGTGGGATGCCTACAAAGCACAGTTTCCGTACTAACATGACTTCTGCCGACCGCTACGCCCAGATCGAAGCCCTGCGCACTTCCCTGGAACCCGCCCACGAAAAGCGGGTACGCCGGGCCTTGATCCGGCAAGGGGAACGGGCCCTTGTGGCGTATCAGGCCGGGGCGTCGCCGGAACTGGCCGCCGCCTACGTCAAGGCCGACGAACTCACGGAAGTGCTCACCCGCCTCTACCAAGAGGTAGGAGTCACGTTTGCCCGGCAGGACTACGACGCACTAACGGAGCAGTACGCCAAAGCACAGGGACAGGCTTACGAAACCAAAGCCGAAGCCCCCACGGAAGTCGTCACCTCTTGGCTGGGACGACTCAGGCAGTTCATTACCCGCGGGGAAGCCTCCAAGCGGATCAAAGACATGGTGGATACGACCCGTAAGCTCGTGACCCAGACGTTGCAGGAAGTGGCACAGGAAGGGCTCAGCATTCCGGCCGGGGTGAAGCGGCTGCGGGAACGGGTCGCGGAGTTGGCGCCGAGTAGAGCAATCAGCATCGTAAGAACTGAGATAGTTAGCGCCAGTGCGTACGGTAGCCTGATGGGCGCGAAAGCGACGGGGCTCAAGCTGGACAAGCTGTGGATTTCTACCAAAGATGGGCGGACCAGATCAAGTCATGCCGTCGCTAACGGACAAGCTGTGCCGTTGGATAGTACTTTTACCATCGGCGGGTTTCCGGCCAAGTTCCCCGGAGACCCGATGCTCCCGCCTTCAGAATCAATCCGCTGCCGGTGCGCTATCGGATACAAGCCCATTCATTAACCCAATGACCGTCTTCCTTATGGTATCACCAAGCCCTTTCCCAGCCCGCCCTTTCCCATATGATGAAATAGAAGAAGTCAAGAAGAAGCAGAAACGCATTCGCCTGCAAATTGAGTTGGCGAAAGCCACCATCAACGAACTAGACGCACAGGAAAAGGAGCTAGAGGACTCCCTGTGGGTTTGCGTTGCTTGGGCTGACTTAGAGGCGTACTTGAAAAAGAACGGACAAGGCGAGCATTACGATTTAAATCCTGAAGTGCGAAGTGCAAACGGAACGTATGTAGACTACTGCAAGCTCAACGATCAAGGCGAGCTTCAAGTTGGCTCGTACCGCAATAATGATCGCTTCCCGCGCGGCGGTCTCCTGCGGGTGCGAAAAGACCTAAAAGCTTTCTATTCTGGAGGCGATATGTAAAAACTCGGCCAAGTTCCCCGGCGATCCAATGCTCCCTGCTTCCGAATCCGTGCAGTGCAGATGTACGGTAACCTACAAACCGATTGCCTAACTTACACCCTATGCCAGCCACTCAACAAGCCGCTATTCAAGAAGCCTACCCGAACCTTGCCCACCTGTTGGCAGAGGAAGAGGAGGCCCGTAAGACAATGCCACCGTATGGGTTCCTTGTTACGCTGTATATAACCGTAACCGACAGCCAAGGGCTAACGATAACCTTTGATAAGCGCGTCTCAAACGAATTGGTTAAGGACGACGCTGCTACCAGAGGCTATGCGGAGCACGTAGCCTGCGAGCTGTTGACGGAAGCCAAGTTTCCCGAACCCAACGCGCCCGAAGTCGAAGCAAACAAAGCCTTGGAGAAAGACGCCAACGGGTATTACCTGCCCTATCAACGCCCCGCATGGGACACGCCGTTTACCAAGAAAGAGATTCAACACCTCTCGTTTCGCGTTGGCTAACTACCCCTTCAAGCTCCTGCGCCTGACCACCCACCGCGCCCTGACCCGCCCGCGGCTGTGGCGCCGGCTGGGCTTAGAAGACGGGGGCGGGCTCTGCGCGCCGGGGTTGTACGTGTTCCTGCTGACGGGACTAGGCGCGAATTAGAAACGATATGGAAATGACCTTAGAACAGCTGCTTGACTTGGTGCCGGCGGGTTGGCTGATTGTCAAAAACAACGCCCGCGACGATACCCATTTGGAGTACAGTGTGTATACCGATTGGCGCATGCACGAAGACGGCCGTGAGAACGCCGTAGCCACCACCCTACAGGAAGCGTTGACGCAAGCCTTGACAAACCAAGGACTGCTGTCTTAACCCCTTCTTTCTCCTGTAGTCTTAGCCCCGGCCCTGACGAGTCGGGGCTTTTTCGTGCCCCCTGTATCCGGTTGGCGCTTCTCGTAAACACGAACCGCCCGCCCCGTGCGGTGCCCGCCTCCTGGGGCCTCTAGCTTTGGCCCTATGCAACACCAAAGCCGCCCGTACGCCGGGCTCAAGGACATCGACGCGACCGGCCGCACCGTGCAGTTCTACGGGTCGGCCTTTGGCAACGAAGACAGCGACGGCGACATTATCCTGCCGGGCGCCTTCACCAAAACGATTCAGGAAAACGGCCCCAACAGCCGCCAACCCCGCATCAAGCATTTACTGCAACACAACACCCGCCAAATCCTGGGCAAGTTCACCGACCTGGTAGAAGACCCCAAAGGCCTGCTGTGCACCTCCGTCATTGCCAACACCAAAGACGGGGACGACGCCCTGGCGCTCTACGCGTTGGACTTGTTCGAGCACAGCGTTGGCTTTCGCACGATCAAAAGCCAGTGGGACGAAACCGACCCGCAAAACCCCGTCCGGCATTTACTGGAACTCCAGCTCTGGGAGGTTTCCTCCGTGACGTGGGGCGCCAACGCCGAAACCCCCTTGGTGGGGATCAAGTCGATGGACCCCCACGCTCGTCTGTCGGGCGTGGACGCGTTGAACGAGCGCATGGACAAGCTCTTCAAAGCCCTGCGCACCGGCAACCTGCAAGATTCTACTTACCAAGCACTTGAGGCAGAGGCTCTCTCCCTGCAAACTGCCTACAAAGGACTGATTTCACTCCCCCTGACGCCTGAGAAGCCGGTGCAAACCACTTCCCAGCAGGCGGAGCCGAGCAGCGAGAAGGCGCTTACCTCCTTTCTCCAACTCATTTAATCATCCCCCGCCCGTCATGGACGACATCCAAGTAAAAGAGGCCGCAGAGCGCCTCAAAACCGAAGCGAAAACCGCTGCGGTCGAAGCCGGTAAAGAAGCTGCCAAAGAGGCGGTATCGGAAGTCAAAACCCTCGCCACGGAAGCCAAAACGGCCGTAGACGGCGTAAAGGAGACGCTGGAAAGCGTCAAGTCGGACTTGAAAAAGGTTTCTGACCAAGCCGACGAAACGGCCTCGCAAATCAAGCGCAGCCGCATGGCCGGCCCCACCGGCGAAGACGGCGAGAACACCGCCCTGAAAGCCTTCAACGACAAGGCTGCGGAAATCAAGGCCGTAAAGCCCGGCACCAAGAAGTCGGTCAGCATTGAACTCGACGCCAAAGCCGCGGTCATCATCACCACGGGCAGCGTGACCACCTTGGGCGGCCCGGCCTCGGTTACGCAGCTTCCCGGTGTGGTCGTTGACCCGAAGCGCCGCGATCACATCCGCTCGTACATGAACGTCGGCCAGATGGCCACGGGTTCGGCTACGTACCTGCAACACACGGCTTCCCGCACCCGCGGCGCCGGCATGGTAGGCGAAGGCGGCTTGAAAGGGCAGTCGGATCTGGGCTTCATCACCAAGCGCTTGGACGCGAAGAAGATCGCCAACACCTTCAAGATCACGGAAGAGACCGTGGACGACATCCCGCTTTTGATGTCTACCATTCAGCAGGAAGGCATTGCCGACATCGACTACATCGAAGACGACGAAATCCTGTTTGGCGACGGCACGGGCAACCACTTGGAAGGCGTCTATACGCAAGCCTCGGCTTTCACCGGCGCGGGCGTAAAAGCTGAGTTTGCCAACGAGTTCGACGTGCTCCGCGCCGCAGTGGCGCAGTTGGCCGTGGAACACTTCCTGCCTACGCTCATCATCCTGAGCCCCGTGGACGTGGCCAACATGGACCTCGAAAAAGGCGAAGACGGTCACTACCTCGTGCCCGCCGCCTTGTTTGGCACCACGTTGCCGTCTATTTCCGGCGTGCGCATCGTGGAGAACACGGCCATGCCCGCGGGCGAGTTCCTGGTAGGCGACTTCGCAATGGGTGCCCAACTCTTCGACCGGACGGGCCTGAGCGTGCGCATCTACGACCAGAACGAAGACGACGCCAAGCACAACCTGCTCTTGATCGTGATCGAGAAGCGCATTGCCCTGAAGGTAGGCTACCCCAAGGCCTTCGTGAAAGGCACGTTTGAGACGGCCAAACCGCTGTTGGCCGCTTAAGATGAGCAAGAAACTCGAAGCACTGAGCCCCTTCTCCGGTGAGGAGGGGTTCGTTCTCCGGGGCATGCGGTTTGAAACCAGCGAAGCCCGCGCCAACCTGCTCTTGAAAGCCGGCTTGGTCAAGGAGATTGCCGACGATACCCCGGTGCCCGTGAAAGAAAAGCCACAGGCGCAGATCATTGGCAAGCCCGGCCCCGCGGAAGACCGCAAGACCAAGCCCGCCAAAGGCCCTTCCGAAACCAAGTAACCGCTTCTCCCATGCCTACGACCGTTGTGTTGCCGTCTTCTTCTGCCCCGCTTCCGGTGTCGCTGGAGTTGGCGCGGCAACACCTGCGGCTGGACGGCACCGGGGAAGATGCGCTCTTGACCCACTACCTGAAAGCGGCCTGTGGACTGTGCGAACAGTACTGCGGGCGGCTCTTTCGGAGCGCGACCGTCAAGGCGACGTTCCGGTTGGACGAGGACTATGTGCTGGACCCCTTGGCCGGCAGTCCGACGGCGGTAGAAGGGTTTCTGACCGACGTGGCGGACTTGCCTACGCTTTCTTCCTACTTGGAAGAATACCGCAAGGGCATTTCCATTAACCGCGAGTTGCCTTGGGGCGTCGCGCTGGCTTCGCAAACCTACACGGTTACCTACCCCGTGACGGTACCCGAAGACGCGGTGCCGGCCGAAGTGGCGCAAGCCATTCTCAAGCTCACCAGCGACCTCTACGAGAACCGGGAAACCAGTTCTTTGGGCAACCTGAGCCACGAGCTGTCGGTGGGCTACCGGGTGCTGCTGGCTCCCTACCGGTTGACGAACGTGCTGAACTGATGGGCGGCGCGGGACAGTACCGGGAACGGGTGACCTTCTTCTTGCCCGGAGCGGGACAGGACGACGGCGCGGGGGGCGTTCTTCCCTCGGAACCGGAATCCTCCTTCACGCTCTACGCGCGGGTGCAGGTCTTGCAAGGCTCCGAAGCCCTACGCCTGGGACTCGAACAAGGCCAAACCCCTTACCGGATCACGGTGCGGCTCTCGGACGCGAGTAGGGCGGTGTCCCGCTCGGTGCGCGCCGAATGGGCCGGCAGAACCTTGGCAATCACAAGCACGGCGCCCAGCGAGCGGCGCGACCAACTCTCGGTGTATGGTCTCGATTCAGATTAAACCGGTGGACACCAAGAAGGCGCTGGGCTTGCTCGCCCGGTTCCGCACCGACGCCACCCAACGGGTGCGCGACGTGGTGGCGTCTACCGCCCTGCAAATCGAATCGGACGCCAAGCAGTTGGCCCCGGTCGATACCGGACGGCTCCGGGCGTCTATTCACGCGGACATCAATCCGGATGGGTTGGGCGCCACAGTGGGCAGCAACGTCACCTACTCCGTGTTCATCGAGCTGGGAACCCGAACCATGCGGGCGCAACCCTTCCTGTTTCCGGCCTACGAAATGAACCGCCAACGCTTTCTCGCCAACCTCAAAGAAGCCGTGCGCTTCCGCCTGTAAATGAGCGATCCCCAGCTGCTGTTGCAACAAGCCCTGATCGCGGCCCTCAACACCCCGTCTATCGCGGTGTCGGGCGCTGTCGTCAAGGCCTACACGCACCCGCCGCTGGGCACCCGTCCGCCTTACATTCTGGTAACCCAGCCCACCATGATCCCCGGCCTGGGGTCGGTGGCCTGTCAAGTCTGGGAGTGCACCTATTTGCTCGACATCGTGACTTCGTTTGCGACCGCCGGGCAAGTCAGCGACCTGCCCTCCTTTGCCATCAGTGGGCAGCTTCTTTCCCGCCTGCACGGCAAGCGATTGCCGCTTGCGGACGGCTACCAAATGGCCCCCGTGGCGTTTGGCTTGGCCAACACGGTAACCGATGCCGCGAGCGGCGAAACGGTGGACGTGCACCGCTATGTACGCGTGCGATTTCAACTGCAATACAACGCCCCGCTGGTCGAAGCCGGTGGGTAACCTTCCCTCTTTCAACTCCTTATTCTTCTCCCAATGGCCTCAGTAGTAAACGCCAAAGACATTGTCATCACGGTGGACGACATCGTGGTGGGTTGCGCCCAGAGCGCAGACTTCACCGTGGAAGCCGACATGGACGCGGCTACCTGCGCTGCTTCCGGCGGCTGGGACCAAGTAAGCTCGGGCCGCAAGCGCTGGTCGGGCTCGATTTCGGCCCTCTACCGCAAGTTTGAAACCGGCGAACAAGCCGCCAACATCTCGTATGAGGACGTGTTCGACCTGATTACGGAAGGCACGAAAGTAAGCATCACCTACGGCACCAACGTGACGGGCGACACCCGGTTTGGCGGCGATGCCTACATCAGTAACCTGGGCTTCTCCCAGCCCGAGAGCGGCAACGTGACGTGGTCGGCTGATTTGACGGGCACCGGCCCGCTGGGCAAGACCACGGTTTCGACTCCCATCGTTCTCCCTACGGTAGCTTAGTATGAATACCCTACGCGGAACGGGCACAATCAACCTTGGGGGGGCCGTAAGGCCCTTTCATGTGGGCACCAACCAAACCCGAATCTACTGCGAACTCCACGACCTCTCGCTTGAACAATACAACGAGCAGATGGGCGTGGACGCCTTGCAGAAAGGCCTCAAGTTGGGCGCGGCCATTGACTTTCTGTATTCGGCCCTCGCGTCGGGGGCCCAGAACAACGGCTTGCCCATCGACTTCGACCCGACGACGGTAGGACAGTGGATGGACGAGGCAGAGGAGTCGCCGGAGCAGTTGCAGGAGATCGGCAAGCCGGTCGCCATGTACATTGAACTCATCAAGGAACGGGCTAATCGCTACCTCGCCCAGCGGGGAAACGCCCCGGCGCCGATGAGGGTCAGCAAACCCGCACCGGCGCCCAAACCCAAGAAAGCCAAGAAGTAACCTGGTCGCACGTCCTCAACTTTGCCTTGGGCGAGTTGGGACTGCGGCCCGCGGAGTTCTGGGCCTTGACCTGGAACGACTACGACAGCCTCTGCTACGGGCACTGCTTGCGCCAGCAGCAGCAATGGGAGCACACCCGCTTGCTCTACGCGGTGCTCTACAACCAGAACGCGCCCAAAGGCAAGACCAAAACCTTGCAGGAGTTATTGCCCCTCTCCCTGCTCGATCCGCCCAAACCCCAGGCCTCCGACGACGACGCGTGGTGGGAGCGGATGCAGGGCATTATCCAACGTGAAAAAGCCGCCACGGCGTAACCTATGGCCTCGATTGATAGCTTGAACGTACAAATCGGCGCCCAACTTGACAACGCGGGCTTCGCCAAAGCGGAACAAGCCATCACGGGCATTGGGGTTACGTCCGAGCAAACGGCCCGGCAAGCCCAAGCGGCCTTTGCGGGTATTGGCGGGGCCGCGGCCACGGCCACGGGGCGCTACATCGACGCCAACGGGAAGATGCGGGACGCCAACGGCAAGTTCGTGTCTTCTGCCTTACAGGCCGCGGAAGCTGCCGCCAAGGCCGGGGGTGCCGCGGCTTCCGCGGCGAACGGGTTTGGTACGTTGGCCGGCAAAGCCGCCGGGGCAGGCACTGCGTTGGGCGGGTTTGCCGGAACGGTAAACAGTCAGCTAACCGCTTCGTTTGCCGCCGCCGATGCCAGCCGGGATTCTTTCGAGAAAGGATTCGGACGGCTAGGAGATACGCTCAAAGGCGTGGGGGAAGGCTTGACCAAGTACGTGTCGCTGCCCCTGGCCGCATTAGGGTATCTGGCTACGACCAGCGCCATTGAATTTGAATCGGCCTTTGCCGGGGTTAAGAAAACACTGGATACCAGTGGCTTATCCGCCGCGCAAACCCAGCAGGCCTACGCCGGGCTCTCGCAAGGCATCCGCGACTTAGCCAAGGAAATCCCCGCGACTACGACGGCCATCAGCGGCGTAGCGGAAGCGGCCGGGCAGTTAGGCATTAAGCGCGACAACGTCTTGGCCTTTACCAAGGTCATGATCGACTTGGGCAACTCGACCAACCTGAGTGCCGACCAGGCCGCCACGTCGTTGGCGCGGCTGGCCAACATCACCGGCCTGCCCCAAACGCAGTTCAGTAACCTGGGCTCGACCATCGTCGCACTGGGTAACAACTTTGCTACGACCGAAGCCGAAATCACCCAAATGGGCCTGCGCCTCGCGGGTGCGGGCAAGCAAATTGGCTTTACCGAAGCGCAGACCCTGGGGTTTGCCACGGCGCTTTCGTCGGTAGGCATTGAAGCCGAAGCCGGCGGCACGGCCTTTTCAACCGTCTTCAAGCGCATTCAGTTAGCGGTGGAGTCGGGCGGGAAAGACCTGACCAACTTTGCCAAAGTATCCGGCCAAACCAGCGAGTCCTTTAAAAAGAGCTTCCAAACCAACGCCGCGGGGGCGATTGTCTCCTTTGTGGAAGGGCTGGGCAAAATCAAAGAACAAGGGGGCTCCACCCTGCAAACGCTGGCCGGGCTGGACTTGGCCGACATCCGCGTATCCGATTCCCTGTTGCGCCTGTCGGGTGCGGGCGACTTGGCGCGGCGGTCAGTGGAACTCGGCACCAAGGCCTTTGCCGACAACACCGCGTTAGCCAAGGAAGCCGGGCAGCGCTACGAAACCACGGCGAGTCAGATCCAAGTGGCCAAGAACCGGCTCAACGATCTGGGCATCACCATTGGCAACGCAGTCTTGCCCGTTGTCAAAAGCGCCACCTCGTTTATTGGGAAGCTGGCCGACGGCTTTGCGGGCTTAGACCCTTCTACCCAGCGCCTTATCCTGGCTGTGGGGGGCGTAGCCGCGGCTATCGGGCCGCTGTTGGTGGTGGGCGGAAGCCTGATTGCCTTAATTCCCGCAGTTGCGGGCGGGCTCACCTTTTTGGGGGTGAGCGCCGGCGCCGTCTTGGGGCCTGTTGCCGCCATTGCCGCCGCCGGGTACTTGCTGATCTCGAACTGGGACGACATTGTCCAGTACTTTTCCGGCGGCGAAGGCAGCCGGGTGTTCTCTGAGTTAGCCAGTTCCGTCACGGATGCCGTCGGCACCATCGGCGGGGCCTTGTCGGATTTGGCTTCGCTGGGCGGGGGCAACTTCGGGAACCTGCTCAGTGCGGCCGGGTTGGTGCGGGCGGCCTTTGAAAGCATTTCCGTCGGCATTACGGCCGTCTCCGACGTGGTGTCGGGGGTCATCAAAACGATCACTTCCCTGTTTCAAGGCGAGTGGCAAGCCGCCTTTGACGGGGCCAAACAAGCCGTTGTGGGGTTGATTGCCCCGCTCACCAGCGTCCTGGGGCTCGACACGACCAACCTGCGGGAAATGGTCGGCTTGGTAAGCCGGCTGAACGGCGACAAGTTCACGGCCAAATCCTTCACGGCCCCGCTGTCAGGCCTCGACGGCTACATTCAGACGACCTACGACGCCATCAGCGGCACGAAGCAGTTTACCTCCTTGGTGGGGAATCAACTCACCCAAGCGCAGTTAGACGCGGAAGCCGCCGCCAAGAAACACGCTACCACCTTAGGCGAACTCAAGCAGCAACTCAAGGCCGCGCAGGATCTACTCGATACGCAGGTGGGGGGCACCAAGGAGTTTGCCGCCACCCAAGCGGAAATCAAGCGCCTGGACGACCTGATTAAAAAGCTCACGGGCACGGCCAAAGGCAGCGCAAGTGAAATTGCCAAGGCTTTCGCCTCCCTGCGCAAAGAACTCGCGGGCGTCGATGTGCAGGTCAAGTTGGGATTGGAAACCAACGGAGCACAGGCCAAGATCGACGTTCTGGAAAAGGGCTTAAAGAAGCTGACAGACTTGGGCGTTGGGTTTAGCAGCAAAAGCCTGCAAGGGCTGAACACCCAACTCTTGAAGCTGCAACAGTCGCTCGACGTGGGGTTTGTGCCCGTGGACGTTAACGTCATTCCACAGGTTAAAATCCCAACCACGCTCGGGGATAAGCTGGGCAAAGACGTGGCCGCCATCATCGGCCCCGCGCTGGCTAGCCAGCCGCTGACCTTGCCCATTACCATCCCGAACTTTGGGCCGACGTATGCCGAGCAGGGCAACATCATCTTGGATGCCAACTTGAGCGTGGCCGACTCCATGCGCAAGATCAACGACGTGGCCTTATCCGTGGGCAGTGGCTTTCAGTCCGGCTTTAACGTGGCCAGCGAGCAAGCCAACGTGCTGAAAGGCGCGATCCAAAGCCTGACCAGCCAAGGCATCAGCGTGTTGAGCCCGGCGGTGCAAGCGTTAAACCAGCAACTACAGGAAGCGTTGCAGGCGGCCCGCATCGAAGACTTTGTCAAGTCTTTGCAAAACGACATCATCCCCGCAATGGCCGGCGTCGCGGACGTGCTAGGCAGCAGCATCGGCGGCGCCCTCTTCCAAGGGGCCGACTTCCTGAAAACGGCCTTGGGCGGGATCATCAAGGTGCTGGCACAGTTCATGGCCGAATACGGCAAGAAGCTGTTGCTCATCGGCGCCGCCGATATTGCCATTGGCAACGTCGGCAAAGGGGCGTTGGAAATCGCCGCCGGGGGCGCGCTCATTATCGGGGCGGGCATTGCCAGCGCGGGTGGGTCAGCTTTGTCCAGCAGCGGCGGGAGCCGTTCCGGCGGAACCTCTGCCGGGGGTGGCGCCGTGGCCAGCGTGCCGCAACCGGGCGTGTATACCTCTTCTTACAAGCCCGAAGAACAAGCGGGGTCGTACAACAATACCACAACGATTGTGCTTACGCTAGACGGCAAAGTAGTAGCCGAAAACACGACCATGTACCAGGATCGGTACGGGCGCGTGACGGGCCGCAAGTACGGCAACTAGCGTTGGCTGTAGTGAAGCGCGCCCGCTGGGTAGAGCCTGGCAACCCGCTCCATTTCGCGGAAGGCTTTCTTGCGCGGGGCGTTTTCGGCCCCGTCAAAGGTGGCCTTCCCGCTCAAAGGCTTGCTGTCCATGAAACCATACGTTATCGGCCCGGTCAAGGTGAGCGTGGCAGGGTATGCTTCGCTTACAGCCCCGTTGATGGTTAAAGTTGTAGTGTTTACAGAATTGCCCACAGGCGTGGGGCGACTGGTAATAAAGCCCATGTTGCTCTGCGCGCTTTCGGGTAAGTTGCCCGATTGAATCAGGCACTGCGCGAACTTCTTCAAGGCTACGCGGGCGCTGTCCTGGGTTTGAATCACAATGGTGTTGGCCCCTTTAAAGGGCTGCGTCGCTGGAACGGACTGCGCCCGAACACCCAAAGAACAAAGAAGGATAGCAAGCAGAGCGAGTAGGTTTTTCATAGGATAAGAAAGTCAGGCTGTCAAGGTAGCAAATCTAAGGCCATACCCGGCGCTTCTCGTAAACACGTTTCCCCGCTCCCACCCCCTGCCCGCCCCGGCCCGGCCCTAGCTTTGGCCTTATGCCGCGTCAGGAACTCTTCACCCTCCGCTACTCTGCCCAGAACCGGGCCGTGCTGGTCTATTACGACCCGGATGCGCGCACGGTGGGCAACGAAGAGTACCCGCTCGACACCGACGCCGTCGTGCGGCACGGCGCAGCGACTCCCGACGGGGGCTGGACCTACCAAGACGGCGCCCTGGCTCCCCTGTTTTGCGAGGGCACCGACGGCATTCAACTCGCCTACATCCGCACGGCCCCGTTTGCGACCGTGACGGTGGTTCCCAACGCTTCGGCCTGTGCCCTGCCTACGTCGGTCAACGACCTGACCTACCACAACCTCGTTATCTCGGGGCTGACGGTTTCCTTTGACCTCACCGGCTCCCACCCGCCCTTTGAAACCCGCGTGGGCGAAGGCGGCGCGTGGACGGTCGGCAAGCTCTCGTACACGCTGCCCACGGCCGGGGTGTACTTGTTCCAAGCCCGGGACGCGGACGGCTGGGTGGCGGGCCTGACAACCCCCGTAGGCGATACCCTGCCCCCGCCCGAACCGCATTTGGTGCTGCTCAAGCGGCGCAACAAACAACTCCCCTCCCCCGACGGCTCGGAACCCGGCATTTCCTTTGAGTGGTACTACGACCCCGAAACCCGCACGGCCTTCATGCAAACCGTGTTTGAAGAGTCGTTCTTTCCCTACGTGATGTCGTTGCCGACGACGACCGTGGTCAGTAGTTGGTGTCTGGAAACCGGGGCGGCGCCTTTTACCCAACGGCAAGTTTACCACGACGGCAACGGGGGCATTACGTTCGTGGACGAAGACGGCGTACTGGCCTGCCAGATCGTGTGCACGATCGGCCTTAGCCTGAACGTCACCCCAGCGGGACTCAACGGCACCGGCAGCATTACCGCCACCGTCTCGGGCGCTCAAGGCTCCTTTTTGCTCTATTTAAACGACAGTGCGACGGGCCAAAGTGACTTAACTTTTGTCGATGTCCCACCGGGGGCGGGCAAGGTCACGGTCCGGGAAACCCGCGCCAACGGCTGTTCCGCCTCCCAATCCTTTCTGATTTCCACGGCCTACGGGGTGCGCTACCGGCATACCGCGGACGACACGCTGGGCAGAAGATATGATGTCCTGTTCAAAGAACGGGGCTACACCGGGCCCGAAGAAGCAGTCTGCGGGGTGGGTAGCCCGCCCGTGACGCTGGATTGGGCCGGCAAAGGCAGTGAACACGTCATGGACGGCCTCTTGCGGGGTAGTGAGTGCGATTTGCAACTCCTGCTGGAGCGCGAAGACCAGATGCTCGACACCTTCTCGGGGGACGAACGGCTCTACCAGGTCGAAGTCCGCAGAGAAGACATTGGCTTGCTGTGGCGAGGATACCTACTCCCCGAACAGTGGGAACTCCCGATGGTGGGCGTCAACCGACAGTTCCAACTCCACGCCACCGACGGGCTGGGCTCCCTGCAAGATATGCCGTTTACCTCGCCTACCGGAACGCTCTACGCGGGCGAGTGGACGGTGCTAAAGGTTATTCAAACCTGCCTGCAACAGCTCGATTTAGACCTGCCCCTGCACGTATTGTGCAACGTCTACCCGGAAGGGGCTACCGCCGCCGCGTGCGCGCTCGCGCAAGTCTTGGTCGATGTCACCCAGTACCGGGACGACAAAGGAAAACCGTTCTCCTGCGGCAAGATCCTGACCTTTCATTTAGAAACCCTGCAAGCGCGGTTGTACCAATGGGGCGGGGCCTTCTGGCTCGACCGGATTGCCGACCTGTCGCTAACCAGTCAACCCTACTGGGCGTTCGCGCCGGACGGCACGGCTTTAGGAACCGTCAACGGGCCTTCCCTCTACACGGTGGGACTGCCCCAGGACCGCAACCTGTTCTGGCTTACCGCCGCCCAACGGATGCGCCTCTTGGGCGCCGTGCAAAACGTCACGGCCACGGTTGATCCGGGTTCCTTGGCCAACCTCTTGACCAACGCCTTGCCGGCCACGGGGGCGACTACGTTGCCTTCGGGCTGGAGTGGGACGACTACGGCCGACATCGTCTACCAGGGCCCCACGAAAACGCCACCGATTTTGCTTCCCGGCGCGGCCGTGGGGGCTTCCATTCAAGCCCTGGGCTACGTGCAACTGCCACCCTCCCAGCCGGTGCCGCTGGTCTCGTCGGTTCCGGGTCAAGTGGGCAGTGTGACGCTCCGGTTTACCGTGACGCCCCGCACGAACGCGATCAGCCAAGACCCGGCCTTAGTCCCCGAACTCTACGTGGCCGTTCGCTACGCCGGCAAGTGGCTGTCTCCGTTTGGGTTTCCCACCACGGACGACCCCTTGGTTACCCATTGGCTCGTTTCCCTGCCCAAACCCGACAGTGCCATTGACGTGGAACTGCGCGGCTACCGGGCCGATGACAAGCCCGGCCTGCACCCCGTGGAGATTCGGTTCTACCAACCGTTGACGCCCCAAGGGGCGCCCGGCCAGCCCTGCGACGTGGAGATCACGAATCTGGTGGCCAGTTGGGACGACAACAGCTCCACCTACGTGGAAAGCGACTACACCCGCGAAGTCACGGAGGACAATCCGGGTGTTCGAGTCTCCCGCACGGACGACCGATTGGACCTCTTTCACGCCGACACGCCCCACGCCCGCAACCAAGGCACGTTGCTCCGGCCCGACGGCTTTCCCACCACGCGCTGGAAAACACTCAGCAACCCGGCCACGCTACTCGAACTCAGCAACTACGCCGTGCTCAACCGCCTGCAATGGCAGGCGGCCCCGATTCAAACCTATACGGGCGTGCTGCAAGGGGATGTCTCCCCCGGCGGCCTGCTGACGGCGCCGTACGAACTCATGCCGGGCGTGTTCCTGCTCACTTCGGCTTCGCTGGACGTGAAGGCCACCCGCTGGACGATCACGGCGGCGCAACTACGCACGCTGAAAGCCCCCAACCAACCCGACGTGCTCCCGCAAGGAGTACTCTACACCGAAGACGACCGGGCTCTGCTGACGGAAGCCGGACACTACATGATTGTCGAAGATGCCCGCTAGTTCGCTCGATACCGAAAAGCTCTCCCGCTTGCCCGTCAAGGGCACCGTAGACCCCGGCGACAAGGTAACGGGCCTCAACAGCCTGGCCACCGACCCGGCCTTACGGAACGTCGATTGGACGGCCGACACCTTTAAAAAGTACTTCTCCCAGGCTACGCTTCCCTATGCGTCGGCGTTGGCAGCCAGTCAGCAAACGGCGCTGGCCGGGGTAATCCCCGCGTTTTATCCGGGGGTTCTGCACCGCATTACCCGGACCGCGGGCAAACGGGACGTGCTGGTGTTGGCCTTGGATGCCTCCCATTTAGCCGTCGATACCGCGTGGGAAGTGCAGGCCGACGGGTCTTTGTCGCCCGTGGCCTACGACCTGCTCAACGATCTAACGAGCGCGCGCAGCGGCGGGGGCGGGCCTTCGGGGCCGGTGCCCATGCCGCATTACGTGCAGGACGTGCTGCTAGGCAGCAACCGCACGTTTCCCCTAACCGCCTACACGCGGGAGGTGATTGGGGTGGGCGCCGACAAGAACGCGGCCCTCAAACGGGGCACCGATTACACCGTATCCGGTCTGGGCACCGCTACGCCCGCCATCACCTTTGTAAACCCGGCCTTTGCCGCCGGGGATGCCTTTTGGCTGTGGGAGGTGTTTGGCTTGGCCGACAGCGCAGGAGCCGGGGGCGGGGTCTTCGCGCAGGACATTCCGGTTAGCCTAGCCAACGGCCGCACCTTCGGGCGGTTTGTCAACGGGGACACCATTCCGGCGACGGGCAAGACCGCCAACGAGGTCATTCTCTTGGCCGCGGTCGAATACTTAGCGCCGGGTTTTACCACGTTTGCCATCCAAGGCACGGGCAACCAGGACGTAGAAGTCGGCACCCCGTTCGCGGCCGGCTTCAAGTCCTTTACGTGGGCTACTTCGCAGGCCGGCAACGTCGCGGCGAATAGCATCAGTGTGACGGATGTTACCAGCGGCGCCGTGCTGGCCACGGGCGAAGCCAACGACGGCACCCTGTCGGCATCCACCCAAGCCTTTACGGCCGTCAAAGGGGAAAGCCGCCGCTACCGGATTGCGGCCCAAAGCACCCAAGGAACTGGCTTTAGTGCCGATCTCGTCTACACGGGCTACTACAAGTCCTACTTCGGGTATTCCACCAGTCCGAGCCTGAGTGCGACCCAACTCGTGGCCTTAGGCAACGGCCAGCTGCAAAGCGGCCGGGCCCGCACCGTGTCCGGGGTTACGGCCGCCGGGGGCGCCTACACCTACTACGCCTACGAGGCCAGCAGCGGCGATCTATCCAGTATCATCCTGGACGGGGCCGCCCCGGTGCTGGGGGCCTTTACCCGCTTGCCCGACGCGACGGGCACGAACGCCCTGGGCGCTCCTGTCACCCTGCGCGTGTACCGCTCCAACGCGGTGAACGCCTTTACCAACAACTCTTTAGCCTTCTCTTAGATGATCCTACGGCCGGACGAATACGGACACAACAACCCCTTGCTTTCCTTTACGGACGGCAACCGGGTCCGGGGCGGCCGGCGCGCCGTAGCCAGCCGAACGGACTTGTACGCCCTGACGGCCAACGCCGACCAGCTCAAGCAGGACGTGACCGTGGTGCGGGTTTTGTCCGACAGCGAGAACAACGGCAACCCCTCGGAACTCCTGCTTGTCAACGCCGCTCAAATCGGGTCGGCGGCGGGCTGGGCTCCCTACGCGGCCGGGGCCGGCAACGGGGCAACGGGCGACACCATTACGGGCGTCACCCTGTCGGGTGCCTCCGTGCTGACCATTGCCACCGACCGGGGCAACAAGACCGTGGATTTGACTGCCTTAGCAGCCAAGGGCGACACCATTGCCTCCTTGTCCTTGTCGGGCACCACCCTGACGCTGGTCACCGACACGGGAAGCTACGCCGTCAACCTGGCTTCCCTGCAATCCAGTACGGGCGAGCCCACCGTGGCCGGGGATACGATCACCAGCTTAGCGTTTACCACTGCCACCAACCTGCGCCTGACCACCGACCAGGGGGTGTTCAACGTGGACTTGGCCGCGTTTGCGGGCAAGGGCGACACGATCAGCGCCTTTTCCCTGGCCGGCAATACGCTGACGCTCACCACCGACTTGGGAGCCCGCGCCGTCGATCTAAGCACCTACCGCGACCGCAGCCAGCACACGGGTACGCAAGCCATCGACACCATTACGGGCTTACTGGCCGCCTTGGAAGGCAAAGCGGAAGCCCAACACACCCACCCGCTGGGCACTACGACCGTACCGGGGTTTTCCACCAACGACTACAACGCATTAACCAATAAGCCCGCCGTTACGATTCCCTATTGGGCGGCGTTGGCGCGCACGAGTACCGACAACCAAACCGTCCAGCAAGCCATCGACGCGGCGGTTACTACCCAAAAGAACCGGATTGACGCTATCTTGGGCGGGGCGGATTCGTCCTTGGACACGTTCATTGAAGCCCTCAACCGCTTCGCGTCGGATGAACTCGCCGTCGTCAACCTGACCAATACCGTTGGGCAGCACACCACCCGGCTCAACGGCCTGGCCACGGTGGCGACTACAGGTTCTTACAACGACCTGCTGGACAAACCCACGTTCAGCGCCGATACCGTTCCTCTCTGGCAAGCGGGCGCGCAAAAAGCCGGCGTGCCCCGCTACGACCCGGCCCCGCAGGACACGACCAAAGCCGGGTTCTACGCGGCCAAGACCGACCTGGCCAACTCGCAAAGCCGCCCTTCCGCCAACGCGGCCAACTACGACCTGCTGGGCTACTTGGTCACGGATGCGCTGCGCACGCAGATCAACCAAAGCACGGCCTTTACCGCCAACGTGCGCGTCACGCGGGGCAGCGTCTCGGTGGGCTACCCGTCGTGGCAGGCCATGCTCGACGCCGGCCGGCTGGCCATCTCCGATTCGGTCTTTCACCTCAACATCACCGGCGACACGCACGCGGGCAGCTACCAGCTGGCCGGGGAAAACACCATCGACGGCCACTACGGCAGCCTGCAATTCAACGGCCGCCTCCTCCTGGGCGGCTACACTAGGCAGGTGATCCGCAACCTCAAGCTGGTGACCCTGGGCAACGACCCGGCGCTGGGCGTCGTGGAAATGCTGTCCACCGTCCCGGCCAGGGTGCTGCTGGAAAAGGTCTCGCTCGACTATTCGGCGCAGCTCAAGTTTACCGGGCCCGAGCAAAGCGTCACCATCGGGGAGTACCTCGATTTGTCGGCCTCGGACAGCACCTACCGCCCGTGGGCCGTGGGCACCGGCGAAGTGCTCGTGCCCTACGGCTGCGAGATCCGCAACCCCGGCGCCCGCCCCAAGGACGACACGGTGCAGGTGTGGTACTTAGACCAGGCCGGCAACCGCTTTGCGACCCCCTGGGACCGCAACGCCTCCACCGGGGGCAGCGGGTACACCGACGCGCAAGCCCGCGCCGCCAACGCCGCCCGCTTCCTGCTCGTGGAAGGCGACGTGACCCAGGCCGAGAACGACATCAACGCGCTGGAAAACGAAGTCGGCGGGCACGAAGACCGGCTCGATGCGGCTGAAATAGAACTCACCTACAAGCTCGACACGCGCCGCATGGCGTACCGCCGCACCGGCAACCAGTTCACCTACTTCGACACGGTACACGAAGCCTTAGCAGGGATAGGTAGTGCCGTGGTGCAGCACGTTCAGGCCACGCTCACCCAGAGCGCGACCGTGACCACGGGCAGCCTGACCGCGGGCGAACTGACCCTGCCTTCGGGCGTGGTGCTCACCCTCGACCGCAGCGCCGCTGGGGCCTCCTTCGTTGGGTCAGGTTCTATCAAAGCCCTCAACGGAGCCAACGGCAACAGCACCCTGTCGGGTATTGTGCGGGTTCCCTTGGTGCTGGAAGACGGCTTTTTGATCCTGCGCGGCTTCTCCGAGCAGTACGACAAAGGCCTGCCGTGGGTCACGGGTACGGGTCACTTGGTTATCTACGACGACTGCGACTCAGGCTTCAACACGGACCGCACCCTGCGGCCGGTGGACATCTCCCGTATTGGGGCCGGTATTACGTGGGAGTTTCACCACGCGGACGGTGGCAACGGGGGAGGCACAAACAACGGAAATGGAAATACCCCTGCGCGGCAGATCGTGCTACAGTTTCCCCTTGGCTCTACCAACGAAACTGTGGGCATGATTCTCTCCTCTGACGCTGGCAGCTATGGCACCCAAAGCCTACATAATGTAGGATCTGTTTCCTACTTCATCAACAACGTTCCTGCTGCGCTGCCTTTGGGATTGGTCGATGGAGACACGCTGCGATGCGTGGTGACGTGTTCAGATGCTTCCAAAGGCGCTTACCTTATTCTGTCTAACTAATGGCCACTTTCAGCGCTCCCCTTAACGATTACACCCCCATTCTGGCCGGCTCGGCAGCAGAGGGTATTCCTGCTGTGGACCTGCTTACCAAGGATGCTTACCGGCGCTACTTGCTCGCTAATGGGGGTGCAGGAAGTACGGGTGGAACGGGAGGCAGCGCCGCCACGACCCTCCCCCTGGCCTCCGCCAACTTCAGCCAGAACGCCTACGACCTGGACATGGGCACGTACCGCAAGCGCTCCGCCTTTGCTGTGCTAAAGCTACAAAGCTCAGCGACCAGCTTGGCGTTGCAGATGGTTTCGGACTACGCAGCGCAAGGGCCGGATACCGCCGAGGTCATGCTAAACGTCTACGTAAACGGAATTTGGAATCAGGCAGTCGTTCCGGATGCAGTAAGCGGGGTACAAACCAAGACCATTACGCTACCGGCCGGAGACAAAGAGGTAGCCATTGTTGAAGGCGGCGCGGGTGGCAATACCGCTTCTACCTTCTTTGCTACCAGCTTGACACAGGTAGTAGTACCCGCAGGCAGCACGGGTTACATTGTTGCGCCGACAAAGAAAACCAATGGCGTGTTCCTTGTGCATGACAGCATCGGCGTAGGAGATGGCAGCACCAACGACGGCAAGAACGGCCTGATCGGGCAATTGCGCAGCCAGCTATCGGGCTGGGACGTTATTTCAGACGGCTGGAACGCCCGCTACAACACCGGCTCGTATGCCACTGCCGCGCTACAGGAAGCACAAGCGCAGCGGATTGTAAATGCCCTGACTGGATACAGCGGCCGTAAGGTGCTGTACTGGCAGGTGTTGACGAACGACTTTGGCTACGTGCCTGGGCAGCCTTCCGGCGTAAGCAGTATTTTGACCACCGTGATCGAGCGCGTGCATGCCCTGGACGCCAGCATTGAAATCAAACTGCAAACGCCGATTTGGCGGGGCAATAAAGACGTGCCTAACAGTCTGGGTTTGGTGCTGAGTGATTACGCCGCTGTCATGACCAACGTCGCCGCGGCCCACAGCAGCTACACTGTCCGGGTGGACGCGCTGCCTTGGCTGACCGCTGCCGACCTCACGAGCGATCAGTTGCACCCCACGGATGCGGGCTATGAGAAGCTGGCTGGCAAGGTGGCGGAGGAGCTGACCGTCAGCACACCCGTCATCTCTGCCACCCGCATCAACCAGGGAGAAACGGTGCAGGAGACGGACAGCCGCATTCGCTACGCCGGCCCGGGCTGGACCCAGCTCCCCGGCCACGCCAGCGCGTTTGGCAACGGCATCAAATACACGCAGACCATCAGCGGCACCAGCTTTGCCTTTGACATTGTGGGCTACCAATTTGCACTCGGCTACCACTTGGATGCCGGAGGTGGGCCTATGGAAGTACTGGTAAACGGGGCCGTCGTCGGTACCTACTCTGCCAAAGCCCCGACAGACACGCCCGTTCCCGGGCAAGTCTACACCAGCCCGGTTCTGACTACGCTCTACAATACGGTCACGGTGCGGGCGCAGGCCGGCAGCACTGCCGGGTACATTTGGTGTGATCAGGTCGCGGTTCTGACCACGGCAGCACCGCAACAGGGCGGGATGGTGTTGCGCTTGTCTGACAACTTCGCCCGGGCCAATGGCGACTTTGGGCCCTCTTATTTCTACATTACCAACGTTGGCAATGCCGTGCCGGCGGTTGGCAGCGCGGGCTATCCGCAAATCGTGTCGGGTCGTTTGCGGCTGGGAGTGGGCAACAACCTGCTGGGGGTCAGCAACATCGCGTCCACGGATTTTGACGTAGCGGTGGATATTGCGTTAGGCAATGGCGACGCCTTGAGTATCAACTACCAGACCCTGCCCGATGCCGTGAACTACTATGGCATTATTGTCAATCAGAGCGGGGCTTCGCAGGTTACTCTGGATTTGTACCGCAAGCTCAATAATGTACCCGTTAAGATCGGTACAGCAGTACGGCAAGGCATGAATGCCGACGTGGCTTTTCGGCTACGCGTGCTTAAGCAAGGCGGACAACACTCAATCTCCATCAACGGCGAGGGAGCGATTTCCGTGGTAGACACCAGTATTCAGGGTGACGGCACTATCTCTTTTGAGAGCCAAGGCACAGAAGGCACCAACCTGAACCGCTTTCTTGACAACCTAAGTATTTCCACGAATTAGCCACCAGCAAAAGCCCCAACCGCAAGGCTGGGGCTTTTTATTTACGAGGTTTCCTTAATAGGTCTTTGGCTTCTTTGGCAAGTGCTTCGCTCTTGCGCTCGTCTTGGCGCCCTTCATAGGCTGCTCGCCACATCTGTTCACCTTCCTCATCATCAAATGGGAAATAGGGCTCTATGTAGCGATCCGGGTCGCCTATAAAGGTGTTATAGAGCCAGCTCTTTACTTTTCGCCACATACGCTACGCTTGTTGAGTAATTATCAAAGGTAAGCAGTAGGCTTGTAGCTGGCATCATAACGCCTTGTTGGAAGGAGGGGATTTGTGCTACAGTGGGAAGTGCTCTAGTATCTCTTCGCACGAGGAAAAACATTCCATTTGGCCGTTGAAAGTCTTTTTGGGTCGATACGCCAAGTGGGTGAACGACGCAAGGATGCTTTGCTCCCATTCGTAAATGCGTTCTGCGTCCATAGAGGTGCAGCTTGCCAATACTTCGTACTGATAAGGCATGTGCTTTCGGGCGTGAAAGCGGCGCTCGATAGTGCTTGTTGTTATCCCTATTTTATAGAACGACTCTCGGGCGTCATACACTCTTAAAAAGTAAAGTATGCACGGCTTGCCGGTCGCCTGTTCTATCCAACTGGTTAGCCGGGCGCATTTAAGGCAGCCGTGTCCGCGCAAATGATTGGTTCGCCTTTGGCTAAACACGCCATGTGTCGGGCATATAATATCCACATGATAGGTGTCATAACCAAGGATATTTACTAACGAGTAATCGTATTTGTAATTATACAGTCGCTGGGCCTTGGCAATAAACTGCTCCTTTGTTGTGAGTGGCTTTCTCCCTTTTAGCTGACCGCAAGCTGGGCACCCCGCCCCGTGCAGGTGGTTGTCCGGCGTCTGTCTGAATTCGCCGTGTACAGGACACAGTATAGCCATCTTCTTTAGGGTGTTCTTGTAGGCATCCTGCGGATACTCATACAAGGCCCCGTGTATTTTACGGGCTTGCGCCACAAAGGCTGTGTGCGACTTTGTCTTTTTCTTTATCCGTGCAAGGGTGGCGCATGCAGCGCATCCACTTCCGTTTAGGTGTCCATTGGGGGTCTGCTCGAATCCACCGTGCAGGGGACAGACGATGTGCACCTTGCGAACCGCTTTTTGGTATTCTACCTGTGAGTAGTCATATCGCACGCCGTGAACGGCCACTGCTTTTTCGATAAAAACGTCTGTTGGGGACTTCTTACACATATATCTTCGGGCAGTATAATTCTCTTTATAATATAAGCATTTTAAGGTGATAATCCTATAAAAAGGCTGTATTAGTGAGGTATTTTGCGCGCTAGCTGACCGTATATAACGCGCCGTTCAAAAACTGATGGGGCTGGCCGGGGAAGACGCCCAACACTTCGGGCGGGCGCAATTGCAACGCCGTAGTAAGCAGCGCCCGGTAGGATAGGTGCGCGAAGTACGCGCCTACGGGTTCGGCTACGGCAAACGGCCCGACCAGCACCACGGAGAGCCCAAACGCCACCAGAAAGCCGGGCACGATGCGCCGGATGCGCTTTTCAAAGTAGTCCCGCAGGTCGGGTTTGCGTTCCCAGCTTTGGGTAATCAGGTACCCACTGAGCAGAAAAAAGCCGCTTACGGCTACCTCCCCAAAGCTGAGCTGACCAAACAGCCGGGTCAGCAGCTCGTGGCTACGGTTGCCGTCGCGCAGTTCGGGGGCGTGCGACACCAGCACCAGCGAGGCAAACAGCAGGCGCAGGAAATTGAAGTTGTTGGCGTGAACCGGGCGGATAGCAGACATGCGAGAACGATAACGGGAGGCAAAGGTAAGCAGGGATTTTGGGCCTGCCCGGTGCGCGCCTTGCTTTGCCACCAGACCGGCCGGGCGCTTCTTGTAAACACGAACCCCTCGGCCCTCCCTGCTTCCGGCCCCGGCGGGAACTAGCTTTACTCGTCTGATAGCCAAGCCTTATGCCCCTGAACGTCGTCACCCAAGCCCAGGTCACCCAAGCCGTGCAAGCCTACTTTGACAACGGCGGCACCGGGGGAGGCGGTACGGGGGGAGTCGATGCCCAGACGGTCGCCAACCTGATTCAAGCGGCCGTCGATGGCAACACGGTTCAGTTCAACGACCAGCACTTTCAAAACGACGGCACGACATCCGCGCCCGTGATCTCCCTGAAAAACCCCTAACCGATGGCCCTTGCAAAACCCGGCACCCCGGCCAAACCCACCGTCCTGTTCAACGGCGGCGGCGTGATTACCATTGCCCTGCTCAAAGCCAAGGATACGGACGCAGTGGAGTTTTTCGACGTGCTCTGGAACGGCAAGACGTTCACGGTAGCGGGCACGGAAAAGACCTTCACCCAGCGTTGGCTCACCGTGGGCAACTACTACGACTTTGCCGTGATCGCCCGCAACAGCGCCGGCCCGAGCGCCTCCTCTGCCGTGCTCAACGTGCGGGCCGAACTCACCGACGCGGGCACCCCCATCGTGGCCGACAAGCCCGTGGTCGTCACCCCCACGGCCCCGATTGTGCCCACCCCGACCACCACCCCGGCCCCGGCCACGCGGTCGGTTGTCCTGACGACGGCCGACGGCAAGACCACTTCGGTGAACGGGGTAACCAAGATCAGCATTCCCTTGCCTTCGGGCGATACGTTCACCTACGAGGTAGGGGTATGAACATCACTGCTAAACTGCATAAGGCTGAGCTAAAACCGCCCGTGGTGGTGGTTAGCCCCAACACCTACCAAGCCGGGGGCAAGCACGTTGGCGGCAAGTATATGCCGCCCAACCCCAACCAGATTGATTGGGTCACAACCGGGGGACTGGTGGTGGACAACACCAGCACCGGCGATTACCTGATCCAAGGCCAGAACCTGCAATTCTTCGGAGATACGGGCACGTTGGACCGCATGATCAACTTCGCGGCCTCCAACAACCGCCTCTTGTTTATTGACGGCTGCAACCTGCGGGCCAAAGACCACATTGTCTACGGTTCCCAAGGCGCGGCGCGTATTCGCTTCCGCAACACCAACATCTTCCGCCTGCCCACGGCTGTCACGGACGAAGCCAACATGCGCGTCTGCGACAAGGACGGGCTCACGTGGGCCTCGTTTGAGAACTGCTACCTCGAAGGCGGCGGCGGGTTTCGGGTCGGGGGGGTGGCGAATGGCTACTACCGGTGCACTGCCAACCGGGCCGTCAGCCTCGACGGGCGCCGCACCAACGCGACCAAAAAGCCGGTGCAGCTGCAACTCTTCCAAGTCGCCGGGGGCTCGAACCTGGACATGCTCTCGGAGTGGAACGACTCCTACAACCATCCCGACAACAGCCGGGTGGAAGACAACCAGAACTTCTACCACGGCACGTATGCTTCGGGCCTCGTGCGGTTTAACCGGGTGGACGGGGCGTACATGAACCCCAGGGCCCTCTACGATCTGAACGGCGACGGCTACGCCGGGGGCGGGCTCATCAACGAAGGCAGCGACAACCTACGCATCGAAGACAACTTCGTGGTGCGCTGCTCCAACTACGGGGTCGCCATTGCCGGCGGTACCAATTCCGCCCTACGGCGCAACCGCGTGGTCAATGGCATTCATTATAGAGAAGGGGTCAACCAGGGCAAGATCATCATCGACGTGGGCAAAGCCCTGTATTCCCTAGGGGGGTCGGGTAATGTGGTGCAGGACAACAAGCTGGCCTCCATGTACTTCCCGCCCGCCAACAAAACCAAGCCCGAAGCCCAGTGGGCCTACCAGCAGCGCAACGACTGGGACGTAGACCAAACCAAGAACACGGCCACGGGCAACACCTTCTTAAGCGCTCCCAATACCTACTCTACCAGCAACGGCGGCTACTTCATTACCAAAGCCGACGAAGACGCCTGCCTGGACGCGTGGGAAGCCTTACGGGCCTCCAACAACGTCCTGGTAGGGCCTAAAGCCTGACCTGCTACGCCTATCCCTATTGCTACTTCTTCATCACGCCCTTTTCGCTGATGCCGACCACAACCGCCGTCCTCTACCGCTTTCATCCCCCTGAAATGCCGCCGTTGTGGGAGCTGGTGCGTGCGGGATTGCCTTATCTACCCTTTTCTGTCTTAGCCCCTATCCTCGCTGTGTTGCCTCTCTACTCTACGTCCGTGTTGCTGTTGGATACGGCCCCGGCCATTCCCAACGTCTTCGTCGGCGGTGTAGTCACGGTTTCCATTGGAGTGGTGGGGTGGCTCCTGAACCGGGCTATCGGCAATTCCGACGCCAACGTGCGCGAACTCAAAGAAGTGGTCACGGCCCTTACGAAGCTAGTAGGAGAGATCGGCACCCAGCAACAGGCTTCCCAGCAATTGACCAAGTACATGGAAAAGCGCATCGAAACCTTGGAGATCAAGAAGGAAACGCTGGAAAAGGCCTTTACCGAGATGGACAAGATCATCGACCGGGAAATCATTCACCGCAAGCCTAACTCCTAATGAAGCTACGAGACCTGCCCAAACTGGAGCCTTTCTTCTACGCGCCCCTCGCCTTCATTGCCTTGGTTGTATTGGCTTTTCTGGTCGCTACCTGTTGGCGCACGGACGACGATACGGGCGTCCAGATGAGCCGCAAAGAAGCCAAAGCCAGCCGCAAGACTTACGAGCGATTGGAGAAGGAAAAGGAAGCCCATAAAGCCGATGCTGCCACTCATTATAACCAGACCCGTGAAACGACTCCTACTCCTGTTACTGCTGCTACTGTGTCGTGGGCCGATAGTGTCTTACGCGCAAACGCCGGCCGCTAAGCCGCTGCCGACCCTGTGCTTGACGGGCGCCCAACGGGTGGCCCTGGCCGATTCGCTGCGCAAGATTCCCCACCTACGGGAAGCCTACAAAAGCCAATTACTCGCCACCCAAACTGCCGACGCCCAACTAGTCGAACGGGATCGGCAATACCAATCCCAAGCCGTGAGCTTACAGGAAGCCTCCAGTAAAGCCAACAAGCGGGGCATTCTCAACTTCCTGTTGACCGCAGCTCTCGGGGTACTCCTTTATATAAGCATTACGCACTGATCCCATGTTTCAACTCCTTGCCGGCGATTGCCTCGCGTTGCTCAAGACCCTACCGGACAACTCCGTGGACTTGATTGCGACCGACCCGCCGTATTTTCGGGTGAAGGGCGAAGCGTGGGATAACCAATGGAGCAACAGCACCAAGTTCCTAGAATGGATCGACGCGCTGTGCGTGGAATGGAAGCGGGTGTTAAAGCCAAACGGCTCACTCTACGTGTTCGCTTCCCCGCAGATGAGCCACGGGGTAGAAGGCGTGATACGCAAGCACTTCAACGTGTTGACTAACATCCGCTGGCAGAAACCCAAGTTTAGCACCAAGGCTGAAATGTTCCGCAAGGAGGATTTACGGGCCTTCTTCCCGGCTTCTGAGTCCATCATTTTTGCCGAGCAGGTTGGCAGCGACACCGTGGCAATGGGCGAAGCCGGCTATACATCAAAGTGTGAAGCTGCCAAGGTCGTCGTATTTGGTGACTATTTGCGGGCAGAAATGAAGCGGGCGGGCGTTACCAGCAGGCGGGTAGCGGCATTATTCCCATCGCGCACGGGCGGGCTTACGGGCTGTGTGTCGAACTGGTTACTAGGCATGAACGTCCCAATGCCTGAACAGTACGCTACTATCCGTGACTTTCTCAATCAGCATGGGGGCGAATATCTACGTCGGGACTACGAAGAACTACGTCGGGACTACGAAGAACTACGTCGGGACTACGAAGAACTACGTCGCCCCTTTATAGCCACCGCCGAAACCCCTTATACTGACGTGTGGACTTTTGCCACCGTGGGCTACTACAAGGGCAAGCACGTCTGCGAGAAGCCCGCCGCCCTGATGGAGCACATTATCCGCAGCAGCAGCCGCCCCGGCGCGGTGGTGCTCGACTGCTTTATGGGCAGCAACGCCACGGGCAAAGCCGCCCGCACACTAGGCCGCTCTTTTATCGGGATGGAGTTAGACCCGCATTGGGTAGCCAAGGCCCGCGAAGAACACGCCGCCTACCTGCCCCGCCCCGCCGCGTGCCCGCCCGCCGCTTGGGGCCCTACTCTGCATCACACAGCCCAGCAAGCCGAACCCTTCCGCGTGTACGAACAACTCACTCTTTTTGCCTCTGCCTGATGGACGAAGCATTACAACACGACATCTTCTTAGTGTTGGTCACCTTCGGGCTGGCCTTGGTGGCGATGGGCGTGGTGTGGCTCGTGGGTAACCGCTTGACCCGCCCGTCGGCCCCGGCTCCTACGGCCAGCGTGTCCAACCCGGACACGCCGTTGCCGGCCCACAAGGACTTCTGGCAACGGCACGGCCCCAAAGTATTGCTGGTGATCTCCGTCGCTCTGTTCCTGCTGTTTCCCCACCTGATGCGGTGGCTGTACGGGCCGGATACGGGAGCCTTCGATCCGGGCACCATCAATGCGCTGGCGCTGGGGGTCATGGAATTTATGGCGGCCTGTCAGGTCTCTTTCCTGATGTATTACCGGCTGTTTCCCCGCTTGTACGCCTACGTGCAGGAATGCATGGAAGGCAAGCTGCTGGAAAACGTGACGAAAGAGTTGGCGGAAATGCTGACCGCTCCCGGCCAACTCGACACCCTGCAACTCGCTCAACTCGCGGAACGACGCCGCGTGGCCACCCTTCAATTCAGTATCCGATGCGTGCGCATGCTCTTGTCCTTGCTGCCCTACTTTGTGTTGCTCTTTCTGGCCGTGCGGCTGTTGTCCAGCGCGTTGATCGCCGTGCCGTCCTAAAGACGGTCTACGACTCACAGCTGTATGTACGCGAACTCACGGGCCACAACGACGGGCCGGTGGTGGAAATGTACCAACGCATGGGCGGGGGCAAAAAGGGCGATGCATGGTGCAGCTGGTACGTTTCGTGGTGCCTGCGCATGGCCGGCTTCAAGACCCCGAACTACGGCCGGGCCCGTTCGTGGTTTGCGGACAAGAATCGCATTGCCTACAACCACGGCCGCATGTCGAAAGCCTACGGCCTGCCCCGAACGGGGGATTTAGTCGGCTACGATTGGAATAAGGCCACCGTCTCGCACGTCGGCTTCATCGACCTCTGGCCCGCGTCCGGCCCTTCCTGTCAGACTGTCGAGGGCAATACGTCCGGAGGTCTCCTGAACCGCGACGGCCAAGGGGTATTCAAGAACTGGCGACTCAAAAAGCAGGTGGCGTATGTCGCCGTCTGGGTCGAATAACGCTCTCACTATGCCTCGTAAGCCCGTCTCCCGTCCCCTCCAGTACCTGATCGGCATTCTGCTCTGCTTTGCCGTCGTGTGCGGGGTGTTTCAGTTCACCGAGCAAGTAGCTCCAGGAAGTGACAGCGGGCTCTGGGCGGGCGCCTGCTGCATCGGCGCGGCGGCTTTCCTCTTCGTCGTCAGTCAGATTATTAACGATCCCAACGTGTAAGCCTATGCTCGTCGTCAACCCCCAAGGAACCCTGTGCCGCCTGCGCCAAGACGGCAACCTGCTGCTCAACTTCGCCGTGCGCGGCCTGCGCCGGAACTGGTTCAAGGAAATCGTTTTCGTCGTCTAATCGCTCTCCTATGGCTTACGCGAAAGTCCAGCCCCACGGCTTCTTTGCTCCCTTCCGCTACTGCGTGGAGTGCAGTACGCCTTTTGTGGTGCAACCCGTGGTGCATTGCCTCTGCGAAGGCTGCCGGGGGCAACTCTGCCAACGGTCGATGCAGCAAGTCGACCGCCACCGCACCTTCCTGTTTACCTATCCGCGTTCTAACTCCTCTCGACTATGAAAAAAATCAGCAACGAAGCCCGTATCGCCATTGTCTGCCTGCTGGTCATTGCCGGCGTGGCCAGCCTGTTCACGATCAAAGACTACGCAGCCCACGGGGAACTCGTAGACCTGTGGTTTGTAGCCGTGCCTATACTCTTAGCCGGGGCGACCTACTTCATTAGCCGCAAGCAGTACAACCCCAACGCATGAGCGTCTATACCCTGCGCCCCGGCCAACACGAAGGCGGCACGCTCGTCTGCCCGTGGTTTTTCAAGCTCCCCAGCCTGCGCAAGTGGGTGCGGTTCGGTTCGGATTGCATCTACGAGCTACCGGCCTACAACCAACTCGACGCCAACAAATTGTACGGGGCTTCCTTTGGGTTCTCGGAGGATAACAGCGCCCGCTTCGGGTGGCGCTACAACCCCGCCGTGTATGCGCTGGAACTTTTGGCTTTCGTGCATGACAAAGGCCAACTGAACTTCAACGAGGTGAAGGACTTCCCCGTGGTTGCCCGACTCCAGCCCGGCGACGTAGCGGAATGCAACATCGAAGTAACCGCGTCGGCGTATGTGTTTACCGTGAAGGTGAACGAGGTGCTGCAACCCTATGTACGCGTACCCCACGGGAAGCTGAACCTAAGCTACGGGGTAACCCGAGGGTTGTACTTCGGGGGGAATCTAACGCCCCCGCAGGTGATGACGGTGGAGATTAGCCCCAAGCCGTTATGAGGTCCAACACGCGGATAGGGTTTAGATATTGGAGCCGTCGCTAATACCACTTATAGGTGGTAAATGAAAAGCCGTCCCACGTACCACGTCGGGCGGCTTTTTACTTGCCCATCAGGAACAAATCCCTTCATCCGCCAGTAGCTGCGCCTCTCGTCGCGCCCGTTCCCGCTGCATCCGGCGGTGGACTTCGGGCCGATCCGCGCGCAGCAGGACCGCGTAGGAACGCCGGGTAAAGACCCCTCGTTGCAGCAGATACCGTTCGGGACGAAGACGGCGCATCAGGGCTTTGAGTAAGAAGCGGCAGCGGGCGGACATAAACAGGTTAGTTGTCGGTTTTGGCAGGCAGGATATCCCAGTCCCACGACGAGAGGGAGCGGTTCGGGTGCAGGCGTTCTACTTCGCGGGCTACGAGTTCTTCCCCCGCCCGTACGTAGTATTTCTCCGTCATGGCGACGGTCTTGTGGCCTAGAAACTTGCTGACGGCGGCCATGCTAAAGCCTTCGTCCAACAGTAATCTTCCTGCTGTTTTCCGTCCGACGTGGGTGGTTACCCGCTGGGACAGGTTCAGGGTCGCGGCGATTTCCTTGAGCACCCGGTTGTAGACCTGATTCGACGGAACGGGTAATTTCCGTTTGTGCCGATCCAAGATCGCCAACGCTCTGTCTAATAAGGGCACCGTGATCTCCTGTCCGGTGCTGTCCTGCGTCTTTTGGCGGGTCATGAAAATCCAGGGCCTGCCTTTGTCGCCGCGTTTGATATCCCGACCAGCATCAAATCGTTTCAGGTCGGCATAGGCTAACCCCGTATAGCACTGAAACAGAAAGATATCGGCCGTGTTCCGGTACACTTCGTTGGCAAACCGGTAGTTCTCCAAAGCTTGGATTTCGTCGCCCGTTAGAAAGACCGGCGGAGGCGTCGGGGCGAACTTGAGCCCGTACTTGTCTAGCGGGTTCAGGGTCGCGTGTTCGTGGCGTACGCACCACGAAAGTACTTGCTTAATCGTTTGAACTACCTTGTTGGTGTAGTTCTGGGAAGCCGAGCGGTGCACCCGCATCCACGTAATGAAGCGGTCGCACCATTTGGCGGTAAACTCTTCGGGCAAGAGCATGCCCATCCCTTCGCTTTCTAAAAACGCTTTTAACCGTTTGTAGCGAATCTTGCCCGCATCCAATACAGCTTGACTCAGGCCGTTGCCCACCAAAGGCGTGCGCAGCTCCAGCCACTGTTGCCAGGATTCCAAGAAACTTAGCCGGGGTTTGCTTCCTCTGGAATACGCCGCGTAGAGCCGGTCGGCCGTGACGTACTCTTTGCGGCGTTCCATTTCCAGGTACAGGCCGTTGAGGTCGCTTTTGATGCCGTCCAAGGCCATGTTGTACCGGCGGGCCAAGGTGCTCTTGCCTTTGAGTTGTTGGTCTTGGGCGTCCCACTCTCGGTACTTGCATTTGGCGGGGGTGTTGAAGCGTTTTCGGGCCTTGTCCACGGTGATCCGGCACACGATGGCACCGGGGTGGTCGGGGGCAAGTTCCTGGTCGGGGCTGGTGTCCTGGTATAACTCCGAAAGGGTAGCAGCGTTCAGCGCGGCGGGGCGGAACACGAAGCGGACGCACATAAAATGTTGCATAGGTATCGCTTTAGCTAATGATGTTAGCGTTAAACGATACGAGTTACTAAAATAGTTAGCTAATACCTCCTATATTTCCTCCTGTGTCCTTCAAATTATTCTAGTGGCCCCGCTGGTGCCCGCTCAAACCCCCGCTCCACTTCCTCAAAACCGCCTTCCCGTCGCGTACAGGGCAAAAAAAGAGCCCCAACCAGAAACTGGTTGGGGCTGCTAATATTGTTTGCAGAGAGGATGGGATTCGAACCCACGATGAGCTTTTGGCCCATACACACTTTCCAGGCGTGCTCCTTCGACCACTCGGACACCTCTCTGGGTCAGGAATCGGGCGCAAAGTAACGCCCCTTTTCTCAGATTCGCAACCTTACTTACAGCACACTAATCTCGCCGCGCAGGTCGCTGGTCAAGAGCCGAGCCGTTTCGGCGGCGCTGCGACCCAGGCCCAGCACAAACATCAGCTTCGTAATCGCAGCTTCCGTGGTGATGTCGTCACCGCCTAATACGCCACGCGCGAGCAGGGAAGCGCTGGTTTCGTAGCGGCCTTGCTCCACGCGGCCTTCCTCGCACTGGCTCACGTTGAGGATGTGCACGCCCCGGTTGTGCGCCGCTTCCAGGCACCGCAAAAACCACGGCTGCGTAGGTGCGTTGCCCGAGCCGTAGGTTTCGAGGATGCAGCCGCGCAAACCTTTTACGCCCAAAATCGAGTTTACCACGGCCTCGGTGATGCCGGGAAACAGTTTCAGGATGGTCACGTGGTCGTCGAGGTGGGTGTGCACCTGCAACGGCTCGGTGGGCAGCGGCCGAATTAGGCTATCGGTAAATTCCAGCTTGATACCAGCCCGCACCAACGGCGGCAGATTTTCGCTCTTAAACGCTGCAAAATGCTGGCTTTCAACCTTTTTAGCACGAGTTCCGCGCAGTAGCAGCGTGTTGAAGAACAGACTTACTTCTGGTACGCGCGCAGTGCCATCGGGGTGACGGGCGGCGGCAATGTCAAGGGCCGTGATGAAGTTGCGCCGCGCATCGGTGCGAATACGGCCGACGGGCACCTGCGCGCCTGTGAACACCACGGGCTTCGCCAGATTTTCCAACAAATACCCCAGCGCCGAGGCCGAATACGCCATGGTATCGGTGCCGTGCAGCACCACAAACCCGTCGTACTGATCGTAGTTTTCCTGAATGATGGCGGCCATCATGAGCCAGTTGGCCGGCGTCACGTTCGACGAATCGATGGGGTCGGGCAAGCTCAGCACCGACACACGCATGCGCAGGTGGCGCAGCTCGGGCATCAGCTTATTGACCTCGCTGAAGCGCATGGGGGCCAGCACGCCGTGCTTGTTGTAGGCCATGCCTACGGTGCCGCCCGTGTAGATCACCAAGATGGAGGCGTTGGCCGGGTCGCCGTTGGCGGCGGTGTGAATGCTGATGACGGGAAGAACGGCGCGCATGGCCTAGAGGTTAAACAGCGCTTGCGCGTTGCGGGTGGTGGCTTCCACGACTTCCTCCACGTCCTTTTGCAACAACTCCGCGGTTCGCTGCGCAATCAGGGGCAAGTAGGCCGGTTCGTTGCGTTTGCCACGGTGCGGAACGGGCGCCAGATACGGGCAGTCGGTTTCGAGCAGCAAATTAGCTAAGTCTATGGCAGGCAACACTTTATCCAGGCCGCCGTTTTTGAACGTTGCCACGCCTCCAATTCCCAGCAAAAACCCCAGCTTACTAGCGCGCTCAGCTTCCTCCGGGGTACCCGAAAAGCAATGAAACACGCCCCGCAAGCTGCCGTCCTGCGCTTCTTCGATGAGGTCGGCCGTTTCGCGGAAGGCGTCGCGGGTATGCAGCACCAGCGGCAATTGATACCGCTTGGCCAAGTCAATTTGGACGCGTAGGGCTTCTTGCTGCTGCGCAAAAAAGCTTTTGTCCCAATACAGATCGATGCCGCACTCTCCTACTGCGGCAAATGGCCGCTTGCTCAGCCATTCTTCCACTTGGTACAACTCCCGCTCGAAGTGTTTGCCCACCGAACACGGATGCAACCCCATCATAGCGAAGCAGTTCTGCGGGTAATGCAGCTCCGTTTCGAGCATGGCATCGATGCTGGTGTGGTCGATGTTGGGCATCACGATGGTCTGGACGCCAGCTTCGAAAGCGCGTTGCAGGGTAGCATCGCGGTCTTCTTTAAACTGCTCGGAATAGATGTGCGCGTGGGAGTCGGTGAGGTGCATAGTGTGGGTAGGTCAAGCCGCAAAAGTCAGAAATGCTACGCTAAGAATGGGCAACAGCGGGGCTTTTTTGTCGAGTCCGGTTGCAGCGTGTTGCCAAATGACTGCGCAGAAGTTTTCACTCAGCTTTTCTTAATCCATAGCCTAGCTTAATCTACCACGTCGCCCCTTTTCCCACCTGTCATCCTGAGCGCAGCGAAGGCCCTTGTCACGCATGAGCAACATGCCTATTCCTTGTTCTGGTGTGACAAGGTCCTTCGCTGCGCTCAGGATGACAGAGTGGGCTATCACCAAGCAAATGGCATAATGATTTGACAATTAATTATTTATAAACACGTCCTTTCCAATCAAATTTTAGCCTTAGCGCTCGAAACGCGCCCAGGCCCGCCGTCAGGAAGATGGTGTAAAGCTCAAATACGGGCAGCAGCTCCAGGGGCGGCCGGCGGCCGAGGCGGCGGAAGCAAATGGTAGCCAGCAGGCCTTGCAATACCATTTTGGTAAGCCACACCTGCGCCGCCAACGCGAGGCCGCCAGTCCATGCCAGCAACGCCAAAGCCAAGTAAAACAACGCGTAATACACCAGTCCCAGCTGGAGCCACCACGGCAGCGCCTCCACGCCGCGGAGCCAGCGCCGGCGCTGGTGCAGCAGGCGCGCCACCGTAGCAATGGGCAGTGAAAGCGCCAGCACTTCGGGCCGGAAGACGTTGCGAAAAGTGAATCTTTGCCGCAAAACGGCCTTGAACAACTCGTAATCTTCGGTAACGGAGAACGGCAGCTGCTCGTAGCCGCCGGTGGCTTGGTAAGCAGCGCGCGTCACGAGCATGTTGTTGCCCATAGCAGTTACGGGCACGCCAAAATCCGACACGACCTGCACGAGGCCCAACGAGATCAGCCAATCGAGGCCCTGAAGGCGGTCGAACAGGCGCGGCCCTTCCACCACCGTCAGGCCCGTGACAGTGCCCACGCCCGGCTGCGCGTACGGCAACAGCCCTTCAATCCAGGTGGGCGGCACGGCGATATCGGCGTCCGTAATGAAGTAATAATCAGACGTAGCCACGCGGGCCAGATGCGCCAGTACATTGGCCTTGCCCCTCGCCGAGCCCAGCGTATCGGTGATCGTGAGGCAGCGAAAGTTACCGGCGTAGCCGTGCATTACTTGCTCGGCTATGGCGCGGGTGCGGTCGGTGGAAGCATCGTCGCCGAGCAGCACTTCGAGGAAGTGCGCCGGGTAATTCAGGGCCCGCACCGAAGCCAGGCAGCGACCAATGGCGGCCTCTTCGTTGCGGGCGGCAATAAGAATGCTCACGCGCGGCAACGGCTCGGGCAGCGGGCCGGGCTTGCGGCCGCGCCGCAGGGCAAACAGCAGCGTGAAAAGCCCCAGCACGGCAAACCAACCCATAAAATATCCGGTGAGCCAGTCGAGCATCAGCGCTTACAGCGATTCAAATTGAAAGCCTAGGTTGGCAAAGTGCGCCAAGTAACGCGGCAGCACGTAGCGCAGGTTACGGCTGGCCTTAAGGCTGTCGTGAAACACCACAATGGAGCCGGGTTTGGTCAGCCGAATCGCGTTGCGAAGGCAGGCTTCGGAGTTGTACGAAGCGTCGTAATCGCAGGTCAGCAGATCCCACATGACTACTTGGTGAGTGGGGTGCAGCGCCCGCACCAACGGAATGGTAATGCGCCCATAAGGCGGCCGCAGCAACGGCCGAGCCTCAGGCACAACCGTCAGATTGTCAAGCTCTTGCTGACAGCGTTCTACTTCCTTCAGATACACCTCACGGGGGTGCGACCAGCCGCTGACGTGGTGGTAGGTGTGGTTGGCCAGCCGATGCCCGGCCGCCAGCGTTTGGCGGGCCACGTCGGGGTTACGGGTTAGGTTTTCGCCCACGCAAAAAAAGGTACCTCGGGCTTGATACCGCGCCAGCTGCTCGAGCACAAACGGCGTTTCCTCCCGAATGGGGCCATCGTCGAAGGTCAGGTACAGCGTGTTGCTGGTGGCCGGCATCTCCCACAGGCAAGTCGGCAGTAAGCGCCGGACGGGCGCCGGCATACGAAACAGATGCAAGGTTCAGGAATTAAAAGTACAGGCCAGACGCGGCGCACGAACTGGTTTGCAAGGTAGGCGATGCGCTCCAGAATGAATCTTACGCTTGCCGCTGCGCCGCTAAGCTCACGGCCTGCCACAGCTCCGCGGCGCTTTTGTCCCAGGAAAAACGTCGGATGTTTAGCTTTCCGCGCTCGATTAGCTGCGCGCGCAAGGTACTGTCGGACTGCACGTTGGCGAGTGCTTCGGCAATGGATTCTACTGAAAACGGATCGACCAGCAAGGCCGCGTCGCCGGCCACTTCGGGCAGCGAACTCAGGTTGGAGGTTATGACCGGGCACCCGCACGCCTGCGCTTCGATGATCGGAATGCCAAACCCTTCTAGATAAGGCACATACACCGTAGCCAACGCGGCGCCGTATAGCTGCACCAGCTCGGCGTCGGTCACGCGGCCCGTCAGGAGCACATCGGCGCGGTGTTGCATCTGCTGGTATTGGTCGAATATTGGGCCCGCGTTCCAGGCTTTGCGGCCCACAATGAGCAGCTTGGTAGCCGCGCCGGTGCGGGTTTTGAACTGGTCGAAAGCACGTAGCAGGTTCACCAAGTTCTTGCGCGGCTGCAACGCTCCCACAAACAGAAAATACGGCGCGCCGCCGCTAAAGCGAATGCGGGTTTCGGTCTGCTGAGTTTTGGAAGAAGGGTGAAACTGCTCACCCACAGCATTATATACCACACTAATGCGCTGCGGATCAATGCCGTAGGTGGCCACTACATCCTGCTTGGTTGCCTCCGATACGGCCACAATACGAGCGGAAGCGCGTACAAAACGCGGGGTAAAAAAATGGTAATACCGGCGCTGCACAATGCCCACATCGTCCGGGAAGTGCTCCAACGCCAAGTCATGAACAACCGTCACGCGCGGCACTTTTGTGAGCAGGGTCGTGTGGCCATCGGGACTCAAAAACACCGCCGGCCGATGAATTGCCAGCCAACCAGCTACCGCGCCATCAAACCACGCCATGAACAGAAACGGGTGCCGGGCGGGCGGTACCAGCACGTGCGGCACCACGTTGGGCCCAAACAGGTATTTGGGGTCGAAAGGGCGGTCGAAAAGGAAATGAAAAGTGTGCTCCGGCTGCTGCTGCACCACGCGGCGCAACGTTTCGTAGGTGAAACGCCCAATGCCCTCCAGCTTATTGCCGGGGAGCAGAAATCGTACGTTGACAGCGATATGCAAACAGGAGCCGAATTAAAGAGAGCAAAAACTTACGGTTATAACTATTTAACAATCAAATAGTTATAACTTATTATTTCTAACACATGCACAAAAACAGCTGACTTGGCGAACTGCTCTTTTGGTGTTTTATCGCCGTATCAATGCCTTTAGCTCGGCTAGCCGCACCACGCGCGTTGCAAACAAAATGACGACAAATGCGATGCCAGCCCCTACAGTTTCCAGCAGCCACTGATCGACCAGACGCCGGAGCCCGAAAAAGACCGCGCACAGGAGCCCAAAAGCCACCGCCAACCGCCCCAGCACGGCCCACGGAATGGCCACCTGCGCCCTATTGCGCACCAGCCAGACGTAGCCGCCGGAAACCAACAGCGTGCAAATCAAGGTGTTGCTGGCCGCGGCCAGTGCCCCGTACCGCGGCAGCAGCAACACGTTCAAAACAATATTCAGCGTGATGCTGGCGACGATGAGCCAGCTTACGGCTTTTTCCTGATTGGTACTCGTCAGCAGGGTGCTGTAGATGGCAAAGAAAGCGTGTACTACCACGTTGAGAAATAAGACCTTCAGGCTCAGCGTCATGCGCGTGAGTTCGGCGGCGGTGCTGTGGCTGAACTGCCAGAACAGCACCTCGCCCCGAAACAGAACGAACGCGCTCACAAACAGCAGGGGCACCGTAACGATGCGCTGCCCAAACCAGAGCAGCTCGCGCAGCTCGTCGCGGCGGTGCGTGGCGTGCGCAAACTTGGCAAAAAACAGCGGCAGCACCGTCCAGAGGTACATCATGACGGCATCCATCCAGCGGTAAGCGCCGGCATAATATCCAGCTTCCTGCGGCGAAACCAAGCGTTCGAGCATGATCATGTCGACGCGCTCGTTGAGGCCGTAGAGCAGCATGATGAGGGCAAAAGGCAGACTTTCACGAACAACCAGTCGCACATGTTCCCAACGCGGCCGATACCGCACCCAACCGTAAAGCCTTGTCACTAAGCCGTATAGCAACAAAAAGGTTACCAGCGTAGCCACGGAGCGCGCGCCCACGTAGCGGTCGAGCGTCAGGCCGACGGGTAGCAACAGTAGCACCAGGGCCAGCAGCAGCGCCTTTTCGACTACCGATAGCACCGCGTCGGTGTTGAAGCGCTGGTAGCCTTGCAGCGCCCCGCGCAGGAAGCCGATGTACTGCGTCAGGAGCATCCCGGCCCCGATTAGGGCCAGCAGCGTGAGTGTGTGGCCGCGGTACCCAATGCCCCACCCGACCGCCGTCACGACCCCTAGAAACACCAGCGACAGCCCGGTTTTTAAGGGCAACACCGTCGGGAAATATTCGGGCAAAAAATCGGGCGTGGCCGCAACGCGCTTGGTCGTGTGCTGGGTCAGGCCAAGGTCGGAAAGGGCCGCAAAGATGATGGTGAGGTTAAACAGGGCGGTGAACGTGCCGAAGGCCGCGTGGCCCAGCCGGTCCTGCACCAAGTTTTCGACTACCACCCAGCCCGGCTTCACGAGCAGGTTGAGCAGGATAACAAGGCTGATATTTCCGAAAAACTTTTTGATGGGGCGAGCGGCTGATTGCGGGACGAAATTAGGCAATAAGTCGCCGTATTGTGTTGCCAACGCCCACCTGACTATGTGCTGCTCTCGCAGCTGAACAACGCCTACGCCTACATCGCAGTCTTGCGCAAGCCCGTGAGAAGTAATGCCTAATTCTACTAGATTTGCCTGCCTCCGCTCCCTTAAAAGGGCCGGTTTCGTGCCTCCTGTTGCTCATTTCCGTCCCATATGTCCGCTCGCTCCTATTCGCTTCTGGGTTTATGGCCTCTCCTTCGCAAATGGCGGCGACCGGTGCTAGGGGCCTTGCTGCTGGCCATAATCGGCAGTGTATTGGTGGCCCTGTTACTGCCTAATATCTACAAATCGACGGCGGTCTTCTACCCTACCAATCCGGAAACCATTGATCCTGACCGACTTGTGGAAGAGCGGAGCAACGGCAACTTAGTACCTAGCCTAACTCCGGGTGGCCGCGCCGAAGACCTCGACCGCATCATCACCATCGGGCAGTCGCAGCCCATTGCCGAGCTGATTATCAAGCGCTTCCACCTGCACGAACACTATAAGCTGGGCCAACCAGGCGATGAGTTGGCCGATCAGTACGTGCTCGATGAGTTTAGCAGCAACCTGAGCATTGTGCACAACGAGCGCGACGCCATCGAGCTTACGTTCCAGGACAAAGACAAAGTGCTGGCCGCGCAAGTCGTGAATGCCATGACGCAGGCCATCGATTCATTTAACCAGCAACTGACGCTCGAAAACCGCCGCAAAATCATTGACCTATACCGCGAGCGGGCCAATTTCCTGGAGCGCGAGCACTCGCAAATTCGCGACAGCCTAATTCGGTTTCGGCGCCGCTATGGCATTTACGGCATGCAAATGGAGTCGCGCTACCTGGCCAAGGAAATCGTGGAAACGGAAACGGCCCTGCGGCAAGCCGAGGGCGAAGTGGCCGCTGGCGGCGGCTCGGCGGCGAAGGTTGCGGGGCTGCGCCGGGCCTTGCGCGGCCTCACCCAAGCCGACGGTGGCAACGCCCTGAACCTGGAAAACTTTACGGCCGGCAACGACGAGCTAACCACGCTGGCCATCCGGTTTCAGGACGTACAGGGGCGGTTGGTGCGCGCCCGCGGGGCTTACGAAACGGCTCGGTTGGCCATTAGCGGCAAGATTTCGTCTATCTACGTGGTGCAAAAGGCGTACCCCGCGGCCCGCAAGTCTAAGCCCATTCGTTGGTTGATTGTGGTGGGGTCGGTGGTGGTTACGTTTGTACTAGCCGTGGTTTTCATTGCGCTGCTGGAAGCTTACCGCCGCAATGCCAGCAGCGAGCTGGCCGCTACTTACCCCGACTAGCTCCTGCGATGCCTACCCCTCCCCTGCTCCGGCGCCTTACTCCTCCCGACGCAGATCAACGGCTGTTTGCCGCGTTTGTGGGCGTAGTACTGATCGGGGGCGCGGCGGCTTTGCTGCTCGACTCGCCGGCCTGGGCTGCATTGCCCGTGCTCGTGTTGGGCGCGCTGGTGCTGGCCCTCGACTGGCGCTGGCTCTACTACCTGCTGCTGACGACGCTGGCGTTTTCGCGCGAAATTTCCCTGCCCGGCGGCCTGAGCTTGGATGTGCCCTCGGAGCCGTTGTTGGTGGTGTTGCTGGGGTGCGTGAGCGCTAGCTTGCTGCTTGGCCGCAATGCCCTGCCGGCGCGCTTCTGGACGCATCCGCTGGTGGTGTTGATGGCGCTGGCGCTGCTGTGGGCCATAGTTTCCACGCTTTTCTCGGTAAACACCACTAAATCAATTAAATACCTGCTGGCCAAAACCTGGTACCTCGTGCCGTTCGTGTTCGGCACGTTGCTGGTTGTGCGGCGTCCGGCCGATGTCTGGCGCGTAGCCGGGTGCTACGCCGCCGGCACGGCCGCGACGGTCCTCTACGCGGCGGTCCGCCACGCGAGCACCGGGTTTACGTTCGCGACCATCAATCACGCTGTGCAGCCCTTTTACCACAACCACGTGCTGTATTCGGTGGCGCTGGCCTTGCTCGTGCCGTATGCTTTTTACGCGGCCCGCGCCACCACGCACCGCGGGAAGCGGCGGCTGTGGTATGCCGCGATGGTCTTGTTTGTGCTGGGCATCAGCCTCTCGTACACCCGGGCTTCCATGCTTTCTTTGCCCGTGGCGGCGGGGTTTTACCTGATGATGCGCCTGCGCCAGACGCGCATGGTGCTATGGGCTGTGGTGCTGATGGCAGCCGGCGCGGCGGCCTACCTAGTGCACCAGGACAACTTCATGCGTTACGCCCCCACCTTCGAGCGGACCATCTTCAACGGGCAGAACTTCGAAAAGCACCTCGAAGCCACGTACAAACTCGAAGACGTGTCGGGCATGGAGCGGGTGTACCGCTGGGTGGCCGCCGCCCACATGATCGGCGAGAAGCCCTGGGTAGGCAGCGGCCCGAGCACTTTTTACCCCGAGTACAAACGCTTCACCATCAAGAGCTTCCGCACCTACGTCAGCGCCAATCCCGAGCACTCGACCACCCACAACTATTTTCTGCTGATGCTGGCCGAGCAGGGCATTCCGGGATTTGGGCTGTTTGCGCTGCTGGTCGGGACGGCCCTGCTGCGCATGGAGCGCTTGTACCACCGCAGCACCTCGGCCGCGCACCGCCGCGTGGTGCTGGCAGCGGGGTTATCGCTGGTGATTATCGTCTTCCACTTGTTTTTGAATGAGCTGGTGGAAGTGGATAAGATTGGCTCCTTCTTCTACCTCAACCTCGCCGTGCTCATGCGGGCGGAAGAATGGATAGACAGCGAATCGCTCGAAGTGTAAAGCCTATACTGGGGCCAATGGGTTTCCATGAACCCATCTGGAACAGGCCATTACGTAAGACAGTCAATCAAACTACTTATTTCGCTCGGGCGGGTACCCGCTTTGCTGGTCTGGGACAAGGCCCCTACGGCATGGGCTTATATTCTATAAGTATCTTATAATCAATATTTTATAATAATTGCAAAGCTTTGCAGCCCGGCGTTAAGCTCTGCATTGCTGAACGTAAGGCCCATCTGCGGCAGCTACCGATGTCTCCGCGGCTCCGGCAGAGGGGTTTTGCTGACCTGCTCGCGGGGCGGGGGCGGGATGGAGTTAGGACTTCTGGATGTTCGGATAAAATTCTTTAGGACAGGAGGGTACGGGAAGGAGGAAGCGAGGACTGCCGATAGCTTTAGGTATTTATCGTGAAGTTCTGATCTGACACGGCGTCCGATAAGGCTGAAGCTGCCACTCAGCAACCACGCCGTTAGCAGTGCTTGTCTTTGCTTTTTATACCTAATACCTAACGCTCACAACCCGGTTTGCTCACCCCCTGCGCAAACCTTTGCACAAGCTGCCTTCCTAAAACCCTGTTAACCCCTATGAAAAAGCTTTACTGCTTATCTAGATTACTGCCGTTGCTGGTGTTGCTGCTGCTTGCGCAGAGCGCATTTGCGCAGGCCCAGACCATTACCGGCAAAGTAATAACTGCCGACAGCAAAGAGACCCTGCCCGGCGTGACGATCGTGGTGAAAGGCACGACCAACGGCACCAGTTCCGCCGCCGACGGCACGTTCTCCCTGAATGTGCCGGATCTGAACGGCACGCTCGTGTTTTCCTTCGTGGGCTATACCTCTAAAGAAGTAGCCATCAATGGCCAAACAAAAATTTCTATTGCGCTGGCGCAGGACACTAAAATGCTGGACGAGGCCGTGGTAGTAGGCTACGGCACCCAAAAGCGCGGCAACGTAACCGGGGCCGTGGCGGGCGTTACGGCCAAAGAAATTGAGGAGCGTCCCGTCAACCGCATCGAGAATGCGCTGGCCGGCCAAATGCCCGGCGTGACAGTGCAAACGGTTTCGGGCGAGCCGGGCGCGGAGCTGCAAATCCGCGTCCGCGGCACGGGCTCCATCAACGCCTCTACGGAGCCTTTGTATGTCGTGGACGGCGTGCCCGTGGACAATCTGCGTGGCATCAACCCCACCGACGTGGCCAACCTCGAAGTACTGAAAGATGCGGCTTCGGCGGCCATTTACGGCTCGCGCGGTTCCAACGGCGTCGTGATCGTGACCACCAAGCGGGGCAAGAAAGGCAAGGCGCAGCTGCAATTTTCAGGCTACACCGGCATCCAGAATCTGGAGCGCCGCATGGACATGATGGGGCCGGAGCAGTGGATTCAGCAGCGGAAAGAAGGCATCGACGAGGCGTGGGTGAACCGCGGCAAAACCTTGGGCAAAACCTACACCGCCAACGACCCAATGGATTTCCGGGCCCGCGAGCTGACGACTCCAACCGCCGTTGTGACGCCGGCCCACCCCAACGCCACCTACATGTACGACCCCAAGTGGCAGTACGGCACCGATAGTCTTGCCTACACCGACTGGCAGAAGGCCATGTTCCGGCAGGCTGTGATGCAGCAGTACCAGATCGGGGTTTCGGGCGGCACCGAGGATTTTACCTACAACGTCAACGGCTCTTACCTGAGCCAACAGGGTATCGTACTGGGCACCAACCTGCAACGCGCTACGCTGCGGGCCAACCTGGACGCCAAAGTGCGCAAGGGCATTCGCCTGACGATGACCCTGGCGCCTTCCACCGAATGGTCGGGCCTGGGCCGCGTCGATGGCAAAGACCAGCAAGCCCTGAACGCCATTCAGATGCCGCCGGTAGGCCCCAAAGATGCCGGGGTGCTGGTAGGTGCCGATCCGTATCCGGCGTACGCCTGGTCGGGGCGCTACATCAGCCCGGTAGCGGTAATGGAGCGCACAAAAGTGAGCACGACCCGCACCCGCCTCAATGCCAACATGGGCCTGAACATCGACCTGATCAAGGATTTCCAGCTACAGCTGCTGGGCGCCATGGACAATAACTACATGCTCGGCGACGAGTTTTACCCAACCAACTCCAGCCGCGATTGGGCTACCGCCACCAACGAAGGTGCCCTGAGCCGCTCGCGCCGGACGCAGAACTTTGGCACGCGCTACCTGGCGCAAAGCCTGCTGAGCTACACCCATCAGTTTGGAGATCACAACATCAACGCCATCCTGGGTGCTTCGGATGAGCGTACCCGCCAAGACAACAGCTTCCAGGAAGCCACGAAGCTGCCCAACGACTGGTCGGGCCTGTTCAGCAACGCCAACTCCGTGACCACCACCAACACCACGGTGCCTTTCAAAACCAACCTGATTTCGGTGTTTGGGCGGGTGCAGTACAACTACAAAGAGAAGTACTTGGTATCGGGCAGCTTGCGCCGCGATGGCTCGTCGAAGTTTGGGGCCAACTCCCACTGGGGGTTGTTCCCGGCGGCCTCGCTGGGCTGGCGCCTATCGGAGGAGAACTTCATGAAGAACATCAACTTCATGAGCGACCTGAAGCTGCGCGCCAGCTGGGGCGTGACGGGCAACAACCGCATCCCCGACAACGTGCAGTACTCGCTGCTCAATCCGTATAACTACTCGCTCAACGGCGTTGCGGTAACTGGCTATGCACCAGGCAATTACGCCAACGACAACTTGGGCTGGGAACAAACCAGCAGCTACAACGCTGGCCTTGATTTCAGTGTACTGCGCAGCCGCCTCTCGGTGTCGGCCGACGTGTACACCCGCACGACGTCGCGGTTGTTGCTCAGTGCCATTCAGTCGTCGCTGACGGGCTTTACCAACAGCTACCAGAACATCGGCGACATCCGCAACCAGGGCGTGGAGCTGGGCCTAAACTCCCGCAACCTGGTGGGCGCTCTCACCTGGAATACGTCCTTCAACGTGTCGTACAACCAAAACAAAGTGCTGCGCCTGGGCTTCGACGACAACCCCATCCCGACAGGTTTTACCAACCTGACTTCTATTGTGCAGGTGGGCCAGCCAGTCAATGCGTTCTTGCTCTACGACGTGATCGGGGTGTATAAAGACCAGAAGGACATCGACAGCAGCCCGCACATGGCCAAAACGCTGCCCGGCGACTCGAAGTACCGCGACGTAAACGGCGACGGTGTGATCGACAACAACGACCGCACCATCGTGGGCAACCCGCAGCCGAAGTTCATCTTTGGCATGACTAACAACTTCACCTACAAGCACTTCGACCTGTCGATCTTGATCAATGCCCAGCAGGGCGGCCAGATTTACTCGCTGGTGGGCCGCTCCATCGACCGCCCCGGCATGGGCTACCTCTACAACAAGCTGGCGAAGTGGGAAAACCGCTGGAAGTCGGAAGCGGAACCCGGCGACGGCATGACGCCGAGCATCAACGCCACCACAGGTGCCTACTACGACACCCGCTGGCTCTACAGTTCCGACTACATCCGCCTCAAAAACATCACCCTGGGCTATACGCTCCCCAGCGTGCGCTTCTACAACCGCGCCCGTGTGTATCTGGCGCTTGAAAACGCTTACATCTGGGACAAATACGCAGGTGGCTACACTCCGGAAGCCTCCAACGGCACAGGCCTCGGCTCTTATGATTACGGCGGCTACCCGCAAGCCCGCACCTTCACGTTCGGCTTCAACCTGACGCTCTGATCCTGACCACCTTTCCCATAGTCTTGACGATGAAATCACTTAAAATAGTTACCTGCGCCACGTTGCTAAGCCTAGGAGGACTGCTGCTGCCTTCCTGCAAAGACGCGCTCGACATTGCCCCCGAAGCCCACAACAGCACCGCCGATTTCTATAAAGACGAATCGGACGTGAACCAGGGCGTGATGGCTATTTACAACGGCACGCTTACGTTTCCGACCAACTCGCAGTGGAACATGGCCGAGATGCGCAGCGATAACATCTTGATTAACACGGCGTTGAACGTACAGCGCGATTACGCCGACATCAACGGCTTCTCGGCTACCTCCCAAACCGGCCAGCTCCAGGCCACCTGGACCGACTTGTACGAAGTCGTGTACCGCGCCAACCTGCTACTGGAGAAAATTGAGCCCTTCACCTTTGCGCGGGCAAACCAATTCAAAGGAGAAGCCCGCTTCCTGCGCGCCCTGTCTTACTTCGACCTGGTGCGCTACTGGGGCCCCGTGCCGATCGCCGACAAAACGCTTTCTATTCAGGACGCCAAAACCATTCCGCGGTCGCCGGTTGCCGATGTGTACAACTTCATCGTGGAAGACCTGAAGTTTGCGGCCGACAACCTGCCGGCTACCTACGCTGCTGGCGACAAAGGCCGCGCGACCAAGTGGGCGGCCAAAGCGCTGTTGGGCCGCGTGTACCTAACCATGTACGGCTACCCGCTCAAGCAAGCTGATAAGCTGGCCCTGGCCAAGCAGCAACTAAGCGACGTGATTGCCCAGGAAGGCGCTGCCGGCGCCGTGGCCGCAAACTACCCCGACTTGTTCAAAACGGCCAACGACAACAAGTTCAGCGTGTTCGAGATTCAGTACATCTCGGGTACCGGTGGCCTGGGCAGCCAGACTCCTTCCGATCAGGCGTTCCAGTTTCCGTCGCAGTGGTCCGCTTTCCAGCCTTTCGGCCCGGACGCTACCGTCAACCCCAACCTGCTCGGTGCGGGCTGGCCTAAGCTCGATAAGCGCAAGTTTGCCACGCTCGACTCGGGCTATGTCGATACGAAAACCAACGCTCGGTCGGGCCGCACGCAGTTCACGAAGTTTCTGGAAAAAGGCACCACCGCCCCCACCGGCCAGCGCGATTACCCCAACAACTATCCCGTTGTTCGCTTTGAAGACGTAGTACTGATGCAGGCCGAGGTGCTGAACGAAGAAGTGGCCAACGGGGGCTCGGTGCCCGCCCAGGCCCTTACCTACATTAACCGCATCCGTACCCGCTCGGGCCTAAAAGCACTGACTACCATGAGCAAGGAAGCCTTCCGCCTCGCCCTGGAGCAGGAGCGCCGCTGGGAGTTTGCCGCCGAAGGCATTCGCTGGTTCGACCTGGTACGTACAGGCCGCGCCCTCACCGTGATGAACGACTTCATCAAAACCAACGGCGTGCGCCACCCTGCCCCCCTCGACGAGCACGACCTGCTGTTCCCGATTCCGTTGCAGGAGCTGCAAGTAAATCCGGGCTTCTGGCAGCAGAACCCCGGCTACAACTAGCCCTGCTTTCGTGTCGCTCCTATCCCCTTTTCAAAAAGCTGCTCCGCATCCGGGGCAGCTTTTTTAGGGCCAAATCTTGACAATAGCTACCAATGCGGCCTTTATTTTCCTGATGATATAATGATGGATAGCTTCTTCCGCTTTTCGCCCTCTGGTGCTGATGGCTACCGATCATCTCGACTTAAGTTGGGGGCATGGGGCACTACTTTTCTGTTGCTGGTAGCCGGTGGGCTGACCATCAGTTGGGCACCGAAGGCTACGCTCGCCACTCGGGATCAGCGGCAGATGGAACGCTTGGGGCGGGGCGTTGTGGCTGTGCAACAGGAAAAAGGCAACGTATTCATTAGCTGGAGGTTACTTAATTCTGATCCACCGAATGCGGCATTCAACCTCTTTCGCCAGAGTGGCAACCGCGCCGCTGTTCAACTCAATCGCCAGCCCCTGACGAAAGGCACGAATTGGGTAGACAAAACGGCGGTAGATCACACGGCTTACACGTACTCCGTTCGCTTGGCTGGAGCAAACGACACGGGCAAAGAAACGGGCAACACCGCTTCGGTCTGGGCACAGCAGTTTATGCGCGTGCCGCTCCAGCGCCCAGAGGGCGGCACCGTGAGCAGCGGCCCCGACGTGAGCCCCTTCACCTACAGCGCCAACGATGCCTCCGTTGCCGACCTCGACGGCGACGGCGAATACGAGATCATTCTGAAATGGGACCCGTCTAATTCGCGCGACAACGGCTCAGCGGGGCTTGCCGGCCCCGTTATTCTGGATGCTTACAAGCTGAATGGCACCCGGCTTTGGCGCATTAATTTGGGCAAGAATATCCGCGCCGGCGCGCACTACACGCAGTTTATGGCCTATGACCTCGACGGCGACGGCAAGGCAGAAATCGCCTGCAAAACCGCCGACGGCACCATCGATGGCCAAGGCAAAAGCATCGGCGACGCGGCCAAAGATTACCGCTCGCTCACTATACCCACCGACGGGGTGCAAGTGCCCGCCGCGCGCGACAGCCGCTACGGCCGCATCCTGGCGGGGCCGGAGTACTTTACGGTGTTCAATGGCCTTACTGGGGCCGCGCTCGCCTCCACGGCTTACCTGCCAGCCCGCGGTCCGCTCGACGGGTGGGGCGGCATCGGCGGCAACGGCGGCAACGACAGCTACGGCAACCGTGCCGACCGCTTTCTAGCCGCCGTGGCCTACCTCGACGGGCAGCAGCCCAGCGTGGTGATGTGCCGCGGCTACTATGGCCGCTCAGTACTGGCCGCTTGGGACTGGCGCGCTGGAAAGCTCACTTCCCGTTGGGTTTTTGACTCAAAAGATGCGCAAAATGCTTTCTCCGGGATGGGCAACCACGGGCTGAGCGTCAACGACGTAGATTTCGACGGCAAGGACGAAATCGTGTACGGCTCGATGGTCGTCGACGACAACGGGCAGGGCTTGTTTTCCACCGGCCTGCGCCACGGCGACGCCCTGCACGTCAGCAACTTCGACCCCACCACGCCCGATCTGGAAGCTTGGGGTGTGCACGAAAACGAGGAAAAAGTACCCGGCCACGAAAACGGCCCCGGTGCGGCCCTCTACGATGCCACCACCGGGAAAGTGCTCTGGGGCGGCGACTACGGGCAAGATGCCGGCCGGGCCATGGCTGCCGACATCGATCCGCGCTACCTGGGGGCCGAGGTGTGGGGCGGCTCCGATGAAATTGGCCTGCGCACGATCAAGGGCGAGCGCATCGGCAAGGCGCCGCGGGCTGTAAATTTCGGCGTGTGGTGGGATGGCGATTTGCTGCGCGAATTGCTCGACCGCACCACCATCGATAAGTGGGATTACCAAAATAGCCAGGCCAAATCCTTACTGGCCGCCGATGCTTTCGGGGCCGCGTCCAACAACGGCACCAAAGCCACGCCGTGCCTCAGCGCCGACCTGTTTGGCGACTGGCGCGAGGAAGTCATCTGGCGCAACGCCAACAACCAGGAGCTGTTGATTTTTACCACCACCATTCCGTCCCCGTATCGGTTCGTCACCCTTATGCAGGACCCCGCCTACCGCTTGGGTGTAGCACGCGAAAATGTGGGCTACAACCAGCCGCCGCACACCAGCTACTACCTGGGCGAAGGCATGGACGGCGTCGTTAAATAAGAGTCAGCGAGGATTTCGTAAGCGCAGTGGGTTTGTCCTGCTTCGGATGCGCTCAGCAGAACAAGAAATACTAAAATTATAAATTACTGATAATCAAGTAATTACTCAACAAAGCCATTGATTAACAACCACTGTTTGCAGGTGAGTGCAGGACACTGCAGCCGGCATTCGCTTCAACCTTTATTTATGTGATCTAATTCGCTATTTACATCTGATTACCAACAGGTTATTCTTAGCATGAACTTCAACTCAGCCCAGCGGTATCTGCTGGCCGCCCTCCTACTCTTCCTGATTGCGGGTTTTGGAAAGCCCAAAACGCGGCCCACGCTCTTTCTGATCGGCGACTCGACGGTGCGCAACACCAACGCGCCCCAAATGGGCTGGGGCAATGTGCTGGCCAGCTATTTTGACACCACGCGCCTGCGGGTGCAAAACAACGCCATGGCGGGCCGCAGCACGCGCACGTTCATCACGGAAGGCCGTTGGGACAAGACCGTGGCCGCCCTCAAGCCCGGCGATTTTCTCATCATGCAGTTTGGCCACAACGAAGGCAGCCCGCCCGATACGACCAAAGCCGGTCGGCGCGGCGTACTGCGCGGCACCGGCGCCGAAACGAAGAACCTGGTGTGGCCCGACGGCCATCCCGAAACCGTGAACACGTATGGCTGGTACCTGCGCAAATTCATCCGCGAAGCCAAGGCCAAAGGCGCCACGCCCATTGTGGCTTCCATGATTCCGCGCAACGAGTGGAATGACGGCAAAGTCGTGCGGGCCAGCAGCGATTTTGGCAAGTGGGCCGCCGAAGTAGCTCAGCAGGAAGGCGTTGCCTTCATCAATCTTAACGAGATCACGGCTCTTAAATACGACAAAATGGGCCCTGAAGCGGTGAAGGCTTTTTTCCCCGGCGACCACACCCACACCAACGAAGCCGGCGCCCGCCTCAACGCCGAATCGGTAGTAGACGGCATCCGCAGTAACCGGAAAATCGGCTTGAATAAGTACTTACTAAAGCGATAGCTTTTCGGGTGGCAAGCCGCCCTGCCTTCGGCTACCGCTTTTTTTGGTATAAATTATTATTAATCAACGAGTTACCGAATACGTTTTCCGCTGTACCCCTACCCCTGTGATTTTCACCGATTGCCAGCCCGTGGGCAATGTGGTTTTGCGCTGCACGATGCCCGTGGGCGTGATGTCGAGGCCGCCGAAGCCCATGAGCACGGCCTGCAAGACGCCGCCCGCGCCCGTGGCAAAGTAAGGATTGGTGCCGCCCTTGGTTTCGGCGATCACGCGGAAGGGCGGCAGCAGATTGGGCGTGTACGCATCCTGAAAAAAATGCCGGGCCTTGGCGCCATCGCCCAACCGCGAATAGAGCAATGCAAAAATGGCCTGCGTCATGGCGGGCGTGCCTTCGGTGGGCACGCGCGTTTCGTAATAGGCCAAGTCTTTCTTGATTTGGGCCGGCGCCGTCACCACGCCCAGCGGGTAAGCCAGCAGGTTGACGTCGCCTTGCTTGATGCCTTCGCCGTGGTAGGCAGCGTGCTCCTGGGTGACGCCGTCGGGGAAGTGCAGCAGGGGAATGTTCTGGGCAACGTGTACCCAGTCGGGGTTGGCTTTTAGCCCCAGCAGCTTGGCAGCGGCGGCGGCGTTGCGCAGGTTTACTTGCGCGGCAGCATTAGTAAACGCATCATTATCCACGTTTTCGGCCCACTCGTCGGAAGCCACCACGTTCTTGATGTCGTAATGGCCGGGGCCGTTGCGTTCGACCCGGCTGGCCCAAAAATCGGCAGTGGCGGACAAGATGGGCCAGCCTTTCTCGCGCAGCCAGGTTTTGTCCTGGGTTACGCAGTAATATTGCCAGGCGGCCAGGGCTACGCAAGCCGAAATGTGGTGCTCAAACGGCCCGCTGAGGGCCCAGACCGGCGTTTCTTCCACGCCCGTATCGGCGCTTTCCCACGGAAACATGGCCCCTTGGTACCCGTGCGAAAAGGCATTGCGGCGGGCCGCTTCCAGCCGCTGAAACCGGTATTCCAGCAACGATTTCGCGATTTCGGGGTGCAGCACGACCAGCGCCGGAAACATCCACACGTCGGTGTCCCAGAACACGTGGCCGTTGTAGCCCAATCCCGACAGGCCCATGGGCGAAGGCGAAAAATCGGTACCCGCCCGCGAAAAGCTGTAGAGGTGGTAGAGCATGCTGTGCACATCCTGCTGGGCCTGTGCGTCGCCGGTGATCTGGATGTCGCTCTGCCACAGGTCTTTCCAAGCTTTGGCATGAAACGCCAAGAGCCGCTCGCGGCCTTCGAGCCGGGCAAAGATGGTCAGGCGCTCGGCTTCGTTGAGCGGGTCGGCGTGGTGGGCCGACGTAATGGACGAGCCGGCCACGGCGTAGCTATAAGTCTGGCCGGCTTTCAGGGCCTTGCCGAACTTCATGAGGTGCATGTTGTTGTCCCACATCTCATGAATGATGCGCGGCTCCTGCCCGTGCGGCTCCTCAAACAAGAAGCTGGTGCTGGCGCACAGCAGCAGCTTGCCCGTGGGGCTCTTGGCCGAAGAAGTAAGCAGGCTCAACGTAGCATGGGGCCGATCGATTTCGTTGTAGTAATTCTGCACATCGCGCAGAGCATCAGGCGCTTCCATGACGCTGGCGGCCGTGAGGGCTACATCCTTTTTGGCCGTAATGGACACGTCGAGCAACACCGTGAACGGCAGGTGGCGCAGCGCGTAGTAGGTGTAGCGGATGGTGGCTTTGTCGGCGTAATCGAAGGTGGTGGTCAGCGAAGCGCGCTGCATGTCGAGTTGCTGGCGGAAGTTGCGGGCATCTTTGGCCTCGAGCCGGTGGCCGTCCACTTCTAGGTACATGTTCAGGAGGTTGAAGCTGTTGAGAAAGTTGCTCACCCGCCCCCGCCCGTACTGGTCGTATGCCCCGGCCAGCACCACGTTTTTAACCTGAAATGGCACGGGCGACGACACAATGCCAATCATGCCGTTGGCCACGGTCACGCCGTAATAATTGGCGGGGTCCACCCGAGCGGCGTCAATGTGCCACGGGTCAGGCGTTTGGGCCGACAGCGACGCTGTATACAACAGTAATAGAGCACAAAAGCTGGTTTTCAACCAGATACGGGTGGGAAGTAACATAGGGCAGGAAAAAGAACTGGACTTATGGTAGGCAGCTACACTGCGTGCGGTCAATAAGGTAGGCAATGCGGCCGGATCGGGCTTGGCGAATCCTGCGGGAAAGCTGAATTTTTACTAAAGACGGAAGGCCATGAGCCGGCGTGCTGTTGCCCTGCGCGATCAATTGTATCGCTCGCATATTTGCCCTTTTTCCAGAGCATTCGTCTTGATTTTACTGCCCAGCGCATTACAAATGGCTTATAATTATAAGCGTGAATATTTGCATAGCAATCTAATTATCATACATTTAAGCCAATTAAATATTCGTAAACTCCTTATTTATGCGTTGGAAAACTAAGTGAAGCCCACCTTGTTATCGCCTTATAAAAAGCTTGCTACAAACGTTTGCAAGCCTGCCACAAAGCTCGTTTTTAGCTTTTCTCCCTATGCTACTGGCTCTCCAAAGCAGTGAAGTTGTTTGGCCCCCCCCTTACAGGGTCCTCTACAATGTTCTATTTGGCAGCCAAAAAGTTAACTCTTCACTCACCCCGTTTGGTCAATCTTATTATCGTTAAGAGTCTTTGCTCCTGAAGCTCCTATATGAAAAGATGCCTACCGTTGCTGTTCGCTCTTGCCTTGGAGCTGTTGGCTTGCCTACCAAGCGTAGCCCAGCAAGCAACGGCTGTTGTTGGAGGGGCAAACAAGCCGGAATGGTGGAAAGAAACGGTTGTCTATCAGATATATCCGCGCAGCTTTCAGGACAGCAACGGCGATGGCGTAGGCGATTTGAAAGGCATTATTTCGCGGCTCGATTACCTGAAAAGCCTAGGGGTGGGCACCGTGTGGCTCAATCCCATCTACGCGTCGCCTAACGACGACAACGGCTACGACATTTCTGACTACCGCCAGATCATGCCGGAGTTTGGCACGATGCAGGACTTCGACGCGCTGCTCAAGGGCATGCACGAGCGGGGCATCAAGCTGGTGATGGATTTGGTGGTGAACCACAGTAGCGACGAGCAGCAGTGGTTTAAGCAGTCGCGCAGCTCGCGCACCAACCCCTACCGCGATTATTACCATTGGTGGCCCGCCGAAAAGGGCAAGCCGACGCCCCGTTACAGCCTGTTCGACGTCGACAACAACGCGTGGAAATACGATTCGCTCACCAACGCGTACTACCTGCACTACTTCTCGCGCAAGCAGCCCGACCTGAATTGGGAAAACCCCAAGCTCCGCCAAGAAGTGTACAGCATCATGCGTTTCTGGCTCGACAAGGGCATCGACGGCTTCCGCATGGATGCGTTTCAGTACGTGGCCAAGGACACGACATTTCCGGCCTTTCCGGCTGGGTATGAGCAAGATATAGTTAAGTATTACAGCAGTGGCCCGCACCTGCACGACTACATCCAGGAGATGAACCGCGAGGTCATCAGCAAATACAACGTGGTGACGATTTCGGAAGGCGCGGGCGCCTCGCCCGAAGACGCGATGAAGTTCGTGGACCCCGCCCGCCACGAGCTAAACATGGCCTACCACTTCGAGGGCATGGGCATTGGCTACAAGCACGACAAAGACTACGATTACCTCGACCCGCAGGGCTATAATCTACTGGACTTCAAGAAGGTATATACCCGCTGGGATAAGGCTTTTGCCCAAAAAGGCTGGGGCACCGTTTACCTCGGCAATCACGATCAGGTGCGGATGGTATCGCGCTGGGGCGACGACCGGCCCGCCTTCCGGGCGCCGTCGTCGAAGCTACTGACCACGTTTTTGCTCACCATGCGCGGCACGCCTTTCTACTACGCCGGCGACGAGTTGGGCATGACGAATGGCGTGTTTAAAAGCATCACGGACTACCGCGACGTGGCCGCCCGCAACCAGTACCAGCACCTGCAACAAACCGGTGCCGACTTGCCCACTTTCCTCACGCACCTGGCCAAATCGTCGCGGGACAACGGCCGCACCCCTTTTCAGTGGAATGCCACGGCCAATGCCGGCTTCACAACCGGTACGCCTTGGATTGGAGTTAACACCAACTACTTAACTATCAATGAATTATCAGAAGACAAAGATCCTGATTCCATTCTAAACTACTTCCGCAAAGCCGTTGCCCTGCGCCGGCAGCACAAGGTATTGGTGTACGGACAATATCAGCTCCTCGACGAGGCCAATCCGCACATTTACGCCTACACCCGCACGCTGGGCAAGGAGCGGGTGCTGGTGGTGCTCAATTTCTCCTCTGACAAACGCACCTGGAGCCTGCCCGCCGGCCTGAAAACCACCGGGCAGCCGTGGCTCAACAATTACCCGACGCTGCCAGCCGGCAACGCCTTCGCGCTTCAGCCTTGGCAGGCGGTAGTCCTCAGCCTACAGTGATCTCTACTTTATTTTTTCAATTTTTTCCCACAAACGTTTCCAGAATACCCAACAGTCTGATTACAAGCACAATCCCCACACACTTTTATCTTTTCACTTATGAGTAAGAACTGGTACAAACGCTATGAATCGGATGAGTTGCCACGAGTAGCTCGCACCGATGGAAACCGGGTGGCGCTGCTACGGCTCGTGGCACTTAGCATGCTAGCCCTCCTGATGCCGCTCCTGAGTATGGCGCAGGCAACCCGGGCCATCTCCGGCAAAGTGGTCGACGCGCAAGCGAACGGCCTGCCGGGGGTAACGATTATTGTGCCCGGCACAACCATCGGCACGAGTTCCAGTGGCGACGGCACGTTCCAGCTGCAAGTGCCCGAGACGGCCACAACGCTGGCTTTCTCGTTCGTTGGGTACGCCTCGCAGCAGATTGACATTACGGGCAAATCCACGGTACAGGTGTCGATGAAAGAAGATGCTAAAGCGCTCGGCGACGTGGTCGTGGTGGGCTACGGCACGGTCCGGAAAAGCGACCTAACCGGGGCAGTAAGTGCCCTGAACACCAATGACTTTAACAAGGGCACGCTCACCTCGCCCGACCAGCTGATTCAGGGCCGGACTTCGGGGGTGCAGATAACCCAGAATAGCGGGCAGCCCGGTGGGGCCTCCACCATCAAAATCAGGGGCAACTCGGCCGTAACGGGCACGGGCCAGCCGCTGTACGTAATTGATGGTGTGCCACTTGATGGGCGCTCGGCCCGTCCCGGCCTGAACACCGCTTTCGGCGACAGCCCCGACAGCAACCCGCTCAACTTTTTGAACCCGTCGGATATCGAGTCGATCGACATTCTGAAGGATGCCTCGGCCACGGCCATTTATGGTTCGCGGGCAGCCTACGGCGTGGTGATCATCACGACGAAGAAAGGCAAAGCGGGCGAGCCGCGGCTGGATGTAGGCATATCGGGGGGCTTCTCGAAAATCCTGCGGCGCATTGATGTACTCACCGCCAGCCAGTTCCGCGACGCCCTGAAGTACTATGGTGCCTCCGCTACCAACGACAAGGGCCTGAGCAACGATGCACTGGGAGAGATTCTGCACACGGCCCCGCTCCAGAACTACAACGCGGCCATCAGCGGCGGCAATGAAAACGCCCGCTACCGGCTTTCGCTCGGGTACCTCAATCAGAAAGGCATCGTCAAGCGGACGGGCTTCGAGAAGTACAGCGCCAACTTCTCAACCAACATGAAGTTTCTGGAAAGCAAACGTTTGGGGGCTGACATCAACATCACCGCCAGCCAATTCCGCGAGCAGCTTGCGCCTATCACCAACAACGGCGACTTCCGAGGCAGCCTTATTGGCCAAGCGTTGCAGTGGAACCCCACCGACTCGCTCTACAATGCCAAAGGCCTGCCAGTATCCCGGCTGGGCAGCTCCACCATTAACCCGGTGGCAATGCAGCAATACTACAACGACAACTCGCGGGTAACCACTGCTTTAGCTTCGATTTCGCCCTACTACAAGTTTACTGACTGGCTGGAATATCGCGCGTTGGTTTCCGCCAACTACAGCACCGGCATTCGTCGCACTTCCATAGATCAGCGCCTCAACATCTCGGATTACCAGCAGTTGGGCTATGCCGCCATCGGCACGAGCGAATTGCTTACCCAACAGATGACTCATACGCTGAACTTCAACAAGAAGCTCGGCGCCGACTTTAATCTGACTGCCCTGCTGGGTTACGAATATCAGAGGTTCAACAACTCGGGCATAAACGTGAATGGCCGCGGACAGCTAGACAAAGGCGGCTTCGGCACCTCCGGACTCGACTACACTAACTACCTCCAGTACAGCAATGCTTCGAGCCGCATCATCTCTTCGTTCGTAGACCCCATCACGGAGTTACAATCGTACTTTGGCCGGGCCATCCTCAATTACAAGGAGCGCTACTTACTGACGGCTACCCTGCGGGCTGATGGCAGCACCAAGTTTGGCGACAACAACAAGTACGGTTACTTCCCGTCGGTTTCGGCCGCCTGGGATGTCAGCCAAGAAGATTTCTTCAAGGTAGAATCCATTAGCCAGCTGAAAGCACGGGTAGGCTACGGCCGCACCGGCAACCAGGAGTTTCCGGCCGGCGCGGCGCGGAAGCAGTTTGCCTTCCTGAACGGGAACCAGGGCACTGGCCAAATTACCAACGTTAACCCGGACCTGAAGTGGCAGTCGGATGAGCAATATGACGCTGGCCTTGACATAGCCCTGTTCAACAACCGGGTGACCCTGACGGCTGATTACTTCTACAAGCGGACCACCGATCTGTTGTATCCGCTTGCTCCGATTCAGCCGGCAGCGCCCGGTGGTACTGTAACCTGGAGCAACCTCGGTGGAAACATTGTAAACAAAGGCGTGGAACTGCTTGCCGGCGTCACGGCGATCGACAACCAGCGCGTTGGGTTGAGCTTTAACGCCAACGCCACGTTCATCAAGAACAGGGTATCGGGGCTGCGTGGGGTGATCCAAACGGGTGCGCTTAGCGGCCAAGGCTTGTCCGGCGTGACGGTGGAAGTAATTCAGAATGGGCTGCCCATCAATGCTTTCTACACCCAGCAATTTGAAGGTGTCGACCCTGCTACCGGCCAGTCGATATACACCGACGGCGGCGTTCCCCGCTACCTGGGCAACCCCAACCCGACCGCAATAGCGGGCCTGAGCACCAGCTTCCGGTTTACGAAGCTCTCGCTGACGGCCAACTTCAACGGCGTGTTCGGCAATAAGATTTACAACAACACCTTCAACAGCGTGCTCAACGTGAGCCAAATTCAGGGCGGCAAGAACATAGCCCTGTCTAACTATAAGGAGGCCGTTAAGGAAGCTCTCAGCAACCGGCTCGCGCCTTCCTCGCGCTTCCTGGAAAGCGGCAACTTCGTGAAGCTGTCGAACCTGACGCTCTCGTATGCTTTTGGTGATTTGGGAGTGTTCAAGGGCACTACCATCTCTGCCATCGGCCAGAATCTGTTCCTCATCACGAAGTATAACGGCTTCGATCCCGAAATCAACACCAACAAAGCAGTGAACGGCGTACCGTCAGCGGGCATCGACTACACAGGTTACCCCACCGCCCGGACCTTTACATTCGCCCTGAACTTCTCTTTGTAACACACTAAATACCAGTAACTTATGAAGAAGATACTTAGCGCGGCGGCTTTGCTGACCGTGCTCCAACTAGCCAATAGCTGCGAGATTAAAGAGGAATTCCAGGGTACTGTTTCGGCGGGCAGCACCGGCTCCACCAACACCACGTCCTTGCTCGACGGGGTGTATAGTGCGATGCGCAGTCCGTTTCAGGGGGCCACGCAGGTGTTCGCCCTTTCGGAGGTCACGACCGACGAGCGCCTGATGCCCACCCGCGGTGGCGACTGGGACGACAACGGCAAATGGCGCCAGCTGCATCTGCACAACTGGGACGCCAACCACCAGGAAGTGCGCGACGCCTTCAATAACCTGAACGCCGTAGTGTACGCAGCGACCGATATGCTGCAGTACAACCCTACTACGCAACAGCAGGCTGAGGCCCGCTTCCTGCGCGCCTGGGCCATGTACTGGATCCTCGACCTCTACGACCAGGTGCCTTACCGCGACCCAGGCGAACCCGTTACGCAGCTTGCCCGCGTGCGCAAGGGTACCGAAGCCCTCGACTACATCGTGAGCGAAGTGAATGCCGTGCTCGCTAACCTGCCCGATGTCCCGGTCTACCGGGCCAACAAGGACGCGGCGCGTGGGCTGCTCATGAAGTGCTACCTCAACCGGGGCGTGTACGCCAACCGCGCGGCGCCTACGTTTGCCGCTGCTGACATGAACCAAGTGATCAGCTTGGCCGACCAGATCATCAACAGCGGGCGGTACCGGTTTGCGGCCAACTACTTCGACAACTTTGCCCCCGACAACACGGCCATTGGCACCGAGAACATCTTTACGGAGCTGAACCAGGGCGGCGTGAGCAGCGGGGCGCAGTACGATTTGTGGCGGTTTATCTCACACTACAACATGGTGCCCAGCGGCTATAACGGCCCCGTGGCACTAGGCGAATTCTACGACAAGTTCGGCGCCAACGACATTCGGCGGGGCACGGTGTATACCTACAAAAACGGGCCGCTCAATCCGGGCAAGCGTCAGAACGTGGGCTTCCTGATCGGTCAGCAGTATAACCTGAATACGGATGCGCCCCTCACCGACCGCAGCGGCGCTCCGCTGGCATTCACTCGGGAAGTAAAAATCATCGAAACCGACGCCTCCACCCTGGAGCGCACCGGTATTCGCCCGATGAAATACCCACCAGACTTCACCAACAACTCGGCCGGCACCATCGACAACGACATGGTGCACCTGCGCTTGTCCGACATCTTGCTGATGAAGGCCGAGGCCATCCTGCGCGGCGGTACGGGCACCAACGCCGGGGGCTATGGCAGCACTGCGTTGGCATTGGTCAACTCCATCCGCACGCACCCATCGCGCAACGCTGGCGCCCTCACCAGCCTCGACCTGAATACACTGCTGGACGAGCGCGGCCGGGAACTGTATCTGGAGCAGTGGCGCCGGCAGGATATGATTCGGTTTGGTAAGTTCCTGGGTCCTATCCAAGAAGGGCCTACGGCAAGTGCCCCCACCTACCTTATCTTTCCTATCCCCAATCAGCAGCTGGCTGTAAATTCGCAGCTTTCTCAAAACCCTGGCTACTAAGCCAATAGGCTGAAGTATAACACCACAAAAGCCGCGGCCAGCATCAGCTAGCCGCGGCTTTTGTATGCGCGAAAACGCGGTTTCGGCCCCGATTTTATGCTGTTATTCCAGTCGAATGTAATGGAGCTGCGCGAGGCCCTTTTCAAATTGCTTGGTTTCGACCAGCTTCAATAGCTGTGTGGGGCGCCCCGGCTGAAACAACGAGATGCCGCTGCCCAATAAAATCGGGATGATCGAGATATAGAATTCATCTACCAGGTTTTCCTGTAGTAGCTGGTTCACCGTCTCGGCGCCCCCGTCGACAAAAATATTGTTGCCGGTTTGGTTTTGCAGCTTCCTGACAAGCTCTGGGAGGCTATCGGTATAGAACCTGACGGTGCCGATGCCGGGCCTTTCCGTACGCGTCAGCACGTAGGTTTCCTTGCCGCTGTGCGGAAACGCAACGCCCATCGAAAGCACCTTATCGTAGGTTTTCCGGCCCAGAATAATGGTGTCTACCGTTTGGTAGAAGTCGGCATAGCCATAGTCCTGGCCCTCCTGCTCCACCAAGGACAGAAAGTCCAAATCCCCTTCCGGCGTGGCAATGTAACCGTCCAAGCTCATGGCAATGTACAAGATCACCTTTCTGCGGGCCGACATACGCATTACCTCAAAACTGTCCCTTGCTCAGCGGCACAACTCTATTCAGAAACCATTATTTATAAGTTATTGATAGTCAATAACTTATAAATAATGGCTTTTGCAACAAAATCTTACTTAAACCGGCAACTCAAGATGGTGATGTCGTCGGCAAAGTGGTTGCCGTCGGCGTTGAAGCACTTAATTTCCTTGAGCAGTTCCTTGTGCAGCTTGGCCAGCGGCACGTAGCGCGACCGTTGCAGGAAGCGCAGCACGCCTTCTTCGCCGTACTCCTCACCCTCTTTGTCGAACACTTCGGTCAGGCCATCGGTATAGGTCAGGAGCAGCGAACGAGGCGGCACGGGTACGGTTTGCACATTCAGGAAGGGCAGCTCGTCGAAGATGCCCAGCATGGTGGTGCCGTCGGCCAGCAGTTGAAAGCCCTCGGCTTCGTCGAGCAGCATAATGGGCGAATTGTGCCCGGCATTCACGTATTGCAGCGTGCGGGTAGTGCGGTTGTAAAGCCCAAAAAACGCCGTGATGAACTTCTCCGAAACGGCATTGCGGTAAATCAGATTGTTCAGCTCTGCCACCACCGTAGCTAGGTCGGCCTGCTGCCGGAGCAGCGTGCGCAAGCCCGCCTGAAAGTTCGACATCAGCAACGAAGCCGGCACGCCTTTGCCCGACACGTCGGCCACGCAGAACAGAAACCGGTCGTCGTCGATGGGCACCACGTCGTAGTAATCGCCCCCGATGGCTGTGTGCGGCACGTAGCTCGCGTGCACGGCAACGTATTCATTATTAGGCAGATGCCGCGGAAACAGCATGGTCTGTACTTCCTGCGCAATCTCGATTTCCTTGCGGATGGCGGCGGCGGCTACGCGCTGCCGGCCCAGCCGGCGGTTTTCGATGGCCCCGATGAGGATGTTGCTGAGGGTTTCCAGAAACTTGGTCGCCTCCTCGCTCACGTAGTCCATGTTCACGTTGCCGATGAGCACGTAGGCCAGCACCTCGCCGTTTTGCGCCACCGGAATCACGGTTTCAAGCTGCTTCCATTCTTTCCCCAGGTTCAGGCTCGGAATGGGGCACGAAGCCGAGGTGCAGGCATTGATAATGGCTTCGGGCAACGGCACCTGGCGAAAATCGGCTAGGTCGGCTCCAAACGAAACGACGCATTGCCACTGCCCCTCTTCCAGCACGTACAGCACCAGGCGCCGGATGTTAAGCTGCCCTAACAGCGTGAACTGAAAGATTTTATACAGCGAATCCTCCGTAGGGTCGTGGTTGATGGCCTGCGTGATTTCAAGCAGTGCGCCCAATTCCCGCTCCCGCAGAAAGAGCTTTTTTTCAATGGAAATGGTTGGTTCAGGCATTGGTTCAGAGAGATTGGGGCTTCCTGCAAAGGGCCGGAAGCTTGTTCCGGAAGGGGATACAAGGAGCAGCAAGTACTCAGAAATTTCTTTTCAGAAGGTCAAAATTGTCATTTAAAACCAGAACCTACTCATCCGGCAATCGGAGTTTTGGGATCATAGGCGTCGCGCAGGCCGTTGCCGAGCAGGTTGAAACTCAGCACCAGCAGGCTGATGGCCGTGCCCGGCAGCAGCGTGAGCCACAGGCCGGCTTGGGTACCGATGAGCTGAAACCCCTCGTTCACCATCAGCCCCCACGAGGGCGCAGGCGGCTGCACCCCTAGCCCCAAGAAGCTCAAGCCGGCTTCGAGCAGAATGGCCGCCGCAAAGTTACTGGTTGCCAACACAATCAAGGGGCCCGTCATGTTGGGCAGCAAGTGCCGCCAGATGAGGCGGCTCTGGGGCAAGCCCAGCACGCGGCCGGCTTCCACAAAAGTTTTTTCGCGCAACGATAGCATCTGGCCACGCACTACGCGGGCCACATCTACCCACATCGTAAGGCCCACGGCCACAAAGGAAGTCCAGACGCCTTTGCTGTCGAGGGCCAGCGAGATGGCAATCACCAGCATGATACCGGGTATGCTCCACACCACCGTCATTATGCCCATCAGCACGCTATCGACCCAGCCGCCCACGTAGCCCGCTACGGCCCCAACGAGCATGCCCAGGGCCAACGAAATCAGCACGGCTACCAGCCCAATGCCCAATGAAATGCGCGTACCCAGCAGCAGCCGGCTCAGCTCATCGCGTCCCGATTTGTCGGTACCAAGCCAGTAGGTTCTTTTTGTAATTATTTCACTGTCAATTACTTGCTTTTGATCCTCTACCGAACCGCTTTTGCCCGTGAGGGCCGCCAGCGCATACCGGCGCGGCTGATCGGGCAGGGCGCTGTGGTTGCGATAAGGCTCTATGACCACCGAATCGCCGACGATGCGGTAGCCGCTAACAGGCACTTCCTGGTACCGAAGCTCGCGTCCGCGCCACCAAGTAGTGAATATATTATCTTGATTAGCAACTACTTGCCTGGAAGCGCTGGACGGAGGCAAGCGTAAAATAGTGGCGTCAAACCCCGGCGGCTCTTTCTGCAATTGCACCACGCTGTTGTTGGCGTTGGGCGAATTGTCGGGCAGCACCCAATACCCCGCCAGCGCGATGAGGGTGCACAGCACGATAAAGGCCAGCCCCGCCATGGCCGGCCCGTTTTGCAACAGGCGCTGCCGCACGTAGTAGCTCGGTGGCCGCGCCGGGGGCGCAGCCCGCACAACAGGCGCCAGAGAAGATGCAACGGCCACAGTTAGCGCGTATTATGCTCCAACAAACCGGCTTTGGTAGCCAGAAAATAGCAGTCGCGGGCGATGGCCCCAAACGAGGTGATTTCGTAAGCCAGCTCGGTATCAGGGTCGGGGTAGAAGCACTTAACGTACTCCAGCTCTAGCAGTCCGCGCAGGTGCTGTTCGAGGTCAGCGGGCGCCAGCCGGGTTTTCTGGGTGAGGTCGCGGAAGGAGGTGACGAAGTAAAGCTCGTCGAGGATGTCGTATTCGGTATCGGTCACAGAATCTAGGGCAGGTGAACTAAGCAAATGTAAAGCTATGGCGTGGGAAAGGGAAAAATTGCCGCAAATGAGTATTGACCGCCCCTTCTCCCCTAAAGCCAGGCTACTATTCTGCCCTAATATACCTCAGAATAGGCCATTTTCTTATCAACAGCCCCGAAACGCACTGCAAGGATTAGAATTACGTAACGCTCCTGCCCTTCCATGAATACCCGCCCCGAAGCCCCAGCAGCCCGACGGCCAGCGCGTAAGGCGCATACGCCACCTGCAACGGCAGCAACCACCAGAGCCACCGCTGCCGATCAAAAAACTGTAGCACGGGCTGCATAAACCACGCATCGCTACCTAGCTTTAGCACCCATGCCACGGCCACCCACGGCCAAAGCGTGGGGCGAGCTATTGCCAGCACCAAACCCATCAGCAATGCCACATTGGCCAGCAGCACCAACACGGCGAGGCGCTGCGGGGCTGCCGCTTGGTAGTGCTGCCATTTGCTGGCCCACCGTACGCGTTGGGCTAAAAATGCCGCCAGCGTTGGGGGCGCGGCTGTCGTCACGATGGCGTCGGGGTTTTTGAGGAACCGAACGCTACCTGGGTAGGCCGCGTGTAGCTTGTGCAGCAGAAATTCGTCGTCGCCGCTGGGAACGTGCTCGTTGCCCGCAAAACCCTGCACCGCCGCGAAGGCGTCGCGGCGGTAGGCCAAGTTGGCGCCGTTGCACATGGTAGGCGCACCCGCCCCGATGCTGGCAGCACCCACGCCCACCAAGCCCGCAAATTCTACCCCGGTCAGGCTGTGCCAGCCAGACTCTGGGCCGGTGAGCAGCACCGGGCCACTGACGAAGCGCACTTCCGGGGCGTGGGCCACTACTTCGGCGTAGCTGCTGAGCCAATTCGGACCCACGCGGCAATCGGCATCGGTACAAATTACCCACGGGGCTTGCGCTGCTTCTAAGCCCGCTTGCAGGGCAGCTTTTTTACCTGTCGGCGTGTTAGGCTGGTCAGCCAAACGAATCAGCCGCAACGTGAGTGGGCTGGCAGCGACGGCTTGCAATACAAGTTTCGCCGTAGCGTCAACGGAATTATCGTCAATTACAATCACCTCATAATCAGATGCTTGCAAAGATTGCTTAGCTAGGTCAGTCAGAAGATTGGGGAGGTTTTCGGCTTCGTTTCGGGCAGCAACGAGTACGGAGAACATTACGCTGTCCGGGCTTGACGCTTTGTTAGCCAAGGCTTTATTTCTTTCCGGGAGCGGGGATTGCGGAATGAGATTCCATGCACGCCGAAAGGCCAGCATCTTCGCGGCATACAGCGCCGGAAACACCAACAGGGCTAACGCTACCCAAGTGCTGCTCACGAGTTTACGGCTGCTTTTTCAGCTTTGGATTTCTTCTTTCGGAAGACTTTCAGCCGCAATACAAACAGCAAACCCGAGGCGCTGGGCAAGGCAATGTTGATTACCCACAAGCTCAGGCTCGCGCTCAGCACCGGCAAAACCGGCTGCCCCAACAGGCCAAACAAATGCGTAGCCGACAATTCGCGCACGCCCACGTCCGCCAGCGCATTCAATGAAGGCACCAAGGATTTCAGCAAAAACGTGCCTGCAATAGCCGCCAAACCAGGGCCCACGGGCGGCGTGGCACCATACGCCATCAGCAGCAGACCAAACTGTGCGCAAAACACTGCATACCGCAGGCACGAGAGCCCCAACACAGCATGGATTTCGCGGGCCGAATACGTGGGCATCACGGCCAGAAACCGCCGGAATCGGCGCAACGGCCGCACCAGCGTAAGCGCCGCCAGCAACAAACGACTGCGGTACAAAGGCAGCAAAACCGCCGCGTTGAGCAGCAGCGTAGCCGCAACAAGCCCTACTTCCGTGGCCGGATAGCCGATCAGGTAAAACTTGAGCAGAAAGTACAGCAAGCCCACAGAGCCCGCCAGCACGGTAGCCACCAGTTGGCAATAGCGCCCCAAGAAAACCGCTCCTAACGCGTCTAGGCGGCGGCTTTTTAGCTCGATGATGCGGCCGGCGTAATCGCCTACTCTGTTGGGAGTTACAAAACCCAGCGTCAGGCCCACGAGCACGGCCCGGAAGCTGCGCTTAAATGAAACGGGTTCCAGATGCCGCGCCAAGCGCCACCATTTCCACGCCTCTAAGCCCCAGTTGGCGGGCACCAGGGCCAGCGCAGCCAGCACCGGCACCGTCAGGACGGAGCCGAGCAAACTACGCCACGCTTCGGCGGTGGCGGCATCGGTGAATACGGAGCGGTAGAGCAAGCCCAGCGTGAGCAGGGTCACGAGCAATTTGCCCGCTACCACCAGCAGACTGCGCCGTCGGGCTGCTACATCCAAGTTAGTTGCGTAGTTTTGTTAAACATGGCTCTCCCCCCGACTTCCCCTTTGCTCGATAACAAGCTTATTATGGGCGTCGATCCCGGCACCCAGATTATGGGCTACGCCATTATCGAAGTGACCGGTCAGCGGGTTGATGTGTTGCGCTACGACGTTATCAATCTGAAGCAGTACGGCAGCAATCACGCCGTAAAGCTAAAGAAGATCTTCGACCGCATGGTCGAACTGATCGAGGAGTTTTTGCCCGACGAGCTGGCCATCGAGGCGCCTTTTTTTGGCGTCAATGTGCAAAGCATGCTTAAGCTAGGCCGGGCCCAGGGCGTGGCCATTGCAGCGGCGCTTTCCCGCCAAATCCCGTACGTAGAATACGCTCCTACCAAAGTCAAGCAGTCGGTAACCGGCTCTGGATCAGCTAGTAAAGAACAAGTAGCCCACATGCTGCGCCAGACCCTGAAGCTCCCGCCTATCGAGGAAGCTTCTAAATTTCTGGATGCTACCGATGCCTTGGCCGTGGCCGTTTGCCACCATTACATGAAGGGCAACAACGTGAAGGCAGGCGGCAAAAGCTGGGGCAAATTTCTGGACGAAAACCCCGATCGGCTTGCGAGTGGCGCAGCAGCCAAGAAGCCCGCGAGAGCTAAGGCTAAGTAGTTAGGTTATTGACAGTCAATTAGTTATAAAGAAGGTGAAACGCCGCCCTATCCGCTCTACGTCCTTGAAAGCCGTCGGCTACGAAGCCGATACCCTGGCGTTGGAAATCGAATACCGCAACGGGCGCGTGGTGCGCTACACGGGCGTGAGCGAAGCGGTATATCAAGCACTGCTAACGGTGCCGGGCAAAGCGCTGTTTGTGGACCAAGTGTTGGAAGGCAGCGGCTACCAGCGTGAGCAGGTGCGCTAAATAGCCTTCTTCGAATCAGGGCAAGAAAATTTTAAGGGGTTGCAACCTTTCGGGTCGCTGTCGGCTCGAATTAAGGTAGCCGTTGCAAACAGGCATGCACTGCGGTAGCGGGCTCTTGTTCAATCCTTTATCCTTACCCCTATATGATTCGAATCGCTACTTACCTTCTGAGCTGCTTTCTGCTCCTGGGGCTGACGGCCTGCTCTACCACGGACTCCGACGAGCCGCAGCCAGGAATTATAGATCCGGGATTTGCCAGCTACTACGCCTACAGCTACTGCCCCATCCTCATTAAGCGCGATGTACTGGAGCAATCGGTGGCGTCGTTGGCACCCCGGCCGATGCGTAACACGGGCAAAATCTATCTGCAAGGGCGCTACATCTTCGTCAACGAACGCTTCGAGGGCATCCACGTCATTGATAATCAAGACCCTGCGCACCCCCAGATCGTGAGCTTTTTGCGGATTCCCGGCAACATCGACATGGCGATGCAGGACAATCTGCTCTACGCTGACAACGGGCCGGACTTGGTCACCATCGACATGACCAACCCGCGGGCGGTGCACGTCACTAGCCGCGTGCGTGATGCTTTTCGCGAGCTGCCCATGCCCGAAAGTCTGCCGCTGCTCCCCGCCTGCGCGCCCAACCAGCGGCCCGCCAACACGGTTGTCGTCGGCTGGCAGAAAGTCGAAAATAAGATTGCCCTATCGCCTAATAACAATATGGATTGGAGTCGCATCATGATGTTCAACTCCGCGCCGCTGGCTTCGGCTTCCACCGGCTCGGCGGAAACGGCCGGCAAAGCAGGCTCGCTGGCGCGGTTTGCTGTGCTCGGTCAGACGCTTTATACCGTTGACAATCAGAGCCTTCACTTATTTGATTTGGCTGACCCCACTACGCCCAAGGCTGGCCCAAAAGTAGAGCTGCGCTTCGGCGTAGAAACCATTTTCCCCCAAGATCATTACCTGTTTTTGGGTACGCAGCTGGGCATGTACATCTTCGACGTAGCCCAGCCGCAAACGCCTGTGCAAGTAGCTTTCTTTCAACACATTGCCAGTTGCGATCCGGTGGTGGTCGATGGTCGGTTTGCCTACGTGACGCTGCGCAGCGGCAATACGTGTCGGCGTGGCACCAACGAGCTGCAAGTCATCGATCTCACCACCCTGAGCCAGCCCCGCTTGGCGCGCAGCTACCCCATGACCGGGCCGCAAGGCCTCGGCGTGGAAGGCAACCGCCTGTTTATTTGCGACTCCGACGGCCTTAAAACCTTCGATACCAGCAAGGCGCCCGAACTTACACCCTTGCAGCAATTTCCAGTAAAGGTCCACGACGTGATCCCCGACCGTACTACTTTGCTGGCTATTGGAGCCGAAGGCCTGTACCAATACAGCTACGACGGCCCGGTGCTCAAGCAACTGAGTCTGCTGCCAATTTCGGCTAACTAATGTCTGCCCGTCTGTTTGGCTCAGCTCTGCTTTTGGCAGGGCTGAGCACCGGGATTCACGCGCAAGCGCAAGTTCCCGGCCGTTCGCTCGCCGTGAAATTCGTGCCGCAGCATCTGGTTATGAGCGGCTATTGGCTGGAACTAGAGAGCCAGCGCCGCGAGCATCCGCTCCAGAGCTTCACGGTAACGCCGCAGTTTTACCACGGCCCCGTAGGCCACCCCGACGGCGCTGCCAACAGCCTGAATGAGAACCCCAGCGTGCGCGGGTTTGGCGTGCAAGGCCAGCACCGCTTCTACCTACGCGCGCCTACCAAAACCTCATCACCGGCAGGGCTTTACGTGAGCTACGGACCACATTTCCAACACTTTCAGGTAGGATTTGAGCGCACGGGCTGGCACGAAGTACAGGGTCCCAACGACCTTCCGTATTACGAATACGGCCCAAAACACTTCACGGAAACCATCAACCGCTACGGGGCCGATGTGCAGCTTGGCTACCAGGCACCGCTGCTGCCCGGCCCGGTTTTCTTTGATGTGTACGTAGGTGCAGGCTTGCGCCAGAGCAACAGTAAGTCGTCGTTCGGCACGGTACAATACCGCTCGGGAAGCTCCAATTATGGGGCACGCGGCCTGTATTTTCCGGCGGGCGTGAAAGTGGGAGTAGCGCTGCGCTAGCGGGCAGCGCTACTCCTTTTCATCTAGTCGGGATCCTCTCAAAAAACGCAAGATACAGCATCTTAAGGGTGTCTAGTTGCAGGTTTCTGATCGCGGATTGAGATGCGGACATAGTCGATATCGCTGGTCCAGGCAGAGGGTTTTCATCGTGAAGTAAGCGTACGCGCGACGGTGCTGTTTTGCCTGCTGGCAGGGCAACATCCTTGGGAAACCGCATGCGCTGTTTAAGTATTAAGTATATAGAATTAAAAATGTATCTTCAGTTAGGTTAACAGGAAACTACAACACCTTGCTCTTCCGCTCATGCGCGCGCGCTACCCGTCAACGCTTGATACCATTCGGCATAAGGGCTGGGTGAGAGCTTCGCATTGGATCGTAACGGTGAGTTTCTTCGCCCTCGCTTTTAGCGGAGCTGAAATTCTGATGGTACACCCCCGGCTGTATTGGGGAGATACCGGAAACGATCTGACCCCCGCCCTTTTTGAAGTGCCCATCAGTCGCAACTACCAGCACGGGGGCTGGGAGAAAACCGCCCGCTTTTTCAACACCCCAGGTTCGCCGGTGAGCGCCAGCCGGACCTATGACATTTTCAATAAGAATGGCTGGGGACGTAGCCTACACTTCCTGGCGGCTTGGTTCCTCGTCGTAACGGGCACGGGCTATCTGCTGGCAGGGCTATTCACGGGTCATTTCAAAGACAGGCTGTGGCCCCGGTCCCGAGAGTTCAGGCTACACTTGTTCTGGCGGGATCTTCTTGACCATTTTCGACCGCTGAGCCAGGCTGCAACCCAGAGCCCGCACTACGGCCTGCTGCAGAAATGCACCTACTTCGGGGTGGTAGCTTTCCTGTTGCCCCTGGCCGCTCTGACGGGCCTGACCATGTCGCCGGCGATTACGGCCGCCCACCCGTTTTTGTTAAAGCTGTTTGCCGGAGCTCAATCCGCCCGCACCCTCCACTTCTTTGCTTCCGTTGCGCTCCTTTTGTTTCTGCTCGTGCACGTGGTAATGGTCATTCGGTCGGGCTTCAAACGCCAAATGCGAGGGATGACGCTAGGGAAATAACATGAAAAAGAACTACCTCATCACCCGGCGCAAGGCCATCATTACCGGCCTGACCTCCCTGGGCGGGCTGCTGCTGACCGGCTGCGTAAAAAAAGGGCCGCCCACCTACGGCAACATTCTGCGCATGGGCGATGCGCTGACCTACGCGGCCCAGCGTACGCTGCTTCCCGGGCAGGCGCTGGCCAAGGAATACGAACGCAGCGCCATCTCTTCGTTTCCCGCGACCGGAACGACCAACCCGGGTAGTCTTACCCACAGGGGAGACAATCCTAACATACCGTACAGCGAGGCGTACGCCCGCTTGCATACGGGCGCCTTCACCGACTGGGGCTTGTCAATTGAAGGGCGCGTGGCCCGCCCGAAAGCGTATTCTCTCGCCGAGCTTAAACGCTTCCCTTCCCGTACGCAAATCACGCGACATACTTGCGAGGAAGGCTGGACAGCCATCGCGGAGTGGACTGGGGCGCCCTTGAGCCTTGTCCTGCAAAACGCTGGAATCATGCCGAGTGCCCGCTTTGTGAATTGCTATGCCTACGACGGCTACATGGAAAGCATTGACCTGCTGGATGCCTTTCACCCTCAGACTATTCTGGCCTATGGCATGAACGGGCAGGATCTGCCCACCCAGCACGGGGCGCCGATGCGCCTGCGGGTAGAGAACCAGATAGGGTACAAGAGTGTGAAATTTTTGCAGCGCATTGTAGTGACCGACGAATTCGTGGACACCGGAGATAGTGGCTGGGCGTGGTACGTGGGCATCTGAGCCTGCAGAAAGTCCTCCGATTCCTCTTGGGAACAGCATTGCCAAACACGGCCCTCACACCTTGCGCTTTTATCTGCTATCTGCGCCTGAAGTCAGCAGGTAGCCGAGGCCATTACCAAAAAATTTCTGGGTTCATGTTCAGCCGCGGGCTTCGGGTCCAGCAAGCAGGCAAGCTGTTCTGGTTGCTCAAACAGCGGTTTGAACGCAATCACCCAATCCCGGAAGGCAGTTACTCCGCCATCAGCTCGATTTCTCCTTTCAGATACGTAACGGCATAGCCCCCTATCAGCACGCGGTCGTCTTGCAGCTCGCACCACAGATCGCCGCCGCGGGACGAAATCTGGCGGGCTCGCAACGTATTCTTGCCCAGCTTCTTAGCCCAGTACGGAATAAGCGAAGCATGGGCCGAGCCGGTCACCGGATCTTCGGGCACCCCGACGCGCGGCGCGAAAAAGCGCGAGACGAAATCGATGCCGTTGGAGCCGGGGGCAGTCGCGATGACGCCGATGTACTCCAACTGAGCAATTTTGGCGATGTCCGGGGCCAGGGCATGCACTTCGGCTTCGGTGCTGAAGAGCGCAACCAGGTCGCGCGAGGCCAGCACTTCGAGCGGCGTGGCGCGCAACGCATCCCGCAAGCCGGTGGGCGGCACGTCGAGGTGGCGGGGCGGACGGCTGGGAAAATCCATGGTGAAGCGGCCATCGGCGGCGTGCCGCACGCGCAGCGGGCCGCTTTTGGTATGGAATGTAATTTCTTCGCCCTTGAAATTCAGGTGCCGAAACAGCACGTGCGCCGACGCCAGCGTAGCGTGCCCGCACAAGTCGATTTCGGCAGCCGGCGTAAACCAGCGCAGGTCATACTCCCCTTGCGATTTGGGCACGAAAAACGCCGTCTCGGCCAGGTTATTTTCAGCGGCTATGGCCTGCATAGTTTCGGCCGACAGCCATTCGGTGAGCGGGCACACCGCCGCCGGATTGCCGGAAAAAACGCGGTCGGTGAAGGCATCTACTTGATAGAGAGGAAGAAGCATAAAAAAAAAGAAGGCAAGCTTTTAGTGTGGAGAAATGCTCATTGCAGGTTTTGGCGTTTGCCGCCAATAATTACCTCCTGCACCGGGTTTTCGCCCAGCCAATACGGAATCTGGCGATAATCATCTAAGGTAAGAATCAGTATGTCAGCCATATATCCTTCAGCTAAACGTCCGATCTCGTGGGCCCGATTTAAGGCCCAGGCGGCATTTAGGGTCACGGCTGCGATGGCTTCGAGTGGCGTCAGGCCCGTTTTCAGGCAGGCCATGCTCAGGGCCAACCACAGGTTTTTGCTGGGGCACGAACCCGGATTGAAATCGGTGCTGACGGCCACAGGCACACCGACATCGATGAGCTGCCGGCCGAGTGCGTAACGCTCCTGCCGCAGAAACAATGGCACCAAAGGCAGCAATACAGCCACGGTGCGGCCATTTTGGGCGATACGCGCCGCGTCTGGCAGGCTCAGGTAATCAACATGATCGACGCTGATGGCCCCCAATTCGGCCGCCATCGCGCAGCCACCCAAATCGTGCAGCTGCTCGGCATGAATTTTCAGCCCGAAACCCAGCGCCTGGGCCTGCTGCAAATACGTGCGCGCATCATCAACGCTGAAAGCGCCTTCCTCACAGAAAATGTCGACAAACTCGGCCTGGCCGCGGATCTCCGGCAGCACTTCGGTAGCCAGCATGTGCAGGTACTCGGCTGGGCGGCCTTTGTATTCGGGAGGCACCACGTGCGCGCCCAAAAACGTCGGTACTACGCGCACGGGTTGGCGCTTGCTGGCTTCCAGGGCCACGCGCACCAAGCGCAGCTCCGTTTCTTTGTCGAGGCCGTAGCCGCTTTTAGCTTCCACCGTCGTAACGCCGTAGCGCCGGAAGCCATCGAGGTGGTGCAGCGCGTTTTGTAGCAATTCGGCGGCGGAAGCTGCTCGTGTGGCCCGCACGGTGCTCAAAATGCCACCGCCCGACGCCAGAATATCAAGGTACGATTCGCCCTGTAACTTGCGCTGAAACTCCCCGGCGCGGTTGCCGGCAAACACCAGGTGGGTGTGGCACTCGACCAATCCCGGCATCACCACGCGCCCCTGCGCATCCAGAACTTCCGTTGTGGCACTGATCTGACGGTCGTCGAGTTCGAGCATCGGCCCTACCGCAGCGATTCGGCCTTTTTCGCACGCCACGAAGCCATTTGCAAGTATTTGCCAATCAGATAGTTGTGATTTAGTTAAAGGCCTATCTGTTGGGCCACCCACGAGCGTGAGGATCTGGCCGCAGTTGCGAATCAGTAAGTCGTAGGGCACAGAATCTGCTATTTTTCGTGGTTCGGCGGGGTTACGAGCCGGCGCGCAAACGTCGTGTAAAAAGGCATTTGTCGGTTGATGGCGTGTTGCTCAATGTTGGCCAGGGCCGCGGCAAGCGGCATATGCGAGAGGCCTACTCGGCCAAAATGCACTTCCGTCAGAAGATAATAAACGATGTAATAGTCTTTAAACCAGCTGTATTGGTCGAGCTGCTCGCGCAATGCAAGGCTTCTGTACGCCGCTTCCGCCTCCGAAGGCCGGCCGGTATGCAAGAGCGCGACCGCCCGAAAGGCTTGCAGGATCTGGGTGTATACATTGTCCTGATAGTCCTCGAGTTCCGGGTAGAGCGCCAGCGTGAAGTCGTGCCATTCCAGCAGCTCCGCGTAGCGCTGCATCAGGAAAAAGGCTTCGGCCACAAAATAATGGAAGCCCGCCGGAAAAAACTGGTACGCAGAAGGAAACAGGTCGACGGAGCTGCGCGAACGAGGGATTTCGCGGGCTTGGTTCTGCAAGCTTTCCATCGAAAAGGCGATTTCCGGCTGGCCTTCTACGAAATACTGATGCACCAACTCGGAGAAAACCCGTCGCCCCTGCGGAAACGAATGAAACGCGTTGCTGTGCGGTACGCGCCGAATGGCGGCAATGTGCTCGGTACAGGCGGCATAATCTTCTTTCAAGAAATCACCCAGAAACAGCATGCAATTGCCAAACAATTGAGCTTCAGGAGTTTGCTTGTGTTGCAGATACGCCGTAATGGTCCGGCGGTAGGCCCGGTTGAGGTTGGCCTGATCTACGAAGGTTTCCACAAAATACAACTGCCCGCTGGGCTGCGCGGCCAGCAATGGGTTCAGGGCTTCGGCCGCCTCCCGATTCGTCCGCAGTTCCATCCCAAGGAAATGCCCCAGCTCCACCAGTTCACTCTCACTGAGGGCCAAGTCGAATATTTTGCTCAGCTCCGCGAATTGCTTCTGCTGCAACGCAAACAAAACCAAGTACTTAACCACTTCCAGCCGATGACCGAGCGCCGTGGTAGCTGCCACTACGGCACGGGCTAGCTCGAGGGTAAAGCCTTTGCGGGTTTCGAGCCAATGGCGGGCCACCATGTATTCGAGCAGCGTATCGTGGCCGAAGCGAATGTAGGTATCCACCTCCTGCCAAGGGCCGATACTGCGCTCTTCGCGCAGGATGCCGTCGGTGAGCAGTTCTTCGTAAGCCGCATAGTATCTGAGGATTAGCTCATCAAAATCGGTGCGGCGAAGCTGCCAGTTGGTTTGGTTTTCCAGAATGGCTTTGATTAGGGTATTAAGCAAAGCCGTTTTTTCAAAGCCGAACCGGGTGCTGTGAACGCGCTGGTGCAAAAACGCCCGGAGCAGGGTCAATTTGCTGCCTCGCGCCGCCACCGGGCCGGGCGATGCTTGGGCCAGCAGCTGCAAATAATATGGATGCTGAATCAGCGCCTGCATGTCCGACGACATGGCATCGTAGCTGATGGCTTGTGGCAGCCGGCTCAGGATGTCGCGCACCTCGCGGGGTTCCAGCAAGGGCACGTTGCTGATGCGGCCGCCAAACAAATCGAAGGAAATGCCAAACCATTGCTGGTGCAGGCGCGGGTAGCGGCGGCCCATCCACTGCACAAACTGCTCCCAATACACGGGGCGCGTCGTCATGACCAAGCGCAGCCACGGATGCTGCGGATGGGCCGCAACCGCATCGGAAAGCAACCGAAACAGGACTTCTTGCTGCACGGCTTGCCCGGTAGCTTCGTCTAGGCCGTCGAGCAGGATGTATACGTTGGGCATGCCCTTGGTGCCGGGCTCCGGAAAAGGGGCGTTCCCTGCTCCTTTCTCCCACAGACAACTCGCCAAAGACTGTCCGGGCGGGACGGACGCGAGCTGCCAGGCGGGCACCAGCCACAGGATATCGTTGGGCGCCAATTCGCGGGCCTGCTCGACCAAATGCGCCAGCAACACTGACTTGCCATAGCCTCCTTCGGCCACGAAAGCCGTCGCCACGCAGGTAGAAGCCCGAAACTGCTGCCAGTGTTCGAGCGCAAAGTGCCGGGCAATGGTTTGTTCGTAAGCCAGCCCACACTGCTCGCGAAGCACCGACAGCGTGTTGTTGGTAGCCAAGGCGGCATGCTGGGCCATCGCGCCAAAACCGGCCGGTGCCAATGCTGGCCGCTGCAGTTCGACGCAAGCTTCCCACGAGGCAAAGCCTGCATAAGTGGCTAGCACATCGAGTGTAAAGCGCGAAAACCCGCTGGTCGCGGGCACTAGTCCCATCACCCGCTTCAGGGTGCTCAGGCTGACAACCTGGCCGGTGCGCTCCCGCACGCTTTCGGCGAGGGCCTGGCAATCTTTCGGGTAGCGCACATCGCTGCCATATTGCTGGCAGACAGCAACTTGCAACGCACTCAAGGCTGCATCAGCCGCCGTGGCGTCGGCTAAAGTGTAGTTATTGGGTTGCAAAGGCGAGGTGGGTGGTAGCGGTGTTCAAACGATTCAATTTAATTGAAAAATTTGGTTCTGGCTTGGCAGCAACAAAGCTGGTAGGTTAGTATCTGAAATAAGTGCTGTTGGTCTTAATGCTGTCCCAAAATGAGTTACGCCGCTTCTTTTCCGCTTGACCAAAATACTGGTCGTGCCACTAGTGCCAGCCTTTCCGATGCAGCTTCTGCATCGGCTACGGCCTCTACTAAGATCCCTTTTCTTCCTAAGCTCCCTTCTACCGATCAGCCCCGTGGCGATCGGCCCGACCGCCGCAGCTATGAGGCGTTTGTCGACTATTACATTGCCTGTTACAAACGCTCGTAAGGGCGCCTGTAACCAGCAAGCATTTTACGTTAGTGTTGCTATAATTAGCTGCGTTTTTTATCAGACTATTTTTATCCACCTATAAAAAAGCGCTAAGCCAAAAGCTGGTTTAGCGCTTTTTTGTGTGATACGAATCCGAAAACCTTACGTCCAGTACTGCACCGGCGCGCTCGGAAAGCGCTTTTGCCATTCCTGATAGAAGAATTGCTTCATCGTGCGCATGTCGTCGGGCTGGTACACGTATTTGGTGCCGCCAAACTTATTGCGCTTCACCGCGCGGGTGGCCTCGTCGAAATCGAGGGACGTGTTGGGGTACCACTGCAACAATACGTCTTTCGAGCCGGGCGTAAATCGATGCGTGATGAACTCCACCGTTAGGTCGCACGGAAAATCGAGGGCCCCAGCAATCCGGTCGAGCAGGTCTAGGTAATGTTCGCGCCAATTGGGAATCTGCAGGATGGGCGCCAGCACCACGCCTACTGGGTAGCCTCCTCCGCCCTGTTCAACTGGCAATGCCAAGCGGCGCAATACCTGCAAACGGGCTTCCACCGACGCCGTGCCGCCCTCCAGCCGGCGGGCTACCGGCTCGGCATTCAAGCTGACGCGGGCGCGGGTGCGGCCGTGATGCGGCAAACCAAGCAGCGCATCTACGCGGTCGTACTTGCTCACAAAACGCAACTGCGCACCTTCCCGCGTGCCGTAATACCGGATGCATTCCTCAAGCCCACCCGTAAGATGCTCAATGCCAAGCACATCGGTATAGCAGCTTACTTCAAAGGAAGTTACGCGACCGGGCTGCTCATAGCGAGTCGTATTCTGGAGCAGCTCCGGCAAGTTGGCGTAGGCGCGCACTACTGGCGGCCCCGCCAAGCTTCCGGCCAGGTAGCAATATTGGCAGTGCGCCGGACAGCCTTCGGCCAAGTTCATCTGCCAGTCGGCGGAGGGCGGCGTGGGCTGCAAGCGCAAGGCACTCGGCGGGGCACAGACCACGGCCAGCGTGTTTTTGGCGTTGCGGTACGTTTCGCGCTCGTCGACACCGCGCAAGCCGGTAATGCGGTTGCTTTTGAGCTTTTCTACTTCCAGCCCGTGTGCCTTGACCCGCTCAAACATCTGCTGGCCAAAGGGTTGCTGTAAGGCATCGGGCGTAAATACCACGCGCTTCGGCAGCCAAAGCCGCGCCGAGTGCGTCAAGGGTGTAGGTCGAACGTTGGTGTTGGAATCGGAAAGAAAGGAATCAGAAAGCGAAACAAAGGGGCTGGTATCGAGCATCAGAACGCATCAGGTAGTGGTGCTCTAGAAACAAAGCAGAGCCGAAAAAGAGTCATTTTTTGGGTTTATTCATCAACTATAATTTATTGATAATCAATCTATTATGAATAAATATAAGCTATTACTTTTCCTTGGTCTCGTCACGGCATCCTGCCTACAATCTGCGAAAGCCATCCTTATGCCAGATAAATATCATAAAGTCTATATTAGGCCCACCGGTCATTCCGCTGCCTTTACTTTTCTCCCTGCTTTGCTATGCGCCTTTTCTGTTGTGCAGCCGCCGTGCTGCTTGCCTCTTCGCTGTCTGCACTGGCGCAAAAACCGGTCGAAGCAATAGTAGCAGCCGAACAAAAATTTGCCAAATCGGCGGCCGAACTGGGCACAAAAGCGGCTTTCCTGGGCAGCATGGCCGATTCGGCGGTGGTGTTTCCGAAAGGCAAACCTACGCTGGCTCGCCCCTACTGGCTAGCTACCCCCGACCGCCAGCCCACGATCACCTGGGGACCCGAATTTGCCGACGCGGCCAGCTCCGGCGACATGGGCTATACTACCGGGCCGTGGTACATCGAGGCTGGCGGCAAGCGCGTGGCGCACGGCCACTACAATACGGTGTGGGTGCGGCAACTCGACCAGCAGCTAAAATTCGTGGCGGACATCGGCGTACAACACGCTGCTCCTGAACCCGATAGCATCCCGACCACCGTTGCCTATGCCACCGCGCCCGGCCACGCCTCAAAGGATCAAAGCGCTGATATTATGATTCTGGAGCGGCAGCTTACGGCGGCCATTCGGGCCAAGGGCATGGCCAAAGCCTACGCGGCGGTTCTGAGCTCCGAAGCGCGCCTCAACCGCCCCGACCAATTTCCGCTGACCACGCCCCAACTGCAACGCCAAAACCTGGCGGCACAAGCGCCGCTGAAGTTTCAGCCCATGCGCGGCCAGGTTTCGCAAGCCGGCGACCTGGCTTACACGTACGGCACCTATCAGGCTGACCAACAGGCGACTAACTCAGGTGCTTATTTGCACATCTGGAAGCACGAAACGGCCAAGCACTGGCGGCTGGTGCTGGAAGTGCTCAATCCGTCGGCCGGGAAATAGCAGCTTTTGCGGCGCAGCTACGTAAAACCGCTGCCGACGTAGCGAAGCCCGTTTTGCCCGCTGCCTGTTCGGCCCGGCCAAGCCTTACCCGACCGCATGAAAGCTCTCTTAGTGATTGATGTTCAAAACGATTTTGTGCCCGGCGGCGCCCTTGCCGTACCCGCAGGCGACGAAGTAATTCCGCTGCTGAACGAGTTGCAGCCGCATTTTGATCTGGTAGTGGCCACGCAGGACTGGCATCCGCATCACCACAAGAGCTTTGCCTCCAGCCACGCGGGCCACCAGCCTTTTGACGTCGTAAAGCTGCACGGGGCGGACCAAGTGCTGTGGCCCGATCACTGCGAGCAGGGCACCGCAGGCGCGGATTTACACAAAGACCTTGTAACCAATAAGATAGAAGCCATCTTCAGGAAAGGCACCGATCCGGAAATCGACAGCTACAGTGGTTTTTTCGACAATGGCCATCAGAAATCAACGGGCCTGGCCGACTACCTTCGCGGCAAAGGCATAAACCAGGTGTACGTGGCGGGTCTGGCCGGCGATTATTGCGTGTATTTCACGGCGAAAGACGCGCTCCAGGAAGGCTTTGACACGTTTCTGATCGAAGATGCTTCCCGGCCTATCGACCCGGAAGGCTTTGAGAAAGCCAAGGAAGACTTGCAACGGCTGGGTGGTAAAGTTGTGCAAAGCAGCGACTTATTAAACTCTTCAGCTACTTAGGATGCAAACGCCTACTCCGGACGCGCCCCTGATTCTGACCTTGGAATTGGATGAAAAGTCCGCCGCATTTTTCAACGAGCTGCGCCGGCAGCATTTTCCGCGTGAGCGCAACTACCTCGACGCCCACCTGACGCTTTTTCACCACTTGCCCGGCCACCGCTTCTCCGAGATTAGCGAGGCGCTTGCGTTACGTTGCCGCGCCCAACCTATTATAGCACTGGCAGTTACGGGAGTACAATTTCTGGGCCGTGGCGTAGCTTATGCCCTCGATAGCCACGAGCTGCAACAGCTGCACCAGGAGTTACAAGCTCAGTGGCTGCCCGATCTTACGCCCCAAGACCAGCAGAAGCGGCGTCCCCACGTGACCATCCAAAATAAGGTCGCCCCAGAAGTTGCGCGCTTGCTTTACCAACAACTTACGGCCGAGTTTGCGCCTTTTGAAGCGCTGGGCACGGCCTTGCAACTATGGGAGTACCGCGGCGGCCCCTGGAAAGCACTCCGCAGATTCCCGTTGCAAGAACTAGAAAATTAGCATAATTCTCTATATATCAATACATTATACACTATTACTATTTCCTCGGTTACTTATCTACCGACTTCCTCAGATTGGGAAATTGGAAATCCACTTTATTAAATTATCTTGATATATTTTATAACAATCAGTAGATTGATTGGCGATTCTGGAAATCTTTTTTTGGAAAGTCGAGTAGAAGGATTGCCGTTGGCAAAATGCCTTCGCTACCGTGCTGATGTCTATAGTTTATACTTCTTGGCCCACCTATATGAAACACTTTGTACTTGCTGTGTCAGCGGTTATGTGCTTTTTCATAGCGAAAGCACAGGTTCCCACCAACAGTTTTGCGGTTACCTCGGCGTGCCCCGCCGCCGATAATAACCCGTCGGTGTTGCAAAAAATCAACGTGGGCGGTTCACTAACCCCTATCGGCACCATTGCGGAGGGCGGTACACCGCTGATGATCAACGCCTTGGGCTTTGACGTTGCAAATCAGAATGTGTTGTATGGCATGAACGTAGTCATTCCTACTTCCTTTACCGACCTCAACACACCGCCAAATTTGTACAGCATCAGTCTGACCAACGCGGCGGCCACCAGGCTGGGTCCCGTGACGCCGCCGCCGGCGCCGGCACCCACGTTTGGGTTTTTCACTTCCTCGATTGGCTTTTCACAAACCTTTAATTTCATTGGCGACGGCGACCGCAACTCCAATTACTATGTAGGCGCCGTTACGCTGCGCTATAGCTTTCCGACGTCCGATATACTCAACTTACCTTCGCCCTCGGGCGTTGTATCAGAGGTTAAGCTGTACGTAGGCGTGATTTCGTTGGCCGGCATTTCTTCCGCAAGTCCGCCTGCGCCGGTGTGGCACCAATTGAACACCTCCGATCCTGCTACAGCCGCTGTTATCAGCAATTATACTACTCAAGTTCAGACATTTATAAGAAGCAACGGCACTACTGCCGTGCCTGACGGCGGCATCCAGGACTGGGTGTATATCCCGAGTACAGGCAACCTGGTGAGCTACCTCGGCATAGAGGATAAGCTGCTGACCATTAGCAACCCCGCTGTGTTGCCGGTGGCTACTACCACCACTCCGACCACCCCTATCCCGACGGCCCAGAACATTGGGGCCATGTTCACCGACCGCTTTGAGAATGTGTACGCCGTGGATGCGGATGGCGGTACGATTTACAAGATCGATCACGTATTCGGCAACTTCTCGGGCGAGTCGTACGGGGCGGCATTTGGCTGCTCGCGGGGCGACGCCGTGAGCTTTGCGGGTGCCCTCCCCTTGCCGGTGGAGCTGACCAGCTTTACGGCCCAAAGCAAGCCCAATCGGGTAGCGCTGGCCTGGACGACGGCTTCGGAGAAAGACGCGGCCTCGTTTGTGGTGGAGCGTAGCACCGACGGTACGAAATGGCAACCCGTGGTGACCGTGGCCGCTACCAACTCCAGCACCGGCCATCGCTACACCGCGCAGGACGAGGCGCCCGTGCCGGGCCGCAGTTATTATCGCTTGGCCATGCTCGACCAGGATGGCACCGTCACGTATTCGTCGGTGCAGCCCGTCGATTGCGCGGCCGTGAGTGCCCGCATTGCGACCCTCTACCCCAACCCGACGCAGGCCGGCTTTCGCATGCTGCTTACGGCACCTACCACGGAGCCCAGCCGCGTCCAGATCGTGAACAGCACGGGCCAAGTGGTGTGGCAGGAAAACGTAGCCAGCGGCACCAGCACCGTGCAGGTACAGAACATGGGCCTGCCAGCGGGCCTGTATTATGTGCGTTTCAGCGACAAAGCGCAATCGCAAAAGTTGGTAATCACGGCTAAGTAGCTCGCAATAAACGGCTTACAACATAAAGGCTCGGTTTCTTTTTGCGAAGAAGCCGAGCCTCTGTATTTAATTGACAATCAAGTGCTTATGCAGCTAAAAGCTACCCTTTTGCCTCGTCCGTCTGCTGATCATTGGTTACGACGAAAGACAGCAGCGTTTGCAGCAATAGTGCATCGGCGGCACCGATGCCTGAGTTCCTAAAATCAATGCTGTCAGGATCGACGTACCCGACTAGCTGCGCGAATTCCTCGGGGGCAACCGGCTGAAACCCCATCGACCAGCCCGCGAAGCTGCGCTCCTCAATGGCTTTGTCGGCTACTTTGATGACGCCAGTATGCCGCGGATCGGTTAGCAGCTTCTCATACAGCGCCTGCACTACACTCTCCTGGCCTTCAAGGATTTGCATGATGCTGCCGTTGCTATACAGCAACAAGCCCGTGACGCCCAAGGCCTGGTTGTTGGCCTGCGCGCGCAGCAGCAATTCTTTCAACTCGTCGTCAGTCATCTGCTGCACGGCAGAACTCATATAAATGATATGGTGCATACCCTATCGATCACTTACGGTGGCACAAGCTGCGCCACGTACCTTGGTTTAGTTTGTCTGATTCCTTCCTAATATGCCCGCCACGGCGCCGTACTCAACCGTTTACTAGCCACGCACATGCCGCGTTATAATCCTATAACAAATCCAGAACAAAGCCACCAACAACTGCGGGCGGCGATAACTTTTGCGGGCGGTTCGGGGTAACATGCTCTTGACCCGCGCGGTCATCTGCCTTTCCGAAAGCCCAGCCTCGCCATGCGCTCCATTCTTTCCGACCTGCCCGAAAGGTTTCAGGACCCGTTGTATACCGTGTCAATCGTGGTCGGGAGCCTGCTGGTGGGCTTGCTGATTAAAGTGGTATTGGCCACTATCATAAGGGGTTACACCCGGCGCGAAGGGTACCTGCTGACGCAGTCCATTACGAGGCACCTGAGTCGGCCCAGCAGCTATTTCATCCCGGTGCTGGTGTTGTCGTTTGCGTTGCCGCTGGCGCCGCTGGCACCCAAGCCCTTCGAGGTGATGCGGCGCGTAGTGGAAGCCAGCCTGACCATCACGTTTGCCTGGTGCCTGGTGAAGGTGGTCAACGTCATCGAGGACCTGATCACGCATCACTACCAGATCGAGAGCGGCGACAATTTGCGGGTACGCAAACTCTTTACCCAATTGCAGTTTGTGCGCAAGCTGGCCGTTTCGCTGATCATTTTCATCGCTGCGGCCCTGGTGCTGATGAGTTTTGCCACGGTGCGCAAAATCGGGACGGGCCTGCTCACCTCGGCCGGAATTGCCAGCGTGATCATTGGTTTTGCGGCCCAGCGCTCCATCAGCAACCTGCTGGCGGGCTTCCAACTCGCTTTCACCCAGCCCATTCGCATCGACGACGTGCTGGTGGTCGAGGGCGAATGGGGCCGCGTGGAGGAAATCACCTTCACCTACGTCGTGCTGCGCATCTGGGACCAACGCCGCCTCGTGCTTCCCCTGAATTACTTCATCGAAAAGCCCTTTCAGAACTGGACGCGCACTTCGTCGCAGCTGCTGGGCACGGTGTTCCTCTACACCGATTACACCATTCCCGTCGAAGCAGTACGCGACGAACTCCAGCGCATTGTCAGGGCCAGCACCCTCTGGGACCAACGCACCTGTATGCTACAAGTCACTGACTCTAAAGAACATACCCTAGAGTTACGCGCCCTAGTTAGCGCCGAAAACTCCAGCGAAGCCTTCGACCTGCGTTGTGAAGTACGCGAAAAGCTGGTGGCCTTTGTGCAGCAAAAATATCCGGGGTGCTTGCCCAAAACGCGCGCCGTAGTCGAGGCCAAAGACCACCCGTTCAGCCTACCCAACGCTAACGTCGATAAATCATAACTTATTTATAGACAATTAGTTATAAAACCATCTCAAATAATACTTCGCCGCTTTTGGTCGAGCCTTTTGGCTCCCACCCTTTCGCCAGATAAAACTGCACGGCGCGGGTGCCCGGAGCCGTGCTTAAGGTCAGGCGCGGCAACCCACGCTCGGCGCACCACGCGAGCAGCGCACTGTGCAACGCCGCGCCAACGCCGCGCTGTTCCCAATCGGGCTCCACGAACAGCGCCCACACGCTTTGCGCCACTGCATCCACTACCGCAAACCCTACGATGCGCCCGGCGCTTTCTGCTACCCAGCCGGCCCCGCGTTCGGTTAGCATTTCGCGGTAGTGCTGCTCGGTAACAAGGCCAGGCGTCCGGAGCTGATTTTCGCGCACCGCCATCCGCACAACGTGCATCGCCGAAATGTCGGAGACCTCAGCGCGACGCACTGCAAAAGACATAGCCTTATAAAGTTAAATTACTGACTTACAAACAGTTGGATCCTATCCGAAGCAATTCGAAACAAGCCTTCGGCTACTCTGCTTACCGGTTGTTCATCTGCTGAAAAATCGCGTCGGCTTCTTGCCGAGAGGCCAGCCGGGACTTCTCCGAAAAGCCGTAGCCAACCTCCGTTTCGCCGTTGGCAAGGCGCTGCATAACGGAGTCGGCAAACTCGTCGACGGGCACGCCGAAGGTGTGCAAACCGGGTCCGCCAAGGTCGGTGTCAACGGCCGGCGGCACAACTTCGAGCACTTGCACAGGCGTGTTGGCCAACTGGTGCCGCAACGACAACGTGAACGAGTGCAACGCCGCTTTGGTAGCACTATAAATGGGCACAAACGCCGCCGGCACGAACGCCAAACCCGACGTCACGTTGATGATGGCCGGATTTTGCTGCTGTTGCAGATGCGGCAGAAACAGCATTGCCAGGTGAATGGGCGCGTCGACGTTGATGGTAATTTCCTGCCGGTGATTCTCCCACGGCTCGTCGTTTTGCGCCAGCTGCGTACGGCGCTGAATGCCAGCATTGTTGACCAGCACATTCAGCCGCGGAAAGTTAGCTTTTACCCATTCCAGCAACGCCACGCGGTCGGCTACCTCGGCCACGTCGCAGACGCGGGTGTGCAGACCGGGCACTTTTTGCTGGGCTTCCAGCAGCTTATCGGCGCGGCGGCCGCACACGACTACTTCGCTGCCGGCCTTCACAAAACGCTCGGCCAAAGCTAGTCCGATGCCGGACGCTCCGCCGGTGATTAAAATGGTGTTTGCTGCTAAATTCATGTTGCTGAGGTTGGGGTAAGAACGCAATGCGTGTAGTACCTGCTCCGGCAGCGTTTTGTTGACAGCTTATTTATAAATATTTGCTTATCAAGTATTTATAAACACAAAGCATTCAGATTGGCTCAGGCGCCGGGCAGAAACACTTCCGCCAGCATGCACCGGGCACTGCCGCCCCCAATGGTTTCGATAGTGGGGATGGACAGCGTTACCAGCTCACAATAGCGGCCGAGCGTCTCTCTTTGGCTCGCCGTGAGAGCATCGAACGCACTTTGCGACATGACCAGCATCTCCGGGCCGTTGGCGGGCTGCAACGTAAGCATGTTGCCGGCAAACTGTGCCACCTGCGCCAGCGAAATCTCAATGATTTCGTGTTTGGTGGCCGTCAGGGAGGCGGTCACGGCGGCGCGTTCGCGGGCGTCGGTGATGCTTTCTAGGCACACCACCGCAAACCGGGCCCCGATGCACATCATCACGTTGGTATGATAGATTTCGTGGCCGTCGTGGTCGTAGGCGTGGAAAGCGATGGGCCGGTAGTTTAGCCGGTTCGCGACTTCGGCAAACAAGGCCCCGTCGGTGCGCGGCGACAGGCACGCGTAGGCTACCCCATACACGTGGTCGAAGAGAATACTGCCCGTGCCTTCCAGAAATTTCCCCTCCAGCTCACGCGCCGAAAAGTCAACTACCTCCTTAATAATAAACTGCTTACGCAACGCGGCCAGAATATCGGAGCGCCGCTCGGGGCGGCGGTTGGGGGCGCACATCGGATAGAGCAGCACCGTACCATCGGGGTGCAGCGTGAGCCAGTTGTTTGGAAACACGGCGTCGGGTTTGGGCGGCTCCGGCGTGTCGTCGAACACCAGCACCCGCACGCCTTTCGCCTGTAATGCTATCACGGCGGCATCGAACTCGGCAAAGGCCCGCTCCTGCACGGCGGCATCGGTTAGCCCGGCCATGGCATGCTGAAAATAGTTGGATTGCGCGGTTTCGGCGTTGAAAGCAAACCGGACGGGCCGGACAAGAAATACGGTGCTCGCAGATTGCACAGATAGGTCGTTTAGGCTTTGTTACTCAGGTCGAAGTATTGGTCGAAGAAAGCTCAAAAGGCAGCCATGTTGAGCCCAACTAAAACTTTGAACAGTGCAATGTAGGGCATCTGAAGCAGAGAATTCAAGCAAAATTGTAGCGATGGCTGCCGCAGGGCGCTGCGACCGTATCTTCGGGCTGCCTGCGCAACAAATGCCTACCAAGCACGTCAGTCTGGCTTATGGAAATCCGTCCCCGAAATACCGATCCGGCCTGGAAGCGTGCCGCTTATAGCGTCATCTTTGAATCGGACACGCCGGCGGGCCGGGCTTTCGACGTGGCGTTGCTCGTGGCCATTGTGCTGAGCGTGGCCGCCGTTATGCTGGAAAGCGTGCGCAGTATCGACTTGCGCTACGGACAATACCTGCGCGGGGTCGAGTGGTTTTTTACCGGGCTTTTCCTCATCGAATACGCAGCGCGGCTGTTGATCGTGCGCCGGCCGATGACCTACGCCCTGAGCTTGCTGGGCATCATCGATTTTCTGGCCATTGTGCCCACCCTGGCTACGCTGTTGCTGGCGAGTAGCCGTTACTTGCTGGTTATCCGCACGTTACGACTGCTGCGGGTATTTCGAATTTTCAAGTTGGGCCGGTTTGTGGGCGAAGGCGAATTCATTGCCGATGCCCTGAAAGCCAGCCGCTACAAGATCCTGGTGTTCCTGACCGCCGTTTTCACCCTAGTCGTCGTGATGGGCACGATGATGTACGTGGTCGAGGGCGGGCAAAATGGCTTCACCAGCATTCCAAAAAGCATTTATTGGGCCATCGTAACGCTAACTACGGTCGGCTATGGCGACATTTCGCCCGTCACGGTGCTGGGCCAAGCGTTGGCCTCGCTGCTGATGATTATGGGGTATGCCATCATTGCCGTGCCCACAGGCATCGTGTCGGCCCAAATGGCCATGCCCCGGCCTTCAGCCGGTCCCGCGCCCGCTGCGCCTGTCTACAAGCAAGTAATCTGCCACGTATGCCAAGCCACCGACCACCGCCCCGATGCGGAATTCTGCTGGCGTTGCGGCGAAAAGCTCTAATCTTAACGCAAAAAGAGTTATTGCATAAGTACTTGATTATCAAATGCTTATGCAATAACTCTTTAATATTGATAGCTGCTGCCTGACGCGGTTAGTAACCCAGCGCGTCTTTGCTCATCCAGCCGGAAGTCTTTTGCTTTTTCCAGTTGACGAACGTTGCAAAAATGGCATCGTCCGTGACCTGGCCCAGCGTAATTCGGTCGCCTTTGATGCAGAAGGCCTTGCGCTGATGCATTAGGTCGGCGCCGGTAAAGAAGTACGCCGTATCTGTCTGAATGACTGCTACTTTTGGGGCGTCTACAACGGCTGACGTACCAGTCACCCCTGCCGAATCGAAGGCGTTTTTCGAAGCCGTTGCCACCGGATTTTTGGCTGAAACAACAGGCACGGCTTGGGCAAAGCCGGGTTTCGGCTTGGCAGGCAGCGCTTTGGCTTTGTACGGCGCTACTTTCGCCAAATCTTCGATTTTCAGCCACGCGGCTACGGGTTCCTTATTCGCGTTTAGGTAGCGCGTTTTGAGAAAGCCGTTGCTTTCTTGCTCGGCCACGATCACGTCGCCTTTGGCAAGGTACCGACCGTTAGAAGGCATTGTTTTGGGCTCGTCGTAGAAGTAAGCGCGCGCCGGCAGCACCCGAAACGACCCGCGAATGGCTTGCGGCTTGCTCCACCGGACCGCGGCAAGCTTCTTCTTGCTACTGGCAGAAACCGGAGCCGGCTTTGGCGCAGGCACTGCCGCCGTTATACGGTTTACGGGCTGGACCGTAGGAGCAGCCGGCGCCGTTTCGTAAACTATAATTGGCTCTTTGTCAACCACTTGACTATCACGACGACCCAACGCATACGCCACGCCTACGATCGCTATAATCACCGTGGCCAAAGCCAGCCACCGCATGGCGCGGAAGCTTGATTTCGACTTGTCGATCGGATAATCAGGCTGGTCACCAAAATCCCTGACAACGGGTTTGAAATTGGCAGCAGCGTTAGTAGCCCAGGGTGGCGAGGCGCCGATTTCGGGCGCTAACCCATTGACTACGTTATTCTTCTGACTTTGCAACCACCGGCCCAGGCCGGCCGCGCTCAGGTTTTGCTCGGCAATGTAGCTCCCCAACACGCCCAACGTAACGGGCACCGTAATGCCCAGCAGCTTGCTCACGCCCACAGAGGTGAGGCCGGCCGCGCGGGCAATGGCCTCGACTGTGCTGGCGTAACGGTCGTCCAACAAGCTCTGCATCAGCTCGGTACCGCGCCGTAGGCGGGCACTGTTGGTGCTGATGAGCTTGCCCAGATTCGGAAGAATACCGGCGTCCTTGGCCTCGCGGGTCATGCTCCAGAGCACTTCGGTGCCACCGGGCTGCTGTGCCAAATCGATGAAGCTATCCAGGACCAGCGGAATGGCTCTGCCCAACGCATTTTCCACGCCTGCTTCGCTCCCGCCCACCGTGGCAATGGCCAAGCGCACCGGCTCGCCTTTGAAGGAGGATGTTACCTTATCGAGAAGGTTAAGAGACATGTTTACAGTGTGTTAAGTGATAGAGAACCGACTTGATGCAAATTCTCAGCCAAGTATCCAAGACGCTGCTACACGCTCGTACAAGACTGTTTTTAGGTCAAAACAGTTCACAAAATCCATTGCTTCGGCCGTACTGCTGAGCTGCGTTTTCTTGGCTACGCCAGCCAAACGCCGGCAAAATTTTCACCGTGTTTTCGCCGGCCCACTTGCACGCCCGATTACGGCAAACAGCGGGTCGGTGATGCGGGGCCGGGGGCTACGGTCGAGCAACTCAATGGCGTGCCAGCCGCCGGCTGCCCGCAGATACTGTTGTACCAACGCGAGGTGGCCGCGGTCGTCGAGGGTGTGCCAGGCGGCAATGGCTTTGCTGGGAAAATAGCGGTTGGAAAACGTAATGATCAGCGGCGCATCAGGTTTCAGCACGCGCGCCAACTCCCGGAGCACTTCTACGGGTTTGGTCAGATAATCTATTGACACACAAACCATTGCGCCGTCAAAAGCAGCAGATTCAAAAGGCAGCTGGGGGTTCTGGTTGAGGTCCTGCACCACGTAGTCGGCCAGCCGCGGGTTGGCGCGTAGCTCCTGCGCATTCATGCCCAAGCCCACGACGCGCGAATAGGCAATTTCGGCCGGCAAGTGGCTGACCCAGCTGCTCATCAGATCCAGCAGCACACCGCCCGCAGGCAAATAGTCGCGGTAGAGTTGCGTCACGGCTGCGATAGCTCCTTCGTCGATGTGCGTAACGAAGCGCGGAAAATGGTAAAACTGGGCGTCGGGCGTTTCGTCTTGGCGGCGAAACGCCTCGCGAGGGAATGATGGTACGGGCTCGGAATCCATGGTGCGGTTGAGTGGGTGAGAACACAACAACGCGCCCAAGGCACCTTGGGTTAAGCTGCTAAGGACCCGATCAGAGACGGCCAGCCATTACAAATACGACAGCCACCAATGGCTATGTTGCTGTTTATAACGCTGATACCAGCGACAAGGCAGGTACAGCAGCAACACTACAGCCAGCCACACCACGTAGGCGCGCAGCAGGCTAGGCTGGTAACCAGCCGGCCAGTCTTTGGGCGTGGCGAACGAAAAATTGAAGGGCTTTCCGAACGCCAAAGCAGACCAGATCAGGGCGCCGACGCTAATCAGTAGCAAGTGCATCAGGTAATAGAAAAACGGCACCTGCCCGAATGTGCGCAGCCACTGGCTCAGCCGGCTGGTGGCGGTCTCCACGCTTCCGAGCAACAGCAAAGCCACGCCCAGCGTCAGCGATAAAAACAGCAGCGACGGCGGATACTTCGTGATGTTAATAAAAGATAACACAGTGTATATCAATCCTCTATCCTGAACACTCCACGGCGACGGATCGCCGTACCAATAGGTGGCCCGCAGCGCCACGAACAGCAGAAGCAGCCCCGCGCCAGCGGCCCATAACCGCTGTTTTCGCTGCGGTAGCGGCAACCGAAACCATGGCCCGATCAGGTAGCCGGCGAGCATTACGCCCAGCCACGGCCCCACCGAGTAGGCAACCAGAAAAGGGGGCAAGGGACCCATGGGCAGCAAAAATGGACTGTGGTGCAACAGTGCCCAGATGGCATTATCAGGCGTAATGGGCTGAAAATCAGGCAGCGCATTATGGCCAACAACAATCACGAACGACAGCACGGCCAGCACCCACCGCGGCAGCCAGAGCAAGGCAGCCAGCAACACCATCGACCAGCCGATGGCCCAGATCACTTGCAGCAGCAGCAGCTGGTAGCTCCCCCATTGCAGCAAAAAATTGATCACCACGAGTTCCAGCACCACCAGCCACAACCCACGGGTGAGCAAAAACCAACTTACTCGCGACTGGGAAGGTTGTTTTTGAGCGTATAGATAAATGCTTGTCCCTGAGAGAAATACGAAAGTGGGCGCGCAGAAATGCGTTATCCAGCGGCTGAAAAACAGTAAAATGGAGGCGTGGGCTACGTCTTCGGGGCGAACTGCAGTGGGGCTCCAGAACTCGCGGATGTGATCGAGCGCCATCACGATCATCACCAGCCCCCGCACGATGTCAATGGCTTGCACCCGCGGCAAAATTGCTCGGGTAGTAGCAGAGGGCGGCGGCGACTGCATCGAAACGTGTGGCATGGGCTGGGACGCGGGTTAATTTTCCAAAAAGCTAGAGATAATTTTATTCATTTCCTGCTGTTGGGCGGCAGTGGCGCCATCCCACATGTCGTTGTGCTGGGTATGGCGCAGGTTCACGACTTGTATGCCGAAAGTCTGTTGCTCTGCGGGGCTGGGCAACACGCCGGGGTCCGCCACTTGGTCGCTCGACCGGAGGGTGAGGATTAGGGGCTTACGGGTGCGGGGCAACGGCATGCGGCGGTTGTCGAGCGAGATTATTTTTTGCACCAATTCCGGGTGCTCTTGGGCAAACAGCATCGCCATGTCGCCGCCGTTGGAGTGGCCGACGATAAGCAACTGATCGTAATGTAGCTTGGGCTGCCGCCGCAGCATTTCCTGAAGCACAAACAGCATGTTCTGCACGCCCCGCTCCCAGACGGGCTTGCGGATTTCAAACAGGTTTCCCGTTGTGGCCATGGGCGCATCGGTAGGCAACTCGTGCTGAATGCTGGCTACTACATAGCCGTGCGCCACCAAGTTTTGGGCAATAAACGAATAGGCCGTATTCTGCCCGCCGTACCCGTGATTGAGCAAAGCGAGCTTGAAAGCCGGCTTGTTTACTTTATTATCAACTATTTGACTATCAGCACTATACAAAACCACCGGTATTACCCGATTTCGGGCATGATCCACCAGATCCAGCTTTGTGGTGTTTAGCGCTAACGCGCTGGCAACTGTGGGCCTTGCAGTCTGATCGGCCTTTTGAGTGCGTGCGGCGCAGCCGGCGATGAGCAAGCTCACGCCAAGCACTAGGGAAGCTTTTAAATTCATAACGTGCTTTTTATCAGCGTCTTCAAAGCACCAAGGCCCGCACGATGGGCTGGAAGCGGCCGCTTAGCAGTTGCACAAAATACGTTCCGGCAGCCAGCTGTCCGCGCGACCAGTGCAGCTCGTGCTGCCCGGCACGCAGGCGGCCCTCATAGAGCACGGCGATCTGGTGGCCTACAGCATCGAGCAGGCGAATTTTGACGGCCTCCTCGCTGGGCAACGTGAGCTTCAGATGCGCCTTTTTGCTGAAAGGCGTCGGATACAACGGGAACAGCTGCGGGGCGGGCTGCCACAAGGTATACGAATCGATCAGCTGCCGGGCGCGGGTATAAAAGCGGAAACGCAGGCTCTCGGAAGTGGCATCGAAGAGCATTGCGCCGTAGTCGGCGTTGTAAAGTACCTGGCTTTCTTTCAGAGGCTCGGTCAGGCCGTAGATGCTGCGCCCGCTCAGGCCGTTTACGCAGTACACGAGGCCCCCGGCCTGCAGCCGCTCGTAGTGGTGATCGTGGCCCGAAACCACCAACGACGCACCCCAGGCCCGAAACGGCCAGCGCATGTTGGGGGTGCTGCCGTGCACCCCCGACGAGTAAGGCGGATGATGAAAATAAACCACTTTCCAAATGGACTTCGAAGCCGCGAGTCGCGCCTTTAGCCACTTGGCCTGCGTCGAAACGCTGCTGGTACCGTCGGGCTCGTCGGGGGTGCTGTTCAGCACGAAAAAATGGACTTGTCCGCGCACGAAGTCGTAATAGCGGCCGTTGCCGGGCAACGAAAAATAACGCAGGTACGCCTCCCCGTTCTTGGTGTAGGTATCGTGGTTGCCGAGCGAGGGAAAGAACTGATTGACAGCCGCTCCGGGCCCATAGCTACCCCGGTACGGCGCAATAAACTGGTGGTAATACTGCCCGATGTTCGTGTCGATGGTGCTGGCCAGGCCTTGCTCGTAATTGTTGTCGCCGAGGGTGATGATGAACTCGGGGTTCCAGCTTTTTACCAGCTCGGCCACGTCGCGCTCCGGCACTCCGGCGTAGCCATAATCGCCAATAGCCGCAAACCGCTGTGCCACAGCCACTTGAATAAAAAACATCGTGAGCAGCGCGCCCGTCAGGAACAGGGCCCGCCAGCAAGGAAGAAATCGCATTGAAGAAGCCTTGTTATCCGTTTGCTTAAACCCCAGATCGTTGCTACTGGTTTGGGCAGCCCAGCAAGATAAGCGGCAAAATGGCCGAAGCCGTGCAAAGCTTTACACGCCAAGCCTATAGTTCCGCACCCGAAAAAGGTTGCTGTGCAATCATCAGCTCTCGTAGCGCGTATAGCTACTGTTCACCTTACTTTGCGGTATGATTACGCTCGAACCCTTCACGGAAGCCGATTTTCCGCAACTCATTTCCTGGATTGACAACAAACGACTGCTCAAAGAATGGTCGGGCGAGCTCTTTGCCTTTCCCCTAACCCTGGACAGCCTGCGCTGGTACATCGAAGACACCAACGACCCCAAAACGTCGGATGTGTTTGTGTACAAAGCCACCGATACCCATACCGGCGAGATGGTGGGACATATTTCGCTGGGCGGCATTAGCTGGCGCAACAAAGCGGGCCGCATTACGCGCGTGCTGGTCGGCAACACAGCCACTCGCGGCCGGGGCTACTGCCAAGCCATGATCAAGGCCATTGCGGCAGTTGGGTTTGAGGAATTGGGGCTGCACCGCATCAGCCTGGGCGTGTACGACTTCAACCAGGCCGCCATCCGGTGCTACCAACGCGCCGGTTTCCACCGCGAGGGCACCCTGCGCGACGTGGAGCGCTACCACAACGAATACTGGTCGCTGGTGGAAATGAGCATGCTCGCCCACGAGTGGCACGCGCTCAAACACCCCGTTAAAGAAGCGCAATAGCTATTTTCAACTACCTATCAATCAACAGGTTACCCCTGCTTTAATTGAGCTTCTAGCTCGGCTATGCGGCGGGTGCTTTCGGCGATGGCCGTGCGGGCCGCCAAGCGAATTTCGATTTCGTCCATCACGATTGCGGCCAAATCCTGCAAAATCACCAGCTGATCCTGGTTAAGGTAGCGCTGTTTTTTGTCGATGACGCAGAAGGTGCCCAGGTTATGGCCGTCGTGGGTGATGAGCGGAGCCGCGGCGTAGAAGCCAAGACCAAATTCACTGGCTACCAACGGGTTGGCTAACGTACGCGGGTCGTGACGGGCATCCTCCACAATGTAGATGTCGTTGGAGAGGATGGCCGAGGCGCACAGGCCCGGCGAACGATCAATCTGTTGCACATCCAACCCGTGATGCGACTTAAACCAAATCCGGTCGGTATCGACCAGACTGATGATGGCGATGGGCATGTTGAACACCTTGGAGGCCAGCAGCGTCAGGCGATCGAAAGTGCCATCGGCGGGCGTGTCCAGGATGTCGTAGCGCTGGAGGGCATTGAGGCGCGCAGCTTCCGTGCGGGTTTCCATCATGCCAAAAAGGAGTAGAATATCCGCATTGAGTCACAAATAAGAGTCGGACCGGAAACCCGGCATGGGGCGATATAATTCACTTCCTGCGAGCTTATACGAAGGTAATTCCGTAGCGACCGCAGATTTCGGCCACCACGGCAAAATCAGGTGGCCCGGCTGTCAGCTGCGCCAGCTCCTGAAACATGTCTTCGAGGCCCGCCGGAAACACCGAAAGCAGCACTTTGGCTTTCGTGGTGCCCACCACCCGGAAGCTGTGCGTGGTGCCCCGCGGCACATACGCCAACTCGCCCGCATGCAGCGTTTTGACCTCGGCATCGACTTCAAACTCGACGGCGCCTTCCAGCACGTGAAAGACCTCGTCTTCGCGCGTATGCACATGCCGCGGAATGCCGGTACCGGGCTCGTTGGTTTGCTCTATCAGCGTGTATTGGTTGTCCGTGTCTTTGCCGGTGAGCTTGATGCACTGATGGTCGCCCAGCACGTTGAGCCGGGTGCCTTCGCCGGCCAGCATCAGCTTCGGCATTGCCCTCATGATCTTCATAGAATTCCGACCTAGCGTGTTGCCCTAACCATCCTATTTCTGCATCAGAAGCCCGAAATCGGCCGAAAGCCGCGCTGCCTGCTCCGGTTGCGCGTGCGGCCCCAGTTGCCTTGGGCCGGACGGGTTGCGGAGGTGCTAATGCTCAGAATAAAATACAGAATTAAACTGCTAAAAGCTAATTCGACCAGCCGCAGGCACTGGTTATGGTGCAGCAGGCTTGGTTTTTGGCGAAAACGCCGGTTCGTGTCAGGGCTGCGTCAGCACCACGCGCCCTAAGGCAAGACATCAATGAATCACTCTACACAACTAATTACTACTCAACGATTTCTGTAGTGCGCCGGAATATACTGCAACGTCCAGGTGTTGCCGTCGGGGTCGCTGAAAGACGCGTACTTTATTCCGCCCATGTCCGATACCTCACCTACGGCCACGCCCCGGTCCACGAGTTCTTGGCGCGCCTGGTCGATATCCTCCACCACCAGATGCAGGCCGCGCAGCACGCCCGGCACCATGGCCATGCCCGACAGCCCCGTCGTGAGCACGATGGAGCAGGCCGAGCCAATCGGGGTAAGCTGCACGACGCGGACGGTCGCGCTGGGCCGCACATCGTGGTCGAGATGAAAACCGACTTGCTCTTGGTAAAACTGCTTGGCGCGGTCCACGTCCGCTACGGGCACCGGTATCAGCTCTAGTTTGAAGTCCATTCTTCTGTGGTTATCGATTTAATTCCCCCCTGCGTTCAAAACGCAAGTATTTGTTTATCAATTAGTTATAAAACAAGAGTCATTTACCTTTGCTTGCCGGCCACACCGCTACCTGACCGGTTTTTCGACATATACTCTTTGGAAACAACTCGCTCAGGCGTAACCAAACTTTTCGTTTTCGCGGGCTTCGTCCGTGGGCGATTCGGGTGAGGCGGCCGCTTTCACGGCGTCGCGCGGAAATGTGGTGGGCGCTTGCAGCACGTTGTGCTCGTCAAACCAGGTGCAGGTAACTTGTTTCAGCGTGAGCTTGACAACGGTCATCACGGGTCCGCCCGATTTTAGTTGTACTGTATCACCCAGATTGAGCAGCGCCATATTCAGGAAGATTAGGGAGTTGAAAACGAGCCTTGTACATCGCATCTACGGCGCAATATGCGCAAAGGCTACCGACTGCGGGCGATAACATTCCGGGTACCGTACCTGTATGAGTACTTCAGCAGGCTTAAGCTCCGAACCGTGACCGAACCCAGAACAGACTCCCTGAACACCACACCTACCGTACCCGCTACCATCGTGCTGGCCGGCGCTACCGGGGCCTTGGGCCTGCTGATTGCGCACCACCTCCGGAAACGGGGCGCCTCGGTGCGGGCCTTGGTGCGCCCCGAAACCAGCGCCAAAGCAGAGACCACGTCGCTGCGCGTGCAGGGCGTGGAAATAGTGGAAGTCGATTACAACAATGCTGCGGAGCTTACAAAAGCCTGTGTCGGCGCAACGTGCGTGGTATCGGCGCTGTCGGGGCTGCGCGACGTGATTGTGGAAGCCCAGACGCGGCTGCTGGAAGCGGCCGTGGCGGCCGGCGTGCCGCGCTTCATCCCCTCCGATTACTCCGCCGACTTCACCCGGCTTTCCGAAGGCTCAAACCGCAACTTTGATTTGCGCCGCGAGTTCCAGCGCCGACTTGAGAAATCGCCAATTCAGGCCACGTCCATTCTCAACGGCATGTTTACGGAACTGCTCAAAGGCCAGGCACCGGTGGTTCTGACGGGCCCGCGCCGGGTGCTGTACTGGGGCGACGCCGACCAACTTCTAGACTTTACTACGATGGTGAACACGGCCGAGTTTACGGCTGCCGCCGCCCTAGACCCCACTACGCCTCGTTACTTGCGTGTGGCTGGCGAGGTAGCCAGCATCCGGGGGCTGCAAGCCGCGGCTACTGCGGCTACCGGCCAACCATTCAGGCTGTTGCGGGCCGGCGGACTAGGCGTATTGCAAACCATGATTAAGGTGACCAAAACGCTGATACCGGCCAAAGACGAGGTGTTTCCGCCTTGGCAGGGCATGCAATATTTGCACAACATGCTCAGCGGCCAAGCCAAGCTAACCGAGCCCCTCGACAATGCCCGCTATCCAGAAATCCGCTGGACCTCGGTGCGCGACGTGCTGACAGCCGCGAAGTAAAAGTTCACTGGCCGACTGATCGGGGCTACACGACTGGCGCCGCGGTCTTTTTCGGAGACAACTCTGTGAATGTCAGCCGGTTACCAAACGGGTCGATTACTTCCATTTCCAAAGCATTTGCATCCCAAGCAGGCGTGTGCAAGCCGGGGCGGTTGTAGCGATAGTTTTTGGCCAGTAGCTGCCGACGGTAGCCGGCCAAATCGGCGAAATCCAGCACTCGTACGCGGGCACCGGGGCAGCAGTCGCCGTGATGCTCCGACAGGTTCAGCACGACGCCTGCCATCGACACTTGCAGGTACGCGGGTGCCTGCGCCGGCTGATCTGCCCAATCGACGGCAAAGCCCAGCCAATCGACGTAGAATTCAACGGCCTTGGCGTAATCGAAAATGCGCAGAATGGGAACAAGTGTAGGCATGGATTTATGGGAAAAAGTTCTGGGCAGACAACGCCCCGCGTGATCTACTGAACATGCGGGGCGTTGTCTGTCTTTTTAAGCACGTTTACGAGACCTTTATTGCAATTATTTGATTATCAATACATTGCAATAACGGCCCGCTTACGTTAAGGCAGATCATCAAACGTTGTGGCGTGCACATTGGGCATTTGCGTCAGGAGACGTTGCAGGATCATGGTATGCGCGGATCCCACCGCGACCATAACCCTGGTTGCGCCTTGCTGCCGCGCCAGCCGCACAATGTTGTCGCACATGCCTTGGTTACGCAGTGCCCACTGCGCTCTCATGGCGCGTACAGCCTGCGTGGGGAAGCCCACCGCCCCATCCAGCGATTCGTCGCCAAAGAAATTAAGATTGTCGGAGAGCGTTCCGAAGATCGGCTTGTTCATGGCCCGGTAAACCTCTTCATCGCTGTTGCTGGCATTCAGATAGGCGAAATAGGCCGGTTTGGCGGTAGAAATCCGGCGGAAAGTGGCGGCCTCAGCCGTAGCAGAATCCTTTTTGAAGCCAGCTTGCAGGGCTACAAACTGCGTGTAAGCCTCGCCCGACGCCTTGTTCCAGGCTTGGTCGTAGCGCTGGCAATCCATGGGGTAGATCTGGTCTTGACCGAGCTCGTGTAGCAGCGGGAAGAAAATTCGGTGGTATTCGGTGAGCGGGCGCACCATTCGCGCCGTTTTGCGCAGCGAATCGGCCGGTCCGAATGCCTGCGTGTAGTAGGCCCGATCGGCGGGACTTAAGCTTGTTTTGAAGGTTTCTTCCAGCAGATACAACTGGTATTCGGCGTTGCCCCGATCGTAGGTGGAGGCGTAATAACGGGCCAGATTAATGCGTTGGCGGTGCAGCAACGGCTTTTTGCGCAACTGCCGCCGCGCGGAAGCGGCGGCTTTGGGAGTAAGAGGCGCCGTGGTTAGCTCCCGGCGCTTCATGTACTGAATGCGCCGCTGGAAAGGCACCGCCACCGATTGGTCGGCTGGTAGCTGCTGCGCATCAGCAGCCGAGAGATACTCCCCAAACACCATGTCGGGCCGATAGGCTTTCAGCTTGTTGATGATGGGCCGATAGGAAGAATCGGGGCTGCCGTTGTAGTGGGAAGTACCCACGATAACCACCTCAAGGGGTTTTTGGGCCAGAAGCGGACCAGCGGCTCCGCACACCAGTAACCAGAGGAGAAAAAGACGTTTATGCATGAATAACGATGGAATAAATGGAATTCTGAACACGAATGATGGAGTAATAGTAGGGATATAAAAGCAAGTAAATAATACCCTTATTCGTCTGAGTGAAGCCCAATTGTTCCGGCTGCAATTGCTAGGCGCAGGAGCCCCCGCCGCCTCTACGAGCGCCTGTATGCCTTTCTTATCAGCAACCGATTAAAAATGAGAATCTTACCTCCTATTAACCGTGAGCAATGCGGCGCTACTAGAATTTTACTTGTATTTATGCAGCTATGAAGAAATCCCTGCTGCTGAGCCTGCTATCCAGCCTGACCCTGACGCAAGTAGCCTTTTCTCAAACTGCCAAGCCCGCTGCCAAATCGGAGCCGACTGCAACGGCCCAACGGTCCGGCAACCCCATCTTCCCCGGCTGGTACGCCGACCCTGAGGCTACCATTTTTGGCAAGGAATATTGGGTGTATCCTACCTATTCGGCCCCGTTTGATCAGCAGGTGTTCATGGATGCGTTTTCGTCGCCCGACCTGGTGCACTGGACCAAGCACCCGCGCATCGTCGATACGGCCAGCGTCCGGTGGGCCCGCCGCGCCATGTGGGCTCCGGCAGTGGTGCACAAGGGCGGGAAGTACTTCCTGTTTTTCGGGGCCAACGACGTGCACGAAGGCGAAGTCGGCGGCATCGGGGTGGCCGTAGCCGACCGGCCAGAAGGGCCGTTTAAGGATTACCTGGGCAAGCCGCTGATCGGCAACATTCACAACGGCGCCCAGCCCATCGATCAGTTTGTGTTTCAGGACAAAGACGGGCAGTATTACATAATTTACGGCGGCTGGTCGCACTGCAACATTGCGCGCCTCAAGCCCGATTTTACCGGCTTCCTCCCCTTCCCCGACGGCACCACTTACAAAGAAATCACGCCGCAGAACTATGTGGAGGGCCCGATTATGTTCCGTAGGGCGGGCAAGTACTATTTCATGTGGTCGGAAGGTGGTTGGACTGGCCCCAATTACTCGGTGGCCTACGCCGTGGCCGATTCGCCGCTTGGCCCCTTCCAACGGGTGGGCAAAATCTTGCAGCAGGACCCCGCCGTGGCTACCGGTGCCGGTCACCATTCGGTCATTCAGGTGCCCGGCAAAGACGAGTGGTACATCGTTTACCATCGACGCCCGCTCACCGAAACCGACCAGAACCACCGCGTTACCTGCATCGACCGGATGTATTTCGACGCCCAAGGCCGCATTCAGCCGGTAAAGATTACCAAGGAAGGCGTGGCGCGGCAGGCGTTGTAAGCCGTTTCCCTGAACGTCAGCAAAGGTCTATGCGTCGGAGGCCGGTAGCTGCCAGCCGGTTTGCGTGGCCCACAGCTCGGCCGCTTCGTAGATCAGGTGGAATACAGGTTCCTTGAGAAACAAATAGCCCTCGATGCTCGCCGGAAACAGGCTGGCGGCGCGCAGCTTCAGCAACTCGTACTCGGTGCAGGCACGGGCGCTGGCCCGCAAGTAGTCGCGGCAGAGCAGCGCGAAGCGGGTATTGAAGCGACCCGTTTCCCGGATGTGCAGGTGCGTGCGCCGCTCGCCCACAGGTTCGCGCATGTACAATTTGCGCAGCTCCACCGATGTAGCTGGCAAATGGTGGAATATGTCGTACTGGAAGGCTTCGCCTTGCCGGAAACCGGCTTGCCACAGCGGCACAGTAAGGTTGTCTACGTCCTGCAAATCAGCTACAGTCAGTTGAATATCAATGACATCCTTAGCGCACAGTCCTGGCACGGCTGTGGAGCCGATGTGGTCAAGGCGTAGGACTGCATTCCCTACCAAGGCTCGAAGGCGCTGAGCCATGCTGGCAAACTCATCCGGCCAAGCCGCACGATACTGCACCAGTTCTACCGGCCGCGAAACAGCAAAATTGTACAGATTGCTCATCGGTATCTTCTTAGCCTAGCGAGTTTGTAACGGATACTTGCCGTTTTACCTATGTGGCCCAACCGTTCGCGCAACCGAGAAACAGACGGCGCAGGTGAACCGCGTCTACAACCCAGCATCATCAGTTTTGCGTCGCGGATACGCGCCGGCAAGAGGTCATTTCCTTGGATGTATCTGCAATCAGCATCTACAGAATGTCAAACTCATTAGGATTCTCTTGATTGTATACCACTGTTACTGTAGCTTCTTCCGAGTAACGAGGTATGGCAAAAGCTAACCCATGTTCGGATAATGCCTCGACAGTTTGCCCATCCCGAGTTGTAAATCGCACGATGGGCCGGACGGTTATGATCCTTCCCCACTGAATCTTATTACGCACTATTACACCCTGTACGCGCGCACCGTGCGTCTGGATCCTATCGTTGTGTCTCTTAGCTTCCAGACAAACAAGTACCAACATTGCGGCCATGGCGGCCAAGACGAAAACGTCAAAAGCATCTAGCTCGAAGCCCATTAGTTACTTCAAATGAATTAATTGCCACCAGGAATCTTTACCCCGCGCTCTTCGGCTATCTGCTGGGCTAACTCATAGCCGGCGTCAGCGTGGCGGAAGACGCCCATGCCGGGGTCGGTGGTGAGCACGCGGCGCAGGCGCTCGGCTTTTTCGGGGGTACCGGTGGCTACTATCACCATGCCGGCGTGGGTGCTATTGCCGATGCCTACGCCGCCGCCGTTGTGTAGGGAAACCCAGTCGGCGCCGCTGGCGCAGTTGGCTAGGGCGTTGAGCAGGGGCCAGTCGGCTACGGCGTCGGAACCGTCCTTCATGCCTTCGGTTTCGCGGTTGGGCGAGGCCACGGAGCCGCAGTCGAGGTGGTCGCGGCCGATGACGATGGGCGCTTTTACTTCGCCACGGGCCACTAAGTCGTTGATGACGAGGCCAAACTTCTCGCGCTCGCCGTAGCCGAGCCAGCACACGCGGGCAGGCAGGCCGATGAACGGCACTTTGGCCTGGGCTTTCTCAATCCAGCGGCGTAGGCCGGCGTTATCGGGGAAGGTTTCGAGCAGGGCGCGATCGATGCGCAGAATATCCTGAGGGTCACCACTTAACGCCGCCCACCGAAACGGGCCTTTGCCTTCGCAGAACAGCGGCCGGATGTAAGCAGGCACGAAACCGGGATACAGAAACTGGCCGTACTCATCGCGCACTTGCAGACCACCTTTTTCGGCCTGGCCGCGCAGGTTGTTGCCGTAGTCGAGGGCGATGCTGCCGGCCCGCTGCATGTCCAGAATGGCCTGGCAGTGCTTCATGATGGCTTGCAGCGCCTGGCGCTTAAACGCTTCGGGATCGCGCTGGCGCAGGGCCAGCACCTCGTCGGGGTCGCCTTCGGGCAGATAGTCCATCAGATCGTGGGCCGAGGTTTGGTCCGTGACTACGTCGGGACGCAGGCCGTAGCTGAGCAGCTGCGGCAGCACCGTGGCGGCGTTGCCTACCAGGCCCACGGACCACGGCTTTTGCTCGGCCGCAGCCTGTTTTATTACCCGTATCGCATCTTCCAGATTATCAACTAGTTGATCTACGTAGCCTTCGCGCACTTTTTGCTCCACGCGAGCCCGGATGGCTTCAACCACCAAGCACACGCCGTCGTTCATGGTTACGGCCAGCGGCTGGGCGCCGCTCATGCCGCCGAGGCCCGCCGTGACGGTGATCGTGCCTCGCAGCGAGCCGCCAAAATGCTGATCGGCTACGGCCGCGAAGGTTTCGTAGGTGCCCTGCAGAATGCCCTGGGTGGCGATGTAAATCCAGGAGCCGGCCGTCATTTGCCCGTACATCATCAGGCCTTTTTTGTCGAGCTCGTCGAAGTATTCCTGAGTGCTCCAGGCGGGCACGAGGTTGGAGTTGGCGATGAGTACGCGCGGCGCGTGCGCCCACGTCCGGATCACGCCCACCGCCTTGCCCGATTGCACCAGCAGGGTTTCATCGGCTTCGAGGCTCTTGAGCGCACTGACGATGGTTTGGTATTCCTTCCAGTTGCGGGCGGCGCGGCCGGCCCCGCCGTACACAATCAGCTCGTTGGGCACGAGCGCCACAGCCGGGTCGAGGTTGTTTTCGAGCATGCGCAGGGCCGCTTCGGCTTCCCAGGTTTTGCAGCGGAGCGTGGTGCCGTGGGCGGCCTTTACGGGCTCTTTGGGCTGGTATTCGTAGTACATCGGCCGGCCTTGGGTAGAGGCTTTCGCGTCGGCAGCGGCTTGGGTTTCGGAGGTCTCGGCGGGGTGGCGTAACATGGCTTGAAAGCGTTGGGAGGGAATCAGCAAGATAGATTTTTTGCTTGTTCGCGCCGACGCGCTTTTCATCCTTTCTCCCGCAGGTAGGCTGGCTTGTTTTTCTGCGCCTCGCAAGAAGAGAGTATATGGAGCCGCCCTTCCCGCTTGTTAGCTCATACTCTTCCCTTCCCTCCTGCTCTGTTGAGCGCAGTCGAAGCACCTCTACTGATTATAAATTCTAACGAAGCGGCAGAGAGGCTTCGGCTGCACTGCGCAGAACCAGAGTGAAGGCACTAGCAAGAGAAACACCAACATCCCTACCAATAAATATTTTCTGAAAAGCGATTATAATTTATTGTTTATCAATAAATATTTATTCCTTTACACCATACTTCCACGCTACTACCAGCCAATCTCTTTATGAACCGCACGACTGTCATCCTCATCAAGGTTATACGCTTTCTGATATTGATAATTTGCGTGCTGGGCGCCATTGCTGCCGCATTTTATCTCTTCATCAATGTGTTTGACCCGCAGCAGCCCGGCGACGTGGTCACGCTGAATGTGCAACAGCCGTTGGCCGGTTGGGAGTCGCAGCTAAAGGCGACCCAGCAGCACGTCGCGACGGGCAAAGGAGCCCAAGTGGTATCGCGCGCCGCCAACGGCACTTTCGTGTACCGCGAGGCCAATGCCGCCAAACGCCTGCTGCTGAGGCTGATGAATTCTTCGCCGCAGCCTTTTCCCTATGTAGTGGCTACGCTCACGATGTGCATACTGATCTATTTGATTTTGAGGGACATAAAGCCCGGAGCACCCTTTACACCAGTCAACGTGCGGCGCCTGCGCTGGCTCGGTATCTTATTGATTGTGTGCGACTTATACAGCCGGACCTCGACGTGGTGGCTGAATAAGCAGCTCGCGGCCTTGGCGCCGGCCGGTTCGCACCTGACTTCTGTTTCCTACTTCAATTCGTCATTGCTTGCCAACTGGCTCGTGGGCGTTATGCTGCTGATCTTGGCAGCAGGCTACCAGCGCGGGGTGGAACTGGCCGAAGAGGCCGAACTAACTGTTTGATCCTATGGCTATTATCGTTCGCCTAGATGTCATGCTGGCCCGGCGTAAAATGTCGCTCAGCACCCTGGCTGCGGCCGTGGACATCACCCTCGCCAACCTTTCCATCCTGAAAAGCGACAAGGCCAAAGCCATCCGCTTCTCCACGCTCGACGCCATCTGCCAAGTGCTCGAATGCCAGCCCGGAGACTTGCTCGAATACGTGCCCGACAACGGCCCTGCGCCGCCTAAATAGGCCGCTTACTACCCCTCGTTTCTTAGCCCTCCGCTTCCGCTGATTTACCGCGGCCGGCTTCCTCATGCCTTTATTTTCCGCATTTATCCTTTCTAAATCCTTGAAAATCATGAACAATCGCTTTGCTTACTCGACTTTTTTAACTTTTGCTATTGCTTTGATTATCAACTGGTTGCCAACAGAAAGTTTGGCACAAAACCGCCAGAAAGTCAAAAAGCTGGAGGCCTTTATGGAGGAATCGTATCGGGCGGGGCAGTTCAGCGGGGCTGTGCTGGTGGCCGAAAAAGGCAAGGTCATTTTCAGCAAGGGCTACGGTTTGGCCAACCGCGAATGGAACCTCCCCAACACGCCCGATACCAAGTTCCGGATTGGCTCGCTGACCAAGCAGTTTACCTCCATGCTCGTGATGCAGCTCGTGGAAAAAGGCCAGCTCCGGCTCGACGGCCACATCAGCGACTATTTACCTGATTACCCGAAGGTTACCGGCGACAATATCACGCTTCACCACCTGCTGACGCACACTTCGGGCATTCCGAGCTACACCGGATTGCCGCGCTTCGTTGCCGAAACCAGCATCCGGCCGACCACGCCCACGGCGTTTTGGAGCACATTTGCCAACCTGCCGCTGGAGTTTGAGCCCGGCTCGAAGTTTCACTACAGCAACTCCGGGTATTTCCTGCTGGGGGCCATCATCGAGAAAGTGACGGGCAAATCGTACGCGCAGGTTTTGCAGGAAAATATCCTCCGGCCCCTGCACATGGACAATTCGGGCTACGACCTGCCGGGCACGGTGCTGGTCAAACGCGCCGCGGGGTATCAAAAAACGCCCGCTGGCTTCGAAAACGCACCTTACCTCGACATGACGGTGCCCTACGCGGCGGGCTCGCTGTATTCTACGGTCGAAGACCTGTACAAATGGGACCGCGCCCTAGACTCCGACCAGTTGTTGTCTGCTGCTAGCAAAGCCCTGATGTTCAAGCCCTTCCTCAATAACTACGGCTATGCCTGGATGACCGCCCGCGGAGTGCTGGGCAAGGATACCCTGACTTTGGTGGAGCACAACGGCGGCATCAACGGCTTCGGCAGCTTGCTCACCCGCATTCCCCAAGATCAGAGCTTGATTGTGGTGCTGGACAACCAAGGCGGTGAGCATTTAACCGAAGTGGATCGTGGCCTGCTGCACATTCTCTACAACCAGCCCGCCGCCAAGCCTAAGCCCGCCCCAACCGTGGCCGCCGCTCCGACGCCGGCCCCTAAGCCACTGGGAAGCAACGCTTCACCGCTGACGAGCTATGTGGGCAAGTATCAGTTGGCGCCTACTTTTTTCATAGCCATCACGGCCGAAAACAGCCAGCTTTTTCTGCAAGCCACCGGGCAGTCGCGGTTTGAGCTGGCGGCCGAAACCACAGGGCACTACTCCATCAAGGAAGTGCAGGCCGACATTGAGTTTGTCAAAGCGGCTTCCGGCGCCGTTGAAAAGCTGATTCTACACCAAGGCGGCCGTGATTTGCCAGGGGTAAAGGTGGAATAGCGACGGGCCGCTTTTGCAATCAGCTAACTGTCTGTTCTCGTTGGCTCGCGCTCAGGAGGACAGATAAGCACGGCGAACGTGAGCAACAGGTTGCAGGCGTTGCTACTCCGGTTCAAAGCTTTCGGAAACTTGCCAACTCCTACCCTCTTGTCCGGATTTGCGTACTGTGTGCTTGAACTAACCCTAAAAAAGCAATGGAACAAGTAGCCCGTGGCGTCACCCAGCTGACCATTCAACGCTTTGTTAATGTATATATCGTGGAAACCGGGCCCGGCCAATGGGTGCTGATTGACACTGGTTTGCCGGGTGCTGCCAAAAGCATCCTCGCGGCGGTCGATAAGTTATTTTACCCCGGCACCCACCCGGAAGCTATCTTGCTCACGCACGGCCACTTAGACCATGCCAGCAATGCCCAAGAACTGGCTGAGCACTGGAAAGTACCCGTGATTGCGCATCCGCTCGAGTTGCCTTTCCTGACCGGCAAAGCCGTGTACCCGCCCGCCGACCCCACCGTAGGAGGTTCGCTGGCGTTTGCAAGCCGGTTTTTTCCGCCGCAGTCGTTTCAGATGACCGATGTAATTCAGGCTTTGCCCGAAGACCCGGAGCCGCCTTTCATGCCGGGCTGGCGGTGGCTGCACGTACCCGGCCACGCGCCCGGCCAAGTGGCGTTCTTCCGCGAAGAAGATAAAACCCTGATTGGGGCCGATGCATTTGCCACGGCCAAGCACGATTCGATACCCTCGCTGCTGCTCCAGATTCCGAAGATCAGCCGGGCCGGCACGCCGTTTACGTTTGACTGGGAAGCGGCGCATGCCTCCGTAGTCGAGCTGGCTAACCTAGAGCCGGAAGCCATCGGTTGCGGCCACGGCCCCGTCATCAAAGGCCCGCAAGCGGCGGCAGGGCTACGCGAACTCTCCCTCAGCTTCCCGGTGCCCAAGCACGGCCGCTACGTCAGTGCGCCGGCCCGCACCGATGCCGACGGCGTGCAGTTTGTGCCGCCCGCTCCCGCCGATCCGCTGCCCAAAGAAGCCGCGCTGCTCGGCGTCGGCGTCGCGTTGCTGGCAACGGCCGCCCTGGTCGTTCGCAAGCAACGCCACGACCAACGCGAGTTGGAGTTGCTCGAATACGAAGACGAGGATTACTCGAAGTACAATTCCAAGTACAACGTGAGCTACCAAGACGATGTAAAAGAAGTAGAGCAGCTCTATTTCCCGCACCACAGCATTCGGTATAAATAATTAATAATCAATTATTTATAAAATAATCCAGAACAAAAAAGGCGCCGTGCATACGGCGCCTTTTTTGTTCTGGAATGAAGTAAAACGCTACTCCCCGGCTTGGTTTACTTTGATGCCGCCGTTGGTCGTTACGGCGCGTACCGGAGCACCACCTTGGCCGAGATTGGCTGCTATTTCCTTGCTCAGCATTCCGGTTTTGGTTACGGGCAGGTCGCCATGGATGCCACCGATGGTAGTGCTAGTGAAGAGCTTAGCCGAATAATTGCGGGGCAAATCCCAGGTGATGCCGCCGTTGGTGGTGGTTACGTCGAGGCCCTCGCCTTCCCACTTCGAGCCGGAAAGCGCGATGTGCAGCCCGCCGTTGGTGGTGTGGCCACTTACTTTGCCGCCTACATTCTTGAGGGTAATGCCCCCGTTGGTGGCGTCAAACTTGATGTTGGACTGCACGCCTTCGACGCTGATGCCACCGTTTACGGTGTTGAGAGCCAGCGCCGTATGCTGGGGCACAAACACTTCGTAGCTCACCGACCAGTTAGTTTCGTCGCCGGGAGCGGTGGCGCGCAGGGAGTTGCCGCTGCTGGAGATTTTCACGCCTTTTACGCGGCTCTGGGCTTCCTCCGTCGTTTTGGCCCACGACTGCACCCGGGCCCGCACCCGCACGTCGGAGCCCGACCACGCCCGCACCGTGATGCCACCGTTGTCGCGGCCGTCGATAGTCAGGGTTTGGCCGGCGGCCGGCGCGGCAAAATTCAGGTCGCGGGTTTCGCAGAAGCCTTTTTGGTTGCCCCAGCGGCTTTCGTTGCAGGTCGACTCGAAGTTGGGCTCCGAAGCCCCCTGAGCGGCGGCAGAAACGACACCAGTAGCAAGCAGCAGAGCGGTAAGCAGGGTTTTCATAGCGTTGGGTAGATGAAAGTTGGGAAACATGGATTTCGTTGATTACCAGATACCTGATGTGATGATGTGACCATCGCCACCCAACCACCTGGCTATTTTGGGTTAGGCAGCACGAGTACCGCCAAGGCCGCCATTCGTTACACGGCCTCCAAAAAATATTTCAACTTAGTAGATGACCACTCCCACCCTACCGTTGCCTTGGCAACTCTTATGGACTTTCACAACACAAACTCTGCAATCATAACTAATTAACTAACAACTACTTATCCGTGAGCCAAGCGATTGTGATGATGCTCCAGCGGCGGCAGTTTGGCCAACGCCACCGCCACGCCAGTGAGGTAAGCAGTGACGATAGTAGCAGCTAACCGGGCCGTCTGGTTGTCGCGGTCGTAGCGCGGGTTCAGCTCCACCACTTCAAACAGGCGCACCGCCGGGTGCCTTCCGGCCAGAAACGCGGCTTGGACTGCATGACGCGGCGTGAGCCCATCAGAGCTGGGCGCGCTCACACCAGGCGCGAAAGCCTGGGCCAGGCTATCGAGGTCGAGGCTGACGAAAACAGGCCCGCCCGCCGCTACGGCGCGGTTGAGCGCGTGCTCGACGTAGCCTTCGATGCCGTTTTCGAATACGTCGGCCAGCGTGATAATCTTGGCGTTTTGCTTGCGCAGAAAGTCGATGTCTTCTTTGGCGTTGAGGTTGCTGTGCAGCCCGATTTCGGTGAAATGCTTGCCCAGCACGAAGCCTTCGCGCAGCAGCTTGCCAAACGGGGTGCCGCTGCTGATTTCGGGCTTGTTTTTGACGTCGGCGTGGGCATCGATGTTCAGGCCGCCGCCGGGTTGCTCGGCCATATCACAGAGGCCGCGCACCGTAGAGTAGGTACCGTCGTGGCTACCACCGAACACCACTACTTTCGGATATTGAAACAGCAACGCGCTGATTTGCTGCCGGATACGTTCGTGGTTTTCCGTGTGCTCGGGGCTGGTCAGGTCGAGGTTGCCGGCGTCGGCGAGGCGCAAGCGCTGTAAGTCCACGTCGTATTCTAGGTTGTAGGTCTTGTGGTACCGCCGCAGCTCGCTCCGGATGGCATCGGGCGCTTCTGTGGCCCCGGCCCGGCCGCCTTCGAGCACCGTGCCGGCGTCGAGGGGCAGGCCCACAAAAGCCACATCAGCCTGGGGCAGCTCGGCCGCCGGTTTGATCAGATCGCGAATAAAAGTAGGCATAGACGAATGCGCTGGGTGGAGAAGAACAAGGACAAAGCACTTCAGGCACGCAGGCCCAAAACGCTTCCCTAGTATACAACTTCTCGCGCTTTCTCAGAAGTCAACAGTTGGTATCTACCACCTACTGAAATAGTTACAAAGAGCAGCGGCCCTGCCTTATACAAGGCAGGGCCGCAAGAGAATCAGGTAAAAGAGGCATGCGCGCTCCTACGCCTTCTTTTCTTCTTCTGGCTCGGGACCGCGGAAGGCGTCTTTCTTGGCCACGGCTGGCAGCTTCACCGGCTTGCCCTCGCGGGCCGACTGGCAGATGGCTTCCATAATCCGATGATCCTGAAGGCCTTCCTCGCCGGGCGTGTGCGGCTCCTTGTTGTCCAGAATGCACTCGGAGAAGTGGTCGATTTCGGTGGCAAACTGGTTTTTGTTGCCGAGCGTGAGCTGGTCTTTGTGGCCAACTATGCCCTCAGCGTGCGCCGTTTGGAGCTGCTGGCCTTCGTAGGCAAACGCCTGCTCCAGGTTGATCCAGCCTTTTTCGGCCAGCACCCGGTAGCGCCGCGACTCGTGGGTGTTGTAATCAGAAATGCAGTTTACCACGATGCCCTCCGGAAAGCGCATCTGCCACGACACCATTTCCTCGACTTCCTTAAACAGCGGGTTGCCGGGCGTGCTGTAGGTGTAGGCAAAGACTTCCGTAGGCTCCGTGCCCAGCAGAAACCGACTGGTATTCAGGCAGTAAAGCCCGATGTCGGGCAAGGCACCGCCGCCGGCTAGCGCCAGCTTGTGGCGCCAGTGCTGCGGGTTGGCCGAGCTTTGCACGTTGTGCGCCTCTATGACCTTGGTCTTGCCAAACTGGTTCGACTGGATCATCTTCCGCACCAGGCGGTTATTGGGCTCATACTGAATACGATACGCCACCATGAGCTTGCGACCGGCCTTCTTGCACGCATCAATCATCTTCTGACAATCGGCCGACGACGTGGCCATGGGCTTTTCGCAGAGGATGTGCTTGCCCGCCTGCGCCCCCCGAATGGTGTATTCGGCGTGCAAGGAGTTGGGCAGCACAATGTAGATTACCTGCACCGCCGGGTTGTCCTTGAGCTTATCGTAGTTCTCGTAGCTGTAGCAGTTTTCGGGTTTGATGCCGTATTGCTTGGCTACTTTGGCCATTTTCTCGGGCGACCCGCTTACCAGCGCCAACGGTTTCGACTTTTTGCATTGTCCCATCGCCGGCAAAATTTCTTCCAGCGTAAGGTGCCCCAAGCCCACAATGGCGTAACCCACGCGCTGCTCGGGCGGCAGCGGTGTAGGCGTGGGCGGCGACTGCCGATCTACTTTCGACTTCCACTCCTCTAGCTCAATGGGTTTGTCGACTTCGGTGGGCACTTTGGCCGGTGGCGAAGTAGCCTCGGAAGAAGCGCCCGCGCCGCTAGGAGCCGTGTACGTGGCCGCTTCGGACGCCCCCGAATTTTCGCCGCTCTTCTGGCAGGAAGCCAGCAGCCCGCCGACAACGCCCACCGCCAGGCCGCGGCCGGTGTAGCGAAGGAATTCTTTGCGCGACACTTCGGCGGCCGAGCGGGCCAGCAAATCCTGCATAACGCCAGTAAATTGATTCATAGAGCTTTAGATAGAATTGGTTGTGGTAGATAAGAGCAGAGCGACTAATGCTACGGGATGGAAATACGCCTAAAAAAGCCCGCCATGTTGGGGCGGGCTGGGGCTACGAAAGCCTAAATAACCTTACGGGCAAGCTCAGCCTATGGTTATTGGTTATCCTGCTGAGTATCTGCGAGTCAGGGCTTGCAAGGCGGGCTACCAAACCCGCGCTCACACCCAAACCAACCTTTTGCCGTATCAAAAAGGCGTTTGGCGGACCGATTGGCGGCTTCGTTAGTTCAGAACACCCTCACCATTACCCAGTAACATGCCCAAAGAGCGCATTGCCATTGATATGGACGAAGTCATTGCCGACGCCGTGCAGCGGTTTACGGAATGGTACCACCGTGATTTCAACGTGCTGCTCACCCCCGAGCACCTGCACGGCAAACGCCTGCTCGAGGCCGTCGCGCCGGACCACCGCAAGCCCTTGCGCGAGTACCTCGATACCGTGGGCTTTTTCCAGGATTTGCCCGTAATGCCTGATAGCCAAGCAGTACTGCGCCAAATGGCCGACCGCTACGAGCTGTTCATTGCCACGGCCGCGATGGGATTCCCGTTGTCGTTCGGCGAAAAGTTTGAATGGCTCCGCACGCACTTCGACTTCATCCCGACGAGCCACGTCGTATTCTGCGGCGACAAAAGCATCCTCAACGCCGACTACCTCATCGACGACAATGCCTACAACTTCCGCGATTTTCGCGGCGAAGGCATCTTGTTTACGTCGCACCACAACGTACACGAAACCCAATACCGGCGCGTAAATAACTGGAAAGAAGTTGCCGATATTTTTTTATAGGTATCTAATAATCAATTATTTACGTCCTAATAGCAGCCATCATCCAGAGCGCAGCGCAGGATCTCGCTCGCTTCGTTGTAGTGCTATTCAGCTAAACACGCGAGATCCTTTGCTGCGCTCTGGATGACAGACGTTTTCAATGACAAACGAAGTGGCCAAAACCATTTTCTGAAGAGCAGTACAACCGCCGCTTTCTCCGCTGGCAACAATGCCGGGCCAATTGCGCCCGGCCGGCCTTTCTACTAACTTGCAGTCCCTTCGGGAGCGCCGGCTGGAGCTGGCCGCTTCGGAGCACCTGAGTTTTCAACCGTTACCACCCGCATTTAGCTACTACATACTATGGGAAGAGCTTTTGAATTCCGCAAAGGCCGTAAGATGAAGCGCTGGGACCGTATGTCCAAGGACTTTACCCGCATCGGCAAGGAAATCGTGATGGCCGTGAAGGAAAACGGCCCCAACCCCGACACCAACGCCCGGCTGCGCACGGCCATGCAGAATGCCAAGGGCGTGAACATGCCCAAAGACCGCGTGGAAGCCGCCATCAAGCGCGCCAGCAGCAAAGAAGAAAAAGACTACGAAGAGGTTGTGTATGAGGGCTATGCGCCCCACGGCATTGCGGTGGTGGTAGAATGCGCCACCGACAACCCCGTGCGCACCGTGTCCAACGTGCGCATGTACTTCAACCGCGGCGGCGGCTCGCTCGGCACGGCCGGCTCCAGCGACTACACGTTCACGCGCAAAGGCGTGTTCAAGTTGGCTGCCGAAGGCCTCGACCGCGACGAGTTGGAACTGGAGCTCATCGACTTTGGCGCCGAAGACGTGTATCTCGACGAGGAAGAAGACGAGCACGGTGCTACCAAGGAAATCATGGTAATCGAAACGGCTTTCACCGATTTCGGCCAGATGCAGAAAGCTCTAGAAGACAAAGGCTTGCACCCGCTCAGCGCCACGCTTCAGCGTGTACCCAATACCACCGTCACGCTCTCAGATGAGGAGGTAGAAGAAGTGATGAAGCTCATCGACAAGTTCGAAGAGGACGACGACGTGCAGGCCGTGTACCACACGATGGGCTAGTCGCTGTTGCAGCTTTTAGAGATTGAAGAAAGGCGGGCCGCTCCGATTGGGGCGGCCTATACTTTTTTAGCTATACTCATTTATACTTAAATAAATTATTAATAAGTAATCATGGTTGTTACTTTAAATATTTTAATAAAATTATCATAAAGAATATCATTAAATAAAAATTTGCAAATTAATCCTCTAAATTGGAATTAACCATTTCATTAAAGAATGAAAAATATAAAATTATACGTTTTTGTTACTAGTATATTATTCTATTTGATTGCATTAACCCAAGATGCTTTCTACATTGATAGGGTTGATTACAATGCTTGGTCATCATCACTTGGGCTTCTTTTAATTGGTTGGTTAGGTATTCTGCTAGGAAGCGGGGCAGCATTAACTTGGCTGGCTAATCCCTTATTAATCTTTTCGTGGATCATGCTTTTTAATGATAAAAGAACAGCAATAGTCACTAGTTCTATAGCCTCTTTATTCGCAATAACTTTTCTTCTATTTGACAAAGTAATTACTAGTGAAGCACCCACATATTCTAACATAACCCATTATTGTTTAGGTTATTGGCTTTGGCTAACAAGTTGCATTACAATGATGGCTGGTTCAATTATAATATATTATTTAGCTAAGCAAAAAGGCAATCCCCACTGATGGCGCGGGGCTCTGCCTGGGTGACTGTACACAATTTTAGAAGTTATAGAAAGGCGGGCCGCTCCGATTGGGGCGGCCCGCCTTTCTGTTGTACACCTGGGCAACTGCACTGAGCTTCTCGCCATCTTGCTTGTGAAAGCCTATTTAAACTTGCGGCCCTTATTTCCTAGTTCATGAAAACCTGCCTTGCCTTCCTAGTGCTTTTGCTTCAGGCCCTTACCGCTTCGGCGCAGCAAACTGAATTAGCAGCGCTGCTCAAAAAAGCAAATGTGCCGGGCATGCAGCTGGTGTACACCAAGGAGGGCAAGGCTACCGCGTATACTCTGGGCTTGCGTAAAGCAGACTCTCCTCAGGTTCTTGACGCCCAGACTATCTTTCAGGCCGCTTCTTTGGGCAAAGTCATGCTGGCTTACACGGCCCTGCGGCTTCACGACAAGGGCCTGCTCGACCTGGATAAACCCCTGCTGACCTACTACCGCTACCCACGCCTGGCCCAGCAAGCGAGCGCCGAAAGAATCACGGCCCGGATGGTACTGGGCCATACTTCGGGCCTGCCGAACTGGGCGCAGAACCCTTTGGAAGCCGGCTGGAAAACCTCAGCGCTATCGCTCAAATATGCTCCGGGCGACTGCTGGAATTACTCCGGCGAAGGGTATGTGTTTTTGCAGAAAACCTTAGAACATCTTACCGGCAAGTCGTTTGAAGTACTAGCTCAGGAGGAAGTATTTAAGCCCTTGCACTTAGCCCACAGCAGCTACGTGTGGCAAGCTCGCTTCAACACCAACGCCGCCTACGGCCACAATAGCGCGGGCCAGCCCACAGAAATTAAGCGGTTTGCGGAGCCCAATGCGGGCTTCAGTTTGCTTACCACGGCGGCCGACTACAACGCTTTTTTGATGGCCCTAATGACCGGCCAAGGCCTAAAGCCAGCTACCGCCCGGTTGCTGATCACGCCCGCAAATGCCGCCAACCGATGCAGCACACCAGCCACAGCTACCGACCCGTACATCGATTGGGGCTGCGGCCTCGGTCTGGTCATGACCAGCCGTGGTCCGGCGCTGTGGCACTGGGGCGACAACGGCGACTTCGAAGGCTTCTTTCTAGCTTTTCCGAATCGGCGGGAAAGCGTGGTGTTTTTCACCAACAGCGCCAACGGCCTGACCATCACGGACGACGTGCTGCGGCTATTTTTCGGTCCGGGCGACTACCGGGCCATGCAGTGGCTAGCTGAGGCCAAATAAGCAATAGGTTTCGGAGCCTACGTGGCATAGCTGGCTTTTGGGAAGGGTCGAATTTATAGCTAGGTTTAACACCTTGCTGGCACCGATTCTTTCACCGCGCTTTTCCCACCATCATGCTGAAAAAACTACTGGGCTCTGCCCTGCTCCTCACGCTACTCGGTGGAGCAGCTTGCACTCCACAAACCAAAAGCGAAGCCTCGGCGGTAGCTTCCGAGCCTAGTGTATATTTCGCCGGCGATACCAGCGCGGTGAAAGACGGCGGCGTGCAGGTCATCCCGATTTCGACACCCAAAGGCAAGTTTAACATCTGGACCAAGCGCTTTGGTAACAACCCCAGAATGAAGGTGTTGCTGCTCAATGGCGGGCCCGGTGCCACGCACGAGTATTTCGAGTGCATGGAAAGCTTTCTGCCCAAAGACGGCATCGAGTTTATTTATTACGACCAGCTCGGCTGCGGTCTCTCCGACAACCCCAAGGACACGGCCATGTGGAGCCTGCCGCGCTACGTGGAGGAAGTGGAGCAGGTGCGCAAAGCCCTGAACCTCAACAAAGACAACTTCTACTTGCTCGGCCACTCCTGGGGCGGAATTTTGGCGGCGGAATACGCGCTCAAGTACCAGCAAAACCTGAAAGGTCTCATCATTTCCAACATGATGATGAGTGTGCCCGCCTACGGCAAATACGCCGACAACGTGCTGGCCAAGCAAATGAAGCCGGAAGTGCTGGCCGAAATCCGGCAGATCGAAGCCAAAAACGACTTCGAGAACCCACGCTACATGGAGCTGCTCATGCCCAACTTCTACGTCGAGCACATCTGCCGCATTCCGCTGGACAAGTGGCCCGAGCCGCTTACGCGCTCACTTGGCAAGATGAACCAGTCGCTGTACGTAACCATGCAGGGGCCCAGCGAGTTTGGCGTAGCCGGCAAGCTGCTGCACTGGGATCGCACCAAGGACTTGCCGAAGCTGTCAGTGCCCGTGCTTTCTATCGGCGGCAAATACGACACCATGGACCCCGAGCACATGCGCTGGATTGCCACGCAGGTGCAAAATGGCACCGCACTTATTTGCCCCAAGGGCAGCCACATGAGCCTCTACGACGACCAGCAAACATACATGAACGGCCTAACCAAGTTCATTCTGGCCGTGGACAAAGGCGAGAAAAAAGTGGCACTGTAAGGAATATTAACTGATTAATAATCAACTGATTACACAATATCAGAAAAGGCACACCACTCGGTTTTATTTTCACTGCCATAACGCGCCGCATTCTGCTCCCTGTTTGCTTCTCCGTACCTTGCGGCCCGCTTCGCAGCCTTTGGCTTCGGCGGGCCGCTGCTGTTAGCATCGGTTGCCAACTTTCTCATTTGCAACATCATGGCTGATACTACCTTAACCCGCCTCAACAAATACATCAGCGAGAGCGGCGTTTGCTCCCGGCGCGAAGCGGACAAATACATTGAGCAGGGCAACGTGCTGGTCAACGGCAAAAAGGCCAAAATCGGCGACCAAGTTTCGAGTAAAGACCGCGTGGTGGTCAATGGCAACCTGATCGAGCCGCGGGCGGCCGAAGACGCGATTTACATTGCCTTCAACAAACCGCCGGGCATCACCAGCACCACCGAAACCAGTGTCAAGGACAACATCATCCGCTACATCAAGCACAGCGAGCGCATCTTCCCCATTGGCCGCCTCGACAAAGATTCGCAGGGGCTGATCCTGCTGACCAGCAACGGCGACATCGTCAACAAAATCCTCAGGGCCGGCAACAAACACGAGAAAGAATACATCGTGATGGTCGACAAGCCGATCACCAGCCAGTTTATCGAGGGCATGCGCGGCGGGGTGCCGATTATGGGCATCATGACCCAGAAATGTGAGGTGCAAAAGGAAACCAACTACATTTTCCGCATCACCCTGATTCAGGGCATGAACCGCCAGATCCGGCGCATGTGCGAGCATTTCGGCTACGAAGTGGTGCAGCTCGAGCGCATTCGGGTGATGAATATTTCGGTAAAAGGCTTAGGCGTAGGCGATTGGCGCGAACTGACCGAAAAAGAACTGGCTGACCTCATGGCCATGACTGAGCACTCGACCGGCACCAAAGAAGCTTCTTTGCCAAAGCAACGGGTGTCGCGCACGCACGATTTCTGGAAAGACAAGCGCACCCGCCCCGACGAGGAAAACGCCGAAAAACCGGTGCGCAAGTCGGGCAGCCGCAGCGAAAAATCGCCCGGCAAATCGGAAGGAATCTACTCGAAATCGGCGCGCAAACCGGCCGGCAAGCCGCGGTCGGCAGCGGGCCAAGCACCTGCAGGCGAGGGCAAACCCTTTAAAAAGCCCGCAGGCCGCACCGGCAGCCCACGCGCCGCGGGAAGTGCATCCGGCAAATCGGCCGCGCGACCTCCGCGCAGCCAACCCCAAACCAAGGGTCGCAGCCGCTCCCCCAAGCGCTAGGGCAACTTGTGTTAGAAATCTTGCCGCGAAGGGCCGTTTCAAGTGATATTGAAGCGGCCCTTCGCGGTTAGTATCTGGTCGCGCCTCAAAAGCAAATGGAAGCGCAAAACTCATAACCACTACTGCATGAGCACCTTAACTGAAAAACAAAAGATGGTGGCCGGCGAGCTGTATTACGCCAACGACCCGGAACTGGTAGAAGCCCGACGGACAGCCAAGGCTCTTTGCTTCCGCTACAATCAGCAGCCGGTCGATTTAGATAAAGATTTGCTAATCAAGTTGTTGGGATATGAAGCAAACGCTCATATTGAAGCCCCGTTTCGCTGCGATTACGGCTTCAATATCTCCCTCGGCCAGAATTTCTACGCCAACTACAACCTTATTATTCTGGATTGCGCCCCCGTCAGCATTGGTGATAACGTGTTCATCGCGCCCAACGTCGTACTCACCACCGCTGGCCATCCGATAGACGCTGCTACTCGCATTTCGGGGCTGGAATTTGCCCACCCCATCACGATTGGCCACAACGTATGGCTGGGTGCGGGCGTGATCGTATTGCCCGGCGTTGAGATTGGCGACAACGTGACGGTTGGCGCCGGCAGCGTCGTAACGCGCTCGATACCTAGTAATTCGGTAGCCGTTGGGAATCCGTGCCGCGTCATCAAGTCTTTGTAGCTCATCTGGTGGCTTGTCTGTGCAGAATTGCCGCCCGAAATGGCGCGAAAGGACTTCTCGTGTATCTTGCGAGCTGCTTACCTTAGCGCCCCTCACCACAACCAGACCTCACCGCCCCGTTATGCTCCGTACCGACTGGACTCTCGACGAAGTAAAAGCTATTTACCACCAGCCCGTGCTGGAACTTGTGGCCCAAGCGGCCGCCGTGCACCGCGAGCACCAAGCCACGGGCGAAGTGCAGGTGTGCACCTTGCTGTCGGTAAAAACCGGCGGCTGCCCCGAAGATTGCGCCTACTGCCCACAGGCAGCTCGCTATCATACTGGCGTTGAGACTCATGCGCTGTTGAAAGACGAAGTAGTGCTGGCCGCCGCCCAGCGCGCCAAAGACTCCGGCTCGACCCGCTTTTGCATGGGCGCTGCTTGGCGCGAAGTGCGCGACAACCGCGATTTCGACCGCGTACTCAACATGGTGACGCAGGTCAATGATCTGGGTCTGGAAGTGTGCTGCACCCTGGGCATGATCAACGAGTACCAAGCCGAACGCCTCAAGCAAGCCGGCCTCTACGCCTACAACCACAACCTCGACACCAGCGCCGAGCACTACAGCGAAATCATCACGACCCGCACCTACGACGACCGCCTGAATACGCTCGCCAACGTGCGCCAGGCCGGTATTTCGGTGTGCTCCGGTGGCATCATCGGCTTGGGCGAAACCGACCAGGACCGCGTGGCCATGCTGCACACGCTCGCTACGCTGCCCGCCCACCCCGAATCGGTGCCGGTGAACGCGCTGGTGCCCGTTAAAGGCACGCCGCTAGCCGAGCAGCCACGCGTCAGTGTGTGGGAAATGCTGCGCATGATTGCCACGGCTCGCATCCTGATGCCCAAAACCATCGTGCGCCTCTCGGCGGGTCGTCAGGAAATGCCCGTGACGGAGCAGGCCCTTTGCTTCTTGGCCGGCGCCAACTCCATCTTCTCCGGCGAAAAGCTTCTGACCACCCCCAACCCCGACTTCGACGCCGACAAGCAAATGTTTGATTTGCTGGGTCTTACGCCTCGCAAAGCCTTCAAGGACGTACCGAAAGGCGCTGCCGTGCTGAGCAAGGCGGAAGCTTAGAACTTCAGAATCAGAGTATTACCAACGCTAGCTCCCCTTCTTGAAAAAGCAGGGGAGCTTAGTTTTTCGGCTTTATGGCACCTCCCAACCCGTTGCTGAGCCGCCTCGCGCAACACCTCACCAAACGCGAAGCCGAAGGCACCCGCCGCCACTTGACGCTTCCGGCCACCGGCTTAGTTGACTTCAGCTCAAATGATTACTTGGGGTTGGCGAAGTCGGAAACTTTGTCAGAAAAAATAAAATCATATATACTTGATAGTCAAATAATTACAGGAAGCACTGGTTCTCGTCTGCTAACTGGTAATTCCGCCGCTGCCGAAGCATTGGAAGCGCATGTGGCCGAGTTTCACCGGGCCGAAGCCGCCTTGCTTTTCAACTCGGGCTATGCGGCCAATATGGGCTTCTTTACCGCTGTGCCACGCCGCGGCGACACTATTTTCTACGACGAAGCTTCTCATGCCTCCGTGAAGGACGGCATCAGGGGCAGTTTCGCTACGGCTTATAGCTTCCGCCACAACGACTTAGACGACTTAGCCCGCCGCCTGCCTCGCGCTACCGGCGCAGTGTTTGTGGCCGTAGAAGCCCTTTATTCCATGGATGGCGACCAGGCGCCGCTGCGTGAATTAGCACATTTTTGTCAGCACCACGGATTATATCTCGTTGTAGACGAAGCACATACCAACGGCATCTATGGCCCCCGGGGCGAAGGTTTGGTGGCAGCACTAGGGCTGGAAGACCAGGTGTTTGCGCGCGTACTTACCTTTGGGAAGGCCTTGGGCAGTCAGGGTGCGGCTGTGGCCGGCGCGGCTGTGCTGCGCGACTATCTGATTAATTTCTCGCGGCCCTTTATTTACACCACGGCTTTGGCTCCGTTGAGCCTGGCGTCGTTGGCGGCGGCTTATGAGCTGCTGCCCAAGTTGACGGCTGAGCGGCAACAGTTGTTTGAGTTATCTAACTATTTGAAGGACAAGCTCAATGCCGTGCCGCATTTGCGTGTACCAACTGCGAGCCACGTCATTCATCCGGTGTTTTTTGCGCAAGGCAACAGCCCGGCACGCGTCCGGCAGCTGGCTTCCAGCGCCCAAGCAGCCGGCTTCGATGTGCGGCCCATTGTGGCGCCTACCGTGCCCGCCGGCACCGAACGCCTCCGCCTGATCGTGCACAGTTACAATACCACACAGGAAATTGATCAGTTGGCGAGGGTTTTGACTCCAAGCTTAATCAATTGTTAATCAAGCAATTATAATAAACCATCGAATGCCTTATCCCGAACGTCTTTTCGTAACAGGTATCGGCACGGATGTGGGCAAAACGGTGGTTGCCGCCATCCTGACCGAAGCTCTTGGCGCCGATTATTGGAAGCCGGTGCAAGCGGGCCTCACCCCTACCACCGACACCGAAACCGTGCGCGCGCTGGTGACGAACCTGGCCACGCGTTTTCACCCCGAAGCCTACCGCCTGCACATGCCGGCCTCACCCCACGCCGCCGCCGCCGCTGAAAGCATCCTGCTCCGGCCCACCGATTTTCGGCTGCCCACAACCCCCAATCATATAGTAGTAGAAGGCGCCGGCGGCCTGCTGGTGCCGCTCGCGCCGGGCTTTCTGATGGTAGATTTGCTGGCGCAATTGCAGCTGCAAGCCGTGGTCGTATCGCGTAACTATCTGGGCAGCATCAACCATACGCTGCTCACGCTGGAAGCCCTGCAACGGCGTGGCATTCCGGTGCGCGGCCTTGTGTTCAACGGCGAACCTACTCCGGCCACCGAGGAGTTCATCGAACAGCACACTGGCGTTCAGATTATGCCGCGCGTTCTGCCCGAAGCAGCGGTGACCGCAGAAGCAGTTGGCCAGTACGCTACGAGCTTTCGACAGTGGTTCGAAAAGTAGTTCAGGCGCCGTAATCCCCGTTTGCCAGATTAGTATCTCACCCACCAACGAGGCCGCGAACTACAAAGTCCGCGCTACCTTTGCCGCATGCCTACCCTTGCCGAACGCGATCACGCCATTTTGTGGCACCCGTATACCCAAATGCAAACTGCGACCTTGCCCATCCCGATTGTGCGGGGGCAGGGTGCGTGGCTTTACGCCGAAGACGGCACCGCTTACCTCGACGGCATTTCCTCGTGGTGGGTAAACCTGCACGGCCATGCGCACCCGCACATCGCTGAGCGCGTAGCGGAGCAGCTACGTACTTTGGAGCACGTGCTGTTTGCCGGTTTCACGCACCCCGCCGCTGTCGAACTGGCCGAGAAGCTGCTGGCTATTCTTCCTGATAATCAAGGGCGTATCTTCTATTCTGATAATGGCTCGACGGCCGTGGAAGTAGCCCTGAAAATGGCGCTGCAATTCTTCTTCAACCAAGAGCAGCCCCGCCGCACCATCGTGGCGTTCCGCGACAGTTACCACGGCGACACCTTCGGGGCGATGGCCGTGAGCAGCCGCGGGGCTTTCACCGCGCCGTTTGCGCCGCTGCTGTTTGATGTGGCCTTTATCGACGTGCCCGTACCCGGCCGCGAAGCCGACACGCTCGCGCAGCTTGAAGCCATTGCGGCACAGGGCGATGTGGCCGCATTCGTGTTTGAGCCCTTGCTTTTGGGCACGGCCGGCATGCTTACCTACTCGCCCGCCATACTCGACGAATTGATCCGCTGCTGCCACCGCCACGGCATTCTGGCCATCGCCGATGAGGTAATGACGGGCTTTGGCCGTACTGGGCAACTCTTTGCTAGTCATTATCTTATGGAAAGACCCGACATGATCTGTCTTTCCAAAGGCCTGACCGGCGGCACCATGGCCCTGGGCGTTACGAGCTGCACGGCGGCGGTGTACGAGGCCTTTCTGAGCGACGACCGGATGAAGACCTTCTTTCACGGTCATTCTTATACTGCCAATCCCGTGGCCTGCGCGGCGGGCCTAGCGAGCATGGACCTGCTTCTTTCCGCAGATTGCCAAGCCAGCCTGGCTCGTATCGCGTTGTCGCACAAGCAGTTCGCTCAGGAAATAACTGGCCAGCCCGGCATACGCGACGTGCGGCACTTGGGCACAGTACTGGCCATCGAATTTGCCGTTGGGGAGCACACCACGTACTTCAGCGGCTTGCGCGACCAGCTTTATAATCTGGCGCTGGCGCGGCGCGTAATCCTGCGGCCGCTGGGCAACATCATGTATTTGATGCCGCCTTATTGCACCACCGATGCAGAGCTGGCGCTGCTTTACGATGTCCTCCGCGACATGCACCAACTGGTGCTCGCCAATCAATAATGCGACCCGTGGCGCGCCTGATTTTTTCTGTTTATGCCTGACGATCTGATTATTATCCGCGGCAGCGGCAGCATCTCGGCGCTGGGCGCGGGCGCTTCGGGGTATGCGAATGCCGCTCCGGCTTTCAGCAGTCAGCCATTGGGCTCATCTACCTTGTCGGTGGGTGCTTTGCCCGCTTCGGTGGAAGCGGAACTGGCAGCGCTGCGTAAAGAACACAGCGCCTACCGCCAACTCGACCGCACGGTGCTGCTGGCCTTGCTCGCCGCCCGGCAAGCCACTGCGCAGGCAGGCTGGAAGTCTGATAACCAAGAGAATGCGCTGGCGGTCAGCATCGGGTCGTCGCGGGGCGCTACGGGCCGATTGGAGCAGTTTTACGAAGAGTTTTTGGAAGAAGGCAGCGTGCCGCCGGCTACCTCGCCGCTCACGACGCTGGGCAACGTAGCCAGTTGGGTAGCTTTCGATGCGGGCACAACTGCCGGAGCAGCTTTGAGTCATTCGAGTACCTGTAGCAGCGCGTTTCAGGCTCTGGGCAATGCCATGGCGTGGCTGCGCGCCGGCATGGCCGATCGCTTTTTGGCCGGCGGCACCGAGGCTCCGCTCACGGCCTTCACGTTGGCCCAAATGCATGCGTTGGGCATTTATTCACCTTTTGAAGCCTCTGATTCTCCGTGTCGCCCCGGCGCTGGTCGCCCGTCGACGTTTGTGCTGGGCGAAGGTGCGGCGGTGTTTGCGCTGGAGAAAATCAGTCGCAAACAACTGGAGGAAGGCAATTACACAAGTGCTTCATTATCAAATACTTATATTTTAGAAGCTGTTGGCTTCGGGTTTGAAGCCATTGGCAGCAAAACAGGCTTGTCGCCCGAAGGCCATCACTTCCAGAAAGCCATGCGGCAAGCTTTGCAGCAAGCCCCATGCGCTCCTTCCGACATCGACGCCATCGTGTTGCACAGCCCCGGCACGCACGCCGGCGACGCTTCCGAGCGCCGGGCCATCGCGGCGGTTTTCGGGGAAGAAATGCCGGCGCTTACGTCCAACAAATGGCTTATCGGTCACACGCTGGGCGCCTCGGCAGCGCTGAGCCTGCACTATGCCCTGCACATCTTGGCTACGCAATCGTGGCCCGCGCCCGGTTTCGCCACTGACCTTACTCCTGCTCCATTCCGGCCAGTACGGCGCATCTTAATTAATGCCGCTGGTTTTGGGGGCAATGCGGCCAGTGCCATCGTGTCGGCAGTGCAGATATAGGGCGCGAGCTGCCCAATCAGAGGCCTGCGTGTGGTTAGTTCTCCAACATTACGTTACTTGCTTTAGCGTAACCTAACTACACCTCAGCTCCTATGGTCTTTCGTTCTTCTCTGCTGCTTACTTCTGCTTGCTTTCTTTCGCTTAGCCTCCACGCCCAAAATACGCCGCCCACTACTCCCGATCCGATGATCAAGAAGATGGTGGAAGACGTGTCGGCCAAAAACTTGGAGGATGATATTCGCAAACTGGTTTCATTCGGCACGCGCCACACGCTGAGCGATACCAAAGACAAAAAGCGCGGCATCGGAGCGTCCCGCAACTGGGTGGAGCAGGAGTTTAAGAAGTACAGCAAAGCCAGCGGCAATCGCCTGAAAGTCACGCAGGATACCTTCACCATCAAGCCCGACGGCCGGCGCATCAACAAGCCCGTGGTGATGGCCAACGTGATGGCGACCCTGCCCGGCACCGACCCCAACGACACCCGCGTGTTTATCGTGAGCGGACACATCGATTCGCGCGTATCGGACGTGATGAACGCCACTGCCGACGCCCCTGGCGCCAACGACGACGGCTCCGGCACGGTAGCCGTAATGGAGCTGGCCCGCATTATGTCGCAGCAGAAATACCCCGCGACCATCATTTTCGTGGCTGTGCAGGGCGAAGAACAAGGCCTTTACGGCTCGACGCATTTGGCGCAGCGCGCCAAAAAAGAGGGCTGGAACCTAACGGCCATGCTCAACAACGATATCGTGGGCAACTCCACCGGCCGCGATCCCGAAATCAAAGATGCCAAGCACTTGCGCGTGTTCAGCGAAGGCGTGCCGGCCACCGAAACTCCCGACGAAGCGAAAGTGCGCCGTGTGCTGAGCAGCGAAAACGATTCGCCTTCACGCCAGCTCGCCCGCTACACCAGCTTAGCATGCAAGCAATACGTTGACGGACATGAAGTTGTGGTAGAATATCGTCCCGACCGCTTCCTGCGCGGCGGCGACCACACGCCTTTCAATCAGCAAGGCTTTACGGCGGTGCGCTTCACGGAGATGAACGAAGACTTCACCCATCAGCACCAAGACTTGCGCACCGAAAACAACATCAAATACGGCGACCTGCCAGAAGGCGTTGACTATCAATACCTTCGCAAAAACACCGGCGTTAACCTCGCCACGCTGGCCAGCCTCGCTCTTGCGCCCTCGTCGCCGGAAAACGTAGGGGTGCTCACCGCCAACCTCACCAACCGCACCGAGCTGAAATGGGACGCGCCCAAAGTGGGGGAAAAACCGGCCGGCTACTACGTGCTCATGCGCGAAACCAACGCGCCACAGTGGCAACAGAAGTTCTACGTCACCGACACCAAAGCCGACCTGCCCCACAGCAAGGACAACTTCATCTTCGGCGTAGTGTCAGTAGATGCGGAAGGGCACGAAAGCCTGCCAGTAATTCCGAAGCCGGTGCGGTAACAGCTGTCCGGAACACGAGTACAATAGAATAGAATGCAAAAAGGCTGCCCGGTAAGGCAGCCTTTTTGCATTTAACAACAGAAAGCAGTGCTTAAGCAGCCAAACGTAGCTCAGCGGCAACTTGGCGAGCTTGATAGATGGCATTTTGGCGAATAGCGGGCGTTTCGGCAGCGTTCATAGCCAAGCCCTCAGCCAACACGAGCTGCACGTCGGTAATGCCCAAGAAGGCGAGGAAAGTGGTCAGGTAGCTGGTGGTGTGCTCCATAGCCTGAGCAGGGCCGCTGCTGTATATGCCGCCACGGGCCTCAAACACAATCACTTGCTTTCCACCGGCCAGCCCGACCGGGCCTTCGGAGGTGTAGCGGAAGGTTTTGCCAGCTACGGCAATGGCATCGAGGTACGCCTTCACCATGGGCGGGTAGCCGAAGTTCCACATGGGCAAGGCGAATACCACTGTATCGGCGGCTAAAAACTGCTCAACGAGCACCGTCAGGCCCTGCACTTTACGGCTTTCAACTGGGCTAAGCTCCTGCTGGGTAGCTAGTTTGCCCCAACCACGCAGCACGTCCTCGTCAATTAGCGGCACAAAATCGTGGTACAAGTCCAGCTCTTCTACCTGAGCAGATGGGTGAGCAGTTTGGTAGGTATCCAGAAAAGCATCCGCCATTTGCAGTGAAACCGATGCGTCAGCAGCTTTAGGGTTGCCTTTTACAAGCAGAACGTTCATATCTCAGTTGTCTCTAAGTCAAGGTTTTATAAAAAGCAGAGAATACTTCACATTGAAAGCACCTACTACCTTTATATATGTACATACATAAAATGTATGTACATTAGTTTCATCTGTTTTGATAAATTTTATTCTACTTGACCAGATATTGAATCGAAATTATTTGGCCGGCCCGCAAGCCACAAGACACTAAGAAAGTCGCTCAGCACTAAATTTTTCTGCAAAACGCTGTAATGAAGCGGCGCTTTAAGCGATTCATCTCCCGGACTTAGCATACAGGATGAACTGCCTGCTTTTATTCATAATAATTTCACTTTCAAGTAGTTACCTAGCCACATGAACTTTCTCGCAATTATCGTCATCATTGTTGTTTTTCTGCTGCTGGGCATTCGCATTGCGCAGGAATACGAACGGGCCATTGTGTTTCGGCTGGGGCGCTTTACGGGCACGCGCGGGCCGGGTCTGTACTGGATTATCCCGATCATCGAGCGGCAACAAACCATCGACATCCGCACGAAAACCGTGGATCTGGAGCAGCAGGAAACCATTACTAAAGACAGCGTAACCATCAAGGTGAACGCCGTGCTGTGGTTTCGGGTGGTAAATCCGGCGGATGCTATCATCAAGGTGGCCAACTTCAACCAGGCAGTTTACCAACTGGCCGTCACGGCGTTACGCAACATCATCGGGCAGCACCAGCTCGACGAAGTATTGCGCGGCCGCCAGCAAATCAACGCTACCCTGCAACAGCTCGTGGATGCAGCCACCGAATCGTGGGGCGTCAAAATTGAGTTGGTGGAGATCAAGGACGTAGAAATTCCGGAATCCATGCAGCGGGCCATGGCGCGCGAAGCCGAAGCCATTCGCGAAAAGCGTGCTCGCCTCATCAAAGCCGAAGCCGAGCTGGAAGCCTCCATCAAGCTCACGCAGGGCGCCCAACAAATGGAAAGCAGCCCCATGGCCCTGGAACTGCGCCGCATGCAGATGATATCGGAAATTGGCATCGACAACAATACCACTACCGTCGTGCTCATCCCGTCGGAATTCAGCCACGCGGCCACGAGCCTGACCAAGCTGGCGAATCAGCAGGCTGGCTAAGTCGGCCGGGCTGCAACTCCCCCTGGATTTCGCGATGGCAAGTAGTAACTAGCTCCGCTTTGGGCCGAGGGCATTCACTCAAATTGTTGAAGCTTATTTATCAAGAAGAATCATGGTTGAAGTATCACGCGAAGGCGAAGAAATCGTCTTCAACGTCAAAGGCTTGCACAAACTATGGGCGTTTAAGAGCCGGTTGCAGATTCCGCGTCAGCACATTCTGGGCGCCCGGAAAGATCCGGAGGCCGTGAAAGGCTGGTGGCACGGCTGGCGCGTTCCGGGCACCCACATTCCCGGCTTGCTGACCGCTGGCACCTTTTTGCAAGACGAGAAACGCATCTTCTGGGACGTGCACCACGCCGACAAAACCGTAGTGATCGACTTAGATCACGAGGACTACAATCAGCTTATTATTGAGGTAGAAAACCCCGATGAAGTGGTGGCTCTGCTCTCGGCCGACAGCGCTTCTCACGCATCTTAAACGCTGATTTCGATCAGAGCACCATGCTAAAGCAAAGGGAGTTTCTGCACAAATCTGCGGGCGGGTGCTGGAAATTGCGCCAAGATGTTTTTACTTGCGAACGCAAAGTCCGCGTGGCGGGCTGACGGTCACTTTTGCATATGCGCTTCGCTGTTCCCTTTTCGTTGGTGGTTGCTCCGGGCCTTGTAGGCTGCGGCGTTGCTGCGTCGATGGGAAAGAAGATGGTCAAGGGAAGCAAATGCAAACCCGCGCTCAAACGCACCCCTGCCTGACCGTCGCTTTCGTTTCCAGCTTGCAACCTTGCCTTGCCTGAATCGCGCCGGTCTCACCAGACCGGCGCTTTTTTATTGCCTTTCGTCATTCGTTTTCATCTTTTCTACTCTCATGAAAGTTCTCAAGTTCGGTGGCACCTCAGTAGGCTCAGCGGAGCGTATGCGCGCCGTGGCCGAGTTGATTCAGAGCGACGAGCGCCGCATTGTGGTGCTGTCGGCTATGTCGGGCACCACCAACGCGCTGGTTAACATTGCGCGGCTGCTTTACGATGGCGATACCACGGCTGCCACGTACCAAACCGAGATTCTGCGCCAGCACTACCTGATGGTAGCTCGCGAGTTGCTGCCCAATGAGGCCCACGCCACCGATGCCATCACGCAGGTTGACGCCCGTTTTCGCGCCGTTTTCGACCTGATGCGCGGCCCGCTTACGGCCTCCGGCGAAAAGGTAATTCTGGCCCAGGGCGAACTGCTGTCGACGCTCCTGTTTCACCGTTATGTAACGCAAGTACTTGGCCAGCAAGCTGTTCTGCTGCCCGCGTTGGATTTCATGAAGATCGACCGCGACGAAGAACCCGACGCAGCCTATATCCGCGAGCATCTCGCCCATCAGCTTGCACAACACCATGACAATCAGTTATTTATAACCCAAGGTTATATTTGCCGCAACGCCGACGGGGGCATCGATAACCTCAAGCGCGGCGGCTCCGACTACTCGGCTTCGCTGATTGGGGCAGCCGCCGATGCTTCCGAAATCCAGATCTGGACGGACATCGACGGCTTGCACAACAACGACCCGCGCGTGGTGGAAGGCACTTACCCGATCCGGGAGCTGTCATTCGACGAGGCGGCAGAGCTAGCGTATTTTGGCGCTAAGATCCTGCACCCCAGCTCAGTACTGCCTGCCCGTCAGCACAACATTCCGGTGCGCTTGCTCAACACCATGCAACCCGAAGCGCCCGGCACGCTCATCTCTTCAAAAACCGGCCCGGAGCCCATCAAGGCAGTGGCCGCGAAAGACGGGTTGGTAGCCATCAACGTCAAGTCGAGCCGCATGCTGCTGGCCCACGGCTTTTTGCGCAGCCTATTTGAAGTATTCGAGCGCTACCGCACGCCCATCGACATGATCACGACTTCGGAAGTAGCCGTGTCGCTCACCATCGACGACGCCACGCATCTGGAGGAAATCCTAAACGATTTGCGCGGGTTTGGCACCGTGGAAGTCGATAAGAATCAGACAATTATCTGCTTGGTCGGTAACTTGGTACAGTCGACGCACGGGGCGGCCCGCTTGGCGTTCGGTGCTTTGGAAGACGTGCCGTTGCGCATGATTTCGTACGGCGGCTCGCCCAACAACATCAGCATTCTGGTCAACACCGCCGACAAAACGCGCGCGCTAAAAGCCCTCAATGCGGGTCTTTTTCAGAAAGCATAAGTCTCAAACCTTGGCTTTTAGCCAATACATAACTATTTGATTATAAATCAGTTATGTAATAATTTATTTTAACGGATCCTTGCCCTGTGCCTCTTCAACTGCCGGCGGATATTGCCTCCCGCTCCACTCCTTTTTACCTCTATGACCTGACTTTGCTCCGGCAAACGCTCACGGCTCTGCAAGCTGCTGCCCGCCCGCGTGATTTTCATGTGCATTACGCCCTGAAAGCCAACGCCAACGCCGAAATCCTGAACCTGATCCGGGAGCACGGCCTCGGCGCCGACTGCGTAAGTGGCGGCGAAGTGCAACGGGCGCTGGACACTGGGTTTGCCCCGCAGAACATTGTGTTTGCCGGCGTGGGCAAGTCGGATGCGGAAATAAACCGGGCACTGGCCGCCGATATCTGGTGCTTCAACGCCGAATCGGTGGAAGAATTGGTGGTCCTGAATGAGCTAGCCGGCGCGCAGAACCGGCGGGCACGAGTGGCCCTGCGCCTCAACCCCAACGTGGACGCGCACACGCACCACTACATCACTACCGGCCTGGAAGCCAACAAGTTCGGCATCAGCGTATCGGAGTTAGCCGCCGTGATTGAGCTGCTCAGCACCTTGCATAACCTAGAGCTGGTGGGCTTGCACGCGCACATTGGCTCGCAGATCACGAACCTGACCGTGTTTGCGGATCTGAGCCAGAAGCTCAATGAGATTCAGGATTGGCTGGCCGATCGGGGCATCACGCTGCCTCACCTCAACGTGGGCGGTGGCCTTGGCATCGACTACCAGCGACCGGAGGAAAACCCAATTCCGGATTTTGAGGCGTATTTCCAGATGTTTGAGGAAAACCTCGTGCGGCGGCCGGGCCAGCAAGTGCATGTAGAGCTGGGGCGGGCCGTGGTAGCTCAATGTGGCACCTTGATCAGCCGCGTTTTGTACGTAAAACGCAGCCAGCAAACCAATTTTGCGATTCTGGATGCCGGCATGACGGAGCTGATCCGTCCTGCGCTCTACGGCAGCTACCACCTGATTCAAAACCTCACCAGCCAGGGTTCCAAGCAGATATACGACGTGGTAGGACCCATCTGCGAGTCGTCGGACACCTTTGGCCGCGAAGTAGCTCTACCCGAAACTAACCGCGGCGACGTAGTAGCGCTCCGCTCAGCCGGCGCTTACGGGGAGGTGATGGCTTCTAACTACAACCTGCGCGAGAAGGCGCCGGCCGTGTACGTCGGTTAGGCACCTGCGACCAACAAAACGGCTATTCATCTCAAAATGAGCACCTTGTGCTTACCATAGAAGAAACGAGGAAGCGTAAGGCATCAGTAATACACCGTCCACTTTCCCAAGTGCTGATGCTGAGTAAAGGAACGCAGCATCCATTGGCGCTCAGGCTTTAGGGCACCTTTCACCAGCAGCACAGGATGCTGCGCAAACAATTGATTAACAGCATCTTGCTGTTTGGCATCGTTGAGATAAATCAGTGTGTTGCGCCAAGCAGCAGAGGGCTCGAACTGGGTTTCGCGATCGAGGTTGTGGTTGCCATCGTTGAGCGATACCGGGATTCGGCCCGTTTCAAAGGCCAACGCCGGTAGCAACTCATTGTATACTAACACTTTTCTGTTTTCCAGATGCCGCTGTTTTATGAAATGAGCAAGCGGCCGGGCACCGTTGAAATCCAGCTCATTCTGTTGCATCAGCGGCTTAACAGAAATCAATAGCGAAACGGTAAATAACACGCTCGCTACCAATATCCTGGGTGCAATTCGAATCTGGCTCCAGAGCGTGAGCGTAAGAATCATAACCAGAATGCCAGCTGCCGGCCAGATAGCAGAAAACGGACTGGCCTGCAACGGTACGTCCGTGACGGTTACCACCACTGGCAGCATGCACAAGGCTGCCAGCACCGCGCCGTAAAACGCCACGAACCCCACATACCACCGATACAGTACGCCGTCGGTGAGGCGCCCCAGGTAGTAGACGGTAAGCAACGCCACGCCCGGAAAGATTGGCAGCACGTACAGCAGCAGCTTGGATTTTGAGATCGAAAAGAACACCAGTGGCAGCAACACCCAGAAGATGAGCACATTGCGCCACTGCTGCGGCACCGAAGCCCAACGCGTCCGGATGGCATAGACCAAAAGCGCAGCGGCCCACGGCAAGCTCGTGGCCGGCGCCAGCACTACATAAAACCACCACGGTTTGGCACGGTTGAAAGTCGCCGCATTGGCAAAACGCTCTACGGTATGCTCAAACAGGAAATAGCGCAGAAATGCCGGATTCTCGATGATCAGATACAAATACCAGCTCAAACCCAGCAGCACAAACAACACAATGCCCACGGCGTGATGGATCGTAAACGGTCGGCGCGTTTGCTTCTGCCGGAAATAAAAGCCAATAACGGCCATCAGCGGCAACACAAAACCCACCGGGCCTTTGGTCAGGAACGCCAGGGCCAGCCCCACCCAAAATAGGTATAGCCCCCAGCGACGACCGTCGTGGTAATAGCGCAGGATGCCGTAGGTAGCAGCCAGTTCCAGCGTGGCCAGGTAAGCGTCAGTTGTAACATTTAGTGCCGAGATGAGCACCACGGGCAGTGTACCGTAGATGATTGCTGCGGCCAAGGCCCGTGCGCGGTCGCCCTGAAACAGCAGTTGGCCCAAGCCATACACCAGCAGCACTTGCAGCAGCACAGCTAATACAGGCAGAATGCGTACACCCGCCGCATTCGGACCAAATAAAGCCAGCCCCGCAGCGGTGAGCCAATACGTTAGCGGGGGCTTGTGAAAATGCTGGATGCCCAGCAAGCGCGGGTGCAGCCAATCCTGGCCGACCAGCATTTCTCGCCCAATTTCGGCGTAGCGGGCCTCGCTGCTTTCCAACGGCCCCCAGCTCCCGATGCCCACCAGAAAGGCGACGCCCAACACCAGTACAAACAACCAAAGCCAAGTACGGGACGTGAGGGGAGCAGGCATAACAACGGGAATCTTAGATGGCCAACGCAAAAGCGGTTGCAATGTTAGCCAAAAACCCGCGGCAAGCCGTCCTTACAACTGCGCCAGACTCCGCTTGTTCTTCTTTAGAAAGTCCTTGGCTTCCTGCAAAACATCCGACTTCGGATCGGCTTTTTCGCGCACCACTTGGTAATAGCGGCTGGCCGTACGCATATCCCGCTCGCGGGCGGCAAGACGCGCCAAATTCAGATTGGAATACACATAGAACGCTCCTTTCAGCTCGCCGGTGGTTTCGGCAAACACGATGCAGCGCTGGAAATAGTCCTTGGCTTTGGCGTCGTCCTTGTAGTATTTCTGCATAAACGAGCCGAGGAAATACGTGGCATAACGGCCGCTATTACCCTCATAACCAGGCATTCCCTGATTCAGCTTGTCTAGGATTTCTTTGCTTACCCGCTCGCATTCCCGGTCGCGACCTTCGCGGAAGCAGAGCAACGCATACAACCGCTGGAAGTAGCCGTTGTCGGGGTACATATCGACCAGCTTTTTGGCGATCGGCAGGGCGTTTTCCGGCTTATTTTCTTCGTTGAGAAAAATGCGCATCAGAAAAAACTTCGCCTCGTTGCCGGTATAGAAGCCGTTGTCGGCCACGTTCTTGAGCTGCACCAAGCCTAGTTGCCGGTTGCCCTTGGGGAAAAACAGCAGTACGGGTTTCAGCAACGGATACGTTTCCGAAATCCAGACGGCATAATAGTTAATAAGCGCTTGCCCGAACATAAATTCTGGACTTAATCCGTTGGCTTCCTGACACTTATTCAAATACGTCAGGGCGTGCTTGGCCCGAAAAGTGGCCTCGGTCCAGTTGCCCCGCTCCGAGCTCAGGCGCGCATTGAAACCGTAGGCTGCGGCCAGAAAGAAGCAGGCTTCGTAGTTTTTGTTGTCGCGCTTGTAGAGCTGCTCGCCTTTGGTGATGGCCGTGTCCATGTAGGCGAAAAAGATCTTGTCGTACTGCTTCGTTTGCAGATTCGTCGGTTGGATCTTCCACCAGGTGCTCAGGCCCAGCAGGAAGTAGGGCATCGGGTGCTGGGGGTAGCGGCGGCGCAGCGAGCGGAACTGCTTTTCGGCCTTGTCGTACTTGAAGTTGTAGAGGTTCTGCACGGCTCCCTCCAACTCCAACTGGATGTCTTTATCCATCAGCAGCCAACCACTGATATCCACCGCTTCGGGCAGAATGTCCACATTATCCACGTCGATGTGGCGCATGGGCATCTCCGTAAGTGTGTCAGCCTGTTGGGCCCACACTGCCAGCGGAAACAAGAAGAATAATAGGATAAATTGTAATTTTCTTATCATAACAACGTCTTTATGCCACTCCATTTACCAACATAACCGACTCTCGCCTCAACAGGACAAAAATATGAACTTCGCGCCTAATACAGACGAAAAATTGTCTTTATCCTTCTTACAAAAGCCTCGCATAAACAATACCAAAATAATAATTTCCTAATCGCAAAATTGAATTATACTCATTAAGCTCTTTTAAATCTAGGTGTGCTCTTCCGTTAAGTCCGGGAGGCTTATGAGGAAAAGCCTAGAGTTCAGCCGCTTACCGCAATCAATTATCGTTGACGCCTTAACTACTGCGCAGTGAGGCGGTTCTAGTGGTACCACCATTTCCATGGGCCATGAAAATTCTGCTTACTGGCGCTACGGGCTACATTGGCCAACGCCTATTGCCGCTGCTCGTAGAAGCCGGCCACGATGTGGTATGCTTGGTGCGCGACGAGCGGCGCTTTGAGCTACCCGAGAGCTTGCGCTCGCGCGTGACAGTGGCCCAAGGTGATTTGCTACAGCCCGACTCGCTCCAAGATCTGCCCCTGGACTTGGATGCCGCGTATTACCTCGTGCACTCGATGAGTGGGCACACCAAAAACTTCGTGCGGCTGGAGCAACAGTCGGCGTATAATTTCACGCAGTACCTCAACCGCACGACGGCGCAGCAGGTCATCTACCTCAGTGGCATTGCCAACGACCGCGCCCTGAGCGCGCATCTGCGCTCGCGTAGGGCCGTGGAGAAAGTGCTCAAAAAGGCCGAACGAGCAGCCCTCACCGTGCTGCGAGCCAGTATCATAATCGGCTCAGGATCAGCATCTTTTGAAATTATTCGGGATTTGGTCGAAAAGCTCCCCGTAATGGTGACGCCGCGGTGGCTCAACTCGCGCTGCCAGCCCATCGGCGTGCGCGACATCATGTTCTACCTCACGGCGGTGCTTGCCAATCCAGCTTGCTATGCTACTTCCTTCGACGTCGGCGGACCGGACGTGCTGACCTACAAGCAGATGCTGCAAGGTTTGGCGGCCGTACGCGGCTATCGGCGCTACATTATCACGGTGCCCGTGCTCACGCCGCGGCTGTCGTCGTGGTGGCTGTATCTGGTTACCAGCACCACGTTTTCACTAGCTCAGAGCTTGGTAGAAAGCCTGCGCAACGATACCATTGTGGCCCGCAAACGCAGCATTGAGGCCGTGGTGCCGCACGCGTGCATGAGCTACAGCGAGGCGTTGAAGCTAGCCTTTTCGCGCATCGAGCAAAACGAAGTGGTGAGCAGTTGGAGCGACGCGCTCAGCAGCGGCGTGATCGAGAAGAACTACATGGACTTCGTGCAAATTCCGCAGAATGGCATGCTCACCGATCGGCAGACGTTGCGCTTCACCCGCGACCCCGACGAAGTGCTGCGCAACATCTGGAGCATTGGCGGCGACAGGGGCTGGTACAAAGTCGATTGGCTTTGGCGCCTGCGCGGGCTGATGGACAAGGCCGTGGGCGGCGTAGGCCTGCGGCGCAGGCGCCGCTCCCCTACCGACCTGCGTGCCGGCGACCCCCTGGACTTTTGGCGCGTACTCGTCGCCGACCGCAAAAACCGTCGGCTGCTCCTCTATGCCGAAATGAAATTGCCCGGTGAGGCATGGCTGCAATTTCGCATCATCCCTAACCCCGATGGCACGCACACGCTGGAACAGTTGGCTGCTTTCCGGCCGCAGGGCCTGGCCGGTCGCCTATATTGGTACTCGCTGGTACCGTTCCACTTTGTCATCTTCAAGGGCATGATTGAAAACATCGTCTACTATCCGGTGGCGCCCACGCATCACCCTGTGCTGTCGGTACCTGAATAGTATATATTTGATGATCAATTAGTTACAATCAACCCCCAAGCCGCCGCACAAGCCACAAAACGAGGCTCAACAATACGCTTAGCAGCAGCATCGACACCCAGGGCGCGTAGAAGCGGAAGCCGGGCCGCTCCACGCGGATATCGCCGGGCAGGCGGCCAAACCAGCTGAACCAGTTGCCGCCGCCCAGCCACACAATTGCGCCCAGCACGACGAGAACGAAACCAGCAATGAGTATCAGCTTTCCGATCTGAGGCGTCATAACAGTAAACAGTTGCGAACCAGCTAATTGTGCTAGTTCCAGAGCTGCGTAAACACAAGCACTATTCCGATCACGACTAGGGCGTATACGAGCAAAGCTAGCCATTCGGCTCGCTGCTTGAAGTCGTAGGGATACTTGTTACGGGCCTGTTGCTGCACCCAAATAGAGGCAAATGTGCCGCCGGCCGCCAAGATTAAGCCTGGCGTTTGCGGAATCGCCTGCCGAAACAACAGCAGCAACGCCACCAGCGGCAGCAAACCGACGAGATACCCCATCAAGCGGGCGGTGAACAGATTGGAAGGCATGGCGCAGGGGCAAAAATCAGGGCGTTGCTGAGACAACAGCGGTGCAAATCGCGAAGTAACATACTATCCGGCCGATAGCTTAACCAGGAATAGGGATCAAAACACAAATAACTGACAATCAATTATTTGCGAAGATAAGATTTACATAATTTTCTGCCAGAACAACATTTATTGGACGGGCTGCCAGACTTGTGTGCGACGGAGCTGGTGCAGCAGCGCATATACTTGGCGCAAGCCAAACGTACCGGCTTCGCCCACGTCGTAGATGACTTTTTTCCGCCCGCGATTGTAGGTAACAGTGAGCGTGCTGCGCGGTATGTGATTGAGGGTCAGGCGGTATTCGTTGCGCAAACGTGGAAAGTTGAGGTAGATCAGCAACGACGCGATTTCGTCGTAAGCACGCGGACTGATGGTAGCTGTCAGGTGCTCGGCAGTGATGTTGGCGGGCGCTAGAATAGGCGCTTCCGTGAAGCTGTATGTGGCTTTGCCGTCGGCGCCAATCGTCAGCTCCGATTGCGACGAGGTGTGATACGCAAACGAAGATGTGAATTCGATTTTCTCAATCTGGTACTGGTATTCCTTGCGCGTATATTCAACAAAGCCACCGAACCGATGCGTCAACAGGAACTCCTGCCGATCACTCAACGAATCTGTGTTGTAAAATGAGTTGGCGTAGTCAACGTACCGGATCAGCGGCAGCACCCCATCGTATACGACTTGCGGCACGGCGCAAGTGCGAAAAAACTGGCGCTCAAACGGCTCGATATAAAACCGGTTATTGCCCGAATCGAGCACACATACCACGTTGCTTTTCGCGTCGGCGTCCCGGCCGATCAGCAGCAGATCGGAATAGCCATTGCCGTCGAAATCAGCTTTTTGCCAAGCTTTTGCGCCGGCTTTCGCTAGCTGAGTTTCGCAGCGTTTATCCTTAAACCTCAACGTATCGCTGACGGTGTAGGTGTGGTAGTCGCGGCCGCCTATCTGCTGCACGAAACGCGTGATGTCGGCCGCCGAATTCAGAGCGTCAATCTGATTGGGGAAGTGCTCGCGAGCGCTGTCCGCAGGGCGATCGGAAAGCACTAGCTTGCTGGGAGCGCAACTACACAATACGGCAAGAGTAACGACCCAAAACGGCCCGGCAATACGCATAGCAATCAGCTCAGGAAAGCGAAAAAGCGGAGCCGATGGCTGGCTCCCCCCTCCCCAATATACGGCTCGCGCAACTCCTTATTTCTGGTCGAACACGAATTCCACGCGGCCTTCCGGCGATACCGTCAGGGCCGCTTCGAACTTCTGCCCCGTGCGCTGTGAAACAAAGCCCCGAATGGTGCCGGTTTTGCCACGGCGCAGCAGCTGCACGATTTGCGCATCCGTGAGCATACGCCCGCACAGCTCCAGCGGCACCCGAAACTGGCAATCTTCGCGGAAACGCGAGCAGCCGTACGCCGTTTTGCCTTTGAGCATGGTGCCTAGGCGGCACACCGGACACGGAATTTGCTGGGGTGCTTCGGCCGTGGCGGGTTTGCTTTCGGCGGCGCGCACCAGTTCCAGCGTGTGCTGGGGCGTCAGGCGAACTGCCGCGTCGAACTTCTGGCCCAAGTCGTCGATAAACCCTTTGATGACGGGTGTGCGGCCTTTTGCAAGCAGGGCGTGTATCTGCTTGTCCGTCAGATTTTTACCCTCAAATTGCGTGGGCAGGCGCAACTGGCAGCCTTCGCGCCACCGCGAGCAGCCAAACGCCGATTTGCCCTTGAGTACATGGCCTTCGCCACACGCCGGGCAAGTGCCCAAGCTACCCGGCACGGCCGGCGCAGTCGCAGCTTTGGCAGGTGCTTTTGCTAATACCGCCGCGCCTTTCGCGCCGGCGGCGCTCGTGGCGTCGGCCGCGTTGGCCACCGTAATGCCCCGGCCAGACCCGTCTTGCTTTACCTCCAGCACCATTTCGCGCACCAGTCCTTTCAGCTCGCTCAGAAACTGATCGGGGGCTAAGCTGCCGCCCTCAATCTGGCGCAGCTTCCGCTCCCACTGCCCGGTCAGCTCTGCCGATTTCAGCGTGGGGTTACGGATCAGGCCAATCAGCTCGACGCCCGTGGGCGTGGGCACGATGCGCTTTTTGTCGCGTCGAATATAGCCGCGCTTAAACAGCGTTTCGATGATGGCCGCGCGCGTGCTGGGCCGCCCAATGCCATTTTCTTTCATGGCTTGGCGCAGCTCGTCGTCGTCGATGTTGCGACCGGCCGTTTCCATGCCGCGCAGCAACATCGCCTCGGTGTATTCGCGCGGCGGCTGAGTTACTTTCTGGTCGAGGCGCGGCTTGTGCGGGCCGCTTTCGTCTTTCACGAAGTTGGGCAACACGGTATTCACCACGTCATCGTCGCCTTCGGTAGCCGCTTTGGGCGTAGATGGCGCCTGCTGCTTTTCCGGATCGCCGTACACCACGCGCCAGCCCGGATTCAGAATTTGCCGGCCGCGCACCCGGAACGGATACCCACCTGCTTCTGCCGTCACGGTCGTGTTGCTGACTTCGCAATCGGGATAAAACGCCGCCAGAAAGCGCCGCACGATAATGTCGTACACGCTCGACTCGTTGCCGCCCAAGCCACCCGCGCTCGCGCCCGTCGGGATGATGGCGTGGTGATCGGTAACCTTGTTGTTGTTGAAAACCTTGGTCGATTTACGAATCTTATCGGCCAACAGCGGCTGCGTAAGACCCTGATAGCCAGCTAGTCCGCGCAAAATCCCCGGAATCTTGGCGTACTGGTCGTCGGGCAGAAACGTGGTATCGACACGCGGATAACTGACCACCTTTTTCTCGTACAGGCTCTGTACCGTCTTGAGCGTATCTTCGGCCGACAGCCCCAGCTGGTTGTTGCACTGCACCTGCAACGAAGTCAGGTCAAACAGCGACGGCGGCGACTCATAAGCTTTCTTGATTTCGACGCCTGTTACGGTAAGCGGCACGTCCTTCACGGCCAGCATGGCGGCGTCGGCTTCCTCTTGGCTCACGAAGTAACCGCGGGCTTTCAGGCGGGCTTTTTCGTCGGGCTCGTCGTCCTCGGCTTTGCCTTTTTTGGGCGGCGCCACGTGGCTGAACAGCGTGCCACGGTACTCAGTGCGCAACACCCAATACGGCTCCGGCTTGAAGTTCTGAATCTCGTGGTAGCGATCGACCAGCAGCGCCAGCGTGGGCGTCTGCACCCGGCCGAGGCTCAGCACTTGGCGCTGCCCGGCGGCGTATTTTAAGGTAAACAAACGCGTCGCGTTCAGCCCCAAGAGCCAGTCGCCCACGGCGCGGCTCTTGCCGGCTTGGTACAGCCGATCAAACTCCGCCCCGTCGCGCAGATTTGCAAACCCCTGACGGATAGCCTCTTCCGTGAGCGACGAAATCCAGAGGCGCTTGAAAGGTTTGCGGTATTTGGCTTCCGTCAGCACCCAGCGCTGGATCACTTCGCCTTCCTGCCCGGCGTCGCCGCAGTTGATGACTTCTTCGGCGTTGGCCAGCAGATTTTTGATCACGTTGAACTGCCGCACCACGCCGTCGTCGCGGCGCATGAGCTTGATGCCGAAGTTGTCGGGCATCATGGGCAAGTCGTGGATGCTCCAGCGCTTCCACTCGGCACGGTAGTCTTCGGGCTCTTTGAGCTGGCAGAAATGCCCAAAGGTCCAGGTGACTTGGTAGCCGTTGCCTTCGTAATAGCCATCCATGCGGCGGTTGGCACCGAGCACGTTGGCAATTTCGCGGGCTACGCTAGGCTTTTCGGCAATGCAGACTTTCAAATCGCTGGTTCTCGCTGAATTTGTTGATTTCGCCGAGGCCAAGGCTTCAGCGACTAAACAACAAAGATACGGCGAGAAAAAGTCGATTTATACGCCCGCTTATCTGCTGGTTATACGGCCTGCGCGTGGCCCTACCCAATCATTCCACGGTCAGCACGATCTTGCCGGCCGCCCCGCCCTTTTCGCTGTAGCGGTGCGCCTCGGCCGTTTCGGCCAGCGGGAAGGTTTTGTCGATGACGGGCTTGAGGATGTCTGTTCGCAACCAATTGGCAATGAGCGACATATCAGCACCCCGGTTTTTGGCCATGAACGCCAGCATCTTCTTGTTAGAGAGCGAAGCGGCCAGCATCCCGAGCGCCACATCTTTGGGGTTAGGGGCCGTCGTGACGTAGCGGCCGCCGTTGCGCAGGCTGGCTTTGCTGTCGATAAAATTGGTTTTGCCCACGGCATCAAAAATGATGTCGTAGCGGCTGATGTCCTTCGTAAAGTCGTGCTCTTTGTGGTTGATGACGCGGTCGGCACCGAGACTGCGCACCAGCTCCACGTTGTCGGGGCCGCACACGCCCGTGATTTCGCCCGCGCCCAGCGCTCGTGCCAGCTGCACGCCCATCGAGCCCACGCCACCCGAGGCCCCATTGATCAGCACCCGATCGCCGGAGAGCAGCTTGGCGTGGTTGTGCAACGCTTGCAAGGCCGTGAGGGCTGCCAAGGGCACAGCCGCCGCCTGCTCAAACGACAGATTATCAGGAATAAACGCCAGCACGGTTGCGTCCACGGCGGCATACTCGGCATTGGCTCCACCGATGCCGATGGGCATGCCGAACACGCGATCCCCGATTCGAAAGCGCGTAACCTCGTCGCCAAGGGCGGCTACTTCGCCGGCAATGTCGCGGCCCGGAATCTTCGGAAAGATGCGGTCCGTCATCATCTTGGCCGAGCCGTCGCGCACTTTCCAATCAACGGGATTGACGCTGCTCGCTCGCACGCGCACCAATACCTGATCGCTCTTGATTTTGGGAGTGGGCTGCTCGCCAAATTGCAGCACTTCGGCCGGGCCGTACTCGGTATAGTAAATCGCTTTCATGGCAACAAGATGTTAGCGCCGGCTTTCTTAACCATACGGCGACAGATAGTAGATACGCGGATCGCCTGGTCCCGTTTCGATCTAATACGCAAGCATTTAATCCAACATATAATTAATTGATTATCAACGATTTACAAACAAAAAACCTCCGTAACCAAGGGCTGCGGAGGTTTTACTCTCACCAAAACCAAGAGGGATCTTTAGCCGACCTTGCGCATGAGCTGATCTTGCTCCTCGGCAGACTTAATAGCTTTTGCCTTTTTCTTTTCGGCCGTTACTTCCGGTGCTTCCTCCGGCTGGGTAGCGGGTTCCGGCTGAGCCGCCGCTTCCGACTGAGCCGAGGCTTCAGTGCCGTAGATGTGAACAAACTCTTCGAGCATGTCGGTTTTCACTTCCAGGTTGTGCAGCACGCCGTCGTGGATGTCATAAACGAGGCCGTGCAGACGCGGCGGGTTTTCGCTGCGCATGGCGTTCTGGATGATGTTGGTTTTGGCCAGGTTGCGCACCTGCTCGATCACGTTGAGATCGACGAGGCGGCGCAGACGATTTTTCTCATCGCTGATGCGCAGCAACTCGGTTTCGTGCAGACGAATTACATCCCGAATGTTGGTCAGCCAGTTATCAATCAAGCCATACTGTTTGTTGGAAGCCGCAGCTGCTACGCCGCCGCAACCGTAGTGGCCGACGATCATAATATCTTGTACGCCAAGCACTTCCACGGCGTATTGCAGCACCGAAAGCAGGTTCATGTCGGAGTTGACGACAAGGTTGGCGATGTTGCGGTGCACAAACATTTCGCCAGGGCCGGTGCCCGTGATGGCGCTGGCCGGCACCCGCGAGTCGGAGCACCCGATGAAGAGGTAGCGCGGCTTCTGACCGGTGGCCAAGCGGTTGAAATATTCCGGATCTTGGGCCATTTTTTCTTCAACCCATTTGCGGTTATTAGCCAGAATTTCTTCCATGTTCAGTTATCGGTAAGCGGTGTTTTTTTGAGAAGATTGCCTTTCTATAAATACCTCATTGTAAGATACTTATAATGAGGCCCAAATTAATGCCCCAGTACGGCTACCTGCGGAATCGCGCGCAGCTCCAGGTTGATGCCGCGCTCGTCTGCCGTTTGGCGGAAGTTTTCAATAGCCTCCAGCACATCGTAGTCGATGGAAACCGAATCGGAACCATCGAGGATGACGTGGGTACCGGCCTTGAAACGATCCAGGGTAGTAATAATACTGGCTTTGTTAAGGAAAGATACGTGTTCGCTGAGCTTTAGGTGAATGGTATTATGCTCACGCACTGGCTCGCGGTGGAAGAAAAAGGCCGATTCGAGGTTGGCTTTCAGGATAAAGAAAACGCCCACGACCAAACCAACGCACACGCCCTTGAGTAAGTCGGTGAACAGAATGGCGACTACCGTCACGATGAAAGGCATAAATTGCTCCCAGCCCAGTTTCCATTGGGTGCGGTACAGCGCGGGTTTAGTCAGTTTGAAGCCCACCATTAGCAGCACAGCCGCCAGCGCCGAAAGCGGAATGAGGTTGAGGAACGGCGCCAGAAACAAGATGCTCATCAACAGCAGCAGCCCGTGGATAAAGGCCGACATCTTGGTTTGGGCACCGGCGTTGATGTTGGCCGAGCTGCGCACGATCACGGCCGTCATGGGCAAGCCACCAACCAGGGCCGCCACGATGTTGCCGACGCCTTGCGCCTTCAGCTCGCGGTTGGGGGCCGTGTGACGCTTGTGCGGGTCCAGCTTATCCACGGCTTCCACGCTCAGCAGGCTTTCCAAGGAAGCCACAATGGCAATGGTGAACGCGACGCCATACGTAATAGGTTTGGTCAGGGCGCTCCAATCGGGAAAAGTCAGCTCCCCGATCAGGCCCATCAGCGACGATACCACGGGCAGTTTTACCAAGTGATCGGGGTTGATGCGCAGAGCGGGCGAAGCCGAGCTGAGGGCCACGTTCATCCCGATGGAAATCAACACCACCAGCAAGGCTGCGGGCACCTTCCGGATGGCGGTCAGGCGTTGCATGGGCTTGCTCTCCCACGCCAGCAGGATGCCTATCGACACCAAGCCAATCAGGGTTGAGCCTAGGCTAATGGCTTTGAAAGCCGTACCGATGGCCGAGAACGTGTTCTGCCCATTAAACTGAAAGAAATCCATGTCCTCGAAGTAGTCGGTATCGGCCCCGAGGAAATGTGGTATTTGCTTGAGAATCAGGATCAGACCGATGGCGGCCAACATGCCTTTAATTACCGAAGAAGGAAAATACATCCCGATGATGCCGGCCCGCAGAAACCCAAGCGCCAGCTGAATCAGGCCGGCGATGACGGTAGCGGCGAGCAACGCCTGGAAAGAGCCTAAGGTATTGATAGCGGTCAGTACAATGACGGTGAGGCCGGCCGCCGGCCCGCTCACGCTCAGCTGCGATCCGCTAAGCCACGACACCAGCACGCCGCCTACTATGCCCGTAATCACCCCGGACAGCAGCGGTGCACCCGATGCGAGCGAAATACCCAGACACAACGGAAGCGCTACCAAAAACACGACGAGCCCCGCGGGCGCGTCTTTCGAAATTGTTTTTAGATAATTAGCAGTCGGAGCCGAATCGACCGCGGAAGACTGCTTAACATTTTTGGCGGGAGCGGTTTGGATCATGGTCTTGCAGATAGCAACAAGGATTTGCCATTCCGACAGGAATAGAGTTTACCAGTATTGTGCTACAAGTGTAGGAGCGCCCGGTTAAGACCGCGTTAAAAGAGAATTAAAAGAGTATTAAAACCATAAAAGGTGCCCTTATACGCGCAGGGCGGGCATTCGGAGGCTCACTTTTGTGCCCGCTCCCAACTGGCTTTCTACCTGAATTGCACCGCTGTGCAGCGACATAATTTTGGCCGTCAGGGGCAGGCCGATGCCGTGGCCGGGCACGTCGCGCACGGTTTCGGCCCGGAAGAATGGCACAAAGACCTGTTGGCGGTCGTCTTCGCTCATGCCCATGCCGTGGTCGCTAACTTCGAGGCGCACGTAGTCGCGCAGGCTGGTGAGCACGGCCGTTACGGGCTGCTGGCTGTCTTTGGAAAACTTGCAGGCATTTTCCATCACATTGAGCACCGCCGACAGCAGGAGCGCCTCGTTGCCCAGCACTGTATAAGGAGCGCTTTCCCGACCCGGGGCCGGATCGCCAAACTCCAGGTCGATGCGGCAGGTGGGGTGGCGGCGCTGCACTTCCTCGTGCGCCTGCAACAACAGCTCGTCGAAGCGGACGGGCTTAAGGGGCACCTGCGACGGGTCGTCGGAGGCCCGCGCGATTTGCAGCAGCCCGTTGGTGAGGGCCGTGAGCATCCGGGCCGCGTCGAGGGTACTTTGCAGCACCCTGCGGTATTCGGCCGGGCTCCGCTCTTGCAGCAGCGCGACTTCCAGTTCGCCCATCAGGGCCGTGAGCGGAGTTCGCAACTCATGCGAAGCATCGCGCACGAAAGTGCGCTGGCCGGCAAAGGCCGTTTCGAGGCGGTTGAGAAGGCTGTTGAAGCGTTGGGCCAGCAACGATACTTCGTCTTGCCCATCGGCCTGCGAAAGACGCCGGTGCAAATCGGAAGCGGTAATACTATCTACTTCACGCACAACACGTTGCATAGGCCGCAGGGCTAACCCAGCGAAGAACCAGCCCCCGATGCCTACTATAATAAAGGAGATGAGCAGGCCGCTGAGCAAAATGACGCGCAGGTTGCGCAGCTTTTCGCGGCTGTCGATGTCGACCGACGACGCTACTACCACGAAGTCGCCGCGCCGGGCATCGCGGTACAGCAGCCCCACCGATTGGCGGAAGTCGTCGGACAACTGCACTTCGCGGCCGCTGGCCCTTACTTGGCGTAATAATAAGGAAGGAACTGGCTGCTGACTCTTCTGCCCTTCCCAGAACACCAGCTTGTTGTGCGCGTCGTATACGCGGGCTTCTTCTTCGGGCAAGGTGCGGTAAAACTGCGCCAGGTAGCGCCGATACGAAGCCCGGCTGGCCTCGTCGCGGTTGGTGCCGTCGAGGTAGACGTGCGCCACGATGCGCGCACGCGCAAACAGATTGTCGGTGAACGACTCGCGCCGCGAGTGCGCCGTGACGAAGTAAATCACCAACGAGAATAGCATCAGCGTGAACGCCAGAATCGCGGCAAACTGCAGTGCTAAACGGGTGCGAATGGTCATAAAAGCGGAACTGCGGCTAGTGGCCAATGCGGCCTAAAGAAATGCACTTTCATAACTCGTTATATATCAATTAATTATGAAATAAGGCTTTTGCACTCAATCTTCTTTCATAACGTAGCCCATGCCCACGAGCGTGTGGATAAGTTTGGGCGAGAAGTCTTTGTCCACCTTTTTGCGGAGGAAGTTGATGTACACGTCGATAACGTTTGAACCCGTGTCAAACGAGGTTTCCCAGACGTGTTCCAAGATGTCCACGCGCGAGACCACCCGGCCTTGGTTGCGCAGCAAATATTCGAGCAGGGCAAATTCGCGGGCCGTCAGCTGAATGGTTTGCCCGGCCCGCTGCACCGACTTGCGGGCCGGGTCCAGCACGAGGTCGGCCAGCCGCATGGAAGCTTCGGTGGCCGGCGCCTCCTGCCGCCGCCGGGCCAGCGCCCGGATGCGGGCCAATAACTCCTGAAACGCAAACGGCTTGACCAGGTAATCGTCGGCGCCGGCATCGAGCCCCCGAATTTTATCGTCGGTTTCGCCGAGCGCCGTGAGCATTAGAATGGGTACGCTGCTGTTCTGCGCCCGGATGCGGCGGCAGACTTCCAGGCCGCTCATGCCGGGCAGCAATTGGTCGAGGATAATAAGATCGTATCCATTTACCAGCCCCAACCGTAAGCCGAGCAATCCGTCCGAAGCTATGTCGACATTGTACGTTTGTTCCGTTAGTCCTTTCTGGAGAAAGGCTGCCACCTTGGGTTCGTCTTCTACCAATAAAATTTTCATGCTCAAGTATACGAAGCCCCACAGTAAGCCGTGCGAAAACGGCTGTGAGGCCCCATTTGACGGCTTCTGAAACCCCGTGAGTTAGAGGACAATGCAAATGCGGTTTGGCATAATTTTGTTATTAAGTGCAAGTTTATGGCAAAATATTTTAATTATTTCTTGTCATTGCGAAAATCATCCAATACTTTTATGGAAAAGTACTAGCTCAAATCCGCTCGCATCTTTTGCTTTCAAACTTTTCGATAGTTGCCTTTTTTCACACCCTTCCTGATCTGTCACGCCCCCTACTCCACCGTTAATTTCGTCAAGCATGTCTCACTACCGACTACTGATTTTCCTATTGCTCGCATCCTTTACTTCCTGCATTCCCAGCAAAGACATCAGCTACCTGCAAGGCCAGAAATACTCGCTCAACAAGGCTTCGGAGGTGAGCAACCAGCGGCCTGAGTACCACTTGCAGGCCAATGACATCCTGAATATTGCGGTACAAAGCGCCCAACCCGAATTGTCCCGCGTGTTTAGCCTCACCGAATCGACGAGCCCTTTTGGCACCAGCGATCCGGGGGCTACGTACCTCAACGGTTATGTAATTGACAACAATGGCAACATCACACTTCCTACGGCAGGCAAGCTTCCGGTACAGGGCCTCACCTTGTTGCAGGCGCAGGATGTGGTGCAGAAAGCGGTTAACAATTACATGCGCGGCACCACCGTCATCGTGAAGCTGGTAAACTTTAAGATAACTGTTTTGGGTGAAGTACGTAATCCGGGCGCTTACTACATCCAGAACCCCTCCACCAACTTGCTCCAGGGCTTAGGCCTGGCCGGCGACCTTACCACGTTAGGCAACCGCCGCAACGTAAAGCTGATCCGCCAGACGCCTACCGGCTCCGAAGTAACGCTCATCGACCTGACCCGCGCCGACCTCTTAACATCTAATTATTACTATCTTCTACCCAACGATGTACTCTACGTGGAGCCAAGCAAAGCAGTGACCCAACGCGGCAATTTGACTAACTTGGGGATTGTCTTTTCGGGTATCACCACCATCGTATTGCTCCTGAACTACTTCGGGGTCAAATAAACATCACATTGCAATTACTACTCAGCTACGCATATGAAGACGCATGATAGAGCTGATGAGCTGAACGTCAATACGTTGCTCTTTAAGTTCCAGAGATATTGGTATTTGTTTGTGGGGGCTGTGGGCTTGGCGCTGGCTTTTGCCTACTTCAAAATCCAGACTACCCAGCCTACTTATAGCTTCCACTCGACTATTCTGCTCGCCGACCGGGCTACACCGGGTTCGCGGGGCACCCAGGAGCTGCTCACGATGGATGGCCAAGGCAAGGAAACCAAGGTAGAAGACGAGATCGGCCTGCTGACTTCCACCTCCATCATGGAGCAAAGCCTGCGCAAGCTCGATTTTTCGGTATCGTATTATCTGATTCCGAACTCCTGGCTCAATAAGCTTGGCAATTTGCAAATCCGTGAGCAGTACGAAGATGCAGCTTATCGCGTACGCGTCGACACGCTGCATCCCCAAGTAAGCGGGGTGCAATTTTTTGTCGAGCAGCTTCCCAACGGCTCCTACCACGTGCATGGCAAGGGCGAGAACGCCAGCGTCATTGAAGTGCCCACAGGCAAAACCGTGAACCTGCTGCCCGAATTTGAGTTTGACAAAGAAGTAAAGCCGGGCGAATCGGTGGTGCTGCCCAACCTGTCCTTCACCGTCAATCCGGCTCCTGGCGTATTGCCCAGCACCATCACGAACACGATCACAAGCGGCAACCAGTACTTCTTTACGATCAACAGCCTCAAAAACTTAGCGGCTGAGTATCAGTCGAAAATCACGGTAAAGCCCCGGGAGCGCTACTCACGCGTCCTTGACTTGTATACCAAAGGCAGCGTAGCCAGCCGGGAGCTGCAGTTTCTGAACACCTTGATGGAGACGTACATTAAGAACGACTTGATCGAGAAAAACCGCGACGGCCGCAAAACGTTGGAGTTCATCAACAGCCAGATTGCACACGTTGGCGACTCACTGCGTCGCTCCGAGGAAGCGTTGGCTTCGTTTCGGGCCCACAACGGCATTGTGGACGAAGGCACCCAGTCGAACTCAGGCATTCAGAAGCTAAGCGATCTGGAATCGCAGCGCGCTCAACTGATCGTTACGCGCCGTTCGTATGCCCAGGTACTCGACGCGCTCCGCTCCGACCCTGATGGGACCGGCGGCTCGTGGGCCAGCGCCAGCATCGACAACCAAGTGCTTAATAGTCAGCTCACTGAACTCTCTACGCTGATCAACCAGCGCGCAGGCTACTCAGTCAATGCCAATTCGGATAACCCCGTGGTGCAGGTGCTGGAAGGCAAAATCCAGAGCCGCCGCCAAGCTATTCTGCGCAGCATTGCTGGGCAGATTCGCTCGACAGACGCCTCGCTCGACGACCTGACCCGCCGCATCGCTACGGTGCAGGGCAACATCAACCGTATGCCGGAAAACGAGCGGCAGATGGCGCGTCTGCGCAATATATCGGGCATCAACGATCGCAACTACACCTTCCTGATGCAGAAGCAATCGGAGGCTTCGATGTTGCTCGCTACCAACGTGAGTGACAAGAAGATAGTAGACCGCGCTCAAATCATGAGCTCCGTGCCGGATAGCCCCAACAAAAACCAGATTTACCTGATTGCCCTGTTGGCTGGCCTGATTCTGCCAGCTGGTTTTGTGGTACTCCGCGAGCGGACGAAGCAAACGGTGCAAAGCGCCGACGAAATTCGCAATGCGACCAACGCGCCCTTTCTGGGCATTATTGCGGCCGCGCCCAAGCCGGTACACATCGTCCGTCGCGACCTGCCGAAATCGGCCGTTACCGAATCATTCCGGACGGTGCGCGTCAACCTGCAATACGTAGCCACCGGCCCCAGCTCTCGGATCATCGGCTTTACGTCATCCGTATCGGGCGAAGGTAAAACCTTCTGCTGCACCAACTTAGCTGCCGAACTAGCTATGTCGGGCCGGCGCACAGTGCTGATTGAAACGGATATGCGCAAGCCAACGCTGGCTGGGTATTTTGGCTTCAATCCCGACAACGCGGGCCTTTCGACGTACCTGAGCGGCGAGTGCACCTTGGCCGAGGCGATGCAGAAGACGGAGTTCCCTAATCTGACGGTCATCACGTCGGGGCCGATTCCTTACAATGCGCTTGAATTGCTGGAAGACCCGCGCTTTGGGCAAATGATCACGGGCCTGAGCGAAGAGTATGATTATGTCATCATCGACACGCCGCCCATTGGCTTGGTTTCGGAATACACCGTGATTCGGCAGCACGTTGGCGTAACGGTTTTTGTGGTGCGTCATGCCTACACAAACCGCGAGATGCTGGGCACCATCAACGAGATGCGTCAGTACCACGGCGACACGCCGGTGTATGTGCTGCTCAATGGCGTGAACTACTCAGCCACTTACGAATACCGCTACAAAAAGCAGTCGGCTTACTACGCGTAAGCTTTTCGGCCGCTCTCCCTACCACGCCATCTGCTCATTCATACTGGTCTTTTGATGGACATCGTAACCAGCCTTTGCGTTGACGAAGCTCACGAGCCAGCGTCGTTTTACCCCCAACTACGCGATGTAAGCGCCGACAAGCGGCGCCGGGTTTATTGGCAGTGCACCGTTGTATTCTTTTCTACTTCGGTGCGCTGCAATCCGGATGCCCGGCACTTGCTTTATACCAACGACGCTGCCCCCGCCACTTGGGACGGCGTAGACCACCGCGAATTTCTGTCGAGTATCGGAGTGGAAATCAGGCAGTTGAGTTTTCAGACTTTCTGCCCGCCGCAGCGCTTTTCCAAGGAGTTTCGCAATGCCTTCTACAAGTTGGACGTGCTACAGGAACTGGCGAAGCCTACGGCGGCCGACCACAGCCTGCTGCTCGATTCGGACTGCGTATGGACGCGGCCCGATCCGAAGCTGATCAGTCTGGTGCAAAGCGACGCCTTGCTCCTACTCGACGCCGAACCGGAGTCGACCCCGGACACCAAGATTCACGGCCTCAGTCGCCGCGATATGGGAAACCTGTATCGCGAACTTGATCCCAACTATCCTGTGGAAGCGCCTCTGCATTTTGGGGGCGAGATCATCGGGGGGAGCCGGGCCCGTTTGGGCGAAGTAGTGGAGCAGCTACGGGCTATTCAGGACCAAGTACTCGTTGAATATCCCGCTGGCCCGCCGCGCTTTAGCAGTGGGCGTACCCTCTTCGACGGCGACGAATACCTGACCAGCTTCGTGTGCAACCGCCTGCCGCGGCCCTGGACCGACACGAGCCCTTTCATCCGCCGGATCTGGACGTCGTACCGCAATACCAACGTGCGACGCTCCGATGTGCAGCTCACGATCTGGCATTTGCCCAACGAAAAGATGCAAGGCTTGCCCGTGCTCTGTCGGCAGATGCTGCGCCGTGATTCTGCTTTTTGGCGGCTGGCCCCCACTAATTTGGCAGGCTATTTGGGCCGTTATCTGGGCGTTCCAAACCCCGTCTGGAGTCCACAACGCCTGCTGACATTGGCGAATAAGCTTCCGCGCTTAGTCGTTATCGCCAAAAGAATGCTTACCCGACCCGCGCCCACCGTTTAACATAAATATCTGATAATCAGATATTTATGTTAAAGTAGCCATTATTTTATTTTTATTATTTACTGATCCCGCTCGCTTCGGATCGGTTTTTGGCGCTCTAGTTTTCTGCTCTCGGTAAGCAGCTTCGCACTGCTTATTGCTACACCTGAGATTCTTTCACGATGTCTGATTCATCCTCTATACCGGCTAGCACCTTACGCGGCTTGCGCTGGAGCATGATTGCGACGGGTGCTATTGCCGTATTGCAATTCGTGTACTCGGCGGTCATGTCGCGCCTGCTTACGCCCGCCGATTTTGGCTTGATGGGGATGGCAATGGTGGTCATTAGCTTCGGCAGCTATTTTGCCCAAATGGGTCTGGAGCAAGCGCTTATCCAGCGTCAGGATCTACAGCCCGTTCACGTGCGAGCTACGTTCACGGTAGCGCTTGTGCTGGGCCTTGCCGCAACTGGGATTGTATGGTTGGGCGCCCCACTCATTAAGCATCTTTTCTCGGAGCCAGGCGTGGTGGAAGTACTGCGGGCTATGTCCTTTACTTTCCTGTTCACAAGCTTAGGCGCCACTTCGCTCAGCCTGCTACGGCGGCGGCTGGCCTTCGATCTGCTGGCGCGGATCGAGTTGGGCAGCTTCTTGTTTGGTTATGGTGTAGTAGGCTTGGGCATGGCTTGGGCTGGCTACGGGATTTGGAGTCTGGTTGGGGCCACACTCACTAACCAACTCCTGACGGCCGTGGTGGCGTGGCTTTATGTTCGCCACAGTCTGAGTCCGCCGATTCGCTGGGAACACTACCAGCCGCTCCTGCATTTTGGGGGCGCTGTTTCGGCAGTTAGCATCCTCGAATTTGTAGGCAGTAACCTCGACCGTGTCGGAATTGGCCGCTTGCTGGGCACGTGGTCGCTGGGCCTGTACAACCGCACCCTGATGCTGGTGCATTTACCGTTATATCATCTTAGCAACAGTATTTCGCGGGTTTTGCTGCCTTCGTACAGCAGCCTACAAAATGATTTGCCTAAGCTGCGCCAACTCTACCTGACGGCAATTACGCTGTCGGTGTGGATACTGCTGCCATTGGCCGCCGGTATTTCTGCCGCTGCTGAGCCTATCGTGCGCGTAGCGCTGGGGCCGCAGTGGGATGCTGCTATTCCGTTGTTGGGCTTACTGGCTTTGGTGGTGGGTTTCAACCTGCTCACCATGTACAGCGGCGCGCTCTGCGAGGCCTTGGCCAAGCTTAAGTTTAAAGTGGCGTTGCAGAGTTGCCTGATTGTGGTGATGGGCGCAGGCCTCTGGGTATCATCGCATTATGGCCTGACTGCTATGGTCTTGACCATTCTGGCGGTAGAAGTGGTGCGCAACTTAGCGTATCAGTTAGCTATTCGGCGGTATTTGTCGATTTCCATTGCTGAGCTTTGGAGCTGCTACTGGCCGGCCCTGTTTACAGGCTTGCTGGTTGCGATCGTGCTGGGCAGTGTACGCCTTGGTTTGGCCGCATTGCACGCGGGCGCTCTGCTACAGCTGCTGATCTTGCTGCCATTGGGTGCGGTAGCGCTGTTCGGGCAATTGCTCATGCCTTGGAACCGCTTCGTTCGGATGCGCTTTTACCACGAGATCCGGGAACACCTACGGCCTGGCCCGCTTCGCGACCGCCTCATCAACTTGCTGGCTCCGTCGCCGGTTGGCCGTCGCCCCAAAGGTTGGGTGGCAGCGAATGTCCGGAGCGTATTAGTCAAGAGATTTAGCCGTACGCTACTCGGACCGGTGGCCGGTAGCCTACCTGCTTCTGCGGCCCGTTCGCTGGTCGAAATTTCCGGCTGGGACAGCTTGCAACCGCATGTATCAGCCATTGAGGAGTTGGAAGAGCCGCAAGTTGTTTACTACGATTTTCCGATTTATTACCCCACGTATTTCCGGCGGCACAAAGCATTTGGTGCGCGCTTTGCCTACTCGTTGCGCGATGTGTGCGTGTCGCCTTATTCAGGCCTCACCTGGATTCCGGCCGCCAACGTGACCTTGGCCGAAAGCATTGGCTCGGTGCGCCGATTGGCGGGTTGGGGCAATAATACTCCCGAGCTGCTGCTGCCCCTGCAACCACTGGCCGCTTCCGGGCCTGTTGTGGTTTGTCCGCCCAGCCCTTTTTTCCATTGGCTTACCGAAATTCTGCCTAACACGTTGGAGGCCAAGCGCCGCTGGCCTGATGCCAAGCTCTTGTTGCCACCTGCGGCGGCTTGCCCTGCTTACATGGGTCAGGCGTTGGCGTTGGCTTTTGGTCCCGATTGGGAACAACAGACCGTGCGGGCTGATGGGGCTGTACGAGTGCCCCAGCTGCAACTACTGCCCGTAGAGTCCGATGCAGGCTTTGTACATCCGTCGGCTATTCATGAGTTGCGACAGACTTTTCTGTCACCGTTGCCTGAAGAAGACATTCCCGGTCGTCGACACGTATATATATCACGGCGGTTGGCCACTGCCCGGCAACTAGCCGATGAGGCGCAGTTGGAAGAGGCGCTGAATGACCTTGGTGTGGAAATCGTATACAACGAAAACCTCGATTTTTCGGAACAAGTACAATGCTATGCTGGAGCCCAAACCATCATTGCCCTACACGGAGCCGGTCTTACCCACATGGTGTGGGCCAATCCAGGTTTGGACGTACTAGAGATATTTCCCAACGGCTACTTCAACGACTGCTACGCTCGTCTGGCAACCGCATTAGGGCATAATTACCAATACATTGCAGCCGGCACTTCGCAACAAGCTGTTGTTGGTGGCGCGCTTCCGCTCAAAGAAATCATAGGCCGCGTCGAGCAGCTGATAGTCTCCCCTTCTTCATCTATTCTTCAACCCGCTTAACTACATTATCTATTGTCAATTTTTACTATGACTTCTCCCTCCCAACCATCCTTTGCTGTGTTTGTGAGCAGTACCGATAGTTACTCTGACTGTTGGGAGCCCTTTTTTACCCTTTTTGCCGATTACTGGCCTGACTACAAAGGCACGATTTATTTGAATACCGAAACCAAGGATTTCAAATTTCCCGGCCTTAACATCGTATGCACGCAGGTGTCCCGCTTCGCTGGCACCAACACCATTGTAAGTGGCAAGCGCATCAAGCTTGCTTTACAACACGTTGTAAAAGAGGAAGTTATACTTTATCTAAACGAAGATATCTTCTTGCATGATCGGGTTCGCAGCGACGTTATGAACGAGCTTGTGGCCTGTATGCACGACCACAACTTGCTTTACATCGGTGTTACGGACCATGCCAACCATGGCCCCTTCCGCCCTAGCCCCTACCCGTTGCTCTGGGAAATCGACAGCTCCGACCCGTATGTGTTCAGCGCCATGCCTTCGCTATGGAACGTGAAGCGGATGGGCCGGTATTTCCGGGCGCACGAAGACCCTTGGCAGACCGAATACTACATCGCCCGCCGCATCCGGAAGGCCAACGACAAAACCTACACCATCGACCGGACGCAGTTTGACTATCCGGCGCATGCCATCTTGCCCTTTGCTCCGACTACTGGCGTTTACCGCGGTACGTGGGTGGCCGATGTAGTAGTGGATTTGTTTGCCCAGCACGGCATTCGGGTCGACTACTCGCAACGGGGCTTCTTCGATCCGGCCGTATCATATCCCCCGCCGTTCCGGCCTTTGTGGCGAAAGGCCGTTTCTGTAGTGCGGTCCATGATCTAACCGGAGTTAGCTTACCCTTATGAAAATCGGACTTGCCACTCCTATCGACATCCCCGCGCTGCACCAGTACCTCGATCTGCCGGAGGGAGTTGCCCAGCCCACTGGCTTGGGGGGGAGTGCCATTACGCCTCTGGTAACCGGGTTACTCGCCGCCGGGCACGCCGTTTCGATCTATACTCTGGACCTCAAGCTTAGGCAGCCGGTGGTGTTGCGGGGGCCACAGTTGACTATCTACGTAGGCCACTTCCGCAACAAAGCCCGTTATCGGTGCTTCGATTTGTTTAAAAAAGAAGCCGATCAGATTCGGGATTTCATCATTCAGGACAATCCTGAGATTGTGCACGCCCATTGGGCTTACGAGTTTGCGCGGGGGGCTTTGGCTAGCGGGTGGCCGCACTTGGTTACGCTCCACGACGATCCGTGGCTGGTATTGCGCTACCAGCGGGATCTGTACCGGGTGTTTCGGCTGATGCTGAAGTTACTGGTTCTGAGCCGGGGACGCAATTTTACGGCTGTGTCGCCTTATTTGGCCAAGGCGTTGGAAACTGCTAAGCGTAAGCCAATTGTCGTTCCGAATGCCGTGCTTCAAGCGCCCGGCGGGCCGCGTTCTTTTCCGGCCCAGCCGCCCTATCGCATCATTTCCTTGCTTACGGGCTGGTCGGAGCGCAAAAATGCCGATACGGCTCTGCTGGCTTTTCAGGAATTGCGGCGCCGCTTGGGTTCTGAAGTCGAATATTGGGTATTTGGCGACGAATACGGTCCCGGAGGCCAAGCCCAGCGCTGGGCCGAAACCAATGCCGCCACCGACGGCGTGCATTTTGCGGGCCTTAAGTCACACACCGATATCCTGAACCTGCTGCCCGATTTCGACATTCTGCTGCACCCAGCTCGCGAAGAATCCTTCGGCATGACGCTGGTCGAAGCCATGCAAGCGGGCCTGCCCGTGGTGGCTGGCGAAATGTCGGGAGCGGTGCCGTGGGTGCTCGACGAAGGCCGCTGTGGTGTGCTGGTCGATGTAAATTCTCCTACTGCCATGGCCGATGCGCTTTACGATCTACTGACGCAACCATCTCGTTACGAGGCACTTAGCACCTACTCCTCTGTTGCGGTTTCTCAGCGATTTTCTATTCCTGCCGTTACGGCGGCTTATGAGGCTGCTTATCGACAAGTACTTGCAGGTCAGCCCCTTACACAGACTGCGCCTCAAGTCGATCTGGCTACCAGCAGTTAGGCACGTACTCCATGAAAATCAACTTTCGCTTTCTCTATATAGTCGGCATACTGGCAGCGCTGTATTCCGATGTTCTGTTTTCGGACCTTCTTAGCGGTGCAGCCTCAGAGGATAGCTCAGCCTACGGACTTCAGCTCTATACCCGCATTTTAGTCGGCGGCAGCATTCTGGTAAGCGTGCTGCTGTACCGCTACATGCGGGGCATTACACTTTGGGTATTTTGGGGGGCTACAACCATTACGGCCTTGCTGGTCTGCGAATCGTTGCTTCGCTATGGGGTGCCTATGATTTACCCCCACGTATTCCAGAAAGCGATGGTACTATACATCCTGACTGCTTCCTACGCCTTCTACAACCGGTTTGGGCGCATTACTATGGGCGACATTTCCACGTTGATCTGGATCGGATTTGTGCTTAACCTGGGGTTGGTCAACTACAAAGCGGTTTCCATTGGGGCATTTCTCAACCACGACCGGGGCATTGTAGCGTCCTCGGCGCTGCTACTGGTCACGCCTCTGCTTTACCACTTCAATACGTACTTCACGACGCGGGCTGCCAAGCATTTGCTGCTGTTTTTTATGGCAGCGGGCGCCATCTTCTTCTTTCAGCACCGGACGGTGTGGGTAGTAAGCGCTGCTGCGCTGGGTGTTAACTTCCTGCTATTGCTACGGGTGGCGCCACAGCGCATCAGCCTCTCGAAGCTAACCCCGATGCTCGGCATTCCGGTGGTGCTGATGATGCTGGCGACAACTTTCATCCTGGTCAGCTACCCCGAAGTGCTGGAGAAGGTATCGGAGAATATGTCGGACATCGAAAACTCGTCGAGTCAAGGTACTGGCTTGTGGCGGCGGGAGCAGTTCCGCTCGTACTGGCCCTTCGTGGTCAGCCATCCGGTTGCCGGCATGCGGTTTGAAGGTTTCGAACTGCCCATCCAGTTTTACGATCCCGAGCAGGAAAACGGCGGCACCGTGTTCGAAGATGGTTATGGCCACTTTTTCCACAGTTTCTACCTAGATGTACTTTTCTACCTTGGCGGTATTGGCCTGATTGTCTTCATCTTGCCTCACTTGAGCGTTGCTCTTCGGCTGGTGCGTCGCCCCCCGGTATCGCCGGAAGCTTTGGCTTGGTCGACCCTCATTGTCTCCACGTTAATCTATGGCTACTCTTACCCTTTGCCTTTGAGCACCTACGGGCTAATTGGGTTTGGGCTTTTGCGCATCAGAGTCCTTGAAGACGATCCGGAGCACTTACACGAGGCATTGCCCACTAACGCCCCTTCTGCCACCGCTCCTTCCGATCTTTCGGTTCCTCAGCACGCCTAGCTATGATTACCGTTGCCCCTTCTGCCGCCCCTCCAACCACCGCTCCCCGCGTAGCGATATTGTTTGTGGTATTCAATCGTACGGATGTTACGACCCGCGTACTGGATTCTATTCGGGCTGCGCGACCACCCCGCCTGTACGTAGCCGCCGACGGCCCCCGCGCCGGTCGGCCCGCCGAAGCCGAAGCCTGCGCAACCGTACGCCAGCAAATTCTGGATGGCGTCGACTGGCCCTGCGAAGTGCACACCTTGTTTCGGGATGAAAACCTGGGCTGCCGGCAGGCCGTGAGCGGAGCCATCGATTGGTTTTTCAGCCACGAAGAGGCAGGCATTATTCTGGAAGACGACTGCCTGCCGGAACCCTCTTTTTATACATACTGCGAGGAGATGCTGCATCATTACCGCGACGATACCCGCGTAATGCACATCAACGGCACCAACTACCTCCGGGGCTGGCACCGTGATCCCGATTACTCATACTATTTTTCCAACTACTCAGCAATTTGGGGCTGGGCTACTTGGCGCCGAGCCTGGCAGCATTACGATGTAACCACACGGCTGCTCCCGGAGCTGGAAGGCAAACATTATTTCTGGCGGCGCTTTTTCAACTCACTGGAAGCCAGAATGTTGCTTAAGCCACTATGGGCCACGCACGCACGCACCCTCGATACTTGGGATTACCAATGGTCGTTTGCCGTGCTGGTACAATCGGGGCTGTGCATCACGCCGGCCGTCAACCTGATCAGCAACATTGGTTTTGGGGGCGGCGCCACGCATACGCACAATGCCGCGCATCCTTTGGCCGAGCTCCCCGTAAGAGCGCTTGCTCAGCCGTTTCGGCATCCGTCGTTCGTCCTGCGCGACACGATTTCAGATTACCGTCAACTGCGGGGCACTCTCCGCGACAAAGTAGTTGCGCGACTTCGTAATGTGGCCCCCTTTCTGGCATAGATTTACAACTTCCTTATTATTAGCAGTTTATAAGAAGTAAAATCCATAGCCTTCCGCTAACCTCTTTCAAGGCATAATACATTACAGGAGCAGGGGCAGTTTTTAATATACAACAATCTGATAATCAATAGCTTACACAACTACTGCTTTTTTTGGTTTCATGGCGCACTCTCAACACAACCCTAAAGTTTTGCATGTACTTCACGCGTTGCGTTTTAGCGGCGCCGAAGTAATGCTGCGCCTTGCTGCACCCACCGTGAATGCGCAGGGCTATGAGCAGCACATGCTCGCTGACGGTTCGGAGGTAGGCGACTACGCCGATACGCTGGCGGCAGCGGGCTTCAGGGTGCACCATCGACCCTTCAAAAACTATTCGATCGGACATTTATGGCAGCTGTACCGCTTTCTGCGGCAGCAAAAATTCACAGTTGTACACAATCATACCGAGCAGAATTTCTTCTGGTATTTGCTGGTAGCACGCCTGGCAGGTGTGCCGCATCTGGTTTCGACGGTGCACAATGCATTTGCTTTCAAAGGACAGGTCAGGATGCGGCGCGGGCTATACCGTTGGATTGCCCGGCAATTGGGTGCACGGTTTACAGCCATTGGGCCTTCAGTGGCACAGGTAGAAGAAATCACTTACCACAATCCGACCACGCTGGTACCCAACTGGCTCGACGAGAGCTACTTCGTACCCGCCCGAAATGCCGAAGAGCGGACTGCGGCGCGCCGACACTACCAAGTACCCGACGGGACCGTTGTACTTATTTCGGTTGGGGGTTGCTCAGCCATCAAAAATCACGGCGCCATTCTCGAAGCACTTGCTGCACTACGCCCGAAGGTTTCGAGCCCTCTGCTTTACCTGCACGTAGGCGAAGGACAAACACATCTTGCTGAGCAAAAGCAGGCTCAAGAGCTTGGCTTAAGCGATATTGTACGCTTTGTAGGCCAGTTGCATGACGTACGCACGGCGTTGCTAGCCTCCGATATCTACGTCATGCCTTCCATGTTCGAAGGACTTAGTATTTCGCTGCTCGAAGCGCTGAGCTGCGGCATGGCTGCTGCCGTGTACGACAATTATGGCCTGCGCGACCTTGTACAAGACGGCCAAACCGGCCGGTGCGTACCGCCAAACCCCCAGGCACTAACTGAGGCTCTGTACGAGCTGATTGAGTCGCCAGAATTACGTATTAAGTACGGAGCAGCCGCTCGGCAGTTTATTCAAAAGCACTACTCAATGCGTGATTCCCTTTCCAAATTGCTCCGGCTTTACGGTACCGCTGATCCTAAACTTCAGGAGGAAGCCCAGCCTAGCGCTCCGCCGACAGCCCCCATTGCCAGTAGCTAGCTTCTGGCCCATTTATTTTTTTGCCCCTGCCTACTATGTTATACATCGTCATTCCTGTTTTCAACCGGCTTAAGTATACCCGTGCCTGCCTCGATTCGCTACGCAAACAAACCAACCCGAATTTTCGGGTGGTAATCGTAGACGACGGTTCAACGGATGGCACTGCTACTGCTCTCGCAGCCGATTACCCGGAAGTGATTGTGCTGCCTGGTACGGGCTCCTTGTTTTGGACGGCTGGCGTAAATCTGGGGCTTCGCTACGCGCTAGAGCAAGGCGCCACGTGGTGTATGACCATGAACAACGATGTGGTGGCTTACCCAGATTTTGTGGCACGCATGATGGAAGCTGCCGAAAGCCGTCCACCGGCGCTTTACGGCGCATTCGAGTTGGATGCCAGCACCCAAGAGCCGATTTATGGCGGCGGCTGGCTCGATTGGCGCACGGGCAGCTTCCGCAACTTGCTCCATGAGTTAACGCCCGAGCAACGCCGCGGCTTGCACCGTACCCAAAACCTGCCCGGCCGTGGCCTGCTCATTCCGCGGGAAGTGTTTGATCGGATTGGGATGTTTGCCGAGAAAGTTCTCCCGCATTATTACGCCGATTACGATTTTACCCACCAAGCCCGGCTGGCCGGCTTTGAGGTCTATCTTAACTTCGATGCCCATTTGGGCACCTATCCTGAAGAAAGCGGCGACACTCAAAACCGCCAGCGAAAGAGCCTGCGCAATTACTACAACCACCTGTTCAGTATCCGAGGTGGTGCCAACTTGCGCGACTTCACACGATTTGCGCGCCGCAACTGCCCACCACGTTACCTACCGTTATTCTTAGTTAATGGCTACGCACGCCGCATTGTAGGCTATTTTCTGCGTTAACCGTTGTAAACGACCGCTTTAGTACAGGCACTTACACCCCAACCGCGTCCACGATAAGCAGCTTCCCCTCTCTAATACAGGGAGGGGAAGCTGCTTTTTTATTTATACCCTAAGTCTTTGGATGTGGTAGCGAACCTGTACCAAGAGCTTGCTGCCTCTGGTATTAGTTCAGATTGTTTTGCTGGCGAATACCAGGGTTTTCCCAAGCCACCTCAAGCGTTGGCGAAACGATATATAGTGCCGTGATATTAAAAAAGTTAAAACCGAGTTAAAAGGTCTGTCACGTCACCAACGACAAAACGAACAAACATACTATTCGGTCAATTTGAACGTTTGGAGCATCCTTAAAAATTATACTCCATCTCATTATAATAAAAGTACAAAAACATAATATCCACTTTAATTTAATATATCCGTGATAGGCTATAACATAATTTTGAACGTGTATTAGAATAGTTAAATAAATACCATCATTTAGAGCGTTTAAAATTTATTTTGCCACATTATTGTTATAATCTTTAATACTTCATATAATTGACAAACAGTTCAAGAATATAACATTTAGACTTTCCAGTCCAAGTATTACTTCTTAGCTTTGTCCTCGAAGTTCAATTGCACAGTTGGCAAGAAGAGAAGTAAGCATTTGAAATAACCTAGAAATTTTGAGCAGAAGCACTGACTACCGGAATGTAGCCCAGCCGGCTACATCCCCATCGTTCCGAACCCAAACTCTAAAAGTACAATTGCGCCCCCTAATGAAGAAGTTAGTATCCCAACTCCCCCACTACGGGTCAGTAATGGCAATGCTGCTCATCCTGCTGATGGGTCCTGTAGCAGAACAAGCCCATTCGCAGTCGCCGAACGTGACGTACAGTGGTCCTATCACCATCACGAAAGGTGGCACCTACAGTGGAAACTGGGAAAGCCAAGACTCCAAAACGGCAGCCGTTAAAATTGAAACGAGTGAGCCAGTAATCATCGAAAATTCGGTGATTCGGAGCCGCGGTCATCTGGTGATGTCGATGTTAAACGGCGACGTGACCATTCGGAACACCCGGGGGTACGGCCTCACTCCTAATGTCAGCGGCTACAGCCCTGGTCGTTTTTTCGAGTCGGCTAAAGTGAAGAATGTTCGTCTGGAACATAACTATATGGAGCAGACGGCTGGTATTTACATCGCTGGCTACGCCGGCGACCGCAGCACCAACCAATCTGTTAAGGTTCTTTACAACCAAGCGCGTAACATCGACGGTCGTTTCCCCGGCACGACGCGCGGCGCATTTGCACAGTTTATCCAGCTCAATAGCGCCCAGGGCGTAAGAGGCATGGAGATCGGTTGGAACGAGGTTATCAATACGGCTAACAATAGCTTTGTTGAGGATAACATCAACATTTTCAAATCGAACGGCACTTCCGACAGCCCCCTGTTGATTCATGATAACTTGATTCAGGGCAGCTATCCGGTAGTAGCCACTGACCCTGGCCATACCGGCGGCGGCATCATGCTCGGCGACGGCAACCCAACTTCGCTTGTGGATGCCAGCGGCTTCATCAAATGCTACAGCAATCAGATTATCGGCACGACCCACTACGGCGTGGCCGTTGCGAACGGCCATGACATCGAAGTATTTGACAACCGCGTAGTATCAGGTGGTTACTTGGCTAACGGTCAGTATTTGCAGTCGTCAAACGTGGGTATGTTCTCGGTTAACAGCGTCGATAACAACGTCAACGTCAGCGATACCTTCTTCAACATCTCGTTCCACGACAACCAAGTTGGCTATGTTAAGACCTCTGTGTACAATGGTCGTAACGACTTCTGGTTCAGAAACATACATACCAACGTAAACAACAAGGGAATAGCAGGCACTATCTCCCTACAGACTGAGAAGGATGAGTATGCCTCATGGTTAACTAAGGTTAGCAACAAAGCCATTACGTTAGGCCCGCTGGCCGCTAATACGATTGCGCAAGCCCCTGCAAACCAGGCGCCGACGGTGGCGCTGACCCCGACCGTGTCGGGCACGACGGTGAGCCTGTCGGCCAAAGCCGCCGACGCCGACGGCACGGTGGCCAAGGTCGAGTTCTTCCAAAACGGCACCAAGCTGGGCGAAACCACCACGGCGCCCTACGCCTTCACCTGGGCCAACGCCCCGGCCGGCACCTACAGCTTCACGGCCCGCGCCACCGACAACGCCGGCGCCGCCACCACCTCCGCCGCCGTCTCCGCCCAAGTTGCGGCCCCCGCTCCTACTCTCGTAGCACTGCGCCCAGCTGACAACCCCAGCAATGTAGTCAACGGCTTGGCCTACAGCTACCACGAAGGCACTTGGAGCGGCCTGCCTGACTTCAACGGTCAAGCCATCGTGAAGCAAGGCACCGTGTCTACGTTCGATCTGAGCCCGCGCAACCGCAACGACAACTTTGGCTTCCGCTACACGGGCTATATCGAAGTACCCACCGACGGCGAGTACACCTTCTATACTTCTTCCGACGACGGCAGCCAACTCTTTATCGGCAGCCAGTTGGTAGTCGACAACAACGGTATTCACGCTGCACAAGAGCGCGGCGGTGTCATCGGCCTGAAGGCGGGCAAGCATGCCCTGACCGTGACCTTCTTTGAGAACAGTGGCGAGGAAACGCTGGCTGTGAGCTATCAAGGTCCGGGGGTAAGCAAGCAAACGGTACCCGCTTCGGCCTTATTCCGTGCCGCAACAGCTACACCTGCTCCAACCCCAACTCCTGCTCCTGCAAACCAAGCGCCGACGGTGGCGCTGACCCCGACCGTGTCGGGCACGACGGTGAGCCTGTCGGCCAAAGCCGCCGACGCCGACGGCACGGTGGCCAAGGTCGAGTTCTTCCAAAACGGCACCAAGCTGGGCGAAACCACCACGGCGCCCTACGCCTTCACCTGGGCCAACGCCCCGGCCGGCACCTACAGCTTCACGGCCCGCGCCACCGACAACGCCGGCGCCGCCACCACTTCCGCCGCTGTCTCCGCCCAAGTAGTTGCTCCTATTGCTGTGATTACCAACAAGTTCTACCGGGCTCTTAACCTGGGTGGCAGTGCTCTCACGATCGACGGCAACAAGTGGGAAGCTGGCTCAGGAGCTGCCAACGTACAACTGACCGGTGGTTTTTTCTCGGCTCAAAATGTCCCCCTGACGCCCTCTACTGATGCTGCTCGCGCTCAAATGATTCGCTCCTCACTTTGGTCTAAAAACCCAGTGGTTCAGATGAGCAGCGTACCGAATGGCACCTACGACGTGTACGTATACGTATGGGAAGACAACTTCTCGCAGACGTTCAGCATGATGATCAACGGACAAACGGTAGCTAACTACACGAGCGGCTCAGCTGGTAAGTGGAGCAAACTTGGTCCTTTCGCAACGAATGTTACCAACGGTGTGATCCGCATCACGACCACCGGTGGTGATGCTAACCTCTCGGGCGTGGAAGTTATTACAAAAGCCTCTACCTCAGGCCTTACCACCACCGACATTAAAACTGCTGGCGTAACTGCCTCTGCCACGGCTTATCCAAACCCATTCGTGAATAAGGTCACGGTAGCTACCGATGTAAAGGCTGCTGAAACCATGGGCGTCACCCTGATTAATCAGATGGGCCGGGAAGTGTACCGCACTTCGCTCGCAGTCAACAGCGGACTTGCGCAGAACTCACTGGATCTTAGCAGTGTAGATCTGCCTACCGGTCAATACTACCTCCGGTTCACTTCGGGAAGTATGACGGGTAAGACCATCAAGCTGGTTAAATAAACCGTTCGATGCCTTCGGGCCATTAATTAGACCTAAGGGCAACGAAAAAGCCTGGCGTAGTATACGTCAGGCTTTTTCGTTGCTTTCTCTCTTGTAAGTGAGCACCTGTGAAACAGTAAGCGCCTCTTCTTTCTAATAGAGATAGATTATGAACAAAGAAAGCTTTTAATTTTCATTCATTTATTTGCACTATTACCTAATAAAAGTATATTTGTTACTAAGATAATTATAAATACATCTGTCCCTTTCATGAAAAAGGCATTAATAACTGGCATAACCGGCCAGGATGGATCTTATTTGGCCGAATTGCTTCTCGAAAAGGGATACGAAGTGCACGGGATCAAGCGCCGGTCGTCCTTGTTTAACACCGACCGCATAGATCATCTCTACCAAGACCAACACGAAAGCGATGTGCGCTTTAAGCTGCATTTTGGTGACTTGTCGGACTCGACAAACATGATTCGGATTGTGCAGGAAGTGCAACCCGACGAGATCTACAACCTGGGTGCGATGTCGCACGTGAAGGTGTCGTTCGACGCGCCCGAATACACGGCCGACGCCGACGGCGTAGGTACGCTACGCCTGTTGGAAGCAGTTCGGATTCTGGGCCTTACGAAGAAGACCAAAATCTACCAAGCCTCGACTTCCGAGTTGTATGGCTTGGTGCAGCAGGTGCCGCAATCGGAAACCACGCCCTTCTACCCGCGCTCGCCCTACGCGGTGGCTAAGCTTTATGGGTATTGGATCACAGTCAACTACCGCGAAGCGTATGGTATGTATGCCTGCAACGGCATCCTGTTCAACCACGAGTCACCACGCCGGGGCGAAACCTTCGTGACGCGCAAAATCACACGGGCGGCAGCTCGCATCGCGCTGGGGCTACAACAACAATTGTTTTTGGGCAATCTAGATGCTCAGCGCGATTGGGGTCACGCCAAAGACTATGTAGAAGCCATGTGGCGAATGTTGCAGCAGGAAACGCCCGAAGACTTTGTCATCGCTACCGGCGTCACGACTACGGTGCGTGAATTTGTGCGCTTGGCTTTCGCCGAATTGGGAATAGAACTAGGCTTTCGCGGTGAAGGTGTCGAAGAAACCGGCTATGTAATAGCCTGTGCCAACCCAGAGTTTGCTCTCTTACCCGGCCAGATCCTTGTAGCCATCGACCCCGCCTATTATCGTCCAACGGAGGTAGAGTTGCTCATCGGTGACCCAACCAAGGCTAAAACCCAATTAGGTTGGGAGCCAAGCTATGACTTGGCCGCATTGGTTCAGGAAATGGTTCAGGCCGATTTGGCTCTATTCCGCCGCGATGCGTACCTGCTCGAAGCGGGTCACGCGGTACTTCTTCACGACGAATAACCATCGTTCCCTTCTTCTCCGCCCTCACTCACAGTTGTCATTACGAATGGAAATTTCCGCAAAGATTTATGTTGCCGGCCATCGGGGAATGGTAGGCTCGGCGTTGTTACGCCGGCTGCAAGCTGGCGGCTACACGAATATTATCACCCGTACTTCCGACGAACTGGACTTACGCAACCAAGCAGCAGTCGCTGATTTCTTCGCGGCCGAACGACCCGAATACGTATTCCTGACCGCAGCCCGCGTAGGTGGCATCAATGCCAACAATACGTACCCAGCCGAGTTTCTTTACGATAACCTCTTGATAGAGAGCAATGTAATTCATCAAAGTTACCTCCACGGCGTTCAGAAGCTTTTGTTTTTGGGTTCTTCGTGCATCTACCCGAAGTTGGCGCCGCAGCCCATTCGGGAAGAATATCTGCTCACGGGCCTGCTGGAGCCCACTAACGAACCTTATGCCGTAGCCAAAATTGCGGGCATTAAGCTTTGCCAAGCATACCGTAAGCAATATGGTTGCTCCTTCATTGCGGCTATGCCGACCAATCTGTATGGGCCCAACGACAACTACCATCTTCAGAACTCGCATGTGCTACCGGCCCTGCTCCGCAAGTTCCACACGGCTGTCGAGCAGGAGGCATCTATTGTAGAGGTCTGGGGCACGGGCACCCCGCGGCGCGAATTTTTGCACGTTGATGACCTGGCCGATGCATGCCTGCACCTGATGCTGCACTACAACGGCAGCGACGCCATTAACATCGGGACGGGCGAAGATATCTCCATCGGCGACTTAGCGCGGCTTATCCAGCGCATCACAGGATTTCGGGGCAAAGTGCGGTTCAACGCACTCATGCCCGATGGCACTCCTCGTAAGCTTTTGGATGTCAGTCGGTTGAATGCGCTAGGTTGGCGCGCCTCCATTCCGCTGCAAGAAGGCATCAAATCAGTTTATGCCCTGACAGAATGGGCAGAACAGCTCGTAAACGCTTAAGCGCTCGCCTATTGAGCAGTACATAGACGCTTAATCTCCAGCTAAAAACCGTCGGGCTTCCACCAAGTAGTATTGGTGGAAGCCCGACGGTTTTTAGCTGGAGATTAAGCGTGTTAAAGTTAGCGACACAAATTCTCAAGTAATTGATTGCCAGCTAGTTGTGAGTCCTATAAACCGGCTTCACCGGCCGCCCTTCCAGATATACCTCAACCCCATCGGTGAGAGCCCGGCGATAAACCCCCAGCGCCTCGTGAATGCGCTCAACCGTCAGATCAACGTCGGCGGGCTTGTGCGCGTAGCTGATGATAAGCGACGGTAGCAGCAGGCCACGGCGCAGGGTTTCCTGCAAGAACAGCGTCCGGAAGGGCTGAGAAGGCTTGCCTTCTGCGTCGCGCGTTCCGTATACCAAGCTGCAGGCTGGCCCAAATACCCGAAAATAATCTTCTACCTGCTGGTCGCGGGCGGCCTGTTCGAGACCCAGTCGCAGCCGTTCGCCTTGCTCATACATGTGCGCGATAACGGGTTCGCGCCGGTAGGTTTCGAGTACGGCCTGCATGGCAGCCAAGGCATGCGATTCGGCGCCGTAAGTAGTTGACAGTAAGAACACTCGCTCACGATCGTGGAGCAATCCACCGAGTTCCATCAGGTCGCGGCGTCCAGTGAGAGCCGCAATGCTGAACCCGTTCCCCAGTGCTTTTCCAAACGTGCTCAAATCGGGCCGAACGCCGTGTACGGCCTGTGCGCCGCCTACGTGCCAGCGCAACCCAGTGATGATTTCGTCAAAAATCAGCACCGTGCCTTCGCGGTCGCAGAGCTGTCGTAAGCCGGCAAGAAAGCCCGGCACGGGCGGCACGTCTTTTTCAACTTCCAATATCAAGGCCGCTATCTGCCGGGGATGTTGCAAAAACAGCGCCTCGACGCTGCTCAAGTCGTTGTAGCGGAAGGATAGGGTGAGTTCGCGCACGGCATTGGGCACCCCGGCCCGCACCGGGGTGCTCCCCATAAACCAGTCGTCGGTGGAGAAAAATGGATGATCGGCACAGATGGCAATAAGATCACGGCCCGTAGCGGCCCGCGCCAGTTTGATGGCGGCCGTCGTAACATCGGAGCCGTTTTTCGCAAACTTCACCATCTCACCAGCCTGCACCGTGCGCAGGAAATCCTCGGCGGCTTCTAACTCGAGGACCGTCGGGCGGCCCAGATTAACGCCGTCGAGCATCGCTTTTTGCGCAGCTTGTACTACTGGTGCATAGGCATGTCCCAAGGTTACGGAGCGCAGGCCCATGCCGTACTCAACGTACTCATTTCCATCAACATCCCATACCCGGCAGCCTTGCCCCCGCACCAGATAAGGTGGCATAAACTCCGGAAACTGGTCATCGCCTTTGGCATAGGTATGGCTGCCGCCGGGAATGGCCGCGTGAAAGCGAGCCTGCAACGCCTGCGACTGGGTGAAAGCACGAGTAGTACCGGATTCGGCCGCTATACCAGCAGCAGAAGACTCAGAAAAAGGAGAAGCGGACATGGCAACGCAGATAAAAAGCAAGCCGGCCTTCACCAGCTCTGGTCAGTTCAGGAAAAAGGTGGCGGCTCGGACAGCGCCGATGCCTTTTCCGCCAGCAAGCCGGCGGCAAGCAACTGGGTAGCAGCTTCGTGTATCACATTGAAGGACAAGCCACTACGCTCAGCGATAGCAATCAGGTCGTGCGTGCCATCGGCTTGGTTGAGCACCCACAACAACGCCATTTCGGCTTCACGAGGGCTAGCTTGGCTTTTGATGGCTTGGTATAGCCCCCGACGGCCAAGTTGCGGCTCCCCATACGGGCTGAGGTTCTGGTAATATTGATTGCCTTCCAAAACCTCTATTACACGCTCATACAAAGCCAACGACCCGACGAGTTGGGCGGGTTGCACAAACTCGCAGTCATCGGCAGAAGTATGGTACTCCGGAAACTCCCCGAAAGGCGTTCGCGATAGACAGCCTACCGGCAAGTTGAAGCCCGGCGAACAATATTGGCGCTCGTCGTAGCCATACGGAATGAAGCCGCGCAGTTCGTGTGCGTATCCGCCGGTGCGCAGTACGTGTGCTACCACCCGGTCGATGTCGGCGTTGCCGCGTCGCGAACGCTTGTAAGTGAACGCGCCCTCGCCGCCGAGCAGCGTTGCCACCAAGCCGTGCCGGATGCGCGCCAACCCATCGGGCGTTTGCCGGCTTAGCCACGTAATCGCCCCGATGGTGCCGGGACCAAATACAAAGCGATACGAAAGCCGATGTGGCCGCTCACTTAGTTGCCGCGCTAGTTCGGCCACCACCACCATGCCCGAAAGGTTGTCGTTGGCAAGTGACGGGTGGCAGCAGTGACACGAAATCAAGACTTCGTCTTCGACCTCGCCAGGTACCAGCAGTTCGCCATACGTTAGCGAGCCGCTGGAATCGAGTGTAGCATCGATGCACACTTCGTATTCGGCTTCATTCAGCGTTTGTAACTGATTGTGCGACAAGCAGAAGCCCCAGTTCGGATTATAATAGGAAGTGCGGTACGGAATCAGATCGGGTTGCGCGGGGAGCGAAAACAGATGCTCGCGCAGTTCAGCAATCGGCACCCAGCCCTGTTTGGGCGTGCTGTAGTTCAATACATGCAGGTTATGATTTCGAAAATCGACAACGCGCTCACCAGCAGCATTTTTTATCCAGGCTTCCCGCACGTTCCATTCTGGGGGCACCGTCCAGTCCAGAGCGGGCATACCGCTGGGCACTTCGTGGACCACCAGATTCGGGAGCTGCTCGCGCAAAATGGCCAGCGTTTGCCGTACGCCGTTGCCCGTAATGCTCCGACAGATGGGGTATAGTCGCAGCAACAAAGCATGCAACAACGTACCCAAATCTGCAGGCGCAGCAGCGGGAACAACACTGGAAACAGGAGTAAATTCCAAGCCGAGCATATACAGAGCCATAAATAAACAGTTCTCAGAAAAGCCGTGGTCGCGAACCTTCTGAGAACTGCATATTTACATAACTAATACTTAATCAATTACTTACAAAAAAGCTGCGATCCCGCTCACTTTTCCTGCGAAGCTTTTAGGTGTAGTGTTGAAGCATATTTTCCGGTTAAGAATACACTTTCACTTCCGGAATGGGCACCACAAACTGTCCGCCCCACTCCCGGATGTCGCTCATCTGCTCCATGATTTCTTCACGCAGGTTCCAAGGCAGAATCAGCACATAATCGGGCCGGGTCTGACGGATGCGGTCGGGGTGGCACACCGGAATGCGCGTACCCGGCAGGAAATTCCCCTGCTTGTGGGGACTCAGGTCGACGGTGTATTCCAAAAAGTCGGTGCGAATGCCACAGTAGTTGAGCAATGTGTTGCCTTTGCCGGGCGCGCCATAGCCTACTACCGTTTTGCCGGCCCGTTTCACTTTGATAAGGAATTCAAGCAGCTTGAGTTTGGTTTCTTTTGCTTTCTCCTCGAAATCAGTGTAATACGACAAGTCCGTTATTCCAACTTCCAGTTCGTGCTGGCGCAAAGCCTCTACTCGCTTCGTTACAGGATGGGTTTCGTCGGCCGTGTGGCGAGCAAAAATACGCAGCGAACCGCCGTGCGTCGAGAGTTCTTCTACGTCGAAGAGCGTGAGGCCGTGGTGGGCAAAAATGCGCTCGACGGTGTAAAAAGACAGGTACGAGAAATGCTCGTGATAAATCGTATCGAACTGGTTGCCTTCCATCAACCGCAACAAGTGCGGAAACTCCATTGTGATCACGCCCGTGGGCTTAATCAGGGCTTGCATGCCTGCCACGAAATCGTTGATGTCGGGGACGTGCGCCAGCACGTTGTTGCCAAGCAATAGGTCGGCCTGGCCCGTGGTAGCCGCGATGTGGCGGGCCGTTTCAAGGCCGAAAAAGCGGACCAACGTGTTGATTCCCTTAGCGCGGGCGTATTCGGCCACGTTGGAAGCAGGTTCAACGCCCAACACCGGAATTCCCTTTTCTACAAAGTATTGCAGCAGGTAGCCGTCGTTGCTGGCCACCTCTACCACCAGGCTTTTCGAATTCAGCTCGAAGCGCTCCGCAGCCATATCAGTGTATTTCTTTGCATGACGCAACCACGAAGCCGAATACGACGAGAAATATGCGTAATCGTTGAACACTTCGGCCGGGCTCACAAACTCATCGAGCTGCACCAAGAAGCAGTTGCGGCAAACACGGGCATGCAACGGGTAAAACGACTCGGCCCGGTTGAACTCATGCGGACGTACGTGGTCTTGGCACAAAGGCGAAGTCCCTAGGTTTACGAGCGTTACATCGAGGGGAGAGCCGCAGAAACGGCACGGGCTTGCAGGCGGTTCTACCGGATCGCTGCTATCTGCGAGGGGAGCTGAGAATATATTCAAACTCGACTGAGGAAAGAGTGATTCTTTTGCAAGAACAGGAGGAGCAGAAGCGAGTTGATCCATGTCGGTAAGATAGAAAAAGATGCGTTATAGCTTGGTTGCTGGGTCAAAGGTCAAATGCTCAATGTCGACGGCAGCCTCTGCGCCCGAGCCGAAGTAAGCGGCTTGCTCACGCCGCAGACGGTCGATAAGCCTGCCTTCCGGCAAAATGACATCGTCGTAAGTAAGCGCTTGGTCCTTGGCCACATCGTGGCGGAGTACGCATCCTTCAGCCACCCCCAGGGGTAATAAATTTTCTTGATGAGCAATATCAGCGTTTTCTGCCAGACCATAGGTATGGTAGTGCCCAATTCCATCGAGCACTTGTCCCGCATGGAGCTGAACTTTAGCAGCCGTGATAACTTCCACAGTAGCAGCACCTTGCGGAGCCAATGCTGCATCCTGAAAAAGCACCGCCCGCGCAACCGTAGTTGGCGTTTCGAAGTGGCAAAGGTGATACGGCGTATAGAAGCAATATAGTGGGCCCGTGCCCAGCTTGTACAAATTTAGGTAGTGCTGCTGCACCGGATCGTCGATGGTGCCCAGCACGAATACTCCCGGCCCAGGCTCAGCTCCTACTACATAATCAACGATCCCAGGACCGCCGTCAAGCAGCAATTCCTGCGGATACCAGTTAGCAGCTTGCGTGATGGGCGTGCGCGGTTCCACGGTAGGTCCGAGCATGCCGCGGCGAGCTACGCGCATGCCTAAAGCATTGGCAATTACAGCTTGCTCGAAGCTAATTTTGCTGCCATCGGCAAAGCTGGTCACCATGCTGGGGTTTTGCCCCCACTGGCGGGCAAAGCCCTCCTGCGTGGTCGGGTTGCGATACGGATCGTGCAGTCCTTTGATATTACCACACAGTACCGGCTTGATACCCAGCCCTTTCACAAAACGTACCAGATTGAGCGTTACACCCGGTTGGTCGCCATCGGCGACGGTATAGATTACCCCGGCGCGGTCGGCATATACTTTCAGGATAGGGCCAACGGTGCCGTCGAGCTCCGCATTGAGCAGAATAATGTGCTTGCGGTGCTGAATAGCTTCGAGCACCACTTGCGCCCCGTGCTCGACAGCGCCGGTTACCTCGATGATAGCATCGATGCCGGCGGCGCGGCTCAGCAGCAAAGCGTCGTCGGTGATGGCACACTGTCCACGTTCAATGCATTCTTCGAGCTGCCCTACGGTGGTTACTTCCTGCAAATCGGCTACACCGGCTTCCGCGTAGACCTGTCGGGCTTTATCAACGGTGCGGTTGGCGATGGCAACCAATTCCATCCCCTGAACATAGCAGCAGATCTGGCGGGCCACACCCCGCGCCATAAATCCGGCGCCCACCATGGCCACCCGGATAGGTTTGCCGGTCCGCTGGCGCTCGGCAAGCGCTTTATCTATAATAAGCATCTGAAGCGACTAAAAAAGTAGGATTAAATTCTGCGTTCGGCATCTGAGCAAACAACTAATTCATTGATAATCAATCGTTTACTAACTGATCGGATTAACTTTTAATTGAATCTGGTACGAGCAACGTGAAGTTCGGATGATTTTGATCTTTCTCCGAAATGATCTCTGGCTGAATCGGCCAGTTAATGCCAATGGCCGGATCATTCCAGCGGATGCCCCGCTCAGCACCGGGCGCGTATTTGGCCGATACCTGGTAGGTTACGTCGGTGTTGGGTGCCAACGTAATAAACCCGTGCGCAAACCGACCGGGCACAAACAGCATCCGGAAGCTATCGGCTGTGAGCTCCACGCCTATCCATTTTCCGTAAGTCGGCGACTCCTCACGCAGGTCGACTATCACATCGTAGATGGCACCGCGGGTGCACCGGATAAGCTTGGTTTCCTCGTGGGGCGGCAACTGGTAGTGCATGCCCCGCAACGTTCCCTGCCGGGGGTTAGACGAAACATTCGCCTGCAAAGGCGGCATTAGAATGCCGTGTGCAGCAAATTCATCTTCGCACCACGACCGGGCGAAAAAGCCACGGTCGTCAGACATGCGTTCTAAGTCAATGATAAAGGCACCGGGCAGCTCGGTTTCGGTAAATATCATAACGGGGGCAATAAACGGGGTAAAGAACGCGAAATTTTGAAGTACAAATATTAGGCCACGGAGGCAGCAGGAGTTTCCAGCACGGCTTCGGACTGCAACTTAGCGGTGGCGCCCAATGTGGCATTCCATTCTAAGTCTTCGTTGAGCTGGTCGCTGTCGCGCAGGGCCGTGAGCACGCGCAGGCGCATCAACTGCGAGCTACGGAAGCTGGCGTCGCGGAAGCCCATGTCGAGCAAGCCATCGCGTAGTTCCGTGATGGTGTCGGCGAGCGTACGCTGGGGCTGGTGGTTAGGTGCGAGCTGGCGGAACAAGCTGAAATCTACGCGGTAGGAGCGTTTGTCGGGCGGTGCGGCGGCGTTCAGACTCACGCGCGTGCCCGGAATGGCAGCGGCCACTGCTTCGGCAAGCTCTTTTACTTGGTAGTTCCACTGATCAGAACCGGCATTGACGGCCAAGAAGTTGCCGCCGTTGCTGGCTTCCCGCCCAATTGCCCACTCGATAGCGCGGGCCATATCTTGCACGTGAATCAGCGGACGCCACGGCGTACCATCGCTGAGAATGTTGATTTCACCACCTGCTACGGCACCGGCTACGAAGTCATTGACTACCAGATCTAACCGTACGCGGTCGCTCCAGCCACAAGCCGTTGCGAAACGCAGGCAGGTCACGGTGAAGTTATCGTCGGCGAGAGGCGCGAGGTCTTTTTCGCTTGCTACTTTGGAGCGCGCATAAGCCGTGAGCGGGTTCAGATCCGACGTTTCGGTTTTGGCACCTTCGCCACCGGCGCCATACATGCTGCAGCTGCTGGCAAAAACAAAGGCTCCTACGCCGGCCTCTTTGGCACGGCGCGCCAGCCCGATGCCGGCCTGGTGGTTGATTTCCAACGTTACGTCCTCATAGGTCTGGCCCATGGGGTCGTTGGAAATGGCAGCCAAATGCACAATAGCGTCTACGCCTTGCAGCAACTCGGTGGGCAGGTGGCGCACATCACCAAACACCTGACGGTCGAGGCGCGACTCGGGCAAACGCGTTACGCCGGTCAGGCAATGAGCAAAATAGCCCATGTCGTAGCCGATAAGCTCAGCCTGAGGAAATTGCTGACGCAGGTGGCGTACCACGCCCGGCCCCACGTAGCCCATATTGCCGGTAATAAGGATGCGGTTGATGTTTTTCATATATACAAGAAGCAGAAACCAGTTAGCAGATGCGCGCAACACATCTACGTATCTTCTTGATAACCAAATAGTTATATTTTAGTTATCAAGAAAGCAGTTAGCATGAAATAGTATTTAGTTAAGAACAGTGGGCGAAGCTACGCGCTCGCTGGCTGGGGCAGCAACGGGCGTGGCTAGGATTTCGGCCATGACCGGGTCGGAGGAGGCAGTAGCGGGTTTGTCGCTCCATACCTTCCACTTCGCCTTGCCGGCATGCCACATTTCTTCAAGCATGTTTTTATCGCGGAGCGTGTCCATGGGCTGCCAGAAACCCGTGTGGCGATAAGCACCGAGTAAGCCATTGGAGGCCAAATGCTCTAGCGGTGCTTTTTCCCAAATAGTGTCATCGCCTTTCAAGTAATCAAATACACCGGGCTCCAGCACGAAGAAACCGCCGTTGATCCAAGGCGTTTCGCCGCCTTCGGGCTTTTCGGTGAAGCTGCCTACTTTGTCGGAGCCCTCGCCGAGGTTGAACACCCCAAAGCGACCGGGCTGCCGCACTGCCGTGAGCGTAGCCATTACGCCCTGTTCGCGGTGGTGCTTTACGGCCGCCGTGATGTCGATATCACCCACGCCGTCGCCGTAGGTCATGCAAAAGGTGCTGTCGCCTACGTATTCGCGGACGCGGCGCAAGCGGCCACCGGTCATCGTTTCCTGACCGGTATCCACCAACGTTACAGTCCAAGGTTCGGCATTATTGCGGTGGATCTGCATTTCGTTGCGGTCCATCCGGAAAGTAACATCGGAGTTGTGCAGGAAATAATCGGCGAAATATTGCTTGATCAGGTAGCCCTTGTAGCCGCAGCACACCACAAAATCGGTGATGCCGTGGTGCGCATAAATTTTCATAATGTGCCACAGGATCGGCTTGCCCCCGATTTCGATCATCGGTTTGGGCCGAACGCCACTTTCCTCGCTAATGCGGGTGCCATAACCGCCGGCCAGAATTACTGCTTTCATAAAGTGCAATGAGAAGGTATAAGGGGGTGAGAGAAGAGAAGCTTAACAAAGGCATAATCCACACAAATCAGCCTTGGATGGATGGATATAAGTTTGTTGAAAGATAAATATTATTATAATAATGTCAATATAAAATAGTAACAATTTTTTCAAAAGGTCAATTCTTAACGTGGTTTATGCACTTATTCTTGGATAACTCAGCAACTTCCGACATTAAAGCACAATTAAAAATTGTACTGTATAGCACTGACCCTGAATATGTTCCAAGGTTGTCGCAGCAAGTTCTGGTCTTTGTTATATTAAGCACCGGCCGAGTATGAAATTTTTTAGCCCATTACGGGCTTCGGCGGCTTATACGTGACTCCGGCTAAACGGATACACGGCGACCTTTGCCCATGTTGGCAAGGGTGTGGCGAGTCATCAGATAAACAAAATGTGAATTAGTCACTAGGTAGCGCTTCCACAACCGGCGCGGCTCCAGCCACAGCCGATAGGCCCACTCCAGCCACAGGCGGCGGGCCCACTGCGGCAGACGCTGCTCCAAGCCCGCATACACCGGAAATGCCTGCCCTACACCCAACATACAAGCCCGAATACGTCCTTGGTGGGCAGCCATCCAGCGCTCCTGACGCGGGCAGCCCAACGCCACAAATACCAGATCAGGGTCGGCGGCATTAATGGCAGCCACTTCGGCGGCGTCCTCTTCGGGCGTGAGCGGCCGGAAAGGCGGCGAGTGAATGCCGGCAATGCGCAACGCGGGCAGCTCGCGCTTGGCACGAGCTACCATAGCATCCAAAATGGTTTGGGTAGTGCCGTAGAAATAAACCGATTGGCCGCGCTTGGCCGCTTCCTCGAGCAGAGCTGGCAGCAGATCCATACCGGCTACGCGCTCCTGCTTGGTATCGTTGAACCAACCGACCGCAGCCGCCACCGGGCTGCCATCGGGCGAAACGATGGCCGCGTTGTCTAGCACTTGACGAAATTCGGGGTCACGCTGGGCTTCTACCAGCATGTGTACGTTGGCAAAGCAAACGTAGGCGGAGGACCGGGCAGCGCCCAAGCGAAGAATGGTATCAACAAACTCCGAAGACTTACCCGTCGATATCGATAAGTCCAGAACGGGGTACTTAGCTAGCATTGCAACAAATAATAATTAAAAATCCCGAAAAAAAAGCCAGCACCTTATATAGTTATAAAGTGCTGGCCATCAGATACTTACAAAGTAATGAAAGCTAATAAGTACGTGTTTCTATCAAGATTTTTACTGGTTTTAGTAGGCGTTCTTTTCGCCGCGCACCATGTTCCATACGGTTTTGCCGATGATTTTCAGGTCGAGGCCGAAAGACCAATTCTCTACGTATTTCAGATCATATTCGATGCGCTTTTCCATAGAACCTTCTGCGCGGGTTTCGCCGCGGTAGCCGTTCACCTGAGCATAGCCCGTGATGCCGGGGGTTACGGCGTGGCGCATTTGATACGTGCGAATGTGCTTGGAATATTCTTCCAACTGCGACACCATGTTAGGACGAGGCCCTACAACCGACATATGGCCGAGCATCACGTTGAAGAACTGAGGTAGTTCGTCGAGGTTGTATTTGCGCAAGTACTGCCCTACCCGAGTTACGCGTGGGTCCGATTTGGTAGCCTGCAACTCCGTTTGGCCGTGGTCGGAACGCATGGTGCGCAACTTGTAGCACGGAAACAGCTGGTTGCGTTTGCCGGGACGCATCTGCTTGAAGAACACCGGACCGGGTGAGTCGAGCTTAATCAAGAGCGCCAGCAAAGGCATCACAAATGGGAAGATGCCAAAGATCACCACCGACGAGAAAGCAATGTCAAACAACCGCTTCAGCATCTGGTTGGCCCGAATACCTAGCGGCTCGTGCCGGATGGTCAGGATAGGCATGTGGTCGTAGAAATACACATTCACGTCTTTGCGCACAGTACCGCGGAAGTCGGGCACAATCCGGAAAGACAAGAAGTGATCGTCGGCAAACGAAGACAGCTCATCGATGAGATGACGCTGATCGAGGGGCAGCGCAAAGTAAATTTCGTCGATTTGAGCGCGGAGGCAGTAGTTTTTTAGCTCAGCCAAGTTGCCACGCACCAAGTTGCGCAAGCCCGCTGGAGGGTTGTCGTCGGTGAAGAAGCCGTGGAATTGGTTTCCTACGGGGTCGTGCGAGGCCAAGAAGCGGTACAGCTCCTGCGCGCTGTTGCCGGCGCCCACAATCACGAAGCGGCTGTTAGGGCGCGCAATGTGCTGATGGTAAGCCCGATAGCAGAACGTCATCAGGAAACGACCAGTCACGACCAGCGTCAACGAGAGGCTGTATACCAAGAAGATGTAGCGGGAAGGTATCCAGTACATTTCCAGCACCAATACGCAGGCCAGCACGCAGCAGGCATGCAGCAAGAAGGTGCGCATCAGGTACAGCAGCTTCTCCGGATACGTAATGAGCCGGTCGACGCGGTAGATGTTGGCAAATTGCCCCGACAACAGCCACCACAACAGCGTGAAAATGGCAAAGAAGAAGGGGTAATAACCAGTAAAGTGCCAGTTACCTTGCACGATAAACCCAGATAGTCGGAATGCTCCAAAAATCAGGGCGCCATCAACAATGGGCAGGACGAAGCGCGATGCATCATTGTAATGTCTGTAGCGTTCCATAAACGGTGGTAGAATAAGCGTCAGACGATCAGATCAGTTGTTTGGGGAATGAGCCTATAACGTAGATCACTCCATAAAGGTCATCATTTTTTATAGTTTAAACAATAATTTATATAACATTTTTTAACGTCAGGTAAAATACAACTTCAAAATATACCTTGATTAGCCTGATAATCTGCCATTTGCACCGTGTGCAATCGTTTTAGTAGCTTCTGAATTTTAGCCTAGTGAAGATGGTAAAATCCTAAGCTCAAGCTGGACCATTCCTAGTAAAACACCAAAATTTGTTGCGCCGATAAGACGATCAGGAGATGAGAAGCGTCTTTGTGCCCACCAGTAACAAGAGCACAAGCTCATAGTGTGTTCTAACCATCCGATCAGGACGTCGCTACGATGATCGAGATCCATACCGCAGCCCTATCCTACTCTGACGCGACCGAACAATCTGGCAGAAGACATTACGAAAAATTTCGTAGGAAACGACACGATTACGAATCCCTTCGTATATCTTGCTTTACGAAACAATTCGTATTTATTTGTCTTCTGTCGCATTATGCCACCGATTTCCTGCAACCCTTCCAAAAAAGCGCAGTCATTCCACTAGATAAGAGTATTTCATGCCTGCTTAGTAACTGATCTTCCGCCATAAACTCGCCTCATCGCATGAAAGCACATGGGCACACACGAGGTTACGTGAGGCAGAAACAAAGGCGGGCGGAGCGCTCTTCTGGACCACGCACGGTTGGGAAGGCCACGCGGCTTGGCCTCCCTCCTTCCATACAGGAAGCCTGCCTCAGCGCAGATCTTCAGCCGAAACTTTCCTTCTCCTACCTATCTGCTATCCCTTGTGACTTTTTCGGATGAACTATCAGGCAATTATCGTGGACGACGAGCAGCTTACTCACCAAGCCATCCACCGCTCGCTGGACCAACTACCTGCTACACAACTACTTGAGAGCCCCTCTGATGGTGCCGAAGCGGCCCTTCATATTCTGCGGCACCGGCCGGAGATTGTATTTCTGAGCATTCAGCTGCCGCGCCTCGATGGCTTTAGCGTGCTGAAGGAAGTGTGGCTGCACTACCAGCCGTGTTTGGTATTTCTTACTGTCCCCGACTCCTACGTGCAGCAGCACTTAGAAACCAGCGGTGCAAACCATCTTGTTAAACCCTTTACCACCATGCAGTTACAACAAGCTATTGGCCGGGTAAAAACCGATTTGGCCCAGCAAAACCACCGGGAAGTAGATCAACTTTTACACAACCTGCTGAGCGAAGGCCAGCCCAGCCGGGCCTATATAAAGCGCCTGCTGGTGAAAGACCAGCGGAAGATGTTCTTCATCAAAGTCGACGACATTCTCTACTTCGATGCTGATGGCAACTACATCACGCTGCATACGGCCAAGCGTAACTACACTATATATGAGAGCCTGACGCAGCTGGAGCAACGCCTCGACCCGGCCGATTTTACGCGCATCAACCGCTCCTACATCGTCAACCTCAACTACATTGAGGAGCTCGAATCCTACTTCAACGGCGAATACCTCGTGCGCCTGGTCGGCGGCCATTGCCTCAAATGGACGCGCTTTTACCGCGACAACGTAAAAGCCTTTCTTTCTAAAGATACCTGAATCAGGCAGTTGTCTGCCGTAAACGCTTTTATTTATCTGAATATTCAAACACTAAAGTATTCGGCTCGTACGTTGACATCAGCAAAACGTCGCTTTAAAAAAGAGTAGGAGCACTTCACATAATCTATAAGTACGTGTAGCAGGCAACTGCTTCATCTTTGTGTCAGGTTCGTGTCCCGCAAGTAGCAATAGGTAAATCAGGAAAAGGCAGCTTGTGATGATGTTTGTCTTTTTAGAGAGGGTCATGAACAGATGCAGAAAAGCGCGCCCGGTAAGTGCGAGGGGCTGCAACCCCGCGGTAATCTTGAAATCTGGTGAGTGAGTTTCAAGATTTGACCAACAGGATGACGAATCCTGTTTGTTGCTTGACCAGGCGCGCTTTTCACTTTCTTCGCTAAAAGAGATTCTTTTTGATCAGCATAATCATTTGACTATCAATATATTACAAAACAAGAGCCCGGCCGTAAAACGACCGGGCTCTTGTTTTGGTAGGCTGTAAGCGTTTAATAGCCAGGGTTTTGCTGCAAATTCGGGTTGTTCTGTAGGTCTACTTGCGGGATGGGCAGTACGAGCTTGTTGTCGCCATAAGGCACCGCCGGGGCCGTGCCGCGGGCAGGCACACCTTGGCGCGTACGCAGCAAGTCGTAATAGCGATGGCCTTCGAAAGCCAGCTCCAAGCGCCGCTCCAGCAAGATACTAGTAATCAGAGCATTGGCAGCAGCAAAGCTACCTACCGTATACGAAGGCGTGCCGGCGCCTTTCGAGCGATCGCGCACTTGGTTGAGCAGCGTCACGGCTTCCTGCGTAACGCCAGTGGTGCGGGCCAGCGCTTCGGCGCGGGTGAGCAACACCTCTGGGTAGCGCGCAATCGGCACCCAATCGCCGATGCTGGCAAATTTGGCGGTGTACGGAATGCCGCCCGACAGCGTCACCAGCTCGGTGCGGCGCTTGTCGTTGGCGGGGAACAGCGTGGTGGGGATGGCAACGTAAGGCCCAATGGTGATATCGCCGCGGCCGGTGGGGCCATAGTGCTGCCCTATCGCATTGTTGGTGTTGGGGTTATCGCTGATGTTGTTAGCCACCGAGAAGATGGACTCCGCTGTATTATAAGGTGGCGCAAATGTCGTGGCAGGATCGGCATTCAAATGATACAAGCCCGAAGTGATGACAGCATTGGCGGCGGTAGCGGCGCTGGCATAGTCTCCCTTGTATAGATATACCCGCGAGAGCAATGCCTGCGCTGCGCCTTTGGTAGCCCGAGCAATGTTTGAGTAGTCGGGGTCGTCGTAGTCGGTGGGCAGCTTGGCGGCCGCATCCGTCAGGTCGGCAATGACTTGGGTGTACACGTCGCGCACCGACGCGCGCGGCAGCTGCTGAGCCGCATCGTAGGCCGAAGCCGCGTCGGGGGCAGTCAGCTGAATGGGCACGCCGGGGTGCGAGGCGTCGGCGGTGAAATTGTAAGGCTGCGCGTACAGATTCACCAAAGTAAACAGGGTCAGCGCCCGGATGAACTTGGCTTCACCCACGTATTGCGCTGCTAAGGCAGGCGTTACCTTGCTGGCATTTGGCTCGAAGTTTTGCAGGAAAAAGTTGGCGCCATAAATCGTGCGGTAGCCGCCCGTCCAGCCATTAGTCGTCTGAATATCATTGGCTTGCGGCGAGAACGTAGCGATGGTGTTGAAGTACGGCGACGGATCGGTATCGTCGGAGCGTACGTCGCTGTAAATCAAGGCCCGGCCGCCCAGAAACTCGGGGTTTTGCAGCGCATCGTACATCCCGATGGCCGCTTTATCGATGCGCTCGGGCGTAGAGAAGGCCTCTTCGGGAGTCAGGCTTGACGGTGGGTCCTGATCGAGAACCTCGCAGCTGGGGGCCGTAGCCAGCAACAGGGCCGCTACGGCCGCTTTCCAAAACAAGTGCTTTTTCGTATTCATAGGGAAAGGAGTTCCATTATAGGCTTAAGTTCAGACCAACGGTGTAGCTGCGCGGCTGCGGCACGGCGCGGTTGTCGACGCCAAAGGCGATGTTGCTATTGTCGCGGTTGGAGTTGACTTCGGGGTCGGTGCCTTTGTAACCCGTTATCACAAAGGCGTTTTGCACCAGTCCGTACACACGCACGTTGCTCAGTTTGAAGCGCTGAAGCACGCCCTTGGGCAGGTTATAGCCCAGGCTGATTTGCCGCATGCGCAGGAAGTCGCCCTTTTCAAGCCAGCGCGTCGAGGCTTGCGTCGAAACGTTGTCTTGGAGCACCGGCTTGGGCACGTTGGTCTGGTCGCCGGGTTTCTGCCAGCGGTCCAGCATTTCGGTGATGTTGTTGTTGTAGTAGTTGGTCAGCAGACCGGCGCGCGTGGCGTCGTAGAGCAAGTTGCCGCCGCTGTACTGCAAAAACACGCCTAACTCTAACCCTTTGTAAGAGAAGGTGTTATCAAAACCACCAAACCACGTTGGGTAGCCGCTCTTTTCGGAATATTTGAAATCGCTGGTGCTGATGGGCGTAGTCGGTTCGCCGGTAGCCGTTAGCCAGATACGCTGCACCGCATCATACTGCTTGATGTTGCCGTTGGCATCGCGGAATTGAGCGTTGCCGTTGTCGGGGTTTACGCCCGCCCACTCCGGCAGGAAGTACACGCCCAAACGCCGCCCAACGCTGGCCCGCTGGTTCTGAAATACGACGTCGTTGGGGTTAGCCGATTGGCCTTCGGGCACCGGTAAGCTGGTAGCCAACGACGTAATGCGGTTCTTGACGCCCGTAAAATTCAGCGCCGTAGTCCACCGGAAACCGTCGCTGGTCTGGAAGTTGGTAGTGTTTATCGTGGCCTCGAAGCCGCGGTTATACATCGAACCAATGTTCTTGGTAACCACGGTGCGCACGTAGTCAATCGGGTTTGGGATGCCTGTAGTGCGCAGCGCCGGCGCGTCCAGAATAAGGTCGCTGATGTTATTATCGAAGTAGTCCAGCGTCATGCCGATGCGGTCGGTCAGCAGCGAAATATCTGCGCCGATGTCGAGCTTCTTCGACTTTTCCCACGCCAGGTCGGGGTTACCTACTTGCGTGATATTCAGACCGTTGATATCGGCATATTGCCCCGCCCCGATTTGTGTACGGGCCGCATAGGCTGCAATACCCGCCGAGTTGCCGACTACCCCGTAGCTGGCCCGCAGCTTCAGGTCATTGACGAACGTGAGGCCTTTCATAAACTCCTCCTCCGTCAGGCGCCACCCAATGGAGCCGCCGGGGAAATAGCCGCGGCGGTTGTTGGTACCAAACCGCGAGTCGGCATCGGCGCGGAAGCTTACCGAAGCATAGTAGCGGTTGCCAAACGAGTAGTTGGCGCGCGCCAAGTACGACTCAAAACCCCGCGAGAAGCGCGACCCGTCGGCCTGCAATGCCTCGGTCGAGAGGCCCGACAGGATTTCCTTGAACTTAGGATCGGCAAAGTTGGCGGCGTAGGTACTGATCTGCGTTTGCGTTTCTACCTGATATTCCACGCCGGCCGTGAGGTCGATGTTGTGGTTTTCGGCGAACGTATGGGTGTAGTTGGCGAAGTTGGCCCAGTTCCAGAGGTTCTGACGCAAGTCGTTTACTTGTACCAAACCGTCGCCCAGAATGCGGCCTAGGCCCGACAAGCGCGGATCACTGTACTGATCCTCAAAGTTTTGCAAATAATCCGCTCCGAAGCGGCTCGTCAACTTCAGCCCCTTCAGCGGCTCTACGGTTACGTAGCCATTGGCCAGCAAACGCTGCGAGGTGTTGTCGTTGCGCTGGTAGGCAAGTACGGCGCTGGGGTGGTTAACGGCGTTGAGGCGATAGGTGCGGTAGAACGGGTAGTTGGTTGTGCCAATGGTGAACACATCGCCGCCCAGGTTGCCGAACGAATCGAGGAAATAGTTGCCGCTGGCATCGCGCACCGGAAAAATCGGGGCGGCATTATACCCCGACACCGTAGCGCCGGCCAGGTAGTTGTCGGTGAGCACGCCGTTGTTGAGGGTTTTGGCGTAGCTCGAACTGATGCCGGCTTTCAACCACTTAGTCGGTTGCAGATCGAGGTTCAGGCGTACCGAACCACGACGCAGGCGGTTGGCTACCAGCACGCCTTTTTGGTCGGTCCAGTCGCCGGAGCCGTAGTAGCTGGCTTTATCGGAGCCGCCCGAAATGGCAACCTGGTAGTTCTGCGAAAAGCCGCGGCGGAAAATTTCCTTGAGCCAGTCGGTGCGGTCGGGCTTGCCATCACCGTTAAAATCGGTGTCGCGGGCGATGACCGAAGTAGGCGTACCGGCGCCAAAACGGTTGAAGGCTTTCTCGTTCTGGATGGTGATAAACTGGTCGCCGTTGAGCAGTTTTGGCTTTCTAACCACTTCATTAACACCCACATACGAGTTCACCGAAACGTGATTCTGGCCGGCTTTACCGCGCTTGGTAGTGATGATGACTACGCCGTTGGCGGCGCGCGAGCCGTAAATAGCCGCCGCCGAAGCGTCCTTCAGCACGTCCACCGACTCGATGTCGTTGGGGTTGATGTCGGCCAGGGTGTTGTAGCGCGTGCCGTTACCGGTGTTGAACTGGTTGGCGTTGTTGATCTGGTTGGTGGGCACGCCGTCGATCACGATCAGCGGCTGCGAGCTGTTGCTGATGGAGTTGGCCCCGCGAATGCGGATTGCCACACCGTCGGCCAGCGCGCCGCCGGGGTTAGTGATCTGCACGCCTGCGGCCCGACCGGTCAGGGCCTGATCGAAGCTCTGGACGGGCTGGTTGAGCAGCTTTTCCTCCGAGATCTTCGCCGTGGAGCCCGTGATGTCTTTCACATCCTGCGAGCCGCCGTAGCCGGTCACCACTACTTCTTGCAGTTGCTTGGTATCCGGCGCCATCGCCAGGTTTATCTGGTTATCGGTACCGATCACGCGGTCGACGTTAACATAGCCAATAGAGCTAAACGTGAGGGTGCCGCCGCTGCTGGGCACGCTCAGGGTGTAGGTACCATCGGCGTTGGTCGAGACACCGTTGGAAGTACCTTGTAATAAGATCGTTACACCGGGCAGCCCTTCTCCCGTTTGCCGATCCGTTACCCGCCCCGAGATGGTTCGACTTTGGGCAACAGCTCCGTGTAAGAAGCTGACCATGAGCAGGATGCTCATAAGTAGGATTTTTTTCATGTAGCAATGGAATGGGTGAAAAATCAGGACCTATTCCGCCAACCTATCGGAAGAATAGTTTGGCCAAGGAGCAGATAACCCACCTCCTTCCCCCACCCTATTATGCAGAGCGACTTAGTAGTTATTTAACATGCACTTTTTGCCTTATGAGTGCACAGCTCGTCCGAAAGCGGGTTTTTGGGCGTGTAGCCCCTACTGTTGAGGTGTAGCTGACGCTGCTCTTCCACCCCGGTTTTGCACCTAATGTATTTCGCCTGTTGCCGGGGGCAAACGAAGTGGTCGAAACTCACTTTAACGGCGCACCATCGTCTGAGCGCGAAAAGAAACAGGTCAAACCAGAATTCCTTCACTCTGCACAATATCCGTTGAAGGAGGCCGCCAAAGGCAGTTTTTATGCAGTCGAATTTGGTTCGCACGTCCGGCTACCGAGGCCGCGACCCGCTCCAGATAGAGACTCTAAACTCCCTTCCGATGTGTACTGGTTCGCGTTTATTCCTACCAAACAAAGCCAAATCCGCGCAACAAGCTTCCCTGCATTTCGTCAGATCCGAACCGACTTCTCCCTACTCTGAAAGCAGGAAACGGCTTTTATATAAAACCTTATTAATCAAGGTATTACTACTAATGGCTGCTTATTGCTTGTGCTTGCAGGCCAGCGCCCAGATTCCGGCGTTTCACTTCAAGAAAGCGGGAGTGCAGACGGCCTCTATTCCGTATGCTGCCCAGAATGACCTGATTATAGTATCAACCAAGCTCAACGGCAAAGGTCCTTTCAATTTCATCCTGGATACGGGCACGGCTACTTCCATCATCACAGATGCCGGCCTGCGCGATTTGGTGGGCATCTCGACGAATCACCAATACGCGGTGGCTGGCGTCGGTACCAAAGCTCCCGTCACGGCTCTGCGCACAAACCCCGTGCACGTGGAAATGCGTGGTGTAGAGGCTCCTTCGCTGGTGTTCATCATCCTTGCCGATAACACGCTGGACTTAGGCGGCAGCCTGGGGATACCCATTCATGGTGTAATGGGGTACGACTTTTTCAGCAGCTTTGTGGTCGCTGTCGAGCCCATTCCGGGCCGGCTTGTCCTCACTGACCCCGCGGCTTACCAAGGTCCCGAAGGCAAAAAATGGTCGAGCCTGCCCTTGGAGTTGGAGGACGAAAAACCTTATATCAGTGCCAAAATTGCGATTACGAGCCTGCTGGAACAACCCGTACGGCTCATGGTGGACACAGGGGCGGGCCACGCTCTATCGTTGGAAGCCAATGCCGGCTCGTCGGCGATTATGCTGCCAGCTCAGCGGCTACGCACAGATCTGGGCCGCGGATTCGGCGGACTCATTACCGGCCATGTGGGCCGCGTCAATACCATCTCGCTGGGCGAATACCGGGTGTCGTCGTTGCTGGCCTCCTTCCCCGACTCCAGCAACCTGCGCCAGCGCATCAACATCGCCCGCGACGGCAACGTGGGTTTCGACCTGTTGCGCCGCTTCGACCCAGTAATTGACTATCCGCACAACCGCCTCTACTTGCGGCCCAACCGCTTGCAACGCGCACCTTTCGAGTACGATATGGCCGGGCTCAAGCTGATGGCCGCCGGCCCGCAGTACCGGCAGTACATCATCTCCCACATCGACCCCAATTCGGCGGCGGCCCAGGCGGGGTTGCATCCCGAAGACGAGATTGTTTCGATCAACGTGTTGCCGGCCAGCGATTATACCCTCTCTCAACTAAGCCATCTGTTCCATTCGCAGGATGGCCGCACCATACCGGTGGTAGTACGGCGGCCCGACGGTGTCTTGTTTAGCACGATGTTGCAGCTAAAACGCCAGATTTAATATCAATTTTCTTCACATCTTTTTTCAATCTTACCTCGTATATAAGTATGTGTAAATCATATAGTTATAAAACTATTAAATAAATAACTGTTCAGCAGGGACAGGTCTAACCGCCAACAGAAAGACAAAAAAAAGTAACGCATTAGGAAAAAACAGATTTTATTATGTTTTTCAACGCTTCCGTTATATTTCTCCTCCCACCCAACGCCTAAGACCTAATGACCGACCTCCTTCCTTCGCTGCCAATACTATTGTTGGCTTTCACCGGGCTCATTTTTATTCTTAGTCCCGAAAGACGCGAAACGCATGAGCTGCTCAGCCCAACGGAGCAGGAAAAAGAAGAATAAGACCAGCTTCTCTTTTACAGATTCACTTTCAAGCCCTGACCAAAAAGTCAGGGCTTTTCTTATGTCCATCTAGCCGATATGATGCCCAGCGCCATCTTAGTAAAATCCTGTTTATCAGCTAGATACTTAGCTCGGCAGTAATTCGGGCAGGCTGAGCAGGGGCCGGCCGGTGCGGCTGTGGTTTAAAATTGTAGCACCAATACCCAACCCAACGGCCCAGCTTGCGTATCGGTCAACCTTGCATACTCCTTTGCTATGGCCAAACGCCTTCTATACGAAACCGACTCCATTAGCATTTACTACGACTACGCCGAAGAGTGGCTGCACGTTGACTGGCACGGCCCCCAAGACTACGATTCGGTGACGACGGGCGCCATGCAGATGCTGCAGTGCCTGAAAGACGAGCAGTGCACTAAAGTATTGAATGACAATACGTTGGTAACCACCATGTGGTCGGATGCCTCGGTGTGGGGCGGCGAGGTGTGGCTCCCGCTGATGGCCGAAGCCGGCTGCCAATACTTTGCGTGGGTGTACTCGCCCAACATCTACAGCCGCCTTTCTACGGACCTGACCTTGCAGCACAGCAACGCAGGCGTAATCGTGCTGACCTTCGACGACATTGCCACCGCCGGCTCTTGGCTGCGGCTGATGTAGCGGCACCCGACTTTTATTATCCCGACGCCGGTTTACAACCGGTATAATCCCCGGCAACATCGGTAGCTTTGCTCCGCGTAACTGTTTCGCGTTGGGTATTGTGGATTTGCTGCGCCTTTTAGATTCTTCTGCTACTATGGCTTCCTCTGTTTCTCCGATCAATTATCAGTCGCTGTTTCGGTCTTTGCCCGACAATTATTTGCTACTGCTGCCCGACGGCACCATTGCCGACAACTCCGACAACCATGTAAAGGTGTCGCTGAAGAGCCGGGCAGAAGTAGTGGGAAAACCTTTCTTTGAGGCTTTCCCAGCGGCCGATCAGAATGAATATCAGGTAATTGCCAATTCGCACGAGCACGTGCGGCAGCATCTGGAGCCGCACACCATGCCCCTGATTCGCTACGACCTCGAGCGGCCCGCCGCGCTGGGAGGCGGCTTTGAGGAGCGCTATTGGCAAGCCACGCACTACCCGCTGCTCGACGAGCAGGGCCAGCTACAATACATTCTGCAACGCACCCAAGACGTAACCGAGCAGCACCAAGCCGCGCTACGCGCCGAAGCCGTCGCGCTCGAACTCGAAGAAGCCCGCAACCGCTCGCAGTTTATCCTAGAGTCGTTGCCCATTATGGTCTGGACGACGCTTCCCGACGGGCGCGCCGATTACAGCAATCCCCGCTACCTACAGTTTACGGGGCTGACCCCGGAGGCCATGAACGATTGGGGCTGGACCGACAACCTGCATCCCGACGACCGCGAGCGCGTGTTGCAATCCTGGCAGCAGGCCGTCCGCTCCGGCAGCGAATACCAGATTGAGTACCGCCTGCGCCGCGCCGACGGGCACTACCGCTGGCTATTGGTACGGGGGGTACCACGCTTCAACGAAACCGGACAAACCACCATGTGGGTCGGCTGCAGCGTCGATATTCACGATCAGAAAACGTTGGTGCAGGAGCTTTTGCAGGCCAACGAACAACAAGCCGCCCTCTCCGACCAGTCGTACCAAGCGTATCAGCTGGTTGAAAGCCAGAACGAAACGTTCCAGACGCTGCTCACGCAGGCGCCGGCACTCATCACCATTTTGCGGGGCAAAGAGCACGTGTTTGACTTTGTCAATCCGATGTATCAGGCGCTGTTTCCCGACCGCCAGCTCCTAAATCGCTCGGTAGAGGAGGCCATTCCGGAAGCCGCTGAGCAAGGTTTCAGCGCCCTGCTCGATCGGGTATATCAGACTGGCGAAACCTTCTTTGGCAAGGAAATCCTGCTGAAGGTGCAGCGCCCGAACACCAACGAAACCGACGATATCTATCTGGATTTCACCTACCAAGCTTTCAAGGAAGGCGGCCAGATAGTGGGCGTGTTTGTGTTTGCTTTCGACGTTACGGAAGTCGTAACGGCGCGCAAAAAGCTGGAAAACTTCCACGAGGGCCTTAACGACGCTTCTTAAGGCCATGGGTACGATCATGAAAGCCGTCCAAGCCCGCTTGTTATGGACATAACCAGCCTGGATTTTCAGCAGGCCAACATCAAGCAGGTGCTCTTCAAATCGCGTCTGCGCTCGGTGCTCTACGGCGTGCGCGAGGCGGACGCAGCGTTGTTTTCGATGCAGGAAAACCCGCTCGGCCAGTGGCTGTACTCAGTGGTGAAGCCCAAGTACAGCTCCTACCCCGAAGTGCGGGAAATTGAGCGCGCCATGCAGCAGATGATGGACGCGGGCCGCGACTTGGTGACGCAGTACCAGCGCGGCCGCATCGAAGAAGCCCGCGCCGGCATGGACCGGGTGGATACCTACGCCAACCAGATTACGACTCTGTTGCAGCGGCTGGAGAAAAACATCCGCACGAACACAACTGTCTAGACGCTTAGGCTCCTTACCCAGCGCCGAAAGCGTAACTATCACTTAATCTGATAGTTGCGTGTATAAATATTCCATTATATTCTATCTTTCGCCACGACTAAGTGGCACCGCGCGATGCGGCGCATTTGCCGCATGCACCTTCTTCGCGGCCGTTGGAAATATTTGAAAAAGACCGTCAACGTTTCTGCTGCAACTTTTGCTTCGGAAGCGGCGCGCGCAAATAGTGTAGAAACTAGTTGCATTCGCTTGTACATTGCCGGTATATTCTTTCAAAAAACCAACCCAAATGCCTATCCTTTTCAAGTTGAAGTTTGCCGCGCTTGCGTTGTCGGCTCCCTTGGCCTTGTCCAGTGCTTGCCAAAGCAACACTTCCAAAACGGAAACCAGCACCACGACCACGGCCGAAGCACCCAAAACCGACTCGGCTGCCAGCGCCGCGCCGAAACCCATTTCAAAGCCGCTGATCAGTACCATCTACACCGCCGACCCCTCGGCGCACGTGTTTAACGGCAAGATCTACATCTATCCATCGCACGACATTGAGGCGGGTATTCCGGAGAACGACAACGGCGACCACTTTGCCATGCGGGACTACCACATCCTGTCCATGGACAGCATCGGCGGCAAAGTAACCGATCACGGTGTAGCCCTGGATATCAAGGACATACCGTGGGCGGGGCGTCAGCTGTGGGCACCCGATGTAGCCTTCAAAAACGGCACGTACTACCTGTACTTCCCCGTGAAAGACAAGCAGGATGTGTTTCACATTGGCGTAGCCACCAGCACTTCCCCCACGGGCCCGTTCAAGGCGCAGCCTAAACCCATCGAGGGCAGCTTCAGCATCGACCCAGCCGTGTTTACCGATACCGATGGCAACTCCTATATGTATTTTGGCGGCATTTGGGGCGGCCAATTGCAGCGCTGGGCCACTGGCAAATACGAGGCAAATGGCTCCAAAACTGACTCCGGCAAAAACACCGAACCAGCCCTGAGCGCCAAAGTAGTGCGCCTCAGCAAAGACATGCTGCACTTCGCTGAGCCTGTAAAAGACGTGAAAATCGTGGATGAGAACGGCAAGCCCCTGCTGACCGGCGACCACGACCGCCGCTTCTTCGAAGGCTCCTGGATGCACAAGTACAACGGCAAGTACTACTTCTCCTACTCTACCGGCGACACCCACTTCCTGGCTTACGCCGTGGGCGATTCGCCGTACGGGCCGTTTACCTACAAAGGCGTGATTATGAACCCCGTACAAGGCTGGACGACGCACCATTCGATTATCGAAATCAAAGGCAAGTGGTACATCTTCTACCACGACACCGAACTATCGGGCAAGACGTGGCTGCGCAACGTGAAGGTCACCGAGTTGAAGCGCAAGCTCGACGGCACCATCGAAACCATCGACGCCTACGTCAAGCAATAGATTTTTGGCCCTGCCTGCTTATCGTTAAAGTATCGCCCGTTGCAATCCTGCACGGGCGATCTGCTTACAGGCCATTCTACAATCTCTTTATTATCAATTATTTACATAATTAACTCAAGCCATTTTTCCACTCTCTAACCCACGCCGAGAGATGAAGAAACTACTAGCTGTTTTGCTGCTGGCGACCGCCACCGGAATGATCGCCCGCAATCCGGGCCACCCGCCTATCTCGGCCAAGACTACGCACACGGCCGCCGAGCAATTTCCTTTTCAAAACCCGGATTCACCAATAGATCAACGAGTTGATGATTTGGTCGGTCGGTTAACGTTGGAGGAGAAAGTGTCGCAGATGCTGAACAATGCGCCGGCCGTCGACCGCTTGGGCATTCCGGCCTACAACTGGTGGAATGAAGCGCTGCACGGCGTGGCCCGCACCAGCATTAAGGCCACGGTATTTCCGCAAGCCATCGGCATGGCCGCCACGTTTGACAAGGACGCCATGCTGAAGATGGCGACTATCACGTCCGATGAAGCCCGCGCCATTCACCAAGAATACGTGCGGCGCGGCGAACGCGGTATCTACCAAGGCCTTACGTTTTGGACGCCCAACATCAACATCTTCCGCGACCCGCGCTGGGGCCGCGGCCAGGAAACCTACGGCGAAGACCCGTACCTGACGGGACAGTTGGGCTCGGCGCTGGTAAAAGGTTTTCAGGGCGATGACCCGAAATACCTCAAGATCACGGCTTGCGCCAAGCACTTTGCCGTGCACAGCGGCCCTGAGCAGCTACGCCACGTCTTCGACGCCAAAATCAGCGATTACGACCTCTGGGACACTTATTTACCGGCTTTTCGCGACCTAATCGTGGATGCGAAAGTGGCCGGTGTGATGTGCGCTTACAACGCTTACGCCGGCCAGCCGTGCTGCGGCAGCGACAAGCTAATGACGGACATTCTGTACAAGAAATGGAAGTACCACGGCTACGTCACCTCCGACTGCGACGGCATCAACGACTTCTGGCAGAACCACAAAACCGACCCCGACGCGGCCACTGCCGCGGCCAACGCTGTGCTGCACGGCACTGACATCGAGTGTGCTACGGGTAAGTTATTCACCTACAACTCGTTGGTAGACGCCGTGAAGAAAGGTCTGATTACCGAGCAGCAGCTCAACGTTTCGGTGAAGCGGCTCTTCAAAATCCGGTTTCAGCTGGGCATGTTTGATCCGGTGGAGCGCGTGAAGTACGCCCAGATTCCGCTCAGCGTAGTGGAAAGCAAGCCCCACCAGGCCCACGCACTCCGCATGGCGCATGAGGCCATTGTGCTGCTGAAGAACGACCAGAATACGTTGCCTCTGCGCAAAACCCTCAAGAAGATTGCGGTGCTGGGCCCCAATGCCGATAACGAATCGGTGCAGCTGGGCAACTACAACGGCTTCCCTACCGACATCGTGACGCCGCTGGAAGGCATCAAGGCCAAAGTAGGCCCCGGCGTAGAGGTAACTTACATACAAGGCGTTGACTACACCAGCGACATCGTCTACGAACCGTTCGATATCAACAAAAACCTGTCGTATAACGGCCAGAAAGGCCTCCAGGCTGAGTATTTCAAGGGCACGAACTTGGAAGGCCAACCCGTGCACACGCGCATGGAAGCGGGGTTGGACCGGTACCTAGCCAACGTGAAGATGGAAATTGCGCCCGGCTTGCTGTCTGAAAATGTGTCGGCGCGCTATACCACTACTTTCACGCCCGATAAATCGGAGGAAATGGCCTTCGAGGTTACCGGCGACGACGGCTATCGCTTGTTCATCAACGGCGAGAAACGCATCGACAACTGGGACAGCAAAGGCGTATCGACCAACCGCTACACCACCAAAGTGGAGGCTGGCAAGAAATACGAATTGAAGCTGGAGTACTTCCAAAACGTAAGCCGCAGCATTCTAAAACTTACTGGCACCCATGTAGTTCCGGTGAATAACAAGGATATTTTAGCCAAGGTGAAAGATGCCGATGCCATCGTGTTTGTGGGAGGCATTTCGCCGAAGCTGGAGGGCGAAGAGATGAAGGTGAAGGTCGAAGGCTTCAGTGGCGGCGACCGCACGAGCATTGCCCTACCCAAGGTGCAGACGGAGTTGATGAAGGTACTGCACTCAACCGGCAAACCCGTGGTATTTGCCATGATGACGGGCAGCGCCATCGCTGTGCCGTGGGAAGCCACTAACCTACCGGCCATTGTCAATATTTGGTACGATGGCCAAGCAGCCGGCACAGCGCTGGCCGACGTGCTTTTTGGCGACTACAACCCCGCCGGCCGGTTGCCGGTGACATTTTATAAATCGGAATCGCAGCTGCCCGCCTTCGACAACTACAGCATGGAAGGCCGGACGTACCGCTATTTCAAAGACACGCCGCTGTATCCGTTTGGGCATGGACTGAGCTATACCACGTTCAAATACAGCAACTTAAAAATCCCCAAGAGCGCCGTAACCGGCAAGCCTATTTCGGTGAGCGTGGAGGTGCAGAACACCGGCAAGCGCGACGGCGAGGAAGTGGTACAACTCTACGTGAAGCACCCCGACGCCAAAGGGCGCGTCGCAATTCATGCTTTGGAGGGTTTCCAACGCATTCCACTGAAAGCCGGTGAGAAAAAGACCGTGCAGTTTTCGCTCTCGCCGCGCCAACTCTCGCTGCTCGATGCCCAAGCGCAACGCCTTGAAGTGCCGGGCCAGGTACAGATTTTTGCCGGAGGCGGCCAGCCGATAGGCAAAGCCGTAGCGGAGGGCCGAGTTGTGAAAGCAGATGTTGCCCTGACCGGCAGCAGTTTTGTAGTGGACAAAAACTAAGTACCTGCTCATTTACCGTTTTGGAGTTAAGAAAAAGCCCGCCCAACTTAGTTGGGCGGGCTTTTTCTTAACCATTTACTACTCAAACACTTACTAAGTAAGCGCTTCGGCCATTGTCCGCATCTGAATCTCGATGATGCGAGAATTAGCTGATTGGGTGCAGGCTAGCAGTACGGCACCGGCTACGTCTTCGGGCTCTAACATGCCCGATTGGGCTACGCTCTCTTCTGTACGTCCGCGGCCAAGCGCAAACTCAGTTTTGACGCCGCCGGGGCAGATCGCACCGACCTTAATGCCATGCGGACGCAACTCTTTGTCAAGGGCTTGCGCAAAACCTACCTGCGCAAATTTGGTGGCGCAATACACGGCTTCGCCAGCAAACCCATACACCCCAGCCATCGACGACAACATCAGAATGGTGCCGGAGCCCTGGGCAATCATGGTAGGCACGGCGTGACGCGTAAACAGAAACGTGGAACGCACGTTGGTATCCATCATTTCGTCGTACTCCTCGGCGCTCGTATCGACAAGGTTCTTATAATTACCTAAACCGGTGTTGTTGATAAGAATATCGATGCGGCCGGCCGCGTCGAGGGCCTTTTGCACGGTTTGGCGCGCCGTTTCTTCGTCGCGGGCATCGCCGGTAACGAGTTCTACTTGGCTGCCGGAGCCGCGAAGCTCTTCGGCCAACGCTTCCAGCCGCTCCTGCCGCCGGGCCGTCAGTACCAGATGTGCGCCTTCGGCCGCCAAGGCCCGCGCGCAAGCCTCCCCGATGCCCGCGCTAGCGCCGGTGATGATCGCCACTTTTCCACTTAGTTTGCCTGCCATAATGAGTTGGTTGTGAAGTAGTAGGTAAGTAAACGACTATACTACGTGCGCTTTCACACAACAGACCACCCAATAAGCGAACGCGTTTTTTCAGAAGGCAATTCAAGCTTGTTGCGAGCAGAAGCAATCTTCACGTTCCAGGGCATGCAACTAGCCTACCCTATTCCAACGCCCCCTTGCATAACTTGTCTATAGTAAACCTTTTACCTCGAATGTAAAACTGGTGCTGCCTGCCAGCCCATTCGGAGCAAGCCCCTGAATTACAACCTGATACCTGCCAGGCTGATCGGAGGTATAAAATGACAATGTCTGGTTTCCGCTCCCCGCGGACACTATCTCTGGATTCCAGTAGAGCAATTGCCTGAAATCGGGCCGGCGGCTCTGTTTTTCCTGCTGCGTTTCGTAGCGCGGCGCGTAAAATTCGCGCTGCAGCTGCAAACCTTCGTAATCCCGCACCAAGGCGCGTGGGTCGAGTTGGAAGCCGTCCAGATCACCTTTGTATGTGCTGTAGCTCACCAACCCATTATATACCAGCGGCCCGTGAAAGTAGCGGCTGGTTACCACATCCAACCGCTGGATTTTCAGCGGGTCCATGGCCATGATTTTGTTGATGTTGAAGACCGGAACTCCATCCAGCAGCACCATTGGGTTGTCGTAAAACACGGTGCGGTTAGGATCGTCGTGCACCATAAAATGGAAGCCATCCTTCCGAATCCGCACCTGCACACCGGGCACGTATTCGCGCATTACCTCTTCCAGCACCTTAAAGCGGGTGTAGTCGTCGAGTTTATACGTTTCGCTGGGCTTGCCATAAAAGGGCACGCTGTCCAGCGCCGGCACTCTGTATAACGTGCTGTATTTCTTGTAATAAGCGTTTTGGACCTGAGCCGCCAGATGCCGCTGCGTAATATCCGTTTTGAAGCGCTCCGAAAGCCGGTATTGCGCTGGGATGGGGCTGGCATATTTGGCGGAAAAAGGACTAAAGAGCTCGAAATGATATGTGCTGTCGCGCTTAGTATCAGTCTGAACTACAAGCTCTTGCGAGCCATAAAAATCCTTCAGCTCAAACTGAATCTGCCCATTGCTTTTGCTCTTGGAGTTATACAGCCGAATGTAGCGGCCCGGCGCCGCCAGGTACGTAGTGATATCGGGCGCTGCTGCACCTGTAGTGCTGTGCGTAACGCGCCCCCGCACAAAATGGCCGTTTAGCTCCGGTGGATTTTCAAATGTCACCGCTTGATTGGTCAAAACATCCTCCCATCGAAACCGGCTCCATCCGTGCGTAAGCATCAGATTATCAAGCGCTTCATCTGCTTCTGTGCCAGTACTCGTCAAATAGTAGTCCGGGCTCTCGATGGCACCTTTCAGGTCAGAAGTCAGCCATAAGTAGCTGTTGATGTTGGGGTAAGTTGCAGTAGTCAAAGAATCCAGGCGGTAAACGGCCAGCGACATGTTAGCCGGCACGCCCTGCATCGTCAAATTGGTAGTAGCAAGCTGTAAACTGACTTTGTCACGCGGCGCATACTGTGGTTTGTCAGTCTGCGCCGTAATGAGCAAGCGTTTCGCAGGCCTTTTGAAATACAAGCGCTCACACAACGGCTTTTTCTTCGCATTGAAAAGCGTAAAATGAGAAATTCCTTCTGGCAGCTCTTTTTTATTAAATAAATAAGAACCGCTATTATCCATCAATCTGATATTAGCACTTACGGCTACTTGCGAACCTACGTGCCCCAGCAAAAAAACTTCCTCCGTGCTAGATATTCCTTTTGCCTGAACTGATATTTTAAGCTGCTCCGAATTTACTTCATCCAGGCGCATTACATAGCCTTCTTTGTAAGCCACTGGCAGCTTGCGCGTAAGAATTTGCTTATTGGCGATTTTGACGACAGCAGTATACCCAGCGTTAGCACCGCTCGGAGTAAAGGTAAACCGGCCTAGACCGAATTTCAAGGACTTAAATCGAGCGACATTTTTGCCTTGTTGATCCAATACAAAACCCTCTGCATCGACTCCTTTTCCGAATCTATCAACAATCTTAAAAGCTATCTGACTAGTAATATCTTCTACCAAATTACCTCCCTCAGGAAAAAACTGCGCATCATAAGCTACTGAATCAGCACCTGATTTCAAGCCCGCATTGCTTTGAGTGTTTATAATGGCAATAGTGCTTTGGTAATATAACTCAGGACTAAAATTTTTCATCCAATTCGTGTAAGCCCGCACCGTATAAGTGCCGGATACCAACGAAACCGGCAGCTGAAACGAACCCTGGCCTGTGGCATTTCGCAATGCAATCTTGCCTTGCAACACCGCATGCTTTTCATTATCAAATACTTCCACGTAAGCTATCTTGCTCATAGCCAAAGGTTTATGCGATATACCATCAGTAGCGTATACCTTAAACCACGCAACATCACCAACCACGTAACAGGTACGGTCCAGGTGTAAAAACAGCTTTTCCTGCACCACGCCTCGGTTGTAGCGCGCAAACTGCTGATTAATATTTTTTACAGAATCAGTTTGGCCAAAAGCACTAATAAATGAAAATGATCCACATAAGTAAAAAACAATTACTTTAAAAAAGCAAACTGTCTTTTTGTGACTAGGCATCGTTTTATAATTACAAATCATAGAACTTAACTAAGTGCATTACCGCCAGAAATCAGGTTTTACGTTTGTACCCCGGCGCCGGCAATCAACGCAATCGGTGGGTGCACCAGTATAGCCAATTATTTGTCCTATCATATTCGATATCGGATATACAGGCAAGTAATTAGGAGTATTAAAATAATTTTTAACTTCCGAAACCTTAATCGTATCGAGTGGCAAGCACGACTCGTACCCGGTACTCATTCTCCAAGTTTTGGGCAGCTCACTATTTTCAATAAAAATGCGCTTCTCGGCTACAGAATAAGCCCCTACGAACCCAATTACTGGCTCGGCTGAATTACTTAGATTATGAACGTTGCCCGTTAATTGCGACGGCAAAGGGTCGAAGATTGTGCCGATACTTTCGGTATTTTTTTTCAGGTTTTCCCAGTATATGTATTCTTCCTGCGTCTGAGCATATTGCCGCACCAGAATACTATACTTGTAGCGCAATTTTACCGAAGTAGGCGAAAACGAAGTCAGCGGATAATCCGCTACGACGTCCTGATTAAGACGGGTGGTATTTCCCAACTGAATCTGCGTTGATTTTTCGGTTACCCAGCAGTGGTATATGTCTTCATTCCGCTCTACAATCTGGCCGTTGTCATATTTATAAGAGCTATTGTATGCGGAAGTGTACTGCCAAGTTTCCTCATAATTCCAGCGGTAGTAATGCGTCTGATTGTTAGCATCATGGGAATTAACAAAAATCCGCACGCCTGTAGCGTCGGCTTTCCAGGCTACGTTGTCGATCGACGGGGTTGTCCTGATGGCCACATAATCAGACGTATATACTTTGCTATCCTTGGTTTTGAGGTATAATCGGCATCGTTTACCTGCGCTAATCATCAGATTACCAGACGAATAAGTTCCGGCCACAGCCTCACCGAGCGCGTACCGTGCACCAGCTTCTTCCTCAATAAAAACTGAAGCACCCGACTCGGCCGGCGGATTATTATCCTGTGCGAGGTTCTGAGTGCGTGACAATTTGATGGTACTGACGCCAGTGCTGTTGATAAATCCACTTACCACCAAAAGGCTCTCCGGCGCTCCTTTTACATCCGGCTCGAAAGGGTCGATGCAGCTGCTTATGGGAACCAACACACACCAGAATAGTATTAGCCGTAAAAAGGAATATTGCCGGTTCATCTAGAATTTGAAATTATACGTGACCGTTGGGATAGGCTGACCGAAAATCGATAATTGATACCCTCTTATTTTGCCATTTTCCGATTTAAAATAGATCGAATACGGATTTTTTCGGCCTGTAATATTATAAATAGCCAGCGTCCAGGAGCTGTGGGCGAGTTTTTTGACTTTATGATTGCCTTCAATGTTCATGGCAAAATCGGCGCGGTAGTAATCGGGTACGCGGTACGCGTTGCGCTCCGAATAATATACGCGGATGGAGTTGCCATCGTAATACTTGGCCAACGGCAGCGTGATAGGACGGCCAGTATTGTAAGTAAAGTTGAGCGAAGTACTAAAGCGGCGGCTAAAGCGATAATTACCGATTAAAGTGAAATCGTGAGGTTTGTCAAAATTGCTGGGATAATACTTGCCGCCATTTATCATATCGCTGGTGATGGCGTTATTTACCCGCACCAGTGAGCGGGAATAGGTGTAGCTCATCCAGCCGTTGATTTTGCCGGTTAGCTTTTTCACCATTACTTCCACGCCATATGCTTTGCCTTCGGCGTTAATTACATCCGTTTCAATGTGGTGATTCAAAATCAGCGTGGCGCCGCTTTTATAATCCACAAAGTCGTGCATGAGTTTATAATACGTTTCGATGGACGTTTCAATGGTATTGTCCTTGAAATTGCGATAATAGCCCAACGCGTACTGGTCGCCGATTTGCGGCCGGATATTCGAGTCCGACAATTTCCAGATATCCGTCGGCGACATTGAGGCCGTATTCGAGAGCATGTGGATGTACTGCCGGGTGCGGTTATAACTGCCCTTGACCGACGAATTTTCGGAGAGCGTGTACTTCACGGACATGCGGTATTCGGGGCCGTGGTAGGTAGCAATTATGCCACCCGATTTGTAAGAAACCGTATCAGTAATGGTGCTTTCCGACCTGGATTCGTTGGGCAGATAGCGGTATATGTTTCTGGGCCCCAAGGCATTATACAGCGAGTAGCGGAGGCCAAGCGAAACCGACAGCCGCGGCGTCAGTGTAATCAGGTCGGAGGCGTAGAGGGCACTTTCCAGCGCCCGTTCCTGCGGCAACACATCCGTGGTAATCAGCGATTGGCTACCCAGTGGTCGCAGGCTGCCGGGCTGAATCGTATACAGAATCGAGCTGGTGCCAAAATCAATGGTATGCTTGGCGTTATGGAAATAACTAAAGTCCGCCTGAACGTTTGCCTGATTTATTCGGTAGGCTAATCTCGATGCATTCACTGCGTTTTCTACGCTGGTAATGTCGTAGGCGTAATGGCTGAAAGCACTTGTTAAAACACCGTAAATCCGGTTGTTAAAAATGTGTTTCCACTTTAGACTAGCATTCTGATTTACGTAGTTATAAGTAGTATCCGCAGCCAATTTAAATTTATCGCTGCTCATATAGCCGGTGGCGTACAGCGTATTTTTACTGTCAAATTCGTGGCTAATGTGCGCGTTCAGATCGTAAAAAGATGCCGAGCTATTTTTAAAGCTTTTGTTGGGTACCTGGTGTAAAAGCCAATCAGAATAGCTGCTGCGTCCGCTGACGATAAAAGAGCTTTTGTCCTTCAGAATCGGGCCTTCTAGTGTCAAGCGGCTGGTTAGCAAGCCGATACCACCCGAGCCAGCAAATTGCTTTTTGTTTCCGTCGCGCGTGGCAATGTCCAGCACCGACGACAAGCGCCCGCCGTAGCGCGCCGGAATAGCGCTTTTGTACAGCTCGACGGTTTTGAGGATGTCGGGGTTGAAGGCCGAGAAAAAGCCGAACAAGTGCGAAGGGTTGTAGACGGTGGCATCATTAAACAGGATCAGGTTTTGGTCCGTACCGCCGCCGCGCACGTTCATGCCCGTGCTGCCCTCGCCCACCGACTTGACGCCGGGCAGCGTGAGCACCACGCGCAAAATGTCCGTTTCGCCGAAGGCGGTGGGCACCTGCTTCATGGTTTTGATGTCGAGCCGCTCCAGCCCCATTTGCATGCCCGCTACGTTTTTGTCTTTCTCGGCCTCAATCACCACTTCCTTCAGTGGCGTAATGTCCTCTTCCACTTCTATTTCCAATTGGCCGTCGTTGTGCAGCACCAGTTGGCGCCGGGTATTTTTGATACCAATTCCCCTGATTTTCAGTTCGTGCCGGCCCACGGGCAGCGTCAGCGAGTAGTACCCAAACTGATCGGTAGCTACCCCAATGGCCGGTGATTCAATAAATACAGAAGCGCCGATCACCGGCTCGCCCGATTTCGACTCCCGAATGTGGCCAGCAAGCGTTGCTTTGCCTTTGGTATTATCGGGGCGCCCGGCCCCTATTTCATACAGCTTCAGCTCGGCGGCGCTAGCGGTATGCGACTTACGAGGCGCATCGGAAGTACCCGAAATTACCGCTGATTGGCTAACTACCCCAGAGCCAGCTACTTGCGGCTTAAAAAAGTCATCGGGAAGATTGGGCTGAATGGCTTTTCCCGATGTGATAAAAACGCGATGCGCGGCATCGATCGAAAAGTGCAGATCCGTTTTGGCCAGTACCAGCGGCAACACGGCATCCAAGGGCTTTCCCTCAACCTGCAACGTCACCAACAGGCTATCTACTGCCGCTGGCTCGTAGTAAAAGTGATAACTGGTTTTTGACTCGACCTCTTTGACAAACTGTTCGAAGCTCAGATTTTTAAAATCTCCGCTAACATTCTCATTATTAAATATTTGCGCATAGCTCGCTCTGCTTGCGCACAGGAGACAAATAATTAAAAAAACGCGATAAAAATAGGTCATACAGTGTAAGCTATCCTCTTGGTTGCATATACCTAATTTGCTCAGTTTTGCGATGACGAGGACTGCGGCAGGGTAGAATAATAGCGCACCAGTTTTACGATGGAGTCTTCCCTTCTATTTTTAGTGAATTTTAATTTTTGAGAACGCACATATTTACGCAGATCACTTTTTTTATTAGGAAATAATTTCACAACCGTATATTTCTTCCCAACCTGATAATAGGTTTTATTTTTCTCAATAAAGAATTTATCAATCTCGTTGAATCTACCTTCTAACCCGGTTGGCGTAGCGCGCTCCTGCAAATCTTTTGCTCTTTTGGCTAATACTTTTACTTGAGAAGCAAACAACAAATCGTAAAACCCGGTACGAATAGGAGATGCTGTTAAGCTATCGCTTACCAAACGCACAAACGTGTGCCCATACAAAACAAAATATTTGACCTTCTCATTAACCAACTTCATTTTCAGGGGGCTAGCCGGGTGCTTAATTACCAACTGATCAACGTAAATATCGTAAAGCAACGGCACGTTCCGAAAATAAAAACCGTCGTAATAAATTCCTCCAGCAGCTTCTAGGTTCGACTCAAAAAACTGATCACCTTGGATATAAGGCTTATCGTAATTCACATATTCGGTCCCGTTGTACAGATGAGAATGGTTTTCAACCTCATCTATATATTGCTGATAAATCATATCTTCCGAAGCATTTACCGCAACAGAGTCAGCAGAAGCGATTTGACCGAAAGCACTATAGTTACTTACTAAACTTATCAACCAAAGACAGCAAAAAGCTATTCTACTACGGTTAAAAAAAAATGCCGAATCTATATTCCGCGGAAACGGGTTGTAATCATTCTTATTCATCTCTCTGAATACCCGTTTATAGTATTTTATAATTCTAAGCACCAGTCTTAATTGGCACCTGGCGTAGATACAGACCGCTAGCCGTAGGCTGATAAATATAGGAACTATTGCAGCAATAGCGTTCTTTAGTTGCATCTGGCTTTTGCTTGCCAACATCGTTTCGGTTCTGGCTATTTTCTGGCGCCTCCATTACCGAGTTATCCATTTAGCACTTGGTAAGGAGAACGCCAACAAAAAAGCCCAGCCGCACAAAGTACGACTGGGCTTTTGTAAGCTAAGGAGCTTGTAATAGGCTCGCTTATTTGGTTGGGTCAGCTTTAACCTTCGACTTTCTCTTTTTGTCTTTGGCTTTCACATCAGACGCTTTGGTTGTCGTGCCCTGCGATACGCCCGTGCCCGACTGCGTTTCTACGGTAGTGCCCGTAGAAGTGGTAGTTGCAGGCTCCGTGGTGGTCGTTGTCGTGTTTGTGGTGCCAGTCTGAGCGGGTTGCGTCTGTATGGTTGTGCTCTGAGCTGGCTGCGTTGTGGTCTGCTGGGTAGTGGTGGTCGTGGTCTGAGCATGAGCGGCAGACATTCCAGCAACGAACAGTGCGGCGAAGGCGAGTAAGTTTTTCATAAGTCTCTTTTTAAAGGCAAAAGGTGAACGAAAACTGGACATTTACGATCCAGAGTTAGCCTTTAACGGGAGATGTCTTCAAATGTTGTATTCGGGCGGCCACTTAGCCTAGCGAAACAGCCGTTTGGCCCAGTGTGCTCACCAGCATTTTATTTCGGTTCGCCGAACTTGAGCCAGCTAATCAGCGCACCGGGTTGCTCTACGTAAAGCTGTAGCGTGTGCGTACCAGCGGGCAGTGCAGCGGTTGTCATGGGCAAGGTTTGCCATGTGGCGGGCCCCGTTGGCCCGATGACGAGCGTGCCCACAACCTGCTGGTTTAGCTTGAGCAGCAGCTTAGCGGGCGCTGCAGTCGCATTGGCTACGCGCACCTGCACTTGGTATGCGCCGGGCTTGCTGATGCTGACCGTGTAGTGCAGCCACTCACCGGCTTCAGTGTGGCCGACAGCATAGCCGTTGGAGCCAGTATCTGTAACCTTCTGAATATCAACCCCATCATTCCGGTAGCCTCCGCCCTCATTCCAAGGCATGTGCTTGGTAAAATCGACGCGCCCGGCGTAAGTATCTGAGTAAGCCACGCCGTTGCGTCCCAAGTCATAATCGACCGCCTGGATGGTTCCGGGCAGCGTTATCTTCTTGAAAGGCAAGCTTTTATTACCAGGCTGAAGCAGCGCGGCCACTACATCTTTGTTTTGGGAGCACTCGCGAAAACGACTGTTGCGCAACAGCGCGGCGCGTCCTTCGGGCGTGAGGATGCTTCCGTATTCTTTCACCGAGAGCAGGCTAGTGGCGCCTTCTACGCGCTTGAGCGTCCAGTGGCACCATCCAATGTTTTGGTTATTAAGCTCTTGCACGGCCGTGGCAAACCAGTCGTTGGAGTTTTCGCCTGTCTCGCCCACCCATACCGGCACTTTGTGCTGATCGCGAAACGCGACGAGGTTGTGAATCAGGTTAATCTGATTGGGGTTGGGATCGCTGGCTTGCGGGTCGTTGGTGCACCAGTACCGATGCGCATTGTAGACGAGGTTGCGGGTGCTCTTGCTCTTGAGACGGTCGGGCGTGAGGTTGGTGTATTCGTTGCCGTAGCCGTTGCCCTCCAGCAGGATCAGGTGCTGGTCATTCTGGCTGCGCACCGCGTCGATGAGGCGACTATACAGGGCATTCAACTCGGTGTTGTCAGTGGATAAACCATTGGCAGCATTGACGTTATGCGGCTCGTTGATAAGGTCGTACATGGCTACGCGCGGATCGTTTTTGTAGCGGGCCGCGAGCTGTTGCCAGAGGCGTACAGTCATGTCTTGGTAGAGGTGACGGCCTTTGGCATCGGTGCGCTTCCACAAATCCAGCGACTTGAAGTTGTCGTTGATGTTGCGGTCGGTACCCTGGCCGCCCGGCGCGGCGTGCAAATCCAGAATGACGTAGAGTTTGTTGGCCGCACACCACTTCAGCACGTCATCGATCAGCTTCACGCCGTCGAGCTTGTCGGGCTGGACAAACAGCTGATTGGCGTCGTACCACTTGCTTAAGGCCGCCACGTAGGCATCGGTATTGCCCGAAGTGATGGCTTTGGTGCGGGCCTGTCGCTGCTCACGCGTCAGAAACAGATCGTAGTGAAAAGGCAGCCGCACGCAGTTAAACCCTTGATTGGCAATAAAATCGATATCCTCTTTGGTAACAAACCCAGCGCGGTACTGCTGGTAAAACTCTTCCATAGCCGCTTCCGGCATGGAGCGCAACAGGCCCTGCTTGATGCGCCATTGGCAGTTCAACGAATCGGTTTTGAGGATGTAGCTTTCCTGCAACAACCAACCGCCCACATTGAGGCCGCGCAACACCACCGGCTGGTTTTTGGCATCCATGATCGCGGGGCCGTCGGCGTGTAGCATGGGCAGCGACTGGGCTCGCACGCCGTGCGTTACCAGCGCCACCAGCCCAATACTCAGTAACAGAATAGGGTGGCGAATGTACTTGCGAATCAAAAAGTGGAGTGACGTGCGGGCAGAAACCGCAATCGTTTTCCTTTGCATTGGGAAGCAGTGGGCCATAGAACTTGCTTAACGGAGATGGTGAAGTACTTTGCGTACGCCAAACCGCCCGGCACAGCTGGCAGCGCGGCGATGGCTCGAAAAATACTAGCTTTTCGGTTTCGGGACCCCTCCGCAACTTTGCACCCGCTGCACAACTCGTTTTTGCCAGCAAAAGCCCAAACCCACTTACATAAGTAATTGATTATAAATTAGTTATAAAATAATTTTTCCAGCTTCTTTCCTCCTGCATGCGTAAAGATTTTATTGCTCTGATCGTGCTCTCGGCTTTGGGTTTGCACAGCGTTTCGGCTCAAAAAGCCAATCCGACGGCCGGAAATGCCAAAACCTATTCGGCAGTTGGTAAGAAAGCGCGCGTTTTCACCACCGCCGAGAATACCAACTACCGCTTGGCTGCCACCGACGAGCTGTCTTTTCAGGCCGCTGGGCAACCGCTTGAAACCCAGGTCTGTGTGTTCGTGGATCCGACGCATACGTTCCAGACGATGCTCGGAATCGGCGGGGCGCTCACCGATGCGTCGGCCGAAACCTTTGCTAAGCTGCCCAAACCCCAGCAGCAGGAATTGCTGAAAGCTTATTACAGCCCCACCGACGGCATTGGCTACACGCTGGCCCGCACCAGCATTCACAGCAGCGACTTTTCGAGCGGCAGCTATACCTATGTCGCTGATAATGACAAGGCTCTGAAGACCTTCAGCGTCAAGCACGATCAGCAATATCGCATTCCGTTTATCAAGCAGGCCATTCAGGCGGCCGGCGGCAAGCTGACGATGTTTGTCAGTCCGTGGAGCCCGCCAGCCTGGATGAAGGACAACCACGACCTGTTGCAGGGCGGTAAGCTGCTGCCCGAGTTTCGCCAGAGCTGGGCCGATTACTACGTCAAGTTTATCAAGACGTATGAGCAGCTGGGCATTCCCATCTGGGGCCTGTCGGTACAAAACGAGCCCATGGCCAAGCAAAAGTGGGAATCCTGCATCTTCACGGCCGAAGACGAGCGCGACTTCATCAAGGAATATTTGGGGCCGACACTGCAAAAAGGCGGTTTGGGCGACAAGAAGCTCATTGCCTGGGATCATAACCGCGACCTGATTTTTCAGCGGGCCAGCACCATCCTCGACGATCCGCAGGCGGCGAAGTACGTGTGGGGCATCGGTTACCACTGGTACGAAACCTGGACCGGCAGCGGCATGCAGTTTGAAAATCTGAAGCGCGTGGCCGAGACGTACCCCTCTAAAAATCTGATCTTTACCGAAGGCTGCGTGGAAAAATTTGATTTTGCGCAGGTAAACGAATGGCGGCTGGGCGAGCGCTACGGGATGTCGATGATCGGGGATTTCAACGCCGGCACCGTCGGCTGGACCGACTGGAACGTGCTGCTCGACGAAACCGGCGGCCCCAACCACGTGGGCAACTTCTGCTTTGCACCCATCATTGCCGATACCCGAAGCGGTAAGCTGCTGTATACCAACGCATACTATTACATCGGACACTTCTCGAAGTTTATCCGGCCAGGTGCGCAGCGTATCAGCAGCAGCTCAAACCGCGACATGCTTCAGACGACTGCGTTCCGCAACCCCGATGGCAAAGTGGCCGTGGTGGTGATGAACAATAGCACCAACAAACAGCCCTTCCAACTCTGGATCAAAGGCCAGGGGGCAAGTGCGGTCAGCCTCCCCCACTCCATCATGACGCTGGTGGTGAATTAATATCTCGCCACAACATCTTGTAGGTCAAGACATTACCTCATAAACCAAAAAAGCCCGTTTCTTCCCTCTGTTGAGGAAAGAAACGGGCTTTTTTGGTTTATAGCGACTGGCTAAGACAAAGGCTCGGGGGCAGGCGAGCTAGCCGGCCGCGAGCGATCTTGTGGCAATGGGACAAACTCGGCGTTGTCGGTGGGTGGCAGCGCGATGCGGCCGGCTTGCCAATCGGCTTTGGCCTGCTCGATGCGGTCGCGGCGCGAGGAAACGAAATTCCACCAGATAAACCGTTCGCCCAGCGGCTCACCCCCCAACAGCATCAGGGTGCTGGCTTCGCGGGCCACTATCACTGGGTCGATGCCGGGCTTGAATACCAATAATTGACCGGCGCTGTACGTTTGGCCGCTCACTTCTACGCTGCCCTTGGCTATGTAAGCACCTCGTTCGCGGTGCCCCTGCGGCAAACCAAATCGAGCGCCCAGCTGCAACACTACGTGCAGGTAGAACAGCGGAGAATGCGTCTTTACGCCGTTTTTCAACCCAAAAGCATCTCCGGCTATCAGCCTCATCCACACACCGTTATCGGTAAAGATGGGCAGCTCGTGGGGTTGATAATTCGTGAAGGCCGGGACACTTTCTTCGTCGGCTTCGGGGAGCGCTACCCACGTCTGGATCATTTCCAGCGCCCCGCCGGCCAAGGCTGTGGGATCTTCGAAGCGTTCGGAGTGGGCAATGCCGCTGCCGGCCGTCATCCAGTTTACCTCACCGGGCCGGATTATTTGCTCCACGCCCAGACTGTCGCGGTGGGTCACCTGCCCGCCAAACAAGTAGCTTACCGTAGAGAGCCCGATATGCGGGTGCGGCAGTACATCGAGCGTCGGCAGCTGTTCGGGTGGCAGATTCACCGGCCCCGCGTGATCCATGAAAATAAACGGCCCCAGCATGCGCCGCAGCCGAAAAGGCAAAATCCGCCGCACGCCGAAACCGGGGCTCAGCGACGCTGGGCGCGCATCAATAACTAAATCCAGCATAGATTAAATGCAATACTTCCTGTGAAATATAGCCTGATGTAGCCTATCCGGTGACCGCTTGGCAGCAAAAGAAAATAGGCGCTGCGCCTTTTTGCCCCTTACGACGGCACGAGTACCCCGAACTACATTTTGTCGTTCTGCTGGCGTAGGCGCTGGCAAAGCACTCGCATGATGTTGCGCACAACTTCGGCGCACTCCTCCATCACGTCGTAAAAGTCTTCCTGATCGATCCGAAACGCCACTACTGGCCCTAGTGCCACGGCAGAGGCCGAGCGGGCCTGGGCGTCGAGCAAGGCCAACTCACCAAAAAAATCGCCCTTTCGGAAGGTCGTCAGCTGGCGCTTGCCGTCGAAAATACCTACTTCGCCATCGCCCACAATGAACAAGGTAGTGCCGATGGCACCTTTGGCAAATATTTCCTGGCCGGGTTGAAAAGCAACTTCCTTCATGATCGGCATGATGGTGGCGAGCACGTTTTCGGAGGTTTCGGCAAAAAGCGGCGTGCCTTTCAGCATCCGGATGCGCTCCTGGGCCGAGTAAGAGGGGCCATTAGCTTGGTTGCTCATAAGCATCTGATTAACACATGGATATACCGAAACCAGATGATCGAAGGCGGCGGGGCGCTGCATGGGCAACTGCCGCAAGACAGCGCAGGCACTTTCCTGAATCAGCAGATTCGGACTTTGCAGAAGCGGGTACAGGTATTCGACAGTATTGGGCTGCGCATGCCACTGCCGCAGGGCCACGCTGATCGTCCACGACGAAAACCCCGCCGCCCCGCGGCGAACGATGGTCGTGTGGATGGGCTCCGATGAAAGCGACGGCCCCAGAATGCCCTCCAAAAGCTGCACTTTGTGACTGAGCCGGCCCACGTCGAGGAGCGCCTGCAAGCCTTGGTAAAGCGGCCTAGGAATCAGATTGTCCAGTATTTCCAGGGCGGTGAGCTGTAGTTCGCCGGTTGAGTGTTCTACGCCGCGGCGGGCTTCCACAATATATTGACGCTCATACATTTGCAAAAGCAGCCCAAAAAGGCGCCGCCGACAGCCGCGCAACTCGAAGTGCAGGGCGCTCCGGAGCTCGGCGTTGGCGGCCACCATGCCGTGCAGCAAATGCTTGGCCATGCGCAGCTCTTTCTCCACAAGCCGCTGAAAGACAGGGGAATCTTCGTGGGAGGAGGGAAAATGCGCTAGGGCCAGCAAAGCGGCAGCGCGGCCGTGTAGGTTGGCGCCCTGCACGACATCCACCAACACCTGCCGGGCCGCTGGCGTAGTCGGGCTGGCACAAACCTGCGCCAGCCGCCGCGAACATTGCTCGTCGGTTTCCTGCAGAAGCGCCTCTTTCAGCAGCGGCAGGGCAGCATCGCCAAGCCGCACCAAGCATTCGGCAGCGGGCTTGCGTACCTTTTTGTCGCTTACCAGTGCGATTAGCTGCGCAATTAACGTCGGGGTGGGCGTTTCGGCCACGGCGTGCACTGCTGCCTGCACCAAGGTTGGGTCCGGACTATGCAGGCTGGTAGTGACGAGCGCGAGCTGCTGCTCCGGGATCAGAAACCGAATCAGCGCCAGCGCCAGTAGCTGGGTGTCGGGGTCGGTCGAAGCAAGGAGCGCTTCCAGGCTGGTTTGTGCCAATGCATCGGCAGGTTGGTCTTCCAGCCGACCGATAAGGGCGCCCTTGCGCACAACCAGATCCGGATGCTGCAACAGATCATCGGCCTGTGGATGCCGTCCCACCAGCCGGCTGGCCATTTCTCGCAGCACAGGGTTGGGATCGTCGAGGGCGAGTCGGCGCAGCAGCGTGGGGTCAGCGTGGTGACCTACCAGCCGCAGAACCCGGTTGCGCACCCGGCTGTCGGCGTGGTTGAGCAGGTTTTCGGCGTGTTCGGCAAGTGCCCCAGAACCAGCCCGTTGCAAATGTTCGATGGCATCGAGCGCTTCTTCGTCGGGGTGTTGCCCCGGCTCGTCGGTTTCCGTAGCCGACGGAGCGTTTTCCAAAAAGCGTAAACCCAACGCGCCCTTCAGCCCTTCCAGATAATTCCGGTAGGCATGTTTCACCAAATACAGTGCCCCGAGCAGCAGCAGCGCCATCCAGACGAGCGGCACCCACTGGCTCAGCGCAGGCATCTGGCGCAGGCCAAATAATAGTAACCCACTCAATCCCAGCCCTAAAGGCTCATAAAACCCTTTGATCAGGGTATGGCTTTCCACGCGCTCGCGGGGTTTCAGGGGCTGATATAAGGTCTGAAAAATGGGCTCGAATAAGGCGCGGCGCAGGCTTTCCAGCACCAAATAAAAGCCACAAAAAAAGAGCATTCTGGCAGCAAACCCCGAGCGCAGGGCCGTCAGCGCGCCCGCCAGCAGCACACCCGCCAGCCCGGCGAGGGGCAGCCCGGCCAGCGCCCCGCGCACGCCCAGCCGGTCGAGGCCGTAGCGCGCCAGCACCACCTTGCCCACCAGTGCCAGCAGGTAGGTCAGGGCCAGCACCCCGCCCACTGTTTCCACTATACTCGGTTGGAGCGGCAGCCGGTTGTAGACGCTCATGAACAGGAAATACTCCACGCATACTGTCACAGCGGCCAACGCTGCCAAGCTGAAGCCCATGGCCCGAATCAGCTGATTACGGCCAAAACCGTGCTGTAGGAGTGATTTCGGCAACGGTCGGCCGGTATACGACGACTTTATCCGTGCGGCCGATTGCGCCTGCAGCGTGAACTGCTGCATGCGCCAGGCGCCCAGAAAGGCGCCGAAGGCCGCCAGCAGCAACGCCGACAACCCAAGATAGCGGTGCAGCAGCACTAGCAGTAGCGCACCCAGTCCTTTGCCCACGATGTCGCCGGAACTGATCACATTAAAAAGCCGCCGCCCCTGCCGCGCATTGAAGGAGGCTGAAGCTACCCCCCAAATTTGCAGATTGACAAGCAAATACGCCACGCGGTAACCGGCCATAATGGCCACCGCCGCGCCTACCGAAGGGGCATACCACCACAGCAGCCCAAGCCCCAACACGAGTACAATAGCTACCAGCAGCGCCCGCCCGGCCAGCTTTTTCAGTAGCAGCTGCTCTTCGAAGTAGGCATACACTCTGCCGACTACCAGCACCGCCAGTGCCCCGGCGCAGTAGCCCAAGGGCAGGTTGCGCATGGGCTGATCGTGCAACAGCACTACGTTGGCGGCCACAAACGCCAGAACGGTGCCCAGCCCAAGCAAAAAATTGTGCGCAAAAAACAACCAGACCGTCTTCGCCTCGCGGGGCCGTATTCCCAGAAAACGGTTCAACTTTTCCATTGAAATCCTTCTGCTTAAAAAGCCCCCGAACCAAGCCCCGACAGCCCAAAACAAGGGGCGGTCAGTGCAAGGCTCGCTTCTTGACCAACCCGCCTTTCGTATCGCTGATGCTTTGCATGACGATGAAGGCGTGCGGGTCTATTTTGCGTATTTCGTCGGTGAGCGTAATTACCTCTAAGCGAGTGATAACCGTAAAAATCGCTTCCACTTTCAGGTGTTGGTGGCCGTGAACGCCAAACCCTTGGGTGCACTCGTACACGGTAGCTCCACGGCGCAGCTTGTCGGTGATCATTTGCCGGATTTCGGTGCTGTGGAAGGAAATGACGGTCACCCCGGTGTATTCTTCAATGCCCACCAAAATAAAGTCCACGGTTTTGGCCGCCGACAAATACGCCAGGATGGAATACAGCGCCGTTTCGATGGACAGCAGCCACGCCGCCACGCCGAATATTATAATATTGATAATCAAGACGATATCCCCAATCGACATGGGCAATTTCCGGCTTAGGTAGAGCGCCAGAATTTCGGTCCCGTCGAGCACGCCGCCCCCGCGCATGGCCAGTCCTACGCCGGCTCCCAAGAAGAAGCCACCAAACACGGCAATCAGCAGTTTGTCGTGCGTGAGCGGCGGAAAGGAAACGATCAGCACCGCACCCGACAAGGCCAGAATCGTCACCAGCGTCTTGAGCGCGAATTTCCTGCCGAGGTGATAGTAGCCCAGGATGATAAACGGGATATTGATGAGAATAATCAGCAGCGAAAGCGATACACCTGTTAATTGATTGATTAACAAGGATATACCCGTAACACCCCCGTCAATGAAATGACTAGGAAGCAAAAAGCCTTTTAGGCCTAGTGCGGCCGAAAACACGCCGGCCACCAGCAGCACGCCATGCAGCAAAGCCTGCCGCACCCAGCGCTGCGACAGGTGATAAAGCAAATTGTACCCGGTGGCCGGAGGAGGCGCGCCAATAGGCGTGGCAAGCACCTGCCGGGCGAAATTCCTGGTACGGAAGCGCGGAGGAATAAGGTGTTCGAGCAACATCGCAACCAGGGAAAGCCAGGGCTGTGTCTCCTACCGATAATATCCCGACCAGCCGGCAACGAGCCGCTGGCCTAACCAAAAGAAAGTCAGCCACTTGCACACTATTCGCGCTGACGCCGAAGCCCCGAAGCGGTGAGCGGCCCTTCTCTGCGGGCAGTGATACGCACACGCTTATCCTACCTGCCGGGCTGTTGCCGGAGTGCGCTCAAAGTGCAAGAAACAGTCGCGAAGCGATTGGCCTTGCCTAGCGCACTGACGGTACAGCGGCAGTTATCAAATATAAAATTAATTTAATTAAATAGTCAAATAATGCTGCCTTACGCAAATACACTCTGCGGCTTGACCGGCAGCGAAATGACAAATTCGGTGTACTCGCCTTCCTTGCTTTCGACCGTGAGGGTGCCGCCGTGGCCTTTGGTGATGATGTCGTAGCTGAGCGAGAGGCCCAGGCCGGTGCCTTCGCCCGTGGGTTTGGTCGTAAAAAAGGGCTGAAAAATCTTGGCTTTGGCCTCTTCCGAAATTCCGAGCCCATTGTCGCGCACGCTGATGCGCACGGCATGCGTTGTACGCTGGGTGTGCACGGTCACTTCGGGGTGAAAAGTATCACCCGCCCGCTGGCGCTTTTCGCCTACGGCGTAGAAGGCATTAGTTAAGATATTGAGCAGCACACTGTTGACATCCTGCGGCACGACGGGCACCGGCAGCACATGCGGATCGAGTTCGGTGGTGAGGGCGGCCGTGAAGTCGGGGTGCTTGGCGCGCCAGCTGTGGTAAGCCAAGCGCAGGCTCTCTTCGCAGAGGGCGTTGAGGTTGGTGGGCTGCCGCTGCCCGCTACCGCCGCGCGAGTGCTCGAGCATCCGCTTGACGATGCCATCGGCGCGGTGGCCGTGCTGGTGAATCTTGGCTTGGTTCTGCACCAGTTCCTGCAACAGCAGCTGAATGGTCTGCCGGCGTTCCGGCGTCAGGGGCTCTTGGGCGAGCTCTTCTTCCAGCTCGGCCACGAGTTCCACACTCAGGTCGGCGAAGTTGGTGACAAAGTTCAAGGGGTTTTGCATCTCGTGGGCCACGCCGGCGGTTAGTTCCCCCAACGAGGCCATTTTTTCGCGCTGCACGAGTTGGGTTTGCGTGGTTTTGAGATCCTCCAGCGTGCGGTCAAGCGCGATGCTATGAGCTTCGATCTGCTGATTTTTCTCGTTGAGGTGGCGGTTGGTACGCTGCTTGAGGAAGATATTGCGGGCCAGCAACGCCGCCAGCGCCACCACCCCGCCCAGCCCGCCGAGCAGGGCGTTGCGTTTCTGCCGCTCCAGCTGACGAGCTTGGGTGAGCATAGTGATTTGGGCCTGCTTTTTTTCCAGCTCGTAGTTGTGGCGCAGGGCACTGGTTTGGCGTTGTATTTCCTCTCCCGAGAGCGAATCGTTGTACGCCAGATGCATCGTGCGATGGCGGTAAGCTTGGGCGAAGTTGCCTTGCTGTGCATACACCTGCGCCAGAATGTCGCTCGCGTCGCGCGCGTTCTCGACGCTACGCGTCCGCAGGCTGACTTTCAATCCATCTTGTGCCAGCGCAAGTGTACTATCCAATTCTTGCGCGTGTAAGTATATGCGCGCAAGGGTAAGCTCGACGGAAGGCAGGTTAAAGTCGTCGTGGGTGGCTTTTACCATTCGTCGCGCTCGCAACCCGTGAGCCAGGGCTGCGGCGTAGTTGCCCTGCAGCCGGTACACTTCTGCTAGGTTGGTTTCATCGGCCGCTTCTCCCACCTTATCCCCAAGCTGCTGGCTTAGCTTCAGGGCGCGCTGATGATAATGCAAGGCCTGTGGCCATTTTCTCAGCTTCTGAAATGATTCTCCCAGTCCATTGAGGGCCTGCAGTACCAGTTGTTTATCCCCTAGCTGCTGGCCGCTTTTCAGCACGGATTGCAGGATCGGAATCGCCTCTTCGTAGTTCTCCATTTTGACGTAGGCATCGCCCATGGAGACGTGCAGGTAGGCTTGGGTCTGCTGGTCCCCGACCTGTTCCGCCAAGGGCAGCCCTTTCAACGCAAAATCCACGGCCGGCTTTAGGTTGCCCGCCACCATATCGATCAAGCTCAGTTGCAGCCATGCTTTGGCTTGCCCCTGCTTATTGGACAAGCGTTCGAACAAGCGCAGAGCATGCCGGGCGTACCGCCGCGCCTCTTCGTATTTGGTTTGCCGGCGGTGCAGGGCGCTTAGCTCTAATAATGCCTGCGCTTCGCCCACACGGTCGGAAAGTTGCCGGGCCAACTCAAGCGCCTCTTTGCTCAGCTGCAAGGCCTGCGGAACATCGGCAATCTTCACCTGCCGGACTAACATCAGCAGCCTCCGCACACGGGTAGTGTCGGGTAGAGGCTGCTGGCGCAACAGCCTGCGCAGACTGTCGGACGCTGGCGTTTGGCTTAACGCGGGCAAAGCGGAAAAGACCAAACTCAGGAACAGCAGAATTACGGACGGCTTCATGCTGGCGGGTACTAAGAGGGCGCCAACAATCAAAGCTGTTGAGGCAAGCCCAGTTAAGTCATAATCAACTGCATATCAATTACTTAGTATCAGCACCACAACAACCAGTGTGCTCAATAAGTCTTTGACTGCGCAAACGGTGGATTATGAATAACGCCTAATGTTTCTGACTGGGTGAAGTCTTTCGGGTTTTTGAATAGGTATACAATTCCTACCGTAACTGTCCTCGATTCGCCAGTAGCTATATTAAATTCCTTCGCTTGGACATATGCCTTTAGCTCTAGGTGACTTGAAGACGTTAGGTCTGCAACGAACTTCTTGACTTTGTCGGCACTCGCAACACTTATTACTGGGTCCGTACTATCTTTAAAAAGAGGCTCTTGGCCTTCAGCCACCTTTACGAGGTGCAATCCCGAATCGTCGGTGCCCCAAATGGCATCCGTGGCGTTCTCAAGACTACTTCCTTGCGGAAGAAGCGTAGGCGGTGTTCCCAAACTAGCTGTAAAAGCAGTTACTACTGCTACCCATTCCTTAGCAGGAACTTGTCTTGTTTCGAGCGTACCCAGATCTGCCATGATGAAAGAGATATAGTAACAGATGAATAGAATGCGTCAATATAACCGATTATAAGGCATACAATAAATAATATGAATATATAATTACATCATAGTAAAAGCTACAGTAATACCAACTTGAAGCAAAGCGTCATGTTCACGGCAGGGTGATGGTTGCGTTGGTGCCTTCACTCAAAAACCAGGATTGTGAATGACGCTCATTTCCGGTTGATCCGAGTCCGAATCCAGGGCGCGGCTCGTGGAGGTGGCACCTGCTCTGATGGCGTTCAGTCCGCCAATCGGCAGGACGATGGGGTTGTCCGATGAATCGGAAGTGGGCGCATTAGCTGGCAGGTGTACATATATATTATCCGTATCGCTGACTACCCAGCCTTTGGAGTGCGAGGGGAAGGTGCGCTGTTCGGCCGGCGTTGGCTGGCGGTCGATTTTCAGCAGGTGCAGCTCATATTCGGGCAGTGTGAACACGGCCTCCGACGACTCAGTAAAGCGCGGCTGCTTGGCCAGTGTCCGGGTATAATAGTCGATGACGGGCTGCCAGCTATCAGCCGGAACGTCAATCTCAACAATGTGCGCAGAAGCTTCCATATGCAAGTAGGTTTAATGTGAAGAAAAAACGCGCGGACTAAAGCAATGAAGATAGCGAATAATTATAAGTAAATACTTGATTATTAATATACAAGCCTAATTAAGTACGCCTTGCAATCTTGTTTCACAGCGCGTCGGTTTCGGAAGCGGCGCAAAAGCCGAAGCACAACCAAGCAATAGTACCAATGCATTGATTATCAATCATATACTTTATCAACCAATGGAGTAGCGGAGTGGCTTTCCGGCTCATTGGGCAGGAGGATGGCGACCTCGGTGTACTCTCCCTCGCGGCTATCGATGGTGAGCGTGCCGCCGTGGCCTTTGGTGATGATGTCGTAGCTGAGCGAGAGGCCCAAGCCCGTGCCTTCGCCCGTGGGTTTGGTCGTAAAAAAGGGCTGAAAAATCTTGGCCCGCACGGCCTCCGGAATGCCCAGCCCGTTGTCACGGACTACAATTTCCACCTGCTTGCTTTGTCGCCGGGTGCATATTTTCACCTCGGGCTGATACCCTTGCGGGTGCCGACGGCTTTTTTCGCTCACGGCATAAAACGCGTTGGTCAGCAGGTTGAGCAGCACCCGGCCTAAGTCCTGAGGCACAACGGTCACGAGGCCCAGCGCAGGATCGAGATCGGGCACGCAGGCGGCATGAAAACCCTTGTCTTTGGCCCGCCGGCCCTCGTAAGCCAGGCGCAAGCATTCCTCGGCCAGCGTATTGAGGTCAGTAGGCTCGCGCACGCCCGAACTGGCCCGCGAATGCCCCAGCATGCCCTTCACGATGCTGGCTGCGCGGTGGCCGTGGTGCTTGATTTTTTGCAGGGTCTGGCTGAGGTCATCGGCAGCCGATAGCGCCTCTTCCTTGCGGTCGGCCACAACATCGGCTTTCAGGTCGTCGAGCATTTCGCGGCTTACTTCGGCGAAGTTGGTGACGAAATTGAGCGGATTCTGGATTTCGTGCGCAATACCGGCTGCCAACTCGCCCAACGACGCCATTTTCGCGCTTTGGATCAACTGGGTTTGCATCGTCGTCACCTCGGCCAAGGCTTTGCTGAGGTCGTCGCGCTGTTTGGTCAGGGTTTTCTTTTGCTGATTGACGCGTCGGTTGAGGGTTTGCAAATGCCGGTTGGTGCGCTGCTTGCGCCGGACGGTAAGCCACAGCCCCAACGCCAGCAGCAACAGAACGCCCAAGCCGCTGAGCAGCGCATACAACCGGACGCGCCGCCGAAACCGCTCGCCTTCGGCCTCTACTTTCAGGCGTTGCTGTTGCTCGGCAATGCTCACGGCAGTAAGCTCGCGCATCCGGCGCGGACTGTAGAGGCTGTCCTTAGCGGTTTGCATCAGCTGCACATAGGCCAGGGTGCTGTCGGCCTTCCCGCTCGCCTCAAATACCTGGGCCAGCAAGGTGCTGGCGCCCAACACTTCCACCATCCAGGATTTGGCGCGCCCGATGGTCAGCGTTTGGTGGGCGTAATAGCGGCAGGAGTCGAGTTGGTGGCGTTTCCAGAACAGCTCGGCTAGTGCGTTGTACGTTCGGCACGTTGCCCGCAGGTTATTGTCGGGCAAGGCCGCGGCCACGCTGCGCCGGTAGTAACGTAACGCCAAATCATCGCGGTTGGCGCGGGCATAAATCAGCCCCAGCCCGCGCAGTACCAAGGGCAAGGGGTTGCCGGAACTGGTCTGGGCAAGCCCCGCATGGCCCCTGATCAGCTGCAAGGCTTTCTGCTCGAAATACCGCGCCGAATCAAGCTGGTTGCGCATGGTGTACGAGGCGCCGATGTTGTGCAAGAGCACACCTTTTTCAGCGATCAACAATTGCGTATCTTGCTCATTAACAGATATTTGAGCATCATATAGCTTTTTTGCCCTGTGGAAGTAGCGAAGCGCCTGCGTGTAGTCAGTGGAGTTGGAATACGACAAACCGATCAGGAGCAGTGTCCGGGCTTCGCCCAATCGGTCGTGGCTGTTCTGGTTGAGCTGCAAGGCCCTAAGCTCCGTTCGGAGGCCCAGCGGCAGGTTGCCTTTTTCAGCAAGCACGTAACCGATGCGGGCCAAGCAGCGGCCCTGCCCTTTAGGGTACTTTATTCGGCGGGCCAAGCGCAGCCCCCGCTGGGCATACCACAGGGCTGAGTCGGGCAGGGAATATCGGAACGTGGTGCTGATATCGGCCAGCAACAATACCCGGCTGGTATCGGCCGGCGCTTGTCGCAGGGCGCGCTGCAAGGTAGCCGTATAGGGGCTCTGCGCCTGTGCAGGCACTGGGGTGCCCATAGCCAGCAGCCCGACCCACGCCCAGCACGCTGCCCAGCGACGGCCGGGCACACGGTACCAAGCGGCGACCGGGGCCGAATATGCCAAAAGCGAGCAAAGCACGAAGCGTTTCATGCGGCGAGCGGCAGAATAATCAAGATACTGATTATCAGCCATTGTCCACAGCAGAAAGAGTTTTTCTACCAAACAGCGCTTACGGATTAGCGGCAGCGCGTTCGGCCGCTCGCTGGCCGGGGGTTTGACCAACAAAAGCCCCAACTGCCAAGCCTAGCTCCGCATTTAAGAGCAAATTTCTTCTATACACAAGTATCTAATAATCAAATACTTGTGTATACTAATCTATTTTACTACCTGCCAGTCGGCCACTTGGCGGTACGACCCCAAGCGTTTGATGTCGGCCTGGAAGGTGGCGAGCTTGCGTGCTACGGCCGCATCCTCGACGTGGGCCTTGCCCGTGGGCTGGCCGCTCCAGCCGATTTGCCACAAAAATTCGTGGGATACATCATCGCCTTCAAACTCGTTTTCCCGCTCCAGCAAATGCAGATCCGTAACCTGACCCACGCGCGTGGAGCCTTTGTCGACGGCCGGAAAATACTCTTCGCGCATGAAGGTCACGAACGCCTCGAGGTCCTGATTTTTGGGCAGCTTTATGTGATAAATGATCATGGTATGGCTGTTTTGCTGGAGGAAATTTCTCGCTTGCCGCGCCCGCACCTTGCTTAGTTTCCAAGTTGCTCCAACTTCGTATCGGCAAACGTGGGCGGCATCAGCAGCTCGCCTTCTTCAAAATAGATTTGCCTGCCAACCTTAAAGCCCAGCTTTGCCGTTTGATTACCGGGCATTTGCACCAAGGCAGCCACTTGCTGCGCTTCCTTCAGGCGCTCGCCGGCTTGGTTGGCTTTACCCGGAATTGTGATTTCCAGGCCCTTGCGCAACTGCGCATCGGTGAGGCCGTGCCCATCGAGCTTGACCGATAACACGTGGTCGAAATCGGGCGGCTTGCTGATGTAGTGGGCCACAAAAGCTTCTTGCGTACTGCCAAACAGCAGGTATTTCATCTCCGCCAACTTGCTGGCCTGCGGATCGAATTTTCGGAAGTGCACAACGCGCTTGACCCTAACCTGCACGTCGTCCAGGCCCGGAATCACCTTGCCGCCGCGCTCTAGGTGGCCCCGAAAAACGCGGGCTTGAAAATCCGAAAGAAGCGGACTGCCAGCGCCCGCCGGAGCCAACCGCGACAGGACAAATTCGGCCGGATTGAGCGTATAGATCCGCACGTTCGCGTTCCGAAGCCGGTCGTCGCGATACAGTTTCTGCAAGTCCTGCCCGGCCTTCTGGAAAGCAACTTCCAGAATAACCTGATACCGATGCGGCGAGGTATACTCGGTGCGGCTGGCCGCGACGCTATCAAACATCGGCAGGTGCGACACATAGATAGCCTGCTCCCCAAACACCAGCATGTTGTGCGTGTTCGGTGCATCCTCGGCCAGCGGGCGGGCAGCAGCTTTTGCCAGCCCGCCAGGACCCGTTACCGCCAGGGTCGCCGTTAGGGCACAGACGTATTCAAGAAACGATCGGCGGTCTATCCCACGTAAATCATTCATAATCTTGAAGTTATGTAATTATATCGTGTGTAGCCACCGCGTCACGGAGCCGGCAGCCCGGTTGGCCACCACGGCGCCTCGCACGGAGTATGGTGGCGGCCCAGAAGCCCGCAGCGCTTTCCGCACCGACTTGATGCGCAGCCCGTTGGGCGGGCTCTTGGGGGAATAGCCGTTGATGCGGAAGAAGCAGAAGATGCGATGATCGTTCTTGGGGTCGCCGCCGATGCGCGCTACGTGCACTTCGCCGTCGGTGGCGGTGATATTGAATTTCAGGGCAATTTCCTGCTGCGCTTCGTTCGGATCGTAGATGTAGAGCGTCACATCCTGCCCGCTTTTTTCGTAGGCGTACGCCAGTACTTGGTGGTTGGTGCCGATGTCGAGGTTGTCCGTTTGAATCAGCCCGACCGGCGACAGGCGGCCCGCGTCGATATCAGCCTGAATTTCGGGAAACGCCTCGCGATACGTCACCCAGGAGCGGCCTCGGGTAAAGCCGGCGGTCTGGATTACGCCTTCGTCACCGTTGGGGTAATGAGGCGACGAGTAGCCCAGAAACCGATGCCCCTGCCCCCCGACGTCGAAGCTGTCCCAGAGGCGGTCGCGGATGTAGCCAAACAGTACATCGTCGCGCAACACGGGGCTGCTGGTGCTTTCAGGCGGAAATAAATGCTGCGCGTAATAATCCATGACGGTGTACACCATGCCGCCGCACAGCCCGGCGTCGGCGTGCGTGATGGGCACAAAGTTCTCTTCGATGACCCTGTCAATCCCCAGCTCGCCCAGTGGGCCGGGCAGCGAGTCAAACAGCGCGTTCCAGAGAAACCCGAGCGAGATTACGGGCAGGCCGCTATCCCATTTGTTTTTGAAGGCAAAGCCGCGCCCCCGCGCGTGAAAATTGGGCACGCTGCGCCGGGCCGTGCGGCGCAGCCGGATGTCGAGCTCCGCTTCGTGCCCTTGCCCACCGGAGTGCGTGACCTCCCAATTGGCCGGTGCCCAGACGTGAAACGTGTTGCCAAACTGCGATTCGATCAGCGGGCTGTCCCAGTGAATGTACAGTTCGCCGCCATCCGGAGCCTCGATCTGATACCGCACGCGGCCTTCCGTGCCGGTAACGGCTTGGTCGATGGGCACAATGTTACCTTCGCCCTGAAACCCTTTGCGCTCACCGGGCCCAATCGTGGGCGGCGGATTCCAGTCGGGGGTAAAATCGCCATGCACAATCTCTTCGTCGCTGAACGTCAGGGCGGCGTCCGTTTCGTTGCTGACGAATATCTTCATTCTGATACGGCTCATGGTCTTCGCATAAATGCCTTATTGCAAGGCAATTAGTATAGGAATCAGGCCTTGTCCTTCCCGAAGCGGGCGCAGGGCTTTGCCGATCACGGCGCCAAAGGCTTTGCCCGGCTCGGCGGCTTTCATGGCGTGGCCGGGCAAGTCAGAAGTGGTCAGCAAATCGCCGACTTCAATGGCCGCCTCACGCGCATCGACCTTGCAATACACCTTGCCCAGCAACGCAATCGGTTGGCGTTGCGGGCTATGCTGCGGCTGCCGGTCCAGCACCAAACCCGGCTTGAAAGCACCTGCCCCCGATACCACCCCGGCTACGCGCTTGTCGTAGGGCTTATGGCTTTGGTAGAGGGCACCTTCGTCGCCCAAAACCATCACGGTGCCCGGTTCAGCGGCCTCGGCGAGATCAAAATCTTCGGCGCAGTCGGCGTTGGACATGGTAATGTCGCCGGTTACTTCCACGTTGCCCTCAAAAAAGCCCGCCAGCCGGCCGCCTTTCCCGTACACGCCGACCCCGCTTTTACTACTGCCCAGCACACCGATTCCGGCGCCGTCTGTTTGGCCCCATACCCCGTTGCCGGTGGTGCTGATGCCCACGACGCCCTCTGCTTTGGTGGCCCAGCCCTCCACGCCGCGTCCTTCAACGGAGCTGCCACGGATTCCGGCTGAAGTGCGGCTGGCGGCCCGTAAGCCGTAATCGGTGTCGCTGATTGCTACCACGCCCCGGCCGCTCACCGATTCGCCCAGCACGCCAAACGACGAAGTACTTTTGCCGTGTACGCCGTTGCCGCTTTTGCTGGTGCCCAGCACGCCGTCGCCTTTCCCGTCCGTTTGACCCCAGATGCCATTGCCCTCGGTGCTGATCCCGACCACGCCTTCTGCTTTGGTGGCCCAGCCTTCTATGCCACGTCCCTCGACGGAACTGCTTCGAATGCCGGCCGAAGTACGGCTGGCGGCCCGCAAACCATAGTCGGTATCGCTTAGGGCCACCACCCCGCGACTGCTGGTTGACTCGCCTAGTACGCCAAACGAGGTGGCGCTTTTTCCGTGCACACCATTGCCGGCGTTGCTAACGCCCGCAACGCCGTCTCCGCCCACACTCCCATTTTCGCCGCGCACGCCCGCTATTGCAGGATCTACGGAATCGCCGTTCAAGTTTGCCATTTCTAAATTGTCGCTAAAAGTTTCCGATGCTTCCCCTTCCCAACACCACGCGCGTCAGCGCCCTAGTAATTGTTATAAGAATTTACGATTAAATACAAGACATAACAAGTAGCTGAGCAATAATTCAGTTAGTAATACCTTGAATATCAAAAAGATACAACGAACTACTGCGAGAGCTGGGGGCAATTTGCTTGCAAAGCCTGCCGAAGCGAATGTTTATCGCCATTGAACTCCCCAAAACCCAAAAAGGCGGCGCGGCTAAATAGCCACGCCGCCTTTTCAAAGCTGAATCAGGAATACTGACAGCGAACTACTTAGCGCTGCGCATGCACCAGCGGCAAGCCCAGCCGCTGCACAGTCTGCTGCTCAAAGTCAAATTCAATCAGTACGGCGGGCTCCTCGCCTACTACCCAGCCGTCGTGACCGGGCTCAATGGCCACGACCTGCGGCGCCACGAATTCTTCGCCGTCGCCGTTGGCGTACTGAATATGCAGTTGCCCATGCGCCAAAAACCCGACGTGTGCATGCATACAAAGCTCAGTACCAATGATACCCTTCAGATCGCGGGACCAGCGAAAACCCGGCGGATAAATTACCCGCTTGACGCGCGCGTCGCCGGTGCGCACCACTTCTACCTGTACGCCCCCTACCTCACGGCGCTCTGCTCCCGGAATGGGCGCCATCAGTGAATCCGTAGTACCCATAATGCTGTGCTAATAGTGAGCGCTGAGCGCCTGAAAAGGAAGTGAAAGCCTGCTGGGTATTAAAGTAATAAAATTTAGAATTTTTTTCACTAAAGCCCGGCGATTCATTCTGCTTCCTTTCAAGCAGTTAGTCATGTAAAGCTATCCGGTCGGCTATTTGCCGCTTTTTACTTGCTGAATGGCCTGCACGATGGCCTGTGAAAAAATGGGCGCCACCACCCGCTGTCCGGCGTCGTTGAGGTGCACCCGATCGTGGTAGTAAGCCGTATTCTGTTCGTCACCGGCTCGCCCAACGCGCTGATCTGCAGCGACATCTGCCAGCCCATGAAAGGCCGTACTGCCCTGCGCCTGCAGGTTGCGCAGATAAGCATTGGTCGCCTGACGGTCGGTTTCCTGATTGGCCGGCGTATCTTCCTCCGAGCGGGGCAGCAGCGTTCCCACCACAATTTTCCACTTGGGGTGCACAGCCAGCGCCTGCCGGCACACTTGCAGCAGCGCATCCTCAGCTTGCGCCGCTTTGGCCCCGTAATAGATGTGGTTGGTCCCTTCCCAGAGCACGAGCACGTTTACGTCTTTGCTGTCGTCGTAGGCGGCGTTGATGCGCTCCATTTTATCCAAAATCTGCTGTGTGGTTTGGTTGGCAACGGCCACGTTCTGCAGATCGCCGCTGCCAAGCCCGGCGGTTTGGGCTTGGGCCCGCACGTCGGTCATGATCTTTTCATCCATGATAAAACCCAGATAACCAGATAGTAAGCTATTGCCTGCCAGAGTCACTTTGTAGGTGAGGGGCTGAACCGGGGCAGGTTCCTTGGAGGTGCATCCCATCAGCCAGATGGGAAACACGAATAGTAGGCAGCGAACGATGAATTTGAGGAGCATATGTAGGTGGTAAAGAGAGGAGAAGCAGAACGGAGGGGATTACGCAATAGTCCGCCCCGAAGATGCAAAGGACGTAAAACGGTTGGCAGAGGCAAAAAAGTATATCATGTAATGCTTTGACTATTAACTACTTAACTAGATACAGGCATTTTAACTATGCCTAGCTAATGTAACTATAAGAATAGTAATCTTAGCATTGAAAGCAAGGTGTAGGCTCAGAAATTCGAGGTAGGAGTTGTACAAAATCAGTAGCTGGCTATAATACTTCCTACGCTACACGGTGTCGCCGGACTGAGTATTAGCTAACACTAGTGCATTTGAATAGGGCGGCAACTAGCGCCGATCCATTCAAACCAGTAGGGAGGAAAATAAATATACCTAAAGCAATATTTATTTGAATAATATCCTCTTAATTAGATGTAACGCTTTGATTACCAAGAAGTTTTTACGATAAATCCAATTTTCTAAATCTACTTCTAATCTCACTGCTATGACCCACAAACACCTCCTTGTTTCCGCTTTTTTGCTGCTTACGCTGCTAGTTACCAGCTGTCAGAACGACGATTTGGGAAGCCTGTTTCCCAACCAGAAAACCATTATCACCGATGACCTAACCCTTCCTATTGGCCTGAGCGTAGATGGCAAAGGCCGGATTTGGGTCAGCGAAACAGGCACCGGTAACAACGATGCGCAGATTTCGGTAGTCACCCAGGATGGGCAAGTGTATCCGGCCTTTACCGGCTTCGCTTCCGCAGTATCGCAGGGCGGCGAGCTGGGCGGCATTGGGCACGTGCTGTACAAAGACGGCATTCTGTATATTCTGGAGGGTGGCACGGGCAAGCTGTATCGCGCCGACGTCTCCGCCTACAAACCCGGCGACCCGACCCGCTCCGCCCAGAGTTTGGCGTCGGAGGACATCGGGACGTTTGTACGGTCGCAAAACCTTTCTACCCCCATCGATTCGGACATCTACGACCTGACCTTCGGCCCCGATGGCGATCTGTACATTGCTGACGCTGGTGCCAACGCCATCATCAGGCGTAAGAAGGATACGGGCGCACTCAGCGTATTTGCCAAGATTCCGAATATCAATCCGCAGGTGCAATCCGTACCGACGGGTATCGTATTCGACGGCAACCGGTTCTTGGTCAGCACCTTGACTGGATTCCCGTTCAGTACGGGCGCGGCCAAAATCGTGCAGGTGACGCTGAACGGCACCGTTTCGGACTACCGCACGGGCTTCACCATGCTCACCAACTTGGCCTTAACTACGAAGAATGTTCCCGTTGTAACCGAGTACGCGCAGTTTTCGCTGACCCCTCCCACCGTAGGCTTTGTGCCCAAGAGCGGCCGCGTAGCCACCGAAACGGGTACAACCTTGCGCGGAGGCCTCGAGCAACCTACTGATATAGAACGCGTTGGCGAGCACACCTACTACGTGCTCGGTCACGGCGACGGCACCATTCAACGCCTGACTTATTAAGCCTCAAAAGGGCGCTTTTACGCATAACTTCTTGGTAAAACAGTACGCAAGGACCTCCACGTCAGTGCGAACTGATAAAACAGCCTTCTTTAGCAGACTCCTGAATCAGGCGCTGCCGAAGAGGGCTGTGTTATTTGATGCGCGTTATATACTATAGAATAGGAGCAATGGTGCTGGCTAGCACGCGGGCGCTACATTTATTAAAGCTTTAGCAAACGATTCCGGCGGTTGTGCTAACTTACCCGCCGTCCTTGGGCATTGAGCCAACTGGCAGATTGTCAATGCCCCACAGATTCTCCAAAACGTTACGTTCCCGTTGCCCCGCGGACTTGCCGGCTTTTGTGCCCGCACTACGCACGCTTGCCCCTACCCCATTGAACCTCGGCTAGTCGAATTATTTGCTTCGGCATGGTTCGGCCCATTTTAACTGTAAAAACGGTGCGCAGCAGACGAAAAATTGCTCTGGTAATGTTGGTTGTGCTGTGGGCTGCCTGCTCGCAGGCGTTCTCCCAAGCCACCGTGGTGCAATACCTCTCCGGCACCGACAAAGACCATACCGTACAGTGGGATTTTTATTGCACCACGGGCAGCAAAAGTGGCAAATGGGACAAGATTGCGGTGCCCTCTAACTGGGAGTTGCAGGGCTTTGGCACCTACAATTACTACCGCGACGACGTTAACCCCGACGAGCAGGGCCTGTACAAGCACGCATTTCAGGTGCCGGCGGCGGGCAAAAACAAGCGCGTATTTATCGTGTTTGAGGCCTCCATGACCGACACCGAGGTGAAGGTAAACGGGCAGTTGGCCGGGCCGGTGCACCAAGGCGGCTTCTACCGCTTTAAGTATGAGATTACCAGCCTGTTGAAACCCGCCGGCACCGATAACCTGCTAGAAGTGAAGGTTAGTAAGCGCTCCGCCAACGCCTCCATCAACCAAGCCGAGCGCAAGGCCGATTTTTGGCAATTCGGTGGCATTTTTCGGCCGGTTTATCTGGAAGTTGTCCCAGCTACTTATATCGACCGCGTTGCGCTGAATGCGCAAGCCGATGGGTCGCTGAGCGTGGACGTATACGCAGTAAACGCTGCTAATCAGACGCTTAAGGCGGAAGTACAGGAGCTTTCCGGCAAGCGGGTTGGGCCAGGATTTTCCGCGAAAACCAGCAGCGGCCAGGAGAAAACTACACTGCGTCAGCAGTTTAAAGGCATTAAGCCTTGGAACCCAGAAGCGCCAAAGCTTTACAACCTCATCGTTTCGCTTGCTGACGCCAAAGGCGTCGTGCATCGGATCAAGCAACGATTTGGGTTCCGCACCATGGAGCTCCGACCGCAGGATGGGCTGTACGTCAACGGGCAGAAAATCTACTTCAAAGGCGTATGCCGGCACAGCGAATGGCCCGAATCGGGGCGTACGCTTAGCAAGCAGCTCAGCCTGCTCGACGTGGGCCTGATGAAGGAGATGAACATGAACGCCGTGCGCATGTCGCATTACCCACCCGATCAGCATTTTCTGGACGTGTGCGATTCGTTGGGCCTTTTTGTGCTGGATGAGCTTACCGGCTGGCAGGCCAAATACGATACTTTGGTGGGGCGCAAGCTGGTGAAGGAACTGGTTGTGCGCGACGTGAATCACCCTTCGATTGTGCTCTGGGACAACGGCAACGAGGGCGGCTTCAACTTTGGCCTCGACGGTGATTATGCCCTCTACGACCCGCAAAAACGCCCGGTGATTCACCCCTGGGAGCGCTTCAACGGCACCGATACCAAGCACTACCCCGACTATAACTACGTGCAGAACTCCGTGCTCTACGGCAAGGAAATCTTCTTCCCGACCGAGTTTATGCACGGCCTTTTCGACGGCGGGCACGGCGCGGGGCTCGAAGATTTCTGGAACTTGATGCGCCGCCATCCTTACTTTGGCGGGGGCTTTTTGTGGGCCCTTCACGATGAAGCCGTGGTTCGCACCGATCAGAACGGCAAGTTGGATGCCGCCGGCGACCAAGCCCCCGATGGCATTCTGGGGCCCCACCGCGAAAAAGAAGCCAGCTTCTACACCATCAAAGAGTTGTGGTCGCCAGTCGTGATCGACAAGAAGTTTCTCGCGCCCGGCTTCGACGGACGGCTGGAGGTAGAAAACCGTTACTTGTACACCAACCTGAACCAATGCTCGTTTGCGTGGCGGCTCGTGTCGTTCCCGACGCCCAATGGTACGACCACTGCGCCCAAGAATAACGCGACCGGCACTGCGCAGCCACCGGCGTTGGCACCGGGCACGAAAGGCACACTGGCGCTCAAGCTTCCCTCCAACTGGCACCAAAGCGACGCCCTCTACCTGACCGCATACGGCCCCGACAAGCGCGAGCTTTTCACTTGGACGATGCCGATTAGATATCCACAAGATATTGATAAGCAGTTTGTTGCTAAATCAGCAGCACCGGCCATCGAAGCAGCGGAGCAAGTGGTCAGCTTGCTGGTGAAAGCCGACGGCGTGAGTTATTATTTTGACAAAAGCACCGGGTATCTGCAAAAAGTGGTCAATGCAAAAGGCGAAATCTCGTTGTCGGGCGGGCCGGTACAGGCCGGTGTACACCACTCGCTCCAGAAGTTTCGACACTACGCGGCCGGCGACAGCCACGTCGTGGAAGCCGATTACGGCGGGCCTTCGGAGTTTCACGTGAAGTGGCTGTTTGCGGCTGGCAAGCCGGCCAAGCTCGAATACCAGTATTCGCAGAAGGGCGACGCCGACTTTATGGGCATCACGTTCAATTATCCCGAGGAAAAAATCACGGGCATGAAGTGGCTGGGGCGCGGGCCGTATCGGGTGTGGAAAAACCGCCTGAAGGGCCAGCAGTTTGGCGTTTGGCACAAAGACTACAACAACTCCATCACGGGCGAAACCTGGCAGTATCCAGAGTTCAAGGGCTATCACGCCGACCTGTATTGGGTGGTCGTGGAGAACAAAGAATCGCCGTTTACCGTCTACTCCGACGACCAATCTATCTTTCTCCAAATGCTCAAACCGGCGCGGCCGGCCGGGGCCCGCACCGACAACACGGTTCCCGCTTTCCCCGACGGTAACCTCGGATTTCTGACGGCCATTGCGCCCATCGGCACCAAATTTCAGGCAGCGGCCCTGATGGGACCGCAAAGTCAGAAAAACTTCATGCTCAACTACACGCCTATCAAGGGCAGCCTATGGTTTGACTTTCGCTAAGACCTTCTACTTTCTCATTTCTCAGACGTCACCAAAACCACCAAACTAACTACCTCTCTATGAAGCTTTTGCACATACAGCGAGTTGCTCTCTGCTTGATTTTTTTGTGGCTGGCCAGCACTTTGCAAGGGTTCGGCGCAGCCCCGAAACGCGATTTCTACCAGCTCAAGATTTACCACTTACAGAACAAAGATCAGGAAGCCCGCCTCGACAAATACCTGCAACAGGCGTATTTGCCGGCGTTGCACCGGGCCGGCATTGCCAAGGTCGGGGTGTTTAAGCCCATCGCGGCAACCGATGCCGCAGCGCCTGCCCCAACGGAGCAACTTATTTTCGTGTTTGTTCCGTTTAGCTCGGGAGAACAATTTCTGAAGCTGGATTCGGACTTGGAGAAGGACAAGCAATACCAAACCAGCGCCCAAGATTACCTCAACGCGCCCTTCGACAACCCCGTGTACAGCCGCATCGAAACCGTGCTGATGAACGCCTTTACGGGCATGCCAAACTTCCACCTGCCGGCGCTGAAATCGGGACCTAATGAGCGCGTATACGAGCTGCGCAGCTACGAAGGCGCCACCGAAAAGCTGCACCTCAACAAAGTAGCGCAGTTCAACAACGCCGAGATCAATATTTTTAAGCGCCTGAATTTCAACACCGTATTCTGCGGGCAAGTAGTGGCAGGCAGCAAAATGCCGAACCTGATGTACCTCTCCACCTTCGAAAACACGGCAGACCAAGAGGCGCATTGGAAAGCATTCGGCGCCGACCCGGAGTGGGTAAAGCTCAAGGCCATGCCTGAGTACGCCAATAACATGCTGCGCATGGACAAGTACATGCTACACCCCGCTTCGTACTCTGATATATAATATATTGACAATCAATCACTTACAAAAAAGCCCGTTGACTGCCTTTTTGGCGAAGTCAACGGGCTTTTTTGCGATTTCATAACCTGTTATGTGAAGCTATACTCAGGGTGCCACTTCTCGATGGTGTGGTTGTAAATGGCTTGGTTGGCCATGTGCACCGTGCAAGCCGTGCGCGCCCCCGTAAGCACGTTCGAATCGGGCATCTTTTTCTCGCGTACGGCCCGGTAAAAGTCGTTCAGGGCATACCACGAGCCATCTTTCAACGGCTCCGAACCGGTGGTGATGGCAATGCCACCCTCTTTGTTCCACGTAATTTTGGTGGCGCCGGTTACGCCGTCCACGGTGCCGTACTGCTTCAAGGTTTCCTTTTCGGGGTAGTATACACCCTCATCAACGAGCAGCGAAATGGTGCCTTTCGTGCCTTTGAGCTTAAATAAATAGCCATCGCGGGCATTGCCACACGTCGCCCCGAAGTTGCCAACCATGCCTTCTTGGGCGTAGCGCACCATCACCTGCACGTTGTCGTAGGTTTCGCGACCGTCTTTGTAGTAGTCGATGCCACCGGTGCCAAATACTTCGTCGGCGTGCGTTTCGAAAGCCCAGTTGATAAAATCCATTTGGTGCGAGAGCAGCTCCGCCGCCAATCCGCCCGAATATTCGCGGTACATGCGCCAGTTGATCTTGCGTTCCAGCCCGGGCTCGGGCACGGGCCGGCGCCAGCTGCCGTTGCGGTCCCAGCGACAATCAATCTGGGTTACCTTGCCCAAATACCCCTGCTTGATCATCTCCTTCACCCGGTAATACAGCGGCGAGTAGCGGTACTGGTGCCCCACCTGTAACGTTTGGTTGGGCCGTGCCTGCGCCAGTTGCACCAGTTCCAAGGCCTGCGGTATGTCGAAGGTCATGGTCTTTTCGAGGTACACTTGCTTGCCGGCCTGCAGCGCCGCTTTGGCAATGGGAAAGTGCATGTTGAGCGGCACGGCAATAATTACGGCTTCCACCGCCTTCGAATCCAGCAGGGCGTGGTAATCGGCGTAGGTTTTGGCTTTGTTGGCCGAGCCGATTTTCTGGGCGTCGCGCAGGCGAAACGGCAGATCGTCGCAGAGGGCTACGACTTCAAACTTGTCGGGCAATTCTTGCAACACTTTCAGCAAGCCCGTGCCGCGGTCGCCGCACCCGATGACGGCAATTTTGATTTTGCCGGTGGCAGCCGGCGCCGCAAATGCATCCATCAACCCACCGTTCAACAGCAGGCCGCCGGTCAGCATGCCTGTTTTTTTGAGAAAATCTCGTCTTGGAAAGTCCGTCATCAGTGAAAAATTAACCTTTGAAATCCCTGCGTAGTTGTGTCGGCAATGGCGCCGTTGGGGCGCTGGTAAATTACATACGCCTGAAGATCGGGGTGCCGACGCAGAAATGCGAGCGCTTTGGTCAGTCCCATGCCCATCAGGGCGTTGTCGTAGGCATCGGCGGTAAAGGCATCGGGCGCCACTACCGTTACGCTAATCATCTCATTATTAAACGGATACCCTGTTTTCGGGTCCATCAGATGCGCGCTTTTTGTGGCGCCCCACTGCTTAAATTTGCGATAATTACCGGAAGTAGTAACGCCCCCAGCATTCACCTGAATAACTTGCTGCATATCAGCTGGTTGCAAATCACTGCTGTCGGGCCGCTCAATCCCGATCCGCATCGGCTCGCCGCTGGGCCATTTGCGGCCGCGCACCCGAATTTCGCCGCCAAGCTCTACCAAGTAGTTGCGAATGCGCTTGCTCTCGAGTAGCGTGGCCAGCACATCGACGGTGTAGCCCTGGGCAATGCCGTTCAGGTCGATGCGCACGCCGGGCCGGTCTTTCACCAGCGAATCACCCCGCAGATGAAGTTTGTCGGACCCGACCTGCGGCAGTATCGCCTGAATAGCAGCCGGCGTAGGCGGCGCGGCAATGTGTTCCGTCCCGAAACCCCAGGCCCGCACCAAAGGTTCGACGGTGGCATCGAAGAGGCCGTCGGTATCTTGGTACACCTGCAAAGCTTTGCGAACGACGGTGCGCAGATGCCGATCGGCGACAACTCCCCGCCGCGATTGATTGAACTGGTTGATCAACGAGCCCGGCTTGTAAAGCGACAGTGAGGCATCAATTTCAGCCAGTTGCCGCGTTACGTCGTCGGCAGTAACCAGACTATCAGCTGCATAGTAGGTAATGGCATACGTGGTTCCCTGGGCATACCCGTTAAGGTGGAAAGCCCGCAACGGGGCCGGAGCTGCCGGAAGCAGCCAAAGCACCGTTGCCAAAAGGAAGCCTAAAATCATGCAGCTACTAACTATATAGAGTGAAACGAAGCCCGCGGTTATTGCTAAGAACACCGGAAAGGATTGCGGAAGGTGCCAAAAAGGAAGTTCGGCTGCTCGTAAACAAGCTGCATCCTGTACTTACCGGCCCCGGCTTTGCCAAAGGTAGCACTTGTGGGCACGTCACCCCAGGCAAAATGCTGCCGCAGAGTACTTTGTTCCCGACGCTGCGCGGCTGTCAAGTGACTCGTCCATGAGAGTACAGGAAGGCAGGGCGGTTTTTTATGACGAATATCAGTTGCGATTGGACCCTAACCATACAGCAAAGCCCACCATCACCCGTTTTTTCGGATTTTCGCCAAGTTTTATGTCGACAGGCAAACGCGGGGCAAAAGCAGCTTAATTCGTTATCTTTCAACTAGATGCCTGCGCAGCGCAAAAGTTCCGACAACGTTTGCGGAAATAAAAACCCTGATTCCCCTCCCATTCACACGCATTCCTTATAGATTACCCTAAAGTTTGCATAGCTAGCAGTAAATCAGGGATTTAAGATTAGCCTGTCTTTTTTCGAAAAAGTACAGCGCATGAACACCGCAATAGCTTCTTCACATCTTCCTTCACCTAACCAACTCCCATCACATGACTGCACTGTACTCACGACACTTTAGGGTGCCCCTTCTTACGTTGCTGCTGCTGATCTGCGCCTCCTTGGGGGCCTGGGCGCAGCAAGCCGGAACTGACATCAGCGGCCGGGTTGTAGACGAGAAAGGCAGCGGACTGCCCGGCGTCACGATTCAGGTGAAAGGCACCACCACCGGCACCAGCACCGATGGCGACGGCAAATTCTCGCTGAAAGTGCCTGCGGGCTCCAATACGCTGGTAATTTCTTCGGTGGGCTTGGTGGCCCAAACCGTTAACATCGACGGACGCAAGCAGCTCAACGTCACGCTGAAAGAGGATGTGCACGCGCTGGCCGATGTAGTGGTAGTAGGCTATGGTACGCAAAAGAAAAGCCAGACTACCGGCGCCATTTCTTCGGTTTCGTCTAAGGAAATCGCTGAATTGCCGGTAACCAATGCCCGCCAGGCCTTGCAGGGTCGGGCAGCCGGTGTCGACGTCATTCAGTCGGGCAGTGAGCCCGGCGGTGGCGTTACGGTGCGCATCCGGGGACGCCGCTCCATTAACGCTTCCAACGACCCGCTGTATGTCGTTGACGGCATTCCGGTAGCGGGTGGTATTGATGATATCAACCCACAAGACATTGCTTCTCTGGAAGTTCTGAAAGACGCCTCGGCTACCGGTATTTACGGTTCGCGCGGTGCCAACGGCGTGGTGCTGGTAACTACCAAGCGCGGCAAAGCGGGCAAAACGGTGGTGAGCTACGATGGCTACGGCGGCTTTTCCAACCCGCTGGGGAAGGTAGACGTCATGACCGGGCAGCAATTTGCTGACTACAAGCGCGAAGCTTACCGTACGGCAGGCATCTACGACGACAAAGACCCGGTTGCCTCCGACAAGAAAACCTTCACGGCCATCGAGCTGGACGGCATTGCCTCGGGCCGCAGCACCGACTACCAGTCCTTATTACTACGCACGGGCTCCATCCAGAGCCATCAGGTTGGCGTACAGGGCGGTAGCGAAAAGACGCAGTTCTCGGTTTCGGGCAACTACTTCCAGGAAAAAGGCATTCTGAAAACCACGGACTTTACCCGCTACACGTTCCGCGTCAACCTCGATCACCAGATCAACGACCGCATCCGGATTGGTACGTCTACGTTCGGGGTATACAGTATTAACAACGGTTCCGACAGCCCCATCAACAACCCTTCGTTCGATGGCTTCCCGAACCCCAACTACGTAGCGCGCGGCTTCCACCCGTTTGCCGGCGCTCTGTCGGAAAACCCGTTGGGTAAGCCTTATGACGACAACGGCACGCTGATCTTCCTGCCGACTCCCGACGGCCTGCGCTCCAACCCTGCTGCTGAAGTAGTGCCAGGCGCCAACGTCGCCCAAACCAAAACCGTCCGCATCTTCAACAGCGTGTACGGCGAATGGAAAATTGCTGATGGCCTGAAATACCGCGTCAATTTCGGCCCTGACTTCACCAACCAACGCTTCGGGCGCTTTACGGGCACCTTCACCAACGCCCGCCGCTTAGGCGCGCCTACGGCCCGTACCGAGTACGGCCAGCGCTTCAACTACACGGTGGAGAACATCCTGACCTATAACAAAACCTTCAATTCGGTACACAACCTGAACCTGACGGCTCTGCACTCAATTCAGCGCGACAACTACGAAACCGGCTTTATCGACGTAAACGCCGTGTCGGCCGAATCGCAGACGTTTTATAACCTGGGCCAGGCAGGCTCTTTCAACGCCCCCGGCACCGACCTGCAAACCTGGACGCTGCAATCGTTTATGGGTCGCGTCAACTATGACTTCAAGGAGAAATACCTGCTGACGCTGACCGGCCGCTACGACGGGTCTTCCCGTTTCGGCTCAAACAACAAATACGGCTTCTTCCCTTCCATGGCCTTGGGCTGGAACGTAGGCGATGAAGAATTCTTCAAAGGCCTTTCGTGGCTTGACCAGTTGAAGCTTCGGGGTAGCTACGGCTCGATCGGCAACACCGGCATTTCGCCTTACCAAACCCAGAGCCTGCTGGCCCGCACGAGCTACGCATTTGGCACGTCGCCGGCCTATGGCTACCGCGTAGGCACCCTGGCCAACAACGACCTGAAGTGGGAAACGACCAGCACGGCCAACATCGGGGCCGACTTCAGCCTGTGGAAAGGCCGGGTATACGGCTCGATCGAAGCCTACCAGGCCGACACGCGTAACCTCTTGCTATACAATCAGTTACCTATCTCCAACGGCTTCGACCGGGTGCTGCAAAACGTGGGCCACACGCGCAACCGGGGCATGGAAGTAACCCTAACGACCGTAAACGTGAACACCCCCAGCGGCTTCAAGTGGTCGACGGATCTGCAGTTTACCCGTAACCGCGAGGCCATTGTCGAGCTGTTCAATGGCAAAAGCGATGACGTTGGCAACCAACGCTTCATCGGACAGCCGTTGCAAGTGTACTACGATTATCAGAAGATCGGCATCTGGCAGCTAGGCGAGGAAACGCAGGCCGCTGCCTTCGGCCAGAAAGTTGGCCAGATCAAGATCAAAGACCAGAACGGCGACGGCAAAATCGACGCCGTCAATGACCGGATCATCCTGGGCTCCACGATACCGAAATGGGCCGGCGGCATCACTAACCGCTTCGCTTACAAGGGCTTCGACCTGTCGTTCTTCGTGTATGCCCGCGTAGGCAACATGATCCGCAGCGACTTCCACCTCGGCACCAACCAGCTGGCCGGCCGCTACAACAACCTGGACATCAACTACTGGACGCCAACCAACCCGACCAACGACTTCCCCCGGCCCAACAAGGACCAAGAGTTCCCGGTCTACAACTCCACGCTGCAATACTTTGACGGCACCTTCGTGAAGGTGCGTAACATCAACTTCGGCTACAATTTCTCGCCGGGTTTTGTCGAGAGCCTCAAAATCACGGGGTTGCGGGTGTACGCCAGCATTCAGCAGCCGTTCATCTTCGCCCAGTACCGCTCGAAGTACAAAGGCATCGACCCCGAAACGTCGGATGTCGTGAATGCAAACCAGATTCCTTCGGTACGGCAGATTACGTTTGGCGTCAACGCGAAATTTTAAGGCCCGGCCCCAGCATTTTCAAATCATCGAGACATGAAGACCTTGAAATACAGCACTTCACTTTTGGCGGCGGCCCTGCTGCTGCTTACCACCCCTTCTTGCAAAGACCTGCTAAAGGAAACCGTGGTTTCGCAGGTGGGAGCTGATTACCTCACCACGGCCGCGGGCTTCGAAGCCGGCGTGAAAGCCGTGTACTCCTCGCTGCGCGACTTTTACGGCCGCGAAAACGGCATGGACGTAACTGTTTTTGGCACTGATACTTATACGTTTGGCTCCGACGGTACATACAAGTATATGAATCAGTATACGACCCAGTTGGATAGCCGTACGCAGCCCATCATCGACATCTGGAACGCACTCTATATTGGTATCAACACGGCCAACGCCGTAATCGATCAGGCCCCGAACGTGACGGGCCTGGATGATGCTACCAAGAAGCGCCGAATAGCCGAGGTGAAGTTTTTGCGGGCCCACAATTATTTTGTGCTGGTGCAGCAATACGGAGCTATTCCGCTGGTTCTGACCCAAAACACTACGGCCAACAAAGTGGCTACCCGTACGCCTGTGAAAGAGGTTTACGCTGCCATCGTACAAGATCTGGAGTCGGCTTTGCCGGATTTGACGGCCACCACCCCTGATTATGGTCGCGTAACCAAAGGCGCCTGCGAGCACCTGCTAGCGCGGGTGTACCTCACCAAAGCCACCTCAGAAGCTGCTGCAGCCGACGACTTCGCTAAATCGGCGACGTACGCCCAGAATGTCATCAAGAACTACACGTACAAGCTGCTGCCCGATTTTGCCAGCGTGTTTCAGCAGGGCTCGGGCGAGATCAACGACGAAGTCATTTTTGCTACCCAATACACCTCCGACCCTACTACCAACGGCGTCGGCAACGAGACCCACCTGTACTTCGTGATGGAGTACGACGCGCAAGCGGGCATGAAGCGCAGCATCGATTTGGGGCGCCCCTTCCGCCGGTTCCGGCCTACGGAGTATTTGCTGAACACGGTATACGCCGACCGCGTCAACGATTCGCGCTACGCCAAGAGCTTCCGGACGGTGTATTATTCCAACAACCCCGGCACGTTTACGAACCTGTTCGATACGTCGAAATCGTCGATCACCGTGAAGGCTGGCGACACCGCCATCTACCTGCCCGGCGTGGAATGGACGTTGGCGCAGCGGGCCAAAAAGCCTTATCAAGTATTGGTACCGAGCTTGTACCGGCCCAACCTATTCCCGACGCTGACCAAGTTTCTGGACCCCATTCGCCCCGACTTGCAGTATCAGCCCGGCAGCCGCGATTTCTTGATGTTCCGCTTGGCCGAAACGTATCTTATTGCTGCTGAAGCACTTGTAAAACAAGGCAAAGTAACCGAAGCGCTGCCGTTCATCAACACGCTGCGGCGGCGGGCGGCGTTTCCCGGCAAAGAAGCTGCTATGCAAATCACAGCCAGCCAGCTCACTATGGATTTCATCATGGAGGAGCGTGAGCGCGAGCTGCAAGGCGAAATGTTCCGCTGGTTTGACCTGAAGCGTTGGGGCAAACTGATTGAGCGCGTCAAGCTTTACAACCCAGATGCGGCCCCCAACATCAAAGCGGGCAAACACGAAGTGCGGCCTATTCCGCAGGACCAAATCGACCGGACGGCTGGCGGCGTTGCCTCCTTCCCCCAAAATCCGGGATACTAAACCGTTGGTTTCGTAGCTGTTGAAATGAACAAACTGTAAACCTTTATCAATCAACACATTGGCAAAATTCAGATCATTGGCTGCCTACGTTGCGGTGGCATCGCTGGCTTTCGTACAGCCTCACCAGAGTCTGGCAAAAGCTGCCGACGCGTGGCAGAACCTCTTCGACGGCAAAACCCTGAACGGGTGGAAACGCCTGGGCGGCACAGCCGATTACAAAGTTGAAAATGGCGTGATTGTCGGCACGACGGTCATGAATTCGGGCAACAGCTTCCTGACGACCGAGAAGGAATACGGCGACTTTCAACTGGAAATCGACATTATGCTGGAAAGCCCCGTGAGCAACACGGGCGTACAGACGCGCAGCCACTTCAACACGCCCGGTCACGAAGGCAAAGTCTACGGTCGGCAGATCGAGATTGACCCTTCGGAGCGGGCCTGGTCGGGCGGCGTCTACGATGAGGCGCGCCGCCAGTGGCTCTACCCGCTGGACCTCAACCCGAAGGCCAAAACCCTCTACAAGCAGGGCCAATACAACCACCTGAAAATTGAGTGCATCGGCAACGAGACCAAAACCTGGCTCAACGGCCAGCCCGTCGCCTATGTCGTCGATCCGGTGGACCCGAAAGGGTTTATTGGCTTGCAGGTGCACGCCATCAACACGAAGGAGCAGGAAGGCAAGAAGATCTACTTCAAGAACATCAAGATCAAAACCACGGACCTGAAGCCGAGCCCGTTTCCGGCGGATATCTATGTGGTGAACTTCGTGCCCAACTACCTCACGCCCTACGAAAAGGAACACGGCTGGAAGCTGCTGTTTGATGGCAAAACCTCGGCAGGCTGGCGCAGTGCGAAGGCTACCACCTTCCCGGCCCAGGGCTGGCAAACTACCGACGGCACGATGACCGTGCTTTCGTCGGAAGGCAAGGAAGCGGCCAACGGCGGCGACATCGTGACCAAAGACGAGTTTGGGTCGTTCGACCTGTCGTTTGAGTTCAAGCTGACGCCCGGTGCCAACAGCGGTGTGAAATACTTCGTGACGCTGGCCGAAAAGTCGGAGGGCTCTTCCATCGGCCCTGAATATCAGGTACTTGACGACGAGCGCCACCCCGACGCTAAGCTCGGCCGCGACGGCAACCGTACGCTGGCTTCGTTGTATGATTTAATCAAGGCCGACAAAAATCCGCGCTTCATCCATCCCATCGGCGAGTGGAACGTGGGCCGCATCGTGTCTTACCCCGACAAGCGCGTGGAGCATTACCTGAACGGCGCGAAAGTGCTGGAATATACGCGCGGCTCGAAGGAGTTCCGCGACCTCGTGGCGCAGAGCAAGCATCACATCTGGCCGAACTTCGGGGAAGCGCCCAAAGGGCACATCCTGCTACAGGATCACGGCAACCAAGTGTCGTTCCGCAGCATCAAAATCAAAGAGCTTAAATAACTAGTCCTACCCTTTCCTTAATTCCTTTCCCATGTCAAACGAATCTAACGAATCCAACGCCCGCCGGCACTTTATCAAGCAGGCGGCCCTCGCTAGCGCCGGCGTCATGTTTTCGCAGGTAGCGTGGTCGGCCAGCAGCTATAAAAGAATCATCGGGGCCAATGACCGCGTGCGCGTCGGCGTAGTTGGTTTTTCCGATCGCCACAAAGGCTCGCACATGCCCTGTTTCATGGAGCATTATAAAGAGCTGAATTTCGACGTGGTCGGCGTTTCCGACATATGGAACAAGCGCCGCGAAGAAGGCGCCGCCGCCTGGAAAGCCAAAATGGGCCACGACGTAGCGGCCTACCGCAACAACGAGGAGATGTACGACAAAAAGGCGGTGGATGCCGTGTTTGTCAGCACCGCCGACTTCCAGCACGCCCGCCACGCCATCGAGGCCGTAAAAGCCGGCTGCGATGTGTACTGCGAAAAGCCCTTCGCCGAAACGATGGAGGACAACCGCGCTGCCCTGAAAGCCATCAAAGCTTCCAAGCAAATCGTGCAGATCGGCTCGCAGCGCCGCAGCGGATCCAACTACCACGCGGCCGAAGCCTTCATCAAGTCGGGCAAGTTCGGCCCCATCACGATGGTGGAGCTGACCTGGAACGTCAACCAGCCCGGCCGGTGGCGTCGCCCCGACTTGGTACCGCTGCTGAAAGAGTCGGACACCGACTGGAAGCGGTACTTGATGAACCGGCCCATGGAAGCCTTCGATGCACGTAAATATCTAGAGTTCAGGTTGTTCTGGCCTTATTCTTCGGGCCTGCCTGGACAGTGGATGAGCCACCAGATTGATACCGTGCACTGGTTCAGCGGCTTGCAGCACCCCCGCAGCGTGGTGGCCAACGGCGGCATTTACGCCTGGAAAGACGGCCGCCGCAACTGGGATACCATCACGGCGGTATTCGACTACGGCCCCGCCAACGATCCTACCAACGGCTTCCAGGTAACCTTCGGCTCGCGGATGCACAACGGCGACGAGCACCCCGCCGAGATTTACTACTCCAACGGCGGCGAGCTGAACCTGAACACCAACATGGTTTCGCCCAAAGGCGGCCTGACCGAGAAAATGGCGGCCCAAATGAAGATGAAGCCCAACCTGCTGCCCGAAACCAGCCTGTCGGCAGCGGAGCCGGTGATCGCGTCGGCCAACACGGGCGGCGACAAGCTGACTTCCAACCACGTCCGCAACTGGATGGAGTGCGTGCGCAGCCGCAAGACGCCCAATGCGCCCGTCGAAGCTGGCTACAGCCATTCCATTGCCACCATCATGACCAACGCGGCCGTGCACTCGGGCCAGAAAGCCACTTTCGACGAGAAAACCCAGGAAGTAATGGTGGGCGGCAAGCCTTTCCTTGCCTAAGCCGTTAAATCAAGAAACGATGCTAAAATTCGCGATACCCTGTGGGGGTGCCTTGCTGCTGACGCTGGCGAGCCTTACGAACGCCAGCGCCCAGAAAACGGAGGCCGTTCGGGTTACGAAGGACGCCAAGGCCAAGAAGATTGACGTGTTCGTGGGCAACAAGCTGTTTACCAGCTTCTTGTATCCCGATACACTGGAAAAGCCGGTGCTGTACCCCCTGCGGGCCGCCAACAACACGGTGGTCACGCGCGGCTTTCCGCTCAACCCCAAGCCCGGCGACCCCACCGATCACCCGCACCACATTGGGCTGTGGTTTAACTTCGAGAATGTCAATGGGTTAGACTTCTGGAACAACTCCTACGCCATTCCGAAAGAGAAGAAAGGCTCGTACGGCTGGATCAAAACCGACAAGATCATCAGCACGACCAGCGGCCCGACCGGCACGCTGGCTTACCACGCCAACTGGACCAACCAGAAAAACGAGGTACTGCTGGAAGAAACCACCCGGTTTGAGTTTAGCGGTACCGACCGCGAGCGCACCATCGACCGCGTGACGACGCTGAAAGCCAACACGGAAGTGAAGTTTACCGACGCCAAAGACGGCCTACTAGGCCTGCGCGTCGCCCACGAGTTGCAAATGCCGTCGGACAAGGACGAGAAGTTCACCGACAGCAAAGGCATCGTGACGGTAGTGAAGGCGGGCACCGACAAAACGCCCAATGGCAACTACGTCACTAGCGCCGGCAAACGGGGCAACGATGCCTGGAGCACACGCGGCGCGTGGTGCAAGCTCTACGGCAAAATGGGCCAGGATTCGGTAACCATTGCTATTCTCGACCACCCGAAGAACCCAAACTACCCGACCTTCTGGCACGCCCGCGGCTACGGTTTGTTTGCGGCTAACCCCTTGGGCGAGAAGATCTTCACCAACAACGCGAGTGAGAAAAACCTCACGCTCAAAAAGGGTGAATCGGTTACGTTCCGCTACCGCGTGCTCATCGACGAAGGTGGCAAAACGCTGACGACGAAGCAGCTCAACGATGCTGCTGCCGACTTCGCCAAGAAAAGCGTCGCCTCCAAATAACGGACGCGAGGGCTACCCTGAAACAGCAGGACCAACGGCCGTGAAAACAGCTGTTGGTCCTGCTGTTTTCTTTGGAAATAGCTATTTCACAAACATTTAATAATCAATTATTTACATAATGAAACAACTTTTCGTTTTGCTCCTGCTGTGCAGTTTTTTCCGAGTGCAGCCAGCGCATAGCCAGGCGAAAGCCAGCTCCACTCCCACTTTCAACCACGCGGCCGTGTGCGTGAAGGACTTGAAAAAGAGCGTTGCGTTTTACCACAACGTGATGTACTTGGAGGAGATTGCCAATCCCTTTAATGACGGTATTCATGCTTGGCTCAAGATTGGGCCGAACCTGCAACTGCATGTGATTCAGCGTGATTGCACGCCCATCACCAACAAGAACATCCATTTGTGCTTCGCCGTGGCGTCGCTCAGCGATTTTATCGGCCACCTGGAAAAGACAAACGTGGCGTACACCAACCTGAAAGGCGAAGGCAAAGAGCCCACGCTGCGCGCCGACGGGGTAAAGCAAATCTACTTACAAGACCCCGACGGCTATTGGATCGAAGTCAACGACGCGAAGTAAAACTCTGGTTCTAAGCAACCTACAACTCACGGCACAGGGTGTAGAGACGCGACACTTCGCGTCTCTACACCCCGGATATCGATTGAAAAACCGCGCTTACGTGGTTTTGTGGTAGTTAAGAATGGCCCAGGTGTTCAGCACGACCGCAAAAATCACTTCGTAGCCTAGTTGGCGCGAAACGTCGGCTAGCCCGCTGCCTTTCAGCACGATCATGCGCACCACCTCAATGAAGTGCGTTACGGGCGAGCAATACGCAATGTAGCGCGCCCACGGCGGCATGCTGTCCAGGGACGTGAACAGCCCACTCATCAGGATAAAAATCATGATGAAGAAGAACGCCACGAACATGGCCTGAAGTTGCGTTTCGCTGTAGGTCGAGATCAGCAGGCCAAACCCCAGCAGCGCCACCAGATACACGCCCGCAAACAGGTAAAGCGTGGGCAGGCTCCCGACCGGAATGATGCCGTAGAGCACGCGAGCGATGATGAGCCCGATGGTGAAGACGATCATGCCCAGAATCCAGAACGGGATCATCTTGCCCAGAATGAATTGCCATTTTTGGATGGGCGACACGTTGATCTGCTCGATGGTGCCGATTTCCTTTTCGCGCACAATGTTCAGGGCCGTCAGAAAGCCGCCTACCATCGTGAGCAGCAGTACCAAAATGGCCGGCACCATGAAGAATCGGTATTCGCCCAGCGGGTTGTACCAGTTGGAAGAAGCGATGTCGATGGTGGCGGCCGACGGCGGGCTTTGCCACTCGAGGCGTATGCCCTGGTTGAAATCGGCGATGATGCGCGTGAGGTAGGCGCCGCCCAGGCTGGCACGCGTACCGTTGATGGCGTCCACGGCCAGCGAAAGCTGCTGGGAGCCTTCGCGCACCAAGTTACGCTCGAAGCCATTGGGGATTTCCAGCACAAGGTCGGCCTTGTTGTCTTCGACCAGCCGCAGCCCCTGCCTAAACGAAGGCGCATAGGCCGCAAGCCGGAAATAGCCCGACGAGCCGACCTTGGCAATCAGGCGGCGCGAATAGCTGCTGTGGTCGTTGTCGACGACGGCCAGGTTGATGTTCTTGACGTCGTAGTTGGCTGCTAAAGGCATGATAATCAGCTGGATCGAGGGCATGATGAAAATCATGGCCAGGATGCTCTTGTCGCGGAAAATCTGCCGGAATTCCTTGCGCAGCAGGAAAAACAAGGTTCTCATGTCAGCCGGATTTTGAAGTTGCGCAAGCTGATGCCCAGCAGCACCACCGCCATAAGCCCCAGAATAAGCGTTTCCTTCCAGACGGCCTCAAACCCTAAGCCCTTGAGCATGATGGCCTTAACCACGAGGTAGTACCAGTGCGAAGGAACGATATTGGGCACGAGCCGCAACGGACCAGGCAGGTTTTCTAGCGGAAACATGAAGCCCGTAAACAGCAGCGTGGGCAGCATCATGCCCATCATGGAGGCCAGCATGGCTACTTGCTGCGAAGCCGTAACGTTGGAAATCAACAGCCCCAGCGATAAACAGCTGATAATGAACACGGTACTGACCACGTACAACAGCACCACGCTGCCCTGAATGGCTACGTTCAGCACGAATACCGACAACAGCAGAATCAGGGTGAAGTCGAGCAGCGACAGCACCAGATACGGCACCGCCTTGGCAATGAGCACCAGCAGCGGCCGAAACGGCGACACCAACAGGATTTCCATGGTGCCCAACTCCTTTTCGCGCACAATGGCGACGGAAGTAAGCGTAGTGCAAACAATCATCAAGACCAGCGCCAGCACCCCCGGAATGAAATTCAGCGAGCCGTTCATGTCGGGGTTGTAGAGCATGCGGGTTTCGGGCATTATCTGGTAGGGCAACGCACCGGCCGCCTGGTTTAGCTCCTGCTGGTAGTCGCCCACAATGGCCGTGAGATAGTTAGTAATGGTGGTGGCCGCGTTAGGGTCCGAAGCGTCGGCAATGATTTGCAGCTGCCCGCGACCCGTATGCAGCAAGTCGCGGTTGAAGTTGGCCGGGATAACCAGCGCTGCCTTGATGGTGTTGCGGCGAAAGGCCGTTTCCATCTCCGAGTAGCTCAGCGGCGAGCGTTGCAGGCGAAAGCGCGTGCTGGCCTGCAACCGGCTGATAATCTGCTGCGAAGCGTTGTCCTTGGCAAAATCTACTACGGCTAGGTTAACGTCTTTGACCTCGCTGCTCAGGGCAAAGCCAAAGAGCAGAATCTGCGCCGTGGGCAGGCCAAACAGGATGAGCAAGGTGCGCCGGTCGCGGAAGACGTGGTAGAACTCCTTGCGAATAAAGACGAGTAGCTGTTTCATGATGAAATCGGAATCTTAACCAAGATGGCACAACATAATTATCTAATTATCAATATCTTAACTTTGCGTAATTTCAATTCTACCCTTACCACTTCACGGCTGTCATCCAGAGCGCAGCGAAGGATCTTGCCCGCTTCGCTGGGTTCGCTATTCATGTAGAGATCCTTCGCTGCGCCCTGGATGACATCTTATTAAATAATACGCCCAACTGCATAACCACCTAATTACAAAGCACTTACATCCCTATTCCCCGCGCTTGGCACCGCGGGCCAACTGATAAAACACGTCGTCCATCGAATCGGTGTGGTGAGCGCGCTTTAGGTTAGCCGGCGAATCCAGGGCTTCTACCCGGCCGTCGACCATAATGGAAATGCGGTTGCAGTACTCGGCTTCGTCCATGTAGTGCGTGGTCACGAAATTGGTGATGCCCCGGTCGGAAGCCGCATAAATCAGATCCCAGAACTGGCGCCGCGTCACCGGATCGACACCCCCCGTAGGCTCATCCAGGAACACAATTTTCGGTTCGTGAATAATGGCGACCGAAAAGGCCAGCTTTTGCTTCCACCCCAGCGGCAGGCTGCCCACCAGCTTTTTAGCCTCGCTTTGCAGACCCAATGTGGTGACCAGCTCGTCGCTTTTGGCTTTGAGCTGCTGGTTGGTAAGGCCGTAAATTCCGCCGAAAAACTCGATATTTTCCAGCGTGGTCAAGTTTTCATAAAGCGAAAACTTCTGGCTCATGTAGCCGATGTTCCGCTTGATCTGCTCCTGCTGCCGATACACGTCAAACCCCGCCACGGTCGCTTGGCCCGAAGTCGGGTACGACAGGCCGCAGAGCATGCGCATGGCCGTAGTTTTGCCCGCACCATTGGCACCCAGAAAGCCAAAAATCTCGCCCTGCGCCACGTCAAACGTGATCCGGTCAACGGCCCGGAAGTCGCCGAATTGCTTTGTCAGCTCGTGGCAGACAATGGCTTTAGCGGACGACGGTTCCATGAGCCTGGCTGGGTTGCGCGCTGGTCATCAGGTCGATGAAGCAGTCTTCGATGGTGGGCGAAATGGCTTTGACCTCGAGGCCAGTGTGGCCTTTCTCCGCCAGATAACGCTCAAGTGCGACCTCGTTTTCCGGCAGGTTTTGTTGGAACGTGACGTGCACGTACTCGCCAAAAGCGTAGCTGCCGTACACGAATTGACAATTGCGCAAGTCGTTGAGCAACTGATGAATAGCATCGGATTTTACCGCGTACAGCTTACGAGGATAAGCCGTGATGACGTTTGAGGGCGTGTCGATGGATAAAATCTTACCGCCCTGTATTAGCGCGATGCGCTCGCAGAGAGTGGCTTCGTCCATGTAAGGCGTCGACACCAAAATGGTGATTCCCTGCTGCTTAAGCCGCTTGAGCATGGCCCAGAATTCCTTCCGCGACACCACATCTACGCCTGTGGTGGGCTCGTCGAGAAAAAGCACCGTGGGCTTATGAATCAGGGCGCAGCACAGGGCCAGCTTCTGTTTCATACCGCCCGAAAGCTTGCCCGCGCGCCGCGTTTTGAAGGGCTCGATCTGCTCGTAGATGTCCTTGATTAAAGCATAGTTCGCCGCAACGGTTGTTTCGAAAAGCGCGGCAAAGAAGTTCAGGTTTTCCTCCACCGTAAGATCTTGATACAGTGAGAATTTGCCGGGCATGTAGCCCACGCTGCTGCGGATGGCACGGTAGTCCTGCTGCACATCGTGGCCGTCCACGGTGGCCCGGCCCGAATCGGCCAGCAGCAGCGTGGTGAGGATGCGGAAGATGCTGGTTTTGCCGGCCCCATCCGGGCCAATCAGCCCAAATAACTCACCCGGCTCCACCGAAAACGACACGTCATCCACGGCCAGCACGGCGCCCTTGTCGTAGGTTTTGGTGATGTGTTCCAGCGTTACAGCGCCCATACTACAACTATTTACTAATGAGACACTTGTGGATTCAGCAATACTTCACCGTACATCCCAATTTTGAGGTAGCCGTCGTTCTTGACCCGCACATTCAGGGCGTACACGAGGTTGGCACGCTCGTCTTTGGTCTGGATGGTTTTGGGCGTAAACTCCGACTTGCTCGATATCCAGGAAATGGTCCCGGGATAGGTTTTGAAGGCCTTTTCGCCGTTATCAATGCGCACCGTAACCCGCTGGCCCAGCTTCACTTGCGGCAGTTGCGTCCCGGTGATGTAGGCGTGCAGCGAGAGCGTATCGGTGTTGGCAATGCGGTACAACGGCTTGCCCATCGTGGCCACCTCGCCGGCGAAGGCATATTTGGTGAGCACCGTACCGGTTATCGGGTTGACGATCTGGCCTTTGCGAATCTGTTCTTCAAACTGGGCTGCCGTTTTGCCGAGGGCAGCCCGGTTGCTGAGCACGGCCCGGTTTTGAGTGGCGGTGTTGCTCTCCGCCACACTGATCTGCTGGCGCGTGACGGCCAGCTGGGCCTGCATCTGCGTGATTTGGGCATTAAGGTCGTCGAGCTGTTTTTGGGTGGCCGCGTCGGCGGCAATCAGGTTTTGGGTGCGGGTTCGTTCGCGCTGAAGTTGCTGAAGCTGAGCCTCCTGCACGGCCAGCTGCCGGCGCGTGAGAGCAACTTGCGGGGCGGCACTGCTGGTTTGCTGGCGAAGCGCATCCATCGAAGCCTGGGCCTGCTCCCGCTGAAGCCGAGCCGTGGTCACGTCGATCTGGCCTACCGTTGTGCCAGCTTTGAGTACGTCGCCTTCTTGGAGGTTGAAGGACAAAATCTGGCCGTTTTGCTGGGCTGACACGATGACTTCATCCGCCTCGAAATTGCCGGATGCGTCGAAATCAGGGCCTTTTTTCTGGCAGGAAGCCAGGGCAACACAGGCAGCAGCCAGGGTTAGGGTTGACAGAAATTTCATAACAAAAGCGTGCTGATTAGTTGCCGGAAGTGGTCTGGTAGCTGTATTGGGCCTGCAACAACTGGATCTGGTGCAGCACGAGCGCCTGCCGCGCCGCGCTCTCGGCGTTTACCTGCACAATGTATTCGTGGCTGGTGATGACGCCGTTTTGCAGCTGGGCATTGGCCGAATTTTTCACCGAAGTACGAAGCGCTACAATCTGCTCATCCTGAGCTAGTTGCTCTTTATATTTCTGCACGTCGGCCTGCTGCCGGGTGAGTGTGAGGTGGGTGTTGAAGAGGAAGGTTTCGCGCTGCACGTCCACGTTTTGCCTGCTCAGGTTCAGCAGTTGCACGTCGTTGCGGTGCGTGGTGTAGAGGCTGCTCAGGTTCCAGCTCAGGCGCAGGCCACCGATCCAGAAAAAGCCGAAGTCGTTGCTGATGATGTTGAAGGTTGGCCGCCCGTAGTTTTCCTGAAAAAAGGCGCTGAACCGCGGCCGTAAAGCCGCCCGCAATTGGGTTTCCTGCGCATCGAAAGCGCGTTTTTGCGCCTCATATAGCCCCAGCTCCGGGCGATTGATCTGAGGAGTAAGCCCCACGGGCTGAGGCTTTTCCAGCTGTACTTGCTCATCGAGCGACTCGTTGACGAGCAGCCCGAGCATGGTGGCGTAGGCGCGACGGGTAGCGCGCAGCTCGGTCACGGTTTGATCTACTCCTATCAGCTCGGCCTTTAGCTCGTTGAGGCTGCTGCGAAAGGCCACACCGTTGGTCAGTTGCGCCTGCGTTTTGTCGACGCCGCTTTGGATGTCGGTGCGGCGCAGCGCGACTTGTTTGAGCTGCTCATCCAGCAGCAGCAGCCCAAAAAACACCTGGTTCACGCGATCGCGAAGCGTGTAAAGGTTCACTTCTAGGTTCTGATTCTGCACGTTGGCGTCGGCCTGACGAATCTGCTGAGCAGCCCGAATAGCCCCGCCGTCGTACACCACCTGCTCGATTTGTCCGGTAATCCGGTATTGGTCCTTACTGATTTTGGGCAATGCATCGCTTAGCGGCGAGCCCGCCGGAAAGCGCCCCGCGAAGTCTACCGTCTGGCTTTGGTAAGTAGCTTGCCCACTGACACTTACCTGGGGCAAATAGCCTTTGGCCGCGTTTGCCACGGAGTACTCGCGAGTCTTCTGAATAAGCTCCCGCTGCCGGATCAGCGGATAATTCTGCTGGGCCCGCGCCTGGCAGTCGGCCAACGTCAGAGGCGGCGAAGGGGTTTGTGCCCAGCTACTTCCAGCCAGCGCCAGCCAGCCGAGCAGCGCAACTACCTTTTTCATAGAACAGGCAACGGTTGAAATTCTATTTTAAAAACTTGTTTAAGAGACGTCCAAAAAAACTAACTGCTCTTCAGCATCGCGTCGAACCACTGCGGCAGCAAGTGCTTGCGTTCCTGCATCATAGCGGCAAACATGGCGTCGTTTTGCTCACCCACAATTTGAAGCATGGGGCGCGCGATAAACGGAAACACGGCCATTCCGAGCAGGCTGATGATAAGTTGGAAGGGGTTGGTGTGGCTATGGGTGTCGCCCAACGTCTCCCGTAGCTGTTCGGCAAACCGCGATTGCATCACCACTTTTTTGGCACCCAGCGTACCGACCAGCTTTTCCGGATTGGTGCGCAACTCGCTGAATATGAAGAGCGGTAGCTCAGGCTGGGCCAGTAGCAAATCGACGTAGAAGGCAGCAATGCGCTCAACTTTTTCCCGCAGCGACGTGGCTTCGTCGAGCATAATTTGCCGAAGCTCGCCGGCAAACTGCTGCACTTTTTCCAGCATCACCAGGTCAAAAAGCTTTTCCTTGCTGCGGAAGTAATAGTTGAGCAAGGCAATGTTGATCCCGGCCTCCTCGGCGATGTCGCGCACGCGGGTGGCGGCGTAGCCTTTTTGCAGAAACACCTTGCGCGCCGCCTCTTTGATGCGCTCTTCGGTGCTTGTATCGAGGGCAGCTTCGGCAACTTTTTTCATAAAGTCAGAGAGGAGTTTGCAAGACAGAATAAATATATATGGGCGCGGGCCTTCATGCCTAATACTTTAACTGTTTATTTTAAACAAATGTTTAAAATATTTTTACAAATCAGATAATCACTTATCCATCAAATGATTATAGCTGAACAGCATTGCTTCAACTTCCTATTAGAAGCTGGATACAAATCCAAAGTGGTTGGGTAAAGGTATTAGCAAACCCGGTGCCCCCTCCAACCCGCGCATCTACATTCTGTTTCAAACCGAAACGGCCTACGGAGCTCAACGGCCATCCGGATGGGTGGCGACTTTCCGCTACGACACATTCTGCAAGTCCGTATCCTTTTTGGCCTTAATTTATAAATACCACATAATCAATTGTTTACGAAACATCGCTTTTTAGATCTTCCACAGCCGTTAGGTATTTCTAATCCAACCCTTTGCTGGCAGCACTTACTTAGCCGACAACCGTACATGAACTAGCTGAAGCCTGAGCAAGTAGCGGCGCTGGTCGTGTGCGTACCTGCTTTGTAATTCCCATTTTACATATGCCTGCCATGAACATCACGCCGCTTCCTTATGCTGCCCTGGCGCCCGACCAAATCGGGATTCGCCCGCCCGACGGCCGCCTGCTTGCCGACATCCGCATCGGCACCGTTGCGCTGCAAGTAGCGGATCTGGCGCGCTCACTGGCTTTTTACGAAGATGTATTGGGCTTTCAGGTGCTGCGTCGGAGCGAGGGAACGCCGGCCGCGGGAGCCGTGGCTGAGCTAGGGGCGGCCGGCAGTGAGCAGGCGCTGCTGGTTTTGCATGAGCAACCAGGCGTGCGGCCGGTGCCGCGGCGGGGCCTGCTGGGCCTGTATCATTTTGCCATTCTGCTGCCCTCCCGCGCCGACTTAGGCCGATTTCTTCGGCACGTCCACGTGCTGGGGGTACGCATAGGCTCCTCAGATCATCTTTACAGCGAAGCCACCTATCTAACTGATCCTGATGGCATTACGGTGGAAGTATACCGCGACCGTCCGCGCAGCGAGTGGCAGGTAAGTGAGCAGGGCGAAATCCAATCGGCGCTCGATCCCTTGGACTTACCCGCCGTGCTACAGGCGGCCGGCGACACCCGCTGGCAGGGCCTGCCGGCGGGCACCACCATCGGCCACATGCATTTTTACACCGGCAGCCTTGCGCAGGCCGCCGCCTTTTACCACGCTGCCCTGGGGCTGGACAAGGTGACGTGGAGCTTGCCCGGCGCCTTGTTTGTGTCGGCCGGGAGCTATCACCACCATGTGGGCCTGAACGTGTGGGCAGCAGGTTCGCCGGCAGCTACCGCGCAGGATGCCCGCCTGCTTTCCTGGGAGCTGTGGCTGCCCGACGCCGCCAGTCGGGATGCCGCGGCGGCCCGTCTGCAGCAGGCTGGCTTTCCCACGGAACCGGCGCCGGAAGGCATTGCCGCCACCGATCCGTGGGGCAATCGGCTTCTGCTGCGCACCGATGGTGAGAGGGCTCGTCATTAACTGGTTTTTGCTTCATTGCATGCACAAAACTCTCACTATCAATTATTTATAAAAGAACATGCATTCTTGAGTAAATAAGAGGAAGTTGATTTCTGACCAACCGCTTCTGAAGCCGCGGCCTTTTGCCCTACCTTGAAGCAGAACATTGCCGCCTCAACTCGCAGGGCGCCTAGTCAGACTACCCAAGATGGAAATCGGAATAGACAGTTTCGCCGCGGCGCCCGACACCGGCGTTGCCCTTAGCGGCGCGCAGGCCATGGAGCAGCTCTTGGCCCGTATTGAGCGGGCCGACCAAGTCGGGCTCGATGTATTTGGCATTGGCGAGCACCACCGCCCCGAATACCTTGATTCGGCTCCGACCGTCATTCTGGCCGCCGCGGCGGCCCGCACCAAGCGCATTCGGCTCACCAGCGCGGTTACGGTGCTCAGCGCCGCCGATCCGGTGCGGGTATTTCAGCAGTTTGCCACCCTAGACCTCATTTCCCAGGGCCGCGCCGAAATGGTGGTGGGCCGGGCTTCGTCGGTGGAAGCTTTTCCGCTTTTCGGGCTGGACATGGCCGATTACGACGCGCTCTTTGCCGAAAAGCTGGAGCTGCTGCTGACCATTCGCGCCCATGAGCATGTGCACTGGCAGGGCAAGTTCCGGCCCGCCCTGACCGGCCAAGGCATCTATCCTCGCCCGGTGCAGCAACCCTTGCCCATCTGGATTGGGGTGGGCGGCACGCCCCAGTCATTTGTGCGGGCCGGGGCGCTGGGCTTACCCTTGATGGTGGCGGTGATAGGCGGCGAAACCCACCGCTTCCGGCCACTGGTGGATCTGTACCGCGAAGCCGGCCGCCGGGCGGGCTTTGCACCCGAGCAGCTGCCGGTGGGTTTGCACTCGCTCGGCTACGTGGCCGAGACGTCGGAGCAAGCCCGCACCGAGTTTTTCCCAGGGTATGCCCGCACCTTTTCGGCCCGAGCCCGAGAGCGGGGCGGGTTGCCAGTGACGCGGGCGCAGTTTGACGCGCAAGCCGGCCCAACGGGCGCGCTGCTGGTCGGCAGCCCCGAGGAAGTGGCGGCCAAAATCCAACGCCACAGCGAGGCGCTGGGTGGCATTGCCCGCGTCACGTTTCAACAGGACGTAGCAGCGCTGCCTCACGAGCAGGTACTGCGCTCCATCGAGCTGATCGGCACGCGCATTGCGCCCTTGCTGCGATAAACTCTAAGTAAATCGAACGCAAAACGTCTTTTCATAATTACTTTATTATCAAGCAATTATGAAAAGACTTGGATCAACCATTCACACTATTGTAAGCCTACCTTATTCTGATTCGGCAGCTTGCAACAGTTCTACATTGCCGCGCAGATCCATCAGGAAGCACTGTACTTGCAGTACGTAACCGCTGGTCTGGCTCCAGTCCCGGATTTTGGCGGCCAACTGCTGAGCGTATTGGTTGTGCAGGCAGCGCTCGTTGTCGTGGTGCTGGTGGGAATCGTCGAAAGTGCCCGCATCGCCCAGAAACACTTGGTAGGCCCCACAGTTGCGGTGTTCCAGAATGTACACGTCGCGCACGCCGTGGAGCTGGCAAGCCACGGCGAGGTGCTCGAAAAAAGCCGTGTTCCAGTGTTCATTCATGGCCGAGCCCAGTGCCGCGCCGGCCAAAATAAACTGATCGTAGCGGTTGGTAAGGTTGTCGTGTTCCATGAAGCGCACGATGTCGTCGAGCAGGCGCAAATCCATGCAGCTCAGGAGCAGGACGTTGCCGCGGGCGGCCGGGTATTCGGGGTAATTTTGGCGCATAGCACTTGCAAAAAAAGCACAAATCCGTCTACGGCGGGTGCATATGCCCCGGCCGAAGCGCAGCGGAATAAATATTGAGCGGCTTGCTTACCTTTCGTGAGTCACCACATCGCTTTCGGCTTTGCGCGTTCACTTAGGTCTTCTTATGAAATCTCTCATTGCTTCAGGCCGGAAACTCGCTATCCTGAAGCCGTGTATCTATTTGATTATCTTATGGATAGCGGGTAGCTGCACCACGTCACCGACGCCGCGCACCTACCGCATTGGCTTTTCGCAGTGCACCAACGGCGACGCCTGGCGACAGGCCATGCTGGCGGGCATGAAAAAGGAGCTGAGCTTTTATCCGCAGGTCAGCTTTCGGATGAAAGACGCCCACGACAACAGCAAGCTCCAGCAGCAGCACATCCGCGAGTTTCTGCGCGAAGGCATTGATTTATTGATTGTTTCGGCCAACGAAGCCGAGCCCATCACGCCCATCGTGGAAGAAGTGTTTAACCGGGGCATTCCGGTCGTGATTCTCGATCGCCGTACTACCTCCAAGCTTTACACGGCGTACGTGGGCGGCAACAATCTGGAAGTGGGCCACACGGCCGGCAGCTACGCCAGCAGCCTGCTGCGCCAACACGGCAACGTGCTGGAAGTGCTGGGCGCGGCGGGTGCCTCGCCGGCCGTCGATCGGCACAAGGGGTTTGTGCAGGGCATCGCGGGTTATCCCGGCGTCCGGCTCACGGCGCAGGTGCAGGGCGACTGGAAGCGTCCCTCGGTGATGCGGGCGCTGCCGGCCGTGCTGCGGGCCCACCCCGAAGTAGACCTGATTTTTGCCCACAACGACCGCATGGCGCTGGGCGCTTACCAGGTGTGCAAACAGTTGGGACTGGATCGCCGCATTCGGGTGATCGGCGTCGATGGCTTGGCCGGGCCGCAGGGCGGCATCCAGTTTGTGCAGGATAAAATATTGACTGCCACGCTATTGTACCCGCCGGGCGGTGAAGAGGCGATTCGCACGGCCATGCGGATTCTGCGCAAGCAGCCGTTCGAGAAAGAAAACATTCTCAGCACGATGGTCATCGACTCGACCAACGTGCTGACCATGAAGCTGCAGACCGAAAAGCTGGCCAGTCAGCAGCAGGACATTCAGCGCCAGCAACAACTGCTGCGGGCGCAATTGGCCACGTACACCAGCCAGCAAACGATTTTGTACGTGCTGGCCGCTGCGTTGCTGGGTGCGATGGTGCTGGGCGTGATTGTGTGGCGGGCATTTGGCATAAACCGCCGCATCACACGCCAGCTGGAGGGACAGAACCAAGAGATTCTTTCGCAACGCAATCAGATTCAGGCCTTTGCCGAACGGGCCCGCGTCGAGACCGAAGCCAAGCTGCGCTTCTTCACCAACTTCTCGCACGAGCTGCGCACGCCGCTCACCCTCATTATGGGGCCGGTGGAAGAGCTGCTCACCAACGGCGCCGACCTCTCCGCCGGGCAGCGCCACGATCTGTCGCTGGTGCGCCGCAACACGCAGCGCCTGTTGCAGCTGGTCAATCAGCTAATGGATTTCCGCAAAATCGACGTGGGCAAAATGCCTGTGCGCGCTACCGAGGGCAACCTGGTGGCGTTTGTGCGCGAGATCATGGACGTGTTTGAGAAGCCGGCCCGGCAGCGCGGCATCAGCCTGCGGTTTCTGCCCGCCGAGCCCAGCATCCGGCTATGGTTTGACGTTAATATTCTGGACAAGGTGTTGTTCAACCTATTGTCTAACGCGCTGAAATTCACCCCGGAACGCGGCCAGATCACCGTCAGCATTCAGCTGGTGCCCGCCGAGCGCAGCGTGCGCATCAGCGTGGAAGACACCGGCAGCGGCATCAGCGAGCAGGACCGCGCCCACATCTTCGAGTGGTTTTACCAGGGCAACCAGGACGTGGCAAAGGGCTCCGGTATGGGGCTGGCATTGGCGATGGGACTGGTGCGATTGCACCAAGGCACGTTGGCTTTTGCCAGTGAACCTGGGCAAGGCAGCACGTTCACCGTGACGCTGCCGCTGGAGCTTCCCGCGGCGCTTCGCAGCACGGCCACCTCGCTGCCGGCCCCTGCCCTTATGCTGACGGAAGAAATTACGCCGGCCCAATCGCCGGACGACATGCCTGCGGTGGTGAGCACCGGCAAGGACAGCGAAGCCCTAGTGCTGGTAATTGAGGATAACGAGGAAGTAAACGCCTTTCTGGCTCAGAAACTCCGCGCGCATTTTCAGGTCAAGACGGCTACCGACGGCGCCGAGGGTCTGCGAATGGCAGCCGAAACCATCCCGGATTTGATCGTGTGCGACGTAATGCTGCCCGGCCTCAGCGGCTTGGAAGTCGTGGCGCAGCTCAAAGGCGACTGGCGCACCTCGCACATTCCGGTGGTGCTGCTCACGGCCCGCAACGCTGCCGAGCAGCAGGTGGAAGGCGTGCAGGCCGGCGCCGATCTTTACCTGACTAAGCCTTTCAACCCAACGTTTCTGTTGGAAAATCTGCGGACGCTGCTCAGCAACCGCGAGCGCCAACGCGAGCATTTCCGGCGCGCGATTTCCGTGGACACGGCCACCGTCGCGCCGCAGCGCGTGGACCAGAAATTCCTGGCCGACCTCACCGCGATTGTCGAGGCAAACCTATCCAACTCCGAGCTGAGCGTCGAGGATGTGGCGCGCAGCCTCGGCATTTCGAGGGTGCAGCTCTACCGCAAAGTGAAGGCCGTGCTGGGCACGGGCGTTACCGATTTTATCCAAGGCATCCGGCTGACCAAAGCCCGCCAGCAACTCCTCGACACCGAGCTGGCCATTGCCGAAGTTGCCTACCGGCTGGGCTTTTCTTCGCCCTCTTATTTCTCGGCCAGCTTCAAGGCCAAGTACCACATCTCGCCTTCCGAGTTCCGGGCCCTGCACACGACGCCGAGCGTGTGAATCAATTTCTAAAGTGAGGTATCATTAGTAATAGCTGCGCAAGTACGGCTTTTCCGCACTTGTACATAATGTCTTGATTATCAACTGCTTACATAAAAGTGTAAGTCTGTACGAATTGTTATAGCATTTGGGATAATCGAGCTAGCCCCCCGCCCTGCTTTCAGCCGACATTTGAGTCATGAATCTGCGGGGCTTCTCCTTTCCGGCGCTGACATCTGCTTCTCGTAGCGCATTGCTGCGCTGACACCGAAAACGTTTCCGAGTGCCCGTCTGCGGCCTGAGGTCAGCCCGAATACTGGCTCCAACGGCTCCGCCCGATTCGCTTCCAGCTCCTATTCTTCCAACTTCTTTTCCTACATCCCCATGCGAAAAAGTGTACTCTTGGCGCGCCGACTACTGTTGCCGACGCTGCTGGCCACCGTACCAATGGTAGCGGGTGCGCGGCCTACTCCCGAGGCTGAAACTGCTGTTACGGGACCTCATGTTGCAAACGATTTCTGGGCTCCTATTCAGGTAACCGGCCAGGTCAACGACGAGAAGGGCGAAGGCATGCCCGGCGTGACGGTGGTGGTAAAAGGCACGACCAACGGCGCCTCCACCGACGGCACCGGTAAGTTTGTGCTGACCATGGACGAAAACGCCACGCTGGTGGTTTCGTCGGTGGGCTACCTGACGCAGGAAGTGGCCGTGGCCGGGCGCACCAGCCTGACGATTGCGCTGGCCCCCGACCGCAAAGCCCTCGAAGAAGTAGTCGTGACCGGCTACCAAACCCAGCGCAAAGCCGACCTGACCGGGGCCGTGGCCGTGGTCAAGACCGAGGAAATCCGCGACATGGCTTCTAACGACGTCACGCGCAACCTGCAAGGCCGGGTGCCGGGCGTCAACATCACCACCGACGGGGGGCCGGGCAGCGCGGCCACGGTGCGCATTCGCGGCATCGGTACGCTGGGCAACAACGACCCGCTGTACGTCATCGACGGCATCCCAACGAAGGAAGGCATCAACCAGATCAACCAGAACGACATCGAGTCGATTCAGGTGCTGAAAGATGCTTCGGCGGCCAGTATTTACGGCTCGCGGGCCGGCAACGGCGTCATCATCATCACGACCAAAAAGGCCAAGAAAGGCGCCACGCGCGTCGACTTTTCGACCTTCTTCAGTGTGCAACAGCCGGGTCCGCACATCAAGATGCTCAACACCAAAGACTACGGCCAGGTGTACGGGCAGGCAGCCATCAACGACGGCAAAGTGCCCAGCCTGCCTTACTACAACTTCCAGACGCACCTCGACGCCAGCGGCAAGCCGGTGCTGGACGGCGTAACCATTCCGGAGTTTATCGACGCCGACAAAACCCTGCGGGCCGCCAACACCGACTGGTTTAAGGAAACCCAGCAAAACGCTCTGATTCAGTCGTATAACCTGAACGTGAGCAGCGGCAGCGAGCGCGGCGGCGCCCTGTTTTCGCTGAACTATTACGACAACACCGGCACGCTGAAATACACGGGCTTCAACCGCTACACGGCGCGCCTCAATTCGGATTATAACTTCCTGAACGGCAAGCTGAAGATCGGAGAAAACCTGACCCTCGTGAAGTCGCAGCAGGCGCAATTCGACCTGAACCTGGTGCGCGACCGCACCACGCAGCTGCCGTCCATTGTGCCCGTGCACACCATTGATGGTGTAGGCTGGGGCGGCCCAGTAGCCGGCATGAGCGACCGCGACAACCCCTTGCGCTTGCTGAAAGACAACAAGCAAAACCGCTCGAACACGGGCCGGGCATTCGGCAACCTGTTTGCCGACGCCGAAATCCTGAAGGGTCTGCACCTGCGCACCAGCTTCGGCATCGACTACAGCCTGTACAAGTTCCGCCAGATCTACAAAACCTACAAGGCGGGCTATCTGTCGGAGGCCAATAACCGGGTAACCGACAACGAGCGTTTCTACGGTAACTGGGTGTGGCAGAACACGTTGAACTACGACATGACGCTGGCCGGTAAGCACCAGCTAGGCTTTGTGGTCGGCACGGAGCGCATCAGCTACTACGACGAGAGCACCTACGCCTCGCGCACCAACTTTGCCAGCGAAGATCCCAGCTACACCTACCTCGACGCGGGCTCGGCCAACAAAGACAATGGTGGCTCGGGCACGGCGTACCGCTTGGCCTCGTACTTCGGCAAGTTCAACTACGCCTTCGCCGACAAGTACTTAGCTTCGGTAACGGTGCGCCGCGACGGCTCCTCGCGCTTTGGCGAAGACAAGCGGTTTGGCGTATTTCCGGCCGTGTCGGCGGGCTGGCGCCTGAGCGAAGAGAACTTCCTGAAAGACAACGCCGCGTTCCTTTCCGACCTGAAGCTGCGCGCCGGCTGGGGCCAGACCGGCAACCAGGACATTGCCAACTTCGCTTCGCGCGGCCTTTACCAAGCCTTGCTGGGCACCCTGGATCCTAACTTCGATTACGACCACGGCACGGCCTATGACATCTACGGCAACGACACCAACTTGCCCTCGGGCTATCGTCGCGTGCAGCGCGCCAACCCCGGCCTGAAGTGGGAAACCACCACGCAAACCAACTACGGCATCGACTTCGGTTTCCTCAACAACAAGGTGAGCGGTTCGGTCGATTACTTCATCAAAAACAGCAAGGACATCTTGGTAAACCTGCCTTACCTGGCTGTAGTGGGCGAAGGCGGCGATAAGTTTGTCAACGGGGCTTCGATTCAGAACAAAGGCTGGGAATTTCTGCTCGGCTACCAGAACAAGCTCGCTAACAGCCTGACTTACAACATTACCGGCAACCTCTCGACCTACCGCAACAAGCTCACCTTCCTGCCCGCCGAAGTAATCAACGCCTACGGCGGCAACGGCCAGGACGTAACGCGCCTGGGCCACTCCATCAATGCGGTGTATGGCTACGTGGCGGATGGCTTGTATCAGAATGCTTCCGAAGTAAGTGCTGGTCCTACGCAAGTAGGGGCCGCGCCCGGCCGCATCCGTTACAAAGACCTGAACGGCGACGGCAAAGTCGACAACTTCGACCAAACATGGATTACGGAAGGCGTGCCGGACTTCAACTATGGCCTCAACCTGGGCGTGGGCTACAAGGGCTTCGACGTACAGGCGTTCTTCCAGGGTGTGCAGGGCATCTATGCCTACAACAACGCCAAATTCCGGACGGATTTCTCGTCCATCGCTTCTGGCGAAAACTGGGGCCAGCGCCTGCTGGGTGCCTGGACGCCAACCAATACCGGCTCGACCATTCCGGCGGCTACCCTGATCAACAACAACAACGAAGCGCGCGCTTCGACCTACTTCATCGAGAACGCTTCCTACCTGAAGCTGCGCAATCTCCAGGTGGGGTATTCGCTACCAGAAGGTGTGGCGGGCAAGCTCCATTTGCAAGGAGTGCGCGTGTACGTGCAGAGCCAGAACCTGTTCACGATCAAGAGCAAGAACTACACCGGCCCCGACCCGGAAGTAACCAATTACCAGTACCCGATTCCGCGCGTGTTCACGACCGGCCTCAACGTTTCCTTCTAGCCACTCGCCAACGCTCCATCTTATGAAAAACCTGAAAACCAGCGTGTTGGCTCTTTCGCTGCTCACGCTTTCCTTCGGCTGCTCCGATAACAAATTCCTCAACGTACAGCCCACCGGCGCCCTCAGCGACGACCAGCTGAATACGCCCGCCAACATTGAGAAGCAGGTCATTGCGGCATACTCGCAGCTCGGCAACGACGTGTACTTTGTTCCTTACACCTCGATGTGGCCCTATGGCAACGTTCGCAGCGGCGATGCTTACAAGGGGGGCAATAACACTTCGGATATCGATGCCTTTCATTTTTACGAAACGTTTTCCTTCAACCGCGTCGATATTCCGAACACCGACCAACTCTGGTTTCAGCTCTACATCGGTGTTTCTCGCTCCAACGATGCTCTGCGTCGCCTCAACGCGGTGGATATGCCCAACAAGGCCGTTCGCCAGGGCGAGTTGCGTTTTCTGCGCGGACACTTCTACTTTTTGCTGAAAGAACTATTTGGCCGGGTTCCCTACATCGACGAAACCATCCCCACGGAGCAGTACCCGGAGGTGTCGAACGTGGCCCTGACCAACGATCAGCTTTGGGCCAAAATCGCCGACGACTTCCGCTTTGCCGTGGCTAACCTGCCGGAAACTCAGCCCGAAATCGGGCGGGCCAACAAGTCGGCGGCGCAGGCTTACCTGGCTAAAACCCTTCTGTATCAGGCGTATGTACAAAGCGACAACCACGCTGTAACGTCCATTGACCAGACCAAACTGCAGGAAGTGCTGTCGCTGACCAACCAGGTGATTGCGACGGGCAAGTACTCGCTGAACCCCGATTTTGCCACCAACTTCCTGACCGCAGGCGACAACAGCCCCGAATCGGTATTTGCCATCCAATTTTCGCGCAACGACGGCACGCCTAAGGGCCGCACCGACCGCGGCAACCAGCTCAACTATCCCATGAACCCCGATTACGGCTGCTGCGGCTTTCACCAGCCCAGCCAGAACCTGGTTAATGCCTTCAAAACTGACCCCCAGGGTTTGCCGCTGTTCACGACGTTCAACAATTCAGATTTGATAAAACCATCTGATTTTCAAACCAATACCGTTGACCCGCGCCTAGATCATACGGTGGGCATTCCAACACACCCGTACAAGTATGATCCTACGTTTATTTTCGACGACAACTCCTGGCTGCGCGACAAGAACACTTACGGCGTGTTCATGTCGATGAAAGAAAACGTGCTGCCTTCCGACCCCAGCTTCCAGAAAACGCCGCCGTTTATGAGCTCTTCGAAAAACTGGACCATCATCCGCTTCGCCGACGTGCTGTTGTGGAAAGCGGAAGCCCTCATCGAGCTAAACCGCGCCACCGAGGCCTTGCCCATCATCAACCAGATCCGGCAGCGCGCCCAGAATAGTACAGCCCGTCTGAAAACCAGCAGCGGCCAGCCCATTTCCAATTACAAAATCGGCCTGTACAGCGCCGGGCAGTGGAATCAGCAGTATGCCCGCGAGGCCCTGCGCTTCGAGCGGCGCCTGGAGTTTGCCCTGGAAGGCTACCGCTTCTTTGACCTTGTGCGCTGGGGCATCGCCGGCGACTACCTGAACGCGTATTTCGAGAAGGAAAAAGTGAAACGCCTGCACCTGAAAGACGCCCACTTCACAATCGGCCGCGACGAATACCTGCCCATTCCGCTGAACCAGATCAACTTCAGCAAAGGGTTGTACAAGCAGAATCCTGGTTGGTAACCATCTCGTACTTAATCCATTACCTAGCTTCCCTTTTCCTCTCGAAAACGGAGCTAGGTAATGCGGTTCCGGCTCCCGAGAGCAGTCCAAAACGCGGGCCTTATTCCTACTTTCTATTCAGATGAAAAATCGCAACGTCTTTTTCTGGTCTATCGTCGTCGCGCTGGGCGGCTTCCTGTTCGGGTTCGACACGGCCGTAATTTCCGGTGCCGAAAAAGCCATTCAGCAGGTGTGGCACCTCAACGCGTTTGAGCACGGCTTCACCATCGCCATCGCCCTGATTGGCACGGTGTTCGGTGCCATTTTCGGTGGCATTCCTTCCGACAAGCTCGGCCGCCGCAAGACGCTGATCTGGATTGCCGTGCTCTACTTCATATCGGCGCTGGGCGCGGCGCTCACCCCGCTGTGGGTGCCGTTCATGATCTTCCGTTTTCTGGGCGGGCTGGGCGTAGGGGCGTCATCGGTGACGGCACCGCTCTACATCTCCGAGATTTCGCCGCCCAAATCGCGCGGACGGATGGTGGCCTTGTTTCAGTTTAACATTGTGTTCGGCATCCTGACCGCTTACCTCTCCAACTACCTGCTGGCCGGCATCGGCGACCAAGATTGGCGCTGGATGCTAGGCATTCAGGCGGTGCCGGCCACGGCGTTTCTGCTGCTGTTGTTCCGCGTGCCCGAAAGCCCGCGCTGGCTGCTGGGGCAAGGCCGCGTCGAGGAAGGCCGCCAAGTGCTGCGCCTGATCGACCCCGAAACCGCCGAGCAGGACGTAACCTCCATCCTGACGACCAACGCCGCCGACGAATCCCTGAGCGTTTCGCTGTTTGCGCGGGCCTACCGCGAGCCGGTGATGCTGGCGATGCTGTTTGCTTTTTTCAACCAAGTATCGGGCATCAACGCCATCATCTACTACGCCCCGCGCATCTTCGAAATGACGGGGTTGGGCAAAGGCTCGGCGCTGTTGTCGTCGGCGGGCATTGGGTTGGTAAACTTCGCGTTTACACTGCTGGCCATGAATTTCATCGATCGCTTTGGGCGCCGCAAGCTCATGCTCATCGGCTCGGTGGGCCTGATCGTGACGCTGGGTTTGGTGGCGCGCGCCTTCTACACCGAGCAGTTTGGCGGCGTGCTGGTGCCGGTGCTGCTGTTTGTGTACATCGCTTTTTTCGCTTTTTCGCAGGGCGCAGTTATCTGGGTGTTCATCTCCGAGATTTTCCCGAACACCGTGCGGGCCAAAGGCCAGGCGCTGGGCAGTTCGACGCACTGGGTGATGGCGGCGCTCATCGCCTTCACGTTCCCGTATTTCGCTGAGCACCTGGGTGGTGGACATACGTTCGCGTTTTTCTGCGGCATGATGGTGTTGCAACTGCTGTTTGTGTGGCGCTTCATGCCCGAAACCAAAGGCACCAGCCTGGAGCAACTCGAAAAGACTTTGGTGATACACTAAAAATCAACCAGAACGTCATGCTTCGGCTGCGCTCGGCATGACGTTCTTTTAAGCCTTATATCCGATGCCTAACAACACTATTGTCTGTTTCGGCGAAACGCTCTGGGACGTGCTACCCTCGGGCAAGCAGCCGGGCGGCGCGCCCTTCAACGTGGCCGTACACTTGCACCAGCTCGGCCAGCCGGTGGAGCTCATCAGCCGCGTCGGCGACGACGATTTGGGCACCGAGCTGCTTGCTTTTCTGGAAGAGCGCGGCGTACCGACCACCTACGTACAGCGCGGCCACACCCACCTGACCGGCGTGGTGAAGGCCAACGTGGGCGACCGTAACGAAGTGGTTTACAAGATTGTGCAGCCCGTTGCCTGGGACTACATTCAGTACGAAGACCGCCTGCGCGACTTGGTTGCCGAAGCCGACATGTTTGTGTTTGGCAGCCTAGCGGCCCGCACACCAGCCACCCGCGAAACCCTGTACCGGCTGCTGCAAAATGCCCGTTTTAAGGTGTTCGACGTGAACATGCGCCCGCCCCACTACACCCGCGAAGTGGTAAGCTACCTGCTGGAACACGCCGATCTGGTGAAGATGAACCACCACGAACTGGCCGAGATTATGGGCTGGTTTGGCAAAGACGCCGACGAAGAAACGGCCCTGGCGTGGCTGGCCGAGCGCTTCGGGCTGCAAGGCGTGTGCGTGACCAAAGGCGCCGACGGCGCCATTATGTGGAAGGGCGGCAAGCTCTACCGCAGCGAAGGCATCTCGGTGCAAGTACAGGACACCATCGGCAGCGGCGATGCTTTTCTGGCCGCCCTGCTCACCTGCTGGCAAGCCGGCAAAGACCCAGAAGAATGCCTGCGCCGCGCTTGTGCAACAGGCTCATTAGTAGCTACTTATCAAGGGGCCACTCCTCTAATTACTGAAAGCCAAGTTGCCAAATTTATGGCAGCTCATGCCGTATAGCTCCTTGTCTCTCCCGCTACAAATTCCTTTCCATATGAAAAAAGCGCTTCTCCTGGCCCTGCCCTTTCTCGGCCTGGCTCGGTTCGGTACTGCCCAAACTACGCCCGCACCCACTCCTGCTCCTACTCCGCAATACCGGCCGGCTTATCACTTTAGCCCCGCTGCGCACTGGATGAACGACCCCAACGGCATGGTGTTCTACCAGGGCACCTACCACCTGTTTTTCCAGTACTACCCCGAAGCCATGGTGTGGGGCCCGATGCACTGGGGCCACGCCACCAGCCCCGACATGGTAACCTGGAAAGAGCAACCCATTGCGCTTTACCCTGATAGTCTGGGCTATATCTTCTCCGGCAGCGCCGTGGTCGATGCCAACAACACCTCGGGATTTGGCAAAAACGGGCAAGTGCCGCTGGTGGCCATTTTTACCCACCACAACCCCAAGGAGGAGAAAAAAGGCACCAACAAGCACCAAAACCAGAGCCTGGCCTACAGCCTCGATGCGGGCAAAACCTGGACGAAATACGATAAGAATCCCGTATTGAAAAACCCTGGTATTCAGGACTTTCGCGACCCCAAAGTGAGGTGGTACGAGGCGGGCAAAAAGTGGGTGATGACGCTGGCCACCAAAGACCGCATCACCTTCTACTCGTCGCCTAACCTGAAGGACTGGAGCAAGGAAAGCGAATTCGGGCAAAAACTCGGTGCCCACGGCGGCGTCTGGGAATGCCCGGACCTGTTCCCGCTGACGCTGAACGGCAAAACCCATTGGGTGCTGATCGTGAACCTGAACCCCGGCGGCCCCAACGGCGGCTCCGGCACGCAGTATTTTGTGGGCAACTTCGACGGCAAAACCTTCACGCCTGCCTCAACCGACACGAAATGGGCCGATTACGGCCCCGACGACTACGCCGGCGTGACGTGGTCGAACACCGGCAACCGCCGTCTTTTCTTGGGCTGGATGAGCAACTGGGAATACGCCAACCAAGTGCCCACCTCGCCTTGGCGCAACGCCACCACGGCGCCGCGTGAGCTGGCGCTGCAACAGGTAGGCTCGCAGATGTACCTGACCTCGCAGCCGGTGAAAGAACTAGCCAAAATCACCCAGCCGGGCACTACGCTCAAGAACATTACGGTTCCGAAGGAGTACGACCTCTCCGCGAAAGTCAAAAATGCGGGCGACAAGTTTCAGCTGAAGCTCAGCGCGGCCCAGCTGGCTACTTACTCGCTGGTGCTCTCCAACAGCAAAGGCGAGGAGCTGGTGATCGGCTACGATAAAAAAGCCAATCAGTATTACATCGACCGCACGAAGGCGGGCTTATCGGGCTTCAGCAGCAAATTTGCCGGACGGCACACGGCCCCGCGGCTGGCTACCACGCCTCAAACAAACCTAACGCTGCTTTTCGACGCCAGCTCAGTAGAGCTTTTCGCCGACCAGGGCCTGACGGTTATGAGCGAGCTTTTCTTTCCCACGCAAATACTTGATAAAATGACACTTAGGTCAGAAGGTAATTTTGCCGTGCGCGAGCTAAGTTACGCTAACCTGGCCGCCGAGGTGAAGTAGCGCGGAAAACAACTAGCGCAGTTTCCAAGTCCGAAGATGGAGCGTAGAGACGCGACACTTCGCGTCTCGTCGTTGTTTATCAGGGATGATTTAATCGTTCAGCATCAGCAACGTAGAGACGCGAAGTGTCGCGTTTCTACACCGCGAAGACCGCTCCTCGCGCTTTCTGCCCAACGCCACTTGGTACCTGATGATGCATTCTCAGGTAGCGAGTGGCGTTGGGCTTTTGTTGTGGCTACCATAGGCAAATCCCTGTCGTGCAACCCGGCAATGGGTTGTATGTACAGAAAAATCTGCCTGAGGCTAGCCGGTCGTTGCGCAGGCGCGTATAACTTCCCTCAATCCTATTTTTGCCTATGGCCGAAGCTGCCACGCCCCTCGAAGAGGATCTGTCGTTTGTACCTGAGTACGATCTGCAACTGTACATTGCCGGCTCGTCGCCGACATCTATGCGGGCCCTCGACAACCTTCGGGCTATTTGTGCGCAGTATTTGTCGGGCCGCCACCAGCTGGCCGTCGTGGACCTGCATCAGCACCCCGAACGCGCCAGCGAGGACGAAGTTCTTGGTGTGCCGATGCTGCTCAAGAAACGCCCCGGCTTGGTCCGCCGGCTGGTCGGCGACCTCTCCAACCGCGATCGCGTGCTCAAAGCCTTGGGCTTGCTGTAAAGCTGGCCAAACCGCCGGAGCAGGGATTTCGCTACGCTAGAAATTGGGATTGTGGATCACGCCCACTGTGGTGTCGAATTCCACGGCTTGCCCACTCGGGATGACGTGGTGCAGGTAGATGCCCCGCACTTTCACCGTTCGCAACTTGCCTTGGCTATTGGTATACTGAAAATCCCGCTTCAGTTCATGGCCGTTGTCGTGGGGCGTTTTCAGCAGGTTTTTTAGGTACTTCTTGAAATTGGTGTCGTCTTGGGTTGAGAAGCGGATGAAAAATTCCGGTTGCCCATCCGGCACCCCTGGCCCATCCTGCACAAAAGCCACTTGGGCGTTGTGCCAGCGGGCGGTGGTAGCTTTTTCGAGCGTCGAGCCGGCTGGTTCGTAGGTTGGGGTTTCGCCCGTTGCCGACGCGTAAAGTGTCACCATGTCCTCCCAGTTCTTCTTGGGAATGAGCACTATCGTATCCGCCGCGGCAGCGCTGAGGGTGGCTTGCGCCGGGGGCGTCTGGGCCTGAATCGAATTGCTGGCCGTCAGCAGGCCCAACCAAACAACGTACAGCAGGGCGCCACCTGCTGTAAGCACGCCAAGCGTTTTTGTCATTTTCATAGAAGCAGGAAGGGCTGCGCAAGACATGAGTGCGCTTCGATATGATAAATGTAACAAAAAATATAATTTTAAAAAGCAGGGCTTGAATTTACTGCCGAGTTGCTTTTCAACAACCCATGGCCAGCTTTCGCCCCGAAAAGCGTCGTGGAAGCTGACCGAAATACTGTGCTGTTTTGTGCGCGGTTTGTGCTTTCTTGGGGCATCAATGTTGCCATCAAAAATTTCAGCCTCAGGAAGATACGGCTGGTTGCAGCCCAATGGCCTATGTTTGATTTAACAGGGAAACAGACCGTCGTGACGGGTGGCGGAAGCGGCATCGGCAAAGCCATTTCGGTGCTTTTTGCGCGGCAGGGCGCCGAAGTGCACATCCTCGAACTCAACTTGGGAGCCGGGCAGCACACGGCCGAAGAAATACGCCACGCCGGCGGCCAAGCCCACGTGCATGCTGCCGACGTTAGCCAGCAGGCGCAGGTGGTAGCCGTTTTTCAGCAGATCGGCCGCGTCGATATTTTGGTCAACAACGCCGGCATCGCGCACATCGGCAATGTAGAAAACACCACCGAAACCGACTTTGAGCGCGTGTTTCAGGTAAACGTGAAGGGCGCTTACAACTGCCTGTTTGCCGCCGTGCCGCAGATGAAAGCGCAAGGCGGTGGCGTCATCGTAAACATGGCGTCCATTGCCGCGCAAGTTGGCCTCACCGACCGATTTGCGTATTCCACGAGCAAAGGGGCCATTTTTGCCATGACGCTCTCGGTGGCCCGCGACTACCTGGCCGCTGGCATTCGCTGCAACAGCATCTCGCCGGCCCGCGTGCACACGCCCTTCGTCGACGGGTTTATTGCCCAAAACTACGCCGGTCACGAAGACGAAATCTTCGCCAAACTCTCACGCAGTCAGCCTATTGGCCGCATGGGCCAGCCCGACGAAATTGCCGCCCTGGCCCTTTACCTCTGCTCCGACGAAGCCAGTTTCGTCACCGGTTGCGACTACCCGATTGATGGCGGATTTATAAAGTTAAATAGTTGACTATCAAATATTTATGCAAATAAGTAATACCCTCCCTAAAGCCTTTCCCGAACATGAAACTCATCCGCTACGGCCAGCCCGGCCACGAGAAGCCCGGCATAATTCTCCACGACCAGCCCTACGACGTTTCCGCTTTCGGGCAGGACTACCACGAAGAATTCTTTGCCACCGATGGCCTGCGGCGCTTGGCGGAATTTGTGCAAGCCCATGAAAATCAGCTCCTACCGATTGCGGCCGGCGAGCGCCTTGGCCCGCCCGTGGCGCGTCCGTCGAAGCTGCTGTGCATTGGCCTAAACTACGCCGACCACGCCCGCGAAACCGGCGCCACGCCCCCACCCGAGCCGGTGCTGTTTATGAAAGCCACCACCTCGTACGTCGGGCCCAACGACGACATTATCATCCCGAAAAACTCCACCAAAACCGATTGGGAAGTGGAGCTGGCTGTGGTCATTGGAAAGCGAGCATCGTACGTAGAAGAAACTGAAGCTGAGCAATATATCGCGGGGTATGTGCTGCACAACGACGTATCGGAGCGCGAGTTTCAGCTGGAGCGCAGCGGCACCTGGGACAAGGGCAAAGGCTGCGACACCTTCGCGCCGGTGGGCCCGTTTATGGCCACACCCGATGAGATCGGCGACGTGAATAACCTGCGGCTGTGGCTGTCGGTGAACGGGCAGATGGTACAGGACGGCACCACGGCCAATCTTATTTTCAAAATCCCGTTTCTGATCAGCTACCTCAGCCAGTTTATGACCTTGCTGCCCGGCGACATCATCTCGACCGGCACCCCGGCGGGCGTTGGGCTGGGCATGAAGCCGCCCGTGTACCTCAAGCCCGGCGACGTGGTGGAGTTGGGCATCGACGGCCTCGGCACCTCGCGCCAAGTGCTGAAAGCGTATGCTAAAAATTGACGCTCACCAGCATTTCTGGCAGTTTGACGCCGCCCGCGACACCTGGATAACGGCCGACATGGCGCCTATCCGACGCGATTTTCTGCCCACCGAGCTGCAACCGATTTTGCAGCAGCATGGCTTCGACGGGTGCGTTGCGGTGCAGGCTAGCCAGTCGGAGCGGGAAACGGCTTGGCTGCTGGAGCTGGCTGACGCCCACGATTTTATCAAGGGCGTTGTGGGCTGGGTTGATTTGCAGGCTGACACCATTGAAACACAACTAGCTCATTATAAACAATTTACACCGCTAAAGGGCTTCCGACACGTACTGCAAAGCGAAGCCGATCGGGCGCTGATGCTGCGGCCGGAATTTCGGCGCGGCATTGCGGCGCTGGCTCGGCACGGCTTCACCTACGACCTATTGATTTTGCCCGACCAACTAGGCTACGCGGCCGAACTGGCGCAGGTCTTTCCGGCGCAGCCGTTTGTGCTCGATCACTTGGCCAAACCACACATCAAAGCCGGGGAAATTGAGCCCTGGCGGCGTGATCTGAAAGCCTTGGCGGCGCACGAAAACGTGCAATGCAAAATCTCCGGCCTGGTCACGGAGTCCGACTGGCACCGCTGGCAACCGGCTGATTTTCGGCCGTACCTGGACGCGGCTTTCGAGGCTTTCGGTGCCCAACGGCTGCTGTTTGGCTCCGACTGGCCGGTATGCAACGTGGCCGGCGGCTACGACCGAGTGCAGGCGCTCGCAGCCGATTATTTGGCTGCTTTTTCAGTTGAGGAACAGGCGCAGTTCTGGGGCGGCAACGCGGCCGCTTTCTACCGTTTATAACCCATCCCACCATGGATTTACAGCTTCAGGACAAGGTTATTCTCGTTACGGGCGGGGCGCAAGGCATTGGCGAAGGCATTGCGCACGTGCTGGCGGGCGAAAAGGCCATTCCGGTTATCGTGGGGCGCAGCGAGGCCGACAACCGCGCCACCGTAGCTGCCCTTGAGGCCGCCGGCGGCCGGGCCGGACAGGTAGTTGCCGAACTGACGCAGCCCGACGAATGCGCCAAAGCCGTGCGCGACGTGGTGGCCCAATTTGGCCGCCTCGACGGGCTGGTAAACAACGCAGGCGTGAACGACGGCGTTGGCCTGGAAAACGGTGATTATCAGAAATTTATGCTTAGCCTGCATCGCAACGTGGTACATTACTACTTGATGGCTCACCACGCGCTGCCCGAGCTGAAGAAATCGAAGGGGGCGATCGTCAACATCACGTCCAAAACGGCCGAAACCGGGCAAGGCAATACTTCCGCCTACGCGGCGGCCAACGGCGGGCGCAACGCTCTCACGCGCGAGTGGGCCGTGGAATTGCTCAAATACGGCATCCGGGTGAACGCCGTGGCGGTGGCCGAATGCTGGACGCCCGCCTATCAAACTTGGCTTCAGACCCTGCCCAATCCTGAAGCCAAGCTGCGCGAAATCACCAGCCGAATCCCGTTGGGAAACCGCATGACTACAGCCGAGGAAATTGCCAACACCACGGCCTTTCTGCTTTCCGGCCGCAGCAGCCACACCACCGGCCAGATCATCCACGTCGATGGCGGCTACGTGCACCTCGATCGGGCCTTGGCCAACGCTTAACGCTATCTACTTCATTATGAATACGTTAGTTTGCATCGAGCCTGGTCATTTTGCCTACGAGCAGCGCCCTGCCCCAGCCGTACCCGCAGGATATGCGCTGGTGCGGATTCGCCGGGTCGGCATCTGCGGCACCGATTTGCACGCGTACGAGGGCAAACAGCCGTTTTTCAACTACCCGCGGGTGCTGGGGCATGAACTGGCCGGCGAGTTAGTTGACACGGGAGGCGCACCTGGCTTCGAACGGGGCGAGGCCGTCACGTTTATTCCGTATTTCGGCTGCGGTACCTGCATTGCGTGCCGCGCGGGTTTGCCCAACTGCTGCACCCACATCAAGGTGTGCGGCGTGCACATCGACGGCGGCCTGACCGAGTTGCTGGCCGTGCCAGCCACTGCTTTGGTGCACGGCCAGGGCCTGAGCTACGACGAGTTGGCGCTCATCGAGCCGCTAGCGATTGGCGCGCACGGCGTGAGCCGGGCGGCGGTGCGGCCCGGCGAGTTTGTGCTGGTGGTGGGTGCCGGTCCCATCGGGCTGGGCGTGATGGAATTTGCGCGCATCGCCGGGGGCCGCGTCATTGCCCTCGATCTCAATGCGCAGCGACTCGCTTTTTGCCGCGAAAAAGTAGGCGTCGAATACACCGTAGAGGCGCAAGCGCCCAATGTTATGGAGCAGTTGCACGGCATCACCGGCGGCGATATGCCGACCGTCGTGATCGATGCGACGGGCAGCCAAAAGGCTATCGAGAGTGCGTTTCAGTACCTGGCGCACGGCGGACGCTACGTGCTGGTGGGCTTGCAGAAAGGCGAGATCAGCTTTTCGCACCCCGAGTTTCACAAGCGCGAGGCCACGCTTCTGAGCAGCCGCAACGCCACCCGTGCCGATTTTGAGCACGTCATTGCGTCCATGCAAGCCGGGCACGTCGACCCCACTACGTACATCACCCACCGGGTTCCGTTCGGGCAGGTACAGGCCGAGTTTGCCAGCTGGCTGGATCCCAAAACGGGTGTCATCAAGGCGATGGTGGAAATGCCTTGATTTGGCGGGGTAGCCGCGTGGGTTTGGTAGTCCAGACCCTTTGCTCCTACCTTGGTTGGCGTACGACATTTTCAAGCTACCCTGCATGCCCGCCAGTTTCCAGGATTTTCCCAGCGACAACGTCCCTCCTACGGAAGCCAACCACCTGGCTGCTGAGCCCGAAAATTCCATTCTCCCAAAGCCCGTTAGCCACCACAGCCGCCGCGAGCGGCTGAGCGGGGCCGCCGTCGCGACGGCCAGCAAGCTGCTGCCGTTGGTCAAGCTGCTCGACGCCATTCAGCCGCACGTGGCCCACGAATCGGTGTTTCGTACCCGCCGCAAGAAGATTCAGGCACACTTGGCGCTGGTGTACACGGAACTGCACTCCGAACGGCCAAAACGCGAGGCGCTAACCCACGCCTTCCAAACGCTGGCCGACTTGGTGCGCGAAGAAAGCCGCGACATCAGTAAAGACGAACTAAAACAAGCCGCCAAGGAAGTAGTGCTGGCCACACTCAAAAACGCGCCCGCGCTGATCAATGCTGCACACCAAGCCCGACTGCTTTCCTGAGCCGGGCGTTGGTCGTCATGAGTAGATCTATCTGTATTCGAGCGTGTTAAGATGAAACTCTGCCAGCAACACTCTCAGCAGACTAATTCAAGCGGCTGATGCTGGCTGTATTATAACAGGTTGAAACTCAGCCGCTGGAATCGGACGGATCGAATGCCTGCTTGGGCTAAGATTGTTTGTGGCGAGCGGCAACTACCTCGCGCGACGATTTGCCTTTCGTGGGGCGCGACACCAGGGTTTGAGACAGGTACCAGTTGCCGTCGTCCCGTTTGTGCCACACCGTGGCAAAGCGTATCAGGCCGTGGTAGCGGTGGCCGCCGACGTAGGCATCAAGAGGCTGATCGAAAAAGGCCGTGGCCAACGCGGGAGTAGCTTGGCTGTGATAATTGGCTACGGAGCCGAAGTGCAACGAGTCGACGGTAGCAAAATCGGCCTGCATCTGTTGCAGGATCGCGGCTTGTCCTACGTTCACCTCCGCCGAATCCGTGCCGTAGACCACGCTACCGTCTGGGTCGGTGAGGCCCACAAAGCCAGAGCCGTCTTTGTGGCTGTAGGCCTTGGCCAGCTGCGCGACGCGCTCCCGTACGGCGTGGTCCGTTTCGAGGGTTGAAGCGGTAGCAGCTTGGTGGTCGGATTGCTGGCAAGCGGCCGTGGCCAACAAGGCCAACAGCAGGAGTTGGAAAGGTGATTTCATTCCAGATTGAAAAAGGTGTGTAGGGAAAAGAGAGTGATACAAGATGCTGGCATCCTACGTTATTTCATAATTGCTCTGGAAATAATTTTATCCGCTAAATTTCCTTAGCAGCGAGGTTCTGCACGATCGTAACGCAGGGCAGCCAAAATCAATCTGTTTGCAACTCCTTCTCTTGTAAGGGGTTGATCTGCATACTTTTTACCGAAAAGTCTAGACTATTCGGGCCGTTCTGGTAGCTTTATAGACCGGGCTATCCGGGAAGTGTACTTTGCCTCTCCCCCGCATGTACGTCCCCACCCCTTCCTACAGCGAACAACGGTACAGCGACGATTTGGCGCTGTGGCAAGCCTTCCGGGCCGGGCAGCGGGAGGCGCTAGGAGAGCTGTTTGATCGCTACGCGCAGCCGCTTTTTGCCTACGGCCATCACCTAATCGACGACGCCGAAGCAGTGAAAGACGGCATTCAGACGGTGTTTGTGCACCTGTGGTCGTGGCGGGAAAGCTTAGGCGAAGTAGTAGCCGTGAAGTTCTATTTGTATCGCTGCCTGCGGCGGGAGTTGCTCAAAACCGCTTCGGCACCCCGGCCGCACCTGGCCTGGCCGCCGCCCGACGACAACGAGCAATCGGCTGAGCAGCGCCTCGTACGCGCCGAAGACGAGCTGCGCCTCTCCGTCAGGCTGCGCTTGTCGATGGATCAGCTTTCCAGCCGCGAGAAAGAAATCATCAACCTGAAGTATTTCAGCGATTTCAAGATCCGGGAAATCGCCAATCTGCTCCAACTCAACGAGCAAACCGTCGCCAATCAGCTCTACCGCGCCCTCCAAAAGCTGCGCAAAGCGTTTGTGCCCTGCCTGGCGGGTCTGCTGTTGCTGGCTTTGCACCGAATGTAAATCGGTGAAAAATATCAAATATTCTTATTTTATAACTATTTGATTGTCAAATATTTATGCAACATGATCTTAGCAGAACGTGTGAATAGATAAAGGGAAAGGTGCCGGAGCGCAAAAAAATTCGGCGCGGGCGTGGTAGTAAAAGCAGGCCGCGGACTCTGAATAGAGAGCAGCCTCTTCCCATGCACGACTACCTTCACTTTTCCGCCGAGGATTTTGCCCAGGATGACTTCTTTGTCCGGTGGGTTCTGAGGCCTGATGCCGACACCGAAACGGTGTGGCAGGACTGGCTGGCCACGTTTCCGTTTCGGCGCGACGAGGTGGAGCTGGCCCGCCATCTGGTGCTGGCCTTGCATCAGGTAGCGCAGCCGCGGCTCACGGTCAGCGAAAAAGGAGTGCTCAAACAACGCATTTTCGAGCACCTGGACGCCCAGGAAGCCCCGGCGCCGGCTGCCAGTCAGCCCCGACAAGTTCGTTGGTACTGGGCGGCGGCCGCGGCGGTGCTGTTGCTGCTGGTAGGCGGCTGGCAATTTTGGCAAACGCTTCGGACAGCCCCCGATCCGGCGTACCAAGAGCTGCTGGTGCAGGCCCAAGCCACTGATTTGCTGAAGGAAATTGTGAATACCGCCCAGTCAACTCGCCTGGTGGTGTTGCCCGACGGCAGCTCGGTGTTGCTGCGTCCGCACAGCCGCTTGGCGTTTCCGGCGCAGTTTACGGGGCCTAACCGCAACGTGTACCTCAACGGCACGGCTTTTTTTGAAGTGGCCAAAAATCCGAGCCGGCCCTTCTTCGTCAATACGTCTCACCTCGTAACCAAAGTCTTGGGCACCAGCTTCGAAGTGCAGGCCCCGCCTGACGCCCCCCGCGTGATGGTAACCGTGAAAACAGGTCGCGTATCGGTGTATCCGCAGGGCGGCACGGAGGCCCAGACCCAGCGCCGCACCCGCAAGCTAGAGGGCTTTGTGCTGCTGCCTAACCAGCAGGCCACCTATCGCCTCACCGACCAAAAGCTGTTGCGCACGCTGGTGCCGCAGCCAACCCTACAGGCCAGCGCTGGCCAGGCCGCCTTCGAATATACTGAAGCGCCTCTGCGTCAGGTATTTGCCCAATTGGAAAAAGCCTACGGCGTGCACATCGTCTACGACGAAGCGGTGCTGGGAAACTGTCCGCTCACGGCCTCGCTCACCGACGAGCCGCTGTTTGCCAAACTCAACCTGATCTGTAAAGCCGTGCGCGCCAACTACGAAGTGCTTGATGCACAAATAGTTGTAACGGGCCGCGGCTGCCAATAAACCGCCTATTTTCTTCTCTATTATGACCTAACCTGCAATCGTTTTCTGCCGCAAAAATGGTTGGTGAAGCTTGCTACTCCACCGGCCTGGGTTCGGCGCACCGGGCAACCGGCCACGCCTGTTTTATTCAACTAAAACTCCCCAACAGTATGCTGAAAATCTTACCCACCCGGGCGCAGCTAGCGCGACTCACGCGGTTGCTCGGGCTCACTGCACTACTGGTTATGACCGGCGTGCGTGGGGCGGCCGCTGCCCCAGCCGGGCCCACCCACGATGTACTGACGCGGCGCATCAGCCTGAAAATCGACAACCAGGAACTCAAAACCGCGTTGCGGCTCATCGGCCAACAGGCCGAGGTTAAATTTGTGTACAGCTCGCAGCTGATCGACACGCGGCAAAAAGTAACGCTACAAGTGCGCGAGCAGCGCCTCGACGAAGTGCTCAACCGGCTGCTAACGCCGCTAGACTTAGTTTTTGAAGTGCTTCAGGATCAAGTAGTTATTAGCCGCGCCGAAACAACGGGCGCCGCGGCGCCGGCGCTGCTGCCGAAGCCCCAGCCGAGCCCGCCTCCCGCCGACGTAACCGTGTCGGGGCGCGTGACGCAGGCCAACGGCGAAGGGCTGCCAGGCGTCACGGTGCTGGTAAAAGGCACCACCAACGGCACCACCACCGATACCGGCGGCAACTTCACCCTGAACCTGCCCGACGCCAACGCCACGCTGGTGATTTCGGCCATTGGGTTTGTGACGCAAGAAGTTAGCCTGCAAGGCCGCACGCAGCTCAACGTGGCGCTCCAAACCGACGTGAAAGCGCTGGAAGGTGTGGTGGTGATTGGTTATCAGACCCAGAAAAAGTCGGATTTGACGGGCTCGGTGGCGCAGATTAGCCAAGGCGATATTGCAAGCATTCCGGTGACCGGCGTTTCCCAGATTATGCAGGGCAAAGCCGCCGGGGTAGCCATCACGCAGGCGACTGGCGCGCCCGGCGAAAACATCGCCGTCCGGATTCGTGGGGTGGGCACCATCAACGACAACAACCCGCTGTATATCATTGACGGTGTGCCGACTAAGGACGGCATCAACCAGATTTCGCCTAATGATATTGAGAGCATCAACATCCTGAAAGACGCCTCTTCGGCTGCCATCTACGGGGCGCGGGCTTCGAACGGGGTGGTGATTGTGACCACCAAACACGGCAAAACGGGCAAGCCCCGGTTGAGCGTGAGCGCTTACACCGGGGTGCAAACGGCATCCAACCTCATCAAAATGGCCAACACCAGCCAGTACGTGGCGGCCTACAACATCGCGGCCCAAAACGACGGCCGCGACCAGATTCCGGCCACGCTGGCCGCCACGCTGCCCAACGTAAACTGGCTGAAGGAGGTGCTCAAGCCGGCCCAGCAGCACAACGTGCAAATGGACGTGAGCGGCGGGGGCGAAAACTCCCAGTACATCGTGTCGGGCAGCTATTTGAAGCAGGATGGCCTGATTAAGAACTCATCGTACGATCGCTACAACCTGCGCACGGCCCTGAACAGCACCTTGTCGAAATACGTGAAGGTGGGCACCAACCTCAACTTGTCGTATTCCAAAACCCGGCAGGTAGGCACCTCTGGCGATGGCTTCGGCGACGGCAACCCCGGCGCCAGCATTGTGCGCTACGCCTTGTTTCGCACGCCGGCCACGCCGGTTTACAACGAGCAGGGGCAGTTCGTGGACTTGCCGATGGCGGACGGCAAAGTCGCTTCGGCCTTTTTCGGCGATGGCATCAACCCCGTGGCCCTGGCCGACGCCGCCAACCGCAACTTTTACCGCTATTCGGCGCTGGGCAATGCCTACGTGGAGGTCAGCCCCGTGGAGCGCCTGCACATCCGGTCGGATTATGGCATCACGTTCCAAATCACTGACTACAAGCAGTTTTTCAAGACGTTTGGCATTGACCGGTCCTTCAACTCGCCGCCGCAGCTGGCGCAGTCGAACACCAACGAGTTCAACTACAACTGGACCAACACGGCCGTATATGACCTGCCGTTGGGCAAAAGCACCTTCAATTTCTTAGTTGGGTCGGAAGCCATCAAAAACAACGTAAGAGCCATTTCGGCCTCGCGCCGGGGCTACGTCGATCAGTCGCCGACGTTTCAGTACCTCGACAGCGGCACGGGCATTCAGCAAAACGGCGGTGGCGAGGCGCATTCGTCGCTGCTGTCGGGCTTTGGCCGTGTGGCCTACGACTACGACAGCAAGTACTTGGCTAGCTTCAACTTCCGGCGCGACGGCTCCTCGCAGCTTTCGCCCGGCCTGCGGGCCCAGAACTTCTATTCGGGCTCGGTAGGCTGGAACTTGGCGCAGGAGCAGTTTATGCAGGGTATCAGCGCGGTGTCGCTGCTCAAGCTGCGGGCCAGCATCGGGCAATTGGGCAACTCAGCCATTGGCAACTACCCCTACGCCTCGCTGGTAGGCGGCGGCTTTTACTATCCGTTTGGCGGCGTTTCGACCCAGGGCCTGAGCATCGTGACCAAGGGCAACCCCAACGTGCGCTGGGAAACCAGCACCCAAACCAACGTGGGCGTGGACCTGGGTCTGCTGAAAGGCGCCTTGCAGTTCACAGCCGATTATTTCATCAAGAATACGTCGGATGTGCTGCTATTTTTGCCGCAGCCCAGCAGCGCCGGCAACGGCGGCAACCCCGCCGTAAACGCCGGCAAAATCCGCAACAACGGCCTGGAACTGGAGCTGCTCTACCGCAGCGCCATCGGCAAGGATTGGAGCTACAACCTGACCGGCAACTTCGCCACGCTGCACAACGAGGTTATTTCGCTGGGCACGGCCCCACCCATCGTGGGCGGGCGCATCGACAACAACTATTACGCGACTCTCACGGCCGTGGGGCATCCGATTGGGGCCTTTTACCTGTTGCAGAAAGAAGGCATTTTCCAGAACGCCCAGGAGGTTTTCACCCACGCCTACCAAGGGCCGGGCGTGAAGCCCGGCGACGTGAAATACAAGGACATCAGCGGGCCTGATGGCGTGCCGGACGGTGTGATTGACGGCTACGACCGCACGTTTGTGGGCAGCCCGATTCCGAAGTTTACGTACGGCCTCACGGGCAACGTGCGCTACAAAAACATCGACCTAAGTGCCTTTTTCCAAGGCATTTACGGCAACAAGCTCTACAACCAGGTCAATACCGACATCGAAGGCTTTTACCGCGCTTTCAACATCACGGAGCGCGTGGCCACGCACTACTGGACGGCCGAAGGCAGCACCAACGAGTTTCCGCGCCTGTCGTGGACTGGTGCTTCCAACAACAAGATGCCCTCCGACCGCTTTCTCGAAGACGGCTCGTACCTGCGGCTGAAAAACCTACAACTGGGCTACACCTTCGGCGACAAAATCTTGGCGCCGGTGCGCGTGTCGTCGGTGCGCCTGTACGCCAGCGTGCAGAACCTGCTGACGTTTACCAAATACACCGGCCTCGACCCCGAACAGGGCACCAACAGCAACTCCCTCGGCGACGGTGTGCGGGCTACGGGCATCGACTTCGGGACATATCCTTCGGCGCGCACCTTTACAGTGGGCATCAATGCCAGCTTCTAAATATTTGATAATCAAATGGTTATGAAAACAAAACCTTTTGCCATCAGCTTATTGGGAGCGTTGCTGCTGACGGTGGTCGGCTGCAAGGATTTTCTGGATCAGCCGGTGCTGGGGCAGTACGAAGCCGGGCAGTTCTTTACTTCCGACACGAACGCCCTGCTGGCCGTCAACAGCGCGTACGTGCCGCTTTCGTTTCGCGATGCGGCTTCCAACGCCATTTGGGTGCTGGGCGATGTGGCCTCCGACGACGCCGTGAAAGGCAGCAATCCCGGCGACCAGGCCGATTTTGAAAACATCGACAACTTCAACATCGCCCCCATCAACGCGGCCGTGGAAGCCCAATGGAAACGCGACTACGACGGCATTTTCAAGTGCAACGTGGTCATCGACGGGCTGCCCGACGCCAATGCCAGCGTGAGCGCCGACGTGAAGAAGCAGGCCGTGGGACAGGCTAAGTTTCTGCGCGCGTACTACTACTTGCAGCTCACGTCGCTCTACGGCGATATTCCGCTGCGCGTGAAAGTCGAAACGCCCGAAGAGCTACAAAGCCCGGCCGTGCCGCAAGCCCAGATTTACGCCCAGATCGAGGCCGACTGCCAAGCCGCCGCCGACGCGCTGCCCACCACGTGGCCCGCCTCAGATGCCGGCCGGGCTACAAAGGGTGCGGCGCTGGCTTTGCTGGCCAAAACGTATTTGTATGAGAAAAAATGGGCTTTAGCGGCCCAAACTGCGCAGGCCGTAGGAGCGTTGGGCTACAGTTTGTTACCGGTATTTGCCGATAATTTTCGGGCGGCCACCAAGAACAACAAGGAGGCGATTTTCTCGGTGCAGCACACCAGCGGCCTGAGCCCCAACCAGGGCAATAACCTCAACCAGTGGTTTGCCCCGCGCCCGCAAAACGGCTACGGCTTTTTCTTCCCGACGCAAAAGCTCGTCGACAACTTCGAGCGCACTGCTGCCGGGGTGGTCGATCCGCGGCTCGACTACACGCTGGGGCGGGCGGGGCAGTCGTTTTTCGGCGTTCCATTTGACACTACCTGGACGACAACCGGCTACGTGTCGAAAAAGCATTTGCAGCCGCTCACCGAAATTCCGGCTACCATCAAAGGCGACGGCAACCTCAACTACGAAGCCATCCGGTACGCTGAAGTGCTTCTGATTCAGGCCGAAGGCTTCAACGAAGCCGGTAACAGCGCGGCGGCGCTCGCGGCCCTGAACCAAGTGCGCAAACGGGCCCGCGAAAGCTATCTCTTCGATACCACGCTGCCGAATGCGGGCAAGGTGCCAACGGGCCTGCTGCCCGACATCACGACCACCGACCAAAGCCTGCTGCGCGACCTTATCCGGAGGGAGCGGCGCTCCGAGCTGGCGCTGGAGTTTCAGCGGTTTTTCGATGTCATCCGCTACGGCGAGGCCTACGCCCGCCAGGCCCTGAGCGATCGACCCAACTTCAACTACGCCAAAAACAAGTTTTTCCCCATTCCGCAGAGCGAGCGGGATACCAACAAAAAGTTGGGCTTATAGCCGCACACGCATTCTTTCTTTTCAATTCCCACCTTTTTTCCAATCCACTACCTATGAAAAGGCAAAAGCTTTACCTGCTCATCCTGTCTTGGCTGATGTTTGGCGCTATGGCGGTCGTTTCTTCCTGCTCCAAATCGGATGACAACAACACTCCAACCGTCAACGCCGACAAAACCAAGCTCACGGCGCTAATCGACTCAGTAACATTGGGTTACAACGCCGCCGTAGAAGGTACAAAACCGGGCACCTACGCCGCCGGCTCGAAAGCCACCCTCAAAACCGCGCTGGATCTGGCCACGGCCACCAAAGACGATACCAAGGCCACGCAAGCCAGCGTCAATACGGCCGTGGCCAACTTGCGCCGGGCCGTGGTGACGTTCCAGAGCAGCCTGATTCAGGAAGTTTCGGCGGCTAACTTGGTGGCGCAGTGGAAGTTTAACAGCAATGCCAACGACGCCACCACCAATGCCAACAACGGCACCCTGAAGTCGGGCACCGTCGGCACCGACAAAGCGCCCGTCGACGGCAACACGCTGCCGGTGTTGGTGGCCGACCGATTTGGGCAGGCCAACCAGGCGTATGAGTTCAACAACGGCGCCTACATCGAGGTGCCTTACAAAGTGGCCCTCAACCCGCAGGCAATCACTGTCAGCGCGTGGTGCAAGCGCATCGACACCAACGAAAACAACTACATCGTGTCGTTGAATCGCTGGAACGGCTACAAATTCCAGCTGCAAAGCGCCAATAAGCCCTTCTTTACGGCGACTACTACCGTGGGCATCTTCGACAAAGACGCCGAAACGGGCGTGGTGGCGCTCAATACCTGGACGCACGTGGCCACGTCATACGTCGATGGCACCACCAAGTTTTACGTGAACGGCGCGCTGGTAAAAACCTGGACCGACACCAAAGGCGCCATGAAGGCCGTGCCCGAACCCGTAAACCTGTGCATCGGCCAGCAGCTGCCGAAAGACGTGTACAACCGGGCTCCCAAAGCAGGCCAAGCCGCCGACTACTTCGCCTACTACGGCCCGTCGTATTTCAAAGGGCAGCTCGACGACATCCGCATCTACAACCGCGCCCTCACCGACGCGGAAATCCAGTCGATCTTTACCATCGAAAGCACGAAGTAGCCCAGGCAATTTCGGCTGACTGCAACAGGATTATCTCAGGGCATTTCACGTGTGAAATGCCCTGAGATAATTTATTGTATATCAATAACTTAACTTGAAAATCGAATGAGCATTTTCAATAAGAATCCCGGCCGTGCTGCCGCCCTGGCGCTGGCCGTGCTGCTGGCGGGCTGCAACGGCACCGACCGCAACCAGTCGGCGGCTACGCCGCCCAAAGCCGAGTGGACGCTGCTCAATTTCACCAAAGTAGATAGCGTCAACCCGATTATGGGGCCGAGCACGGCCGGGCATTTCCTCGATCCCATTCTGAAGCAGCAAGTGCTGTGGGAGGAAAAGGATGTGTTTAACCCCGCCGTGGTGGTGAAAGACGGCAAGGTGTACATGCTCTACCGGGCCGAAAACAAAGTAGGCGCGTTTGGCAAAGCGTCGCGGATCGGGCTGGCTACCAGCCCGGACGGCATTCACTTTACCCGCATGACCGAGCCCGTACTTTACCCCGACAACGACGCCCAGAAGCAGTATGAGTGGCCCGGTGGCACCGAAGATCCGCGGGTGGTGGAAAGCGACGACCACACCTACTACATGACCTACACGGCCTACGACGGCGACAAGGCGCGCCTGCACGTGGCTTCCTCACGCGACCTGCTGCACTGGACCAAATACGGCAACGTCTTCGCGCAGGCCGCGGGCGGCAAATACGTGAGCAAGTGGAGCAAGTCGGGCTCGATTGTGTCGCGCTACGAAGACGATGGCCGCATTGTGGCCGCCAAAATCAACGGCAAGTATTGGATGTACTGGGGCGACGCTCAGATCTGGCTGGCCACCTCCGACGACCTGATTCACTGGACGCCCATCGAAATGGCCGACGGCGAAAAGCCACCCGTGCCGCTGCGCGCCCAGGCCCTGACCATGCCGGAGCTGAAGATCGTATTGCCAACCCGCGAAGACAAATTCGACAGCGACCTGGTTGAGTCCGGCCCGCCGGCCATGCTCACCGACCAGGGCATTCGCCTGATTTACAACAGCCGCAACGAGCCCTCTTTTGGCGATAAATCCCTGCCCGTGGGCACGTATTCGGCGGCCCAGGCCCTGTTTGACAAAAACGATCCCACCAAATTGCTGCAACGAACAGATACGTATTTCATGCGTCCCGAGAAGCCCTACGAAACGACGGGGCAGGTCAATCAGGTGGTATTTCTGGAAGGCTTGGCGCGTTTCAAATCCAAGTGGTTTCTTTACTACGGCACCGCCGATTCTAAAATAGCCGTCGCGACCCGGCCCGTCGATTAATGGTTATATTCTCACCCTCGACGACGCACACTTTTCGTTAATTCATTCACTATCAGGCTTATGCACCCAGCCGCTACCACTGCCACCGTAGACCATTCTACCCGCGCTGCCTTCACCGAAAAGCGCTACCTCGTCACGCTGGCCTTTGTCACGTCGCTGTTTCTGCTTTGGGGCGTGGCCATCACGATGGGCGACGTGCTGAACCGGCACTTCCAGAACGTGCTGCACGTGTCGAAGGCACAATCGGGGCTGGTGCAGTTTTCCATCTTTGGAGCCTATGCCGTGATGGGCATTCCGGCGGGCCTGTTTATGAAGCGGTTTGGCTACAAAAACGGTGTGTTGCTGGGCTTGGCCTTGTATGCTACGGGTGCGTTTTTGTTTGTACCGGCTGCCAACGCCGGCTCATTCGGCTTCTTCCGCGGGGCGCTGTTTGTGCTGGCTTGCGGCCTGGCCACACTCGAAGCGGTGGCGCACCCGTTCGTGGCCGGCCTCGGCGACCCGCGCACCAGCGACCAGCGCATCAACTTCGCGCAGTCGTTTAATGGACTGGGGGCCGTGCTGGGGCCGCTCATCGGCGGCTATTTCATCCTGCGTGCCGGCCAGGCTCACTCCAACGATCTCGAATCGGTAAAGCTTCTCTATCAGATTATTGGCAGCGTAATTCTGTTCATCGCCGTGGCCTTTTTCTTTGTGAAGGTGCCGCCCGTGCAGGACGCCCACGCGCCCGTGGTGCCCGGTGCCGAAGCCGGCGGCTACGCCGAGGCGCCGCCCCTGGCCGACCAGCCCCGCGGCAAAACGTTGTGGCACTATCCGCACTTTGTGTGGGCCGTGGTGGCGCAATTTTTCTGCGTCGCGGCGCAGGGCGGCACCTGGGCATTTTTCATCAACTACGGCATTGAGAAAATGGGGCTACCGGCCGAAAAAGCCTCGTATTATTTTTCGCTCAGCATGGTTTTGATGATGGCCGGCCGCTTCCTGGGCACCTTCCTGATGCGCTTTATCGCGCCGAACAAGCTGCTGGCCACCTTTACGCTGGGCAGCATCCTGATGTGCCTGATTGTGGCGCAAAGCTTTGGCTGGCCGTCGTTTATTGCGCTGCTGATGCTCAATTTCTTCTTCAGCATCATGTTCCCTACCATTTTCAGCTTGGGCCTGAAGGGGCTGGGCGAGCGCACCCAGCAGGGGTCGTCTTTTCTGGTGATGGGCGTGGTGGGCGGCGCGGTATTTCCGCCAATCATGGGCCTGATCGCCAACCACGACGTGGCCGCGGCCTACTACCTACCCATCATTTGTTACGTCGTAATTTTTCTGTTTGGGGCTCGCTTTTACCGCGTGCGGTAGGCTTTGAGCGAAAAGCTGCGGCCATAAACAAGCATGCGCCTGCTGCTCAGGGAGTTTCCTGAACGGCAAGCGCCTTGCGGAAAAGATCGGCGGCCAGCCTTTCTGCACTCAGTTCAGCAGAAAGACGAACGCGCCAACTTGTTTTACAACTACTTAATGATCAATTATTTATCTCACAAAGAAGCCTTTTTCCTCCCAAGCTTTCACGTTCTGGCTGCGGACAAAGCGGGTTTCGATATGGCCCCAAGCATCTTGCTTGTACATGACGGTTTTGCCTTCTTCCCGGCTTTGCAGCGCGATAAGTTGGTCGGCGTGCGAGATGGCAGGAGCGGCAGGTTCAGCAGATTTGCGGGGGCGCGGGCGTTTTACAGAAGTCGACATAAGCAAATAACGGCAAAACCTGCCAAAAAGGTTCGCTCGTCTCGGCCGAGTCAGCTGGGCAGTGGTTCTGCTGGCCGCAAGTGGCTGAAAAAGAGGCCGCCAAAACTACAACCTTATGGGGGGCACTTACGAATTAGCAGGTGTTGTGGGAGTCGCCATCCAGCGCTTTGCCGACGGCGCGCTCGCCTATCCGTTTTCTGCTGCTACACTCATGGGCAAGGACAAAAAAAAGAAAGCGAAACATAAGAACCAGCCGGCGCAGGACCTCTTGGACCGCGCTGCCGTGTCCATCAAAAAGTTTCGCCGCATCACCAAGCAAATTGCCAAGCTGAGCCCAGGGCAAAAACTGGTTGGCGGCTTAGCTTTGGTGGCGACGGGCTTGGCGTATCTGGCTCAACAGCAAGCCTATACGCGCTCTTCTGCCGCAGCAAGTGCCGAAGCCGCTGAAGAAAACAGTGCCTCATCACTCCTTTCGGAGTCCAAAACCGACCCTGACAACGCACGCGGATCGTTGGGCCGGCCTAAGAAACACAGAGAAATCGGGCCCGCTTAGTGGCCCTTGGGGCTGGCTCAAACGCCCCGCTACTTTTCACCTTTTGTCGCATGTGCCATGACTAAAAAGAAAAAAAAGGCCAACGTCGGCAAGAAGAAGACGTTGCTCGGCGGCGCCGCCAAATCGCTTAAAAGCTTGGGCAAAACTACCGGCCTCAGCCGTTTGAGCACCGTGCAGAAAGTGGTCGGCGGGGCCGCCCTGGTGGGCTTGGGCCTAAGCTACCTCACCAAACGACGCAGCACCCCAGCCGGTCCCGGCCCCGCTTCCCACACCAGCAGCCCGGAGCAACTTCCGGACACGCCCGGCACTGATTCGTCTTTTGGGTAGCCGACTAAAAAACGGCATCCTTTCCAACTACTTAAGGTTAAGCTAATTACATAAAAGAAACCCGTTTTAGTCGATTCTCTATTGGGTCGGGCCGCTATCGGTACGGGCTTCGACTACGCTTTGCACCGACGCGGACACCGCCGAGAGCAGATCGTAGCCGGTGGCCTGCTCAATGGCATCGACCGTGGTGCGGTACGAGCCCCACGTGGTGAGCAGGCTGTTGTCGTTGGGGGTGTTGACGGCGATGATGCGCGTGCTGGTGGTCACGCGGCTGGCATCGGAAGTGCCGTTGGGCAGCACCACAATGACCTTCCAGAGGCGGTTGGGCACGGTCACGTGGCCGTTGTCGAGGGTGCTGAGCGGGCCGGCCGAGCCGGTGCCGCCTTTGCCGTAGCTGCCGCAGATGAGGTAGAGTTCGTTGCCCGCGTCCACGAGCGTGCGGCAGTAGTTTTCCAGCCCGGCCCAGGTTTGCTGGTTGTTGCGCGGGGCCTGGGGCACCATGTTGCTCATCAGAAACGTGGCCGAGTTGTCGGCCCCCGACCCGGTGCGGTCGGCCGAGGGGCACTGGTGGCCCCGGTCAAAACCCGAGCCCGAGTAGCTGGTGGCTTGCACACGATACCAGCCCGTAGGCAGTGTGTTGTCAGCCGCGAAGTTGTCTTGGCGCGGCGTTGAGCCCAGCCAGGCGCTGCTCAGGTGCCAGCTTACCCAGTTGGGCGTGCCCCGGTCGCGGTGGTACGACATGGTGTATTGTGGCTTGACTACCAAATAATTCCAATAATAATAAGGGTCCGCGATGGCTCCGCTCGGGTTGCCGAGTGCCAAGTTGCCGTCGCGGCTGGCGGTGGCGTCGGCACTTTGGGCCGCCCCTTTCAGTACTGAGGAGGGCGCGACCAGCTCGTCGTGCGAGCAGGACACCGCTAAGACACTCAGGATCAAACCTGTCAGAAAGCGGGAAAGAGTTTTTTTCGTCACGATACGTTTTGAAAGGGTGAAGCGACACAAACCTCTTGTTCTTCTCCCCGCAAACGGTTACCGCAACGTTATGTTATCGTTAAAAAGCCGGGCAGCGATCTGATCTGACTGCTTTCGGACCGCCAACCCGGCGGATGAAACCATTTGGTAATGTTTTGACTTTGCCGCACTAAGCCGGCAAGAATTGAATCAGTGAAAATTATACTAATTCCTGATTGCCCTAGACAAAAGTATCTACTTGATTAGTTGATTTTTAGCTACAAATGCTGCACGTCAGGGCTGAAGCAATAACTAATCATCGTCGTCTTTGCGGCGTTTTTGCTCCAGCTTCAGAAAGGCGCCCCGCCGGGGCGCCGGCAACACGGCGTTTTCGCCTTTGATGGCTTTCCAAACGACCTCGTTCAAGTCCAGGTCGGGGGCGGCATCTTCGCTGGCGAAGTTGAAGTGCTCCGAGCGCTCCGCGCTTTTGTTCCAGGCCGTGTTGCGGGTTTCCAGACTGACGCGGGCCGCCTTGACGTGGTACGGCGCCAGGTCGGGTGCGGCCCCAAAACAGCCGTACAGCGGCAACGCGGCCGCATCGTACTGGCTCATGGGTGGCAGCCCCAAGATCAATTCCATCGTGCGCAGCATGCCCGAAGTGGAGTACATTGTGTGGTTGACCGTGCCCTTTCTGGTGTAGGGGCTGATCACTAAGGCCGGCGAGCGGTGGGCATCGACGTGGTCGGGGCCGTTTTGGGCGTCGTCTTCCAGCACAAAAATGACCGACTCCTTCCAGATTCCGCTTTTGGACAGGTGTTCCACTAACTGCCCCAGGGCCAGATCGTTATCGGCTACGGCCGCCACGGGGGCGATCTTTCCGCGGCGCTGGCCGCTGGTGTGGTCGTTGCTGAGCCGGATGGTATTGAAGTGCGGCACGGCACCCAACGCCAGCAACGAATCGAAATCCTGCTGCCAGATGCGCACGCGCTCTACGTCCTTCACATCGAGGTCGAAGCCGGGCGACTTGGGCGAAATATGCCCTTCCAGCGATTTGAGTGAGGTTTTCCCGTTGTCGGCAAACTCGCCGTAGCTGCGGTACGTGAGGCCGGCGCGCTGGCAGTAGTCCCAGATGTAGCCGTCGCGCGGGTAGGCAATTTTGCGCGTGCCTTCGTAATCGTAGGTGCCGCCGCGGCCGCCGTAGCTGGTGGGCCAGGTTTTCTCGGTGTAGTCGGTGGCGTAGGCGGCCATACTCCAGTTATGGCCGTCGGCACTGACTTCGGCGTTCACGTAAAAGTTGTCGAGCAAGACAAACTCGCGGGCCAAGGCGTGGTGGTTGGGCGTTACCTTTTCCGGAAAAATGCACAGCGTTGTGTCGCCGTTGCCTTCCTTCATATCCCCGAATATTTGATCGTAGGTGCGGTTTTCCTTGATGACGTAGAATACGTACTTGATCGGCGACTTCTCCCCTGCGCGCCTCGGAATGGGGTTACCCGCTTCGCCTTTTGCCTGGGCCTCAATCTCTTTCGTGAAAGGCGAGTTGGCGTATACCTGCGCCGAATAGGCTTTCAGCTGGGTTTCGTTGGGGTGGTTGATGAAGGACAGCGTTCCCTTAAACAAGCCGCCGATATACTGCACTTCCGGTTGCCCGGCTACGCCGGTGTGCGAGCCGCTAGTATCAGTGCGCTTCACCGGCTGCGGACCAGCCGGGTTAGCCAGCGAAGAAAAACCTTTGCCATTGGCTACCAAGATCTTCTGTCCTAGCGTTTTGACGTTGGTTGGGTACCACCCCGTCGGGATAAAACCTTTAGACGAGCTTTTGCCCGGCACCGACACATCAAACACGGCCAGGCAGTTGTTGTCGGCGTTAGCGATGTAGAGCGTTTTCTCGTCCGGCGACAGTGCCAAGCCGTTTGTTGTCGAGCCGGTGAGCTTCGTGGGATAAAGCGCAGTCGAGATGATTTCCAGCACTTTCCGGGCTCCAGCGTCAATCACCGACACCGAATTATCGTTGGCATTGGCCACGAACAGATACTTGCCGTTGCGCGTTTGGAGGAGTTCGTTGGGGTGGCTTTCGGTGGCTATTTCGCCCGTGAGCTGGCCGGTTTGGGTGTCGTAGAGCGCAATTTTGTCGCCACCCCACAGCGAGATGTACAGTGTGCGGCGGTCCGGCGACAGCAGGCAGCTGTAGGCTTCGTGCCCCAAAGCGACCTTCTTAATTACGGCTTTGGTTTTGAGGTCGAACACGTACAGCGCGTTGTCCTCCTTGGTCACGGTGTAGAGCCGCTGCCGAGCGTCGTCGAGGTCGATGCCTGTGGGGCCGATTGCTTTGGGCCACGCCTGACCGAGGCGCAAGGTGTCGGCGGCGCCCAGCTTTTTGTTGACCACAGGATACACCACAATCACGTTGTCGTTGCCGCCCGAGGCGTACAGCTTTTTGCCGTCGGCGCTGAACTTCAGACCGTACCACGATTTGCGGATGGTCTTTTCATCGAGCAGCGTACCACTTTTAGGATCAATGAGTTGGATGCTCTGCCGGCTCTGGCCGTTGTTGGTGACCGCTAGCAGCTGGCCCGACCGTGAAAGCTGCATGTTCAGCGGCAAATCGCCCAGGGGCAGCGAAGTGCCGGCCGGGCTCAACGACCAGCCGTTGGGCAACAGGATCTGGTGGGCCTTGGGGTTGTTGGTCGGGCGTTGGGCCGTAGCCGCAAGACCACTTATCACGAAAAACAGGCTAACAATTCCTTTACGTGCGTTACGCATTGATATACTGAATGTTATAAGTGATCAAGCCGGAGATAATCAACCGAAAAATCAAGGCTTTCGGGCACCGAACAAATCCGGGTAATCGGTGATGATGCCGTCGACGCGCTGTTGCACCAATTGCGCAAAGATGTCGGCGGAATTTACAGTCCAAGGAATGACTTTTATGCCGCGCGCATGGCAATCCTGCACCAAGCCTGCGGTAACCAATTGATAAGCAGGACTATAAATAGCAGGCTTAAAGCTCAGGCCTTTCAGGTTGTGCTCCAGCCCGTACAGGTTTTCGACCAGCAAAGCCGTTTGCATAGCCGGATACAGGCGGTGCACCACTTCCAGCGTGCGCGGGTCAAACGACTGGATGATGACCCGATTTTGCACGCCCTTCGCGACAACCACGGCTAGCACCAGCTTTACAAACTCCGTCGGCGCCGGATGCAGCACGCCGTCGCCGGCGGGCGTGACTTTCGTTTCGATGTTGTAGTACGGGGCCGGCCGTTTTTTCAGGTGCGCGTAGGCTTCCGCCGAGTCAATCACTTCGGCTAGCAGCGGCTTGTAGGTGCGCAGCTTTTGCTGACGCGGAAATTTCGGATTGCCCTGGCTGCCGACGTCGAAACGCCGGATTTCGGCATACGGCATGGCGTAGAGGCGGTAGTGCTGCTCATCGGTTTTCGGGATGGGCCTGCCCGCCGGCGTGCGCACAAAATCGGCGTTCATGTAGGGATCGTGAGAAAGCAGCGGTTGCTTGTCCTGACTGATGGCAATGTCCATTTCCAGCGTCCTGACGCCCAAATCGAGAGCCTTGCGCATGGCCGGAATCGTGTTTTCGGGCATCAGACCGCGACAGCCGCGGTGGCCTTGCAAGTCGAGGGGGCGCTGTGCCGCCGCACCCAGCGCGCACAGCCACAGCAGCATCACCAACAAGCAGTGCGTCTTTTTCATGGCCTTACCGGTAAAACGGCAAAATCCAGAAGCCGCGCTCCCGGATTTTGCTTACGCATAAGCTTAATCTACAACTATTTAATTATCAATTCCTTACCAGATATTCAAAGCATGAGCTTTCATTCAGCTGTAAGCACCTCCTCCAGGATGATTTCGGACGCAAAGCTAGCGGGGATAAATTACGGGAATGTGACGCTTGTGCTACGCCACTGTGTTCTGTCACGAGCAACCGGTGCTCACGGCTTGCCCGTGCGGTTGAGTTCTTCCAGCGATGCGCTGTGCTTAACTGCCTCAAATTTAGCGCCTTTGCTGAAGCGGTAGCCCAACGTCAAACGAACGGTCTGCGAGCCAGAGTACAGACTGATGGCGTTGATGTTGCCGTTGAGGTTGGCCGTGGCCTTCAGCAAGCGACTCCGAAAGAGGTCGGTTGCGCTAAGGCTCAGGTCGAGCTGGTCGTGCAGGAAGGAGCGCTTCAGGCCTGCATCCACCCACCAGTTGGCTTTCAGCTGATACAGCCCATACGCCATAGGCCCCTGATACCCAGCACTTACCTGCAACCGGAATTGCCGGGGCAGCTGCACGCTCTGCGACGAGCGGGCCGTAAAACTCACTTGCTCGTTCGTCAGCGTTTGGCCCTGCAGCACTTTGGTAAAGCGCTGGTACGCCACGGAAGCGGTGTTGGTTATTTGCCAGTTCTTCGCCAGCGTAACCGGCGCGAGCAGCGTGGCGTTGAGGTTCTGAAAATCATTGACGTTTTGCTGCTGAAACACAGTCGTTTGGTCGACGGCGCGCTGCTCCGGAATCTCGGCGATGTAGCCTTTCGTCACGGCATAGCCTACAGTCAGGCTGTACTGATGCTTCAGCATCTGCCCCACTTCCAACGCGCTGGTATACTGCGGCTTAAGCGAAGGATTGCCTTTGATCCAGGAATATGGGTCGAGGTAGAAGATAAACGGATTCAGGGTTTCGTACTGCGGCCGGTCGATGCGGCGGCTGTAGCTGTAGCTGATTTGGTAGTCGGGGCTGATGGTTTGCTGCACTTGCAGGCTCGGAAACAGGCCCAGGTAGCTGCGCTGGGTGGATTGCGCCAGCGTCAGGGAGTGGCCGTGGGTGCGCGTCTGCTCGGCCCGCAGGCCGCCCTGCACGCTCCACTGCTGGCCCAGGCGCGCCGCAACGTTGGCGTACGCGGCATAGATGTCTTCCTGGTAGCGGAAGTGGCTGCTCCGGGTGGCATCCGGCACGGCTTGCCCATCGGTTAAAGCAAAGAAATTCAACTCGTTATCCGACACAACCCGGCTGGCCTTAGCGCCCAGCTCCAGCTTAGTCGTTTTGGTTAATGGCTTGGCGAAATCGGTTTTGGCCGAATAGATGTCGTAGTGTGTCGGGTTGTGACTGGTGAGCAAGGTGCTGAACGGCCCGGCGGCCCGGCCCAAGCTGTCGAAGCGATTTTGGAAGGTCGAGTTGTTGTCGTTGAACAACCGCACGTAGTCCGCATCGGCGGAGATGGTGGTGCCCACCGTATCGAGCTGGCCCACATAATGCAGGTTGGCAGCCCCATTGGTTAACACGCTATGTGCTTGATTGTTAGCTTGAATAAAGAGATCGTCGGGAGCGTAACCGGTGCGCAGGTAGGTGCCGGTCCGGAAGGCGTCGTTGGCGTTGCGCTGGGTTAGGCTGGCCGTAACGCCCAAGCTGTGCCGGCGATTGAGCGCATAGTCGGCGCTGAGGCGCACGGCCGGCACGTAGTGCACGCCGTTTTCGTGGTCGTTTTGGTCGAAGGTGCTGGTCGCGGCCTCGCCCCGAAACTCGCGGTGCATCTGGTTGGTCCGAAACCGAGTGCGGCGGGCCATGTCCACCCCCAGGGAGGTATTCCACTTGCCCTTCTTGTAGTTCAGATTGGCCCCCGTGCTGTAGCCGTGCAGCCGGCTGTACTGGTACTGATAGCCGGCGTACACGCTGCCGTTGAGGCCAGCCACTTGGTTTTTCTTCAGGTTGAGGTTGATAATGCCCGCCGAACCCGCTGCATCGTATTTAGCTGACGGATTGGTGATTAGCTCCAAGCTTTTGAGGTTGTCGGCGGGCATGGCTTGCAACAAGGCCTGCAACTCCTTGCCCGAGAGATAGGAGCGCTTGCCGTCGAGCAACACCTGCACGCCGGCTTTGCCGTTGAGCTGAAGGTTGCCGTCTTGGTCTACCGCTACGCCGGGCGATTTGGTGAGCACCTCGTAGGCTGTGCTACCGGCCGCCAGCGGGGTGCCTTCTACATTCACAATCATCCGATCCGCTTCCTTCACTACAGTAGGGCGCAGGGCCTGCACCGTCACTTCCTGCAGCATTTTGGCGTCGTTTTGCAGAGTCAAAACGCCGAAATCTTTGCGAAAATCGGTATTACCAACAGTGAAAGAGGGCGTTTGCAGAGACGCGTAACCCAGCATGGTTACCTTCAGCAGGTAGGCTCCGGGGGCAGGGGTTCTTAGCGAAAACTTGCCGGCTTCGTCGGCTGCCACGCCCGTTACAAGCGCATTGGTAGCGGCATTGAGCACCACCACGTTGGCAAAACTGACGGCCGCGCCCTTCGCATCTTTCACCGTCCCCGAAAGCATGCCCTCGGCAGGCTGGCCAACCACAGCCCGCCCTAAACAGAAGTAAAGCAACCAGAAAAGCAGGCCACGCAGGCATTGCGGACGAAACAGGGAAGTAAGCGTTGGTTTCATGGCAGTATGGAGGATGGGGTGAAACACACTCTCAGCGCGTCAAGCGACTGATGCTCAAATGTGTGACACACCTCACCCTCCCGAAACCAAAAACCCACGAGAGCGGAAATCCGGACTGTGAACGAGGATATCAGGCCAATGAAAAAGACGGCGGCCAGCCCCAAACGTGCGCCGGATGTAGACGCGATTACACACAAAACCGGCCGCACCGGCTGCTAACAGCAACGGTACGGCCGGCCCAAAACCCAGCCTTCGCCCTAGCCTCAGGCGCCGAGCCACTGCTTGAAAGCCGCCGCCCGGCTGCTGCTGACAAACACGTCTTCGTGGGCGGCCGGATTCACGAGCAGGTACAAGCGGCCTTTTAAGTACGGCTTTACCTCGCTCACCGCGTTGATGTGCACCAGAAATTGCCGGTTGACGCGAAAAAACAACTGCTTATCCAACTGCTCTTCCAGCTGGTCGAGGGTGAAATTGAGAATATATCTTTTTTTCTCGTTTGTCACCAAAAAAACCACCGCATCCTCCGCTTGAAAATACGCAATGTCGTGCAGCTGCACCACTTTAATGCTTTGTCCGTTTTTCACCAGAAAACGTGAGCGCAGCTGTGGTTGCAGCCCCTGAAGCGACTGCAATAATCCCTGCAACTTTCCTAAGCCATCGGCGAGGTAATGTTGTTTCGATTCTTCGTATTTGCGCAGTGCATTTGCCACGTCTTCCCGCCTTACCGGCTTTAGCAAATAATCGACGCTGTTTACTTTGAAAGCCTCAATTGCATATTGGTTATAGGCCGTCGTGAAAATAATCGGGCATTTTATTTCTACTTGGCTAAATATGTCGAAGCTGCTGCCATCCGAAAGGTGAATATCACAGAAAATCAGGTCCGGCGCTTGGTGCGTGGACAGCCACTCTACTGCTTCTTCCACCGAGCCCAGCGTGGCGAGCAGGTCGGTATCTGGGCGCACAGCCCGGATCATGTCGGCCAGGATGTCGGCCGCAAATTGCTCATCCTCAATAAGTAGCGTCTTCATAACGGTCAAGGGGTAGCAAGGGAAGGACTACGCGGAAGGTTTGGGCAGTTTTTTCGATGCGCACGGGTCGGTCGCTCAGGTAGCGGTACCGGCTGATGATGTTGTTCAGCCCCACTTTGGTTGAGGTGACGGGGGTAGTGCGCGGCTGCAAGTCGTTTTCGACAATCACGCTGTCATTTTCGGCGTAAATACGGATTTGCAACGGTTTTTTAGTTGTGGAGCCGTTGTGCTTAATGGCATTCTCAATCAGCATTTGCAGCGCCGCCGACGGCAGGGCTTTCGACATACTTTCGGGCGGCAAGTTGATCTGAAATTGCAGCTTGTTGCCTAATCGCGTCTGCATCAAGAAGATGTATGCTTCTACCAGTTGCAGTTCGTCCTGGAGCGTCACGACGGGCTTGGCGCTGTTGTCCAGCGTCAGTCGGTACACGGTAGAAAGCTGATTCAGAAAGTCGCTGGCCTGCTGCTGATCTTTATAGATCAGGGAGTTGAGTACGTTTAGGCTGTTGAACAGGAAATGCGGATCTACCTGATTTTTAAGCAGTTCTAGTTGCGCTTTAAAGTTTTCTTTTTGCAGTTGCTCAGCCCGCAACAACTCCTGCTGCAATTGCGCTTTGGTATTTTCGCGCTCCACGAAATAATAAAAAAAGAGCGATATAATGCTGCTCACGAAAAAAGCCAAGCGCACCCGCATCGGCGATATTTCGACATGAAATCGAAATAGCTTTATAATCAGAAGGTAGGGCAGAAAAATACAGAAAAAGCAGATGATAAAGTTATTTAAAAAGGCAACAAGACCTTCAATAACTAATTTTTGAAAAGGCAAAAAAGCATTCAGGCTCCTTTTTTTAAAAAAAGAAGCTATTTCCCCGTTCGACCAGAATATGACTAACAAATAAACAAATACCAGTCCTAACTCAATTACTATTCCGCGGTCGAAAATCCAGATGGTGCCGAGGTTAATAAAAACAAAAGTGTAATAAAATGCGATTGCCGTTAGGGCAGCTCTGCCAATGGTTTTGAAGATGGGCGCCTGTAACATTCGCATCAGAGTGCAGCCTAAAAAGTACTTGGGAAGGTAAGAAGTGAGGTTGTATTTGCCGACTCGCACTTGATCGTTGCGCAAGCCGCCCCAAGATGCAGACAACTGCGGGGCGCCGGCAACCCCAAAGCCAATGAAACCGGATAATACAGCGCTGAAAGCCGCAAAATCACCCTCGAAACAGGCAGCGTCACCGGGCAAAACTTACTATATTATACCAGTCAGCCGATCTGCCGTAGCGGGCCGGCGCGCTGCCGGTTAGTTTGCACCCGGTGCATCGACACCAGTAATTGGGCAGCTCCTCTCCCCTTTCTACCTTTTATGGAAACGACACGGACGCTGATCATTGGGGCCAGTGTGGCGGGGTTGGCGGCGGCCGCCTGTTTGCAGCAACTTGGCCTCGACTACCTCATTCTCGAAAAAGAGGCGTGCGTGGCGGCCCCGTGGCGGCGGCACTACGAGCGGCTGCACCTGCACACCGATAAGGGCCTGTCGCAGTTGCCGTACAAACCCTTTGACCGCGCCGTTTCTCGTTATCCGAGCCGTGAGCAGGTGGTGGCGTATTTGGAGGCATATCGGCAACAGTTTAGCATCGAGCCCCGCTTCCATACCGAAGTAAAATCGCTCCGCAGAGAGGGCAACGGGTGGATTGCCCAGACTACCCAAGGCACTTTCCGCGCGGCTTATGTGATCATGGCCACCGGAGTATACGGAACACCCAAAACCCTGAACATCAAAGGATTAAATACGTTTCCAGGAAAAATTATCCACAGCGCCGCTTACCAAACCGGCCGCGACTTTCAGGGGCAGCGCGTGTTGGTGATCGGGTTTGGCAACTCAGCGGGCGACATAGCCGTGGATTTGCACGAACACGGAGCCATGCCCGCAATGGCCGTGCGCGCACCGGTCAACGTGATTCCGCGTGACCTGCTGGGCATTCCCATTCTGCGCGTAAGCATTCTGTTGTCGAAGTTACCGGCCCGGGTCGCCGACGCTTTGGCGGCTCCTTTGCTGCGTTTTTTGGTGGGTGACATCACCAAACTGGGCCTGCAAAAAAGACCAGACGGGCCGTTTGCCCAAATTCAGCGCGAAGGGAAAATTCCGCTTCTCGACTGCGGCACGCTCCACCACATCCGGCAGGGAAATATCGCCATTTACCCCAGTCTCGACCATTTTGAGGGGGCCATCGCGCATTTTTCCGACGGCCAGCAGGCGCCCTTTGACGCCGTAGTGGCGGCCGTGGGCTACGAGCCAAGCGCCCCCAACTGGCTTGTGGTGTCCCCAAATCGGGCGGCAGATTTGAAACGCCAGCTGAAGCACCAACGGTATTTTGGCCACGAGGGCTTGTATGGGTGTGGGTGGTACGTGGGCCCGACCGGCCTGTTCCGCGAGATTGGCTTCGAGGCCCAAGCCATCGCGCAGGACATTGCCCAGAAAGAAAAGCCGACGTAAGCACCAAACAAGCATTTCACACAGCCAAAAAGCCCCTTCATAACACATTGATAATAAATGTGTTATGAAGGGGCTTTTCTATACCACCAAGCTTTGCCTAGACTAGCTTATCGGGGGTGATGGGCAATTCGCGCACGCGCTTGCCGGTGGCGTTGAACACGGCATTAGCGATGGCCGGGGCCACACCGATCGTGGCGATTTCGCCGATCCCCTTCGTACCCAGCGCGTTGACGTGGAAGTCGGGCTGATTCACAAAAGCAACCTGCACATCGGGCGAGTCGGCATGAACCGGTACGTGGTAGTCGGCGAAGTCCTTGGTGACGTAGCGGCCGAAGCGGTCGTCGATGATGGCGTGCTCCATCAGGGCCATGCCGATGCCACCGACGGCGCCACCTTTCATTTGGTTGCCGGCGGTTTTCTCATTGATGATGGTGCCCGCATCGGCACAAGAAACCAGCTTGCTGACCCGCACCTCGCCGGTGAGCACGTGTACCCGCACCTCAGCAAAATGCACCGAAAACGAGTACATGGAGTACTTCTGGCCCGCATCGTCGGGTTTGGCTTCTACGGCCACAGCCGTGGCGCCCGCCTGCTTCAGCAAGTCAGCGTAGGGCACGCGGGCTGCAGCGTTACCGGCCAGCGTGAGGTAGCCATCCGCCAGGTTTATGTCTTCCGTTTTGGCCGAGGCAAAGGCTGCGTTGCCGGACGCCGCCAGCCCGCGCAGCTTGTCTTTGAGGGCCAGACAGGCCTGCTGCGTGGCCGGCCCTACGCTGTTCACTGTGGAGGAGCCGCCCTGCGTGCCGGCCTTAGGGAAGGACGAGTTGCCCAACTCAAACCGGATTTTTTGTGGGTCCAGGCCCAGCGTATCGGCCGCAATCTGCGTCATGGCGGTGCCGGTGCCAGGGCCGATGTCGGTGGTGGCACACTGTAGCAAGACGGTGCCATTGGCCAGCAATTGCGCGCCCACGGTGGCCGCACCGCGGTGCGCGCCAAACGTGCCCACGCCCATGCCGTAGCCCACCAGCCAGTCGCCGTCGCGCAGGGAGCCGGGTTCGAGCTTCCGCTTGTTCCAGCCAACACGCTCAGCACCAAGTTGATAACACTCCTTCAAAAACTTGGTGCTCCAGGGTTTTTCTTTTTCCGGGTCCTGATCGGTGTAGTTGCGTAGCCGAAACTCCAGCGGGTCGAGCTTCAGCAGGTGGGCCATTTCGTCCATGGCCGACTCCAGGGCAAATGCACCGGTCGCTTCGCCGGGGCCGCGCATCCAGATGGGGGAGTTTATGTCGAGGGCCGCCAGGCGGTAGCGGGTGGTGAGGTTAGGCGAGGCGTACATCATGCGCGTCTGCGCCAGCGTCGATTCGGTAAACTCCTCGAAGGACGAGGTCTGGCCGATGCTCTCGTGCGTGATTGCCGTGATTTTACCGTCGGCGGTAGCGCTCATGCCGATTTTCTGCCAGGTGTAAGGCCGGTAACCTACCATGGTAAACATCTGCTCGCGGGTCAGCATCAGCTTCACCGGGCGGTTTACCACCTTGGCGGCAATAATGGCGGCTGACTCGTGGGGCCAGCTGTGCAGGGCGTTGCCAAACGCCCCGCCCACAAAGGTGGCAATCACCTTCACGTTTTCCTCGGGCAACCCCCACTCTTTGGCGAAGTCGCGCCGCGTAGCCATAGTGCCCTGCGTCTTGTCGTAGATGGTCAGGCGGTCAGGTGCTTCCCAGTGCGCCGTGATGGCTTGCAGCTCCATGGGGTGGTGCACCTCGGTCGGAATGACGTACTCTCGTTCCAGCTTGATGGCGCCGTTCTTGTACGCATCCGCCTGGCCCCGCTGGTAGTCGTTCATCGGCGACTTCGGATTCTTCTTGGCCGAAGTGGGCAAAAAGGCCTGCGAAGCATTGGCTTCCAGATTGGTCTGGTGCTTTTCCGGCGCGTATTGCCCCTTCACCAATCCGGCAGCAAAGCGTGCGCGCTCCAGCGTGTCGGCCACCACGATGGCAATGGGCTGGTCGTTGAAGCGGATTTTATCGTCGTGAAATATCTTAATCGGCCCGCCCGCCGTGGCTGGCTGCGAGGGGTCCTTTCCCGCCGTATCAAAGCCCGGCACCTTGGGCGAGTTGAAATGGGTGATGACGGCCAGCACGCCCGGTGCCCGTTCGGCGGCCTTGGTATCGACGCCCGTAATGCGGCCTTTGGTAACGGTGCTGCCCACGAGCACGGCGTAGGTGATGCCCGGCAGCTGGTATTCGGCCGAATAAGTGGCCGCGCCAGTCACTTTCAGGCGGCCGTCCACCCGGTTCATCGGCGCTCCGATTTGCTTTTCTGGTGTTTTCATAACAAAAGTCGGAGGGTTAAGCCGCAGCGGCAGTTTTGAGGGCCTGCACAATGGCGTTGGGACCCAGCTTCAGCTTATATGCGTTGTACTTAAAGGCTTTGGCGCCCTGCATGGCCACGGCCGCGGCCTGCCGGAACGTTTCTTCAGTAGCCGGCTTGCCGACCAACGCCTGCTCGGCCGCAGTGAGGCGCCAGGGCTTGTGGGCCACGCCGCCCATCGCCAGGCGCGCCGCTTTGATGTTGTTGCTGCCGTCGATATCGAGCGCCGCGGCTACGGAGAGCAACGCGAAGGCATAGCTGGCACGCTCGCGCACTTTCTGGTAGTGCACGTGCTTGGTGAAGGGCCCGTCCGGCACGTCCACGGCCGTGATCAGTTCGCCGGGCTCCAAGTTGGTGTCCTTTTCGGGCGTGTTGCCAGGCAGGCGGTGGAAGTCCGCGAACGGAATGCTGCGGTTGCCCTTGGGGCCGCTTACCTGCACCACGGCATCCAGGGCCACCAGCGCCACGCTCATGTCGGAAGGGTGCACGGCAATGCACTTGTCCGAAAAGCCGAAGATGGCGTGCATGCGGTTTACGCCTTCCAGCGCGCCACAGCCGGTGCCGGGCTGGCGCTTGTTGCAAGGCATGGTGGTGTCGTAGAAATAAGGGCAGCGGGTGCGCTGGAGCATGTTGCCGCCCACCGTGGCCATGTTGCGCAGTTGGGGCGAGGCACCGGCGTTCAGGGCCAGGGCCAGCAGGGGCTGTTTCTCGCGCACTTGCCGGTCCTCGGCCACAACTGAGTTCAGGGCCAGTGCGCCGATGCGCAAACTGTTATTCTGCTGCTCTATCTTGTTCAGGGGCAGGCGGTTGATGTCGACCAGCTTGTGGGGGGTCATCACGCCGCGCTTCATCAAATCGACCAAGTTAGTGCCGCCGGCGATGAATTTGGCAGTTGGGTCTTTGGCTACCGCGTCAATGGCAGCTTGCTGCTTGCTAGGGCGGACGTATTGGAACGGGTTCATACCTTTTGGCCTCCTTTTTTCACGTCCTGAATGGCCGCCACAATGTTCGAGTAAGCCCCGCAGCGGCAGATGTTGCCGCTCATAAACTCCCGGATTTCGCCCTCTGAGCCGGCGTGGCCTTCGCGCACGCACGCCACGGCCGACATAATCTGGCCCGGCGTGCAGTAGCCGCACTGAAAGCCGTCGTGCTTCACAAAGGCTTCCTGCATGGGGTGTAGCTTGTCACCCTCGGCCAGGCCCTCAATGGTGGTAATTTCCTTGCCTTCGTGCATCACGGCGAAGCTCAGGCAGCTGTTCACGCGCTGGCCATCGACGTGCACGGTGCAGGCGCCGCACTGGCCGTAGTCGCAGCCCTTTTTGGTGCCGGTGAGGTGGAGGTTTTCGCGCAGCAGGTCGAGCAGCGTGGTGCGCGGCTCGACGGAGAGCTTGACCTTTTGGCCGTTGACTTTCAGATTCAACGGGACTTTCTCGAAGGCGTCGGCGACGCGCTCGTCGAGTTGGGCCGCGGCAGCCGACACCACCGGGCCGGGCACCAAGGCAAAGGCGGTGAGCAGAGACGATTGTTTGAGAAACGTGCGCCGGTTTTCGTCGTGGTTCGCCGGCACGTCCGGTTCAGGATTCATAGCCATAGGAAAAAAGTATAAAGTGGGCGAGCAACCCGAGCATCAACTACTTACAAGCGCCAGCAGAAGGGCCTCACAGGGCTATTGCAGTAGCGTTCGCAATGCCGGAGGCCAACCAACGGTCGGGTATACGGTAAAAATAACACCTTCCGGCTTTACGGCGCTCGTTGCTTATCAAAAGCCCGGAAGTAAGGTGTTTGTTGGGCGATGTAAATGGCATTCCAAATGAAGATTGCATAACACCCTCACAATCAATGCATTATGTTTCACGACTTTTTAAGATCGCAAGGCACCATTGCCCGAAGCCCGCCGCAGACTACGCTGCCGCGCCCTTTCGGAGTATATGAGCGATGTGGAAGCTACGGAATAAGTCGGTCGGAGCGCAGCTGGGCAAACAGGTCAAAAAACGAGTCTTCAGTGCGCTGGTAAACCGTAAAGCCGCGCTGGCGGCTGTTGGCCATGTCGGTCATTACCTCAATGGGCCGGCCCAGATCCAGGTCGGTATGCCACGGCGAGGCCAGGCGGCTTAGCTCAGGCTCGACGAGGCCGTGCTGGGCAGCGATGCTACGCCACAGATCGGCATCCTGCGCCATCTCGGCTTCCAAGGGGTGAACGGTGCCATCGAAGCCCACGGGCTCAACGCCAAACCAATCGGCCAGCCGGCCCCACAACCAGCTCCACCGGAAAATATCGCCGTTGACGACGTTGTAGGCTTCGTTGCGGGCAGCTTCGGTGGTAGCGGCCCATACCAACTGCTTGGCAATCACGCGGGCGTCGGTCACGTCGGAAAGGCCTTCCCACTGCGCCTGCGAGCCGGGCCAGCGAAACGGCCGGCCGGTTTCCTTGCAAATGCTGGCGTACACGGCCAGCGTGGTGCCCAGGTTCATGAGGTTGCCCACGGCCTTCCCAATAATGGTGTGCGGGCGGTGAATGCTCCAGGTAAAGCCATCGCGGGCCGCGGCGGCGTACACTTCGTCTTCCTGCGCGTAGTAAAAGTTGTCGAGTGCCAGCCGCGGCTGCGATTCGCGCAGGGGCGTGGGCGGCGCACCACCTCCGCTCACGTAGGCCTCAAACGGCCCGAGGTAGTGCTTAAGCCCAGTGACCAAAGCCACATGTTGCACCGAGCCTTTGGGCGAAAGCACCGCCAGCAGATTGCGCACCATGGCGCTGTTCACCCGGATGTTTTCCACCTCCGTGTCGTTGCGCATCCAGCTCGTGATGAATACGTGCGTGGGTTTTAGATCGGCCAGCGCCGTTTCGAGGCTGGTTACGTCGAGCAAATCGGCGGCTATTGGTTGCAGGCCGGCCAGCTCGGTGCGCGGGTTTCGGGCCAACCCGAAGGTCGTCCAGCCGTTGGCCAAGAGCTCTTGGGCGAGGTTGCTGCCAATGATGCCGCTGGCGCCGACTACTAGAGCTATGTTATTCATAATGAAATGATTGCGTTTTGATAAAAATTGGGCTGCGCTACCTGCATCTGCAAGGTCACCGGCCCCCGCGAAGTGCAGAGTGCCTCCGGACAGCGACCGTTGGGAAAAGGGCTATACGCTAGATCAGCACCTACAGTCAGGTAAAACAGTGTATTGGCAATCCTTAGCCGGCGGGCATAGGCATTTGGGAGCGTAAAAACCACCTACCGGCAGGCAACCCCAAGCGCTTGCGCTGCGTTGCCAAGGCCATATCTGCCGCAACAGCCACCGGCCCCTGCCCTTGTTGCAACGTGCAGCTTCTTCTTGCTTTTATGTCTTATGAATCCTTTCATCGAAGTCATCACCCTTGCGGGCTACCAAGTGTTGGTCAACTCGCACAGCATTGCCTTGATTGCGGCTACGGATGGGCATACTACACTCCGGCTCACCACGTTTGCGGGGCCCCAACAACAGGATGAAATCCATACGGCGGAGAGCGTGCAGAGCCTCAAGCACAAAATTCGCCACGCCCTGACACCGACTACAGCTTAAGGAGCTGCTGCAAAGCGGATAAGCCAGCCACGCGAGGGCATTCTCGTGTCCCCTTGCTCAGTGTGGGCCCGCCTACTCTTTTCGCCGATACGCTGCTAGCAACCCTTTTACAGGAACCAACCGCCCGAAAAAAAGCAAGCCCATCCGATGATCGGATGGGCTTGCGGTATGCGTCACTTCGGCGGCTTTTAGTTTGCCAGCTTGCGTTTCAAAGTTTCGTCGAGGGCTTCCAGAAACTCCTCGGTGTAGAGGTAGTCCCGGCCGTGCTCCACCTTGTTGCCGTGGATGCAGACGGCCAAGTCTTTGGTCATCTTGCCGCTTTCCACGGTTTCGATGCACACGGCTTCCAGGGTTTTGCAGAAGTTAATCAGCTCCTGGTTGCCGTCGAGGAGCCCGCGGAATTCCAGCCCGCGCGTCCAAGCGAAGATGGAGGCAATGGGGTTGGTGGAAGTTGGTTTGCCAGCTTGGTGGTCGCGGTAGTGGCGCGTTACGGTACCGTGCGCGGCTTCGGCTTCCATGGTGCCGCCGTCGGGCGTTACCAGCGTCGAAGTCATAAGCCCCAGAGAACCAAAACCTTGCGCTACCGTGTCACTTTGCACGTCGCCGTCGTAGTTTTTGCAGGCCCACACAAAATTGCCGTTCCACTTCAGGGCCGAGGCCACCATGTCGTCGATCAGGCGGTGCTCGTAGGTGATGCCGGCTTCCTTGAACTTGGCTTGGTATTCCTGCTCGTAGATTTCCTGAAAGAGGTCTTTGAACCGGCCGTCGTACTTTTTGAGGATGGTGTTTTTCGTCGACAGGTACAAAGGCCAGCCTTTCATCAGGGCCTGATTGAAGCAGGCGTGGGCAAAGCCACGGATCGACTCGTCGGTGTTGTACATGGCCAGCGCCACGCCGTCGCCCTTGAAGTTGAACACCTCGAAGGACTGGGTTTCGCCGCCGTCCTCGGGGGTGAACGTGATGGTGAGTTTGCCTTTGCCTTTGGTTACGAAATCCGTAGCGCGGTATTGGTCACCGAAAGCGTGGCGGCCGATGCAGATGGGGGCCGTCCAGTTGGGCACGAGGCGGGGCACGTTGCTCATCACGATAGGCTCCCGGAATACGGTACCGTCCAGGATGTTGCGGATGGTGCCGTTGGGCGACTTCCACATCTGCTTGAGGTTGAACTCCTTAACGCGTTCCTCATCCGGCGTGATGGTGGCGCACTTGATGCCCACCCCATACTGCCGAATGGCGTTGGCCGCATCGACGGTCACTTGGTCGTTGGTTTCATCGCGGTACTCGATGCCCAGATCGTAGTACTTAATATCCAGGTCCAGATACGGCAGGATCAGCTTGTCCTTGATGAATTTCCAGATGATGCGGGTCATTTCGTCGCCATCCAGCTCCACGACGGGGTTCGTTACCTTGATTTTGTTCATGTTTTCGAAAGGGTTATAGAGGAATGCAAGTTTACCATCTGCGTAGCACAATGATACGGTCTACGACTTTTCTAAGCTGAAATCAATCTTTCATCGCTAGTTAGCCACCACCTGCCACGAAAAGCATGAGCCATCTTTGCGATCGGGGCGAGTGCCTGGCGCATCAGCCGCGCACAAACTCCCGCTTCGGGGCAGAGCCAGCAGGTAGCGGTGAGCAGCAGTTCTGAGCCCGGCTTAGTTGGGGAAGCGCAAGCAGCAAAAACCGTGGCCCGGCGAGCAAGGCAGTAGGCAGAACGATGTGCGGGGGAAATCGGCATGAAATCGGGAAAGGGAATGCGGGCAAGGGAAGCGTATCTGGCTCTGAACCACATTTCTACCGCCGGAATGTAGTAGCTTTCGGGATTGTAAAGTAGTTTTTGGTGCCGGGTACTCCTACCCGCTTTTCTTTGTAGCCTTCGTTTCCATGCCTTGGCCGTGCTTTTTTCGCGGCGCCCCCGCGGTGCTCCTTCTCTTGGGCGGCTGCCACTTTTCGGAGCAGCAACCTTTGGCCGCCGACTCGCCCACCAGCCAGCAAGTGGCCTGCTGTGCGCCCGCGCAGGCAGGACGACCGGGTAGTGCCGCACCAAGCGCAACCGTGGATAAGGATATTCGGCCCGACTCGGCCCAGCCGGCGCACATGGTTCGGATACCCGCTGGCGAGTTCCTGATGGGAACCGATGCCGAAAATAGCTTTGCCAACGAGCGGCCAGCTCACCTGGTGCGGGTGGCAGCTTTCTGGATGGACGAACACGAGGTTACCAACGCCGAGTTTGCCCGTTTTGTAGCGGCCACCGGCTACGTCACCGCCGCCGAACAGCCCGTGGATTGGGAGCAACTGCGGGCACAGCTGCCTCCGGGTACTCCGCGCCCCGGGCCAGAGGCGCTGGCGCCTGGCGCCTTGGTGTTTACGCCCCCGGCGCAGGCCGTGTCGCTCGACGACGTGGCGGCGTGGTGGCGCTGGGTGCCCGGGGCCTCGTGGCGTCACCCCGAAGGGCCTGCTTCTACGTTGCGCGGCCGCGCGCAACACCCGGTAGTGCAGGTTTCGTGGACTGATGCGGCGGCGTATGCGCGCTGGGCCGGCAAACGCCTGCCGACCGAAGCCGAATGGGAGTACGCTGCCCGCGGCGGCTTGGCAGGCAAGCGCTTTGCGTGGGGCAACACGCCGCCCGACGACCGGCACCCGCAAGCCAACATCTGGCAGGGCGATTTTCCGTACCGCAACACCCGCACCGACGGCTTCGCGGGCACGGCCCCGGTAAAATCGTTCGCGCCGAACGGGTATGGGCTCTACGACATGGCCGGCAACGTGTGGGAATGGTGCGCCGACTGGTACCGGGCCGATACGCACGTCACGCTCGCTCGCCTCGGCAGTTGCGAAAATCCGCACGGCCCCCAGGCTAGCCTCGACCCCGACGAGCCCGCCACTCCCAAACGCGTCACCAAAGGAGGCTCGTTTCTCTGCCACGTAAGCTACTGCGAAAGCTACCGCCCCAGTGCCCGCCGCGGCAGCGACCCCGCTGCCGGCCTTAGCCACGTAGGGTTTCGTTGCGTGCGGCCATAGTCTTCGCGGGCATTACTCGCCTCCTTTTTCCTTGGCTATCTGCGCAAACGGAATGACGCCTACGCGGGCAGCCCATTTATCGTAGAGGGCGGACAACTCCTGTACTTTCTGCGGATTGCTGGCACTCAGATCGTTGAGTTCCGAGCGGTCGGCCTGGATGTCGTACAGCTGCCAGGTGTTGGCGGGGTATTCAGAGACCAGCTTCCACTTGCCCTGACGCACGGCGCGGTTGCCTTCGTGCTCGAAAAACAGCGCCTGATGCCCCTGCCAAGATTGGCCCTTCAGCACCGGCACCAGGCTAATGCCTTCGGTGGGAATGATGGGAGTGTTTTTATATGACTTAGGATACGCCACGCCGGCCAGATCCAAGCAGGTGGCCATCAGGTCGATGAGGTGGCCGGGCTGCGCAACGGTGCGCCCCGGCTGCACGATGCCGGGGCCGTAGGCGATGAAGGGCGTGGCTGTGCCGCCTTCGTATTCCCAGTGCTTGAACAGGCGAAAAGGGGCGTTGCTGACGTTGGCACCAGCAAATTCGTACGAAGTAAACGAAGTCGGGTCGCTGGACGGCTTGCGGCTGGCTTCCAAAATTTCGGGCCGAAAACCGGGCCCTTTGATGCTCTCGTTGCTGCCCCCGTTATCCGACAAAAACAGGATGACCGTATTCTGATCCTGGCCCAGCTCGCGCAGCGTCTGGCGCAATCGCCCGATGTTTTGGTCCATGCGGTCAATCATAGCCGCATAAACGGCCATTTTATCGTCCCAGCGTTCTTTTTCTTCTTGGCTCAGCGTTTCCCACGCCGGCACGTGCGCATCACGAGGCGAGAGGCGCGTGGTGGCACTGATGATGCCCAGTTGCTGCAAGCGCCGGAAGCGTTCTTCGCGCAGCTTGTCCCAGCCCATCATAAAACGGCCTTTGTACTTGGCGATGTCGGCGGGCAGTGCTTGCAACGGCCAATGCGGGGCTTGGTAAGCTAAGTACAGGAAAAATGGCTTACCGGATAACTTACTGTCTTTCAGAAACTTAATGGAGTAGTCCGTATAGGCATCCGTGGAGTAATAGCCGGGCCCAGGCGTGTAGGGTTGGTTGTCAAGGGCCAGGGTCAGCTGCTGATTTGGCCGGTACGGATAGGTGGCGAAATAGCTGCTGGCCCCATCAATCAGCCCAAAATAATGGTCGAAGCCGCGCTGGGTGGGCCAGTGCTCGGGGGCCTGGCCTACGTGCCATTTGCCTCCCATAAACGTGTTGTAGCCCCCGCTTTTTAGGGCTTCGGCGATGGTCACACAGCGGTTGTTCAGGTAGCCCTGGTAGGCGGGCTGCGACCGCGTGTTCACCATGTCTCCTACTCCGGCCTGGTGCTGGTAGAGGCCCGTCAGCAGCGAGGCACGGCTTGGGCAGCAACGCGACGCATTGTAAAACTGAGTCATTTTCAGCCCTCCCTGCGCCATGGCATCGAGGTTAGGCGTCTGCGTTGTCGAGCCAAAGCAGCCGATATCCGAGTAGCCCATGTCATCGGCCAGAATGATGATGATGTTGGGCTGCTTCGGTTTGGGGTGCGCTGGCATCAAGCTCAAGAACAAGCCCGCCAGCGGGAACACGATCCACAAAGCACCTTTTTTACGCCGCATCGGTCTTAGTTTTTGTACTTGAACACTGCAGTTTCCAAGCTCGGGAAAGCAATTTTCTTCCGCAACCTGTACCTACCTGTTCATCCGAAGGGCCTGCCGATTCTACTTGCACCCGTAGTCGCGGCCCAAAATTTCGCTAGCCGGTTACTGGTAAATACGCGGGCGTTTCCTCAGGCTGGTGATTTTTTTCATTAACAGGGACAGTACGCCTTTATTGTTTATAAATACCTGATTTCAAGGTATTTATAAATTAATTTCTTACTAGGACAACAGCTTTCCAATGTCTTGCTCTTACCTAGAGGAATACAAGATGCTAGCAATATTTATATAAATATTTCAACAATAACTATTATTTTTCCATCTAAGCGATTTAGATTTAACCATACTCCCCGTATGGCTGCGGCTTGCCGGTCTGTGCCGGTTGGCCTATTGTTCACTTCACTTATGCTCCTATGGTTGTTATGGTTACACTTATCCGGACGTTCGTTGTTGCCTCTTCCCTTTCGCTGCGTGCGGGATGCATGGGACTGGCGTTGCCGCTGTTTCTGACGATCTCAACAGCCGGCACCGTCCAGGCGCAAGGCCCTACCCCGATCAGTTGGTCGCCCGCCCGCAATGCTCCTTCCGCGCCCCGCACTACTGCGGTGGCCGTGAGCTTCAATCAGGCCCTAAGCAACACTTCCGCCACTCAGCAGGCCCTCGTGGTGTTTGGCTCCCAGGCTGGCGGCCTGAAATCGGGCACGCCCTCAGTGAGTGGAAACACGCTTACTTTCCGCCCAACAACGCCCTTCAAACCTGGAGAGACCATTTTCGCAACCGTAACGACGGGGGTGCAAAACAGCAGTCAGCAGAACTTGGCTCGCCCCTACGCATACCAGTTTACGGCGGCCACGGCACGCGGCACCGGCTTATTTCGCTCCAATCCCGACGTACCGCTCAGCAACCCCGCTAGTCTGGCCGTAGGCGACCTCGATGGCGATGGCGACTTGGATCTGGTGTCCGTTAATGCAGTCAGCACGGGCCCCAGCAACACGGTGAGCGTGCGGTTGAATGCCGGAAACGGCACCTTCACTGGAGGCCAAGAAGTGCCCGGCATCGGTCCGGGGAAAATCCTGCTCGGCGACCTCGACGGCGACCACGACCTGGATTTGGTGACCAGTGGGGGCGTGCGCCTGAATAGTGGTGGCACGTTTGGCAACCCCGAACCAGCGGGCCTGGGCGGCGCGGCACTCAGCGACGTGGACGGCGATGGCGACCTCGACCTGCTCACCGAAGGCCAGACTACCAGCACCCCTACCTCGTCGACGGTCGTGCGGGTGCGGCTCAACAACGGCCACGGGGGCTTCAGTGAAAGCTCTGCTGTGCCCGTGAGCCCCAACGCCTCGACCATTGTGGTGGGCGACGTCAACAACGACGGAGCACCAGACCTTCTGGCTAGCGGCAGCAACGGCCTCATCGATGTGCGCCTGAACACCGGACGGGGCATGTTTGCCAGCACCGGTCAGCAACTTACCATCGCCACAATGCAAGGAGGCTTGCTGCTGGGCGACGTCGATGCCGACGGCGATCTGGATTTGGTAGCAGCCAATACGGGCAGCACCGTGACAGTGGTGCTCAACGACGGGCAAGGCACTTTCAGCGGCAGCCGGTTCGTGAACTTAGGCTCCTTCGCCGTATTTGCTGCCCTAGGCGACGTGGATGGCGACGGCGACCTTGACTTGCTGGCGGGCGGCTTCCCCAACTCCGTGAGCCTGCGGCGCAACGACGGCTTGGGCAACTTCAGCGGCGACCAGACTTTCGTGGTGCCCGACAACCCACGCGCCATCGCCGTGGGCGACCTCGACGGCGACGGCACCCTGGACTTTGCAACGGCCAATTCGAGTAGCGGCACAACGGGCTCGGCCAGCATACGCCTGAATCAGGCCGAAGCATCGCTGGCCGCCCGCTACCGGATCAACGCCGGCGGGGGCGCGTTGACTACCTCGCTGGGGGCTTTTGCCGCCGATCAATTCTATGCGCCCGCGCCCGGCAGTACTTATGCGACAAGCGCGGCCATTGCCGGCACCACCGACGATGCGCTCTACCAAACCGAACGCTTTGGCACCAACGGAGTTATGGGTTATGCCCTCCCGGTGGTCAACGGTACGTATGTCGTCAAGCTGCACTTTGCCGAACTCTACTGGAGCACGGCGGATCAGCGGGTCTTTGACGTGAGCGTGGAGGGCAATAAGGTCTTGACAGCCTACGATATCTTCCGGAGAGTGGGCGCCAACACGGCCACGACCGAGTCTTTCCCCGTCACCGTCAGCGACGGCACGCTCAACCTCGACTTCTCGTCCCTCAATACCGGCGGCAAGGACAACCCGAAAGTATCTGCTATTGAGATACTTAGCACCACAGCCACTGCACCGCCAGTAGCTAATGCCGGCCCCGACCAAACTATTACGCTGCCCACCAGCAGCGTTACGCTCGCCGGGTCGGGCACGGCGGCTGGCGGCGGTTCCGTCAAAAGCTATGCTTGGGCCCAAGTCAGCGGGCCGGCCATGGCCACTTTCAGCAGCAGCACCGCACAGAATCCCACGGTCAGCGGGTTAGCTACGGCCGGCACGTATGTTTTCTCGCTGGTGGTCACCGATAACCAGGACATCCCCAGCCCCGCCGACCAAGTGCAGATTATGGTCAACCCCGACCCCACAGGTCCACCCACGGCTGTGTACCGCATCAACGCCGGCGGGGGCGCGTTGACTACCTCGCTGGGGGCTTTTGCCGCCGATCAATTCTATGCGCCCGCGCCCGGCAGTACTTATGCGACAAGCGCGGCCATTGCCGGCACCACCGACGATGCGCTCTACCAAACCGAACGCTTCGGCACCAACGGCACCTTTGCCTACGCGTTGCCGGTGGCTAACGGCACCTACACCGTCAAGCTACACTTCGCCGAATTGTATTGGACTGCGGCAGGCCAGCGCGTGTTTGACGTGAGCTTGGAAGGTAATAAGGTGCTATCGGCCTACGACATCTTCCAGAAGGTGGGCGCCAACACAGCCGCCATCGAAACCTTTTCCACTTCCGTCACGGATGGCGTGCTGAACCTTGATTTTACTTCCCTCAATGCCAGCGGCCGGGACAATCCCAAAGTGGCGGCCATCGAAATCCTGGCTGGGCCGGGCAGCAATCCGGCTCCTACAGCGTATCACCTCAACGCCGGCGGGGGCGCGCTGTCCACTTCCCTGGGCACTTTTGCCGCCGATCAGGCGTATGCGCCCGCGCCCGGCAACACCTACGCCACGAGCGCGCCCATTGCCAATACAAACGACGATGCTTTGTACCAAACCGAACGCTTTGGCACCAACGGCACCTTCGCCTACGCGCTGCCCATCGCCAATGGCTCATACACCGTCACGTTGCACTTCGCCGAACTCTACTGGACGGCCGCCGGGCAGCGAGTCTTCGATGTGAAGCTGGAAAACGCCCAAGTGCTCACCGCTTACGACATCTACAAGAAAGTAGGCGCCAACACGGCCACGACTGAAACCTTCACGGTAAGTGTCGCCGACGGGGTGCTCAACCTCGACTTTTCTTCCCTCAATGCCGGCGGCAAAGACAACCCCAAAGTGGCCGCCATCGAAGTCGTGCCCTCGACGGCCGTAGTTGGCCGCCCGGTGGCACTTGGCCCAGGAGAGGCAGCCGCGGGCCTACAAGTGTTCGAAGCGTATCCTAATCCCTTTGCTGAGCGCGCCACCATTCGCTTCCGGACAACCAAAACGGGCCCCGCGCAACTCTACGTCTACAATGCCCTGGGCCAGCGGGTGGCCACGCTCTTTGAGGGAGTAGCCGAAGTTGGCCATGACTATGAACAAAACCTGTCCGGCACAAACCTGCCCGCCGGTGTGTACACGTGCCGCCTACTGCTGAATGGCAACGGACACACGCAACGGCTGCTGCTCGTCAAGTAAGGTTTCACATTCCTGATTCTTACCTCAAAAAGGTGGTTTTCGCTTGGAAGGCCACCTTTTTTTGAAATAAAACTGATTTTATAATTGTCTCATTTTAAGTATGTTACAAACACCTTACTTTCCACATACCTTTACCTGACGACCTTATGTTTGCGGCCTTCCCCTACTTATCAGTATTGCTATTTGTGCTGCTGAGAGTAGCCGTGTGCCAAGGGCAGCAACAAAAGACGCCGGCCGCGCTGGACGCCTACGTGCAGGCGCAAATGAAGCAGTATAAGATTCCGGGCCTGTCGGTTTTGGTGCTAAAAAACGGTAAGGTGCTGAAAAACAAAGGCTACGGCTTGGCCAGCGTAGAATTTGCCGTCCCCACCTCCGACCGCACGGTGTACGCGCTGGCTTCCGTAACCAAGATTTTTACGGCTACTCTCATCATGCAGCTCGTCGAGCAGGGCAAGCTTTCGCTGCAAGATCCCGTGGCCCAGTACGTGGACAGCTTGCCGGAAAGTTGGCACACGATTACGATTCGCCACCTGCTGAATCATACTTCCGGCATCCGCAATCATTTTATGAACCCCGCCTGGGCGACGCTGGAAAAAGCCCACCTCTCGCCCCAACAGGCAGTGGTGAAAGTCGCTGCGGCCCTGCCGCTGGCTTTTCGGCCCGGCGAACAATATGCCTACAGCGTGACGGGGTACTTGCTGCTGGGTATGGTGGTGCAAAAGGTGACTGGTCGTCCCTTCGAGGAATACATCACCCGCACCTTGTTTGCTCCGTTGCATATGCAGCAGACCCAATTTGGGGATTATCGCACGGTCATTCCCAACCGCAGCTCCACAATATACACCTATCAAAACGGCCCTTTTGAAACCTGGACTTTCACCTACGGCAACGCCGGTTTTACCGCCGCCGGGCTGAATTCGACGACCACCGACTTGGCAAAGTTCTTTACGGCCCTGCACGGCGGCGCACTGCTCTCGCCAGCCAGCCTCGACAGCCTATTCACTCCGACCCGGCTGCCGAGCGGCCAAATGGTGGACTACGGCTTGGGCTGGGTGATTGAGCACTACCGCGGTCGCACCTGCTACGGCCACGAAGGCGGAGGCTGCGCCTGGGTGAACTACTACCGCTCAGAAGGCCTGACCATCGCCGTGCTGGCCAACCTAACGGGGTCAAAGGCCGACGCCATCATCAAGGGCATCGCTGATTTTTATTTAAAATAAAGCGCAGTAAGGAATAGCACTTTTCGGCACGCGCCGTTCAGGTGAGCACCCGCAGGACTCTTCCCGTTATCCCAATGAACCTCCACTTCACCGCACGGTATCGCTGCGGCGTTGAGAAGGATCTTATATTGGACTAGCCGCTCCGGCACAGTATCAAATTAACTATCTCACAATCAAATAGTTGTAAACATAAAAACCGGACCAAACGCCTTAAAAGACGTTCAATCCGGTTTGGTGGGCCCACTTGGAATCGAACCAAGGACCTACTGATTATGAGTCAGTTGCTCTAACCGATTGAGCTATGGGCCCGGTGCTGAACTTAACCGTAGCGGTTGGTTTCGGCAGTGCAAACTACGAGTTTTGCGTTCGAATTTCCAATTTTTGACTTGCCCATGACTTTGCTTCGCCGTTTGCCCAACCTGCTTTTTGACTTCGGAGGCGTTATTATCAACATCAATTATCAGCTCACCTTGGAGGCCATGCGGCAGTTTAGCGCAGCGGGCAGCACCATCGAATTCAACCAGCAGCACCAGTCCGATTTGTTTGATCGCATGGAAACCGGACGACTTTCCCCGGCCGAGTTTCGCGATGGCTTGCGCCAAGGCTACGAGCTGACGGGCACCGACGAAGAGCTTGATGCGGCCTGGAACGCCATGCTGCTCGACGTGCCCGCCGACCGTTTGGCCCTGATTTCCGAACTGCGCGCCCAAGGCCACCAAACGGCACTGCTCTCCAACACCAATCACATTCATATTGAGGAGATTAACCGTCGGCTAGCCACCACGTACGGGTTTGAGCACGGCATTGCTGATGCGCTCGATCGCGTTTTTTATTCGCAGGAAGTAGGCTTGCGCAAGCCCGGCGACGACATTTTTCACCACGCCCTGCGCGAAATGAACTGGAAGCCGGAAGAAACTCTTTTCATCGAAGACAGTTTTCAACACATCGAAACTGCGCGGCGCCTAGGCTTGCAGACCTTGCACCTGGCGCCGCCGCTCACGCTTACCGAAGCCCTTCCTGCCGCCATCCGTGCCTTCACTCCTGCCACTGCCTGATGCCCCGGCTCCCGAGCCAGCGCTGCCCGTCGAGTTTGTCCGCTACGAACGCCCTGCTCCGCCGCGTTGGCGTGTGTACGGACTGCATTTGCTGCTGTTTGTTATCACCCTGATAACCACAACATTAGCAGGAGCCGAATGGATTACGGGCAAATCCTTTTTTCTGCAAGGCGATGCCGTTAAGCTGAGCGGCTGGCTTTCCAGCGCCGAAATTCAGCGCGGACTGCTGTTTTCGCTGCCGTTCCTGGGCGTGCTGACGGTGCACGAGTTTGGACATTATTTCACGGCGCGGCACTACAAAGTGCGTGCGACGCTGCCCTACTATATTCCTTTTTTTACGGGCGTATTCAACACCATCGGCACTTTCGGGGCGGTAATTCGCATTAAAGACCGCATTTTTTCGCGCAAAGAGTTCTTCGATATCGGCTTGGCTGGGCCGCTGGCGGGCTTTATCGTAGCCGTGCCGGTGTTGATTTACGGCTTCACGCACCTGCCGCCCGTGGAGTATGTATTCCAGATTCACCCGGAGTACCGCGCTTACGGAGCCGACTACGCGCAACATGTATACCGCGGCGCTGGGCAGGGGCTGACGCTTGCTAAGCCCCTCTTATACAGATTGTTAGAATATTGGTTTGCCGATCCGGGGCTTTTGCCACATCCCAATGAGCTGATGCATTATCCCATCCTACTAGCGGGCGCACTGGCACTGTTCTTTACGGCTCTCAACTTGCTGCCCATCGGCCAGCTCGACGGTGGGCATATTCTATACGGCTTGCTGGGTTTCCGCCGCTTCAATCGGTTGTCGGTGATCCTGTTTATCAGCTTCATCTTCTATGCCGGGCTGGGGTTGTTTACCCTACACAGCTCCGCCGATGTGTGGCTGTACGGGGCCGCGCCGTACTTGCTCTACCTGTTCGTGGTATTCCGGCGGACGCTGCCCACATCGCGGCGGGCGTTGCTGCTGGCGCTGGGCGTGTGGTCGGCGCAGCTGGCCCTAACCGTGGCCCTGCCAGGCCTCGAAGGCAACCCCGGCTGGCTGGTATTTGGCTTGTTGCTGGGTCGCATAACCGGCATTTTCCATCCGCCGGCCGCCGACGAGCGGCCGCTGAGTCCGGCGCGTAAAGTATTGGGCTGGGTCATGCTGATAATCTTTATCTTATGCTTTTCCCCGTCGCCCTTCGGGTGAGTTTGCAATAGCCGGCGCGTACTTTTCCGGGTGCGTTACGGATTGGTTGGCCATCTTTGCCAACGCTTTTTTCTATGGTTCTCGAACAACATCAATTACTGGGCGGCGACGTCCTGCTGGCCCTGCGCCCGCACGGCCTGTACGTCCGCAAAAAAGAGCTCAACGGCCACGACGCCCTGGAGGTAGAAATGCCCTACGAGGAGCTTCTGCCGATTGCGGTGCAACGCCGCAGTGCCGTACCCACGCGCTCGCTGGCCGGGGTGCTGTTTGCGCTCCTGCTCGGCGGCCAAGATATTTTCAGCAAGCAACTTGCTCAGGGTCAATCTACTGACGAATTCTGGACGGGCGCTTTCCTGATCGGGGGGCTGCTGGGCCTGATTGTGTACTACGGCTTGCAGAACTGGTGGAAGAAATTTACCATTTCCACAGCTCGGCTCAACATTACGCTGGCCGACCGCCCTGGCCAGCGCGCCGAGCTGTACCGCTTTGCCGAGGCCCTCGAATCCCAGACCAAATCGTACCTGCGCCACCACTACGGCCGCATCAACCCGTTAGGACCTATCGAGTTGCAGCTCAGCCGTTTGCGGTGGCTGCGCGAGCTAAACGTGCTCAACGAAGCCGAAGCCCACGCCCTGTCCGTACGCCTCACCGGCCGCCACTCCGAAACCCTGCAAGGCATGGGTCACGAGTTGGAAGCGCCTTTCGTAAATTAATGTAACTGGTTTATAACCAAGTATTTATATTAATTCACGAACATATAGACTATAAAAGAGGCGAACTACCTAGATAAACCAGAAGCCCGATTTCTTCCGCCAGCACGGCGGAAGAAATCGGGCTTCTGGTTTGTGAGAAATCAGGCCTAACGCCCTTCCAGCGCGGCTACGCCGGGCAGCTCTTTGCCTTCCATGTATTCGAGCAGGGCACCGCCGCCGGTCGAGATATAGGAGACTTTGTCGGCGAAACCCAACTGGTGCACCGCCGCGGCCGAGTCGCCGCCGCCGATGAGCGAGAAGGCGCCGGCCGCCGTAGCCTCGGCAATGGCGCTGGCCACAAAACGCGTTCCGAGCGAGAAATTCGACATCTCAAACACGCCCATCGGGCCGTTCCACAGGATAGTTCGGGACTGGCGAATGATTTCGGCGAAGATTTCGCGCGACTCCGGACCGATGTCCAAGCCCATCCAGTCGGCCGGGATGGCGTGGTTGCCGGCTTGATCGATGTCGGCGTCGTTGGAGAAAGCCGTAGCAATGACGCTGTCGCCGGGCAGCACCAGGTTCACGCCCTTTTCTTTGGCCTTCTGGATGAGGCTCTGGGCCAATTCCAGCTTGTCATTTTCGACCAGCGAACGGCCCGTCGAACCGCCTTCGGCTTTGGCGAAAGTATAGGCCATGGCACCGCCAATCAGCAGGTTATCAACCTTATCCAGCAGTTGCTCGATGATCTGGATCTTGTCCGAAATTTTGGCGCCGCCCATGATGGCCGTGAACGGCCGCTCGGGGTTGGTGAGCACGCGGTGTGCGTTATCTATCTCACCCTGAAGCAGATATCCAGCTATCCGATCTTCGGGCTTAAAATACTGAGCCATCACGGCAGTGGAAGCGTGCTTGCGGTGCGCCGCGCCGAAAGCATCGTTGACGTACACGTCGCCGAGGTGCGAGAGTTTCTCGGCAAAGGCGGGGTCGCCGGCTTCTTCTTCGCTGTAAAAGCGCACGTTGTCGAGCAGCAAAATCTCGCCGGGTTGCAAATTGGCGGCCATTTGTTGCGCTTCCTGACCAATTACGTCGTCGGCAAATTTCACTTCCTGCCCGTATTCCTGCTGCAAGCGCGCCACGAGGCTGCGCAGCGAGTTTTTCTTGTCGGGGCCGCCTTTCGGGCGCCCCAGGTGCGAAAGCAGGATCACCGAGCCGCCGTCGGCCAAGATCTTTTTGATGGTTGGCGTCGCGGCCCGGATGCGGGTGTCGTCGGTGATGCGCAAGTCGCTGTCGAGCGGCACATTGAAGTCCACGCGTACCACCGCCTTTTTGCCGGCGAAGTTGTACTGGTCGAGGGTTTTCATAGAAGGAACGAAAAGGTTAGATGGAGCCTTATACGGCGCGAATGTAGTATAAGCTTAATAGGCTTCGCAGCTTCTGCGGCAAGATGTAGGAACGCGAGGATATTTTCCGGACTTGATGGCCTCCGGTTGGCGCGCCAAAGCCCTACCAAGCTTACGCAACATTGCCCTACCTTTGCAGCACGTATGAAAATAGGCATCTTCTTCGGCGGCCCGTCGCGCGAGCGGGAAATTTCTTTTGCGGGCGGCCGCACCGTATACGATAACCTCGACAAGGCGCTGTTTCAGCCAGTGCCTGTGTTTGTCGATAGCCGGGGCAACTTCATTCTGCTCGACTGGCACTATATCTATAAAGGCACCATTCGCGACTTCTATCCGCCGGTGTCGGCGCTGCCGGCTTCGGAGCACAAGTTGCAGGTGTACCTCGAGTCGTTGGGTGAACTGACCATCGAGGAGCAAGACCGCATCATTAGCGAAGTAGGCCGCCGTATTTTGCCGCACGAACTCGCTGACCTGATGGACTTTGCGTTTTTGGCGCTACACGGCCCCGGCGGCGAAGACGGCGCCATTCAGGGCTTGCTCGAATGGTATGGCATTCCGTATTCGGGTTCCGGCATTCTGCCCTCGGCTTTTGGCATCGATAAGATCGCGCAGAAAAACCTACTCAAAGCTCTGCACCGGCCCACGCCAGACTTCCGCATTATCACGGCGGAAGAATGGGACGAAGCCAACCCCGTCGCTACGCTCGACTACTTGGTGCGCGAATTGGGCCTGCCGCTGGTGTTCAAGGCCCCGCGCCAAGGTTCGAGCATCGGCGTTTCCATCTTGCGCGAAGCCAGCGTAGAAAAATTTCAGGCGGCCATCGAACGGAGCCTGTTTCGCAAAACCCTCACCCGTGAGGAGTGGCAGGGCCTTTCCGAGCGCGAACGCCTCGCGTGGGTGCAGCAGCTGACCGATATCCGCGAAGGGATCGGCCTGCCCGTTGTTTTAGACGAAGAAACCACCATTATCTATCACCCTGATAATCTGATAGATACGCTTAATAAGAAATTCCAAGCCGCCGAGCAGGTGCGCCTCACCAACGTCGACGGCGAAGCCCGCGTGTTGGTAGAGTCGTTTGTGGCCGGCCGGGAGTTTTCGTGCATTGTAGTGGAAGACCCCCAAGGCAATCCGCTGGCTTTGCCGCCTACCGAGATCGTGAAGGGCGAGGAAATGTTTGACTACCGCTCGAAATACCTGCCGGGCTTGTCGCGCAAAGTCACGCCCATCGATTTGCCGGAGGCGGATATTCAGCGCATTCGCGAAGCCTGTGAGGAGATGTTCCGCACGTTCGGCTTCCAGGTGTACGCGCGTTTGGATGGCTTTTTCAGTCCTTTGAAATCGGAAGAAGCTGAAAACCAGATTTTTCTCAACGACCCGAATACGACTTCGGGCATGTTGCCGGCTTCGTTCTTCTTCCACCAAGCGGCCGAAATTGGCCTCAACCCTTCGCAGTTCCTGACTTATCTGATTCGTACTTCCTTGGCTGCTCGGCGCCGGGGCGGCATGCATCCGGTGCGCCTGGGCCAGTTGTTAAGGCAACTCGACGAGGCGGTGGCTTCGCGCCAGCACGAGGAGCGGCAGCGCACGAAAGTAGCCGTGATTATGGGCGGCTACTCGTCGGAGCGGCACATTTCGGTAGAAAGCGGTCGCAACATTTACGAGAAGCTGTCGTCGTCGGTGAAATACGAGCCGGTGCCGGTTTTCCTGACGGGCTCGGCGCACGAACACAAGCTGTACGTACTGCCTATCAACGTGATGCTCAAGGACAACGCCGACGACATTCGCGAGAAAATTGAGCATGCCGAAGCCGGTCATAGCCTGCACCCGGTGCTAGAACGCATCCGCCGCGAGGCCGACGCCATCACGAGCACGTATGCGGGCCAACCTACGGCCCAGCCGCGCCGGATTTCCTTTGAGGAATTGGCCGAAATGGTAGACGAGGTATTTATTGCGCTGCACGGCCGTCCCGGCGAAGACGGCGCGTTGCAGAAGGAACTGGAACAGTACGGGTTGCCGTACAACGGCTCGGGCGTGGAGTCCAGCAGCGTAACCATCAACAAGTTCGAAACCAACCGCCGCCTGCGCGAAGCCGGTCTGCGGGTGGCCGAACACCGACTGGCAACCCGCCTCGAATGGGACGCCGATCCGGAAGGCTTCTACCGCAGCCTCGAAACGCAATTTCACTATCCTTTCATTGCCAAGCCTTCGGACGATGGCTGCTCATCGGCGGTGAAAAAGATCAAGAACCGCGCGGAGCTGGAAGCATTCACGCGCCTGATTTTCCGAAGCCAGGAAGATTTGATGCCCGCCGAGGCCACTACGCTGCACTTGGGCTTCAAAGAAGAATTTCCTCAAAAGGACGTATTCTTGGTCGAAACCCTGATTGAGCGCGACGGAGCCAAGCACTTCCTCGAAATCACGGGCGGCCTGCTCACGCACTGGGGCGCCGACGGCAAGCTCGTGATTGAGGTATTTGAAGCGTCGGAGGCGCTGGCTACCGGGGAAGTACTCAGCTTGGAAGAGAAGTTCCTGGCGGGGGAAGGCCAAAACATCACGCCCGCCCGCTACGCCCCCGAGCCAGCTGAGCGTCAGCGCATTTCAGACGAAGTAAAACAGGAATTGCGCCGCGTAGCCGAAGTGCTGCACATTGAAGGTTACGCCCGCATCGACGCCTTCGTGCGGGTGCGCGAAACGGGTGCCGTAGAGGTACTGATTATCGAGGTCAATTCGTTACCTGGTATGACGCCCGCGACCTGCATCTTCCACCAAACCGCCCTCAACGGCTACACTCCCTACGATTTCATCGACCGGATTCTGGAGTTTGGCAAAGAGCGCAATGCAAAACGAGAGTTGGCTAAAAACTAGCGCACACAGTCCAGCCTTTTAATTCTAATTTTCCAGCTCGTAACTACTAGCTTTTCCTTTGATGGCTTTTCTTAAATCGGATACTCCGCTCGACGTTCTGAAGCACCTGCTGGTGATTGGGCTGTGCGGGGCCGCGTTGCTTTTCGGCTTCTTTTTCATCTACCTGCCCCTTACCACCAACCACGGCGAAACCATCGTGGTGCCCAAAGTGACGGGCATGCGCGTCGATAATCTGGAAGACTATCTCGACGAAAGGAACCTGCGCTATTTCGTTGATGACTCCACGTATAATCCTACCATTAAGCCATTTACAGTGCTCACGCAGGACCCGGCACCCGGCGAGCGCGTCAAGGAAGACCGCAAGATTTACATCTCGGTGAGCATGAAAAATCCGCCGGTAATCAAAATGCCGAAGCTGGTGGATGGCTCAGTGAAGAACGCGCAGATGATCCTGAAGAGCTACGATTTGCAAGTAGGCAAAATCGAGTTTGTGCCTGATTTGGCGCAGAATTCGGTGCTAAAGCAACTGGTCAACGGTAAGGAAATCGCGGCGGGCGCACCCATCGCCAAGGGCACCCGCGTCGATCTAGTGGTTGGCGACGGACAAGGAAACCAAGAATTCCCGGTGCCGAACGTTGTGAATATGCCAGAGGACGAAGCGGTTACGCTGCTGGTGGGCCAAGGCCTACTGAAAGGTGAAACCTTCTACCAAGCGCCCGAAGAAGGGCAGCAGGAAGGCACCGTGGTGAAGCAGCGCCCCGTAGCTGCGCCCGGCTCCACCATCCGAACCGGTCAACTCGTGGATTTGTGGATTGCGGGCAAGGCACCACTCACTCCAGTGAATTGATTACCACAACTATTTGATTATCAATTAATTATAAAACGTCGCCGGAAGCCAGAATTTCGGGCGACGTTTTTATTTTTAGGTAGCAGGCGCTTAGCCACCGGTCACTAACTGCTTTTTCAAAGTCGGATCGGCGTAAGCGCCCGTACTAAACTGCGACCGTGCGCGTTCGGCTTGCGTAACTTGCTGCGATGATCTGCCCGAAATATCTACTCTTGTTGCTGCTGCCGTTTGCCGCACAGGCCCAAGTAGTTGCACCGCTCCCGACGGATGCAGCCCGGGGGGCCACGCCAACTACCAATACCGCCCGTCGTGGTACGCAGGCCACGCTGCCGTTCTTCGAGGATTTTACCACGCCTCGCGAAGGCCAACCAAATCCGGATCGGTGGCAACGTAGCGGCGCGCTGGTCAACAACCGCTTTCCGGTGGCGCCACCGTCGCGGGGCGTCGTGACCCTGGATGGCCTCAAGGCCAACGGCCAGCCCTACGGCAGCTCGTCGGCCTACAGCGATACCGATACCCTAACGTCGCAACCGTTTAACCTGAACGGCTTCACGGCTTCTAACCGCGTGTATCTGAGCTTCTTTTGGCAAGTCGGCAGCATCGTAGGTCCTGCCAAAACCAACAGCGGCACGCAGCCCGTAGCTTTACAGCTGGAGTTTCTGGACAATGCCCAACGCTGGCAGCTGGTGTGGGAAATGCGCAGCACCGGCGAGCGCAAAGCCTTCCGGCAGAAGCTGATAGCCATTGATCAGCCGCAGTACCTGCACAGCACTTTCCAATTCCGCTTTCGCTCGATCGGCAACTTGGGCACCACCCGCGACGCCTGGAGCCTCGACTACATCAAGCTCGACCGCAACCGCAGCGCCGCCGATTCGTCGTACCGCGACATCTCCACCAGTGCCCCGCTAACGAGCCCGCTAAAGCGTTATGCAGCAATGCCTTACTGGCAGTACAACGCCAACCCGACCCCAACCAACGAGCTTAACGACCGCACCACGACCACCATTAATAACTTCGATGTAGGACCGGCCCCAACGCCTATAACGTGGTCGGGCACGTTGCAGGTGCTGCCTTCCGGGCCTGCGGCTACTTTCCTGAAAGGCAACCAGTCGCTGCCGGCTTCGCAGCAGCAGGCGGCCATTGCAGGCGATGTTCGGGGGGGCAGTGCGGCCATTCCGCTAAGTGGCGAGGCCAAACGCATCCGGCACAACATTGTGCTCCAAACCAACGAGCAAGATCCGCTTACAATTCCTAACGACTCGATCTCCCGCGTCACGGAACTCGCTGATTACTACGCCTATGACGATGGCACCGCGGAGGCAGCGGTGAGCCTGCCGGCGCTCGCTAGTGGCCCGGCCAGCTACTTTGCGTATCGCATCGACCTGAACAAAAGCGATTACGTGCGGGCCCTGCGCATCTACCCTGTGCTGCCCAATGCGGCCGGTCGTGCCATCACCATCAATGTGTGGGACAAGGACCCCGCTGCCGACCAGCCCGCCGCGCAGCCCAAAGCCACCAAGAGCTTCACCATCGCGGCGCAGGCCCCTAGTGGCAATGGTTTTGTGGAGATTCCGTTTGATGCGCCCGTGCCCGTAACCGGCACGTTTTACGTGGGATATGGGCAGGCCTCCATCAGCCAGTTTGTGCAGTTTGGGTTGGATTTGAACAGCGCCCCTCCGGCTAACTATTTGTTTTACAACGCTCAACAATCCTGGAGCGCTACTCAGACAAGTCCGGCTGGCGCTCCCCTAATGCGGCCCGTGCTCACCAACGGCGTCGCGACGGCGGTGGCCGATTCGCGTACGGCCGCAAGCTTTGGCTTGTATCCCAACCCTAGCAATGGCATCGTGTATGTGCAGGGCCGTTTTACCCAAGCAACCGTATCAGACGCGCTGGGCCGAGCCGTGTGGCAACAACCCGCCGCCCAGGCCGGCCACGCCACGCTAGATCTAAGTCAACTGCCGGCTGGCGTGTACATTGTGCAATTAAGCCTGCCCAATGGCCTTACCGTAGCCAAACGCTTGGTACTGACCAAGTAACAAACAGTCCGTTTATCAACACAACCATTTCATAATCAACCTTTTAGCATATGCCTGATATCACCCCCGCCGAACTCAAGCAGCGCCAGCAAGCCGGCGAAAAGCCCACCATCATCGACGTGCGCGAAAACTGGGAACACGAAGAAGCCCGCATCGACGGCAGTCAGAACATTCCGTTGGGCTCGCTCCCCGAAAAAGTAGATGAACTGGAAGATCTTAAGGATCAAGAAGTTATTGTGCATTGCAAAAGCGGTGGGCGCTCGGCCTCGGCCAAGGCGTTTTTGGCGCAGCGGGGCTTCAGCAACGTGCGCAACCTAGTAGGTGGCATGACGGCTTACCAGCAGCAATAATCTACGCTTTACCAGCAGTAGTGAAAGGGAGCCGACGGTGTCGGCTCCCTTTTTTGTTTGTTATTGAGCAAAGTTTTGCCTCTGTAAACCAGATAGTTGGCTAATTTTTTGTATATTTGGTTGTACACAATTAAACATTACGCAATCAAACTCGTTTATCCTACCGACACCATGAGCGAACAAGCTGAAAACCAACCGTATTCTCTGCTGAAGCTGGAAAACCAAGTCTGTTTTCCGCTCTATGCCGTTTCGCGCATGCTGACGAAGGCCTATCAGCCTTACTTGCAGGCCTTGGAGCTGACGTATCCGCAGTACCTCGTGTTTATGCTGCTCTGGGAATACAACGAACTGACTGTTAAAGAGTTAGGTGACAAGCTTTTATTAGACTCCGGTACGCTTACGCCGCTGCTGAAGCGCATGGAGCAGAAGCAGTGGGTCAGCCGCCGCCGTGACCCGCAGGACGAGCGCTCCGTCATTATTTCGTTGCAGCCGGCCGGGCGGGCCTTACAAAAGCGGGCCTGCCAGATACCGGAGCAGATGGCCATCAAACTAGCCATGACGCCCGAGGAAATGGCCGCTTTCCGCGATCAATTGAAACACCTTTTAACCCTGCTTGCCTAATCCAAGGCAGGCCTATTTGCCTCAGTATGAGCATCCAAAAAATCTACACGGCCACTGCGAAGGCCACCGGCGGCCGCGACGGCCGCGCTATCTCCAGCGACAATGTCATTGACTTGCCGTTGAGCACTCCGAAAGAAATGGGCGGCCCCGGCAAAACGGGTGCTACCAACCCCGAGCAATTGTTTGCCGCTGGTTATGCAGCCTGCTTCGATGGCGCCCTAAACTTGGTGGCCCGCATGAGCAAGATGCCCATCACCGGCAGTACCGTAGACGCGCAAGTGAGCTTCGGCAAAGACGGCGACAATTACGGCCTCGAAGTAGCCCTGAACTTAAACATCCCTGGCTTCACCCAGCAGCAGGCGGAGGAACTGGTCGCTAAAGCGCACCAGGTTTGCCCCTACTCGCGTGCTACCCGCGGCAACATCGACGTGCACCTGAACACGACGGTAAACTAAGCCGGGCGCCTCTCCGCTGCATTCAGCACCCTTTCTGTCATCCCGACGAGGAGCTTTTCCTCCGCTGGGATGACAGATGCATTTTATCCTCTTCACTTTTCCCACCCCGCTATGAATTCCCGCAGCATTCTGTTGGCCAACCGGCCGCAAGGCGAACCTTCGGCCGCCCAATTCCGCTTCGAAACCGCCGAAATACCGCCGCTTCAGTCGGGCGAAGTCCTGCTCAAAACGCTTTATGTCTCGGTCGATCCATACATGCGCGGCCGCATGAACGAGGGCAAATCCTACATTCCGCCTTTCGAAGTAGGCGAGCCCATTTCGGGTGGCGTGATAGCGGAAGTTGTAGATAGTCAGAACGATAGCTTACCGAAAGGCACCGTAGTGTTGGGCAACCTGCCGTGGAGCGAACACACGGTTTCCAATGGCAAAGGGCTCAACCCGCTCCCTACGGACGGGGCGCCCATCAGCTATTTCTTGGGCCTGCTGGGCATGCCGGGCCTAACGGCCTACTTCGGACTGTTGGACATCTGCCGGCCGAAAGCCGGCGAGACGGTTGTGGTTTCGGGCGCGGCCGGCGCCGTAGGCACGGTGGTAGGCCAGTTGGCCAAAATAAAAGGTGCCCGGGTGGTCGGTACGGCCGGCTCCGACGACAAAGTAGCGTATCTGCAACAGCTTGGCTTTGATGCAGTTATCAACTACAAAACCACTCCTGACATTGCGCAAGCCTTGGCCGAAGCCTGCCCTGATGGCGTCGATTGCTATTTCGACAACGTAGGCGGCGCCATCTCCGACGCGGTGTATGACCTGCTCAACAAGCACGCGCGCATTGCCCTCTGCGGCCAGATTTCGCACTACAACGCTACGCAAGAGCCACAGGGCCCACGGCCCGAACCCAAACTATTGAAAACCAGCACCTTGCTAAAGGGCTTTATCGTAAGCGATTACGCTGAGCGCTTCCCGGAAGGCGTGCAGGCCCTGAGCCAGTGGCTGCAAGAAGGCAAACTTCAGTTTGAAGAGACGATTACCGAAGGATTCGACCAGATTCCGCAGGCTTTCCTGGGCTTGTTTAAGGGCGAAAACACCGGCAAGCAGCTGGTGAAAGTAGCCGACTATTCCCGTTCCTAACGACGCGCTCCGGCGCGCTTGCATTTTCCAGATTACCCATGAAAAACTTCACGTTTTATAATCCCGTCAAAATCATTTTCGGCAAAGGCCAGATCCCGGCCGTTGCGAAGGAAATTCCGGTGGGCGCCAAAGTATTGGTCACGTACGGCGGCGGTAGCATTTTCAAAAACGGCGTTTACGACCAAGTAAAAGCCGCTTTAGGCGAGTTTGAAGTGGTGGAGTTTGGCGGCATCGAGCCCAACCCGCACTACGAAACCCTGATGAAAGCGGTGGCGCTGGCCAAGGCCGAAAACGTCGATTTCATCCTGTCGGTTGGCGGTGGCTCCGTGCTCGACGGCACTAAGTTTATCGCGGCGGCCATCCGCTACGAAGGCGCCGACCCGTGGGAATTGCTGAGCCAGAAAGCCACGGTGAAAGCCCAAAGCGCGGTGCCTTTCGGGGCCGTGCTGACGCTGGCCGCCACGGGCTCGGAAATGAACTCCGGCGCCGTGATTACCCGCGAATCGACCAAGGAAAAACTCTCGTTCGGTAGCCCGCACACGTTCCCCAAATTCTCGGTTCTGGACCCCGAAACACTGTTTTCACTGCCGCCACGCCAGATCAGCAACGGCATCGTGGATGCCTATACGCACGTGCTGGAGCAGTACCTCACCTACCCCGTCAACTCGCCGCTGCAAGATCGGCAAGCCGAGGCAGTGCTGCTCACGCTGATCGAAGAAGGCCCCAAGGTGCTGCAAAATCCGCAGGATTATGATGCGATGGCTAACTTCATGTGGGCGGCGACCAACGCGCTGAACGGCACGCTGTCGGCCGGCGTCGTGACGGACTGGGCTACGCACATGATCGGGCACGAGCTGACGGCGCTGTACGGCATCGACCACGCCCGCACGCTGGCCGTGGTGCTGCCATCGCTGCTGCGCTATAAACAAGAAAGCAAGCAAGCCAAGCTGCTTCAGTACGGCGAGCGCGTCTGGAACATTACCAGCGGCACGCCCGCCGAGCGCGTCGAGGCCACGGTGCAGGCCACGGTTCGCTTCTTCGAGTCGGTGGATATCAAAACCAGGCTTTCGGACTATGCAGTAGGTCCTGATACCATTCAGCACATTGTGGAGCGCTTCGAGCAGCGCGGCCCCAAAAACCTGGGCGAACGTGGCGATATTCAGCCCCGCGACGTACAGGAGATTCTCACCATGAGCCTGTAACTCGCTGATGATCACTCCCGAAAATGTTATCTGCGTTGCAGCCGAGTGGGTAGTGCAGCCGGGCCAGGAAGAAGCCGTCCGCCGCTTGCTGCTGCAAGCCGCCGTGGCCGTACGCGAGCACGAGCCCGGCAACTTGGTTTACTTGGCGCATCAGTCGCCCGATGAGCCGAGCCGCTTCTTCGTTTACGAGCAATACGCCGATGACGCCGCCCTGCAAGCGCACCGCGAATCGGCTCATTACCAGCAGGTTGTAGTCGGCCAGATTGTGCCGCTGCTAACTGAGCGCAAGGTGACGTTTTACCGTTTGCTGGCGTAAAACCATTTTTTTCACTCGGAATAAGCTTGCTTACTCCGACCTATACACCTCAGAATCATGAACATATTAATGGTATTGACCTCCCACGATCAGTTGGGCGATACGGGCAAGAAAACCGGCTTCTGGCTGGAAGAATTTGCGGCTCCGTATTACGTTTTCAAAGATGCCGGGGCTACCCTGACGTTGGCCTCTCCTAAAGGCGGGCAACCTCCGCTGGATCCCAAAAGCGACGAACCCGACTCGCAAACCGAAGCAACCAAGCGCTTTAAGCAAGACGCCGATGCGCAAAAAGCCCTAGCCAACACCGTCAAGCTCGACAGCATTTCGGCAGCCGATTTTGATGCCGTTTTTTACCCCGGCGGCCACGGCCCGCTCTGGGATTTGGCAGAAGATACCACGTCGATAAAGCTGATTGAAACGCTGTTTGCGGCCGGAAAACCGGTGGTGGCGGTGTGTCATGCGCCCGGCGTGCTGCGCCACGTAAAAGCCCCCGACGGCTCACTGCTGGTTAAAGGGAAGTCGGTTACGGGCTTCACCAACACCGAAGAAGCAGCAGTACAACTAACTGACATTGTGCCTTTTCTGGTGGAAGACGAGCTTAAAAATGCTGGCGGCAACTACTCGAAAGTTGGTGATTGGCAGCCTTACGTGGTAAGCGCAGGCAACCTCATCACGGGCCAAAACCCGGCCTCGTCGGAGCCAGCTGCCGAAGCGCTACTCGAGCTCCTGAAAAAATAAGCGGTCAAGGCAAATCAGCCGATCCTTTCCGGCGGATTGCCGTAGTATCAGTAACCTCGGCCGCAAGATCGGCCAGGAAATTGCATAGTACTTTCTACAGTGCCTTTTTGCAGGATTAGCCCCCTGCCGAATGGATGAGCGCAGCCCCGGTTACCCTTTAGTGGGTGGCCGGGGCTGTTTGTTTTCGACACATGATTACGGTTATAGAATCAGGAAGATCAATTATATAAGTAATTGACTATTAATTACTTATATAATTGACCTTCGTCTGTATAGCGAAGCTCGCCTAAGTCCACCAACTCACGGATCAATTCCGTGACGGCGGCGGCTTGGCTGGGCACGAAATGCGTCAGGACTTCGCGGGGCGTTTGCGGCTGCGCTTTTACCAGCGCCACCAACTGCTCGCGAAGCGGCAAAGTGGGCGCGGCGGCCTGCTGTTTTTTGCGAGCCAGGCAATAATCGCAAATGGCACAGGCAGGCGCGTTTTCCTCGCCGAAATACTCCAGCAACAATTGCTGCCGGCAGCGCCCACCGGCCGCGTAGCTGATCACGGCCTCGGTTTTCTGCAAGGCCAATTCGCGTGCGGCCTTCAGGCGCGGCTGGTCGAGAGGCAGTTTGTCGGCGTCGAAGCGCGGCGTGGTGAACAGCGCCTGGGGCGAATCGTGGCGCGGCTGGTAGTGAATAATGCCAGAGCGGTGCAAAAACAGCAGCATCTTGCGCACATCCACCACGCTCAGCCGCAGGTGCGTGGCAAGGCTGTTTTCGGAGATCGTTTGGAAGCCCGCGAAGATCTCGCCGCCGTTCATGCGCAGCAACGATTTGATCAGCTTGTCGTGCTGGGCATTAGCCACTTGAAACCGATACAGATCGTTGTGGTCGATGGGAATGTGCACGCGTGCCGGGGTGGTCACGGCTTCGTTTACCTGCACGAAACCGGCCCGTTCCAGCGTGCGCAGCGAATTGTGCACGTCTAACGGCTTGACGCGGTACGTTTCGGCAAAGGGCTGAATGTCAAAGTCAAACGCCACCAGCTCGCCGCCACCCACGGCCGTCCGCGAAAAGTTAGCCAGCGCTTGGTACACGCGCCGTACCGTGTCCAGGGGCGGATGCGCCTGTTCGGTGCGGCGGCGCAAGTCGCTCGCATCGTGTGGCCCGACGAGCAGCACGGCAAAGGCGTATTTCTCGTCGCGACCGGCACGGCCGGCTTCCTGGTAGTAGGCTTCCAACGAATCCGGAGCTTCCAGGTGGGCCACCAGCCGCACGTCGGGCTTGTCGATGCCCATTCCGAACGCATTGGTAGCCACAATGATACGCGTCCGGTTCTGCATCCAGTCCTGCTGGGTACGGTGGCGCAATTCGGCGGGCAAACCGGCGTGGTAAGGAGCGGCGGCTAGTTGATGCTTTTGTAAAAAAGAGGCCGTTTCCTCGGTTTGGCGGCGCGTACGGGCATACACGATGCTGGTTTTGTCGGCTCCCACGCCGCGGATAACTTCCAGCAGGCGGCGCAGCTTGTCTTCGGTTTGCAGCGCCGAATACGACAGGTTTGGGCGGGCAAAGCTTTGCTGAAAAACCTTGTAATTGGCACGGAAATGCAGCTTTTCAACAATATCCTGCCGGACCTGCTCCGTGGCCGTAGCCGTGAGCGCAATGACGGGCACGTTGGGCACCAACTCCCGCAGCTGGGCGATCTGGAGGTAAGGCGGGCGGAAATCGTAGCCCCACTGCGAAAGGCAATGCGCCTCGTCGATGGCCAGCAGATTGACTTTCATTTTGGCGACGCGCACCCGAAACATCTCAGTCAGCAGGCGTTCCGGCGATACGTACAGGAACTTCACCGGGCCGTAAACGCAGTTGTCGAGTGTCTGGTCAATTTCCTGGTGGCTCATGCCGGCATACACTGCCTCGGCCCGAATGCCGCGTGAGCGCAGCCGCTCGACTTGGTCTTTCATCAGGGCAATCAGCGGCGACACTACCACGCAAATGCCGTCGCGCGCCATAGCCGGCACCTGAAAGCAAATGGATTTGCCGCCGCCTGTCGGCAGCAACGCCAGCGTATCCTGCCCAGCCAGCACCGACCGGATAATATCTTCCTGCATCGGCCGGAAAGCCGAGTGTCCCCAGTGCTGGCGCAGCAGGAGCAGGATATCGTCGGTGGGTAAAGGCAAAGCAGTGCAGGGGTTGGCCGGACTACGAAGGTACTGCCACTGCGTGGGAAACTGAAGCCGTAACGCAGCCGCTTCGCAAACAAAAAGCCCGGCTCCTACCGGAACCGGGCTTTTGTATGCTGAGATAAGAAGATTGTTTAAGCAGCAGCCGACTCGCCGTTCTCACGGTCGTCGATCGCTTTCTTGAGCTTCGCAATAGCTTGCGTGGCACGCTCCTCGTCCAAACGGTTGATGTTCAACAACATCTTGGTCTTCTCCTGACGCGTGATCACCGGATGGTTAAGCAAACGGATGATCTCTTCCTTCTGCGGTGCCGTGGCGTACGCAACGGCAGTGGTAGCAGGAGCCTCGGCAGCAGGCGCAACAGGCTCAGCGGGCACGGCTTTCATGGCAGCAGGCTGCGCAGCTGGGGCAGCAGCCGGCGTCACAGCATTGGCACTCACCTTCGCATCGGTCGAGTTGCCGCCGTACTCCATCTCTTCAGCCGGAGTAGGCTCGTAACCAGCGGCCCGGATAATCCAAGCCAGAATGTTGCGGTATGCTTTGCCGATAGCGCGCGTTTGCGCCATGCTCATGATGGCAAACTCCTGGTAGAACTTCTTGCCCGACTCTTTATTCGAGCAAATAGCAAAGCCAGCACCTACGGTATGGCCCGAGCGCAGGTCAAATAGCGTGACCTTGGCTTGGTACTTTATTTCTGTTTCGGTCGATACATTGATGACGTGGTCCACGATGGGCACAATGCCCAAGCGCGAGCCGGCGTACTGCCAGCCTTCCACGTTCACATAGTCTTTGCCTTGAACCGAGGTCGAAAGTTTATTCTCCTTAATGAACTTCGCCAGGTCCTTAGCCAGATCCAGCGTCTCATCGGAGCGAGCAATGTCGTAGCTCTCCACTTTGTTCTTCCGAACCTGATCCTTGGTGTTTTTGGTTACCTCGTTCATGGTCTTGTTATTAATTCCCTGTAGTACGTTTTGTTGTTCTATTACCTAACCAAGTGGCCGGTCTTTTAGTGCGAAAATGTACCTATTTTTTAGTAAATTTTCACACTGATAATCAAGTACTTACAAATAAGATTCAAAAATCTCTATTCTAACAGGATTAGTAGAGAAAATCGGGCCAAAAAATTTGGCGTTGCCCGGCTGTTTTCAGCTTTACAGCCGGCTGACCCATTCATTCAGGAGCGTGCGTAAACAAACCTGCCGCACTGTTCCGGAACAGCGCGGCAGGTTCAATCTATGGCCCGGATCGGAAACGGGCGCATCACATGCAGGAGCCAAAAAATAAGCCTGTCAGGCCGAGACCCAACAGGCTTATAACGATTTTTAAATCAAGAAGTTACTCCGAGATGTATCCGTCCTTCATGATGATCTTGCGATCGGCCATCTCGGCAAGCTGCTCGTTGTGGGTCACGATCACGAAGGTTTGGCCCAGTTCTTTGCGCAACAGAAAGAAGATCTGGTGTAATTCCTGGGCGTTCTGCGAATCGAGGTTACCGCTAGGTTCGTCGGCAAAGATGATTTCGGGCGAATTGATGAGCGCCCGCGCCACGGCTGTGCGCTGCTGCTCTCCACCCGACATTTCGGAGGGCTTGTGGTCGGCGCGGCGCTCCAAGTTCAACATGCCAAGCAATTCGCGGGCTCGCACGCGGGTTTCTTTCTCCGAGCGCCCCGCCAGATAGGCTGGCAGGCACACATTTTCGAGGGCCGTAAACTCAGGCAACAGGTTGTGAAACTGGAAGATAAAGCCAATGTGCCGGTTGCGAAACCGCGCCAGATCCGAGCGCTTGAGCGAGCTGACCGATTCGCCATCGAACAGCACTTCGCCCATGTCCGGGTCGTCCAGCGTACCCAGAATGTGCAGCAACGTGCTTTTGCCAGCCCCCGACGACCCCACGATGGACACGATTTCCGACTTCTCGATGGTCAAGTCGATGCCCTTGAGCACTTCCAGCGTGTTATAGCTCTTATGAATGTTAATGGCTTGCAGCAAAGGGGATAGCGTAAAATGGTGAGCCTACTTCAAGAAACAAATCTACGCATTGTAGGGAGTTGTCTGTAGTATGCCCCCGATTCGCGGCAGACAATTATTGGGCCCTTGCCAGGCGCATTAGTCGGGGCCCAGCCTTATCTTGACGCTAGGTTCATGCCTTTCCTCCTGCCGCCTATGCGAGTTTCCTTGGTCGTGCGCCGCTTCTGGTGGCTGGTGCCGGCAGTACTGCTGGTTGGTGCGGCCCGCTGGTGGTGGAAACCGCACACCCCAACCGCCGATTTGTCGGCGGCCCCTGCCCCTACGGCTCCTAACCCCAGCATTTACGCCGACGGACGGCTTCGCGGCGTGAGTTGGGTTGGCGGCGATTCGGTTACGGATGCCGATTTGGAGCCCCTCATCCGCAATCACGTCACTTGGATAGTCCAGACACCCTTTGGCTGGCAGCGCGGCGCTACCTCACCCGAAATCGGCATGAACACTGGCGTAGGCAATCGCGGCTATTGGGGCGAAAGTGACCGCGGCTTGGCCTATACCGCACAGCTGGCCCGCCAGCACGGCATTCGCACGATGCTCAAGCCGCATTTGTGGGTGCAAGGCAGCGGAGGGAGTTGGCCCGGCGACGTACAAATGCAATCGGCGGCCGATTGGCAGGCGTGGTTTGCGAATTACACAAGGTTTGTTTTGCATTACGCACAACTTGCTGAGCGAGAGCACTTTGACGCTCTGTGCCTTGGCACCGAATTGCTACACGCTTCCACGGAGCACGAAGCCGAATGGCGAATGCTCATCCGGCAGGTGCGAAAAGTCTATCGCGGCCCGCTGACGTATGCTGCCAATTGGAGCGGCGAATACGAAAAGATCCGTTTCTGGGACGCGCTGGATTTCATTGGCATTCAGGCTTATTTCCCTCTGAGTCAAGCTAATAGCCCCGATAAAGCCACGCTGCTGGCCGGCTGGAAACCGCATCTGGCCGCCATCGAACGCATTCAGAAGCGTTTCAACAAACCCATTATTTTCACGGAGGCCGGTTACAAAACCACTGCCGATGCCGCCGTCGAGCCGTGGAAATGGCCCGATAACATGGCCGTCTTTGCTTCGCCCGACGAGCAAACGCAGGCAGCGTGCTACGAAGCGCTGTTCGAGACGTTTTGGTCGAAACCGTGGTTCAAAGGCCTGTTTGTGTGGAAATGGTACCCCGGCCTTGCGGCCGACGGCCCCGCTCGCCGGCACCTCGATTTTACACCCCAACACAAGCCCGCCGAACAAGTCATGGCCCGCTGGTACGGGCGGTAAAAGCCGCGCCTGACGAACTTCAAGGCTGAATGCGCTCGGAGCGCGGCCTACCTCGCATGGCTTTTGTTTCTTCCCCCACTATTATTGCCTACTTTCGTGCCCTCAACCACCCCGAAATCCAACTCAACTGACCTCTATGAACATTCACGAGTATCAGGGTAAAGAAATTCTGAAAAGCTACGGCGTCCGCGTGCAGGAAGGCATCACGGCCGAAACGCCCGAGGAGGCAGTAGAAGCTGCCAAGAAGCTTACCGAGCAAACCGGCACGAGCTGGCACGTGATCAAAGCCCAAATTCATGCGGGTGGCCGCGGCAAGGGGGGCGGCGTGAAACTGGCAAAAAACCTAGAGCAAGTAAAAGACATTGCAAGCCAAATCATTGGTATGCAATTAGTTACTAAACAAACCGGCGCTGAAGGCCGCAAAGTACACAAGGTGCTTGTGGCGCAGGACGTGTACTACCCTGGCGCTTCGGAGCCAAAAGAATATTACATGAGCGTGTTGCTGGACCGTGCTACGGGCCAGAACGTGATCATTTATACGACGGAAGGTGGCATGGACATCGAGGAAGTTGCCGAGCAACACCCCGAGAAAATCCACCACGAGCACGTTGATCCGCGCGTTGGGTTGCAAGGTTTTCAGGCCCGCAAAATCGCGTTCAACCTGGGCCTGTCGGGCGATGCGTTCAAGGAAATGGTGAAGTTTGTGACGGCTCTCTACAAAGCCTACGACGAAACCGACTCTGCCATGTTCGAAATCAACCCCGTGTTGAAGACTTCGGACAACAAGATTCTGGCCGTTGACGCCAAAGTAAACCTCGACGACAACGCCCTTTATCGGCACAAGGATTTCGCCGCCCTGCGCGATATCAAAGAAGAAGACCCGCTGGAAGTTGAAGCTTCGGAGTCGAACCTAAACTACGTGAAGCTCGACGGCAACGTGGGCTGCATGGTAAACGGCGCCGGTTTGGCCATGGCTACCATGGACATCATCAAACTGTCGGGTGGTGAGCCGGCCAACTTCCTCGACGTAGGAGGTGGGGCCAACGCACAAACCGTAGAAGCCGGTTTCCGCATCATCCTGAAAGACCCGAACGTGAAGGCCATCCTGATCAATATTTTCGGCGGCATTGTGCGCTGCGACCGCGTGGCCAACGGCGTGGTAGAAGCCTACAAAAACATCGGCGACATCAAGGTGCCGATCATCGTGCGCTTGCAGGGCACCAACGCCGAGGAAGGCGCTCGCATCATCGACGAATCGGGCTTGAAAGTGTTCTCGGCCGTATTACTGAAGGACGCTGCCCAGAAGGTAAAAGAAGTACTGGCAAGCCAAGGCGCGTAACTGCTTGGTTGTCAAATAAATACAAAAAGCCCCGTTCGGTACACCGAACGGGGCTTTTTGTATAGAATAGCCTGTCAGAAGCAAACTTGCTCCATTCTAAGTTTAGGCATTCCCAACGTTGCTGGCTGCCGCTTGCTGGCCGTTTTGAGCAACGCCTGCATTGTCTTCCGGCGATACGGGCACCTGAGCGCCAGCTACTTTCAGCTCTACTTCCATGTTGCCGCGCGTACCGACCGAATACGGGCAGATCTGGTGGGCCTGGTTGACCATTTCCACCGCTTTTTCAGGAGCAACGGATTTCAGATCTACGTCGAGCACGGCGCTGAGTCCATATGCTTCGCCGTCCTGAAACAACGTCACGGAGCATTGTACGGTCGTTTGCGGGTCGAGCCGCTCGCCGGCGCGTTGTGCAATTACCAACAACGCTTGCTGAAAACACGACGCGTACCCAGCCGCAAACAGCTCTTCGGGGTTGGTAGCGCCTTTTTTGCCGCCCAAACCAGCGGGCACCGACATCTCCATATCGATGATACCGGTAGAGGAACGCACGTGGCCGCTGCGGCCACCAACGGCCGTAGCATCAGCCGTATACAGGGTCTTTTTCATATAGTTAGGTGATTGGATTGTGGGTTGTCGGAGTTGAGTTAGATTAACTCCCTTACTGCCTTTTTAGTTATGCAATCTGCATTCGCGCTTACCTATCTGCTTTCATCAAATGCAATGCGCGTTTGGCAGGCCATATTTTTCTCTCTACTTTTGCCGCATATCTGTTTCGATCGGGTCGCGTCGTACAACGGATAGTATAAGAGTTTCCGAAGCTCTTGATCCAGGTTCGATTCCTGGCGCGACCACAGAAAAGGCCTTCAGTATTGCACTGAAGGCCTTTTTCATTTACATGGGGTCCGCCCGTCTTCCAACAAGTTCAGCACCAGCTGACGCCGAGCGTGGAAGCGGGCGCGGCTGCACGGCAGGTAGTGTAAAATGCGTAAGTTGGCATATGCTCCCGCCGACAGGTGGCGGGATATTTTCGCAGAACGCAATGACGACGAGAGAACGCCGCTTGGTGGCCGGCACGGTGCTGGTAATGAGCCTACCGCTGGCTCTGGTAATGGCAATGACCCGGCAACAGCCCTTGTTGTCCTCGGCCGCTTATGAGTGGAGCCGTATGCCGGTCACGCCTACGGCCGTGGGCGAAAAGCGCACGGTTCTGGATGGGCCTACCCACACGCTGGCCAACCTAGAAATCCACGTAACCACCCTGAATCCTGGCGAGTTTGCCCATGCAGCTCATCAGCACCCGGAGGAAGAACTCATGGTCGTGCAGGAAGGCACGGTGCAAGCTCTGGTTCAGGGGGCCTTCACTAAGGTAGGGCCGGGGTCGGTGATCTTTCAAGCGCCCAACCTGATGCACAGCATCCAAAACGTGGGCCGCACCCGCGCCGTGTACCACGTCATCAAGTGGCGCGCACTCCCCGCGGCGGCCCAGAAGCCCTGAGGCCGCCTGCAGCCGCAGCCCATACCAATGAGAGCAGAAGAGCGAGGCACCGACAAGCGTCGCTCCTTCTTCGGCTGCGAGGCGCTGGCCGCTTCCACCCGTGTTACAAAAACAAGCCGAGGGTGTTGTTACTGGCCAAGCTATCGAGCAGGTCGCGCAGCCGGTGCACCAGGGCCTGTTGTTCATCGGTCAGGCCAGACGCAACCAACTGATTGAGAAGCTCTTGGGCTTCCTGCAACTGGCCGCCGGAAGACAGGTGGGATACCATATCGAAAAGACTCATACAGAACGGATAGATAGAGGAAAACTGGTCTGGCAACCCAATGTACTCTGCTCAGTGCGCCAAACAAGCCACCTCTGTAAATGCGCCGCCAAGCTACATCCGCATAACCCTGATAACCACATGATTATGCGATACCGCCGCACCGTTGCCAACGCGTACTTTGCGCCGTTCCCTTTTCTAAGCTTTGGCTCTTCTGTTCAGCACCTACGATGGAAAAGACCCTCATTAATCCCTGGCATTGGCAAGATCAACTCGGGTATGCGCAGGCCGTAGAAGTTACCCAGGCCCACCACACGCTCTACTGCGCAGGACAAGCCGCCATGGATGCCAACGGCACACCAGTCGAGGCCGACATGGCCGGGCAATTGCGCGCCGCCCTCGACAACGTGGAAGCAGTATTGACGACGGCGGGTTACAACTGGAGCCACGTGGTACGGCTCAATTACTTCACGACTTCCATTGCCGACTTCTTTCCCCAGTACGGCGCGGTTGTCAACCGGCTGGCCCAGCACCAATGCCGGGCGGCCAGTACCTTGGTCGAAGTTAAAGCCCTGGCTTTCCCCAACCTGTTGGTGGAAATTGAAGTAACGGCCGCCAAGTAACAGAGCCGCTCAGGCTTTTCCTAACCAAAGCGGCTTTGGAGAAGCGGTGCTAAAAGATGGAGCCGTAAGCTTCGAAGCCCGCGCACCAAGCAAAGAAGTTGCGCAGCCGCTCCTGCTTCGCTTGTTTCTTGCGCCGTTTGCGGGCGCGTTGGGCCGCTTTGGCGGCTCCGTTCGGAGCCGAAAGCAGTTGGTAGCGCAGCGTCAGATAGCGCCGCAACACACAGGTGCGGACACCCGAAAACGGACTTGGCAGGGTGGAATTCATGGCGTAAGGAGCTTGATGGGGGAGATAAGATACTGATTTCCGGCGGAATAGCAAACGGCCGCTTCACCAAGCAACGATCGTCCGGCGCAACAAAACCTTCGACACTATTCCGGGCCGACCGCTTTTTCCGGTAAATCCCACCGTGAAATTCCCAGCCTCCGCTGATGCAAATCCGCTCCCTCGCCCCTCTTCACAGCGGCGAGCGACGCAGTTGGTCAACTGGCTGCAACCGTGGAGTCATGCCAAGCTCACACAACGCCTTTACGATGAGGCAGATAGCTTGCTTCCACGATCCGAAGCGATGCGTCGAACTCATATAGCCTCGGAACGCCTGTGGCCAAGTCGACGAGCGCGATCTTTTCCGGACTGATTTGCTCCAGATGCATCATCAGGGCGCGCAGACTGTTGCCGTGCGCCACAATCAGCACGCTTTTGCCGGCTCGTAGCTGGGGCTCTATCTGGGCGGTGTAATACGGCACGACCCGCTCGTAGGTATCTTTTAGGCTTTCGCCCTGCGGCGGCGCCACGTCGTAGCTTCTGCGCCAGAGCGCAACTTGCTCAGCACCATACTTTTTGGCTACTTCGGCTTTGTTCAGGCCCTGCAACAATCCGTAATTCCGCTCGTTCAACGCCGCCGACCGAATCACGGGCAGATCCAGCCAGCCGGTTTGCACCTTGATGATGGCCAGCGTATGAATGGCTCGTTTCAGAACGGAGGTGTAGGCAACATCCACCGGATGCGGCTTGAGTAGTTTCCCGGCGCGCAGGGCTTCCTGTTCGCCTAGCGGCGACAGATCGACGTCGGTTTCGCCGGTAAAACGGTTTTCCAGATTCCAGACAGACTGCCCGTGCCGGACGATAAGTAAATGAGCCATAGTGTATTACAAGATCATAGCGGGACAATAGCCCGCATACCAAAGGAAACCCAGCCGAATGAAAGTCTGATGATGCCTCCGCAGCCCGCAGTATAGACAAAACCAAAGCAACCGGCGAGTTCGAACACCTGGCTGTGCAGAGCAGGACTGGGTTCAAGCCCTGCATCTTAAGGACATAGACTCGCTATTTGCATAAAATGCAACTATTTGATTATCAAGTATTTATGTTATATATACAGGATTCAGGCAGTTAAGTATACCTTGCCAGTGCGAGGCGCACCAACTGGGCCGAATGCCTCATTAGGCAATCTGTATTTCTGAAATCTTCCTGTATGTCCGATAGCATCTACTCCGCTCGCCAACAACATATACTACTGATCTCCAGCCTACTAGTGCTGGCAGCGCTGATTCTGTATGGGCTCGGCGACACGATTACTGGGTTTTTGGGCGCCGGTATTCTGTTTGTGGTGTTCCGGCCGTGGTTTCAGGCGCTGGTGCACCGCCGCAAGTGGCATCCGCAGGTGGTTACGATAGGCCTGCTGGTGTTTGCGCTGGTGGTTATTATTCTGCCTTTTACGGCGCTCACGCTGCTGCTCGTCGACCGCATTCGCCATTACGGCCAGAACACCAATCAGATCATGGACGTGCTGCACGCCTTTGAGCGCAAAACCGGTTACACGTTCACCAACGAACAGACGGTCAGGTCGTTGCTTCAGCAAAGCGTGGCGTGGCTCAGCCAGCGGCTGCCCGTACTGGCCAGCGGCCTGTTGCAATTTGTAGTCATTATCGGGCTGATGCTCTTCACGCTCTACTTCATGTACACGCAGGAGCGGCAGCTGTTGCAGGGCCTGCGCCGGTACCTGCCTTTCCGGGAAGAGACCTTGGGCGAGCTAGGCGAATCTTTGAAAAACAACGTGAATGCCAACGTGCTGGGGCAGGCCCTGATCTCGCTGGTGCAAGCCGTGCTTACGGGCCTGACGCTGTGGATATTTCAGGTGCCGGATGCGCTATTTTGGGGAATGGTAGCCTTTTTTCTGGCTTTTCTGCCGGTGCTGGGCACGCCGTTGGTGTGGGGCCCGGCGGCGCTGTTCAAGTTTACACAGGGCGACACCGGCCAGGGCGTAGGCATTTTGCTGGTGGGCCTGATCGTTATCATGAACATCGACAACCTGCTGCGCATCGTGCTGGCCCGCCGCATCGGCGATATTCACCCGCTGATCACGCTGGCGGGCGTGGTGCTGGGGGTAAATATATTCGGCATCCTCGGGCTGGTGCTTGGGCCGCTGCTGCTCTCCTACTTTCTGGTATTGATGAAAGTGTTTGAGCGGGAAAACCGTCTGCGCCGTGCGCCTCTGGATCCGCAGGCTGACAGCAGCCCGCAATAGCCGCTGTTGCTTTTGCTTTCCGCACCCACCCACAACCGCTACCTTCACGCCAGAAAAACGCACCAGCAATATCGGTTATAGGGCCTTATCCTGTGTGACACATATAGCTATAGGGATATGGAAGTACTTGAGCGGCATAACGTTATCGTATCGGGAACTGGGGAGCAGGCCTTGGTTTTTGTCCACGGCTTTGGCTGCGACCAGCGCATGTGGCGGCTGGTGGCTCCGGCCTTCGAAGCACGTTACCGGGTGGTGCTGCTCGATTTGGTGGGGGCCGGCCAATCGGATCTGACGGCGTACGACCCGGCTCGTTACGGCACGCTGGCGGCCCACGCCGAAGACGTGCTGGAAGTAATGCGGGCCCTCGACCTGCCCCCAGCCGTACTGGTGGGCCATTCCATAAGCGCCACAATCGGGATGTTGGCGGCCCTGCAAGACCCGGCGCGCGTGGCGGCGCTGGTGATGGTAGCGCCTTCGCCACGCTTTCTCAACGACACGGGCTACATCGGTGGCTTCGAGCCGGCTGACATTGCGGAGCTGCTGGAAGCCATGGAAAGCAACTACTTAGGCTGGGCTGGGGCCATCACGCCCGTCATCATGGGCCACCCCGAGCGGCCCGAGCTGGCCGCGGAACTCAATAACAGCTTTTGCCGCACCGATCCGGCTATCGCCCGGCATTTTGCCCGCGTTACATTCTTGTCCGACAACCGGGCCGACCTGCCGCTGCTGCATACGCCTACGCTCATTCTGCAATGCTCCAACGACGCCCTGGCTCCGCTTCCGGTCGGGCAATACATTCACAACCACTTGTCTAACAGCAAGTTAGTTGTAATAGAAACTTCTGGTCACTGTCCGCACCTGAGCGCACCGCAGGCTACTATTGCCGCCATCGATCAGTTTCTGGGTTCTGTACGTATTGCTTAGCTATGAGCGAAGCCAACGATGAGCCATTGCCCCCGCTGGACCTGCGCTTAACCCAGGAGAGCCTGGATGATCTTTACGACCATGCCCCCTGCGGCTACTGCTCCTGCCTGCCCGATGGCACTTTGGTCAAGCTCAACCAAACTTTGCTTACCTGGCTGGGCTACACGCGCCACGAACTGGTAGCCCGCCAGAGCTTGCAACAGCTCCTGACCGTAGGCGGACGCTTGCATTACGAGTCCTACGCGGCGCCGCTGCTGCTGCTGCAAGGCCAGGTCCGGGAGCTTAGCTACTCTCTGCGCCGCAAAGATGGCTCTAGCCTACCGGTGCTGTTGAATGCCTCGCTGCTGCGCGATTCTGACGGCCTGCCGCTGGTCGTGCGCGTAACGCTGTTCGACATCACCGAGCGCCGCAAATACGAGCAGGAATTGCTACGGGCCAAAGCCGAAGCCGAAGCCCAACGCGAGCAGCTGGCGTTGGTCAATGAACAGTTAGTAGCCAAAAACGAGCAGCTTCTCCGCCTCAACGCCGACCTCGACAACTTCGTGTACACGGCCTCCCACGATCTGAAGCAGCCCATCAACAACATGGCGGGCTTGTTTGAAGAACTCAAGCGCACGGCTACCTTCCACGACCCCACGGCCGCCAACATGATGGGAATGTTTGAGCAGGCGTTGCAGCAGATTCTGGGCACCATTGCGGGGCTGACCGAAGTGGTTCAGCAGCAGCGGCAGATCGAATATCTGCCCGTGGAAGCAGAGGATTTACAGTCATTTACGGAAGAAATCATTCGCAGCCTACGTTCTTCGACCGAGCACGAGCCAGCCGAGTTTACGCTGGATTTTGCTGCGGCGCCTAGGCTGCGTATGGCCCGCCCTGCCCTGCACAGCCTGCTCTACAACCTGCTCAGCAACGCCTTGAAATACACCGTGCCCGGCCGTCAGCCTCACATTCGGATCAGCACAGAATGGGCCAACGGCGAAATCCTGCTTCGCGTGCAGGACAACGGCCGGGGCATCGATTTGCAGCGCCACGGCCAGGAACTGTTTCAAATGTTCCGCCGCTTTCATCACGATGTGGCGGGCTCGGGCATGGGGCTGTACTTGGTGCAACGCCTAGTGCACCAAGCCGGCGGACGCATACAGGTCGAAAGCACGGTTGGGCAAGGCACGACGTTTCGTGTTTTTCTGCCTCAATAGCTTTCGAGATGGGCTAACGGGATTTTTTATAACTATCTCACCACCAAATACTTACCTAAATAACCATTCTAGCTCCGCAGCATGTACTAATTTTGCTGCATGAAGATTAGCACAAAAGGAATAGTGTGGTGTGCTGTTCCCAATCTGATTATGGCTCTTTTGCGCCGTAAAGCAGGTTATCCCTCGAGTATAAGAATAGCCGTTTTTAACTATTTTCAGGGGAAAAGCCCGGTGCACAAGCCGGCATTGGGCGCCCTGTGTTGGGTAATATTGTGTGCACTTAGCGTTCTGGTTCGGCCCAATACGGCTACGGCCCAGGATTCAACGAAAACTAGAGCTGTCGAGGTAGCGCCGGCTGCGGGCGCGCAGGATGCCGCCCAACGTGTCGAGCAAGCCTACTTAGTGCTTGGCCGCATCAGCGGGGCCGTGCGTCGGGGCGCCGATACCGACGAACTGGCCGAAGAGTTGCCTCCGGTGGAGGCCAACCTGAAAACCATCCGGCAAAACCTGACCCAATACAGCAGCGTCATCAACCTCAAGCAGGTGCGCATGTTCGAGGTGCTGCTCACCGATATGCAGACGCAGCTTGGCACCTGGCGTACCGAACTGGCCACGAAAGGCACCCGGCTCACGCGCATGCAGCGGCAGCTCGATTCGCTGACCCAGCACGGCTTGCCGGCGCAGCCCGATACGGCTACGGCGCTGGGCCGCACCACCGCCCGCTTGCAGCGCAAGCAACAGCGGGCTCGGCTGCTTTTGGCTCGTAACCAAAAGACGGTGACGCAGTTACAAACCCGCGTATCGGACGGCTACATTCAATCTTTGGAGTTGCAGGACGAGGCCCGGGAGCAATCGCGGCGCTTTAGCCGGCGCACCTGGGAGCCCGGCAACGAGCCGCTGTGGCGCGCTTCCGCCGCCGACGCTGCTCAGCAGGCCGCCACGGGCCAACTCGTGCGCGAGTCGTATGCCAGCCAGCGCCGCTTGCTGATGTATTATTTTGGGCAGAACTGGTACTTCGGGGTCTGGATGGCCGTGCTCGGCGCGGGCTTTTTTCTGTGGGTGTTTCGCAACTTCCGGCACGTCAACCAAGCGGCGGCGGCTCCGGCACCCGACGAGCAACCGTTTCGCTACCTGCGCCCGGTGCCCATCGCCGGCACGCTGGTGGTGGTGTTCAGCATTGCGCCCTTCTTCGACCTAAACCCGCCCGCAGCCTACACCGATCTGTTGGAGTTGCTGCTGCTGGTGGCGCTGAGCGTGCTGCTGGGGCGCTGCTGGCCCCGGGGGCAATTTGGGTACTGGCTGGGCATTGTGGGGCTATTTCTGGGGCTCACGTTTGCGTACGCGACCAACAACCCCGGCGCAGGTTTGCGCTGGGCCATGCTGCTGCTCAATGTGGCAGCGGTGGCGCTGGGCCTCGGGTTTCGGCGGCGTTTGCAGCAGGGGTTGTTGCCGCAGGCCGCGTTTGTGCCGCCCGTTGTCGTTCTGTTCATCGTGCTGAATGCCCTGGCGGCGCTCTGCAACCTGACCGGCCGCCTGAGCCTGGCCAAAGTGTTCAGCAGCACCGGCATACTTGGCCTGACGCAAATCATTGCGTTGTCGGTGTTTGTGCGCTTGCTTACCGAAGCCTTTCACCTACAGATGCAGCGCAGTCGCCTGGCCGGGGGTGCGGCGGCGCGCTTCAACTTCCGCAAAATCGAACAGGGCCTGCGCCAAGTGCTGTCGGTGCTGGTGTGCGGGCTGTGGCTGATGACCTTCACAGCTAACCTCAACATTTTCAGGCCATTATATCGCTTTCTAGATCAATTACTTACCACGCCGCATTATTTGGGCAGCATTGCCTTCAGCGTGGGCAACATCGGGCTGTTCTTCGCCATTCTGTACATTTCGGTGCTGCTACAGCGCTACGTGGGCCACTTTTTCGGCGAAACCGACGACGAGTTTACCGCTGACCCCGACCGCAAAGGCTCGTGGCTGGTGGCCATTCGGCTGGTGTTGCTGGCCGTAGGTTTTCTATTGGCCACGATGGCCTCGGGACTGCCGTTGGACAAGATTACCATTGTGGTCGGGGCGTTGGGTGTGGGCGTAGGTTTGGGCCTGCAAAACATCATCAACAACCTGGTTTCGGGCGTTATCCTGATTTTTGAGCGGCCTTTTCAGGTGGGCGATTTCATTGAGGTAACTGGCAAAACCGGGCGCGTGAAGGACATCGGCATCCGGGCCAGCAAGCTCATTTCGCCGTCGGGCTCCGAAATCATCGTCCCCAACGGCGATTTGCTGTCGGGCCACGTCATCAATTGGACCCTGACCAACAACCACATCCGCGTAGAGCTGGGTTTGAAGCTGGCCCCCGGCACCGATCTGGAACGGGCCAAAACCATCATTGGCGAAGAAATTCTGCACAATCCCAACACGCTGCACAAGATCGCCCCCGAAATCCTGCTCAGCGGCGTCAACGGGCAGGTGTACGACCTGAAAGTGCTGTTTTGGATCAACAACATCCGGCAGGAACAGGTGTTGAAAAGCGAAATTCTGGCCGGCATTTACCAACGTTTCACCCAAGAAGGCCTTAACCTAAACTAACACCTCGCCGGAGACTATCGTTGGCGTGCCATGCCTACGGCGGTATTCTTAGGGTTGCTGGCTCAGCCAGGCAGTGGCTTCTGCTTCTTTTTCGAAGAGCCGGTAGGCCAAGACGCCATTCGCTTGGTGCCGGATCTGGCTGAACGACAGGCGCGTAAAGACATCCTGCGAAAGCAGCACGGCCCCGGTAACCGGGCCCGCCTCAACGCGACGTGCCCGCCAGTAGTCGAGGATCAGGGCTTGGTCGGCTTCGGTGAAAGGCTTGAGCAAGCGCTGGTCGCTGAGCATTTTGTGCCAGCCGCGCCGTTGCAACAGCCGGCCGGTATGCACAAGAAATGCCTGCACATCGGCCAGATTTCGGGCACCGGCGTGGTAATGCAGCCACGCGTAGCCGTCGGCGTGTTCTAGGATGCGTCCCAGCGCGTTTTCAAAGTACAAGCGAGCCATGTTTCACGAAGCCATCAACCAGCGGGCAGCTTGGCCTTCGTCGGCGAAAACCTGCGTGACAAAGGGCCGCTCGGTGGCCAGCATATAATCCACGTAAGGGCGCTGGGTGGGGTCTTGGTTGAAGCGCTCGTAGATGTAGGACGAAGTCAGGACGGCCAGTTGCAGGTGTTGCGGAGCCAGGCGGGTGGCAGCCAGCGGATAAAAAACGGTACTGGCCCAAGCGCTCAGTTCGGGGTCGGTGCCCTCGCGGCGACGCACGTCCAGGAGCCAGCGGGCGCAATTGTGCTGCTCAGCGGCGGCCAGCATGGCGTGGTAATCGGCTTGCAGCACGGCCAGTTCGGCATCTTGATTCCAGCGCACGATCAGGATGCCCAGGTCGGGGCGGTAAACAATCGTACGGGTAGCAGGGTCAGGGAGAGGCATACGAGCGGAGCGCGGAGCAAGGACCACGATGAGTGTGAAGTGGCAACGGTAAAGGTAGCGCCCATGCCATTGGCATAACGTTCTTAGCGTTATATTCGTAGGAATATAACGTAAATTGTTAAGCTACATCAACTTCGTTCTCCATATACAAACATTTGATTGTCAAGTATTTATACAACCAACTTTACAACCTATTCTGTGCCCCAAAACTTACGCTTTCTAACAGCCGTCCTCATTGCAGGTCAGCCTTTGCTGAAAATTGCACAAGCACAGACTGTCCCCTCCCCTGCCGACACAACGCGCGCAACCAGCATCGAGCTGCGCGAGGTGGTGGTCGCGGCTTCCCGAGTGGAAGAAAGCATCTTGCAATCGCCGGTGACGGTGGAAAAGCTCAACGCGCGGGCGCTGCGCCTGACGCCTGCGCCGTCGTTTTTCGACGCCATCGAAAACGTGAAGGGCGTGCAGGTGATTACGCCCAGCTTGGGGTTCAAAGTCATCAACGCCCGGGGCTTCGCCAATACCACCAACGTGCGCTTTGCCCAACTCGTGGACGGCATGGATAACCAGGCGCCCCACATCGGCGGCCCCATTGGCAATGCATTGGGGCCCAGCGATTTGGATATCAACACGGTAGAAATCGTGCCGGGCACGGCCGCGGCGCTTTATGGCCTCAATGCCATCAACGGGCTGGCCAATTTCACGACGCGCAATCCGTTTGTGTCCGAGGGCCTGAGCGTGCAGCAGAAAACCGGCGTCAACCACCTCAGCGACGCGCATACGTCGGCACATCCGTATTCCGAAACCAGCGTGCGCTTTGCCAAAGTGCTCACGCCCAAGCTGGCGGTTAAAGTCAACGGCACGTACACCCGCGGCTTCGATTGGATTGCCAGCGACCAAGCGGACATCAACCCGCGCGGCAACGCGACCACCAACCTGTTCGGCACCGACAACCCCGCCCGCGACCCGGTCAGCAGCTACGGCAACGAATCGTCGGATCGCAGCACGCTGGTGTTGGGCGGCAAAAGCTACTCAGTGGCCCGCACCGGCTACCAAGAGCAGGATGTTGTTGATTATCAGCTACAAAATGTAAAGACCGATGCCGCGCTGCACTACAAGCTGAACGCCCGCACCGAGCTAGCCTATACCTACCGCTTGGCCGTGCTCGACAACGTATACCAGCGCTCCAACCGCTTTCGGTTGCAGGATTACCGCTTACAGCAGCACGGGTTGTCGCTTAGCAGTCCGGTGGTACAACTGCGAGCGTACCTGACCCGCGAAAACACCGGCCAAAGCTATAACCTGCGTTCGATGGCCGAAAACCTGGACCGCGGTTTTAAGCCCGACGCCCTCTGGAACCGCGATTATACTGCCGCCTGGAACCAAGCCGTCGGCAATGGCCAGACGGCAGCTCAGGCTCACGCCACGGCCCGCGCGGCCGCCGATGCAGGGCGCTTGCAGCCGGGCACGCCCGCATTCGACCGAAAGCTGCACGAGCTACAAGACATCAACAACTGGGACGTTGGGGCGGCCCTGCGGGTGAAAGCGGATTTGGCGCACGCCGAAGGCCAAGTGAACATTGCCGAAGCGCTGCGCCGCAACAGCCTTTCCTCTTGGCCTGCTTTCCTTGATTTGATGGCTGGCGCCGACCACCGCACGTACATCGTGGTGCCCGACGGAAATTACTTTATCAATCCGGAGAAAAACCGCGACCCGTACAGCAACCTCACCTACAGCAAAACCGGCGGTTTCCTGCAAACCGGCGCGCGCATGTTTGGGCAGAAGCTGCGCCTTACGGCCACCCTGCGCGCCGACAAAAACGACTATTTCAGCCTACGCTTCAATCCCAGGCTGACCGGCGTGTATTCGCCTACGCAACGACATAACTTCCGCGTAAGCTACCAGAGCGGCTACCGCTTTCCGAGCTTGTTTGAAGGATTTTCAAACGTCAACAGCGGGCAGGTCAAGCGCATTGGCGGGCTGCGGGTAATGTCAGATGGCGTGTTTGAAAACAGCTATTTGCGCACCAGCATCGATGCGTTCACGGCTGCCGTTTCGGCTTACCAGAACGCCAATACGCCCCCAAACGCTACCCCGGCGCAGCAACAAGCGGTGCGGGCGCAGGCCATCGAAACCAACAAGAAGCTGCTGGTAAAAAACCCGTACACCTACCTGCGGCCCGAGTACATCCGGTCGCTGGAGCTTGGCTACAAGGCGGCACTGCTGCCCGGCGGCCGGCTGCTCCTGGACGTCGATTTTTACTACAACACCTACCGCGACTTCATTGCCCAAGTCGAGGCCTACGTGCCCAAAACCCTCAACCCCGATTCGGCCGCGATTTACCTGAGCAGCAAAAGCACGCAGAACCGCTACCGGCTCTGGACCAATTCCCAGACCAAGGTGTACAACTACGGCGGCTCGCTGGGCGTGCGCTATGAGCTGCCCAGCGGCTATTTGGCCGGGGCCAACGCCACCTACGCCCGCCTCGACCGCACCGAATCGGGCGACGGCCTGGAAGATGGGTTCAACACGCCGCGCTGGGCCTACAACCTGAGCTTGGCCAACGAAAAAGCTTTCCGCAGCTTCGGCTTTGGGCTGAATTACCGTTGGCAGGCGCGCTACTATTCCCAAACTTTCCTCGTCAACGGCGACGTGCCGGCCTACAGCTCCCTCGACGCGCAGCTCACGTACACGGCGTCGGCGGCTAACCTGCGGTTTAAGCTGGGCGCCACCAACCTTCTCAATCGCTACTACTTAACCTACCTTGGCGGCCCAAGCGTGGGCGGCTTGTATTACTTGGCCGTTACGTTTCAAGTTCCTAAGAGTTGACAAGGCAACTACGCATAACCTATTCATATACAATACGTTGCCCCTGTACTAACCAGTGCTTAAATGTGAAAAAGCCCCGGCTCTAAGAGGCGGGGCTTAGTGTTCTGCATGTGCTTTATAGACGCTTGCTTGCGAAAGGAGGTTGCCTGTGGAATGAGGCTAAATTGTTACGAATGACAGGATGAGAACGGCGGGATTCTACCGTTTGCTTGGCCTAAGCTTATACCAAACTGTAGCGCCACCTTATACACTTTATATAATTTTACCTATAAATAATATAACTCGTTAATTCATGTTTATTGAACATCAAATAAAACGATAGCAAGACCAATACTGTATAAATCATTTTATAATCACCATAAATATAAAGCTTTACGGTATTTCACATTCACAAACTGCGAAGCGTTTTTTGTATCTATGCAATATGAAAAACTTCTCCTCTTGCTTTGCCATCGGCGCGCTGCTTTTGGGTGTCGCTTGTTCTAAGCCCGGCCCGGACGATGCGGCGCACGACGCGGTGGGCCGCTATGTAAAAACCAATCTGCCCGATCCGGAGAGCTACGAAGTAGTACGGTTCGGGCGAAGCACCTCGTTTACGCGCCAAGACTCGGCCGCCCACGAGGCCACGCTCCTGCACGACCACTTGCCGTACTTGGAAGCCGCCGAAGCCCGCGCTCTGGAACAGTACAAAAAAGCGGGCGCGAGCAACAAAGCCAGCTCGTTTTTTGAAACGGAAAAGGCTTACAAGAAAGCTACAGAAGCCAAATTACAGGCCCAGCGCGACGAAAAAGCGCTTACGATGGTGCGGGATACGGCACGCCTCGGCACGCTGTTTATGCACACATACAAGGCCAAGAACAAGTCGGGGGCTGCCGTTGTAGACAGCGCACAGTTCTTGGTGTATAAAAACGGCGCCGTCGAAACGCTTTAATAAGCCCTATAGGTAAGTATTTGATTATAAATTACTTATGTAATAGGCGAGAAAAACTTCCTCATCGCGTTGGCGGTGGCAATTGGGCTGAGGAGGTGCACTATACTTGACTACACAAGCAAAAGGCTCCGGATACCGCAACGGTATTCGGGGCCTTTTGCTTGTCAACGGATTAGGTGTTCTATTCAGCAGATGAAATATTTTCCTCCCAGCAAAATCCAGACGGCTGAGCTTTGGCGTAGGTGCTTCCAAATTCATTCCATACCACACGTCCCCACACAATGAAAAAGCACATCCTTTCTACCCTCACGCTGGCCTTGGCCCTTTCCGTCGGTATTACTTCTGCCTCACAGGCCCAAAGCAAGATGAAAGCCAAAGGCACTGATAACGGCATGGGCATGAGCAATGCCAGCATGGGCAAGGCCAAAGGCGTCATGGTAGGCGGCGCCCTGATGACCCCCGACAAAGACATCGTCGACAACGCCGTTGGCTCCAACGACCACACGACGCTAGTAGCCGCTGTGAAAGCTGCCGGTTTGGTGGAAACCCTGAAAGGCGCCGGTCCTTTCACCGTATTCGCACCTACCAATGCCGCCTTCGACAAACTGCCAGCCGGCACGGTGGCCACGTTGGTGAAGCCTGAGAACAAGCAAACCCTCACGTCCATCTTGACTTACCACGTAGTACCCGGCCGCCTGACTGCTGCCGAACTCAAAAATGGCCAAGTTTTGACCACGGTAAACGGCGAAAAACTGACCGTAATGAAAAAAGGCAACTCGGTAATGCTGAAAGATGCCAAAGGCGGCATGTCGACGGTTACCATACCAAACGTAATCTCCAGCAACGGCGTAACCCACGTGATTGACACAGTGTTGATGCCCTAGTTGGCTTACAAACATCCTATTTATAAAAGCCCTTGGCTCAGGTGAGCCAAGGGCTTTTTTTTGTGTTTTAGCGGGGCCACTACGTCTAGGTTTGCAAAAAAGTTGCAATCTGGTATTAAAATATTACTAGGTTTACGGTCAAATCGATCTCTCTTTAATGCAACAACACTTTTACACACTAATGCAACATTTACATGTTTCTCTAATACCCTTGCGCTCGTTCGCAAGCGGAAAATGGATTTTAGGGCTGATGCTCTGGCTAGGCTTTTTGGGAAACTCACCACAAGCATGGGCACAATGTAGTAACTGCACTCAGTTAATCACTGGCGATAACAATGGCACACAGGGAGCCAGGAGGAATTTTGCAATAGGTAAAGGCGACGTATTTTGCATCAGCAGTGGAGTTACGTACACTGGCCAGCTGACAGTTAACAGTACAGGAACAGGTGCCACTCCTAGAATCTGTATTAGCTCAGGCGATTTTAACGGCAGCCTTGTTTTAAATGGCCCGGTAATCATTGACAACAGTACCTCTTTCGTTCTACCCGCAAGCTCTTCCGTTACTTTCCCTACTGGCAGTTCATTTACCAACAATGTTGGTGCTACCGCTTCTTTTAATAACGTTTCCTTCGGCAGTCAAACTACATTAACAAATTCCAGCACCATTACTAGTTCCGGGACTTTCTCCAGCAGTGGAACAATCACCAACAACTACATCATCAAATCCGCTGGTAGCTTTACCAACAGCGGGACTTTAGCAAACCTGTACCTGATCATTGCCAACAGTGGATTCACTAACTCAGGTACCATTACAGGGGTTGTAGCTAGTGATAATGCTAACACAGGCCGTTTTGTAGTTAAGGGAGCTTCTAGTAATTCAGGCAATTTCGGAGTGGGAGCTTCCGGTGGCCGACTAGATTTTTGTGATGCCGAGCCCGGTACCGGTGGAGGATTTAATTTACAAACTGGCCCTGCTGTAGGTTCTGGCGTATCCTTCTGCAAGGGAACCCTGCCCGTTGAGCTCGTTGGCTTTACGGCCAAAGCCAAAGGCAATGAAGTTGCCTTAAACTGGAGCACTGCCTCGGAAAAGAACAACGCAAAATTTGTGGTTGAGCGCAGCGCCAACGCCGCTAATTTCGAAGCGGTGCTGGAAGTGGCTGGCCGTGGCAATTCTCAAAACACCTCCGTTTATGCCGCTACCGACCAGCATCCGCTGGCTGGCCTGAGCTACTACCGTCTCCGGCAAGTTGACCGCGATGGGGCAGCTACTTACTCGTCTGTGGTGAGCGTAAATGCCGCGGGTAAGCCGACGGCGCTCCGCTTGTATCCAAACCCTGCCACCGACCACCTGACATTAGATCTGCGCAACGTTCCCGCTGAGCGGTGCGCCGTGCAGGTACTCAGCCTGACCGGCCGCGTGTTGCAAACCGCCCAAGTAGCCGGGGGCAGCACACCCGAACTCAGCTTAAGTAGCTTACCATCTGGAACTTATCTATTGCGCGTACGCGGTAGCAGCTTCACGCTGGCACAGCGCGTTGTGAAGCTCTAAGTAGAACAAGCAGAACGCATCGGGTACTGGTCATGCTGAGTTTCGAGAAAATTGGACACGCTCTAAGTACCTTCTAGCCCAGCAACCTACTTTGCAAACGCAAAAGCCCCCGGCCTGTTGGCCGGGGGCTTTTGCGTTTGGGTGCAATGAACATGTTTGTTTCTGCAAAATATTTCTATAAATTATTAAAATACTACCAGCAATGTAATCCAACAATTCGCATCCAGTCTATACATTTATGCGCGCCTTTCTCGGTTATCTGCCCACTTTATCTCCTGTAGCCAATAGAAAATGGCTTGCCGCATTGGCCTTGTCGGTGGGCTGTTTTGGCGAATACTCCACAGCCTGGGCTCAATCTAACAGCCGAACGCAGAATTTTGAGGGGCCTTCCAGCACAGGCTGGGGATATACGGTAAGTGGTAGCGGCAATGGCGGCTTCACCGACGCGCTGCACGTGAGTGGCAACTACTCCTTCGGGGTGACCAACGGCACGGGCAACGGCACGGTAAGCAATACGCTTACTTTCGACAACGTGGGCTTCACCGATTTTACCAGCGGCCAGACCAACAAGCTCACTTTCCGGCTGGCGGTTCTGGAAGCGGGCAATAAGGGCGGCCTTGACCAGAACGGCTCTGTAGCCGTGGACGTTAGCACCGACGGCGGCGCCACCTTCACACCCACTATTATTATTACGGGCGCCCAAATCCCAAACGGCGGCAACGGCCAGACGTTTGATTATGTGCCCATCATCACGTCGATTGCAAGGCCATTTCCGGATGTAGATTTACCAAGGACTTATTTGGTTAACAACAGCCAGAAGCCCAACTCGGTCGGCATCTATTTTGCCACTACCGTTCAGCAGGCCAAAGTACGGATTACGCTTACGGCCAATGCCAAAACCAGCTTACTCATTGACGATGTGACCATTAGCAGCGCCGGGCCGCTGCCCGTCGAGCTGATCAGCTTTACGGCCCGGCCCCGCAACGAGCAAGTAGTGCTGAGCTGGGCCACGGCTTCCGAAACCAATAACGCCCGGTTTGTAGTCGAGCGCAGCCACGACGGCGAGTTGTTTGAGGCGTGGCGGGAAGTAGCCGGCCACGGCACCACGCAGAACCGCTCCAACTACACGATCACCGACGCGCAACCGCTTTCGGGCACCGGCTATTACCGGCTCCGGCAGATGGATTTCGATGGTACGGCTACGTATTCGCCCATTGTTAGCGTAGGAGCCGATGCCGGGCTTCAGGCACTTCCTACGCTGAAGCTTTACCCTAATCCGGCGGCTGACTTCCTTACGCTGGACTTGCGCAACATCCCTGCCGAGCGCTGCACCGTGCAGGTGCTCAGCCTGACCGGCCGCGTGTTGCAAACCGCCCGAGTCATGAGCGCTAACTCACCTAAGCTGGATTTGAGCAGCTTACCAGCCGGCACCTACTTGGTCCGCGCGTACGGAAGCAACTTTTGCTTAACGCAGCGCGTGGCAAAGATTTAGGCAATCCATTGATATACACACACTTATAATTTGCCTTTGATCGATAGGCTATAGCCACGGCGTTTGCAGATTGTCTGGTGACGGCCAACAGATAAGGCCCGTGCCCTACCAAAACTATGGCATTCGTGGCCTTCGCTACGCTTCAGCCGTATAAATCCTTGGTAGCCTCTCTCCTACCCATTTTTCCACTAAATCTCTCAGACCATGATTAAGTACACTGTTTCTGCTTTGGCCCTTTCGCTTGCCCTTTGTACGGCGGCGCAGGCCCAGACCACCAAAACCAGCGCCGACGGCACCAAAACCAAAACCACCGAAGCTGGCATGACCACCAAGGTGAAAAATGACGACAACGGCAACCTCAAGCTGAAAGGCAAAAACGACGAAGGCGCCAAAGTGAAGTCGAAAACCAAGGCTACGAGCGGCTCGATGGGTTCCTCGACGAGCGGTTCGATGGGCTCGGGGTCGATGATGGAAAACAACGGCTCGACCAGCGGCAACAGCACCACAACCCCCGCCGGCTCGATGAGCAGCGGCACCATGAACAATGGTAACATGAACTCGTCGGGCACTGCCGCGCCCGTCAAGACCGATAGCGCTTCGGGCTCCGGCACCATGATGAACTCCGGCGCCGGCACGGGCACCACAACGATGCCAGCTGCCACCACGCCCACCACGACCACGCCTGCCACCACCACCGATACCGGCACCGGTACGGGTACCATGAATTCTTCGGGTTCGATGGGCACAATGGACCACGGCACGATGAGCGGCAGCAGCACCGACCAGATGTCGACCAAGACCAAGAAGTCGAAAGACAAGCCGAACAAAACCAAATCGAAGGATATGTAATCCTTTGTTAAGCAAGTAATTATAAAAAAAGCCCGCCGGTATCGGCGGGCTTTTTTTTTGTCAGCAGCAAGTACGAGGCAGGTCGGGTTCTACGCCTCCGGGCAGGTAAGCACCGGAATGCGGCTGCTGGCAATGAGGCGGGCGGCTACGCTTGTGTAAAACAGCGCGTCCGAATACGTTTTTTGGCGGGCTACAAACGACAGCATATCGGCGCCTTCGCGGGCCGCCGCGTACCGGATGCCTTGCTCAATGCACGGATAGCGCGAGGTAGACACCGTGTGGGCCACGCCTTCAAGCAAGCCCATGTTCTGGATTTCGTCGGCTACTTCGGCCATCAAGGGCGAGTGTTCGCTGGTGTAGACATGGATGCCAACGACGGCCGGAATCAACCGCGATAACAGTTGATCGACGTCGCCGGGAGCTTCGGAGAGCAGCATTGGCTCGCTATTCGACACCAACTGGGCGAGCAGCTCCGGCACCAGCCGCGCCGAATGCGGCAGCCGCACGGGAAGCCGGTCAGTGCCGAGCACCACCCGCCGCGGCAAACCGCGGTAGCTGTAGGTCAGGGGCACCACCAGCAGCGGTTGTTGCACCATCCGAATCAGGTGCAGCGCCACACTGGAAGAGGTAGTAGCGGCAGTCGGCTTCTGCGGAAACGCGTTGCCGACCACCGTTACGCTGTTGCCGGTGTGCTCGAGCAGCTGTGGCAAAGAAGGAGCCGCCGCCCCGTACAACACTTCGTAAGTACAGGGCACCTGCTGCTCAACCTGGCGGGCCAGGATCTGGAGCATGTCGGTGGCTTGGGCAGGCGTCGGAGCGGGCGTTGGCATAGTCCAGACGCTGCCAACACCTCGCTCCGCAGCGCTGGGGATTACGTGAATCAGGTTAATGCGCGCCTTCACGTGCTTGGCCAACACCATCGCATAGTGCAGTGCATTCGCGGACGTGGCCGAGAAGTCAGTCAGGACATTAAAGACTTGTGAAGAAGCCATAAGTGTTATAGAGCGATGTATAGCCGTAGTAATCCATATTCAAAATACGCAGATAACAGGTGCATGTAAATTAACATGGAATTAAAATGAGAATATTTATAATTAATAACTTTCAATTATATCTATACTGATAAAATATCTTGCATTATTGAGACTTCTGTACTCCTTACAGTCGAAGAAGCCAAACTCAGTTTCTGGCTAAAATCCAATCATAACCTGAACCCTAGCAAGCTGCTAGCTTGGCCGCGTCTCATGGTCCAGAATATCCTGATATTCAGCGCGATTCTTGCCGACGTAATCGGCCATAAACTCGCAGCTGGTGCGCACCCGCAGGTGATGCTGGCGTGCGTATTGTAACGCTTCTTTCGCCATCGCCTCGCCGACGCCCCGGCCCCGCAACTCCTCATCGACGAAGGTATGCGTAAAATCAATTACGCTATCGGTGGGGCGCGCATAGGCTAGCTCAGCTTCCTGCCCCTCATAACTGGCGTAAAATGCCTGATCCTTAGCGTTGTGCTTAATCGAAATATCCATGTAATTGGGCAGTTTTAGAAGCGAGGTAAGGCAGACGTTGCATCCGCAAGCGCATTGGCAGACAGCCGTCTTCCAGTCGCATACGCAGTTTTTGCCGGAAAGGCCACCTCTGTTCAACTGATAGCCACAACCGCCGAAATTGCGTAGAAGCTTTTACCTGAGCGATCAGAGCTTGTGTCAACAACCTATATGCTTTCGATTACGCTCCACTGCTGCTCTAAGCAGTAAACCCAAGGGTAGGCTATCGCTGGAACCTCCGGAAACGACGCCCGCGCTTGCCATTCGGCCCTGCTTTTGAAGATTGTCAAAATTGAATTGTTATGAAAAAACCAGCCAAAAACGCCCCCAAAGCCTCCGCCAAAAACGCTGAAACACCCACCCCCCCGGTACATGCCGAGCACATCGACTCTGCGGCTATGCTGGATGCGGCTACGTACGGCCAGCCCGACGGCCCTACTTCGGGGCCCGACCCGGAAGAGAGCCAAACGGATGAGCTACTGACGCCCGGCTTCAACAACCCCATCGACGACAACAACCGGTAGCCGCCCTAATTCATTACTAAAGTCCACTCAACCAAGCACTTGAGTGGACTTTTTATGTATAAAGCCTATCTTGGCGGTTTCCCGGCGGCATTACCTCAACCCCTACGCCCGACGCGTATAAGCGGGCAGGCCTGCTTTACTTTGGTTTACTGCGATGGCTCCTTCCCTGCTCGTTCTGACTGATTTTTCGGCCGCCGCCGACCATGCGCTGGCCTATGCCGCCGCGTTGGCCACGGCCACGCAGGGGCAGCTGGTGCTGCTGCACGGACGGCGCCATTCCATGCTGGATGCCGAGGCTTTCACAGATCGGTTGCAGCACCTGAGCGAAGGTGAGATTGCTGCTGCGCTGGCCGAGCGGGCGCAACGCCAGTCCGTACCGACCATAGTAGAAGCCGCTGGCGACCGGGTGCCCGCGGCCGTAACCGATGCCGTGCGACGGCACGGGTCGTGGCTGGTGGTGTTGGGGAAGCCCGATACCGAATCGGTGCCGGATGCGCTGGTCAGCAGCACGTCGCTGGAGTTGCTGCGAGCGGCTTCTTGTCCTCTTTTGGTGGTGCCCGTTGTGGCCAAACACACGGCTGTTCCGCCGCAGCACATCCTGCTGGCTGCCGACGACATGCCGTTGCACATGGCACCGGGCACTGTGGAGGCTTTTCGTAAATTTCTGGAAACCAGCCCAGTCCGCTTTACGCTCACCCACGTCGTCGAGCCCGAAGACAACGATTCCTGCGCCACTGCCCTGCAGCAGTTGCAGGCCAGCGGCCTCACCGAAGCTGACCAACTTGTACGGACGCATGGCGTCCGGAGTCTGCGCCCCGCCGAAGGAATCCAACAGGCCGCCGCTGATACCCACGCCGATTTGTTGGTGTTGCTGGCTCGTCCGCACAGTTTTTGGGGGAAGCTATTTCACAAAAGCGTAACCGCCGACGCTGTGCGCCGCAGTCGCATCCCGGTGCTGGTATTGCCTACCTTACAATAAACTATAAAATAATGTATATCAGCAGTTTATACGCACGTATGCGAATGCACTTGCTTTATGCAATGTATTCGCATACGTGCTTCATTTAATAGCCTGTTGGCACAAGGCTGGTTTATACTAACTAATTCTCGCTTGTTGGCCTCACTCTGTCTCAGCAGAAAAAAGTACAGACGCCATGTTATTGTATAATATTTATATTTATTTTAATTAAATAAATAACAAACCTTTGCAATTGGTAATTCGAATATGCTATATTTGATCACACCTTAGCCAAAGCCCTATGACTGAAACTATTACGTTTCATCCCCCGGCGCGACGTTGCATTGCGCTTGTAGCCAGCCCACAGGGCAGACAACAGGGCAAAGCTTAAGTATAAGAGCTTGCCACTCCCTGCCAGCGCGCGCTGACCTCTTTTCTTATTACCCACATCTTAGAAGGCCAGGATAATTCTGGTCGCGGAAGCACTATGCCGTCTGCAGCGGCTGCAATGCGCTTTCAAACACTTAGGCTAGCATCCTTGCGGGCAAGGCATGCCGTGTCGCCACCCTTCAGTTTGTTGCTCACTAGTTGTTGAGAATCTGCATTGCCATAGCTGTGCAGGTCGTCCGCATTCCCATTTCTACATAAAACCGGCCGCAGAGGCCATTCAAGCACTTCCAAACTCTGCTGGAAATGCGCTTAGTGGCATTTAGAGCCGAGATGATAACACTGGCGACACAGCAAACGCTAGTGGAGCACGTCGCCTTTTGGTACGGGATCAGCACATCAGCAGGTTGTATTTCGGGAAGCTGCTCGGGCAGCACATCTGACGCTCCATTTATTTCCTCTTTCACACCTCCATCACTACCTGTCATGGGAAAGCTCTCCTTTGATCACACACCTACCTATGATTCTGGCGCGGTTGTCGGCTCTGGATCATGTTGTCCTCCCTCGAAAGTGAAAGCTGAGGCTGGCAGAAGTGTAATAAGCCTGAGGCTGCTTGCTTTATTTGCGCTGTTGCTCGGGCTTTTTGTATCAGCGAATGCACTGGCGTCGGACCTGAGAGCTGCTAAGCTATCGGGCAAGGTGGCACTGGCTTCGGCTAAAAATTCGCGATCGGGTGGTGACTTCAGCTTGGATTTTGTAGCGGCCGGGCCGGGCACTTACAATCATGCTACCGGTGGCGGCGCGTATGATAATCGCACGATTGGAAAAACCGAGGATGTAGTAGAATCGTTGGAAGGCGGCGATTTCTCCTGCGGCGATATCGTGACGTATTTCACAAAAGTCACGGTTAAGGCAACTGCTGTAGGCTCACAAACTATTGCCCTGAATTATTCATTCTTAGCTGATGCTACCGGCCAATCCGGTGTTGCACTGGCAGATATCGTCGACGCGAACGTACAGATTAACTACGGCAACGTAGGCGGCGAAGGTAGCGGCGGAACCGATTCGGGGATAACCGGCAATAACAACAGCACGGCTGCTCTTTCCGGCGAACAACTCACCGGCCCACTGTTTCAGAGTGGCAGCACGCTAAAGGGTACGGTTACCGTAACTGGTTTGGAGGCGGGTGAAAGTGTGGTTGTGCGCGTAGATGTTCGCATCGCCTGCGACCCAGGTAGCCACCCCACCGGAAACCTGCAGGGCGCCATTGCATCGGCAAGTGTTACAGCCCCTACTGCCGATGTTATTTCTGTCGGCAATCAGACTGTTCCGTTTAAAAACGTCAACGAAATCATTTTCCCGACCTGCGCTTTGCCAGCGGCAGGTCCTGTGTGCGTAGGCACTACCACTACGCATACTGCCACTTCCGACGTTTCGGGGGCTACTTACACCTGGACTATTACCGGCAACGGCGTTATCGTTGTTGGGGGCTCCGATGTAACTAACACTGTTACAACCTCTTCCGGAACAACTTCGAGTGTAGCTGCAAGGGCTACCGGAGCCGGAACTTACACTTTGTCGGTAACAATCAGTAAGATAGGATTTGGCAATCAAGCCTGCTCGGTCATAGTAACTGTTAACCCCATTCCGGGTTTGCCCGGCGTGAATAATGTTGCCTACTGCGTGGGCGACGTAGCCAGCGCCCTGACAGCGACTGGATCAGAACTACTCTGGTACACGGACGCCACCGGCGGCACGGGTTCTGCCACGGCGCCCACGCCCAACACCACAGCGGCCGGCACATTCAGCTATTTCGTCAGTCAGACCACCAATGGCTGCGAAAGCGCCCGCGCTCAAATAGATGTGCTCGTCAAGCCTTTGGCTACCGTCACGCCAGGCACCTACGGGCCGTACTGCATCAACGGCGCAGTTGCAACATTAGGTGGCTCACCGACCGGTGGTACTTGGAGTGGCGACGGGGTGAGTGGCAACTTAGTTGATGGCTTCACCTTCTCGCCTGCTACGGCCGGCGTAGGCCCGCACACCCTCACCTACTCTGTGCCAGCCACAGCCACCACCTGTGCTAACAGCGGCAGCACGTCGGTGACAGTCAACCCGCTGGCTACCGTAACCCCAGGGACTTACGGCCCATTGTGCGTCAATGCCGGCCCCGTTACCTTGGCCTCGGGCGGCACCTGGAGCGGCACGGGCGTGATCCTGGACAACGGGGTGTACAAATTCTCGCCGGCTACGGCTGGTGTGGGCACCTTCGAGCTCACGCTCTCGGTAGCGGCCACCAGCACCACCTGCGCCAACAGCGGCAAAACCTCCATTACCGTCAAGGACCTCCCCGGTTTGCCCGGCGTGAGCAACGTGTCTTACTGCTTGAATGAGACTGCTGCCCAGCTGACGGCGACCGGCAGTAACCTACTCTGGTATACAGACGCTACCGGCGGCACGGGCTCCAGCACGGCGCCCACGCCCAACACCACAGCGGCCGGCACATCCAGCTACTACGTTAGCCAGACTACGAACGAGTGCGAAGGCGCCCGCGCTAAGATTGACGTGCTTGTCAAGCCTCTGGCCACCGTCGATCCAGGCAGCTATGGCCCGTTGTGCGTCAATGCCGGTCCCGTTACCTTGGCCTCGGGTGGCACCTGGTCTGGCACGGGCGTGAGCCTAGTCAACGGGGTGTACAAATTCTCGCCGACTACAGCCGGTACCTTTGAGCTTACTTTCTCGGTGGCAGCTACTGATGTAGCCTGCGCCAACAGCGGCAAAACGTCCATCACCGTCAACCCGCTGCCCGGTTTGCCCGGCGTGAGTAACGTTGCCTACTGCCTGAACGAGACTGCCGCCCAGCTGACGGCGACCGGCAGTAACCTACTCTGGTATACAGACGCTACCGGCGGCACGGGCTCCAGCACGGCGCCCACGCCCAACACCACAGCGGCCGGCACATCCAGCTACTACGTTAGCCAGACTAACAGCAGCAGCTGCGAGGGACCCCGTGCCAAGATTGACGTGCTTGTCAAGCCTCTGGCTACTGTTACGCCGGGAACTTATAGCCCAGTGTGCGCCAACGCCGGTTCCGTCGCCCTGGCTAAGATCGGCACCTGGAGCGGCACGGGTGTGAGCGGCAACTTAGTCGATGGCTTCACCTTCTCGCCCGCCACGGCCGGCGTGGGCACCTTCGAGCTCACGCTCTCGGTGGCGGCCACCAGCACCACCTGCGCCAACAGCGGCAAAACCTCTATTACCGTCAAGCCTTTGCCGGGCGCGCCGAGCGTTTCACCTGTCTCTTACTGCCAGAAAGCCACAGCTACAGCGTTAACCGCTACCGGTACGGGGCTATTGTGGTACACCGCCGCAACTGGCGGCACAGGCTCCAGTACTGCGCCAATCCCTAGTACTGCCACAGTAGGCACGAAGAGCTACTACGTCAGCCAAACCACGAACGGCTGTGAAGGTCCCCGGGCCAAGCTCGATGTGACCATCAACGCCTGCGCTGAATTCTGCACCCTCACGCAGGGCTTCTATGGCAGCACGAACGGAAAAGAATGCGCAAGTGGCAAAACGGCATTGCAACTGATTCAGAGCCTGTTAACCACCGATCTATACATTGGTGTTGCCGGACGCTCCTTGAACATCACGTACGCCGATGCAGCCTGCCTGAACTCGCGGTTGCCCGCCGGTGGAACGTCGAAACCATTGCCTGCTGCTAACAATACGTTTAGCAACTTGCCCACCAAGTGCACGCCTGGTACTGTGCCGCTGAACAACGGCAGGTTCGACAATACGCTGCTGGGCCAGACGATTTCGCTTGGGTTGAACCTGCGCAAGTCGACCAACACCAACCTGGCTGGCCTTGTCATTTCCGATCTGTACATGATCACGGCAAAAGCAGCCAGTTGCACGGGCACAGCCGATGCGCCGGTTTCCGGATCAGAACAGACGTTCACTTTCCCGTCGATGGCAAAAGGAAAAACGGTGCAGCAGCTGTATGTAATGGCTAATGCGGCGTTGGGTGATGGCAATTCCTCCGCTAAAACCCTCAGCGACCTGACCGATGCCCTGGATGCGATCAACAAGGGTTTCGATGCCTGCCGCATCCTGATCCGATTCCAGTCGGCTCCGACTACGCTGACCTCTTCGCTGACTACCTCATCGCAGCTGGATGGCGGCAAGCAAGATGTAGCCAGCCGTGCCCAGCTCCTAAACATCTTCCCGAACCCAGCTGAAGATGAAGCTACCATCGAATTCAGCCTCACCGATGCACAGCACTACAGCTTGCAGGTGTTCGATGCGAAGGGCAGATTGGTAAATCGGGTAGCCGCAGGCCAGGCAGAAGCCGGCCGCACGTACCGCTTCCAGGTTACGAGCAAAGAATTGGCGATGGGCATGTATGTAGTACGCCTGACTACTGATAAATCCACCCAAACCATGCGGCTGATTATGAATAAATAACAGCGGCTTGGTACATATGAAAAAGGCTGGCAACCGATGGTTGTCAGCCTTTTTCATGTGCAGTTGTAGGATCTTCTTGTCGCCAATGAAAAAGCAGTAAATGGATATAATATAATTAAAACAAGTTATAATGTAATATATTTTATAAAAAATACTGTTCTAAGAAAACTAAAATCGCTATATTATATAACCTGCATATAGCAAGTCACCGAACTGCTTTTTTGTACTTCCCGGTTCAATACCGCACCGTTTGTCAACTGCTTGATTTTTGCAATTAGGCTATACCCCACTACTGGTGACGGCCTCAATAACCCACTTCCCCAATATTATACAAAAATCTAATAATCAATTACTTACATAAAACTGATCACACCCTACAACAACTGGCCCTGCCGTGCCAAGGGTGCTTCTCTGAGCGAAGGTGCTCCGAGCGCCTCGGCTGCGCTTTACCTGCAGGCGCAGCCCAGTCTGATCTGTGTGCTAGTGACAGCAATTCCATTTGCGTGCTTGTACTTTTAAAACCGACAAAGCAATGCGAATCTTGTATTTGTTTGTCTTTAAGGCATTTGTCTCTAACGGGCGTAGGCCTTGGTCTGGCAGCCGACTAGCTGTGCTGCTGATGTTGCTGCCCTTGCTCCTGGTTGCAAACCGGGCTGTAGGACAAGGCAGAGTTTTTGGTACGCCCGGGACAGTAGGCGGTAAGTTTGAGGTAGATGGCAACTTCGAAAACAACGGCGCGCCCGACTGGCAAAATGTGCTAAAACCCGGCAGTACCGCCGGGCTAGTGGTGCCGGGCGTAAACCCAACTACCGGAAGTTTCTGGATTGTTGATGGTAATGATGGGCCGGCCAGTACCCAGCCGGAGCAAGACGTTTTTAAGGGCAACAAAAACAACAACGACGACGATATCAGTGCCGCAGCATCCCCTTTCCGCTTCGAAACGGACGGCCGCGGCGCTTCGCCAAACGGCGACCTAACCAACATTTACGGCCATATCGCGCTGATTGGCGGCAAGTTATGGTTTGTGTTTGGGGCGGAGGCCCGGCTGGCCATTGGCGGCACTTACTTCGATTTTGAATACAATCAGCGGGGCATTCGCAAGGAAACTGCCACCGGCCAGCTGATCGGCAACGGCGCGCAGGGCGGTCGGACCGTGGGTGATTTGCTGCTGGTCGTCAACTACAGTTTCGGTCTTTTCCCATCCCTGGCCCTGCGGCGCTGGGAGGCCCAAGGGGCTGGCTACGCGTGGTCGGCGCCGCTCCCGCTGCCTGATGACGCCGCTTACGTAACCCTCAACGCCGAGGAAGTAGAAGCAGTAGCACCCAACCGAGCGTTTGCCCGCAACGGGGCGCCATCCAGCACCACCAAGATTTTTCAGTTTGTAGAAGGCGCCATTAACCTAACGGACTTGCACGTGCTGCCGCCCAGCGCTTGCGGCAACAATGCTTCGACCATGCTGGTCAAGACGCGCGCGGCGAATAACTACACCAGTCGCCTCGAAGATTTTAGCCTGTTCAACGTTTCGCTGGGCTCGCTGCTGCCTCCGCCTCTGCTTACCATTCAGGGCAATCCGGTTATCAATTGCCAAAGCCCTGATAATCAAACAAAACTGATAGCCATTGCCCAGCCCGGAACGGGCACGTACGCCTGGAGCACCTCCAATGGCCACATCGTGTCGGGAGCCGATGCCATCAGCGCGGTCATCGATAGGCCGGGCACATACAGCGTAACCTTCACCTCGGACTTGAACGGGTGCAGCGCAACCAGTCAGATTCAGGTCCGGGAAGATAAACGGCCACCCATCGTGAGCGCCGGCCCGGACAAGGCCATTACCTGCGCCACCCCCAACGGACTAGTAACGCTGGAAGGCTCGGCCGCTTCGCAATCGGGTGTCGATCTGCTTTTCAGCTACGTCTGGGTAGCTTCTAACGGCGGGCATATCGTATCGGGGGCCAATACGGCTACTCCGATTGTAGATGCGGCCGGTACCTACACGCTCACCGCAACCGAACCGGCACCCAGTGTGGAGCGCCCAGCGCCCGGCAACGGGTGTAGTGCTTCGGACGAGGTAAAGGTGACCAAGGAAGGCAACTTCCCGCCGCTATTGGTGCGCGGACCAACCGTGCTCAACTGTGGTCGAAGCGAGGCTACACTCTTCGATGAGTTTGTGCTGCAAGCGGCCGGCTCCACTTACACGGTAACTACTTCGGGCGGTCAAATCGTGGTGGCTAACGACCAGACGGGCTTTTTCCGGGTCAATAAGCCCGATACGTATACCATCACCAAAACTTCTCCCGAGGGGTGTAGCAGCCGCCAGCAATTCACGGTAACGGAAGACAAACGGCCGCCCATCGTGAGTGCCGGCCCCGACAAAATCATCACTTGCACTACCCCCAACCGGCAGGTCACGCTGGACGGTTCGGGCGTTTCGCAGTCGCCTTTTGTTGCGGTGGAAAGTCTGACGTTCGCGTGGGTGGCTTCCAATGGCGGGCATATTGTGTCGGGAGCCAATATGGCCAAACCAACCGTGGACGCGGCCGGTACCTACACCCTCACCGTCACGGAGCCATTTTTTGATGGCGGTGGCCGATTTGATGCTCCAGGCAATGGTTGTAGCGCCAGCGATGCCGCCCAAGTGACGCTGCAATGCGCCTCGCTAGCAACAACGGCTACCCAAGCCAACCAACGCGTTTCCCATGATAATTATCAGATTATCAATAGCTTACAAGTCTACCCTAACCCACTTTCCGACAAGGCCATTCTGGAGTTTGCGCTACCCGACGCGCAGCAGTATTCGCTGGAAATATTCGATCTGAAGGGCCGGTTGGTGAGCCGCATCAGCGCGGGGCGGGCCGAAGCTAATCAGGCCTATCGCTTCGAGATCGGCGAGAATATGGCGAGTGGCATTTACGTGGCTCGCCTGAAAACCAGGCAATCCACTGAAAGTCTGCGCATTGTAGTCCAGAAATAACATTTCAACCTGCTTACCCCAAAAAGCCGCTGGCCTTGCCGACGGCTTTTTTATTATCTACCAACGCCACCCCAACAGCACCCCGCCATAGTAGTTACGGCCCGGCGCCGGCTGAAAATAGCGTCCGCCAAAGGCGTTCAGGTCGTTGCCGAGGCTGTAGTGCCGGTTAGTGGCATTTTCGACGCCTGCATAAACATCTGTCCCTAAATGATTTATGAAAGTACGCCGCCAGCCGATACGCGCCGCGAACGTCCAGTAGCCGGCCGCATAAGCCGTGTTGGCGTCGTTGAGCGGAAGGCGGGCTTGGTGGTTGAGCGTGGGGCTGGCATAAAAACCCAGTTGCTGACTGTAGTCGAGGCCTGCGGAGAGCGTGTGCGGAGGCGTGCCGGTGAGGCGATTGCCGCTGTAATCTTGGTCGTTGGAGAGGTAGTGGCCAAAGCGGAAATGGTTGTAGGCGTAGCTGCCCCACAGGCGCAGGCCCGTGGTCCGGAGCGAATCGGTGGTGCGCCACAGCCAGCCGCTGGCGGCCGCCTCGAGGCCGCGCTGCCGCGTGGAGCCGGAATTGAAGAACACGCTGGTACCCAAGTCGGTAGTGCGCGTCACGATGGTTTGCTTCAGGCGAAAATCAAACAGTGCCACGTCGAACGTGAGGCGATTCTGCAACAAGTTGCCGCGTGTGCCCACTTCGTAGCTTGTGCCGCGCTCGGCCTGCAAGGTGCGGTTGAGGCTGCCGTCGGAAGGCCGGATTTCTTCGTCGGTAGGCGGCGAAAAGCCGGTACTCACGCTGGCGTAGGCCGATATTTGAGCGGTCAGTTCTTTCAGTAGTGCCACTCGCGGCGACACCTGCGGTCGGAAATCGCGCTCGAAGCGGTAATTCTCAGGCTGGGCCGCGGCATCCGAGGCCCGCTCGATGCGATAGCGCAAGCGGTTGTAGCTCGCGCCCACCGTGACCAAAAACCCGGCCGGCAACTCGTAGTCGGCCTGCGCAAAGCCAAAGCCCGTGCCCGTCCGGATTTCGTCGTCGTAGCGCAGCGCGCCGGGCACGCCACCGCGGTTTTGGTAGTTGCGGGAGTTCTCAAAGCCGCTCTGAAACTCGCCGCCTGCCGTGAGCCGAATGGTTCGATTGAGAAGCGTACTGCGGTAGCTAAATGCTGTGCGCCCGCCCCAGCCTACCAAGGTATTACGCTCATAATCAATCAAATACGGCGTTTTAATAAAACTACCCAAAGTATAGAGCGTAGTTTTGTTCGTAAATCGATCGGTGAAGCGGTACTCATGGCTCAACCCCAGCAAGGCTGCGCGCGAGCGGTAAGCAGCGCGTTGCGCCACCGTACCCGGCGCCGTGGCCGTGCCGGGGCGCGCTTGCCGAGGATTTTGCTCAAACTGCGTCCGCGTGAGGCCACCGGGCAGCTGATAATCGAGGTCGGTGTAGAGCAAGTGCGCGGCTACCGTTTGCTTGCCGGAAGGCGAAAACTCCCCGTCGAGGGCCAGCACATCGCGCCGCAGGGCGCTTTGCTGCCGGTAGCCATCCACGGATTGGTGCGCGTACTGTGCCCGCACAAAACCTTGAGCCGACCCACTTTCGGCCACCACGGTATAGCGCCGCAACCCGTAGCTACCCACGGTAGTGCCCACCTGCGCCCGCGCTTCGCCGGCCAGTGGCCGCCGGTTGCTGAGTAGCACCACCCCGCCCGTGCCCGCGCCGTACACACTGCCGGCCGGACCTTTGATTACTTCGATACGCCCGATTGTGGCCGGGTCGAGTAGGTTGAAGGGGGTGCTGCCGCTGGCTTCGGTGAAGGGGATGTCGTTGTAGTACGTCTTGACGTTGCGCACTCCAAACGGCGAACGCAACGTGCTGCCTCTCACACTGATACGATAGCTCGCCGTGGCTCGCTCTTCGAGCCGCACGCCGGGCAGCGTGTTTACGGCCTGCGTCAGCGAGGTTTGGCTGAATCGGTTGATTACCTGCGCATCAATCACGCCCACGGCCGCCGCCGTGCGCCGCAGCGGCAGATTTTGCCCGTACCCGACTACCGTAGCTTCGGGCAGCGTAATGACGTGGGCCGTGTCGGGGGAAGCTGGCGTACGGTTTTGGGCGTGCAGCGGAAGTTGCAGCAGCAGTAGAAGCGGCAGGCAGTAGCGGTAGGGCATGAACAAGCAAAGAGGTCGTTGTGCCTAACTGCAAATCGGCAAGAGAAGTTGTGGAGATACAGCGCTTTCCCGCTGCACCACAAGCCCTATATTGAATGGATAATAGATAACGCCCTTCAGCCGTTCGCTTTCTATGCATACTCTCCGCCGCCACCGTCGCAAGCTGCTATTTCCGCCGGGGCTGCTGGCGCTTGGGTTTGTGCTGTTGCTGGGTTGCATGCAGATAGCCAAACATTCTCACTTACGTCGTCATTCCGTCATGGTGATCACGATGCCGCCACTCCAGCCCCGAAATTTTTGGGACCCAACTATTTATTTACCACAAGAGAACTTAAACAAGTTCCGTAAGTGGGATGATATGGTAGTGAACGGAAATCACACCCACGATTCTCTTGCGCTTCTGGCAGCTTACAGCTTAACCTCAGGCTATCAACAAGATACAGCACATGCAAGAGGATTGCGTGTGTACTTTACTGATAAAGCCCGGTATGGTAGCTTAGTTCGTTTATTTGACATAATGAATATCAATAGCATGCAGAAGTATTGGCTTGATATTCGACGGGCCCCCACAGCCTTTTATGCCTTTACCGACCGGCGTTCTCCCTATAGTGATTCCGTCAAGCGTAGCAAGGATTCGCTGCCAATAATTTCCTGTGGTAGATCTGACTATCACTTCACCCCAAAGCCACTTTCAATTTGGGATCGTTTCGACAACTGGACTAATTCGTTTTGGGAGCTAGCTACTTGGCAGCCTTTGTACGATTCAGCCTGGCGAATATCAATCTATCTGCTTCTACTTATTGCTGCGGTATCCGTTTGGAAAATGGTCAAATCTGACATTGGCCTGGCATCGCGGCCTTAAATCAGCATTTCTCTCACTTGTGCGTCATGCAGAGCGTGAGCGAAGCATCTCTACTGGTTAGTAACTCAACGAAGCGGCAGAGATGCTTCGCTCACACTCTGCATGACCGCCTTTTTGGCATCGCCGCCTTTAAAAGTGCTTAGAAGCCACATCAGCGCTGTGTGTTCATCAGGCGCGCTTCGCGCTTAATCTTTAGCTTTAGCCATTATCAAGCGCACGGCGTACTTCCGGCTGGGGCGGCGTACTTTGTTGCTCCTTTTGCTCGGTCTTCTGCATGAAAAAACTCTCTTCTAACCTCACGTTTCAGGTTCTTACGGCGATCACGCTGGGCATTGTGGTCGGCAGCTTGTTCCCCACGTTTGGGGCGGCGCTCAAGCCCATCGGCGACACGTTCATCAACCTGATCAAGATGCTCATTGCGCCCATCATTTTCCTGACCGTGGTGCTGGGCATCGGCAGCATGGGCGACATGAAAAAGGTGGGGCGCGTAGGCGGCAAGGCGCTGCTGTACTTCGAAATCGTGACGACGCTGGCCCTCGTAATCGGCATTACGGCTGCTAACTTGGCCCAACCCGGCGTGGGCATCGACGCGCGGGCGTCGGTAGCTACCCAAACGGCCACGCAGGCCGCCGAAGCCTCCAAATACACAGCGCAGGCCAGCGAAATGAACTGGGTGGAATTTTTTACTCACATCGTGCCGCACAGCGTGGTTGGGGCGTTTGCCGAAGGCGACGTGCTGCAAGTCTTGCTGTTTGCGGTGTTGTTTGGCGTGGCCGTGGGGCGCATTCCGCGGCAGTACAGCGAGCCGCTGATGCAGACGTTCTCGCGCCTGTCGCACGCGACGTTTGGGGTGTTGGCGCTGGTGATGAAGCTGGCGCCGCTGGGGGCGTTTGGCGGCATGGCCTTCACCATTGGCAAGTACGGCATTGCCACGCTGCTGCCACTGGGCAAGCTGATGCTGGTGGTGTACCTGACCATGTTCCTGTTCATTTTCGTGGTTCTGAACGCAGTCATGCGGTTTTATGGGCTCAGCCTGTGGCGCTATCTGGGCTTTATCCGCGAGGAAATTTTGCTGGTGCTGGGCACTTCGTCGTCGGAATCGGCTTTGCCGCGCATGATCGACAAGATGGAGCGCTACGGCTGCTCGCGGTCGGTGGCGGGGCTGGTGATCCCGACGGGTTACTCGTTTAACCTCGACGGCACTTCCATCTACCTATCCATTGCGACCATTTTCCTGGCGCAGGCTTTCGGCATACAACTCCCAATCACTCAACAGCTTACCATAATTGGCATTTTGATGCTGACTTCGAAAGGCGCGGCGGGCGTGACGGGTTCGGGCTTTATTGTGCTGGCTTCTACGCTGGCGGCTACCAAAGTCATTCCGGTGGAAGGCGTGGCGCTTTTGCTCGGCGTGGACCGATTTATGTCGGAGGCGCGGGCCATCACCAACGTGATCGGCAACGGCGTGGCCACGCTCGTCATCGCCAAAAGCGAGAACGAGTTTGACGAAGCTAAGCACCAGTTGGCCCTCCAGGGACTTTCGGTGCCGGAAGAAGAAACGCTGGAAAAAGTAGCCTAAACGCAGGCTGCGGGAGCTTCTGTCACTCAAAAAACGTTTTGGTAAGCAGATGATGTGCTAGGGCTTTTGCAGATACTTCCGAAGCGCAATAGCTATTGCGGAGCCCTAGGAGTTTACTTCATAACAATCACATTATCAAATACTTATAAAGCACTAACTGCTTGGCTTGTGCCAGGCGCAAGTTGTTTATGCCCGCTCTCCCATCTGACCTGCGCAAAGCCCTCCTCAATCTGCCGCAGAAGGAAAAAGACCAGCTGCTTTCCCGCCTCGTCAGCCAGGATTCGGTGCTGTGCGAACAGCTCACGTATCGGCTGCTGGAAGGCCCGGAGGCGCTGGAGGACCGCCGCGAATACCTGCGCCGCCAGATCGACGACCCAGTGCGGGGCTTCCACCAAAGCCCGAACGACTTGTTGCTGATTGTGAGGCAGTTGCAAGCGCGCATTGCGTACCACGCCAAAATCACGGACGATGCATTCGGGGAAGTAGACCTGACCGTGCGCCTGCTCAACCGCGTGTTTGAGCACCAGCCGCAAGTAGTGGCGCGGTTGCACGGCCCCACGCAGCCGCTGTTGCAACATTTGGCTCGCCGTACCCACGAAATGCTGCGCCAAACCGGCAAGCTGCACCCCGATTACCACTTGGAGCTGAGCGCCGACATCAACCAATTACTCGCGCGGCTCTGGAATTCGGGCGCCGCGCCGCTGGCCCGTGAGTTGGGCGTGCCAAGAGTGTTCGATGCTTCCTGAGTAGCGGCGGGCTTATTGTTCAGTAATTGTTGGCCTTTTTCAGCATCCTTTCGCCGAAAAAGACAGTACATTGAAGTATCTCACCCGGAAGCTTGGCTGGCTTAGCTGCCCACGCCTTCTGCCAGTTGTTACGACCATGACTTACACGCCCAAACCCGAACACATGCGTCCGCCGCAGCACCTGTCGGATGCCAACCTGCGCCAAGCGCTCGAAGAGCTGGATTCCAAAATCAAGACCTTGCGGAACCGGGCGCATGCCACCACGGCCAACTCGCATCATACGTACCATGAGCACATTGCGGCGCTGGAAGTAAAGCGCGCCAAGCTTGCCGAGCAGCTCGGCCCCGCCCCCGATACCGACCCCAACGGCTCCCACCACGAGCGCACGACCTGGGAAGAAATCTGGCGCGGCATCGAGGGCCTGCGCGACGATCTGCGCAATATTATTTAGCTCTAGGTAGCTTCAAAGCGGCATCGATTTGGCCCCGTCCCGATTTTACGATCGAGGCGGGGCATTTCTTTGCCTGGGCAGAACCATTCAGCCGGCTTTTTTACCGTTCGCATGGTCTTGCTACCGTTCCTTTAAATGTTGTTTCGCTGCGCAGCCGCCGACGCTAGGTTTGGGACATTATTTCACCTCTCAACCTCTCCTGCGTTATGAAATTGCTGCTTACCCTCCGCCGCCACCTGCAAGCCATCGGGTTGCTGCTCGTCGTTTTTCTGCTGGCTTCGCTTGCCGCCCACGCCACCGACAACCCGGCTGCACATCCCACTTTCACGGTAAAAGTGACGGGCAAAGGCCGCCCAATGCTGCTTATTCCGGGCCTCACTTGCCCTGGCGCCGTGTGGGACGAAACCGTGGCCCGCTACCAGAAAGACTACCAATGCCACGTCATCTCGCTGGCAGGGTTTGGCGGACAGCCAGCCCCACAGCCCGTTTCCGATCAATTTTTGCAAGATGCTCGAAATCAGATACTTACATATGTCAAAAGCGAAAAGCTTACGAAGCCAGTCGTGATCGGGCATAGCCTGGGCGGCTTCTTGGCCCTGTGGATGAGCGCCACCGACCCAAGCGCGCTCGGTCCGCTCGTTATTGTAGATTCCTTGCCGTTTCTGGCAGCGGTGCAAAATGCTAACCTGACTGCCGACGCGGCCAAGCCCATGGCTGAGGGAATGCGCCAGCAAATGCGCCAAGGCCACATGTCGGTGGCCCAATCGCGGCAAATGTCGGCGGGTATGATGACCGATACGGCCCGCATTACGCAGGCCTCGCGCTGGAGTCAGCTCTCCGACCCCGCCACCGTAGCCCAAGCCATGTACGACCTCTACACCACCGACCTGCGCTCGGATGTAGCTCGTATTCAGCAGCCTACCTTGGTGTTGGGTGCCTGGGCTGCTTACAAAGCTTACGGCTCTACAATGGAAAGCACCCGCGCCATTTATGAGCAGCAATACGCCAAGCTGCCCCAGCACCGCATCGAAATGTCGGAAGCCGGCAAGCACTTTCTGATGTGGGACGACACGCAGTGGTTTTTTGCCCAAACGGATGCTTTTTTGAAGCAAAACGCGACGGCGAAGCGTGCGGGCAAAGTACGCTCCTAACCACCGCCCAGCGAAAACAGCAAGCAACAGGTCGGGCTACGGTGAGTGAAGCCCGACAATTCAGTAGCGTTGTAGCTGATCTACTTCTCGATTCTGCATCTTTGCTTTATGCCCGCCCTGAGCCGCCGTACCCGTCTTTATTGGAGCCTACAACTCGGGGGGTGGATAGCCTTTGGAGCGCTAGGCGTGGCGATGTACAGCATCTTTGGCAGGTTCATGTGGCTGGCGGTGAGGCTGGAAGCGTGCGTAGTCCTAACGATGCTTGCCTTGAGTCATGCACTGCGCGAATATGTGCGCCGCCACGCTTGGGTGACCCTCCCCGCTGATAAGCTACTGCCGCGCCTGCTGGGTGCTTTGGGGGTGGTATCAGTAGTGAGCCAACTCATTATTGCTACGCTGGTGGTGTATGTAGTGCGTCCACCGGCGGCCGTGGGCGGCCCGGCCCCGTGGTATCAGTATATCGGCTACGGATTGCAGATTTTCGTCGTGATGCTCATCTGGTCGGGGCTGTATTTTGGCGTACACTACCTCGATCGCTACAAGCAGGTGGAGATTGACAAGCTGAAGCTGGCCGTGGCCGTGCGCGATGCCGAAATGCGCACCCTGAAAGCGCAGATCAACCCGCATTTCATGTTCAACGGCCTCAACAACATCCGGGCGCTGGTAACCGAAGACCCCAGCCGCGCCCGCCAAATGATCACGCATCTCTCTGATTTGCTGCGCTATTCCATTCAGCTCAACAGCACCGAGCAAGTGCCCCTGGCCCGCGAGCTGGAAATCGTGGAGCACTACCTGGAGCTCGAAGCCGTGCAGCTGGAAGAGCGCCTCGCCTACTCGCTCGACGTCGAGCCTGCCGCCCTCGACGTGCTTATTCCGCCCATGACGCTGCAACTGCTGGTCGAAAACAGCATCAAGCACGGCATCGCCCCGCGGCCCGAAGGCGGCCAGATTACGCTCACGGCCCGTTGCGATGAAGCGCAAGAGGCGCTGTACGTAACCGTTAGTAATACAGGCACTTACGAAACTGATTCTACCCACGAAGGGGTGGGCCTGCGCAATGCCCGCGAGCGGCTGCATCTGCTTTTCGGACCCAAAGCTGTGCTGGCCATCGACAACGATTCTGTCACGCCCAATACCGTAACGGCCTGCCTGCGCCTACCCCTCATTCCCCAACCGCACCCGGCATGAACGCCCTGCTCATCGACGACTCGCGCCTCGCCCGCACCGAGCTGCGCCACCTGCTTCAGGCCTTCCCCGACGTCACGGTGGTCGGCGAAGCCAAAAACGCCGCCGAAGCCCGCGCCCAGATTCAGGCCCTGCGCCCCGATCTGCTGTTTCTCGACATCCAGATGCCCGGCGGCAGCGGCTTCGACCTGCTGGAATCGCTGGACATGGCGCCGCAGGTGATTTTTACCACCGCCTACGACGAATACGCCCTGCGCGCCTTCGAAGTCAGCGCGCTGGATTACCTGCTGAAGCCCGTACAGGAAAACCGGCTGGCGGCGGCATTGGAAAAAGCCCGGAATCAAACAACAATGCCCGCCACGCCCGACGAAGGGGCCGTCCCACCGCTTTCGGCTCAGGATCAGGTGTTTGTGAAAGACGGCGAGCGGTGCTGGTTTGTGCGGCTGGCCGATATCAAGCTTTTCGAAATCAACGGCAGCTACACGCAAATTTACTTCGAGGAGCACCGGCCGCTCATCCCGCGCACCTTGCAGCACCTCGAAACGCGCCTCGACCCGAAGGTGTTTTTCCGCGCCAACCGCCAGCAGATCATCAACCTAAAATGGATCGACACAATTGAGCCGTGGTTTAGCAACACGCTCAAAATCAAGCTCAAGCAAGGCCCTGAAGTAGAAGTTTCGCGCAAGCAGTCGGTGCTGTTTCGCGAGATGATGAGCTTGTAGGAGTAGGCGTGTTCCAGTAAGTCATTCAAACAAAAAGTCCCGATTCCGGCCGGAATCGGGGCTTTTTGTATCTATCTACCAATCAAATACTTACACAGCCGGCTCGCGGAAGCCTACCCACGTAAAGCGCTTGATCACAAACTCGGGGTTGGTGAAGGAGGCGTTGCCGGCGGGGTTGCCGCCCGTGACGTGAAAGTCGGAGAAGCCCGCGTTCTGATTCACGTAGATGCCGCCGGTGAGGTTGAAGCTCACCGGCGTGCCGGCCAGGCTCATCTCGTCCATGATCTGCTCTTTCACCTCTTGGTCGGTGGTGTAGGCTCCGCAGCTGATGGCGCCGTGCTCGCGGGCCAACTGGGCCGCCAACCGAATGCTTTCCTGCGTGTCTTTGGTCTTGATAACCAACATGATCGGGCCGAACAATTCCTGACTGAACTGCTCCACGCGCGAGGCATCGACCTCGTGAATGCTGGGCGAGCACGTCCGGGCGTTCTTGAACGTGGGGTTGTCGACGGTGCCATGGGCCAAGATGCTGCGGCCGCCGTCGAGGGCCAATTGCTGCACCCGTTCCTGCGTAGCCGAGCTCTGGATAGCACCCAACACGTGCGGACCGGCCTTGGGGTTGGTAGCCAAACCCGTCACGGCCGCCGCGATTTTCTGCACCACTTCTTCGTAGGGCACTTGCTGGTCGCCCACTTTCACGCCGGTTTCGGGAATGAAAAAATTCTGGGGCGCCGTGCACATCTGGCCCGAATACAAACTCACCGAAAACGCCAGGTTCTGGGCTACTTTGTCGAGGTCGTCGCAGGAGTCGAGGATGATGCTGTTGACGCCGGTTTTTTCGGTGAATACGGTTTTGCCCTTCAGGCTTTCCACGTAGTCGCCAAACTGCGAGCCGCCGGTGTAGTCGATAAGCTTCACCGCAGGATTTTCACACAAATCCTTGGTAATCAATCGATTATCAGCGTCAACTCCTAGCTGGCAAATATTAGGGTCGAGGTTGTGTGCAGCCAATACTTTCTGCACTTCGGCCACCACAATGGCGATGGGCAACACGGCCTTCGGGTGCGGCTTAATGATGACGGGGTTGCCGGTTACCAGGCTAGCAAACATGCCCGGCACCGTGTTCCAGGTCGGGAAAGTCGAGCAGCCAATCACCAAGGCTACGCCTTTGGGCACGGCGCGCCAGGTTTTGTTGAGGGTGATGTTGTACTTGCCCATGGGCTTCTCCCAGCGGGTTTCCTCCGGGAAGCGCGTCTGCTCTTCGTAGCCGGCGGCAATGGCTTCCAGCGCGCGGTCGGCGGCGTGCGGCCCCGACGCCTGAAACGACATCATGTAGGCTTGGCCGGTGGTGTGCATGGTGGCGTAAGCGATCTCGAAGAAGCGGTCACGCATGCCGTCGAGGGCTTCGGTCAGGAGGGCGGCGCGCTGGGCCGGCTTGAGCTTGCGCCACTGATCAAACGCTTTTTGGGCGCGCTGCACCAGCGTTTCGGGCGAAAAAAACGGGTATTTGACGCCCAGCGGCTGCTGCTCATAGGGCGATTCTTCCTGCCCTACCCATTGCTCGGGCTCGCTTTGCAGCAGCTCCGTAAACTGCTGATTGCGGTGGGCCTCAAACTTTTCGCGGCCGAGGCGATCGGCGTCGGCGCCGTAGATGTCGGGAGAGGGATTTTCGGGGAAATGCGCGAAAAAAGTGCGTCCGTGCAGGGCTTTGATCGCGTTGTCGAGGGTGGACTGGTGTTTTTGGGTGGTTTCAGTCATGATGGGTTTTAGAAACTGACGGAATTAGTATGGATAAGGGTAAAAACTTGGTGGAATTTCCGCAAAACAACCCCTAAAGATGCACAACCAACGGCGCAAGCGCGCTCGGCTGAGGCTTTTCACAGAAAATATTCGGGGTAGTCTTTGTACACTTTCAACAGATCGTCCTGCAACCGGCGCAGCGTGGCTTCGTCCTGGTTTTCGTCTAACAGCTCAATTTGCATCGCGTTCAATTGGCCCACGCAAAGGGTGGCTTTCGACTGATTCTCAGCGATTTTCAATCCGGTGCTGATGCCGGTGGCGGCCGTTCCGAGAAACGTGCAGATGGCAATCAGCCGGCACACATTTCGCCAGCCGGGCGGTAGTGTGCTGGGTACTTTGCCGGTGGTTGCTTCTGCCACATTCGCCGCAACCAATTTGCCCTCCGCGGCGCTGTCGCCGGCCAGTGTGGTGGCCAGCAACCCGAAGAAAAGCGAAGCGACGAGCAGGGCAATGTTGAGCCGCCGGTACCGCCGCGCTTTCTTGCTCACGTCCGTCCGGCGTTGGCTTATTTCCGCCAGTAATGCTTCGCGCTTCATACAACCAGTTGGGGGAAAGAATCACCCAAATTCAAGCTAAATTTACAGAATTGCCCTCGAATGCTTTGCTTGTTTGCCTATGAAACCACTGCTACGCCTGGGGTTGGTGCTGGTGTCACTTGTTTTGTTTCATTTCCGGCCGCTCATGGCCCAGACGCGGCCGGTGGCGCCGGGCACCTCCCTGCAACTGGGCACGCTCGTGTTCAAGCTCCGGCCAGAGCTGCGCGAGGCGGCCAGCCCCGATGCGGTAGCCGTGCCGGCGTTGCAAAAAGCCTTGCAGCAGCTACGCGCCACTACTCTTCAGCAGAAATTTCCGCGCTCGCTTGCGCCCGACCCCGAAAAGCCGGGCGCCGTCGACCTGCGGCTGGTCTATCAGATCCGGTTTAGCCCGGACGTGGCGCCCGAAAAAGCCTGCCGCAGCCTGCTGCAAACCGGTGCCGTGGAGTACGCCGAACCGCTTTACACCCGCGACCCGCTCACGCAGCCCAACGACCCGCTGGCCGATTCGACGCGCGCCGACGGCCAGTATTACCTGAAAAACATTCAGGCGTACCGCGCCTGGGACGTGACCAAAGGCGACACCAGCATCGTGATCGGCATCACGGACACGGGCACGCGCTACACCCACGAAGACCTCAAGGACCAGTACAAACGCAACTACGCCGACCCCATCGACGGCCTTGACAACGACCGCGACGGGTACGTCGACAACTTTCGGGGCTGGGATCTGGCTGATAACGACAACGATGCGTTCCGGCAGTTGGGCAACGCGCACGGCGTGCAGGTCACGGGCTGCGCGGTTGGGCGCGCCGATAACGGCGTGGGTTTAGCGGGCGTCGGGTACGCCTGCAAGTTTTTACCCTTGAAGATATATCCCACCAACTCGACCGGGTATTTTGCTGGTTATGAGGCCATTGTATACGCCGCTGATCACGGGTGCCAGGTTATCAATATGTCGTGGGGCGGCGCGGAAGGGAAATCGCGGTTTGAGCAGGACGTAATCAATTACGCTGCTATCAACCGCGATGCGGTGCTGGTGGCAGCGGCTGGCAACACCAAAGGCGATTTCGATTATTATCCTGCCAGCTACGACCACGTGCTTTCCGTGGCCCAACTGACTGCCACCGACGCCATTACGGACTACACCACCTACAGCTACCACGTAGCGCTGTCGGCACCCGGACTTAACATTCTGAGCACCAACGGCTACAACGACGCTGACTACGCTTTGCTGTTTGGCGGTTCTTCGTTTTCAGCGCCTATGGTGGCGGGGGCGGCGGGACTGGTACGGGCGCGGTTTCCGCAGTACAATTCGCAGCAGGTAGCGGCTCAGCTGCGACAGTCCGCGGACGATATCTATGCTATTGCCGCCAACACGGCTTACCGCGACAAGCTGGGCAAGGGCCGCCTGAACGTGCACCGCGCCGTGGCCCTCACCGACCTGCGCGCCGTCCAGATCACGGCTAGCACCTTTGCTCCCAGCCGCCTTGTGCAGCCGCCCGGCGATTCGCTCAGATTAGGCATTGAGATTCAGAATCTTCTGCAACCTGTTGACAATCTGACGATTACCTTAACTTCTCTTTCACCCTATCTCACTGTCCCGCAGGGTACGTATAGTGCGGGCAGCCTGCCTACGCTGGGCCGCGCGACCAACGCCAGCAAGCCGTTTCGCCTGACGGTGGCAGGGCCGGTGCCACTGAACACGAAGGCCACGCTGCGGTACCATATTACGGCTGCCAACGGCTTCCAAGACGATCAGTATGTGAGTGTTACGCTCAATCCGGGGTATGCGGTGCTGGATGCAAACGAGCTGTTGCTGACCCTCACCAGCCGCGGCAACGTGGGCTACGACGGGCTGGGCGCCACTTGGGGCGAGAGCGTTGCGTATCAGAAAAGCGGGGCCCTGCTCTACGAAGGCGGTTTGCTGGTTGCTACCTCGCCCACGCGGGTTTCCGACCGGCTGCGCAACGACCGCAAGAGCAGCGACGAGGACTTTTACCAGCTTGGCCAGCTTACCGTGCAGCAACCCGGCGCTCGCGCCGACCAAGAGGCCTTCGGAGTTTTTCAGGATTCGTTGCCTGCTCTCACCAAGCAACGCACTGTGGGCGTGAAGATTAGACAGCACGCATACGCCTGGAGCGCGGCCCCCAACCGCGATTACGTGATTGTTGAATACAAGCTCCGGAACGTGACCGCCGACACGTTGCGCCCGCTGTATGCGGGCCTGTACATGGACTGGGATATGCTGCCCGAGCCCAATCGGAATGCGGCGGCCTGGGATTCGGTGCGGGCCATGGGCTACGCCTACGACAAAGGTTCGCCCAATTTTTATGCGGGCGTGAAGCTACTGCAAGGCGGGCCCGCCACTTGCTACTCGCTCGATAACCGGGCCCCGGCCGGCAGCCCGGTGTACCTGGCCGACGGGTTCAGCGCCGCCGAAAAATTTGCGACGCTCAGCAACGGCACACGCCAGCGCACCGTCGACCCAACCAACGGCACCGATGTGTCGCAAGTAGTAGGCACTACGCTGCGCGCCTTAGCGCCCGGCGACTCTGCAACCGTTGGTTTTGCCGTTTTGGGCGCCAATACCTTAGCCCAACTCCAAGCGGCCGCCACGGCTGCCCAAGCCAAATACAACGCCGTGCTGCCTACTCGCACCGCCACCCTCGCGGCTTCGTGGCAAGTATTTCCCAACCCTACCACCGGGCAGCTACGCGTGGAGCTACCCAGTGGCTTTGTGGGCAGCAACTTGTTGCTGCTCAACTCCTTAGGTCAGGTTGTACAGACCGATAAAATCCGAGCATCAAGTGCTACGCTCGACTTGCGCCGTTATCCGGCTGGCGTGTATGTGTTGCAAATTCGCGGACCGCAGACGGTGTTGAGCAGGCGAATTATTTTAAATCATAAGTAATTGATTATTAATTATTTACATTAATTCACTTTCCAGATATCCGGCCAATGCGTTGTGTAGCGTGGAGAGCGGAAAGCGGAACGGCCCTGCCAAACGGGATCGCGGTCGGCGGCGACGGCGTAGCGTACCGTTTGGCGCCCATACCGAGCATTAAGCGTGTCGAGGGCAGCCATGAGTTTGCTGCTCTGCGCTAACAGTTCGGGCGACTTGGTAAACAAGCCCATTTGCCGTTGCGTGGCCGGTTCGAGGCCACTGAGCACGACGCCAGCTTTGTGATAGGCCACACCCGGCCGGGCCAGCTCCCGCAGCCCGCGTAGAGCCGCTTGGGTAAGCTCGCTGGTGTTGTCGGAGGCGCTGGCCAGCGTCACGACGGTGGTATGGGTACTGGGGCCGGCAGTGGGCGCGTATTTATCGGTGCCAAGCAGTACCGTGAGCACGTGGGCGGCGCTGCCCTGCTGCCGTAGCTTTTCGGCCGCGCGGGCAACAAATGTGGCCACGGCTTCGCGGAGCAGACGATGCTCGCAGAGCGGCTTGCCAAAAGAGCGCGAATGCGTCAGGCTGCGCTTCGAGGCGCCAATGGACACCAACTGGCCCTCGTCGTCGCACTCCTGCGGATCGAAGCTCAGGCAAGAGTCGCCGTGCAGTTCGCGCCACAACCGCACGCCTACCACTCCGCCCATATGGCGCCGCACCCACGGCTCGGGCATGGCCGCCAGCTCAGCCGCCGTCCCGATGCCGTTGTCACGCAGCTTTAGGGCGTAGCGCCGCCCAATGCCCCACACATCCCCGATGGGCATGCGCCGGAGCGCGTCCTGCTGCTTGGCCGCAGTATCGAGCACCCACACCCGCGGCTGCGTTTCCGGCAGCTTCCGGGCCAGGCGGTTGGCCAGCTTCGCCAACGTTTTGCTCGGCGCTACGCCCACGCAGGTCGGGATGCCTACGTGCTGGGCTACCGTACGCTGAATTTCGGTGGCATACTGCACCAAATCAGGAGCGGCGTAGCGCAGGCCGGCCAGGTTCAGGAAAGCTTCGTCGATGGAATAGACCTCTACCTCGGGCGTAAACAAGCTGAGCACCTCCACTACGCGCCGCGACATATCGCCGTACAGCGCGTAGTTAGACGAGCGCACCCACACGCCGTGCTGCTCCAGAAAGGGCCGCACCTTGTGAAAAGGATCTCCCATTTTCAGCCCCAGCGCTTTGGCTTCGTCCGAGCGCGAGATCAGGCAGCCGTCGTTGTTGGAGAGCACCACGCCGGGCACCCCGACGAAGCGCGGCTGAAAAACACGCTCACAGCTGACGTAGAAGTTGTTGCAATCGACTAGCGCGTACATAGCTATAGTTTTGGCTTGCTAAGACGGCGACCATTTTCGGGGCTGGTTGGCCCAGGCCGCAACGGGCGTTTTCTTTTTCATAAAAGGGTGAATGACATGGGTAACCACGCCCCAGATCTCAACCCGATAGTCGTCGGGCAGCTCCAGGGCTGGGTAGCGCTCGTTGGCCGCTTCCAGCCACATGCGCCCGTTTTCCTGCCGCAGCCGCTTCACGGTGTGCTCACCCTCCACCACCGCCACCACAATGTGCCCATCGACCGGAGTAATAGCCCGGTTGACGACAATAAAATCATCGGGATTGATGCCAGCGCCCAGCATCGAATCGCCGGTTACCTGGGCCAGAAAGGTGGAAGCGGGCCGCTCAAACAAGTAGCGGTGCAGATCCAGGGTTTGATCGGAATAGCCGTCGGCAGGCGACGGAAAGCCAGCGGGCACCGGGCACGCCATCAGGGGTAACTCCAGCGGCAGTGCATCCTCTGCCAACTCGAAATAGACAACTTCACTCATAGAACGCAGGCCGATAGATAGTACTACGCAACCGACGCTGCTATTTACTAATTTTTTTAGCAAATTGTTTTTCTCATCTGCTGAGATTGTTCAATTAATATAGTTTTTTATAGCGGTATATTCCTGGCTTAATTTCATTTTAATCTTATCATTGCGCAATAATTTCCCTGATATATCATATAATTATTTCTTCCAATTTTTTTAGTTTTAGTAAATATTTGTATCTTTGCATATGTCGAAAGTAAAGCTTCCTGTACCTTCTCCCGTCCAGCACTATGCTCGTTGCGTGGACGCCAGCAGCCGCCCCGCAGACTATGTAGGCGAGTGGCCCGAAGCCGGGCGCGTGTATCCGGTGCGCGTGTTGCGTAGTGCTCACACCGGCCAACCCCAGGTACACATTCTCGGTTTTCACGTTGAAGCTCCGTATGGCGCATTTGCAGCCCGGCGCTTCGAAACGGTTGCCGAGGTGTGGCTCAACTAACCCTTTAAGCACATTTTATTTCTGCCGTTTTCGGCTGCTTTCGCTTCGGCAAGGCAGCCGTTTTTATTTTCTGGGCCTGGGCATCTTCTTGGTTGTGACAATTCCGTTATTATGGCATAAACATCTGAATATCACATGATTATGTGATTGATCAGGAATTAATAAAGGTGTACCTTCTTCAACTGAACTCTTTCCCACCTTTATTCCTATTGCCATGAATTTTCGAAAATCTACTCGGGTTTTGCCGCTTCTGTTGGTTTTGTCGCTCTCGGGCCTGGCTCAGAACAAGTCGGGTGCAGTTATGCTGAAGGCGGGAAAAGCCGTCACCCAGCCCATGCAGGGTAGCACCAGCTACGACTACCAGGTGCAGCTAAAATCTGGAGAGGCGCTGAAAGCTACCGTGCTGCAAAAAGGCGTCGATGTCGTAATCAATACTTATGGCCCCGACGGCAAGAAAATTGCCTCCTTCGATTCGCCAACCGACCGGCAGGGCACCGAATACGTGACGCTAGTAGCACCACAAACCGGGCGCTACCGCCTGGAAGTCGCGCCCTTCGAGCCCAAAGCCGCGCAGGGCACTTTTGAGCTGACCGTTGGCAAGATCATGACGCCGGCTCAGTACACCCAAAGCCTCGCGGAAGACCGCAAGCGCGCCGATGCCGTGGCCGCTTATTTGCAGACGCCGCATCCTGACAAAACCTACGACGAGCAGGCCGCCGAAGTGCTGAAGCTCGACCCTACCGCGCTGATGCTGCCCACTGCTCCGCTGCCCGAAATTGAAGCGGCCCGCTGGCTGGAAGGCACCTGGATATCCACCGGCAAGTCATACGCCAGCGCTATTTCTCCCGAACGCACTTTCTCAGACACCGCCGTCTATCGCTTCGATCCGCAGCACCCCATGATGCTTACCAGAGCCAATAAGCCCGATGGCAAATACGTCCCGGTGATGGCTTACGAGCCCCATAGCCGGCGGTGGGTGCAGGCCAGCATGCAAGCCGGCGAAACCGGCACGGGCTGGAACATGGCAACGGGCAATGGCTGGGCCAACAACCAGCTGATTATGGAAGGCGACGGAGCGTTTATGGGCATCACCAACCATTCGCGCGTGACGCGGACCAAAGTAGACGACACGCACATGCGCCTGCTCACCGAAGAGCGCAAAGGCGACGGCACCTGGCAGCCGATTTCGGAAGCCCAGATGGTCAAACAAAACTCAAATAGCGTCACGTCCAAGTAGGGCACGGCACCACAACCAAGCAAAAGCCGGCTTCTCCTCGGAGGCCGGCTTTTGCTTGCGTAAGCCAATCAGCCGGGCTGTAGTTCGGCGGGCTTGCGCTTCCAGCCGATCAGCAACACTCCGATCACAACCAAAACGGTTCCGAATATTTGCTCCGCGAATATCTTTTCGCCCAGGACGAAATGCGCCTGCAAAATAGTAGACACCGGCCCCACCCCACTGATAATTGCCACATTATTGGAGCCAATCATTTTTAAGCCCTGCGACAGCATAAAGGTGGGCAAAACTGTGGCTACTACGGCCAATAATAATCCAAATTGCCACAACTCTTTTCCGGTAATTAAAGTCTGGAAATGACCGGTGTAAGCAAAGTGAGAAAATACGCCAAATGTCGCTGCCATCATCGCATAGGCGGTGAATTTAGCAGCGCCTATTTTAGGAATAATTTTCCCGCTCCCAACGATGTAAATGGAATAAGTAATTGCGCATAAGAAGACCATAAAGCTGCCAAAAAGAAAATGCGGGTTGCTTGTATCCAGTTGCAGTTCACCAAAATAGGCAATGGCAATACCCAGGTACGTAAGCAGCAGCGCCACTTTTTGGATGCGGGAAATAGGCTGCCCGAAAAAATACGCGTTGATGAATACTGCGAAGCTCGGGTACAAAAATAAAATCAGGCGTTCCAAGCCAGCTGACACATATTGTAGGCCAACAAAATCAAATAAACTGCTCAAATAATACCCCAAAAATCCCAGCGAAATCGCCAATACCCATTCTCGGGGTTTCATGCGCACATTGTCTTTGTGACGACTTATTACAAAGGCCGTCACGACGTAAAATGGCAAGGCAAATAGCATCCGTAGCGTGAGCAGCGTTACGGCGTCGGTGTGCGTGCTGCCAAAAGCGGCTTTTACGATAATGGCTTTCGTGGAAAATAGTATTGCCCCGGCCAGTGTGATGAAAAAGCCTACAATCGAAATCGCCTGTTTGGGAGAAGCACTCATTCGGGAAGAAAGGAAATTTTCAGCAGCGGCCCCAAAGTGTATTTGAGGCCGCTACGATTTCAAACGAAACGAGCGGAGAAATAAAAAAGGCCGCTTCCTAAGCAGGAAGCGGCCTTTTATAAACACTTGATTACCAATTACTTCTGCGAAAGATTGCTTCCGCTAGCTTCTTTCAAACGGATCAAGTTCAGGGCCGAGCCGGCTTTGAACCACTCAATCTGACCTTCGTTGTACGTGTGGTTCAGCGTGATGAGGTCGGTATCACCGTCGGTGTGATGCAGGCGGGCCTGCAACGGCTTGCCGGGCTGAAAATCGGTCAGGCCGAGGATGTCGATGGTGTCGTCCTCCTCGATCAGATCGTAGTCGGCCTTGTTGGCAAACGTGAGAGCCAGCATGCCCTGCTTCTTGAGGTTGGTCTCGTGAATACGGGCAAACGACTTCACGATCACGGCGCGAACGCCCAAGTGGCGAGGTTCCATGGCCGCGTGCTCGCGCGAAGAGCCCTCGCCGTAGTTCTCGTCGCCTACGACCACCGTTCCGATGCCCATTGACTTGTACGTGCGGGCTACAGCAGGTACCGTGTTGTAGGGCGTGCCCTGCGTCAGCTGGTCCTTCACCGAGTTGGCTTCGCCGTTGAAAGCGTTGGTCGCCCCGATGAGCATGTTGTTGGAGATGTTGTCCAGGTGACCGCGATACTTCAACCAAGGACCAGCCATCGAGATGTGGTCGGTGGTGCACTTGCCTTGGGCCTTGATGAGCAAACGCAGCCCACGGAGGTCGGTGCCTTCCCAGGCCTTAAACGGCTCCAGCAGCTCCAGCCGATCAGATTCCGGATCAACGATTACCTGCACGCCAAGGCCGCTTGCAGCAGGCGCCTGATAACCAGCATCTTCTACAGCGTAGCCTTGGGGTGGCGTTTCGAGGCCGTGTGGCTCGTCGAGGCGTACCTGCTGGCCGTCTTTGGTGGTCAGCGTGTCGGTAAGCGGATTGAAGGTCAGGTCGCCGGCAATGGCGAAAGCCGTCACGATTTCGGGCGAAGCCACGAACGCATGCGTGTTCGGGTTGCCGTCGTTGCGCTTGGCAAAGTTGCGGTTGAACGACGTGATGATCGAGTTCTTGCGCTTCGGATCGTCGGTGTGACGTGCCCACTGCCCGATGCACGGACCGCAAGCATTCGCCAATACTACGCCGCCCATCTGAGCAAACGTGTCGAGCAGGCCGTCACGAGCTACTGTGTAGCGCACCAACTCCGAGCCGGGCGTTACGGTGAACTCGGCGTTTACGCTCAGGCCCTTGCTCACGGCTTGCTCAGCGATGGAAGCCGCACGGGTGATGTCTTCGTACGACGAGTTGGTGCACGAACCAATCAGACCTACTTCCAGTTTGGCAGGCCAGCCGTGCTCGCGTACGGCGGCGGCAAACTGCGAAATAGGCCAAGCGGCGTCCGGCGTGAACGGTCCGTTGACGTGCGGCTCCAGCTCCGACAGGTTGATCTCGATAAGCTGATCGTAGTATTTCTCGGGCTGAGCATACACTTCGTCGTCGGCGCGCAGGTGCGCGGCAACGCCTTCAGCCAGATCAGCGATCTCGGCGCGGTTGGTGCCGCGCAGATATTCGGCCATTTTCTGGTCGTAGTTGAATACCGAAGTGGTGGCGCCAATTTCCGCACCCATATTGCAGATGGTCGCCTTGCCCGTGCACGACATACTTTCAGCACCTTCGCCAAAGTATTCGACGATAGCGCCGGTACCGCCCTTAACGGTCAGAATACCAGCCACTTTCAGAATTACGTCTTTTGGAGCCGTCCAGCCGCTGAGCTTGCCGGTCAGCTTAACGCCAATCACTTTCGGGAATTTCAGTTCCCAGGCCATGCCCGCCATTACGTCGACGGCGTCGGCGCCACCCACGCCAATGGCGATCATGCCCAGACCACCTGCGTTCGGGGTGTGCGAGTCCGTGCCGATCATCATGCCGCCGGGGAAGGCGTAATTTTCCAGCACTACTTGGTGAATAATACCCGCACCCGGCTTCCAGAAGCCAATGCCGTATTTGTTAGACACCGAAGCTAAGAAGTCATAAACTTCGCGGTTCTCGTCGTTGGCCACGGCCAAGTCTTCCTCGGCACCATCGCGGGCCTGGATGAGGTGGTCGCAGTGCACAGTGCTCGGCACGGCCGTTTTGTCTTTGCCGGCTTGCATAAACTGCAACAGCGCCATTTGGGCGGTTGCGTCCTGCATAGCCACGCGGTCGGGAGCGAAATCGACGTAGGAAACGCCCCGCTCAAACGCCTGAGTTACATTGCCGCCATACAGGTGAGCGTACAAAATTTTCTCGGCCAGCGTGAGCGGGCGGCCAACGGCAGCACGGGCAGCTTCAATGCGCGGCCCCATGCCGGCGTACACGGCCTGAATCATTTCTAAGTCAAACGCCATAATAAAGAAGGAAAGATTGTGAGAGGTTAGGCTCCTGCGAGCGGGCACGCAAATATAGGCGGCCTGCGTTGCGAGACCCAAAGTTATCTTTGTACCCTTACCTTACAAAACCAGTTGCCCTTATCGTTGGTTTAGAGTCGAATTTCTCTTTTTTCTTTTCCATCATGCCTGTTGCCTTCTCTTTTCGCAAGGTGCTCGCTGGGGCCGGTCTTGCGCTGGCCGCGGCGGCCTGCACCTCCAACTCCTCTTCCTCCGAAAAAGCCGCCAGCGGCGAGTCGGCCGCTACCAACGCCAATTACCTGAAAGCGGGTACCTGGCGCGGCGTGCTCTCGACGCAGGGCCAGGAAATCCCATTTCTGTTTGAAGTAGAATCCGGTAATAATAACCAACCCGTGGCCGTGTACCTGCGCAACGGCGCGGAAAAATTAAAGCTCGACGAAATCAAAGCCGCCGGCGACTCTACCACCATTCGGTTGGGCGCCTTTGATGCTGCGCTGGTTGTACGTGCAGATGGCAGCGATAAGCTGAAAGGCACTTGGGTAAAATACGACACAAAAGACCCGTACCGAGTGCCCTTTACCGCTACCCAAGGCGAGCAGAAGCTGTTTCCGGTTTCCAATGCGAAGCCTCAGTCCTTCGACGGTACTTGGGCGGTCACCTTCAAAGAGGACGATGGCAAAACGTATCCGGCAGTGGGCATTTTCAAGCAAAACGGCACCGACGTAACGGGCACCTTCCTGACGACTACCGGCGACTACCGGTACTTGGCGGGCCAGGTTGATGGTAGTACGCTGAAGCTTTCCACTTTTGACGGAAGCCATGGATTTTTGTTCACCGGTGCCATGCTGGCAGATGATACATTAGACAGTATAAAAGGCGATTTCTACAGCGGCAAAAGCGGTCATGAAACTTGGTTTGCTATGATAAATCCCAACGCCAAACTCCCCGACGCTAACGCGCTCACGGGCATGAAGCCCGGTCAGAAAAAGCTCGATTTCAAGTTTCCGAACATCTACGAAGGCGGCGTCATCTCCCCTTCCGACCCCAAGTACAAGGGCAAAGTGGTGGTGGTGCAGATTCTGGGCTCGTGGTGCCCCAACTGCATGGACGAGACCAATTTTCTGGCTCCGTGGTATGAAAAGAACAAGAGCCGCGGCGTCGAAATCATCGGCTTGGGCTACGAGCGCAGCTCCGACCAAAAGAAGGCGTCGGAACGCCTCGTGAAAATGCGCGAACGCATGCATGTAGGATATGACATCGCCGTTGCCGGCGTATCGAACAAAGACTCGGCCAGCAAGTCGTTGCCACAACTGGCTCAGGTTCTGGCCTTTCCGACAACCATTTTCTTAGATAAAAAAGGTGAAGTACGGAAGATCCATACGGGTTTCTCCGGCCCCGGCACGGGTAAATATTATGATGCCGAGATCGCTGAGTTCAATAAAACCATCGACGAGCTACTAAAAGAATAACTCATAACCATCAGATTACCTGACGGTTATGAATTGCGAAAAAGCCGTCGGTTGTGCATAGTACTGCTATGCACAACCGACGGCTTTTGCTTTCTAATGGCAGAGATTAGCAAGCAGAAAGTTCGCGCCGGTTCACGTCCGGTGCCGAAACCGCACCCGAAAATCGTGGCGGGGCCGTAGCGTAATGAGCGGCTCCAGTTGCACGGGCGGCTGCACCACTGGCTCCACGTCGAAACGGCGCAGGGTTTCGAGAAGCACCAACTGCATCTCGGTGAGCGCAAACTGATTGCCGATGCACAGGCGCGGCCCGCCGCCGAACGGCGCGTAGGCGTAGGGTGCGTGTTGGCGTACTTGCTCGGGCGCAAAACGCTCGGGGCGAAAGACTTCCGGCTCGTCCCACAGCTTGGGCGAATGGTGCACGCCGTAGAGATAGATGGATATCAGCGTGCCTTTGGGCAGGAATACGCCGTTGTATTCGTCGTCTTCGAGGCTAATGCGATCCGTGATCCAGGCGGGCGGGTACAGGCGCATGGTTTCCTGCACCACTTGCAGGGCGTAGCCAAGCCGGGGCAAGTCGGCAAATGTGGGCCGTCGATCGCCCAATACTTCCGCCATTTCGCGGCGCAGCTTCGCAACTACTTCCGGATGCTGAGCGAGCAGGTACCACACCCACGAAAGGGCATTGGCCGAGGTTTCGTGTCCTGCCACGAGCAGAATGGCAGCTTCGTCGAGCACCTGCGTTTCCGTCATGGGCTGGCCGGAATCTTCGTAGCGGGCATCGAGCAGCATTTGCAGCAAGTCATCATGCATTTCGCCGCTGCGCTGGCGTCCCCGGATGTACTTCAGCATCAGGCGGCGCAGTTCGGCGGCAAACTGATCATGGCGGCGATACTGGCCGGTTACGGTAAGCCACGGAAACAAGTACGGCTGCCGAACGCTGCGCACGTAAAACGCCTGAATCGCCGTAATGAGCCACGCCATGCGTTGCAATTCGGCCTCGGGCAGATTGCTGCTGAATACTGAGCGCGCAATGATACGAAACGTCAGGGTCGTCATCATCTCGTGCACCGGCGCTTCCACAGCCCCACCCTGCTGCGCGGCCTGTTTTTCCAGCGGGTCCAGGCAATCGTCGATTACGCTCAGCATCAGATCAGTAAGTGCGGCCACGCGCTGGCGGTGAAAACCGGGCTGAATCAGGCGGCGCTGTTGGAGCCAATAGTTACCCTCGCTGGTCAGCAGGCCGTGCCCCATGTAGCGGGCAAAGCCCAACGACATCCACGACTTCGGAAAGTTGCGGTGGTTTTTTTGCAAAACGTGCTGAATCAGGCCCGGATCGCGGGTCAGCAGCGATTTCTGCACGCCACCCAAATACATAATCAAGGAATCACCAAGCTCGTTGAGGTACGAGTCGAGCATGGGCAACGGATTGGCTGCCAAGGCCATAGAGTTGCGCAGCGAGCGCAGGCGCGGCACCACCGGCAACCGGCCAGCAACAGACGAATTAGCGGGCATAGGGAAATAGTGAGGGCTGTTCCTAAAGGTAAATACAAGCCTCGAACGCTGCTAGTGGGTCTTGCTCTGGCTGAGCCGATTGCGGCTGGGCTTCACCTTTTTGAGATGCCTTGCGTACACTTCCCAACAAGTGCCGCCTCACGAGCGCCGCCGATGCTCTCGCTCCTTTCTCCAACACCAACTTCTTTCCCGCTTATGTGGATTCAGCAAAAACCCAACACCCCTGCTCCCGTCGATGAACTTCAGGGCCGCACCGTCGGATTGAAATTCGAGTGCAACAAGTGCCACACCGAAGTATTTACAGACCTGATTGGCGTGCCCGCACCCGACTTGCTGGCCAATTCCATGGAAGACGACGGGCAATATGAAAAAGAAGAAGTAAAGTGCCCCGGCTGCGACATGACGCACGAAATCACCGTGAAAAGCACCTTCGACGGCGTGATGTTCGACGTTTCGGAAGTAGCACAAGGCAGCGTAAGCTACCAGGTAGCCGAGCCGGAAGTCTAGTCTGAACCAAGGATCGCGGCAACTCTGCCGAGAAGCAGCCGACCCCTGTCAACTCATACAAAGAGCTGTCCTGGATATCCAGGACAGCTCTTTGTATAACCAATTGATTATTAATTAGTTATAAAAAAAATAAGGCATTGCCTGCTGTAGCCCGATCTTACGATACCGCTACTTTTCCCGCTCGATGGTGTAGTTGATTAATTGCTCCAGCGACGTACGGGAGGGCGATTCCGGGAAATTACGCAGCAGCGTCAGCGCCTCGTCGCGGTAGCGTTGCATGGTAGCAATGGCGTAGTCTAGGCCACCGGATTTCTTCACGAAATCAATTACGGCTTGCACGCGGTCTTTGCGGCCGTCGTTATTTTGCACGTTGAAAATAACGCGGCGCTTCGTGAGCCAATCGGCTTGCTGCAAGGCATATATAAGCGGCAACGTCATCTTTTTCTCTTTGATGTCGATGCCGACGGGCTTGCCGATTTCGTCGGTGCCGTAATCAAACAAGTCGTCCTTGATTTGGAAGGCAATGCCGACTTTCTCCCCAAACAGGCGGGCCCGCTCAATGGTGGCTTTGTCGGCGCCGGCCGAAGACGCTCCTACCGCGCAGCACGACGCAATCAGCGAAGCGGTTTTCTGGCGGATGATTTCGAAGTACACGTCTTCCGTAATGTCGAGGCGGCGCGCTTTTTCGATTTGCAGCAACTCGCCTTCGCTCAATTCCCGTACCGCATTCGACACGATTTTGAGCAGATCGTAGTCGTCGTGCTCCAGCGACAATAGCAGGCCTTTCGACAGCAGGTAGTCGCCGACCAGAACCGCTATCTTGTTCTTCCACAGGGCATTAATGGAAAAGAAGCCCCGGCGGTAATTCGACTCATCTACCACATCGTCGTGCACCAGCGTAGCCGTGTGCAGCAGTTCGATGAGCGCCGCGCCCCGGAAAGTAGCTTCGGGCAGTGGGTCGCCGCCGCAGATTTTGGCCGTAAAAAACACGAACATCGGCCGGATCTGCTTGCCTTTGCGCTTCACGATGTAGCCCATGATCTTGTCGAGAAGCATCACCCGGCTTTGCATGGAAGCGCGGAATTTGCGCTCAAATTCCTCCATGTCGGCCGCAATAGGGGCCTGTATTTGATCCAGGGATACTTTCATCGACGGGTAAAGGCGGTGCAATGATACGGGGCGGCGCAACGGTTTCCTAACCTCGCAGTATCCGTAGCGGTTTTAGCCTCGTACTTTCACTACGATTTGTTCACCCGCACTTTTGCTGAAGAAAATGTCCGTCGATACGTCACCCGTTGTTGTTGAGTTTCTGCTGAGCAGTACCCGCCACACCCGCCCCTTCGCCGCCGATGCCCGCTACGTGCCCACTGGCCAGCCCAAACCGGTAGTGGTGTTTGTGCACGGCTTTAAAGGCTTCAAAGACTGGGGACATTTCAACGTGCTCGCCGACTATTTTGCCAACCACGGCTTTGTATTCGTGAAGCTGGACCTGTCGCACAACGGCGTGGTGCCCGGCGGCACCGGCGACCTCGAGGACATGGAGGCTTTCGGTCAGAATAATTTTAGCCTAGAGCTTGACGACCTGGGCATCTTACTGGATCGCCTGCACGAACCAAATGGCACGCCCGTTCCGGCAGCAGAAATGGATTTGTCGCGCTTGTATTTGGCGGGCCACAGCCGCGGCGGCGGGCTGGTGATGCTGAAAGCGGCCGAAGACGCACGCGTACGGGCAGTAGCCGCTTGGGCACCCATCAACGACATCGACCAACGCTGGTCGGAGGACATTATGCGGCAGTGGAAGGAAAACGGTGTGCAGTACGTAGACAACTCGCGCACCGGCCAGCGCATGCCCATGTACTATCAATTGGTAGAAGATTATTTGGCTAATAAGCAGCGCCTCGACATTCCGCGAAACGTGCGCGAAAAGCTCCGCCAGCCCTTATTTATTATCCACGGCGACCAGGACGAAACACTGCCGGTAGAAATGGCGCACGCCCTGAAAAGCTGGAAACCCGAATCTGAGTTGGTGATCGTGCCGGGGGCCGGGCACATGTTCGGCGGCAAACACCCCTGGGATGAAAACCACCTGCCCGCGCAGGCGCAGGAAGTCGCCGACCGCACTATTGCCTTCTTTCGCGGGCTATAATGGCAGAAGCTAATTTTTCCACGGCTTACCTCCTGCTCGGCGGCAACCTCGGTGACCGAGCCGCCACTCTGCGGACAGCCATTCAGCTGCTAAACGAGTCGGCCGGGCGTGTGGTGGAGGTATCGGGAGTGTACGAAACGGCGGCTTGGGGCCTGGAAGATCAGCCTGCTTTTCTCAACCAAGCCGTGCAGCTCGCAACGACCTTACGCCCCAAGCAATTGCTAGCGGCGTGCTTGCAAGTAGAACAGCAAGCCGGCCGCGAACGCCGCATTCGCTGGGGTGCCCGCACCCTCGATATTGATATCTTATTGTATAACAATGAGATAGTAGATACCCCGCAGCTACAAGTGCCCCACCCGCGCCTGCCGGAACGCCGCTTCGCGTTGGTGCCGTTAGCCGAAATTGCGGCGGAAGTGGTGCATCCAGGACTGAGCAAAACCGTGGCGGATTTGCTGGCGGAATGTGCAGATGAGTTGGAGGTAGTGCAGGTCGAGAAGAAAGTCGATAATGGTCGACTTGGCTCTCATTAAATTTGCATTTGCAAATCTGTACTCCATTGCCAGTATCAGATAACCCAATTAATTTAAAAACAAGGTTTAACTAAAAGCATGAATAGAAAAGCATGAATAGATTAGAAGGCAGGTTGAAAAAGGAATTATACTTAGACAAGTTTGTCTTCACTGGCCTCACAAATTTGAACACTGGGTTTGATGTACCTTCAATTAAATACTTTTCAGCGCTAGACTTCGAGATTGTTTTAAAACGAGTTCGACAGCTTGGCTTAGGAATTTATGGGATCGAGCCTTGGAAAAATGGTGAATATTACTGGGCTGTGACTTACGAAGAAGTTACAAATGACCCTACAGATCCTTCTTGGTATATCAAAGCGTTTGAAGATTTCAAAAAAGACGAAGAAGAATTGCAGTACGCAGCAACTTACTATATACCTGATGGGATTTTGACTGAAGAATAAACCAAAATTGCGTTGCTGGCGCACGCCAGCAGCACTACTAGGCTACGGAAACAAGAACGCCCCTCTGAAATTTTCGGAGAGGCGCTTCTTATAAAAGAAATCCCCGGCTTACACCGCTGCCGAACTCAACGCGGCGGCCGGAACAATCTTCTTCACCAAGCCTTGCAGCACCTTGCCGGGGCCGCACTCCACAAAATCAGTGGCGCCGTCCTGAGCCATGCGCTGCACGAGCTGCGTCCAGCGGACGGGCGCGGTGAGCTGGCGCACCAGGTTCTCGCGGATTTCGTCGGGGTCGCGGTGCGGGAGTGCGTCTACGTTTTGGTACACAGGGCAAATTCCGACCGAAAACTTGGTTGTTTCAATAGCCTGAGCCAGAGCCGCTTCCGCCGATTGCATCAGCGGTGAGTGAAAAGCGCCGCCTACAGGCAGCGGCAAGGCGCGCTTGGCACCGGCGGCTTTGAGTTGCTCGCAGGCAATTTCCACGCCCCGCCGCGAACCCGAAATCACAAGTTGGCCGGGGCAGTTGAAGTTGGCAGCCACTACCACATCGCCGCCCTGGCTGATTTCGGTGCAGATGCGCACGACCACATCATCGTCGAGGCCGAGGATGGCGGCCATTGTGCCGGGCTCTACCTCGCAGGCAGTTTGCATGGCTTGAGCGCGCTGAGCTACGAGCTGCAAAGCATCTTCAAACTTGAGCACCTGCGCGGCTACCAGCGCCGAAAACTCGCCCAACGAATGTCCCGCGACCATGTCGGGCAGCAGGCCGTTCATCACGGCGGCTTGCGCTACGGAGTGCAAAAAAATAGCTGGCTGCGTGACGTTAGTCTGGCGCAAATCTTCGTCGGTGCCTTCAAACAGGATGTCGGTCAGGCGGAAACCGAGAATTTCGTTGGCCTGATCCATAAGCCGGCGGGCGATTGGCTGCTGCTCGTAGAGGTCGCGGCCCATGCCCATAAACTGGCTGCCCTGACCGGGGAAAATGACTGCTTTCATGAAATGGAAGTATGCAGAATGGGTGGAAAACACAGATTTGGCGGATGCTTTCTGGAGGGCAGGCCGCCTGTAGTCGGGGCGCAAACTGCACAAATCGGGCGTCATGCCCAAAAGGCATTGCGTATTAGTCTCCAACGGGTAATATATAACTATTTGCTAATCAAAGCATTACCTATATGGCCGTTGGTAGGCCGTTCCGGTGCGTTTGTCCACTACAATGAGTCCTTCACGGGGCCATGTCAGTACGTTACGCTTGAAAAAGACCAGCCATTCGGCCGGCTCTTCCTTCACCCGAGTCGAATCGAGGAAATAGTCGCCGGCTATGGGCTGTTGTTTGAGGTAGAGAGTAGCCACCTTCACGGCCTCCTGCCGGGTCTGGACAATGGCTTCGCGCCGGGATACCGAGTTATCCGGGCTTGTGTTGACGCAGCCACTGAGCGCAAACGCCAGTCCTACTACGAAAAGCAGTGCCTTGACCATGTTCAAAAAAATAAAGGCGACCCACTTGGGCCGCCCTTTTATAATCCTGTCTCTTTCAAAAGGTTGCGAAAGAGCAGCTTGATGTTTAGCGGTTGATCTGCACCCAACCCTTGAAAGTTTTCTTGGTGCTCTTCAGGTCGGCAAACTCCACTTCGGCCTGGTAGTAATACATGCCTTCCGCCACGGCCGGACCGCGCCCGCCTTCGTTGGCCGTACCGCCACCGTTCCAGTTGATGAGCGGATCGGCCGAGCTTTCGTAGATCTTGACGCCCCAACGGTTGAATACCGTGAAATGCGTCCGCCGGATGGGGCTGGCGACTTTCGGGCGGAACGTGTCGTTGATGCCGTCGCCGTTGGGCGTGAAGATGTTGGGCAGCAAGAACAACAAACAGTTGTCGTTGCACACCTCGTTGCTGCGGGCGCTGGCCTGTCCGCTGGCATCGACTGCCTGCACTTGGTAGCAACCGGCCAGTGTGGTAAGGTTGCGGTGAGCATAGCTGAGCACCTTCACCGAGTCAATCTGCCGATACGGCCCGCCCTGCGTAGGACTGAAGAAAATGCGGTAGAAAGCAATCTCACGGTTGCAATTGGGCGGCAGGTTGGTGTTCAGCGTCCAGGTCAGGAAGTTGGTGTAAACCTGCGAGTTGCCTGTGGTGGCCGGCAAATTGAACAGGTTAGCGCTCAGGCTGTCGCAGTTGGTGGCTTTCAGCGAGAGCACCGGCGTACACGGCACGGGCTGCACGCACACCTGCTGGCTCAGGTTGATGAGGTTGGTGGGCAAGCCAGTCCCGTAGGTACCGGTAGTGCGCACGTAGTAACACGCGGGCTGCCCCGTTACGAACGGCCCCGGATCGGTGTAGCTGCCGCCGGTGGCAGTGCCGGTTACCGTAGCCACTTGCACAAAGTTGCCGGCCGCATCCTTGCGGAACACCACTGTTGGGCTGAGCGTGTTGTTCCACGGTACGTTATGGGTCCAGCTTAAGGCAACGCGGCCATCGGACCCGATGGTGCCCTGTGCAAATATGCTCGAAGCGGGCCCAGCCGTCTCTTTCAGCTCTGTGTTAGTGGGCGAACTACTGAAGAACTCTAGTCGGTATGTATAGCCCGTAGTAAGTGTATTAATAGGACCGTTGACGAATACTGTATCGTTCAGATTACCAGTGGTATACACCTGCGTAAACGCCGTGCTCTGGCCGGTGGCCCGCAACAAACGGTAACCGTATGGCTGTGCAAAGCCGGCGCTACTGGTGGGCTTGGTCCACTTCACGGTGATCTGGCCGGTGGTGGCGTCGGTTTTGTCTACGGTTACGTTGGTGAGCAGCGCTGAGCGGCCCGTCAGCGTAACACAGGTTTCTTGTGAGGCAATGCTTGCCCCACCGCCCGGCAGCGGAAACACGGCATAGATGCGGTAGCAATACGTTTTGCCCCGCTCCAGGCCCTGCCCGTTGCGGTCGTCGCGGAAGGCTTGCGTGGAAGCACTTACCGCCCCGATTTGTGTATAGCCTTTGTCAGCCGGAATGCCGGTTTCGCAAGGCCCCGGGGTCCAGTTAGAAGGTCCTTCCCGACGGTAAATCAGGATCTGGCTGGCATTCTGACACACGTAGCGGTCCCAATTCAATACCGCGATGGCGCTGCCGGGCTGCAAGGTGGCTTGCAAGTTCTGCGGCGGCGGTCCCACGACCGTGATGCGCATTACTTTCTCGTCGATCAGCGACTGACTGGATTGCGCAGGTTGGTCTTCCGCTCGGAAAAGCACCTGATAGGGTTCCGAACGTACATTTTCGCACTGGGGCGTCCAGCGGAATGTACCACTAGCCTGCGGCGGACCAGTTTGGTTCTGCACAAACGTAGCCGGCGGGAAAATGCCTCCGAAAGCCGTCAAGCGTATGGCTTGCCCGTCGGGGTCGGTGGCCGTGATGGTCTGCGCCGGAATGGGGGTGCCGGCCACTACACATAAATCGGGCGGAATGGTGATCTCGGGACGCCGGTTGTTGGTGGGCACCACCGTGATCTGCATATCGCGGATGACCGTGCCTACCAATCGCGGTCGGCCGACACCCCGCCGCCATTCCTTGATGACCAAGGCCACGTTGAATTCACCTACTCTAACAGGGGAGTTCCAAACAATCTGCCCGGTACGCGAGTCCACGGTAAAGATGGCATCGGCGCCTACCACACCTGGTGGCGTGCCTGAATAAGAAACCTGCTTGCCCCCTGGCGAAGCCGACTGAGCGCTTGGGTATACAAAGCCTGGTACTACCGCGTTGCGGGGAGTGCAGTCGGTAACGGCCACAACTACTGCGTTAGCGGCTTGGCTAGGCATTAACTCGTACGAAAGCGAGTCGCCATCGGCATCAAAAGCGCCTGGATTGTGCAAGAAGACTTGGTTGGCGCTGGCGTTGTCAATTGCGGGCGCCGTCAGAATTGGTGAGCGGTTGACGCCTAGAGCCGGGTCAATGGTAATCGTAGTAGAAATATAGAAAGTTCGGTTGCCCGGATCCGTCATGTTGAGGATCTGCGCATTCCGGTTTTCTCCTATGTAGCTGACAGTATATTGCCCCGGGGCGTTGTAAGTATGCTCGAAGTAATAAATGTTGCGAAAAACCGTGGGCGAGATCTGGGTTTTGCTGAAGCGGGGCACGCCATTTTGGAGTGTGCACGTCCCGTCGCCAAAGAAGATAGTGACATCCTTTTCATCAACATTGGATACCAGATTAGTCGCCTGATACAGCACCATTTTGAAAAACACACGGCGCGGGTTGGGATTGGCCGTCGTATCGGATTTAGCTTGAATGTCACCCGCCCGGATGTGCGAGGCCTGAGCAGCTGGGGTAAGCCCGAACAAGACCACTGCATTCACCAAAAGCACCAGTAACAGCCGCCCGATGTAATTAGGTAGCGGAAGGTTCATAGAATCACTAAGTTGAAAAGCAATAGTTGAGAAGAAGAAGGTAGGTAAAATTCCTTCGGACACCTAACAAAAATCCAGACCGCTAGGTTAGGTACTTATCCTGCACTTCTAACGGGTACGGCAATGGATAGATTCACTGTAGAGTAAACGTCCAGACCAGATTGTTTCGTACATGGGTGGCATGTACCTTTGACCAATACATCTGACCTACCCAAACCCCTTTTAGTTGCTTTTATGAGTTGGATTAGTAAAACGTTTTCCAGCAGCATCGGCCGCAAGATCATCATGTCACTAACGGGCTTATTTCTCTGCTCGTTTCTGCTCGTGCACCTGCTCATCAACCTGCAAATGCTTCGCCACGACGGGGGTGCAACGTTTAATTTCTGGGCTGAATTTATGGGCACCAACCCCGTGATTCGCTTTATGGAGATCATCCTGATGCTGGGTTTGGCGCTCCACTCGTACCAAGGGTTGGCTTTGGCTCTTAAAAACAAGAAAGCCCGTGGTGCTCAGGGATATGTAGTTAATCATCCGGAGCAGAATTCGCAGTGGTCTTCGCGCAACATGGCGCTGCTAGGTACCCTGCTGCTCATCTTCCTGATCGTGCATCTGATGAACTTCTGGGTTCGCTCCCGCTTCGACGCAATGGGAGGCTTGGCCGAAGTGAAAGTTCCGAACCTTGACCACCCCGTAGGCGACCTGTATTCGGTGGCCGCGGCCTCATTCAAAATTCCTTGGTACGTAGCACTTTACGCTGCGGCCCAGCTGGCTTTGGGTTACCACTTGTGGCATGGCTTCCGCAGCGGTTTCCAAACTTTGGGGCTCAATCACCGCAAGTACTCGCCTGCTATCCGCAGCGTGGGTTACACTTTCGCAGTGGTTGTGTCTTTGCTTTTCGCTGTGATTCCGGTTGTCATGTTTTTTAGCTCGGAATATCAGCCACGGCCTGCTACCGGTAACACCGTGGAGCAGTCGCTCAGCGCCATCACCCACGTGCGCTAGCCCACTTAACCTGATTGACCGCCCAACCCTCTATTTTTTATCCAATGACACTGGACTCAAAAATCCCTGAAGGACCCTTAGCCGAAAAGTGGGACAACCATAAGTTCAACGTGAAGCTCGTCAACCCCGCCAACAAGCGGAAGTACGACATCATTGTGGTGGGCACAGGCTTGGCTGGCGCTTCGGCAGCAGCTTCGCTGGCTGAGCTAGGCTACAATGTGAAGGCCTTCACATACCATGATTCGCCACGGCGAGCGCACTCGATTGCGGCGCAAGGTGGCATCAACGCAGCTAAAAACTACCAGAACGACGGCGACTCGGTCTTCCGTCTGTTCTATGACACCATCAAAGGCGGTGACTATCGCGCCCGCGAGGCCAACGTGTATCGCTTGGCTCAGGTATCGGTGAATATCATCGACCAGTGCGTGGCGCAGGGTGTGCCGTTTGCCCGCGAATACGGCGGACTGCTGGCCAACCGCTCTTTCGGGGGTGCACAGGTAAGCCGGACGTTCTACGCACGTGGCCAAACTGGTCAGCAGTTGTTGCTCGGTGCTTACTCGGCCCTCTCCCGGCAGGTTGCCTACGGAAAGGTGAAGATGTACACCCGCAGCGAAATGCTTGATTTAGTGGTAGTTGACGGGCAAGCCCGCGGCATTATCACGCGTAACCTCATTACGGGGGAAATCCAGACGCATGCGGCGCACGCCGTGGTGCTGGCTACGGGCGGCTACGGCAACGTATTCTACCTGAGCACCAACGCGAAGTATTGCAACGTCACGGCTTCGTGGCGGGCGCACAAAAAGGGGGCTTTCTTTGCTAACCCGTGCTTCACCCAGATTCACCCTACCTGCATTCCGGTGTCGGGCGATTACCAGTCGAAGCTGACGCTGATGTCGGAATCGCTGCGCAACGACGGCCGTGTGTGGGTGCCCAAAGCCAAAGGCGATAAGCGCGACCCGCGCCAGATTCCGGAGGAAGAGCGCGACTACTTCTTGGAGCGCAAATACCCGGCTTTTGGTAACCTCGTACCCCGTGACGTGGCCTCCCGCAATGCCAAACTCATGTGCGACGAAGGTCGTGGCGTGGGCACAACCGGCTTGGCGGTATACCTCGATTTCGGCGACGTTATCAAGCGCGAAGGGGCCGACAAGGTGAGCCAGAAGTACGGCAACCTGTTTGAGATGTACGAGAAGATCACGGGCGAAAACCCATATGAGCTTCCCATGCGCATCTATCCGGCGGTGCACTACACCATGGGTGGTCTGTGGGTTGACTACAACCTGCAAACGACCATCCCTGGCCTGTACGCTACGGGGGAGTGCAACTTCTCTGATCACGGTGCCAACCGCCTCGGCGCTTCGGCTCTGATGCAAGGATTGGCTGATGGCTATTTCGTAATCCCTTATACCATTGGTGATTACCTAGCCAAGACGCCACCCGTTCCGGTTACTACCCAACACCCTGCTTTTGCCGAAGCTGAAGCTTTCGTACGGCAGCGCACGGAAAAGCTGCTGAGCATCAAGGGCAACCGCACGCCAAACGAGTTTCATAAGGCGCTGGGCCACATCATGTGGGAATACTGCGGCATGGCGCGCAACGCCGAAGGCTTGCAGCATGCCAAGCGTGAGATTCAGAAGCTGCGGCAGGAATTCTGGCAGGATGTGAAGCTAACTGGCACCAACGAAGAGCTAAATCAGATGTTGGAAAATGCCGGTCGCGTTGCCGACTTCCTCGAACTAGGTGAGCTGATGGTAGACGACGCCCTGCACCGCAACGAAAGCTGCGGTGGCCACTTCCGCGAGGAGTACCAGACGCCCGAAAACGAGGCCCTGCGCGACGACGAGAATTTTGCTTACGTAGCGGCTTGGGAGTATACGGGTGATAATCAGCCCGAAAGACTGAACAAGGAAGAGCTCGAATTCGAAAACGTCAAGCTCACTCAGCGCAGCTATAAATAAAGCAATGAAGAATGAGGAGTTAAGAATGAAGAAACTACGTTGTGTTCTCAGCCTTAGCTCCTACTTTCTGCCTACTTCTTCATTCTTCCTTCTTGATTCCTCATTCAAAATAAAATGGCTGGAAATAACCCGAATGCCAAACCCATGAACCTTACCCTGAAGGTGTGGCGGCAGAAAAACCGCAACGCTGAAGGGCGCATTGTGGAATATCAAGTGAAAGACATTTCGCCCGAAATGTCGTTTCTGGAAATGTTGGACGTGCTCAACGAAGATCTCCTCCACAAAGGAGATGAGCCGGTAGCATTCGACCACGACTGCCGCGAAGGAATCTGCGGCTCGTGCAATCTGTTTATCAATGGCCGTGCGCACGGCCCGGAGAAAGGCACTACTACCTGCCAACTCCACATGCGCAAATTCAACGACGGTGACACCATTACGGTTGAGCCTTGGCGCGCCAATGCGTTCCCGGTAAACCGCGACCTAAGCGTCGATCGCTCGGCTTTCGACCGCATTATTCAGGCCGGCGGCTACGTGAGCGTGAACACTGGCGGTGCGCCTGACGGCAACGAAATTCCGATTCCGAAAGACATTGCGGATCGTGCTTTCGAAGCCGCTACTTGCATCGCGTGCGGCGCCTGCGTAGCGGCGTGCAAAAATGCTTCGGCTATGCTGTTTGTATCGGCAAAGGTTTCGCAACTGGCTTTGTTGCCCCAGGGCCATGCCGAGCGCAAAACTCGCGTTGAGAACATGGTAGCTCAGATGGACAAGGAAGGATTCGGTGCCTGCTCCAACATCGGCCAGTGTGCTGCCGAGTGTCCGGTGGGGATTTCGCTGGAAAATATCGCTATTCTGAACCGCGAATTTATCAGCGCCAAAGCGACCTCGAATAACCTCTCGTAGAGTTTGCGGTTTACGCACTACTGAAAAGCGAACTGGTAATCCGGTTCGCTTTTTTGTTGGTAAGAAGCACTACTCCCGCCCTTTCTTCATTTCTCATCGCCTTAGCATGATTACCATCATTGCCGGTACCAATCGGCCAAACTCTCGGGCTCGCCGCGTTGCCAACGTATACGCGCATCTTCTGGCCGAACTCGGCGCCGAACATCAGATACTGGATCTGCTGGAGCTGCCCATCGATTTTGCCACGTCGGCGTTATATGCCAATACAGGCAAGCATGAAGAGTTTAACCGATTAGTACAACTGGCCAGCTCAGCCGACAAACTGGTATTTGTAGTACCCGAATACAATTGCTCCTTTCCAGGCGTGCTCAAAACCTTCATCGACGGCCTGCCTTACCCCGGTGGCATCCGGGGCAAGAAGGCCGCTTTGGTGGGGCTTTCGACGGGCACCCAGGGCGGCATTCTGGCGCTCAATCATCTTACCGACGTGCTGATGTACCTCGGCACGACAGTGTTGCCTACCCGCATGCGCCTGCCCTTGGTTGACCAATACCTGACCGAGGAAGGCGAGCTTCAGCACGACTTATACAAGCAACTACTACGCGAGCAGGCTGCAGAGTTGCTGGCCTTTTAAATCGAAAAATCCAATTTCTGGCGAACGTCGTATCTGGGTGACGGCTGTGTAAAGTACTTGATGCCAGAAAATGATGCGCAGCTAGTACCTTTGCTCTATTCCGCTTTTAGCCGTTCGTTGTGAACCGATTGCTCGCTGGTTTTCTAACTGCCCTTATTCTACTCCAGACGTTTAGCCGGGAGCTGTTGGTAGTGGATTATCAGGTGCACAAGGAGCGTATTACGCAACTCTTTTGCGTGAACAAAAGCCGACCGCAGCTTCATTGCAATGGCAAGTGCCACTTAGCCAAGAAGTTGCGCAAGGCAGCAGAAAACGAAAGCAAAGCCCCAGCCGCTGGTTTTGCCAAGGTTAAGTTTGAAGCACTCCCGCTGGTGCGCTTTGCTTTCAGGGCGCCAATCGGTTGGCCGCGCACGCGGGCCATACGCTTTGCGCCCTTGGCCGCCGCACGATGTGCTTTCAGGCCAGCAAACAGCATCTTCCACCCGCCCGCTCAAGGTTGAAATTCAGCGAAGTCTTTGGCGTGTACCCAAGGCACAAAGACGAAGTGTCAACTACAGATTTGACAGTTGATGTATCTGCTTGCATTTCAATTACTTAACTGGATCTTATCAAGATGCTTTTACCTAAGCTTTGGCTTTCTATTACTTCCCTTTTGTGCGCGACTGTTTTGCTTAGCAGTTGCGGCGACCAAGACAACAGCTCCCCCGCTACCGAAACAGGCACTCTGGACCTGGAAATGGAGCATATCGTGGGCACACAAGCGCTGGAACTGAATCGTGCCATGCCCTATACTACGGCGGCCGGCGATCAGTTTAAGGTCACAACCTTTAATTATTACATTTCCAACATCAAGCTTAAGAAAGCCGATGGCACTGAATACGTGCAGCCGGATAGCTATTACTTGGTGAAGGAATCCATTGCGAATTCAAAGCGCCTTGCGCTCGACAAAATACCTGTGGGCGATTACACGGGCATCACGTTCACCATCGGCGTGGACAGCGCGCGCAACGTGGCCGGCGCCCAGATGGGCGCTCTCGACCCTAGCAACAACATGTTCTGGGACTGGAATTCGGGCTACATTTTCCTAAAAATGGAGGGCACATCCGACCAAGCGCCTTCTAAAAGTTTGATCTTCCACGTGGGCGGTTTCAAGAAGCCTTATAATGCTATTCGAACTGTATCGCCGTCGCTGAACGGCAAAACGGTGTTGGTCCGCACCGACCACAGCCCGGAAATGCATTTCCACGTTGATTTGCTGAAGCTCTTTACCGGCATTCGTTTCGCCGATGCCAGTAGCAACAGCCACAGCGCCGGCCCCAGTGCAGTGCGGATAGCCGACAACTATGCGGCGGGCATGTTTACGGTCGATCACATCCACGCCAACTAGCTTTTCCTACCATCTAACTACAGGAAGATGAAAAGGACGCTGACGGCGTCGCTGGCCTTCTGGGGGCTGGCGGCGCTGCTCGTAGCGAGCTGCCAATCGGAGGCAGAAGTAGCGCCCTCAGAAGCGGTGCCCGGCTCCGTATTGCCCGCTAATTTTCCGGCCCCGGCCTACGCTCTGGACCAAAACCCGCCGAGCCGAGAGGCATTTGAGCTGGGACGAATGTTGTTTTACGAGCCGATGTTATCGCGCGACGGGTCGGTTTCGTGCGGCAGTTGTCACCAACAGTTCGTGGCCTTTGCCAACGCCGATCACCGGGTTAGCCACGGCGTAGCCGGCCGCTTGGGCACCCGCAATGCGCCGGCTTTGCAGAACCTGCGGTGGAAGCGCGACTTCTTCTGGGATGGCGGGCCCAAAAACCTCGAAACGTTGCCGCTGGCGCCCCTTACCAATCCTTTGGAAATGGACGAAACGCTCGAAAACGCGTTGCACAAGCTCAACGCCAGCTCCGAGTATCAGCAGCGCTTTTTCAAGCTTTACGGAAGGCAACCCATTGATTCATACCAATTTTTGCGTACGCTGGCCCAGTTTACGGCCGGCCTGACTTCTGCAAACTCGCGCTACGATCAGTATGTGCGCCACGAGCCGGGTGGCGATCTCACCGCGGCCGAGTTGCGCGGCCGCGCCGTGTTAGCACAGAAATGCGCCGCGTGCCACAGTACCGATCTGTTCACCGACGATTCGTTTCACAACAATGGCCTCGACCGCCAGTTTGCGACGGACTCGGGGCGGGCGCACGTCACGGCGGTGCGCGCTGATGTTGGGCTTTTTAAAGTGCCTTCGCTGCGCAATGTGGCCCTGACGGCACCCTACATGCACGACGGCCGCTTTCAAACCCTGGCGCAAGTGCTAGAACATTACGACCACGGCGTGGCCGAATCCCCCACCCTCGACCCAATCCTGCGCCGCCCCGACGGGCAACTGGGCATTCCGCTTACCAGCCAAGAAAAAAGCGACCTGGTAGCCTTTTTCAACACCCTCACCGATCAAGAATTTTTAAAGGACAAACGCTTGTCAGGGCGCCCTTAAACATCGATGACTTCACACAAATCAATTCCACAAGTATTTAATAATCAAATACTTACACAAAAGTAATGAAAAGGATTTTACTTATTCTAGGCTTAAGCTTAGGCCTGCTTCTGCCAACCCAGGCCTGCGACATTTGCGGCTGCTTCATGGGTATTACGCCCTACGACAACCAAAGCGGCGTTTCGCTTATGCACCGCTACCGCATTTTCAATGGCTACCAGGATTACGGACAGAGTTCGAAGTTCTTTCCGGGCGGCGTCCGGCCTTTTTTTCCTTCTCACCTCAACAGTGACAACGGCTACGAACACGAACACCACGGCGATCCTACTGATTATGAGGCGTTTCGAGTGCTGGAGCTGCGCGGCAAATATTTCCTGTCGCAGCGCGTGGAACTGAATGCATTTGTGCCTTTCGTGATGAACACCTCGCAGATCAACAGCAAGCAGCTCAACGCTTCCGGCATCGGCGACGTGACGATTTTTGCCGGCTATCACCTGATTCGGGCCATCGAAACGGCGGGCGTGCAAAGCCGGCTGATCGTGGGCGGAGGCGTGAAACTGCCCACCGGCAATTTCCGCCAAGTGAGCGCCGATGGGCACCGTTATCCGCTGCTCAACCAGGTGGGCACCGGCACCACCGACGGTTTTGTGTATGCCAACTACATCGGCAGCTTCCATAATGTGGGCTTGAGCGTCAATTCCAGCTACCGCCGCTCGACGCGCAATGCATTTGAAAACAGCTTGGCGCCCAGCACGACCACTTTCGCGAGCCTGTTTTACCGGTTGCCGTTGGGCACCAATTGGCAGGTGTACCCGTCGGCGCAGTTTTTCTACGAGAAAACGAAGGGCGAAATGCTGGAAGGCCACCTCACCGGCGAACACGCCATGAACAATGCCCTGCTCGGCCCCGGCCTCGATGTTTATTACAAAAACCTTTCGCTGAATGCGAGCGTGCAACTACCCGTGTACACCGGCACCACTGACCACCCGGCCAGTGCCGGACGCATGGTGCTGGCCGTGGGCTACAGTTTCAACCAGACCAAGTATTTGTTTAAGCGCAAATCGTAGACTAGTGCAAATCGCGCAGGCGTTTGCCTTGCTCGCGCACCCATAGTCCGTGCTTACTCTGCCCAATCATCTGGGCAGAGTAAATGCCACGGTGCCCCGAAAATAGATAGCTCACCACGCAGGCCAGCCCCACGTACAGGCCGCACTCGTGGCCAAACAGCTCGACGGCCATAAACGTGCAGGCCAGCGGCGTGTTGGCCGCGCCGGCAAACACCGCCACAAACCCCATGCCCGCCAACAACGGCATGGGCAGCGGCAAGGTGCCCGAAAGCGCGTTGCCAAGCGTAGCTCCCACGAAAAACAACGGCGTCACCTCGCCGCCTTTAAAGCTGGCCCCGAGCGTAAGCGCCGTCAGCAAGATCTTGAGCGCGAAGGCGTAACCAGGCACGGGCTCCACAAAAGACTGTACGATAGTCGGTATGCCCAACCCGATGTAGCGCGTCGTGCCCAGTGCCCATACCAGCAGCGCGACCAGCACCCCTCCTACTGCCGGCCGCAAAGGCGGCCACGCAATGTAGCGCTTGAATACGCTACCGACAGCGTGCGTAGCCACGCCAAACAGCCGTCCGGCCAACCCAAACGCAATACCCGCCGCCGCCGCGCTAAGCAGTCCAGTTATGCTGTAAGTCGGGGCGTGCAACAACGGATAGTGCGTATGGCCCACGCCCCAGGCCCGCGTAACGTAATCGGCACAAATGGCGGCCAAAAAACTGGGCAGAATGGCATTGTAGCGCAAGCGGCCAATCAGGAATACTTCCAGGCCAAACACCGCACCCGCCAGCGGCGTCCCAAATACGGATGCAAAACCTGCGCTAATGCCCGCGATGAGCAGCAGGTTACGATCGCGTGCATGCAGGCGGAAGAGCTTGGTCAGTTGGTCGGCCAGGGCGGCACCCATTTGCACGGCCGTGCCTTCTCGCCCCGCCGAACCGCCAAAAAAGTGCGTGAGTAGCGTTCCGAGTAGCACCAGCGGCGCCATGCGCAGGGGCACTACAGCTTTGGGCGAGTGAATTTCGTCGAGCAGCAGGTTGTTGCCGCCTTCCACGCTCCGGCCCCAATACTGGTAGAGCAGCCCCACTAGCAAGCCGCCCACCGGCAGCAAAGCAATAATCCAGAGGTGCGACTCGCGCCACTGCGTCACCCAGTCGAGCGCTACCAAAAAGCCGGCCGAGGCCGTACCCGCCAACGCGCCTACCACCGCACAAATGGCCAGCCAGCGCACCGCAAACAGCAGCAGAGGCCGGTACTCGGCCAGCAAAGCAGTAAAATATCGGCTCATGGACGAGCAAGTTGCAGAACCCCGATGTAATTATCTGGAGCCGTTGGGCGTTGCAAGAAAAGAATACTTTTAAGGCCCAAAAGGTATTTATATAATTGTTTGATTATCAACCACTTAAACTTTAGCAAAATCAACAACAATTCGTGCAAAACACGAAGTTTTGGTACCTTAAAGCTGGGTTGAGCCACTTTCCTTTCTATGATCGTCACTGCTAGGTTGTTGCGTTGGGGATTGCTGGCTCCTTGGGGCGTGGCGCTGGCGCTCAACGCCTGCACGTCCAACGGAACGGAGGAGCCCGCCCCGGACCCCGGAACGGCTGCTACACCTTACAGCCTGGTACTGCCGGCCAAATTCCCACCGGCTGCCATTCCCGCCGACAACGCGCTCACCGAAGAAGGCGTGGCGTTGGGGCGAATGCTGTTTTACGAGCCCCGCTTGTCGCGCGACAACACGATGTCGTGCGGCAGTTGCCACCAGCAAAGCAAGGCTTTCACCGACGGCCGCGCGCACGCGTTGGGCGTCGATGGCACGCCGCACCCGCGCGGGGCCATGTCGCTGACGAATGTGCTGTGGGAACCACAACTCAACTGGGACGGCGCCGCCACCAGCCTGGAAACGCAAGCGCGCATTCCCATCGAAAACCCTGTCGAACTGCACCAATCGCTGGCCGACGGCGTGCGCAAGCTGCAAGCAACGACTCTGTATCCGCCGCTTTTCAAGAAAGCTTTCGGAACGCAGGAAATCAGCGAGCAGAACGTCCTGAAAGCGCTGGCCCAATTTGAGCGCACCTTGATTTCGGCTGATTCGCGCTTCGACCGCTACAACAACGGCGAGCGCACGGCCCTCAGCCGCGAAGAAGTGCAGGGCCTCGTGCTGTTTACCACCCATCCCGATCCGAACCAAAACCTGCGCGGCGCCAACTGCTTTCACTGCCACGGCGCCCCATTGTTTACGGCCCGTGATTTCTTCAACAACGGCCTCGACCTGAGCTTCGCCGACCAAGGCCGGGGCGCCGTTACGGGCCAAAGCTTCGACAAAGGCAAGTTCCGAGCGCCTTCCCTGCGTAATATCGCCCTGACGGCGCCCTACATGCACGACGGCCGTTTCCAGACCCTGGCAGAAGTGCTGGACCACTACAGCGAACACGTCGAGCGGGCCAGCCCCAACATCGACCCGAATATGCTGGACGGCACCAACGTTCCGTTTGGCACGCAGCTCAACCTTACCGTTACCGAGAAAGCTCAGGTCGTAGCATTCCTGCGCGCCCTCACCGACTCCACATTTATCCAGGACAAACGGTTTTCAGATCCGTTCAAACCGTAATTAACATTTTGATAATCAATTATTTATCTTTAATATAGATAATTGGGCGTTATTTATATTCTGCCTTTCTAATAATTTTGCCTGCCGCGCAACCGTTAGGGCAAAAGCTCGTCCGTTTGTTACGTTTATCTGCTGGCTCGGCTTGTTGTTATCGTTCTATAATTTCTCCTCTACCCTTTAATGAAACATCCTTTACTACTGCTCATGCTACTGAGCAGCACAGGTAGCCTGCGTGCCGTTGCGCAAACTACACCGTCTGCTTCCCGCCCTACTTTATCCACTCTCCCAACGGCAAAAGGCAACGGCCGACTTACGGGCACGGTCGTCAATGCCAAGACCAACCAACCGGTGGAATATGCCACGGTAGCACTGCTCGACAAGGCCACAGACAAGCCGATTGACGGCGGCGTCTGCGATGAAAAAGGCCATTTCTCGCTGACTAAAATTGCAGCAGGCGACTACAAAATCAGCATCAGCTTTGTTGGCTTCCAAGCCAAAGTAATTGACAATGTGCGTGTTGCTGATGCCGACGCGACCGTCAACCTAGGCCAGATCAGCTTAACGCCGAGCGTGCAGCAGCTGAAGGAAGTAAAAGTAACCGGCGAGCGGGAGTTGGTCGAAAACAAGGTCGACCGCATCGTATACAACGCCGAAAAAGACATCACCAACACCGGTGGCACCGCCGCCGACGTGCTTCGCAAAGTCCCGCTCCTGACCGTTGATCTCGATGGCAACGTGCAGATGCGGGGCTCTTCCAACTTGCGCGTGCTCATCAACAACAAGCCCTCGACCATTGTGGCCGCGTCGGTGGCCGATGCCTTACGCCAGATTCCAGCCGATCAGATTAAATCGGTGGAGGTAATCACTTCGCCTTCAGCCAAATACGATGCCGAAGGAACGGGTGGTGTTCTCAACATCATTCTGAAGAAAAACAGCTTGCCCGGCATCAATGGGTCGGTGGGTGCCTCGGCAGGCACGCGGAGCAGCAACCTGAACACCAACCTCAATGCCCGGCGTGAGAAATTCGGGCTGAATGCCAACGCAGGTTCCTATCTGTTCTACAACCGCGGGCGCGGTGAAACGGCCCGCACCACGTATCTACCTAATAACCAAGAGGCTTCGCTAGAGCAAACCAGCACCAGCCGCACAAACGGCGCCAGCCTGTATGGCCAATTGGGCTTCGACTACGACCCGACCGCCAAGGATGCATTCTCGCTGAGCGGCCGCGGCAACCTGTTCCGGTTCCGCAACACCTCCGACCAGTTTTCAGCTTATACATCTCCGCTCACGCCCTGCGACGTTTACGACCGCGATGTGGCTAACCGCAACCAAAACCGCAACCTCGACCTCAATTTTGGCTACACGCGCACGATGAAGCCGCGCCAAGAGTTGAGTTTGCTGGCGCTCTACAGCATCAGCAAAGGCAACTCCGACTACGGCCTCGACCAGTTTCGGGACCAAACCCGGCTGGATTATCGCGAGAAAAGCTTCAACGACAACCGCAACCGCGAAGCCACGCTGCAAGCCGATTACGTGCAGCCCGTGGACAGCACCGGCACGCTGGAAATCGGGACCAAAATGATTCTGCGCGACGTAGGCAGCGATTATCAGATTCTGGCCGACAGCCTGAAAGGCACTGGTTATTTGCTGATTCCGTCGCGCACCAACGAGTTTCGCTACCAGCAAAACGTGTATGCGGGCTACCTGACGTATGCTTTCACCTGGCAGAAAGTGTACACTTTCAAAGCGGGCGGACGCCTGGAAAACACGTACATCAACGGCGATTTTCTGACCAGCGATGCTACTGTGAGCCAGTCGTACACCAACTTTGTACCGAGCGTAATGGCTGCGCGGGATTTCGGAAAAACCAAAAACCAAAAGCTGAAGCTTAGCTACTCGCGCCGCATTCAGCGGCCGAACATCTATTTTCTGAACCCATACGTCAACACCCAAGATCGGCGCAACGTCCGGTCGGGAAACCCCGAGCTGAATCCGGAACTAACAAACTCGTACGAGCTGGGCTACAGCACCTATTTCAAAACGTCGTCAATCAACGCTTCAGCCTATTGGCGCCAGACGAACAATGCCATCGAGCAGATTTCGCAGACGGTGCCTAGTACTACATTTTTCCCCGATGATCCGGCCGGTAGCACGTTGCTTTACAGCACGTTCCAGAACGTAGCCCGCAACGCTAACTACGGCCTGAACCTATACGGCTCAACCAAAGTGCTGACTAAAGTAACCGTCAACGGAAGCGTCAATGGCTACTACCAAGTCGTGCGTAGCGCGGCGCTCAACACCACCAATCGCGGCCTGATGTTCAATGGCAACCTGTCCACCTCGTGGCAGATCGGCAAGGGTTATAGTGCTCAGTTCAACGGGTTTATGAGTTCGCGCACCGTCACGCTGCAAGGGCGCTCGTCGGGGTTCCGCTATTATGCTTTGGCCATGAAGAAGGAATTATTCGAGAAGAAAGGCAGCCTGACGTTGAATCTGGAAAACCCTTTTGGTCAGGCACTTGTATTTCGCAACTCGCTTGCTACCGATCAGTTTCGCTCGTTCAGCAACAATTATTACTACAACCGCTCTGTGCGGCTGAGCTTCAATTATCAATTTGGCAAAGCGGACAACCGGCCAAACCGCCCGAAGAAAAGCATCCAAAACGACGACCAGAAGCAAGGTGCCAGCAGTCAGCAATAGCGGGGCGCGCTTGCATAGGCGGCTAAGATTTTCTTTCGCTTATTCGCAATAACTCCTTTGGTATCAGATACTTTTGCACCATGAAGTGCTGGGTGGCTGCTCTTTTGCTTTTACTAACAACAGGTTTCCTAACAGCCTGTGCTACTGCTTCGACGAGTCACACGGTCGCGCCGGATCGAGAGGTCGCAGAACCCAGCCAAGGCGCTTTGCTCCGTGATTCTATAAAAGCTACTCCTCATTAATCACTCATACACATTTATAATCTATTGATAATCAACAACTTATACATACAACCATAAAAGAAAAAGCCGCTGATATGCTCAGCGGCTTTTTCTTTTATGGTTTGATTTGCTTAGTCCACGTTGTCGTGCAGGAAGCGATTGTCTCCCAGCAGCTCGTTGTCGTCCGACAGGTTGAACCGTGAGATGTTGCGCTCGCTTGAGGGCACTACGTTTTCGAGCTTTACCTGACGCCGCAAATACGCCGGCGTTTCCAGCTGATCCTTGATGGCATCGTTGGTTAGGCCGTTGCTCAACTCCTGCAACCGGCGGCGGCGCTCATCGGCCCGCACGTCCAGCGACGGCCGGCTTGGCGTCGGGGGCGCTGGTTGCGGCTGCTGAAACACAACAGGTTCTGGAGCTGGCGATGACGGGGCCGTTACCGGGGGCTCGTAGGTGTAGGGCGAAGTTTCCAGATCGAACTTTACGGGCTGCGGCTCAGGCGCCGCCGCTACCGGCGTGGGTACCGGAACTGGAGCCGGCGCGGGGGGAGCGAAAGTTGGCACCACGGAAGTAGCCTCCTGCCGATCCTTGTCAAACAGGTTGATCTGGAGCTCCGGTGTAACGGAGGATTCCGATTTGTTGACCGAAAACTGCGTGTTGATGTTGTGTGCCTCGCGCGCAAAGCCCGTTGCGATTACCGTCACGCGAATGCTCTGGCCCAGGGTCGAGTCGATGCCATGGCCGAAGATTACCTCGGCATCCTGGCCGGCTTTGTCCTGGATGTATTCCGTGATCTCGGTGAGCTCGTCCATTTCCAACTCGGCCTGATCGCCTGACATGATGGAAAGCAGAATTTTCTGAGCGCCATGAATGTCGGTGTTGTTCAGCAGCGGCGAAGCCAAAGCCTCCTCTGCCGAACGACGCGCCCGGTTTTCACCTTCTGTGATGCTCGAACCCATCACGGCAGCGCCCGAGTCCTTCATGACCGTTTTCACGTCTTCAAAGTCCACGTTGACTTCGCTGGTCACAGTGATGATCTCGGCAATAGACTTGGCGGCAGTACTCAACACGTTATCGGCCTTGGCAAAGGCTGCCCGAATGGGCAGGTTGCCAAAGATCTCGCGCAGTTTATCGTTAAGAATCACGAGCACCGTATCGCAGTTCTCGCTTAGCTCTTTGATACCGTGCTCGGCCTGCTGGCGCTTCTTTTTGCCTTCAAACAGGAAGGGTGCCGTTACGATACCCACCGTCAGGATGCCCAGCTCTTTCGCCACTTTGGCAATTACTGGAGCGGCGCCCGTACCGGTGCCACCGCCCATGCCGGCCGTGATGAATACCATTTTGGTACCGTTGCTGAGCAGCTCTCGGATTTGCTCCCGACTCTCGATGGCGGCTTGCTTGCCACGCTCGGGGTTAGCCCCGGCTCCAAGTCCCTCGGTCAGGTCGACGCCGATTTGCAACTTGTTGGGCACGGTACTGCTGTGCAGCGCCTGCTTATCGGTGTTGCAAATGACGAATTCCACGTCCTTGATGCCTTGGCTGAACATGTGGTTCACAGCGTTTGAGCCACCCCCACCAACCCCAATCACCTTGATGATGGAATTGGACTGCGCCGGAATATCGAATTTATAATTCATGAGAATGAATGGTCAAATTGTTAAAAGCCTAACTTGTTAAAAGCCTTCAAAATACAATGTATTGATTATCAGGATCTTAACAATCAGACAATTTAGCCATTACGACTAATACTGCTTATCGTCGAAATCGTCAATCAACAGGCCTTTGGTGCGGCTGATGATGTCTTGGAAGAACTTGCCGGCCCCAGACGTTTTCTTGGGCTGAGCAGGTTGCGCGGGAGCTTGTGGTTGGGGAGCCGGCGTCGGAGTGGCAGCCCGTGGGGCTTCCTGCACCGGGCGGTAAGCAGGCTGCTCCTCTTCGTACGAACGCGTCACGCGCTCATCGATCGAGCGATAGCCAGCCAGCACGAGGCCAACGGTAGTGGCATACATCGGCGATTTTACTGCCTCAATTTTGCTCTTGCCTAAGTGCTCATTGGGGTAACCGATGCGCGTATCCATGCCGGTTACGTACTCGGTGAGCTGCACCAAATTCTGGAGCTGCGAGCCGCCGCCCGTCAGCACGATGCCGGCAGCCAGTTTATCACCGTGGCCAGTACGCTGAATTTCAGCATACACCAACTCGATGATTTCTTCCATCCGGGCCTCGATGATGTGCGCCAGGTTTTTGAGCGAAATCTCCTTTGGGGCACGGTCGCGCAAGCCGGGAATGCTAACGATCTCGTAATCAGATGCTTCCTCAGCAATTGCTTTTCCGAACTTCACCTTTAGCTGTTCGGCCTGATTTTGCATCACGGCACAGCCTTGCTTGATGTCGGAAGTGACAATGTTGCCGCCGAAGGGCAGCACTGCGGCGTGCCGGATGATGCCGTCTTTGAAGATGGCCAAGTCCGTGGTGCCGCCGCCGATATCGATCAGCGCTACGCCAGCTTCTTTCTCCTCGTCGGAAAGCACTGACATCGAAGAAGATAACGGCTCCAGAATCAGGTTATCGATTTCCAGACCTGCCTTGGTCACGCACTTATTGATGTTGTTGATGGCCGTGCTTTGTGCCGTAATGATGTGGAAGTTGCCCTCCAGCCGAACGCCCGACATGCCCACCGGATCCATGATATTTTCCTCGTAATCGACCTTGTAGTCCTGAGGCATTACATGGATGATTTCCGAGCCCGGTGGAGTCACCAAGCGGTACATATCGTTGGTCAGACGGTTCACGTCGTCGACCGTAATTTCGTTATCGGCGGAAGCACGCGTGATGCTGCCGTTGTGTTGCAGGCTCTTGATGTGCTGCCCGGCAATACCGACGTTCACCACGCCGATGTTGATGCCCGACTGCTCTTCAGCCTGCCGAATGGCGCGTTTGATGGCGTCCACGGTTTTGTCGATGTTCGACACGATGCCCCGCACAACGCCCTCCGACACAGCTTTACCCATGCCGAGGATTTCAAGTTTGCCAAACTCGTTTTTGCGCCCCACTAGAGCGCAAATTTTGGTGGTGCCGATGTCGAGGCCGACTACAATCTTATCGTTTTGCATGGGATGGGTACGGGCGAGAGGGTTGCGGTTGGATACGGTGTGATTTTATGTAACTAGCTGACTGATAGCAATATACGATAATTGCCATCATTCGCAGATGATTTGATCTTTAAACTCGACGTTGACGCGGTGGTACGTGTCCCAGCCTAGAACTGGCGGAATTTGACGGTAAAATACCATCAGTTTCGCAAATTTTTCCGAAATATTCTCAGGAAAACCAAATTCTACCCGCTGATCTCCTACTTGCTGGGTAAAGGAAACCTTGCCGTTGGGCCCGATAAACACCTCCGCTACCTGCGCCCGCCAAAACGGATGCTCGTCGATGTAACGCAGCAGCTTGAGGTATTGCTGGCCTGTAGAATCCTGGAAAAACTGAGATTGCAACGGGGCTCCGCCCTGCCGCGAAATGGGTACGACGCGCGCCGTAAACAACGGCGACAAAGGCAGCTTCCGACCTTCGGCGTCGAGGTAGCTATCTTGGCGCGTATCGGCGTGTACGAGGCGGGCAATGGGGCGATTTTGGCGCACATCGGCGTGCAGGTTGCCGGCTAAGTCGCGGTATACCTGTGCCTCGCGCACAAAACTGTGGGCTTTGAGCCGCGCTTCCAGCGCCTTCAGGTCGAGGTCGTCCGGACGCGCTCCCTCGAGGCGCTGGTTGCCGTTGCGCGTGAGCAAAGCCGTCACTTCCTGTTCGCTGATGAAATAGTTGTTGAATTCGTTGCTGATGCTGACAATTACTTGGCCCACAGGGTGGTGGGCCTGCCGTACTCCGGCAAACACAGCCAACCCGGACAGCAGCACGAGGCATCCGGTAGCGAAAATTAAGTTATTTGCTTTACGCTTCAGCTCCATTCCAGCGAATATTTAAAATATTCTTTAATCGGGGTACCAGTTGATCAATATCGCCGGCACCAACGGTAGCCAGCACATCGAAATCGGTGTCTGTTTCTGCTGCGGCAACGACTTGGTCTTTCGTCTGCAACGATTTTTTGGGAGCCGTTATTTGGGACAAAATCAATTCGGAGGTGACGCCCGGAATTGGTAATTCGCGGGCAGGGTAAATGTCGAGCAGCACCACTTCGTCGGCAATGCTCAGGCTCTCGGAAAAGCCCGGTGCAAAGTCGCGGGTGCGGGTAAACAGGTGAGGTTGAAACACAACGCGTAACCGCTTGCTCGGATACAATGCCCGTAGAGAACGCAGAAATGCCTCGATTTCGCGTGGGTGGTGGGCATAGTCATCAACATATACCTTCTCCTCCCCAGCCGTTACGATGAATTCGAAACGCCGTTTCACGCCTTTGTAAGCAGCTACGGCAGTTTTAAGAGTATCTGTTTGAACACCTTCGAGTTGCGCTGCAAAGGCGGCCGCCAACATATTTTCGACGTTGTGATAGCCCGGCACGGCCAGCACCAAACCAGCTACGTTGCCTTGGGGGCTGTGCAGGTCGAAATGAAACTCGTGGCCTCGGGCCGTAATGTTGGGCGCGTTTAAATCGGGGCCTTGCTCCGGGTTCAGGCCATACCGCACCACACGTACGCCTGCGGGAACGGCGTCGGCCACGCTAGCGTCGGCAGTGTGGTTGATGATAAGGGTGCCTCCGGGCTTGATCTGGCCCACAAACTGCCGGAAAGACGCTACCAGCGCGTCTTTGTCGCCGTAGATGTCGAGATGGTCGGCGTCGGTGCTGGTTACTATAGCGATATCGGGATGAAGCGTCAGAAACGAGCGGTCGTACTCATCGGCTTCTACTACTACCGCAGCTGCGTCTCCGGGTTTGGCCAGCAATAGATTAGAGTTGAGGTTTACCGCAATGCCGCCCAAGAACGCCGAGCAATTGACGCCCGCGTGGTGCAGCAAATGTGCTACCATGCTGCTGGTAGTAGTTTTGCCATGCGTACCAGCCACCGCGATTGTGCGCTGACCTTGCGTAAGCAAGCCCAACACCTGGCTGCGCTTGCGAATATCATAGCCGCGTTCGCGCAGCCACGCCCACTCCTTATGATCCCTCGGAATGGCCGGCGTCAGGATCACTAAGGTATTCTCTTGATTATCAATTACTTCTTTTGGAATACTTTCTACTGCATCATCGTAATGCACGGCGATGCCTTCCGCAGAAAGGGCCTCGGTCAGTGGCGTTGCGGTTTTGTCGTAACCACTGACGCGGTGCCCATTGGCTTGAAACCAGCGCGCCAGCGCCGACATGCCAATGCCGCCGATGCCGAGAAAATACACGTTTGGAAAAGCTGCTACGGGGTTCATCGGCGATCCATAAGGGCTAGAAGTTCATCCACAATGGTCGTCGTAGCCTCGCCATGAGCGAGTTGGCGCACGTTGGTGCGGAGCTGCTCCTGACGGTTTGGGTCAGCCAGGAGCCGTAGGGCTTCGTCGTAGAGCTTGGCAGGCGCGTCGGCATCGGAAACCAGCAGCGCGGCATCGCGCTTTACCAATGCCATAGCGTTTTTAGTTTGGTGGTCTTCAGCCACATTGGGCGACGGCACCAGAATGCTAGGTTTGCCTGTCAGGCACAGTTCGGAGACGGACAAAGCCCCGGCCCGCGACACCACCACATCAGCAGCGGCATAAGCAAGATCCATGCGCTGCACAAATTCTAGGGCCTTGATATTATCCGCTGCGAAAGGAGCTGCTTGCTCTGCCGCTTCGGGATAGTACAATTTACCGGTTTGCCACAACAGCTGAATTCCTGCCTCGCGTAGACGTGGCAAGGCCGCTGCCGTAGCTTGATTGAGCGTGCGGGCCCCTAAGCTTCCACCGATGACGAGCAACGTCTTTTTTTGTGGCGAGAGGTCAAAAAATTTCAGAGCTTCCTCGCGGCTGCCGCTGGCAATTTCTGTACGCACAGGGTTGCCGGTGAGCACGAGCTTTTCTTTCGGGAAAAACTTCTCCATACCTTCGTAGGCCACGCAAATGCGGTCGACGCGGCGGGCGAGGAGCTTGTTAACCAAGCCGGCGTACGAGTTCTGCTCCTGAATGAGCGCAGGAATGGCGCGCGAAGTAGCGGCCAGCAGCACTGGCGCCGAAGCATAGCCACCTACGCCGACTACAGCATCGGGTTGAAACTGTTCGATCAACTTTCCGGCCTTGCGGACGCTGCGCAGCACCCGTAGCGGGAACATCAGATTTTGCGGCGTCAGACGGCGCTGCAACCCGCTAATATCCAATCCTACAATTTTGTAGCCCGCCTCCGGCACCCGCGTCATTTCCATCCGGCCGTTTGCGCCCACAAACAGAATCTCCGCTTCCGGCTGCCGACGACGCAGCTCGTTGGCAATGGCCACCGCCGGAAATATGTGTCCTCCCGTACCCCCGCCGCTTATGATCACGCGGTAGGGATGCGCCGAGGGCAAGCCCGTGTTATAAAGCTGGGATTCTGGGTGAGGCACTTGGAAAGCGTTGAATGTTAATCTTTTATATAATGCTTTGACTTACAACGAGTTGGCTTTGACTAAGCGTAAGCCGATTTCTTCGGGATGCGCGCGGTATCGTCAGGCTCACCAGTCATGGGACGGATTTCGTGCTCACCACGGCTCACACTCAAGATGATGCCGATGCTTATTCCAGTGAAAATCAGCGAGGTACCACCCATGCTAAGCAGTGGCAGCGGCAAACCAGTAATCGGCCCTAGTCCGACTGCTACGCCCATGTTGACCATCGCCTGCAAGACCAAACTAAAACTGACGCCCGCCGACAGCAGCCCGCCGAAGGCCCCGTAGCTGTTCATCACCGTTTTGAGCCCTCGATAGAGAAAGGCGAGGTAGAGGAACAGCACAAACGCACCGCCCGCTAGGCCATATTCCTCAATAATTACGGCGTAGATAAAGTCGGAATACGGGTGCGGCAGAATGTTGCGCTCGGTGCTTTTGCCGGGGCCTTTGCCCGTAATGCCGCCCGTAGCAATGGCGATGTAGCTGTGTTCCAGCTGAAAAGGAACGGGCTTGCTCTTGTCGGTGAAACTCTCAATGCGCGACTGCACCGTTTTCCAACGTTGGCCGCTGGCTAGGGCCACGCCGCCTACCACTACTCCAATCACCACCATCACCAGCATTTGCTTCATCGGTACGCGGCCAATGAACATGAGCAGCAAGCAGGTCGCAAACAGCAAAGCAGCCGTGGAAGCATTGGTAAGCGCGATCAGCCCGCAGATGATCATAATCCAGATCATAACCGGCATGAGCGTGGTTCGAAAATCATCAACGTTGTTTTGGCGACGCGAAAGCATGGAGGCCAAGTGCGCGATCAAAGCCAGCTTGGCCAAGTCGGAGGGCTGGAAAGTCTGGTTGATGACCGGAATCGTAAGCCAACGCGACGCATCGTTGAGCGTAGTGCCGCCCACAAAAAACGTAAACAGCAACAGCGGCACCGACAACAGCAGCGCGTACAGCGAGAGGCGCGAGTAATAGCGGTAGTCGATGCGATGCGCCAGCCACATCAGGGCCAAGCCCATGAAAATCAGGCTAGAGTGCTTCAGCAAAATCATTTCGGTAGTGCCCGAACGGCCGTGCAGCTCGTTTTTGTAGCCCAGCGTGCCGGTTGCCGAATACACGACCGCCATGCTGATCATCGAAAACAGGATCACGATGCCCCACAGCACCGGATCGCCTTTCAAGTTCTGCCGAAGCCAATTTTTTATCGTTTCCATAACTTCTTTTATATCAATTAGTTATGATTAATCGTTTGAGGCTTCGTCCATAACCTGCTGCACAACAGCCGTAAACTGGCGCCCCCGGTCTTCGTAGTTTTTGAACAGGTCGAAGCTGGCGCAGGCCGGCGAAAGCAGCACCACATCGCCTTCGGTGGCCATTTCGGCGGCCCGCCGCACAGCGGTTTCCATCGATTGAGTTTCCTCGACGTGCGGCACCACCGCGTCGAAGGCTGCGTGCAGCTTCGTGTTATCAACGCCCAAGCAAATCAGGGCTTTGACGCGCTGCTGTGCCAGCGGAACGAGCGCCGCATAGTCATTGCCTTTGTCGGTACCGCCCGCAATCCAGATGATGGGCTGCGGAATTCCGTCGAGAGCGTACCATGCCGCCTCCACGTTGGTGGCTTTGGAATCGTTGATGAAACGCGCCCCGTTTACTTCGCCCACGAGTTGCAAGCGGTGATCAGCATTTTGGAACGAAGCCAGCGCTCGCTCAATTTTTTCGGGAGTTACGCCGGCGACCCGCGCGGCCAGCACGGCCGCCAGCATATTTTGGCGGTTGTGCTGCCCGATCAGCGGCGAGCGTTCAACGCTCACCTCTTGGCCAGCATCTGGGAAAGCAGGCTCTAGGTTAGTGCACACGCAATCGACAGCCGTATAATAACCCGCCAGTTGATAGTCTGGCCGGTGGTGCAGGCTGAAGGGCAACAGGTTGGTTTGGCAAAAGGCCGCCGCAAATTCGCGCTGCGTCACCTCGTCGTCGGCGTTGTAGATGAACCAACCGGTGCTGTCCATGTTGCGTGTAATGCTCAGCTTGGCTTGAGCGTATTTTTCGAGCGAGTAGTCGTAGCGGTCTAGGTGGTCGGGCGTGATGTTGAGCAGCACCGCAATCCAGGGCCGAAACTCGCTGGTGTCGTCGAGTTGAAAGCTACTGAGTTCCACCACGTAGTAATCATTCTGATCTTCAATGACTTGCTCAGCCAGACTAAAGCCTACGTTGCCAGCCAAACCCACGCGTAACCCAGCTTTTTTGAGCAAATGATAAGTGAGCAGCGTGGTGGTAGTTTTGCCGTTGGTGCCTGTGATGCAGATGCATTTGGCGCGTGTGTAACGACCCGCAAACTCGATTTCGGAGATAATCGGAATGCCCTTTTCACGCAACGCCTGAATCACGGGCGTTTTTTCCGGAATCCCTGGGCTCTTAATTACCTCATCCGCCGTCAGGATTTCCTCCAACGTGTGCGCATTTTCTTCAAAGCGAATGCCGGCGGTTGTCAGCTTGTCTTTGTAAAGCTTCTGAATCGGGCCGCGGTCAGACACGAACACATTGTGGCCTTTGGCCTGCGCCAACAGCGCCGCTCCTACTCCACTTTCGGCCGCTCCGAGGATGACGATTTTCATGGGTTATATCGCACAGACACCTGTAAGGCGTCTTACCGCAGTTTTAAGGTTACTAAAGTCAAGACAGCCAGCATGATGCCCACAATCCAGAACCGCGAAACGATTTTGGATTCGTGGTAGCCTATTTTCTGGTAGTGATGGTGCAAAGGCGACATGCGCAGCAACCGGCGACCTTCGCCGTATTTGCGCTTGGTGTATTTAAAGTAGGCCACCTGCACCATAACCGACAGATTCTCAATCAGAAACACACCACACAAGACCGGGATCAGCAACTCTTTGCGCACAATAAGGGCCAGCACCGCGATGATGCCGCCGATGGCCAGCGAACCCGTATCGCCCATAAATACCTGCGCCGGATAACTGTTATACCACAGAAAGCCAACGCAGGCCCCCACGAAGGCTGTACAGAAAATTACTAATTCCCCGGAATTAGGGATGTACATAATATCCAGATAATCAGCCAGTATCGAGTTGCCGCTTACGAAGGCAAAAATGGCCAGCGTAATGCCGATGATAGCAGAGGTACCTGCTGCCAAGCCGTCGAGGCCGTCGGTGATGTTGGCGCCGTTGCTCACGGCCGTGATAATCAGGATGACAATGGGGATGTAAAGAAAGCTGTAGAGGCCATTGAAATACGGCCCGGCGTAGCTGAACAGGTTGCCGTAGTTGAGCTCATTGTTTTTGGCAAACGGAATGGTCGTGATCATCAGCTTTACATCCTGATACACAGTGCTGGCGTCCACGGCCGACAGCTGGCCGTCGGGTAGCAGGTACTGGCGCACAGTCACGTCGTTGCTGAAAAACAACACCCAACCTACCGTAATGCCCAATCCAACCTGGCCCAACACCTTGAAGCGGCCGGCCAACCCTTCTTTGTCCTTCTTGACCACCTTGATGTAGTCGTCGACAAAACCGATCAAACCAAGCCAAATGGTACTCATAATCATGAGCACGATGTAGATGTTATCAAGCTTCGCGAAGAGCAAGACGGGCACCAGAATGGCAAGCAGAATGATAAGCCCGCCCATGGTTGGCGTGCCCTTTTTTTCCATCTGCCCCTGCAGGCCCAAGTCGCGGATGCTTTCGCCCACTTGCTTGCGTTGCAGAATCCGAATGAGGCTTTTGCCAAAAACCTGCGCGATGAGCAGCGAAGTAATCACGGCCATGGCCGCTCGAAACGAAATAAACTGGAATACGCCCGCGCCCGGCAGGTGATAGTGTTTGTAGAGATACGTAAAGAGGTAATAAAGCATGGGCGCAGGGTTCAGCGAGTAGCAGTTAGGATATTCCCAAACTGCAAAGGTTCAGCTTTTCTGATTTGGGTCAAACGTTGTGATTGTGCAGATTTTGGCTACTGCTGTCGTGTCGCATTAGGTAGCGCAAGCCATCGCGATAGGTAGTATGTCCCCATACAAGGCGCCCAGCCCACTTGTCGGACTTATCGAGCGTTGACGACGGCCGAGATTGCTCGGTCGATTGGTGCACAGGGGCGGTCCAGGAAGGCAGGGTGCGCGAAACGCGCCACGACAGGTATTGCATGATGATTATTTTCCTAGCAGCTCAAACATTTCCTCCAGCACTTTTTTGTCGTCAAAGGCCGAGCGCACACCCCGAATCTCCTGGTAAGATTCGTGGCCTTTGCCGGCTACCAGCACGATATCACCCGGCTGGGCCAGCGCACAAGCCATCTTGATGGCCTCGCGCCGGTCGGGAACGGTAAATACTTTGCCCAAATCCTGGGGCTTCACTCCTGCCTGCATCTGGGCAAGAATATCATTGGGATCTTCAAATCTTGGGTTATCCGAGGTAAGCACCACTCGATCAGAGCCTTGTGCCGCCAGATTGGCCATTATCGGACGCTTGGCCGCGTCGCGGTTGCCGCCGCAGCCCACCACCGTAATTACTTGCTGCGTGGGCTGGCGAATTTGAGCGATGGTCGAAAGGACGTTTTCAAGCGCGTCGGGGGTGTGGGCGTAGTCCACGATGCCGGTGATGCGCGTTTTTTCGGCCACAATGGGTTCAAAACGGCCGGGCGCCGAAGTCAAGCCGGAAAGTACGGTAAGCACCTCCGTGGCATCTTCGCCCAGCAACACGGCCGCACCATACACGGCCAGGATGTTATACGCATTAAACACTCCAATCAGCCGGAATTGCACGTCGCGGCCGTCTACTTCCAGATGCAGGCCGTGCACTGCGTTCTCGATCAGCCGGGCCCGAAACGTCGCCAGGCTGCGCAAAGAATAAGTTTCGCGGCGGGCGGCGGTATTTTGCAGCATCACCATGCCGCGCTTGTCGTCGGCGTTGGTTAAGGCAAATGCCTGTTTATCAAGCTTATCGAAAAAGCCTTTTTTAGCCTTCAGGTACTCGTCGAAGGTGCCGTGGTAGTCGAGGTGATCGTGGGTGAGGTTGGTAAAAATACCGCCTGCAAAGTGCAAGCCCGTTATGCGATGCTGCACGACAGCGTGCGAGCTTACCTCCATAAACGTGTGCGTGCAGCCGGCTTTCACCATTTGGGCCAGCAGCGCATTCAAATTGATGGCATCGGGCGTGGTGTGCGTAGCCGGAATCACCTGCTCGTCGATCTGGTTTTGCACGGTCGAAAGCAAGCCAACGTGGTAGCCCAACTCGCGAAACAGCTTGTGCAGCACGGTGGCGCAGGTGGTTTTGCCGTTGGTACCCGTCACGCCCACCAGTTTGAGCTGTCGCGAAGGATGGCCGTAAAACTCGGCTGCCATCAGCGCCATGGCTTCAGTACTGCTGGGCACCTGCACGTAGGTGGTTTCGGCGCTCAGGTCAGCGGGCAGATCTTCGCACACCACTACGGCTGCGCCTTGCTCTACTGCTTTTGCAATGAATTGATGACCATCATGTTGCGCACCACGCAAGGCAAAAAACGCCAAACCCGGTCCGGCCTGCCGCGAATCCAGGGTCAGACCTTGCACGGCAACGTCGGCGGGCCCGCGTTGCGTGCGTACGGTCACGCCAGACAGCAGCGTGGAAAGAGAATGCTTAATGGAATTATCTTCGTTCAAAACTATCTGATAATCAGTTCTTTACAAAACAATTACTATGCCTTGGCTTTGGGCTTTTGCACCGTGCGCGGCGTTTGCTGCGTGACCTGTTTCGGCGAGGCTGGTTTGGTCTTCGGGGCGGAGTCAGTTTCAGCCGGGGTAGCATTCAGAAGGCCCGCGCCCACAAGCGTTGCGGGCCGAGGGGCGGGCCCCAGTACGGGAGTGGCAATGGTAGGCGGCGCCCCGATGGGTTGCAGTTCCAGCACTACGCCGGCCCCACGCTGCAAGGGCATGCCCGCAGCCAGCGATTGCCGCCGTACGCGACCGGTGCCAATGGCTTTTACGCGCAAACCCCGGTTTTCAAGCAGAAACAGCGCATCGCGCAGCGTCATGCCGGTTACGTCGGGCACTCGATTTCGGCGCACCGGATTTACTTGCCAAGCCAACGCCTGCGTCCCCGAATCGACGGCGGTGTGCACCCACTCCTCGCCTTCGGCCTTCGAGTGGTTGCTGACGCCCAACTTCTGGCATACCAAAGTCAGTTCGTCCTGCATACCTGCTTTCACAAAGGGCACTTGCGATTTGTTGACTGGTGCACGGGCCAGCAACGGCCGTTGGCTGGCGGCATCGCGGGCCATGGCCTTGTCAGCTACTTCGCGGAAAATAGGAGCGGATACTTGGGCACCCGACCAATTGCCGCCTTTGGGCGAGTCGACGACCACAATACAACTGTACTTGGGCTTGTCGGCGGGGAAATAGCCGCAAAAGCTGGTCGAGTAGGTTTTGGTATACTGACCGTTCTTGAATTTCCAGGCCGTACCGGTTTTGCCGGCGATCGTGAAGTCCGGGGTGCGGATGGCACGGGCGGTACCTTCCAGCACTACGCCTTCGAGCATCGAGCGCAGTTTGGTCAGGGTTTCGTCGGAGCAGATTTTCGGAATCAGCACGCGGGGCTCATAATGCTCCAGCACTTTGTCGTCCTGCTTGATTTCCTTCACAATCATAGGCTGCACCTTCACGCCGTTGTTGGCGATCGAATTATAGAAAGCCAGCGTCTGCAACGGAGCGAGTTTCAGCTCGTAGCCGATGCACATAGTCGAGAGCGACGTGCGGCTCCAGGAACGATCGGTCGGGTCTTTCACGTAGGGTCTCGCTTCGCCCGACATCTGGAAGCCCAGCGGCTTATCAAGCCCGAACTTCTTCAGATACTCGGCGTAGCGTTCGGGCTTCTTATTGAACTCGCGATCTATGAGCACGGCCACCCCGATGTTGGAGGAGTTTTCAATGACTTGCTTCACCGAAAGCCGGCCGTAGCCGTGCGTATCCGTCTTGACCGCCCCGCCGATGTACATGCGACCGTTGCCGGTATTTACGGTATCATCGAGCTCGATATCAGGGTTTTCTTCGAACAGGGCCATCATCGAGGCCAGCTTAAACGTGGAGCCCGGTTCGGTTCGCCCTTGGTCGGCAATGGCATAGTTGTAGTCTTCGCGGTACACACCTTCGGCCACTTTGCCCAGATTGGCGATGGCTTTGATTTCGCCGGTTTGCACTTCCATCAAAATCACGCAGCCGTATTGGGCGTTGTTCGCCACAAGTGACTTATACAGAGCGTTTTCTGCAACGTCCTGCAGGTTAATATCGAGTGTAGTTTTGATGTCGTAGCCCGGCAGCGGCTTCACTTCTGAGCCGTCGTACAGCGGTTTATTGCCACCGGGCAGGCGCTCAAACAACGCCTCGCCGTCTTTGCCGGCTAAGTCGCGGTTGTAAGTAAATTCCAAACCCGCGCCGTTTTTGTCTTCGTTTACAAAGCCAATCGTGCGCTGTGCCAGGCCGCCAAAGGGGCGGAAACGTTTGTCGACTTTTTCGAAAATGACGCCGCCCTTGTTTTTGCCGGCCCGGAAGATGGGCCATTGAGCTATCTGCTTCTTTTCCTGAAAGTTAATCTGCCGCGAGTTGAGCCGCAGGTAACGCACGGCCGGATCCTTAGAGCGTTTGGCGTTTACCAATCGGCGACGGTATTCTTGGGGCGAGCGGTCGCCGAAAAAGCGTGACAGCAGCAACGACAACGAATCGACGCCGTGGGTAAACACCTTTTCCTCGACCACGGTTGGGTCCCAGGCAACGCGGTAAAATGGCAGCGACGTGGCCATAATGCTGCCGTTGTCGGAGAGAATAGTGCCGCGGGTAGCAAACACCGGTTGGTACACGATGCGACGCTCCTGCTCCAGGGCGCGCCACTTTTCGCCTTCTTTAAACTGAATGCGTGACACCTTCCAAACGATGGCACACGAAAACAGGCAGACGCCCAAAAACGCCAGCCGTACGCGGGTAACGATTGATTTTTTAACGCTTCCTTTCATGGCCGCGCTTTGCTGAATGAGTAGAAGGATTCAGAGTCATGGGTTTACGCCGTGGTGCTGCGGGCTTGGCAGCGGCAGGCGTTTCTAATGTGGCCGGATCGCCGATGGGCGGCGCTTCGGGTGCTTCGCCTTCTTCCAGCGTTTCGGGCGCCGCCGAGGCGGCTACCGAATCGGCTTTGGCACGAGCGGCCTGAGCAGCAACCGAGTCGGCGGTCAGCAGCGGAACCCGGTCCAGAGCGGCTTCGTCGAGGCGGCCGGCGGGCACGGAAATGTGAAAGGGCGGCGACGAGCTTTCTACCAAGCCATACGAAGCCACTTTGCGCGCCACTTCGCTTTGCTTGCTGGCCTCCATATAGTCCGATTTCAGGGTGGTGTAATCGGCGCGCAAGTCTTCGGTTTCCAGCTTAAGCTTCTGGATGTTGCGGTTCATGCGGTACGCGTAGTGCGTATTGCCAATGTAGACGAGCACCAAAAACATGATGAACAGCACGTGCGGCAGGTAGCGAACCGGCAGGCCATCGCGAAACAAGCCGTCCATGCTGGTGAGCCGCTCGAGCAGCGTAAATACGCTCCAGTTGCTGCGCGGCCTTTGTGGGCGGGGCGCACGGGGCATTTCGGGCTCCGGCAGACGCACCGGCTCTGGCTCAGGGGCAACCACTGCCCGGGGCACATTGGCCCGGGGCGTTGCGGTTGGAGGCTTAATGGTGTTGATGGCCATTTCGTCGAATCCGGAATTAAGAGTTCTGAATTAGAAGCTGGTCGACAATTTCCTCGGGAGCCACGCCAATGAAGCGTTGCAGCTTTACTACAACGTTTTCATTATCAATGAGATATATTTTAAGATTATAAATCATAATCCAGAGTCAAAAGTCAGATTTAAAGGAGCTGCGCACAGCTACCCGCAACTTAGCGCTCCGTGCGCGGCTGTTGATGGCAATTTCTTCGGCCGAGGCCTCCACCGGTTTGCGCGTGAGCACGTCGAAGGGCCGGTGCTGATGTCCGAAAAGGTCTTTTTCGACTTCGCCGAAAAATTTGCCCTTGGCCATGAAGTTTTTCACCAACCGGTCTTCCAGCGAGTGATAGGACATGACCACGAGCCGACCGCCGGGGCGCAGTACTTGAGCGGTTTGCAGCAGCATTTCCTGCAAAGCGCTCATTTCGTCGTTTACCTCAATGCGCAGAGCCTGAAATACTTGCGCGAGGTACTTATTTTCTTTGCCGCGCGGCGTGCAGCTGGCAATCGCTTTTTTCAGATCACCGATGGTCCGGATGGCTTGGGCGCGCCGGGCCGAAACTACCGTTTGGGCCAGGGTGCGGGCATTCGTCACTTCGCCGTACATGCCGAAGATGCGGTGCAGCTCCGCTTCCGAATAGTCAGCGACTACGTCGGCAGCCGTGCGCTCGCCTTCAGGGTCCATGCGCATGTCCAAGGGCCCGTCGAAGCGGGTGCTAAACCCGCGCTCGGCCGTGTCGAACTGGTGCGACGACACGCCCAAATCGGCCAGCAGGCCATCGACGGGCAAGGCGTTGCGCTCGTCCAGCTCTTGGTGCAAGTCCCGGAAGTTGGCTCTGATAAACGTAAACTGTGGCTGGGCCAGCTTAGCGGCTTCTTGCTCGGCGTCGGCATCTTGGTCGAAGCTGTAAAGATGGCCCGTCGTGAGGCGCTCCAGCATCCGGGCCGAGTGGCCGCCGCCGCCGAACGTTACATCTACATAACAGCCGTCGGGGCGCAAACCGAGCGCATCGAGGCACTCCGCGAGCATCACGGGCCGATGGTAGGCCGTATCGTTGTGGAACGTGCTCATGCGGCAAGTGGGCCGACCGGCGGCGTTTCGTTGGTCAGGAATTTTTGCGCCAGCTTCGAGAAGCTCTGCTGGTCTTTGATCAGGAATTCGTCGTAGCGCTCCGGATCCCAGATTTCGCAGCGGTTGCCCAATCCCACAATGATGGCTTCCTTCTCGATACCCGAATAGCGCAGCATTGTGCGCGGCAGCATAAAGCGCCCGATGTTGTCGAGTTCGACTTCCGTCATGCCGCGGAAGAAGTTCCGCTGAAACTGACGGTACTCCTCGTTAAACTCATCGAGCGCCATCACCTTGTCGTGAATCACACGCCACGCCGCCCGCGGGTAGAGCACCAGACACGGCTCAAAACCGCGCACCAGTACGAGTTGGCTCCCTGATGATTCGGGCAAATTAGCCTTGACTTTGGCGGGCAGCACCAAGCGCCCTTTCGGGTCAAGCTTGCACTCATATTCGCCAGAGAGAAGGTTCATAATTGCTGATTGGAATCAGAAAAGGGATAATAGCAAAAGTACGCAATGCCCCTCAAAAGGCAACCACGATTTACCATTTTCTACCACTACGCAAAACATCGTTTTTAGGCTATTAGAAGCGGTTTTTTGCCATGGTTATATACAAGTGAGGTGAAAAGCGAGGAACTCCGGAACAGGTTTTGCCAAAATGTCAGGCTTGAGTTTTACCGTTAAAATGAAATTTCGATAGCTGAATTCTGCACTTGTGCACACCCCATTTTGCACGGAGTAGTGGCAACTGTTGCGTACTTTTGTACTTGTGAAACGCCCCTTGTCTCATCGGCTCTTCAGTGCTATGCTGGCCCTGCTGGTACTCGCCTCTTCGGTGGGCCTGACGGTGCTGCAGCACACCTGCCGGGAAAGCGGTCGGAGCACGGCGTCGGTGGTTTTTAGTACGCCTCACCACCGTTGTCCGTCGCCTATGTCGGTGGCAAGCGCGGGTCACACTCCTGCCCCACACAAGGCACAACTCAAAGGCGCGTGCTGCGATTTCAGCACCCATTTCCACAAGCTGGATTCGTCCTCACCGCAGTTGGCTTGGGTGAAATCGCTGGTGCCCGATTGGGTGGCGGTGCCGCTGCCGGCCACTTGCTGGCCTGCGCTACCGCCGGCCGCAGTTGTAGCGCAAGCCACGCGCTGGTACGCCGCCGATAGTTCGCCCCCGCCCCGCGCCGGCCGTTTGTTGCTGGCATTTGTTTGCACGCTCGTCGTCTAGGCTTTTCGGTTTGCGGCTTTGCCGCCTGAAGAGTGGTCCGGTGTGGTCCGGCCATTTCTTTCCCGAACGAAAAAGCTTAACTTCTTGACGACATGAATAGTATCACAGGGCCCCGCCTGTTGTTGACGCTCGGTTTACTGCTGAGCAGCACGGCAGCGACTTTGGCTCAATCCGATGCCGTTGCGCCGCTCCGCGGGCAAGTTACGGATGCGGCTGCGGCCACCGCGTTGCCAGGCGCTACCGTGCGCTGGCGCGGCACTTCTACCGACGCCGCCTCCACGGACAACACGGGAGTATTTAGTTTGGCCCGCCCAGCACATAACGAATACAACCAACTCATTATCAACTATTTAGGATATAAAGCCGATACCATAGCCATTCCCGCTGGCAGCAGCGCCTTTGTGCGCGTTGCGTTGGAGCGGGCCACGGAGCTGGGCGAGGTAAAGGTCGAAGGCAGAGCAGTAGCCTATTCTGCGCTTACGCCCACCAACTCGCAGATGATCACCAGCCGCGATTTGACCAAGTCGGCGTGCTGTAACCTGGCCGAAAGCTTCGAAACAAATGCCTCCGTGGAAGTTTCCACGACCGATGCCGTTTCGGGGGCCAAGCAGATTCAGCTGCTGGGCCTGGATGGGGCTTACTCGCTGCTTACCGTAGACAACCTGCCGGCCTTGCGCGGGCTTTCGACGCCTTATCGCCTGAGCTATTTGTCGGGCACCTGGATCGAGAGCATCGACATTATCAAAGGCATGGGCTCGGTGGTGAACGGCTACGAAAGCATTTCGGGCCAAGTAAACGTGCGGCTGAAAGAGCCCGAGAAAACCGACCGGCTGCTGCTGAATGCTTACGGCAACGACCTCGGCAAATTCGATCTTAACCTGAACGCCTCGACCCAGCTGACGTCGAAGCTGAGCACCGTGCTTATGCTTCACTCCGACCACTTGGGTCGCCGCGTCGATCGTAATAAGGATGGCTTTCTGGACCTGCCGCTCGCCACGCAGTACAATGCGTTCAACAAGTGGAAATACAAGTCTGACAAAGGCATTGTGAGCGAAGTGGGCTTGGGCGCGTTGCGCGAAACGCGTCAGGGAGGGCAAATTGATTTTCGGCCCGATGCACCCTCTGGCTACTACGGCACCACGCTCACTACCGATCGCTACACGGCGTATTCCAAGACGTCGTACACGTGGCCGGGCCGCCCCTACCAGAGCCTGGGTTTGCTGCTTTCGGGCACAAATTACGCATTTGACTCAAAGTACGGCCTGCGCACCTACAACGGCTCGCAACGCACGGGCTTGGCTACCTTGCTGTTTCAGAGCGTGTTGGGCACTACGGCGCATACCTACCGCGTGGGCCTGAACTACCTGCACGACGACTACCGCGAGCTGTACCGCACGGGCTTTATCTACTCTACCGAAACCGACGCGGAGCGCTTCCGGCGCGAGCACCGCAACCGGTTGGAGCGGGTGCCCGGCGCCTTCGCCGAGTACACGTACCAAAACGCTCGTAATCTGACCGTTGTGACTGGCCTGCGGCTCGATCGACACAACCTGTACGGATGGTTTCTGACGCCGCGTTTGAACGTGAAATACGACGTCCGGCCAAACACGATTTTGCGCGTGGCGGCGGGCAGTGGCTTTCGCACAGCGAACCCACTGGCCGAAAACAGCGGCATGCTGGTCAGCTCACGTGAGTTCGTAATCAACCCCAATCTGCGGCCCGAAAAGGCTTGGAATCTGGGTGGCAGCTTCACGCAATATTTCACGGTAGCCGGCCGGCAGGCCACCGTGGTGGCTGATTACTACCACACCGAGTTTCAGAATCAGATCGTAGCCGACCCTTACACGTCGAGCTCCCTCCTCGTTATTGGGAATCTCGAACCCGGTGGGCGCTCGTTTTCGCGCAGCTTCCAAACCGAGGTGCAGGTAGAGCCCGTGAAAGGCCTGCAAGCCAAAGCCGCTTACAAGTACCTCGACGTGCGCACTACCTACGAAGGCCAGCTGCTGCCCAAGCCCCTTACAGCACCGCATCGGGTGTTTGCGAACCTGGGCTATGCTTCTGCCTTCGACAAGTGGCGCGCCGACCTGACCATGCAGTGGTACGGGCAACGCCCGCTGGCGCATACGCCCGGCGGCTTGGGTCATCAGCACGGCACCGGCGATGCTACACTGCCCAACACACCGCGTTACGCCTTATTCAACGCTCAGATTACCAGAGCTTTCAAGCGCTTTGAAGTGTACGCCGGCGTTGAAAACCTAACGGATTATCGGCAGCGCAACCCCATTGCGGGGGCGTATGCACCGTTTGGACCGAACTTCGACGCCGCCATGGTTTGGGGACCAACCTATGGCCGCCTGACCTACGGCGGATTGCGCTTTAAAATCGAGTAAGCGCGGGATCTTCTTTCGGCAAACTCTTTGTTTAGGCATTGCCCGACTTGCAGAGGCAACGCCCGATTATTTACAACACATTCATTGTCAGACTAATATGAAAACCCTTAAATCTTTCATTGTTGCGTTTCTGATGCTGGTCGTGGCACCGGCTTCCTTTGCCCAAACGGCAAAAGCCAAAGGCGCTTCGGAGCAGTTTCAGATGAAAACTTCGGCCGTGTGCGACATGTGCAAAGCGCGCCTTGAAAAGGCGATGGCGTACGAAAAAGGCGTGCAGGAAGCCAATCTCGACGTACCCAGCAAAGTCCTGACCGTCACGTATCGCCCCGACAAAACCAACCCCGACGCCTTGCGCGCCGCCGTGCAGCGCACCGGCTACGATGCCGACGACAAACCAGCCGATGCCCGCGCCTACAACCGCCTGCCCGACTGCTGCAAGAAAACCAACAACGTGCACACCGACGCGCACTAAGCCACAATTGTAGCTGCACAAACTGCAAAAAGGCCCGGAATTCAGTGAATTCCGGGCCTTTTTGCAATTATCTCATAATCAATCACTTACTTAGTCCTTGATGGGTTGTTGCGCATACTGCACGTTGAATTCCAGGGAAGCGCTGAGCGCCAGCGGACGCGTCAGGCGGCGGCGGTTGGTACCGGATATTTCCAGGGTAAACCAGTCGGCCCGCAGGTACTCCAACAGGTTAGGCTCGCCCTGCATTTCCATCGAAATATGCGAAGCGTGCACGTTGCGGCTGCTAAACGAAGCAATCGGGACTTTGCGGCTGTTGGCCGCCAAAAAGCAGTTGCCGGTTTCGAGGGCAGCCAGGGTGGGCGTGCCCCGGCCAATGTTGTTGCCCGCGCCGGGGTTCCAGTCGAGTTGGGCGCGGCGCAGCGTTACGGCCGTAACGCCCGGTCGGGTCAGCGGCGCCAAGCAGGCCAGCGAGCCCGGCAACGTGGTCTCACACAGGTAGATAAGATCCATGCCTGGATCGATGCGCAGGTTGATGGCCCGCGTATTGACGCCGAAGGTCGAACGCAACGAGCGGCGAAGGCCTTCGTGTTGGGCAATGGTCAATTCGACGCCCAATACAACGGGCATCTGGGTGGTGGGTGGCAAATACGGGCGGTTCATTCCCAACGAGTTAGCAATCTGGGTGTGCATCAGGAGCAAGCAGAGCAAACGGTGGTGTCGGGGGCGGAGCGTACGGAGGAAGATTGCAAAAAGATACGTGTGCTAGCAAGGGCAGGACGTTTGAAGTAGAGCAAGTGCTGGCAAAAGTAGACCAACACCCAAATAACTGGGGTCGAGATTGTTATCTTCCCATAAAAACTTGTTATAATTCGAGAAGAATTAACCTTTCTTTCACCTTCGCTCCCCGCAAAACAGCTCATGAAGATTACCTGTCTGCTACTCGACGATGATCCGCTGGTGCTGGATTTGTTGCAGGCTTACGTGGCAATGACAGACGTTCTGGAAGTGAAAGCGGTCTTTTCCGATCCGCTGGAGGCGCACCGCTACCTACTCGACCACGAGGTCCAATTGTTGTTTTCGGACGTGACCATGCCTCACCTGAGCGGGCTGGACCTGGTGCGCTCGTTGCGCCAACCGCCGTTGGTCGTGCTCATGACTGCGCACCCACAGTACGCCATGGAAGGCTTCAATCTGGATGTCATTGATTTTCTGCTTAAACCGATTTCGCTGGAGCGATTTCTGCGAGCCGTCAATAAGGTATCCAACATCCTACGCGCTACCCTCTCCAGCAGCGACGCCCAACAGGATATGCTTTCGGGCTGGGGCTCGTTTTTTATTCGCACCGATTCGCAGTTTGTGCGCCTGCATTACCGCGACGTGCTCTACATCGAGGCGCTGAAGGATTTCACCAAAATCAACACGGCGGATGGAAGGACGCACCTCACGCTGGTCAATCTGAAAAATCTGGAAGAGCAGTTGCCGCCCGGGCTTTTTGTGCGCACGCACCGCTCCTATCTTGTCAATTCGGCCCTGATCGAGTCGGTGAGCAATCTGGAGATCCGCGTGGGGGGCCACGTATTGCCCCTGGGCCAAACCTACCGCGAACGCGTGACAGAACGTGTGGTCAATCGAAGCCTTATCCGGCGGCAGAATTAGCTTCGCTCTCCGTTGTTTGTACTTCAAGCTCAGTGGTTTGCAGCGAATGCAGCGAAACCGAATCCTGAGCGGTGTGCAGCGTAAACCGGAACGTACTGCCCCACCCTACCCGGCTGCTAAACGTTAGCTCGCCGCCGTTGCGCTCCACAAAGTCTTTGCACAGCCGCAGGCCCAGACCGGTGCCCTTTTCCTTGTCGGTTCCGAGCGTGGAGTGCGGCTCGTCGGCCCCAAATATTTTTTCCTGATCGGCGACCGGAATCCCCACGCCCGTATCCGTCACAGCGATTTCCCACATCGCGCTGCGCCGCACTGCCGATACCGTTACGGTGCCGCCTTCGGGCGTAAATTTGATGGCGTTGCTCAGCAAATTACGCAGAATCAGGCGCGTCATGTTGAGGTCGGCGCGGACCACACTGGGTTCTCGTACCTCGTTGATTAACAGGATGTTCTTGCGATCGGCGTCACCCAGCAGAAAAGCCTGCGTTTCCTCGATGAGCGCATCCAGACGCAGCCGCTCACTGCGAGCTCCTTCGCCTTGCATCTGTGAGGCCGACCAGTTGAGCAGGTTATCGAGCAGCCGCAACGTGCCGTCGAGCATGCGCGTCAGGCGGTCGGTGTGGGCTTGCATGCGCTCGGTAGGCACTGTGCCCATGTTGATCAGGGCCAGCAGCGAATATAAGGAGCTCAGGGGCGTACGCAAATCGTGCGAAATCACCGAAAAAAGCGTGTCTTTGGTTCGGTTGATGCGATCCAGCTCCTCCTTTTGGCGCTGAATAGAGTCGTTTTTTCGCGCCAGCAAGCTGTTGATGCGCAGCTGCTGTTGCCGATTACGGTACAGGGCCACTACCGCCGTCAGCAGGAGTACCGCGGCCGTGGCCAGCAGGTAGAGCAGTATTTTCTGGCGATACAGCGCCGCTTCCTGCAACTGCCGGTTTTTGGTTAAGAGTTGGATTTCGCGCTCTTTTTTCTCGGTTTCATACCGCAGCTGCAATTCTGCGATCTGAGCCGAACGTTGCTCTGCGAACGTGCTGTCCTGCAGGTGGTTATATTGGTTTAGCGCCTGCACTGACTTGCGGTACTCATGCGCGTGCTCGTACACAGCAGCCAGGTTTTGGTAAAGATTGCTAAGCAAGACCTTCGAGCGGTCGAGGCGAGCCGCGGGAATAGCCTCCAACAGATAGTGGGCAGCCGAGGCTTGGTCGTGAAGCGAATCGTGGGCAGTAGCCAGTGCTTGCAAAGTCGTGGCGCGCAGACCGGGCGGAGTTGCTACGGGCATATTCTGAACGGCCTGCTTGTAGAAACCAGCCGCCAATTCGTAGCTACCCATTGCCTGATAAATGCTGCCCATGGTGCTGAACGTCCGTCCTGTGCGAGCGCTATCATGGAGAGCCGAAGAGCCGTCTAAAGCCTGATGCAGGTAGTAAAGCGCCCGGCTGTAGTGGTGCTGCTGCGCCAACGCAAACCCAATGTGGTTGAGCGCTGTCACTTGCTCGGGGTCATCGCCCAATACCTTCCAAGTGGCAAAAGCACGCTCGTAGGCGGCCAGTGCCTTGGGCCACGCTTGCTGGCTGGCATACAACTCGCCCAGCAGGCCGAATACCCGTGCTTCGCCCGAAGAATTCCGTGATTTGGCAAAGGCTTCTAGAGCTTTTTGGTACGTATCACGGGCCTGGCCAGTGTCACCTTGCACAAACTGCGCGTGTCCGAGGTAGCTAAGCGCTGTTGCGGCGCCTTGCGCATCGCCTAGTCGCTGCTGCAACCGCAGCGCGCGGCGGAAATGCAGCAAGGCCCGCCCATAATGGCGCAACGACAAATGGGCTGAGCCCACGGCGAGATACGCTTTGGCCAGTTTTCGCGGGTCGGAGCCGACCTGGGCGCGCTGCAGATTTCGTTTGGCTTGTTGCAGCGTAATGCCGGCTTCCGTGACGAGTGGCGCAGGCTGGGTAGAAGTCTGATAAGCTGTTTCCGGAGCTGGGGCCGCTATCAGGTTTTGCTCCTGCACATAGGAGAAAACAACCGTCAGGAAAGCCACCAGCAAGACCGCAGTACCCCCCAGCAATAGCAGGCGGTAGTAGGATTTTGACAGCAAAAGGGACAGCAACTTCATTATCTCAAATAGCTATGACAAGAGACTTAAGCCTGTCCGCACTCGATTAATTGGGCAGCGAATGATAAGGACAATTATCGGTATATCAACACTTTAGAGTGGAATTGCTCGGTTTGCCCAGCCACCTATCAGAAGAATAAAATCCATTCTAAAAATTATACTAGTGCGTCGCCAGCCACGGCAATATTTCTCCTTTTGATGTCTACATGAATTGTCAGGCAGCCGAGAGGGTGCACCATGTCTTTCTATATTGTGGCGGTAACACTACGGAGAACAGGCAATCTTTTTGTCTTGATAATTGCCCTGACATGCAAAAGCCGCTTCAGCGCTGAGGCAGCTTTTGTGTGTCAGGGCAATTATTTGATTTTCAGTACTATATCATGCCTATCCTATTGCGTCTTTGGCGCGCCACAAGCGCCACCACGGCAAATAAGGCTGGTCGTGGTGCTCATAGTGATAGCCGAAGAAATAACAGCTCAGGAAGGCCCAGGCATGGTGCCGAAACTGACTGCGCGACTTATGCGGATTGTCGGTGGCGTGCTCGCCCCGGTGCGGCAGGTAGGTGCCGAAAAAAAACAACTGCACAGTAGCCAGTACCGCCGGTATCATCCAGAAAGCGATGACGTTGGCCATCGGGCAGGCAAGCTTGAGCACGTTGTAGGTGAGGGCCATAAGCGTCACTTGCCACCACGTTACGTAGTTCCAGGCGAAGCGGGCAAGCCACGGCAGAAAACTCGCATGACGGCCATCGTGGAAATCGGGGTCGTCTTCGGTGGCCACGTGGCGGTGGTGCTGGTGGTGCTTGGGCAGCATCCGCGGAAACCAGTTGAAGGCAAACAGTAAGGCCGTAACTGTCCCGATAAAGTTGTTCAGCCGCTTGTGCGGGCTTACAACGCCGTGCATGGCGTCGTGGGCAGTTATGAACAAGCCCGTATACAAATGCGTCTGGAGTAGCAGCAGCAGGTAAGGCCACGGCGTCAGCCAGTTGGGGCGGTAATAGGCCAGCAAATACGTCAGCAGGGCCGCCCAAGCCACCACAATTGCGCCCGCAATCAGCACGCCGGTATAGCCTACCGGCGTTGGCTTGAGGCGCACTAGTGCATTTGGCTCCGAAACTACCTGCATCATGGTTATTTTTTACTTTTTTATAAGTTATTTATAATCAACAACTTACAAACTAAGCAGCGCATCGCGCACGTCTTCCATCAGCCACATAGGAGTACTGGTGGCCCCGCAGATGCCCACGGAGTCGCCGGGCTGGAACCACCCGGCCTGAATTTCCTCGACTTTGGAGATGAAATGCGTGCGCGGATTGGTGTCTTTGCACACTTGGTAGAGCACCTTTCCGTTGCTGCTTTTGGTGCCCGACACAAACACGATTTGGCCGTACTGCGCCGCAAACTTGCGCAAGTCTTTGTCGCGGTTGCTGACCTGCCTACAAATCGTATCGTTGGCATTCACGGCGTAGCCGCGCTGCTCCAACTCACCTTTGATGCGGTAAAAGCTATCGGTGCTCTTGGTGGTCTGGCTATACAGCGTGATGTTGGCCGGCAATTCGTGGCGCAACAGCTCATCGATATTCTCAAACACGACGGCGTCACCGCTGGTCTGGCCGAGCAGGCCGCGCACCTCAGCGTGGCCGTGCTTACCGTAGATAAAGATCTGCTCGCGCTTGTCGTAGCTGGTTTTGATGCGGTTTTGCAGCTTCAACACCACTGGGCACGAGGCGTCGATCAGCGTTAGGTTGTTTTGAAGCGCCATCTGGTAGGTGCTCGGCGGCTCGCCATGGGCCCGAATCAGTACCTTTTCGTTGCGCAGTTGCGCGAAGGTTTCGTAATCGATGATGCGCAGGCCACGCTTTTCCAGGCGCTCCACTTCTTCGTCGTTGTGCACGATGTCGCCAAGGCAATAGAGGTACGCTTCCTCCGCTAGGATGTCTTCAGCCATCTGGATGGCATAGATGACGCCGAAACAGAAGCCGGAATTGGGGTCGATACGGACGCTCAGATGGTGCGGCATAGCTCGGTAACCACGAAAGCAATCAGAAAGTTATAACTGAACCGGTGGCATTTGAAGATACGAATTCTATCCCCCATACGGTTCAGCTGTCTGAAACAGAATCAGGACCAAGGTGCTGCGTATTTTTGGCCTTGAGCTTTCAGGCACTTTCTGTGAACTCAGGCAGCGCTAAGAATTTAGTGCCGAAGCCGCCTTTTGCGCAAATGCTTGATTATGAACTATATGCAAAAAGCCCCGCACCGCAGGGCTTTTTGCATATAGTTCATACCTATTTTACTCCGTAATGCGCGCTAGTTGCTGTGCTTCGGCGCCGCTTACGTGGCTGCGCTCGATCAGGAAACCACGTACCGTGCGGAAGGCTTCCGCGTCCAGCCCCGATTTTGGGTGATTCAGCAACGCACTGAGCAGCACTTGTTTGTCTTCTTCTACATGTTGGCTCAGGCCCAAAAAGCTCGGCAAGTTAGTCTCGACGCTAAAGCGCAGAAACCGCACTTCGGCGTTGGTCGGGTTCAGCGCGACGGCTTGTTCAAACGTACGGCTGGCGTCCTGCACATACGTGAGCTTGTTGAACATGGAAGCATCGCGGGCCCGAATGGCTTCGGCTGCCCCTTTGTAAGCCAGTACCACGGCGTCGCGCTCGTTGTAGTCGGCCATAAGCTGATAAAACTTTTCGCCCGCCTTTTTGTCGGCAGCGGCTTGTTCGTAATGACGACGCAGGTTGGGCAGGTGGTAGGGCGAGCTAGCGGGCACGGCAGCGGGTAAGGTGAAAAGCAGCGAAAGAAAGACAACAAGCAGCTTCACGCGGCATAGAATTCGTGATCAGATGGCCCGGAGGCGAAAGCGAAAGTACGACCCCAGCAGCAATAACAGCTTGGTGTTGTCGGGAACGCGCACCCGGCCGCCCAAAATTCGTGCCGCAGGTAGCTGCCGGATCTTGTGGAAAAGCTTCAGATAATACACATAGGCCAAGTACACGCCCAGCTTCGCCGAGCGTGGCAGCTGCATAATGCCCACATACGCCGCATCAAAATCGGCCCGGATATCGGCCTCTATTTCACGCTTCACCTCGTCGTTGAAGGTTTCGTAGCAAACGCCCGGAAAATAGACGCGGCCCCGCTCTTCGTAGTCGGAGCGGATGTCGCGCAGAAAATTCACCTTCTGAAAAGCGGCTCCCAAGCGGCAGGCGGGCTCCCGCAGCCGCTCAAACTGGGCTTGGTCGCCTTCGCAGAAGATGCGCAAACACATCAAGCCTACTACTTCCGCCGAGCCGTAGATGTATTCGTTGTACAGCGACTGGTTGTAGCTCTGGTCTTCCAGGTCCATTTCCATGCTCCGCAAAAACGCGTCAATAAACTCTTTATCAATGCCGTAGCGGTGCACCATCAGCTGGAAGGCGTGTAGCACCGGGCTCAGGCTAAAGCGCATATCGAGCGCTTCGTAAGTCTGGCGCTTGAAGTCGGCAAACAAGGCGGCTTTGTCGTGGTCGTGGAACGTATCTACGATTTCGTCGGCCCAGCGCACAAAGCCATATACGGCGTACACCGGCAGGTGAAAGCGCGCATCGAGTGTGCGGATACCCAGCGTAAACGACGTGCTGTAGCGCTTGGTAATCAGCTTACTACACGCCAGACTGGTCTGATCGAAGAGGGCAACGTGGTCCAAAGTCAGTTAGCAGTTAGCAATTCTTGTGAATCGTGTTTCATGAGTTCTCCTTCACAACTTCCTTGGCCACCACTTGCCCTGAAATAAGCGAAGGCGGCACTCCCGGCCCCGGCACCGTCAGCTGACCTGTGAAATACAAGTTACTGACCTTCTTGCTTTTAAGCGAGGGCTTTAGAATAGCCGTTTGCCGAAGCGTGTTGGCCAAACCGTAGGCATTGCCCTTAAAGCTATGGTAGTCGCTGACGAAATCGGCGTGGGCGTAGCTGCGCTTAAACACTACGGCGTCGCGGATACTTTGGCCCGTGAGACGCTCGAGACGGTCCATCATCAGGTGGTAATAGCGTTCGCGCGTTTCTTCCGGATCGGCGAGGTCGGGGGCCACGGGCATGAGCAGAAACAGGTTTTCGCAGCCTTCGGGCGCTACCGACGCATCGGTTTTGCTCGGCACCGACGCGTAAAAAAGTGGCTTAGTAGGCCATTGCGGCTGCTCATAAATTTCTTGAGCGTGGCGGTTGAAGTCTTCGTCGAAAAACAGATTGTGGTGCTGCAAACGCGCCAGTTTCTTATTGACGCCCAAGTAAAATAGCAGCGACGACGGCGCCATGGTGCGCGTATCCCAGTACTTCTGGTCGTAGTGGCGGTACTCAGGCGCGAGCAGGTGCTGCTCAGCATGATGGTAGTCGGCGCCGGCTACTATTACGTCGGCAGCCCGGAAGCCGCTGGCCGTACGCACACCCGTAGCGCGGCCTTTTTCTACTACAATTTCCTGGACCTCTTGCGCACACTCAATTGCAACACCTTGCTCCTGAGCCACTTGCACCATGGCCTCCACAATCTTGTGCATGCCCCCCTGCGGATACCATGTACCAAGGGCCAGATCGGCATAATTCATCAGCGAGTACAGGGCGGGCGTATTCTGGGGCGTGGCGCCCAGAAACAGCACCGGAAACTCCATCAGCTTGAGCAGCTTCTCGTTGTGAAAAAAGCGCCGCACGTGCTTGCTCATGCTTTGCAGCACGTCGAGGCGCACGGCATCTACGAGCAGGCGTGGGTCGGCAAACTCCATGAGCGACCGACCGGGCATGTGCACAAATTTGTTGATGCCGACTTCGTACTTGTAAGCGGCCTGCCGTAAAAACTCGTCGAGCTGCGCGGCGCTGCCCGGTTCCAGCTCCTCAAACATCTGGCGCAGGGCGGGCATTTGCGCCGGGATATTCAGGAAATCGTTTTCGCCAAAAATGACCGCATACGACGGATCGAGGCGCACCAGCTCGTAGAAATCGGCAACTTTGTGCCCGAAACGGCCAAAATACTGCTCGAACACATCGGGCATCCAATACCAGCTTGGGCCCATATCGAAGGTGAAGCCCTCGGCCCGAAACACGCGGGCCCGGCCGCCGGGGCCTTCGTTTTTTTCCAGCACCGTCACGCGATACCCTGCTTGTGCCAACGAAGTAGCCGCCGACAAACCGGCAAAGCCGGCCCCAATAACAATCGCTGATTTTGCTGCTTGCACTGATTACGCTGATTTGGTCGTCCCGATGTGGCGGGCAAAGAAAGGAGGAAAAAAGCCTTCCAAATGGCTTAGCATATAACTGTCTTATTATCAATAACTTACAAAATACACGCAATCTACTCACACTCGGTTGCAAAGAGCAGGAACAAGTCGGGCCGCGAGCGACTCAGCCAGTAGCTGATTCACCCGCGGCCCGCGATACGCCCAGGGCGGTTGTACTCTCTCCCTATTCCCTACACGCCGGGGGCGTATACCTTCAGAGCGTCTTTAAGCTCTTTACGGGCAATGTGAATACGGTTTTTGACCGTACCAATCGGAATCTGCAATTTCTCGGCAATCTCCAGATACTTGTAGCCGATGTAGTACATCATAAAGGGCGTACGGTAGTCGGCGCTGAGGCTGGAAATGGCTTCGTTGATGTCGGTGACCACAAAGTCGCTGGTGGCGCCGTTGTGGGTGATGTAGTTCTCGTCGGTGTTGAAGTACTGGAAATACTCCGTGCTGTCAATATTGCTATTGCGCTTGGTGATCTTGTTGTAGTTGTTGATGAAGGTGTTGCGCATGATGGTGTACAACCACGCCTTCAAATTGGTACCCGCTTTAAACTTGTCCTTGTTAAGCAACGCCTTGAGCAGAGTTTCTTGTACAAGATCCTTGGCATCGTCGGCATCACGGGTCAGGTTCATGGCCACGGGCTTTAGAGAGTAAGAAATCTTTTGTACTTGATCGGTAAATTCTAAAGAGGTCATACTGTTTAGCTTTTCGTGGCAAAAAGTTAAACAAATATACGAGAAGATTTAAAAGGTGGGCATAGCTGCCAAAAAATTCTTACCCCCTCCCGCCATTCGTTCGCCTTCCGGGCAAGGTACGTACCACTACTGTGCTGCGCCGACTTCTGGAGGAGTATTCGCCAAGCACAGAAATTTGGTCTGTGAAACACATATTTCGCACGATAAAAAGCCAACTAAAAAAGCCGTCAGTACCACCAATTGGTGCACCGACGGCCCTACAAAAAAGGTAAAAAAGACAAAAAAATATTACTGCGCTACCGTAGTAGGGCGCAACTGATCAGCTACCGCCAAGAAATCGGTCATCAAACGCAGCCGCACCATGCTGCTCGTGAGCACTAGGTTTTCTTGGTGAGCCAATGGGCCGTAGAGGTACAGCACCGTGTCGGGGCACAGCCGGGCCACTCGGTCGATGTACGCTTGCACTTGGTCGCGCTCGGGCACAGCCGTCATGACGGTGCAGAGGGCGTAGGGCTTGTAGGTTTCGCACACGGCTTCCAGCTCCGCTGACGGAAGGTTTTGCCCCAGGTATAGCACGTGGTGGCCGCGGGCCCGCAAGGCGTAATTCATGAAAAGCAGCGCTAGCTCGTGCATCTCTCCTTCGGGCAAAAACAGCACCCACCGCAGCGCCTCGGCCGGCTGCACCGGCACCAAAGCGTCGGTAGCGGCCATCAGCTTCTGCCGTAAGATATTGGTTACTAAGTGCTCATGCGCCGGATTGACGGTGCCCGCCTGCCACATAATGCCGATGCGTGCCAGAAACGGATAAGCCACGTGCATGAAAGCCTTCTCAAAGCCCAGTTGCTGAATGGTCCAGACGAGTTGCTTGCACAGATGCAGTTCGTTCATTTCCAGCATCGAAGCCAGCATCGCATTGACCTGCTGCACATGGTCGTGGGCATCGTCGCAGCACGACATAACGGCCTGTGAAAGCTCTTGCTCGCTGAGTTGCGCTACGCGCGAAATGCGGTAGCCGCGGCCGCACAGCGTCGCCACGTTCAGCAAGCGCCGCAGGTCTTCCTCGCAGTACGTGCGGATGTTGGTAGAGGTACGCACCGGCCGCAGGATGCCGTAGCGCTGCTCCCACATTCGGATGGTATGGGCCTTGATGCCGGAAAGGTTTTCTAAATCGCTGATCGAAAAGTGTCCCACAAGTTCTGTCCTGCTACGAATTCAGCGATGAAGCGCGCCGCATTTTGTTGATTGGAGCTGGCTTGCGCGCAGCCAGTGAAAAGTATCTCTTTGATACCCAGAGCATTCCAAATTCCTCTGAGCCATCGCGGCCGGTGGTTTTATGGTGCATTTTGTGGGCCATGTTCAGGGCCCGCAAATACGTATTGTGCGACTTGCGCCAAAACCGGAGCCGGCCGTGAATCAGCACGTCGTGCACGAAAAAATACACCGTGCCGTAGGCCGCGATGCCAACGCCCACCCAAAACCGCCAGTCTTTGGCATCCGACCCGTAAATGATAAACAGCATCGATAGCGAGCCATAAAACAGGAAAAAGAAATCGTTGCGCTCGAAACGGTGCGGATGCCGCACGTGGTGCGAGCGGTGCAAAAACCACAGGGCTCCGTGCAGCACGTATTTGTGCATGAACCAAGCCACGAATTCCATTCCCAAGAAAGTAGCCGTTGTAACGGCCGCGGCTGCCAGCGTTGTCATGGGTTGCTAACCAAGGCCATAGGCCAGATGTTTTTGATTGGAAGGCGAAAAAGAAAGTGAGCACAAACGCTTGACGAAGCGCTCGCACTCACTTATTGGGCCTTGAAAAGGCGCCGGATTAATTTTCCCAGGTAATTTTTTCCTTGTTGAGGAAGGCCGCAATACCCCGACGGCAGTCAAGGGAGCCGCGGGCTTCGGCGTTCATGTGGGCGGCATAGCGCAGGCTGTCCTCCAAAGGCATTTCGGGGATGCGGGCCAGCATTTCCTTCGTAATTTCCATGCTCTGAGCCGAGTTCTCGACGCACAATCGGCGCGCAAACTGGTACACTTGGTCGGCCAACTCTTCCTGCGGCACCAAGAAATTGACCAAGCCAAAATCGGCGGCCTGCTGCGCGTTGATGATGTCGCCGGTGAGCAGCAACTGCTTGGTGCGGGCCTCCCCTATTTTACGCAGTAAAAACACGCTCACAATGGCCGGCAAAAAGCCGATTTTTACCTCCGTATAGCCAAATTTGGCTTCCGGGACGGCAAATGCAAAGTCGCAGATGGTGGCCAGGCCGCAGCCGCCCGCCAACGCATGGCCCTGCACCTGCCCAATCACCACTTTGTTCAGCGTATAGATTTGGTGAAAAAGCTGCATCAGGTGCGTCGAATCGGCTAGGTTATCGGTGTAGCCAAACCCTTGCAGCTCCTGAATGTAGGCCAAATCGGCACCGGCGCAGAAGACCTTGCCCTCGGCGCGCAGCACAATGACTTTGCACAGGTCATCTTCTTCGGCAAACGCAAACGCCTGTTTCAGTTCCGATACCATATCGGAACTCAACGCATTGCGCTTGTCGGGGCGGTTGAGCGTAACGTAGCCAATCGCGTCGCGGCATTCGTAGCGAATGTAGCGCAGCGCTTCCAGCTCCTCAGTAGGCATGTTGATGTTGTCCATGGTCGTCGTGGCTAAGCGATGCTGAAAGAACCGAGCGGGGCAGCAGATTCCGTTATCTACCTCACAATCAACGCCCTTTCAGCAGATCGGTAAATTCAAACGTAACAAAAATGGTGCTACGAAGAAACTATATAGCGCAACAGCTGAGTTGGGCGTTGCGGCTACATCAAGATATACGTAAAATCTCTAGTCGCGGACCTTTCTTGTGAAAGCGCCGCTTTTTGCTACGTCATATACTTGTAAACCAGCTTCTTGCAAAGCAACAGTTTGTTTTGTTGCATACCAGAACTTGCAGGAGGAGTCCAGCACCACCGTAGCGGTATGCCCAAACAGCGCGGCGAGTTCTTCGGGGCGCACGCGGGCGTTGCGCCGAAGCACCACCACATCTACGGGGCACGGCTGCCGGGCCCCCTCCACCCTTCCCGAAACGAACGCCACGCGCAGCCCGTGCCAGACGGTCAGCACCAGCGCGTCGGTGGCGCGGGTGGCGGGCACGGCCGTATCATGCCAACCGGCTTGATAGGCAACCTGTTGCATCTGGTGCTCCACCAGCCCCGGCTCAATATGATACGCACGTCCGGCTCCCGAGAGCGGCAAGGAGTCTGGAGTAACTATTTGTGAGACAGATCCTTGCCAAAATCCACATACCGACCGATGCGGCACGCTGTATACGATAAACTGCGCGTCCCTGCCCAACTGCCGCTCGGCCCACACCCGACTTCCGGTAAACATCGCCAGCAGGGCACACGCCACACCCAGCCACGGCAACCGGTGCAAGGCCAGAAAAGCGAGTAAAGCTAAAATCACGGCGAACAGCAGCCCCGTTTGCGCCGGGGTAAGGTGAATCCCGGTTATAAGAGCATTGGGAAATTGGCGGCCAATCCAGAAAATATATTCGTTGAACAGCCAAATGGTGCGCTCAAACAGCCACGCCACCGTCCGGGGCAGCCAATCGAGAAAAGCGGCAGCGGGCACTGCAAGCTGAATAGCCGCCACAAGGCCTTTGATCGCCAGCAACCCAACGCCCACCACCACGGCCAACGACGAAATGGGCACCGCCACCAGATTAGACAGCAAAAAGCTGAGCGGAAACTGGTGAAAATAATACAGGCCTAACGGGAACGTAGCCACCTGCGCTGCCAGCGACAACGCCACAGCCTGCCACACCCAATCGGCTACCCAACCGGCCCATTCCCAACTTCGTTGCACCGCCTGCGATTGCCAGCTGCGCCGCCGACTAGCTGCTAAATCTTTGAAATCAACCCATTTGGCAATACGGGGCTGCAAATACACGATGCTTAGCACAGCCAAAAACGACAGCTGAAAACCTACATCGGCCAGCAGGTACGGGTTGTAGCAGAGCAGCACGAAAGCCGCTACGGCCAGCGTGTTGTACATATTGCTCTGCCGATTGAAGGCACGCCCCATGATTACGAAGGTGAACATCGTGGCCGCGCGCAGCACCGACGCCGACGCACCCGTCACGAAGGCGTAGCCCCAAATTACCACCAACCCCACGGCCGCCGACCAATACCGAAAACCGCGTGTAGCCCCGAAAAACCGCGTCAGCACCCACATGAGCACCGTAAGCAGCAAGCCCACCTGCAACCCCGACACGGCCATGATGTGGGTGGTACCGGTGTTGGCATACGCCTGTCTGGTTTCCTGATCGACGTCGTCTTTGAGGCCCAATACCAAGGCCGAAGCCAACGCATATTCGCGTGGGCTCTTGACGTAATGCCGAAATACGCCGTCCAGCGTGCGGGCCGTGCGCAGGCTAAGCGCTTTTACGTAGCTCGGCGGCTGAAAACCGAGGAGTCGGTATTGGTCGGCACCAATAAACTGCTGATGAAAAATCTGGTGGTAGCCAAGGTAGCGCCGGTAGTCGAACTCGCCCGGATTGAGCGGCGACCTGGCCGGCTGTGGCGCGCCGCGCACCAGCCACACGTCACCGTAGCGGGGTGCTGCTCCAGCAGACCGGCGCATCACCGTAACCCGAACGCTGCCTTCCGCAGCGTGCCAACGGCCTCCTATTCGCACTGCTGACACTCGTAACGTGGTGGCGTAAGTTGTCGGGCGCGGCGCCACATAATCGTCTACCACGGCGCGGTAAAATTCCACCGTGCCCGGCAAGCGGCCAAAATGCGTCGCCGCCCGCGATTCCGTTGCGTACTGCGTCAGGGCAAGACCGGCAGTGTACACGCCAAGCACGGCCAGCAAACCCGCTGCGTCCGTAAATACGGGCGCCAGTTGGCGGTTCGCCCACGTTTGCAACGCCATGAAAATCAACACCAAGCCGACCAGCGGCCACAGCATCGGCGGCAGCGCCTCTCCAACGTACAGATAGGTAAGAATGCCCGCCGCCAGCGCAAGCGTGAGGCGAACAAAGGCGTAGGGCGCCCAGCGAATCATGAGGTAGAAATCAAAAATAAAAGCACGCTGATAAGTAAATCTACTTGGAGGCGGCAGCTCGGCGCAGCCAATACATTATTGCAAATATTTGATTATCAATTATTTATGATTTTACCGCGCCATTCCATTTGAAAATGTTCAATGTCGCATTCCGTAAACTGCTCGCCTACTTTCTCGAAGCCGTGGCGCTCGTAAAACGGGATGGCCCGAAGCTGAGCATTCAAATACACAGTAGCCTCAGGGTGGGCAACTTGCACGTCGCGCAGCACAGCGTTCAGCAGCGCGGCACCGGCTTGCTGGCTGCGATACTTGTCCAGCACCGCAAAGCGCTCCAGTTTCACGCCGTTGGCAGTGCGGCGCCAGCGCGCCGCGCCAACGGGGGTGCCATCATCCGTCCATACCAAGTAATGGTGCGCATCGGTGCGGTCGTGCTCGTCATTTTCGGCTTCGGCTGGCACGCCTTGCTCCTCCACAAATACGGTGCGGCGAATGGTTAGCGCGGACTCCAGGTCTTCGGGCGCGGTGACGGACTGTGCATTCATAAACAACTGATTATAAACATTATACTGCGGATTGTGCTGCTCGTTTTAGTGTTCAGCTTCTTCCAGACGTACGGCGCTACGAAAGTAATACCGTAGGAAAGACAAAAGAAAAGCCGCTTTGTGGAAAGCGGCTTTTCTTTTGTCTTGGGCTGAACCGAATTCAGCCCATAATCATAAATATTTGACAATCAATATATTACATCTGTTGCTCATGATTGACGGGCAGCTCCTGCATGCCGTCATCTTCGCGGCGCACATCCGGGTGCTGGTCCGGACGGTCGTTGCGGGGGCGGTACTCGCGAATGGGCCGTTGGGCCTGATCGCGTTGCTGTTGCACGTCGAAACGGTCGTAGGCCTGCACAATCTCTTTCACCAAGCGGTGACGCACCACGTCGTCGGCAGTCATCTCGACAAATCCGATGCCGCGCACATCTTTCAGAATATCAAGGGCTTGGATCAAGCCTGATTTCTGCTTGGTGGGCAAGTCAATCTGCGAGCGGTCGCCGTTGACCATTACTTTCGCCGAAGGTCCCATGCGCGTCAGGAACATCTTGAGCTGCGAGGGCGTGGTATTCTGGGCCTCGTCGAGCAGAACGAACGCGTTGTTCAGCGTGCGGCCGCGCATGTAGGCCAACGGGGCAATCTCGATGATCTTGTTTTCCTGGTAGAATTTCAGCTTTTCAGCCGGAATCATGTCTTCCAGGGCATCGTAAATCGGGCGCAGGTACGGATCGACCTTTTCCTTCATGTCGCCAGGCAAAAAGCCCAGGTTCTCTCCGGCTTCGACCACGGGGCGCGAAATGATGATCTTCTTGACCTCCTTGTTCTTAAGTGCCCGCACGGCCAACGCCACCGACACATAGGTTTTGCCCGTACCGGCTGGCCCGAGCGCAAAGGTCAGGTCATTTTTCATGACGGCATCGACGAGGCGCTGCTGATTGGGCGTTTTGGCTTTGATAACGCCGCCTTTGGCCCCAAACACAATCACGTCGGCGATGGGCGCCGTGGCCATGATGCGTTCCTGCTGCTCGTCGTCGGCGGCGCCTATGTATTCGCTTATCGTGCGATCCGTGATTTGTCCGTACTGATGATAATGCTCGATGAGCGATGATAAAATCTCGTTGATCCGGGTAATAACGTGGGTTTGCCCCTGAATCTTGATCTCGTTGCCGCGCGAAATTATCTTGCTACCCGGAAAAGCGGCCGCAAGCTGGCGGATGTTCTGGTTATCAGGTCCCAGGAAATCGACGAGGGATACGTTTTCAAGCGTGATGACTTTCTCGACCAAACTGAGGTGTTTTTAACTAGGTGGAAATAAGGTAAAACCAGAAAGGGGGCCGTTAGTTCAAGGGATTTCGTCTACTTTTGCCGCCCTTACACAGGGTAAACAATAGTACGAATAACTCAGGATTTCCGGCATGGGGCTGCTTACGTTTCTGTCCGACTTTGGCTACCGCGACCACTACGTGGCCGCCGTAAAAGCGCGGATTCTGCATCTGGCCCCCACCCAACCCGTGCTGGACATTACGCACGGCATCGAACCCTTTAACATCGCGCACGCCGTTCACGTTCTAAATGCGGTCTTTCGTGATTTTCCGGCGGGTACGGTGCACTTGGTGGGCGTTAACGATTTGGGCGGGCCGCGCGGGGCGTGGCACGCCGCGCTGTTTGAGGGTCATTATTTTGTAGCTGCCGACAACGGCATTTTGGCCCTGCTCACCGACGGCCAGCCCGAGGAATTGGTGCGGTTGGCTGCTACGCCTACGTCCTCTCCCACTCGCGACGTACTCACGCCGGCCGCTGTGTACCTAGCTGGCGGTGGCGCGCTCACTGATTTGGGGCCGCCTCCTACCGAATATTATCAGTTGATGAACCGGCAGCTGCGCCTGCAAGATCACCGGATCACGGGTCACGTGGTGCACGTCGATCATTACGGCAACTTGATTACGAATATCACCCGCGCTTCTGTCGAGGCGGTGGGCCACGGCCGCCCCTGCACCATTCACTTTGCCCGCGAAACTGTGCGCGAAGTAGCGCCCCATTTCCAAGCCGCTGACCCCGGCGACGCCGTGTGCATTTTCAACAGCCAGAACATGCTGTGCATCGGCGTGAACCAGGGCAATGCGTCGGAGTTGCTGGGCCTGCATTTCGACTCGCAGGTTGATGTACGCTTTCCAGCTGAAAGCCAGGCTTAAGGCTTTGAATCGAAACGAGTAACATATCTATGTGATTATCAGATATTTATAATTGTTTTTATATTATGTTAAGTAATTTCGGACATCCTGGCAGTAATCCCGGAAGCCAAGAACTACTGCTTTTCAAACCGCTATAGTAATGATAATAAGGGTTGTGCGCATGACTTTCGCGCCAGAAAAAACCGGCGATTTCCTGACGCTATTTCGGTCTTCGGAAAATAAAATTCGCCAGATGCCCGGCTGCCGCTACTTGGAGTTGTGGCAGGATGCCGACGCGCCGCACATCTACTGCACTTACAGCCATTGGGACTCCGTAGCTGACCTCGACGCTTACCGCCGTTCGGCGTTGTTTGGGCAGGTCTGGCCCGCGACCAAAGCGTTGTTTGCGGCCCCAGCGCAGGCTTTTTCGGTAGCCCGCGTGGCTGAAACCGGCGCTTAATCGGACGCGCTGCGTATACGTGCCAGAGTGCTCAAGTCGCTTGCAATGCCGATTAGCGGGCGCTCGCCTTCACCTGAATTCTACAACTACATGATTACCAATTACTTCGAGTTTTACAATTTACCCGAGACTTTTCGTCCCGACGAGGCTACGCTCAAGCGGCAGTATTACGCACTCAGCCGCGAGTACCACCCCGATTTTCACGCTACAGCCGCCCCCGAGCACCAGCAGGAAATCCTGAATCTGGCGACCCTCAATACCAACGCCTTCCGGACCCTCTCCGACCCCGACCAGCGCATGGCCTATATTCTGAGCACGCACGGCCTACTGGAAGAAGGAAAACAAGAGCTTCCCAATGATTTTTTGATGGAAGTAATGGACCTCAACGAACAGCTGATGGAACTGGAGTTTGAGCCCGACCCAGAAACCGTCGCACGCGTTGAAAATGAGGTAGATGACCTCTCCGAGACACTCGATGCCGGCATCGAACCCGTGCTGGCGGGCTACGAAGGTTTGCCCCAGGATGTGCGCCCGCAAGCCCTGCAACAGGTCCGGACTTACTATTTGAAACGTCGGTATCTCTTGCGCATTCGGGAAACTCTCGCTAAGTTTGCCACCCGTTCCTGAGTTGTGGGAACGAAATGAGCCCAGATGGCGGAATCGGTAGACGCGTTGGTCTCAAACACCAATACCGCAAGGTGTGCCGGTTCGACCCCGGCTCTGGGTACTCAGTAAGCGCAACATGCGCTCTAAGCCGAAAAAGCGGCCTTTCCAAGCAATTGGAGGGGCCGCTTTTTCGGCTTTTGGCATATGGGCGCTTAGCAACTGCTTAGCAAAGAAATTTTCCGATGAATTACTCTGCCAACATCAAGCTTCGCCGCCCCGCCCGCCAGGACGGCACCTGTCAGGTTCTGCTCCTGGTCGTGATTCGCCGCAAGCCCCACCCGCTGGGGCTGGGCATTGCCTGGTGGCCCGAATTATTTGATGAAGAAAAAGGGCTGTGCCTGACTTCGCAGCCCAAAAAGGACCGCAAGCCGACTTATGAGCACGTGCTGAGCACCGCCATCGCGTGGGCAGGCGGCACCGCCGAGCAGCTGGAGGCGAAAGCCCAGGACTGCAACCTGATCATCGGCAAGGCCCGCAGCAAGGCCAACGACGTGTTTGTGAACTTCCGCCTGACCGAACAGCCCATCACCAGCGACGCGTTTTTGTTGGACTACTACACCGAGGCCAGCAAAAAAGACTTTGTGGCCTACATGGAAGCCAAGATTTCGGAGCGCTACCGCAAGGGCAAGGGCCACCGCGAAGGCATCAGCGACAACACGCGGAAGAACCACACCAGCACGCTCAACTGCCTCAAGAAATTCCGCGCGAGCATTCCCTTCTACAGCATCAGCCCCAAACTCATCGACGACTTCCACGCCTACCTGCTCAAGCACGTGAAGGCTATCAACACGCGCTGGACGCGGCACAAGGATGTGAAAACGTACCTGGCCCTGGCCAAAAAGGAGCGCATTCGCTTCGAAGACCCTTATGTGGATTTCGACAACAAAGCCGAGCAAGGCACCTGGAAGCCACTGAAATCAGCCGAGCTGATGAAGCTGAAGGTGTACTACACGCAGCTGTCGATCGGCACGGCCCGCCGGCGCATCCTCCAACGGTTTTTGTTTAGTTGCTGCTCCAGCCTGCGGTTAGGCGATTTGAAGAACCTGCACGCGGCCAAGCTCAATGGCCAGGAGCTCACGTTTCAGATTCAGAAAACCTACGACGACAAGCTCCAGGACATGATGCTGCCCTTGACCAAGGAGGCGCTGAGCTACTTGGAGGACTCACGGCGGGAAGAAGGATTGAGCGGTTTTTTCGCCTACACGGACCAATACTCCAACCGCACGCTGAAGGCCATTGCCCAGGAATTGGAAATCGAAACGGACCTGCACCACCACGTAGGCCGCGAGACATTTGCCACCGAATTCATCCGACGGGGAGGCAAGGTCGAAGTGCTGCAGAAGCTGATGGACCACGAAAAGATCGAGACCACCATGAAGTACGTGCACGTTGACGACGACATGAAACGCGAGGCCATCCGGATGCTCGATGAATTAAATGAACCACCCATGGCGGTGGTAGCCTAAATAAAAAAGCCCTGCTATATAGAATAGCAGGGCTTTTTTATGGGAAAGGTTTTATAAGTCGTTAGCCCATCCAGATCCACCGGCTTTTGCCATGCTTCACGCGGCGTGGGCCACTATTACCTGAATACCGCACCGGGGCATAACCGAAACTTGGAGCTTGCCGAAATTCGACCCGTTGTGTAGTCGTCGGTGTCGACTGCTTTTCCGGTGCTTTCGTCGACGAAGACTTAACCTGTGCCGTTTGGCCTTCCTGCATAGGAGCAGTCGAAGATTCGGATCGATCTGATCCAGCTGCTCCAGACAACAGCAGCGTAGCGGCGGCAAGGCTAGTAAGTAAAGTGCGCTTCATAATAAAAGAAGTGAGGTTTGGGATCGTTTGATCGTTGAAGGACCCAAACCTCATCTCTTATTAAGATGAATCGAAGGACAGAAAAAAGCTAGGGCCTGTCTAGATATCCAGCTTTTAAATTAATCATCACTCCGTTCTTTCCATCTTCAGTAAAATTGTCATAAGCAAGTTGCAACGACCTGCCGAACCATTTAAAATTCATATCAAGAAACACACTGTTTTGTGGCATTTGCCATTTATGCGGCGATACTACTAGCCTATTTACATCGGGAGAAGCGACATAATACCCGCCTAATTTTATCACCTTCTGAATATATGCCATTGTGGACGATGAAGAAATATCAGAATTTCTAAAATACATGGGCTTATCTAAATAAATCTCTTCTTTAACTAATTCAGCTTGTACCACCTGGCACATAACCCGATTTAGCTCAAAGCCTTTAATGAAAACTGGATTTTTAGGACTTATATAAAATGTGTGATTGACAGATTTATTACCTGAAGATTGTAAATACTGCCTTATCTCTTCTGCGCTTTTTTTTAAGAGGTTAACTGCATCCGTAAAAAAGGTCCCGTCACGTACAAGCTCTTGTATATCCTCATCCGAAACAGCATGAGCGGCTTCTTCTGAAGGAAACAAAGCAATGTTAAAGCTTTTGAATGTGATGTACTCTCTAGTGAGAGAGATTGCTTTACCCCACGAGTTTAAATCTTCTTCCTCAAGGTTAAGTGTATCTCTGAGTTCGATACCAAACCGCTTTGCTTTTTTAATCGCTCCTTCCGTAAACCCAGAAGAGGACACGCCAATGATATTTTGTATACCAAGACTCATCTTTCTGCCGTACAGCTCTTCTATCCATTTCACGTCCTGTTTGCTCTTGTGTATCCTGCACTCTACATGCGTGACATAATTACCGTTTTTGATAGATATATCTATTTGTCGTTGCTGTTTAACATTATCAGGATCAATCATCCTATCGTTCCACGTTATTTCGCTGTTACTATCAGCTAGAATCCGGTGTATTTCGGATATCTGTTGTTCAAATTCATCTGAGGACGCACTCATAAAAGCGGATTAGTAAAAAAAGATTACGTTTTATAAGGTTTCTGTTGAAGATGTTAATTGTCGTTTGTAGCGCTTCACCGTACTTTCACTAATCCCAGTCACTTCGACAATCTGATGCACGGAGAGGCCAGCGGCTAACGAGGTCTTTACCTTCTTCAGCTTTTCCTCGTCAACGCCCGGCTTGCGCCCCATGTGCTTGCCCTGTGCCTTCGCTAGCTCAATGCCTGCTTGCCGCCGTTCACCGTTGCTCTCCCGCTCAAATTCCGCCAACGCGGCAAACACAGTCAGCACCATGCGGCCAGCGGGCGTGTCGGTATCGATGCCTAAGTCCAAGGCCACGAAGCGAATGCCTTGGCGGCTGAAGTCGGCAATCAGCTGAATGATGTGCGCGGTATTTCTGCCGAGGCGCGAAAGCCGGTTTACTGTTACCGAGTCGCCGGACCGTAGCATGGCCAGCATCTTATCCAATTCGGGGCGGCTGGTGCTGGCACCTGATATCTTCTCCTGGAAAATGCGGTCGGCACCGGCGGCCGTCAACTCCCTAAGCTGAGTATCGAGGTTCTGATCTTTCGCTGATACGCGGGCGTAGCCAAAATTCATAAAGCAGGTCAAAAAGGTTGGTCCAGAAAGTTACGACTTCCTTTTTACGTGGCCCTACTTTTTGGCCCCACCATTCGGAAATAAGTAGGCCCCTTCCGAACCAGGTTCAGAAGGGGCCGGATAGGTACACCTTTTTGGCCCCGCCGTTAAGTACCAGCCTAGCCGATCCGGATTTAAAAGCTACTCGCCAAACAGGCTCTCCTTGTCTTCGCCCTTCCTAAGGGCATACCCACAAGGATTGTTGGCCTTATTCTCCCATATATTCTATCAACGACCTTTCAGGGGCAAAGAGCACCCCACCAAAACTTGGGCCTGAGTCCGTTGATAATATACAGGACGTTGTATCAAGAAAGAATGACTCTGTTTGAACCGATGTCGCCACCTTCCCAAAGGCATCGCGAGACTTCTCTAATGCAAGGTTTGTAGCCTCCAACAGATTTTGCTTCCACAAAGTGATGGAGCTTATACCAGTGAGCACCTGCCTTATGTATTTATAGATAGCTTCACCATAGTGTATTGCAGCTTGTCGGTCAGGAATAAACCCTTGATGCACCACAACATTCCTAAAGTTCACTGGCTCCCGCTTACCCAGACTAAGACCGTGCGTATCTAAAAACGCTTTGTCCAATGAGGACATGGGCTTGCCTAAGCATTTAAAAAACAGAAAGTTAACAGCTCCTATCTGACGTTCAGATTGATTTACCATTGATTTCCATACCCGTTGAAACCCTTCTGGATCAGCTTTCCTTTCTGTTATAGTTAGAGCGGTAATTAAGTATTCATAGAACCTCTCAAGTGAAGCTGCAAAACTGGTTACAGCTTCTCTGTAGTAACCATCTTTTAGAGCGAGGATACCCGACTCAAATAGCCATTCGCATTTGGGATTCCGCAAAATGATCAAGCTTTCGTGGCCCTGCGAGCAAGTGAGTGCATAGACATTATCGTCTTGCAAAGGGACTTTAATGTGATTAGGAGAATACCCGGCAGAAGGATTTTTGGTCATTCGTTCTAGTGTGCATACAGGGCAAGCAATCGCTAGTTTCATAAACGTGAATTTTAAACTTTGCTAAAGGTAACGTCCGAAATGACTCGACCCAATGGCCTGGAAAATGTGATTTTCGAGGCCATTGGGTCGAGTACAGAATGAGATTACCAACCAACTTCAATCGGCTGGGCTTAAAGCTATCTGATGCCGCCGCTCTTCTGGGTTTGGTCAATGACTTCTAAGCCACGCTTCACCGTAAACAAATCGTTGTGCACTTCCAGATTGCGCTGCCAGTCCTCCACTCCTTCCAGCCTACTATCCAAGTTGCCCAGTACCCGAACCATTTGGCTGAGCAGGTCTGGTATGGAGTTGTCCGCGCTCGACGCGCCGTTGGCTGCCGAGTAGCCGGCAACGGTAGCGCCACCGGCGGCGAACGCATTGCCCTTGCTGGCAATCTGCGCTTCCAAGAAACCCATCAAGTCGGCTTGCTTCGGATCAGCATACATCCAGTTGGGAATCACCAACTCGGGACCCGCTTCGCCGATCAGGCCGATGGTGGCTTTGCCCACTGGCCCGCCACCCACGAAACTGCCACTGGGCGCCTGGCTTCCGCCGCTGGCTCCGCTGAGCAGGCTCAGCATCTGCCGGCCGTCAATGATATTCTTGGCCTGTCCGGTGTTGCCACCTTCCTTGAACGCCGCCACCTTGATGCCGGCGGCGACGGCCCGCACGATGGACATGCCGTTTTGAATGGCCAGCTGGGTGGCCACCAGTGCCGCGCCACCGGGTACCGCATTCAGTGGGTTACGGGCGGCATTGAGCGAGTTGGCCTGCAATTCGGCCTGCAGGCCAATGCCGATTTCAGCCAATTCCGCGGCTTTACGCACCGCCTTGAACACCTGGTAGGCGGCTGACTTCTTATTTAAGTTGTCTTCCACCAACGCCAGGCCTTCGGCTAACAACTGAGCCCCAAGCTTTTGCGTGTTCATGTCGAACGTGCGCAGTTCCTGCTTCTGCTCCTTCTCTTTTTTGATGCGGGCCGCCTCATTGGCCAGAATCTGGTTGCTAATGCGCTTGTATTCAGCGCTTTCCTCGCCTTTCATCTGCTTGACGAGGGCCAACTGATTGGCCAACGCCACTTGTTTCAGGTTGAACAAGGCATCCTGATACTGCTGCTCAGCCATCAGCCCGTTGGCAAAGGCCAGTTCGATCTGGGCCGCTTGCGCTTCCTCATCGGCCTGCTCCTGCTCGACCTGCTTTTGCAGCTCCTCTTCCTTCAGCTTGTCAGCCTCCTCTTTTTGCTTGAGTCGCACGGCTGCGATTTTCTCCTGGCGTTGCTGCTCCAGCAATTCCCACTGGGCCATGATCTGCTCGTCGTCGCCTTGCAGAGCGGCCATTTTGCGGTTGGTCTGCAGGTTGATTTCCTGTATTTCCCGCTCATGCTTGTCCTTAATCGAGGCCACCTGCAAATCTTCAATGGAATGCTGCAGGGCCAGCTCTTTCTTAGAGGCTTCTTCCGCTGCTTTTTCGAGCTTTTTGTGGTTCTCTTCGCGCTCTTTCGCCTGCTTTTTATTGAATTCGCGCTCTAAATCCTGCATTTTATCAAGTGCCTCGGCCCGAATGACGCGCTTGTCGTTTTCGGTTTTCTTGCCATCCTCCACTTCGATTTTGGCCTGTACGCTGATCAGCTGCTGTTTCAGCTTCATTTCTTGCCGCGAGCCGTCTTCTACTTGCGCCAAACGCACTTTCAAATTGGCTTCCTCCGTTTTCAGCCCTTCCAGATGGGCTTTTGCCTCGGCTTCCGCCCGGGCTTTGGCCGCGGCTTCTGCTTTTTTGCGGGCGGCTTCTGCCTCGGCTTTGGCATCTGCTGGCCGCCCCGCGCGCGCCGCTGCTTCGCTGGCCATACGCGCATCGTAGCCTTGGTTAAAGGCCGCGGCTGCGTTACGGCCGGCATCGACGTAGATTGTTTTGATCGAGCCGCCAATGCTGGCCAGTCCCTGCTTGATCTTTTCCGGATTGAGGGTAAAAATGCCCACCAACAGGTCGCCTAGTCCGGTAAGCTGTTGCACAACCCCGTTTTTCAGGGTGGTTACCAACGCCATAAACCCGCTGCCCAAACCCGCTACGACGGCGCGTACCTTCTCGCTTTTGTCGTAGAGGGCCACAAATACGCCGATCAGCAGCGTGGCCACTGCGATCACGGCGCCAATCGGGTTAGCCGCCAGCGCCAAGTTCAGCCCGCGCTGGGCCATTTCCCATGCTTTAGTGGAAACGGTTACGGCCGTATCCCAAACGACCTTTCCCTTGGCAACGGCTGCATTGTAGAGCAGCAAAGCATTGCTCTGCACCATCGACGCATTGAACGTGAGCACGGCTCCCGCCAGGGCAATGATCACACCCCGGTTTTCCGACAGGAAACCAGGCAACGCCTTCAGCACGCCCAGTAAGAACCCAATGGTGCTGAAAACGGCTACGAAGGCCGGCCGTAATACTTGGCCATAAGTAATGGCCACCTGATCGGCCGTATCACCCAGGTTGCTTTGCTGGCCGGCCAGCGTTTCGCTGATGGCGGCCGTGCTGCCCATGACGCCGTTGAGTTCGCCAAACGACAGCAGGGCCGCGTTGATGGCTTCGGGCGTGTTGGCCACCACTTGCTGGGTGCCCTTAAACGAGAGCGTTACCTGGTCACCGGACTTGGAGGCCTGGACGCCAAATTCTTTTAAGCGTTCGAATTCGCCAGTGCCGGCATCGAGCACAGCTTCCGTGAGCTGCTCAAAGCTTTTGCCCTGGGAAGCTGCCAAATCGGCCAGCTTGCTCATGTCGGCCATGCTGGGGTTCAGGCCGCGGTTTACAAATTTGATGAAGGAGGCAGTTAATTCGTCGACCGAAAACGGCGTTTGGGCTGCCATGGTCTGGATGTCGTGCAGCGCCAATTGGGCCGCCGATTCGCTCCCCAGGGCGGTTTTTAGCACCGCCGCGTACGTTTCGAACTTGGCAGTAGTGTTGTAAATCTCGGACCCGATAGCCTTGATTCCTTCCACCGCCGCTTCCGCCGTCAAGGCCACCCCTACCACGGCCATCGCCTGCTTGAGCGCGCTGGTTTTCTGGGTGGCGTTGCCCATCTCGTTCGTGACTTCTTCCAACCGGCCCTTCACCTGCTGCAAGTCCTTCGACTTGGTGATGAACTCTTGGGTGCCCGGCGTCAAATCCTTGATGTCCTTCTCCAGCTGCTTGGCCGCCGCGTCCATTTCGTTGTAGGTAGCCGACACTTTCTTGCCGTTCACCACAATGCGCAGCGCTTCTGCGTTGGACTCGGCCTGCTCAGCCGCCAGTTCCTCGGTAGTTTTCACCAGGGTGCGGGCCGCTACGTTCGCTTCGCGCAAGCGCACCGTCATTTCGGCATAATCCCGCTGCAGCTTCTCGCGCCGTGGGTCGTCCTGGCTCATCTTATCGAGCTGGGCCTTCATGACGGCCGCAGCAGCGCCCATCTCCTTGATGGAAGACGTGGCCTGCTGCCCTTTAATGATTATCTCAACTTCCCGTTTATCCTTATCGGTAGCCATCGGACTTTACTTATAAGTTAATTTCCACTGTACCTGGCACGGCATCCTGTGCCATGGCAATCATTGTATCGCCGTAGAATTCGCTGAGCAGCGTGCTCAGGCGCATGGTTTGCCGGCCCATTTCCTTGCTGTACCACTGGCGTTTTTTGCGGGAATAGCGGTAGAGCTGGCCTTTGGCATCCCGAATTTTGGTGTAGGCGCTGTTGCTTTTGCGCACGCCGGCGCCCATGCCCCGCCCTACTCCCATGTCGGCAAATTTGCCGTAGAGGGCATAGGCGATGCTCAGCCGCTCCACGTCGCCATCGGCCGCGGCCACCAACTGCCCCTTGATGCTATCCAGCAGTTCGTCGGTGTCCCGCACCTTTTGCTTGATCACCTGCTCCCGCAAGTTGGAAAGCGTGATTTCCAACCATCTTTCGACGGTCATTTTCTGCGTGGCCATCAGTGCGCAGTCTGGTGATAAGTGAAGCGGGCTGTGCCCACCGTAACGTCACCCCCCAATTGCACCGAAATGCGTTCCCAGAGGAAGTGAAGCTCTTCTACCCGGTCCTTACGCGCCGGGTCAAGGGCCAGAAATTCGGCCAACGTGAGCGGTACTTCCCGCTCTTCCTGGCGGGCGTTGGTGCGGAACGCCAACCAGTCCTTGTGCCAGGTTTCGTACAGCCCGTTGGGGCCATCCCATTGCAGCGAATAGGTGCCCACCGGCTGGCCCTGACAGTTCTCGGTACCGGACGTGCCAAACGGATATAACGTGCCGCTGGCATCCGGCTGCAGCCCCCGGTAAAACAGAAAGCGCAGCTGGCCCAGCGTGTTGTTTTCCATGCCCAGATCAGCCCGGGGCGAATAGCCCTGCTGCTCGGCCATGGGTACCAGCCACTCGCGCCCACTCTGCACTTCGCGCACCATGCGCAGCGTGTCGGCTTGGGGCCGAATCACTTCCATACCGTTGCCGAGGCGTACTTCCGGCCAGGTGAAGTTTTTGAGCAATTCGTCGCCGCTGTCGGCGGTATAGCCCAGCGTAAAGCCATCCGTATCGGGGGCTACGTCGCGCCAACCAGCCCGGGCTTGCCGATCTTGGTAGGTAAAATCCCGGATCACCTCCTTCAGCGGCCGGATTTCCACCACTTTGCGCACCGGATTGAAGAGGTAGCCCAGGCAGAAGGTTTGCTGCAGCACAATCAACAAATCGGCCACGCGCACGTCCGGCAACAAGGAGGCCAGCGCGAATTCAGCCACGTTACCCAGCCCGGTGGCGGCATCCAGGGAGCGGGTTGAGTAGAGCACCAACTGCTGGATTTCGGGATCTTCCACCCAGCTGCCTTGCACGGCGTAGCCAAACGCCGCAAACAGGTAGCGCAGCAGCGGAACCACTTTCGGGAAAGGCGTGAACGTGTAAAAAAGCTCCTGCGTGTTCAGCGGGAACTCGGTACCGCTCCAGTAATTGACTACGTTCAGGTAGTCCTTGGCCTTTTCCTTATCATAAAAAGCTGTATTGCGCACCGGAAACAGCACGTAATCAGCCGTTTCCGGCACCATTTGCACCGGCACGGTAGGCAGCGCTACCTGGGGCAGCGTCACGCCTTCGATGCGCGTGGCCAGCGCATCGGCATCGGCTTCGAACTGGTACTGGTATTCCCCTTTGGCGCTGTCGTAGTCTTTATAGCGCAGCAGGCCGCGCCGCCAGAGGCTGCCCCCCAAATAGCAATCGGCTTCCACCGGTGCCACCGGCCCTACCTGCCGAGCACGCAGGGCCGGGAACCGCAGCAGCCGGCGGTTGAGGGGCGTATCATGAAACGGCGTGGGGTACGACGTGACGCCCGGGACCGCATCCGTTTCAAACAACGGGCTGCGTATTTCCAGCCCCAGCGTGGCGTTGTAGTCCAGCCACTCTTCCTGTACACGAAAGCCGATCATGGTTGTGGGGCAATGAGAATGCTGGAGGTGGGCACCGTCAACCGGGGCGAATAGTGGCGCTGGCGGGGCAGCTCGAAATCGAAGCTTAACACCAGGCGCGTTTCGTCCTCCTCGAGCGGCGAATAGGTTTTGTCTTTCACGGTCCCGGCCTGCAGGCGATCGGTATCGAAGAGCACCACCCGGGGCGAAAGCATAAAGTCCTGATCGGCCAGTGTTTGCGCTTTGGAACGGGCGCTAGTGCTGACTTTGAGCGTCGGCAAGCCGGTTTTGCGATCAATTTCCACATCGCCCTCGGCCGCATCGTAGCCGGCAATGCGAGGGCGGGCCGAGCTGGTTGTTTTGGTAGCAACCTGCAGCTCCGCCCGCCCGAAGGTGGCCAGCGTGTTCACGCCCCCCAGGCTGTTCACGTACCAGAAAAAGCGCGGCGTGTGGTGGTAGCGCCGGTCAAGCTTGTAGGTGCGCACCTCGCTCACTGGCCCGTCGTTCTGATCGGAAACCCAGGCCTCCCAGCGGACCACGTGCTTGGCACTGGTTTCCAGGTTGCCGAGTTGCAACGCATCAAACCCAAACGGCACAATGTACACTTCGTAGCGCTGCACCGTGGGCCAGCCATCTTGGGCAAAGCTCGTATTCGTGCCGTCCTGGAAGTACACTTTCACCCAGCGCTTGATGGCCGTCGTGGTGTAGCTGTTCACCATGAAATACAGGTATTCCGGCTGGTTGCGCAGCACGGATTTGTGGCCGGGCTCCCAGGTCAAAAAGGGCTTTACGCGCTCGAAATAGCCGTTGAACCAGGTACCCCGGCTGGCTTCCTCGAAGCTCAAACCGCCGTACACCAGGTAGCTCATCTCCGTGGTTACGGTGCTGTCGGCCAGCCCCGAAGTAGTGCGCTCGCGGTAACGCAGGTAAAAGCGCTTGAAGTTGTTAGTCGCTGGCTGCACCTCGTCGCGGTACTGGCTATCGAGCGAGGGCAACGTGGGCTCCACGAAAGGCTCCAGCAATTCCTGCACTTCAAACACGGTGCGACCGTCCCGATCGGCGGGCTGCTCTTGCGCCTGGCCAGCCAGCGCGAACTCGCCGCTCAGGTACTCGCGCTCGACGAATACTTCCACCACAAAGCTCAATTCTGGCTTTGTGGTAGGGTCGTTGCGGTAATCGTCGCCTGCATCCAGGGCCAGCACAATCGGGTCGTGCGAGAAATAAAAGCGGCTGGGTGCGATGGCCGTGGTCAGTTCGGCCCCACAGCCCAGGCTGTCATAGACTTTGCAGGAGTACTCGCCCGGGGGCAGTTGCTTGCGCTCGGCTGTCGTCGCGCCGTCGCTCCACAAAAAGGTATAGGGCGCCACGCCCCCACGCGGCACCAACGTGATGTCGTCACCGGCCTTGTGGACTTCCAGCACGATTTGGCTGTTCTGGCCCACTGGAATGTCTACCGTGGTGCTGGCTCCGCTGGCGTCCGTCACCGTCACGGTGTAGGTGCGGGCTGGCAGATTTAGGCGGTCTTTTGTAGTGACGCCATCGGCCCACTGGTAGGTGTAGTCGCCGGTGGTGCCGTTGGTGGCCAGCAGCGAAATGCTGGCGGTGGCACTGCCGAAGCAGCGGGCCAGCGTAACCAGCGGCGTGACGATCACGGGCCGAATCTGAGTCAGCCGGGCCAGCTCTGAATAGCGCACGTTTAGGGCTGAGCTTGTTACCGGCTGAAATTCCAGCGCCGTATCGTAGCGCGCGGCCGTGATCGTGACGCGGCCAATGTCGGAGCCACTCAGGTAATCGGCCGTCAGGGTGTAGTCCATCGACTTGCCCAGAACCTCCAGCCGCTCTTGGATGGCGTTCATCAGGTACACGGCGTTGGCGTACCGGATGCCTGGCAGATCGTAGCGCGTCTGAATGTAGAACTCTTCCGGATCAGCGGGGAAAAGCTGCCCAGAGGCCACAAACCGCTGGTAGCTACCGGATAACCAAATTGAAATTTCGTCGCCTACCGCGGGCGTGATGCAGCCGATTTCGAGGCGGGCGTACCGTTCTCCTGCCATGTTAGTCGAGGTTAAAAGCGTCGGAATTGAAAGCCAGCGCCTGGGTGGCCGGCTGGGTAAACTTGAAGCTGAATTGGCTGCCGTAGTGGTTGTCGGCCACCGGCCCGATCGAGTCCAGCAGCATGTTGCTGCGGTCAATCATGCGGCCTTGCCGGCGGGCTTCGGGACTGCGAAAGGCCTTCAGCACGAAGCCCATCACGTCGTGGGCCACGCGCTCGGTGCGGTCGAGTACTTCGTCTCGGTCCTCGTCGTTGCTGCGCTTCACCTTCTCCAGAATGATGAAGGAGCCGTGCCGGTGGGTCAGCGTTCGCTCGTCGCCGGCGTCTTCGTAATCAGCTTCGTAGCTGACGGCAATCAGCGTCAGCCCGGGCTTGAGGGAGGTTTTCAGTTTGTTGAAAAAGCCGCTCCAGCCGACTGCTTTCTGCACCGGATCGGCGCTGAGCACCAACTTGACGAAGTGGCAGTCCTTCTCGGTATGCCGGATTTCTTTGTGTCGGGTGGCCGCCTCTTTGAACAGGGCGGTGTATTCGAGGTTGGCAAACATGGCGTTAGGAAGCTTGGTGGGCCGCTTTGGCCCGGTCGTAGTTCTCGAGCACGCGCTGCATTTCGCGCATGACGTTGTGCAGGCTTTGGCCCGCAGTGGCTTCGACGCGGTGCACGCCGTCGGCCAAGTTGTGCAAGACAGCTTCCCAGCCGCTGAGGGCCGCTTTTTGGTTGGTGTCGCCTTCGAACACGCGCTGGTAGCGCCGCTCCAGTTCCCGCCGGCAACCTTGGTAATAGAGCAGCACGGCCAGCTTCACATAGTGCGGTACGCGGGCCATGTAGCCAGCCCGGGCATCGAGCAGGTGTTCGTTGAAGTCTTCACGCCTGTCGCCGCCGTAGCTGGCAGCGTGGGGCCGGTAGTCTTCGCGCTGGGGCCGGTAGAGCACGGCCACCAACTTGTTCAGCCATGCTTCCTCGTTGGTCTGCAGGTAGCGCAGAAAGAACGTGTCGGCGAAGATGAACTCGGCAAACGTGAGGTTGCGAAACGAATCCCGCGGGCCATAGAGGTGCGGGGTGCGGCTGCGCACGCCAGCCCAGAGCTGAGCCCAGCTGCACGTAGGCAATCGGGGCAGCAGTTGGTCCGTGAGCGGCCGGCCTTTGGTCGGGTCCAGCAAGAAGGTGGCCAGCGGCTTTAGGTCCACGAACTGCACCACGTTGATGCGGTTCATCACCCGGTTGGGCACCGCAAAAAGGATTCGGAGCAGGGCTTTGTACCGAGGGCCTGGCGTGTCAAAGGCTAGGCCATAGACCTGGCACACTTGCAGCAACTGCGGCCCTGTCAGCTCGTTCCAGGTCTGGGCCACCTTGCGGCGCCGGCGGCCAATTTCTACGTCGACCATGGGTCTTACTTCTGCAATTGGCCCATCACGCCGCGCTGCGTCCGCTCCCGCACGCGCTTCTCCAGTGCTTCCAGCGCCATGTCAATGCCGGCAATAAACTGGGCATGATCCTCGGAAGGGAACACCTCGTTCAGTTTTTCGTGCCGGTCTTTTAGCAGAAGCAGCAGTTGCTCCGTTTGCACACCGGGTTGCCAGGTGCCGTCTTCGTTGCGCTTCACGAAGGGAATGGAGACCAGCTCAGCACCGTAGACCGCGCCATCTTGGTAGCCCACCATGGGCTGCACGTAGTAGTTGTGGGCTCCCTTAAATTTTGAGTCTGTTGCGACGCATAAAATGGTCTTTTGCTCGCTAGGGAAAACGGATTCGTTGAGCGCGTTCATAGGGGCTGATTGTTGAATACAGCCCGAAATTCCTTTGGCAATTGCCGGCGGCAAAGGACATAAAAAAGCCCTACCCGTCCGGATCGAGTGAGGCTTTTGGCAACGCGGCGGTTTGTTTTATCTGCCCAGAAGTGAAGTTCGGTTGAAGCAGCTACCCCTCGCGGCGTTGTGACCAGCAGGCTTTCGCCTAATGATTCATGTGCAGGCGGTACGCCCGGGCTTGACGCCGGCGTTGCTGGCGCTGGATGCGACGTAAGGCCTTGCGGTACACCCGCTTGTATTTAGCAGGCTCGTCGCGCACGACGGGAATCATGCGGCCGGGCTGTGCGGCGGCTAGCGTTTGCGCCTTTGCCGGCGCGCTGAGCAGGCAAAGGGCCAGGCACAACGTCGGAAACCAGAACGGAAGCAGCGCTTTGCGCTTCCAGATCAACAGCGCCACCAAGGCCACTACCAGCAGCCAGACGTAGGGTATGCCGCTTTTTTCGGTGCTCGCCTGAGCAGAGCTACCCTCCCCTGTTGCGGCTGCGCCACCCTTCTGGCCGGCTTTGGTGTTGTCGATCGCGGAGCTGGTGCCGGTGGCCACTGGCGCATGGGCCTTCTTGGCATCCGTCACGCTGGCCTGATCCGTGGCCAGCGTGCTGTTCTTCATCTTAGCCGGCGCGTAGTAGTTGTTGATCGTGGTGCGGCTCTTGTCCTTCTGCTTGCCGCTGAAGATCGAGGCGACAGTACCACCCAACGATCGCGCAAAGCTGGGGCGCTTGAACCGCACGTCTGGCGCTGGCAAACCATCGATAGCTGCCGTTGGCACCACTCCCTTCAACGGTTCCACGCCTGAGCGACTCGTCTGGCAGCTGGTAAGCAGCACTGCCACCAAGGCCATAGCCACCAGCGTGCGCCACAGGCCGCTGAAGAACTCTACTGACAAATGCAGTGTATCTGCACAAAGGCGCAGAAGAAGGTCAAGCAAAGCACTTTCTCCAACTGAAAAAACGGGGTCTGCTTTTGCGATGTTCACCACCGGATCAAAAAGCACAATGCGCACAGCCAAGGCAATTAAATAGCCGTGCAAGTCAGTACCACAGACTGCAATGCTCAGGAGTGCGTAGAGCGTGGGCAGCAGAACATGCAGGTCTAGGTTGACACTTTTCTGTTCCGAGGTTGGGACATACAATCGGTTTCGCAACGTCTGACGGCCCTGTACAAAAGCGTCAATCAGCACGAACAGTACGAGTAATAAGTACTGCAGCCTCACTTTGTATAACGATCTAATAGTGAGCCACCTACAGGCAGGACTATCGCTACAGCCAATGCAATCGGGTAGCTGGTAGCTTCCGTTGGGCCATAATTAGGGCTTTGGGCCGCTACAGCCCAGCATATGGCAATCAGAACGACTACCACTGCGAAAAACGTGTAGAAGAATTTGTTCATAATAAACTGGTTATCAGTTGCTTATTTTGTAAAAAAGAGGTCGGCTTCCTGTTTGCGACGGATCACCAAGCCTGGTGCCACCTGCTTTTCGCCCGGCTCGTCGATGTGGCCATCCTTGTCATCGTCCTTGCCGTTGCGGGTGCCATCCATCTTGCACCAGGCCACCCAAGCCGACCGGATGCTGGCTTCTTCCGCCCGGGCACGAATCAGCTTCACCAGCGTCGAGCCCGCGAAACCCGCCGTACCGATGTTGTAGCACAGGCACACACAAGCATCAAACTGGTTTTGGGTGAGCACCATCGGCAACGCTTTGCTTACAGCCTGCTCGTATTGCACTACGTCGCGCTGCAGCAACGCCGTGGCTTCAGGCTCGGTGATGAAGGCCGTGCGCAGGTGCGCTTCGTTCGCGCCGATCACGTGGCCATAGCCAATCGTGGGCTTGTTGGCGGGGCAGTAGTACATCTTGCCCCGGTAGAGCTCCTTGATTTTGATCAGCTGCAATCCTTTCGCACTGGTTTTCATGACGTTATACCTTCTTGAATAGGTGAGGAAATAGAAGTGGGTAGCTCAGCAGAAGGGTCCGCAGCAGCTGGAGCGGCCGGCTGCGCGAGTTGGCCGGTTTCTTCCCAGTCGGCCAGGCGCTTGCGCAGGAAGGGCGGGAAAGGCAAGCCTTTGAAGCCCAGGCCCCGCAGGTTCTCGTCGATGGATTTCACCTCGGCCCAGAGCACGGCCAGGTACATCACGGCCTTGAAGTGGGGCACCAGCATCACCAGAATGGAATTCTTCTGGCCGTCGACGGTGAACTCACAGAGCACGTGCACCATGATCAGCACGGCGCCGTACTGGATGAACTTCTCGAACATGCCCCGGAACTGGCGGCTGTGGTGGCGGTGCTGCTTCAGGCTGAGCCACACGCCTAGGGCCGTATCGACGACGAAGACCACCAGCAGGTAACCGATGAAATTCCAATCGGCAAACACGTACTTCTGAAAGGCCAGGGCGCCCATTTGGAGCAGCCCGGCAAGCTGGATAAGTAAATACACGGTAACGGTAGCGTTAAAAGGCACCGTAAACCGGCGCGGTGGAATCGTTCAGGTAGGATTCTTCACTCAGCGGCGTCTGATAGGCTGAGGAACCGAAATAAGTAGCGTAGCGGGTCGCAGAAGCGGTTTCGTTCAGGTGCTTGCGCAGCCGACGCAGGTAGCGTTCGCCGTCGTCGAGGGCCTGTTCCTGCTTCAGTTCGAGCAGTTTCTGCAGGCCCGGGTCGGATTCTTTCGCGTTCGAATTGTCCGGGCGGTAGACGTTAAGCTCCAGCGCGTTGCCATTCAAACTGAAGCCCAGTTCGCCGATCGCTTGCGCCATCGTCAGGTGGGCCAGAGCCGGCTGCAAGTACTTCGCTACCAGCGCCTTGTTTTCAGGCGTGAGCGTTTCGTCCACCAGTTGCTCTTTCAGCTCGTCGAAGAAATCCGTGCCGATGGCGGGCTCCAGTGCGAACGCTTCGGTTTTGCGCACCAGCGACACCAGTGCCCGGTAAGTCAGGCCCGCGTTGTTGATGCTGTAGTACTCGGTGAACTGCGAAGCAGAAGACAAAAACAGCTCCCGGTGCTTGCGGGCGGCTTCCGACGACGCCCACGTAGCAAACTCCGTTTCGTGGGCCTGCAGGAAGGCCAGCGCCTTTTCCAGCCCGTTGAAGCCCTTGCGGCTGAAGCTTACCTTCAGGTCGTTTATCTGCCACTGGAAAGCCGTTTTCTGCGTGCTATCGCTGATGATCTGCACGCCCGAACCGCTGATTTGCACCTGGGCCATGTCCAGGTAGCTGAGCATAGTCAGGTTGGCCAGTGCCGAATGCAGCAGTTGCAGCAGCCGATTGGCGGGCTCATTTAGCGTTGCAATCCCCTCCTCTATTTGCTCGACTAGTTCCTGATAAAACGCATCCCCCAACAACGGGCGAATGTGCTCATCCTCCATCAGCAATAAGTCAGGCAACACGGCCTTGTAAGTATCCTCGTCAGCTTGGCTATTAAACGTGACGTGGGCAATGAACTGCTCGATGTTCTGAATTAAAGCCATGCCTGAAGGGGTTGGCGCAACGACTGGGTGCGCTGTTTGAGAAGAGTAAAGCGTGCGACAAGGGCCGCTCGTAGCGGATCGTTGGGTGCTATGTTATTTAGCTCCGTTGTAACGTTTCTAAGTTCCTTAGCAAGCTGTTTAGCAGTGAAATGGGTCTCGTCAGGCATCGCTAAGCAGTTTCTTGTTGGGTTTGCTTGCCCTTATCCAGTGTCATGATCAGCGGCTGCTTGAAGCGGAAATGAATGTTGGAGGGCCAACCGTTGTAGTCCCGGATGAAGTGCAGGGGCTCCAGCACCAAATCCTGCTCGAAAGTGGACGTGCTGATGAAGTTGTTGAAGGCCACGCGGGCATCGGAGCCGCTGCCCGCACCCATGTTCTTACCGGGTTGAATGCCCATCAGCGTGGGCGCCACCCCGCCGGCGGTGAACACGTGGCTGGCCGACTCCTGGGAGTCTTCGTTGAGGAACCCTTCGCGGCTGGCCTTGTCGAGCGCTGTGACTTTGAACGCCGGCACGTCTTTGCCGTCGCTGTCCTTCACCATCGTGGTCATCAGCGCTTTGCCGGCGCCGTTAGCGCCACTCATCACCTCGCCAAAATTCTTCAGCTCGGCCTTCATCAGGCGGCGCTGCTCATCCTCGGTCTTGTCTTCCCAATCCTTGTATTTCCACTGCCAGTAGGCCGGGTGAATTTCGATGAGCCACTCGATCGAGAGGATTTGCCCCAGCAGCTTAGCCTTGAATTCAACAACGGCCTTGCCGATGCCCAACCAACCGGAACGACGCACCGAATTCCAGCTAGCCAGCTGATATTCAGACTTGTCGGGCGACGGAAAGCTAATCGGATAGATGTACTTAAAGCCGTCCGTGCGCTCCCGAAGGGCTTCTACAGCATCGTAGTACGGGTCCAGAACCGGCACCGTGGTCGTGTACTCGTCGTCCCAGCGGCCGCCGTTGGCCCAGTTGGCGTTGATGAACACTTTGCGCTTGAAATCCAATGGGCCTTTGGCCTTGGCATAGCGCGTATCGCAGCATTCCTGCTCGGAAATGCCCACGATTTTGGCCCGGTTACGGGACAAAATCAGCTCCGGAAAGCCGTTTGAAAACCAGGATACGTCCTGCAACGCTTCCATCGCATACCGATTGATCAGCGTGCGGTTCAGAAAAGCGTCGATTTCGGTGTTGCGCACCCGCTTGAACACCTCTTCGCCGTTGTCGTCGAAGTCCAGCGTGCCGTACACTAGGCCGCCGCCGTACCAGGCCTTGGCTTTCCAGTTGAGCATGGTGGCCAGCGACGTGTTCGATTCGGCATCCTTCACCACGTTTTGCGGAAACAGGTTGTCGTCACCCCAAAAGGCGACATCTGCGTTGCCGCCCTGTTCCTTTTTGATGGGCGTGGTAGAGTTCACGCCGGCTTCCTGGCCCGCCCCGGTGCCGGTGCGCACGACGGCGCCGATGCCGCTTAAATACCCAAAGGATAGGTCACTACTTACAAAAGCATCAACCATTAGATAATCACTTTTTTACCGTTGTAGCTCAGGATCAAATAGATATGCACCTTGGCGTAGCGGCCGTTAATCGTGCTCACCAGGTTGCGCGTCATGTTGTCGGAATGGTTGGGGTCGCGGGTGATCTTTCCCGGCTGACTGTGTTCACTACTCGCCTCGGCCACCGGCGACCCCTTCCGTTCCACTCCTGAAGCCGTTTCCTTCCCCTCATTCCGGCCGCTGAGCAGCACAGAAGGCAGTTCCACGATTTCCCCGCCCTGCTGTTTCCCTTCGTTCAGCTTCACAAACCGCAGCGCAAACGGCTCTTTCGCGGCCTGCATTTCGGCCAGCGCTTGCTTCAGTGGTAGGAGTGGTTGACCTGACATAACACTGCGAAACTCCCACCCTCGCGGCCCCGGGCAAAGGACAGAAAAAAGCCTGCTGAGGGGCGGCAATCGGGCTTTTGAAAACCCGTCTCACGCCATTGTGGCCCTACGCGCTGGAATCGCCGTTTTTGCCCCGAAAACAGAAAATTCCGTCTCATTTTCTGCCAAAAGACCCCAGCTTGCACTATCGCGTTTTGGCAATTGCCACTGGCAAAAAAGGGATATATGAATGGGGTTTGGACAAACAAAAACCGCGTTACCATGCAGGAAACGCGGTTTTTAAGTTGTTTTGAATGGCAATTATGCACGTGAACACCTGGCCAAGCCAAGCTTGCCTAGGCTAGCCCTACCCTACCTCCATAATGAAGCCGGTGAAGTCAGCTGCGGGCTTGAGCGTGGTGTCGTCGATGCTGAGCAAGTGCAGGTCTACCGTATCGGTGAAGTGAGGAGCTTCCTCAGCAGGTACACTGGATAGCTGTTCCGGCTTCTTGTTCTTCTCGATACCTCGCGGCCCCTCCTTGATCTCGGTGAGCTGCATGGCCAGCAGCACCTCCTTGCAGTGGTGCTTGTTGAAGCGAATCTTCGGGTTGCGCGGGTCCAGCTCCGCGAGCAGCTCATGGGCCAACAGGTAACGGGCATGGTGGCCAGGCGTGCGCCCTAGCTTGATCACCTTCACCTTCCAACCTGCTTCTCGCAGCATCCGTGCAAACATCTGGTTGTACGTCTCGTCGCTGTTGGGCACGCGGCTATTGCCATACTCGGCATCCTCAATGAAGTCTGCCTTCTTGTTGTAGTGGTAAGCATAGTACTCCGTGAACTTGGCCGCCAGGTGGCGAATCAGCTCTGGGTGCTTGACGTACAGGCCCTTCAGAAAACGGTATTCCCGCTGCTTGGCATGTATCTGAGCTATTGTGATAAACGAGGCTTTGCCCCAGTCCGGGGCAATTCGCAAGGGCAAGGTGGGGTCACAGTCTGCATCCTGCCTACTATCGGGCTTATCGCCTAACCGCTGTAACTTCTTGAGGTTGAATGCCAAGCCATCAACGGCACCCTGCAGATAGTCGTTGTTGAACGCCTCATACGCGTGCTTGCTGGTATCGAGCGTGGGGTAAAAGCCCGCCTCGACCGCAAACGGCCGCTGGTTGAGCAATTCCACCCGAAACGTGAAATCGGTCAGTACCCGGCGCTGCTGCTCCAGGTACCGGATGCCCACGTTGTGCAGGTTTTCGAAGGCATTGGCCTCCGAATACAGCTGGCCTTCCGCATCTACGTAATAGCGCAGTTCTGTGGTAAGCTTCTGAATATCAACCCAGATAGCCCGCCGCGCCTCTCGGTCCTTCGTATCGATGTACTTGATTTGCAGCTTAATCAGCTCCCGGGTGAGCAACTCGTAATCCTTGCCCGATTCCTGGTAGTGTTTGCTGCCCTCCAGCAGCCATTTGCCCTGGTTGCCATACGGCATTGAGCTAAAATGAAAAATACCGTGGTGCAGGCGGTTATCGGCCCATACCTGGCGTTCGTTGCCGCGGTTGGCCGGAACGACTTCATCATCAAACTTTTCCTTGTTCAACGTCAGGCTTTCGTCGGCAATAATGCCGTCCAGGTTCAAGCCCCGGGCACTGCCCCCACCTCCATCGAGCGAAATCAGGTGAAAACAGGCCCCAGTGTAGAAACACATGCAGTGCTTCCAGTTCAGCGGCGGCTCAAACGGCAATATCCAGCCCGCCGGCGGCTTTACGCCAATGACGTAGTGAATGCCCTGGATATAGCCGATGCGCTCCAAGCTGGCAATCGTCGAGGGCAGCGTGCGCGTCAGAATCTGCTGGTAGGTTTGCCCGCACAAGCCCCAGGCGCTGCGAGGCAGCTGCTGCACCACCAGGTGCATGAGCCAGGCAATCAACGACGACTTGCCGGTGGCACGGCCCCAGATGCTGATGGCAGCCGTCATCAGCGTCACGATGAAGCGTAGCTGGGGCCGGTTGAATTTGAGCGCCTTAACGTTGATTTCTGCGCTCATTTCTTGCGTTTTCCTTTCCGCTCGGCCTTATCGAGCATTTGCTCCATTTCATCGACCGGAATGGTCATGTTTTCCACCGCATCAATCACCTCGGAGTATTCCGCTTCGGGCAAGTCTTCGATTTTCTCGGCGTTGAACTGGATGGTTTTGCCGGCGGCGCTTTCGAGCTGAATGAGGTAGGTGTGCGCCTGAATCGCTTCGCCGTCGAAGGTGTTGTCCTCCAAATTGAGGCCTTCGAACGTGGTCATATTCTTCAAAATGGCGGCATAAGCCCGCATGTCGCCTAACGCCAGGCAGTGGTCGAGCCCTTTGAGCGAATATTCCCACAACAATTTGCGTTTCACGTCCTTGGACGTTTTCACCACGTCGCCGAATACCTGCAAGGCATCGCGCACGATGCGATAGGCCGTGGCTCGGCTGCAGTCGTAGGTGGCCTGGATCATTTCGGCCGCCGATTGCGCCGATTTGCGCTGCACCATGTGGTGCCAGGCCTCGTCGATGCGGTTGCGGTGCTTCAGCTCCTGGGGCGTAAGCTGCTGCTCGACCTCTTCACTCAGGTACGAGAAATAGATGCGGTCAAAGGCCGTTTCCAGCACTTTGGGCACTTGCAGGGCGTCTTTCTTAGCCACGTGCGCCCTCCTCTCCTTTCAGCACCTCGATACGGGCCGTAAGTGCTTTTTCCTGCTCCTGAGCACGTGCCAGATCAGCCGCCCGGGCGGGCTTTTTCTTCCACTTGCTGATGTTGCACCGCAGATTGGCTCGGAGGTCTTTCAATTCGGCCAGAGTGCCAGTATTCACGTCGAAAACCGGCGCTGTGGGTTCAGGATTGGGCATACACCCATGTTCCTTGACGTAAGCGACCGTTTTCCAGTGTTCGTTGATGCCGCGCGAAAGGCCCTGAATGTCCAGCGCAAATGACAACCGGGTGGACTCGTCTACATGCTCCAGTTGCGCGTGCAGGTAGCGGCGCTTATCGTACAGGGCCTGCACGTGCTCTTTAAGCACCACCAGCAATTCAGCTCCCTTTTCAGGTTGAACAGGTTCGCTTTGCAACGAATTCGTTGCGTTTGGGCTGGGTTCGGGCGCTGGAGTAGGTGGCTGAGGCAACACGACGGCCGTTGCCACGCCGGCTTTGGCCAGCTTGCCCAGCTCATAGGCCAGCGCCTCGCAGTTGTAGGAATTGGGGCCACTGCTGAGCGTGCGCTTCAGGATGGCATTGGGGCCGAGCGCTTCGTAAATGCACCGGCCGGCTTCGTAATCGCGCTCCGAATGGAGCCATTGTTGGGGCGTCATACCCCGAAATTCCGCCGGCAATTGCCGGGGCCAAAGGACAGGAAAAAGCCCCTACAGGCGGTCCGAGTGCGGATAGGTTAGCGACCGCATGCACGCATCGAGTTCCTGCAGTTCATCGAGCGTCAGAGCTGTGTCCACGCCCGCCAACCAGTAGTCTAAGTCGTGCCGACTGATTTTCGTCGCGCGTCCAACCGCATCCAAATTCAATAACGAAGCCCGCGATTGGAGGTAATCGCGCAACACCGCCGGTTCTAGAATCCAGTTCATTTCCGCCATGCCCAAAACTACGCAAAAAAGGCCCTGGCATCGCCAGGGCCTTTTAGCCGGTAGTAGCCGACTAAGTGCCAACTACCACGTCTTATCTGCTCTAAAGTTACGCCAGGAACACCAATACTTGTTCCACGGCACCTACCATTACTTTACCAGTAAAGCGCGGAGCGGGGCCGCTCCATACGCTTTGGAGGGTATACGTGCGGCCTTTGGCGTCCGAAGTTTTCTCACCGGTGCCGCCTGGAGCGCTCACGAACTTGGCGGGATAGCCCGGGTGACCGAGCAGGTATACCTCACCATCCAAATCGGCAAACAGGATGTAGAAGGAGCCGTTCTTCACGAAACGAGCAAAACCTTCTGCCGTGGCCTTGTTGCCGGGGTGGAACAGCTTGATCGAATTCTTGAAGCTGATGCCGTCCATTTCGCCCTGGGCGTCGCTGGTAGCGCCGCCTTTTTCCAGCGTGGTGTAGAAGGCAAACGGCTTCTTATCTGCTTTCATCACGATGTTGCCGGCCACGATAGCCAGATCTTCGAGCTTAGTTGCGCCGTCCAGTTTGGGCAACGCAGGGAACGTCTCTACATCGGACTTGCGGATGAAATAAACCGTCTGCTGAATACCAGCGGTATTATCCTGGCCGTCTTCCCAGGTGATATCTTCTAAAACTAAATCGGGCACGTTAGATGGCGAATTGAAGGTTGGTAAATGTTAGCTCCACGTCTTTCGCGAGCGTTGGCACTTGCTCAGTAGTTGGGCCTTCGAAGCGCTTATACTCCGTCACCACGTTGCTGAGGATTTTGGTTTTAGCGACTTCGGAAACGACAAGTTGGGGCCCTTTTTCGCCGGCTTTCACCAGCACATTGGCTTTGCCTTTCTCGGAGCCGCCCGGGTTGGTTACCACACCGCTGGCGTGGAACGTGCCCTTCTCTTTCGACTCAGAGGTAATTTTTACGGTTAGTGGCATGATGCTCTAAAATAAGCCCACCCCTCAGCTGAGGGGTGGGCAAGGTTCTCATTTCAGATTAGGGCTGAGCTACCAAGGCTGGCTGGCCATAGTACTCCTCGTTGGCACCGGCCGGGGCCAAGCCCGTCACGTTGCCCCCAATCACACCCGCAACAACCATCTGGTTAGTCCAGAACTGGACACCTTCCCACCACTCCATGAAAATCTTCACGTCGTAGTCCTGAGCCTGCACGTCGGTAATTACCGGCTCGTCGTTCAGGTCAATCAGACGCAGGAAGTTCTCGTCAGGAGTCGAGAAGATGAGGTCCGAGCCAGCCAGGCCGGGCAAGCCGATCAGTTCGCGGTTGCCCAGAATCGTGGTGTACCCTTTGTTTTCGGTGTAGCTGGGGTAAGCACCGTACTTTTTGAAGTAGTCAAGGCGGTAGCGCTCCAGGTTGCTGGTGCTCATGAAGATGCGCTTCAGCAGGGGCTTCAGTACTTCTGGCAGGGCCAACTCGAACTCGGTTACCTGATCCGTGATGTTGGCCACCGTGATGGCCTCCATTGGAATCTGGAACACCGGGTTTGCACTGTTGGCCTGCAGGCCCTGGCGGATGATTTCCTCCACGCCGTCCATAGACTTGCCAAACTCCTGGGGCTTGGTAGCATCATAGACGCCACGGCAGAGCAGTACTTCGCGGTCTTCTACCACTTTGGGCATCAACTGATCGTTGATGATGTACTTGGAGATGGGCATGTCCTGAGGCTTTTTGTTCTCCTCATAGAGGTGCGCCAACCAGCCTGCCTGGATATCGTCCGGACGCAGAGGGTAGTTCACCTTCTGGCGGTAGTTCTTCAGTTCGTTGACCTTGAATTTGGTCACGCCCAGCGGCGTCCAAACGGCCGAGAAAGCCTGCACTACATGGCCCGTAATGGCCTGCAGAGCGGGAAACTTGCCTTTAACGGAAGGCACCGTACGCATGAATTTGGCCGTCACCGACTTGCCATAGGCCATGCTGCGGATTTCCTTGTTGTTGGTGCGAGCGTAGGCACCTAGCTCAGCCTTTAATTGCGTCGCGTTAATCGACATAGTGGGGTAAGAATAAAAAGTGAATGAATTAGTCTAGCCTAGTAGCCGTGCCTTAACCGAGCAGAGCCGCAGCCTCCTGGTTATGTTCAGCGTTCGGATCGAAGTAAGAAGGAGCCTTGGCAGAAGCTTCCGTGTTGTCGCCGTCTTTCTTGGCAGCAGTGGTAGGGTTATCACCAGCCAAAGCACCGAGGCGCTCAACTTCTTTCTGCGAGTCGGCCAGTTCGCCTTCGAGCTTTGCCTTGGCGGAAGTCAACTGCGTTACCTGCTTTTCAGCAGCCTCGGCTTTGTTGCCTTTTTCTACCAAGGCGTTGTAGTTACCCTCGGTAATGAGGGCAGCCGTCGTGATGCCGGCGGCACGCAGCTCTTCGTTGGCTGCTGTGGCTTCTTCAGCCGTGATGGTGGTTTTGCCCGAAAGCGCTTCCAGCTTTGGGAATTTTGATTTTGCGCCGAATAGCGACATGGAATTGGGGTTAGAGGTTGAAAAAGAAAGTTTTTGAGAAATAGCAGTGGGGGGTGTAGGCGCGGCGATCGCCTGCGCAGCAGCCAGGTCCAGCGCGATCTGGATGGCATCCTGCATGGTGCCCATGGAATCGGCAATGCCTTTGGCCACCAGCGTTTCGCCCAGGTAGCACATGCCGCTGAGCACTTCAGCGCGCTCCTTTTCGCCGGTGGGCAGCTTATCGCCGCGATGCTCTTCGACTGTGCTCAGAAAGACCTCGTTCATCGGGTCGAGCAGCTGCGCACGCAGGGGCTCTGGATCACCAGCTGCAGCGGCTTCGAAGGCGGCGTTTTTGTTAGTCGATTTGGTAGCAGTAATCGAGCGGTGTACAACGCCCATTTTCTTGAAAAACTCGCTGTAGTCCTTGGTATCGAACTTGGTGCCGATGCTGCCCCCAATCGACGTGCGGCCGTTGGCCACGATGTGATCCGCTCCGCAAAAGCCCCAGACGCCTGCCGAGCACATCTGCACGGCCAGCACGACAAACGGCTTTTTGGTATTGGCCACGATGTTTGCAAACCGCTCCAAGCCTGCTACCGAGCCGCCTGGCGTGTTGACGTATGCCACGTGGGCTACGATGTTGGCGTGGTCGTCGGCCTCTTCGATACGCTGGCCCATCGTCCGGGTGCCGGCGCTAAAGCAGGTATCCTCCTCCATCATCACGCCTTCTACCGACATGATGTTCACACTACCGACGGGCATTTCGTCCAGGCTGCTGTAGCCTTCGAAGAACAGGCTGGTGGCGCTGCCTTGGATCGCGTGAAAGTTAGCGGAACCCGCATTTTCACTTTGCAGCTCCCGCCAGTCTTCTGCTTTGAAAGAGCCGTCTAATAAGGCAGCAACCAGGGGCAAATAAGCCTGGGTAGCCGATTCCTCCATGAGGAACTGACCACCCAGAATAGCACGTAGGATTGGACTGGTACGCATCGAATAGTATTGATCGATGCAAATGTGCCTGTAGCCCTGTTGGGCAGAAAGGACAAAAAAAAGCCCCACCCAAGGGTGAGGCTCAGCTTATTACTTGATAGTATATCGCTCTACTCTTTGCTTGCCCATTCCGGGTGAAGCTCTAAAATATATTTTCTGGCCGCCCAAACTACGGTGCCCATGATATACATGGGGGAAGTAGCATCGCTTTCATACAGATAGCGAAACTCCTCAAAGGCATTCTGCCCGCTTTCAATAAAGTACTCAACCGACGTACTAAAGCCAGGTATTACCTGTTTCATCGCCTCGTAATCCGGGTCACGGCTTACAAATTCGTCGCTATATCGGCTGATTGTGAGTTTGGTTTCGTCTGGTAGCGCATTGAAGAGCTCAACCAAGTTATGCGTCATCTTTTCCCCTGGGTTTAACCTACCTATTTGTTCCAGCAACAGGCATTTGAAGTACAATTCAAGGGTAAAGGCGCCCAACGACGCAATTGGGAACATCAGGGATTCATCATGGCGGCCGTGCGAAGCCGATAAGTTGTAAACCTTATTGAAGGACTCGGCATGATCAAAAATTTTGCGGGGCGAGGTGATGATTTTAGCCATAAAGGGACTGGTAAGGGTTTTGGTGAGGCGACAAATTGCAAAAAAGCCCCGCTGTTTCGGGCGGGGCCAATCTAACTGCGCCATTCGTATGCTTTATTACCTTTGGGCATGCGAAATAAACTTAGCACAGCAATCGTGATCGCAGCCTTTATCGGGCTGTTTGTGTGCTTGCTGCACGTTGTGCACAAGGCCCCTTCCAGCAAAACAGAACCGCACGCCGTATTCCCTCCTGAGTCGCTAAGCCAGCCGCATTCACGCTAAATCCGCTGGCGCTTGAGCACGGCGATGAGCTGGCAAAGGTTCGGATGATGATATCAATCTGGGCGTACCTTTGCCAGTCTGATACTCATCGACTTCGCAACGCTAGTGCTATATGCGCCTTCAAGAAACAGCTATTCTTACGCCTGCTAAGAACAAAGAACATTATCCGGCCTTAACCGGATTGCGTGCCGTTGCCGCGCTCATGGTGGTTTTCTTCCACATGGGAACGAGCGGCGGTTTGGATACAAAAGGGTTTTCGTCCCTCGCCAAGCACGGGCTGGAATTAGTGCGTCAGTGGCATCTGGGTGTAGTCGTCTTTTTCGTCTTGAGTGGTTTTTTGATTGCCACCAGATACGCGCAGAAAATAGAGTTGACGGGCCCTTGGCTGCGGCGCTACTTTCAAAACCGCTTTGCCCGCATTTACCCCATTTATTTCCTGCTCACCGCGTTCGCCTTTGGCATGATGTGGCTACGCCCACGGCACGCCTGGTACGAATGGCCTGACTATTACAATACCACGGACCAGATCCGTGTCTTCCTGCTGAACCTGACCTTGACGCGCTCTTTCTTTGTGGATTTGGGCACAATGGGGCTGCCTACCGCGTGGACATTAACGGTCGAAGAATGCTTTTACCTAAGCGCTCCGCTGCTGCTGCTGGGCCTGAAGCGCAACCTGCGCCTCATTATTCTATATCCCGTTCTGTTCCTGCTCTTGGGACTGGGTTTGGTGGCGGTTTGTTCCCGCTTTGTACCCGTGTACGGGCTGATGGGTGCCAACTGGTTTATGCTCACCTCTACTTTTTTCGGGCGCAGCACCGAGTTTATTCTGGGCATGGGCCTCGCGCTGTGGATGGCACGCCATCCTGTGCAGCGTTCATCCAGAGGGCTTTATACGTGGATAGGCTGCTTGGGCATCTTGTCAGTGCTCGTCGGCTTGGCCATCTTCAATCACTATCACCCTGTCAGCGGAACGCCTGAGTGGTCTACTGGGCAGATACTTGTTAACAACGTGGTGGCCCCGCTCTTTGTGTGTGCCTTGCTGCGAGGACTGGTGACGGAAACGACGGCCTTCAGCCGAGTGCTCTCTACTAAAACGGCAGACCTGCTCGGCAAAAGCTCCTACATCCTCTATCTGCTTCACTTGGGCACATTTGACACCTTGTTTCGCCAGCACGTATCCAACAACAACCTGGTGTGCCTAGTGGCCTACCTGCTCATTTCCATTGTGCTCTACAAGACCATTGAGCATCCTCTAAACCTGCGATTGCGAGCAAAGCCAGCTGCACCAAAACAAGCTGTTGCTGTTTAAAAAAAGCCCCGCCTTACCGGCGGGGCTTTTTTGTTGACTTGCTGATGCCTGGCAGCGTTTAGGCCGCATAAGCATAGCTTTCCCCACCGTACACACCGCCGGCCGGTACGGCGACATCAGCGTTGTTGACATCGATACTGGCCACGGGATAGTGGGTGTGAGAAAGTTGCACCGTCGAGGACGAAGCCACCGTGGTTGCAATTGGAAAACCTCCATACCCCCGCAAGGTGACGGACGCACCAACTGGCACGTTGCTGAGCGTAACCGTTTGGGCCTTGTACATAAGGATGCCACGCAGGCGGCAAGCGCCACCCGTAGCCACAAAGCCCATGCTACTGCCGCTGGTAAAGCTCGCATCGGTGGTATTGATCTGCAATTCGCCGTCGAGCCACGCTTTTAGGCTACTGCCTTGTTGCACGATTCGCAGGACGTGACGAATGCTTGATTGCGTCTTTTGCGTGGTAGTGGTACCCAACGAGGCGGCCAAGGAAGCCGAGACCCCTCCGACGGTTTTACTGCCCACCAACGATCCACCCGCTGCAACCTGAATGGCATAGTGATCGCCGTTGGCCTGCTGTCGCGGCTGAAACTGCACATAGCCTGGTGTGTTCACGTCATCGAATTCCAACGCGAACTCCGCCACGTAATCGCTATGCGCAAGCACGCGCTTCAGGTAGGGCGTCTCCGAGGTGACGGGCGGAGTCAGGACAACGTTGTCCTGGTACGTGCTGAAGTCGTTTACCAAGCGCATGGCTGCTTCTGAGCTGCCATTTCGCAGGCCCGATGTGCCAGCCGTCGCGTAGGCGCTGTCGCTGAACTGGTCGAGCTGACTGCCCCCGATAAAGAGCGAGAAAGAACTACCGCTCACGGCGACAGAAGCCGTGAAAGTGGCGCCGGTGGCCACGAGGCTGGTAGATATCGCCTTACTGATGCCAATCTGGCTGTACCCGGCGCCTGTTTTCTTGTAAAAACTGTAGCGCAGCACGCCTTCCAGGTCGCGGCTGAAGTCGAGCATGTAAAAGCTGCTGCCGCTGGTGTAGCGCCAGATCAGCCCCACGCCGCCCCCTGTTCCGATGCTGAGCGTTGCCTTCACCGTGCCGTTCAGCCACGAAACGGCGTCGTTGACCATGACGGCGTTGTTCCCGGCTAGGGTGCCCAGATCGCACTGGTTGTTAACAATGGCAAAGGCATTGGTGCCTTCCACCAGTCTCCAGGAGCCTCCCAACGGCCCGTCGGCGCGATCAAACGAGTCGATTAGAATATTGCCTGTGGGTACAAAGGTCCCTGACTGCGCCCCAGCGGGCGTAACTACCACATTGTCGACAAGCCTTCTCCCTACACCCGGGTCACCACTGCGAAGGCCAAAAGCACCTGGCCCTGTGTACGTTGCATCGGTAAATTCTCCGATTTGCGTGGTGCCGCTGAAGACGGTATAGGTAGTGCCCGAAATCACGAGCTTCAGGGCCACCGCCCCTCCAATCGGCAGCAGGGCTCGATTAACGGCCGTGCCGGTGCCGATTTCTATGTAAGTGCCTGTAGGGGTGCCGTTGTCAACTTTCTTGTAGAAGTGAATGCTGCCCGTCGTATCCGAGGCCGGACCGGGGGAAAACCCAATGAAGTAAAATTCCTTGGGCCCGCTGTAGCGAAAAACTACGCCTACGCCGCAGGAATCATCAATGAGCGTATCCAGCGTAATGGTCCCGTCCGTGAAGGTTGCGCCGGGGACCACCATCACGTCGCTGTTCGGCGTGGTTTCCATCACCAGCTGCGTGCCGTTGACGGTAAATGGCCGGCCTTCTACTTGTACCCACTCGGCACCGAGCGCGGCCCGGTTGAAGTTGTCGGACCATGTTCCAGCGGCCGTTTGCCCGTTGAAGCGCAAGGCAAGCCGCGAGGGCTCCAACATATTGTAGCGCAATTTGCGCCCCATGTGAATGTCGGGAAACGCGGGACCGAACGGATCGCAGTCGTAGGTGTAGGGCAAATACCCCTCGTCGCTGATGTAAGGCTGACCATCCGCCTTGTAGAACGGGCTGGGAATGCCCAGCGTGGACTGTCCGTGCAGCAGGTTGGCCTTCTGGAAAACCCGGTGGTTGGCAAAATTCCAGCTCGTCAGCGATTCGGACAGGACGTAGGCATTGGAATCGGTACTTCCGAGGGACAGGCTGCCTTCATTTAAGAGCATAAGCCACATCGGAAAACCAAAGCCCAGGTACTGCAAGACCTTCGGGTTTTCGGGCACCCGTGGGTTCACGTCGGCGTCGGCAAACAAGGGCGTTCCGGTACGGGTGAAGGGGCCCAGGGGGGTATCGCCGATCGACACACCAATGTTGAGCGTGTTGTTGGTGCGGGACGCGGAGTAGAAATCGTAGTACTTGTTGTTGTAGGGCACCACGCTGGCGCAATACGCACAGAACGCGTCAAAAAGGCCGCTGGCTTGCAGTTCCAGATCGTTGCGCACGTACGTCCAACCGGTGGTTTGCGGGCCGCTGGCCGTTACCGGAAGAATCCAGATGTCACTGGTGTAGCTGGGGTTGGGAATGCGCCCGAGTTCCGTTGGGTAAGATGGCCCGAGGCCTTTCATGGAATACAAGCAGTAGACGTCGCCGAGGGGGGACGTTTTCCACCGAGCCATGAACAACATGTCGCGGCACTGGGGCTCTGCCCCGCTGCCGTTGGTGCGAGGGCCGATGCTGGTTGGCCCCAGCTTTTGCCAAGTGAGGCCGCGGTTCGTGCTTTTGGCCAGTTGGATTCGCCATTCGTTGCCCGTGTAGGCCGGATCGGTCGAAGCGCTGCCGTCACCTGCTCCGTAGAACATAAACCAGGTCTCGATGCCCGCGATCGTTTCGATGTACAGGTGGCCTTCGCGCACCCCACCGAAGTCGCTTGATCCTGCCGCACCCGCGGAAAGGGCGGCAATAGCAGACGGTGCGAACGCAATCAAAGCGGGCGAATCCTCGCTGGTCCACTCCGGCGAATGGCTCCACTCTGCCAGCGTGCCGTCCGCTTTCACCAACAACCCTGAGGTTTGGCGTGTGGCCGTGCCAACCGGCGTTGCGGGTTTGGCTGCGATGGCCGGGCTATACGCAACAAGGCTCTCGTTATAGCCCGTAGAAGCGGCCCGCTTGAAGCGCCACTCCTGCGGATCATGCGCCAAATCATCTACGATGAGGCTGCCCGTGTATTCGACAAAGGCGCCGCCTTGGTAGCTGTAGAGCAGGACACCGCCCAAATCGTGTGTAGCAGTAAGTCTGCGCGTGGCACTCAGGTACACCACAACTGGCGCAGCCGGCGTTACGTTCTGCGAAGCTATCACGAACACTGCCGGATCGGACACACTTACGGCATCCTTCGTATCGGTGGCGATGGCCTTGGCGTAGTAGCTGCCCTCGGCCGGGGAAGCCCATGTGGTGATGTATTGCGTATCGCCGGGCACGGAAGGTCCAAAGGTTTGCACCACGGCATTCGTTTGGGCATCGTATACTTTGATATAGATGCTCTTCACCCCATCGCTATCGGCCGCAATGGCCGTCAATTTCTGACCACCTACAACTGCTGAAGCCGAGACAGTTACAACAGGCGAAGTATTGGCAGTAGGAGGAGCTACAACAATTCCTGTAAAAGAGGAGGCATTGGTAGCAAATGGCCCAGCCGGGCGGCTCCCCGAAGCGGCCACGCGGAAGCCCACTTCTCCTACACCCAGTGGGCCTTCCAGGCCCTTCAGATAAACGCGGCCATTTTGCAGGTAGGCATTGGCGGCTGTGAGCGGTACCGTACCCGAAATATTCGGAAAGCCATAACCTTCGTATTCTGCCAAGTTCGGAAAGCCCGCAACCAGCAACGCGCTGAAGGTATTGGACACGTCATCAACCTGTGCATCGGCGGGCTTGCCAGGCATCTGACTTGGCAGAATCTGGCTGAGCATGGTCAGCACATACGCCACAAAGGCTTCTTCCGTATCGAGCGCCTGCGTCGTGCCGTATTGCCCCATTGGCACCTTCGTCCAGGCCTCGGCTGCCAGAAGGTTAGTAAGCACCTGCTGGGAAATGGTAGCCGTAGAACTTATGCCCGTTCCCTGCAGCACCTGCACCGCCGCAGGCACCTCCAGCATAATTTCCCAGTAGGCATTGTTGACGGTGGGTATCGCCGAAGCATTGAACGACGATTTCGCCCGGGCCAGTCGCTGGTTGGTGACCAGGTAGAAATTGTCTTTCTCGACTGGTTGCGGCTGCTGAGCCGTGCCCGTAAAGGCAAAAAGGCGATTCGCGGACGTACCACCTGGTACAATCACATCGCTCAGAAAAGTCTGGGCAATGTCGTCTTTAAAGTCCCGGAACGTCGCCTCGGTGATATTCTGATATTCGTTATCAGCAAATATGGATTCGTATTTAGCGGCGAATTCCGCTCTGGTCATAGCCATAAGGTTATTGGATGGTAAAAGCCACGCGGAAGCCGCTTCGGATAATGACTGTTTTGCCCACCGGCACTGTGGCCATGAGCACGCCGCGCCGATCACGCAGTTCGATGCTGCCGCCCTGCCCCTGCTGCAGCACCAAGCCGCCGTCCACGCCGTGCTCGCTTACCACCCAATAGCCGAAATAGGCCCGCGCGCGGCGCGTGGTGTCGGTGGCGAAGGTGAAGCTGGTTTGGTTGCGGGAAGTAGCGGAGCCGGCATCGAGCACTTCAGACCAGGTGAGCGGCTCGTCGAGGCTGCCCACCAGCCATACCTGGCCATTGGCGTCGCGGTAGAGCACCACGTACAGGTGTCCTTGCATGGCTTCGAGGCCTGCCGCCAGGCCGCTGGTGTTCTTGGCCAGCACGCCGGTTAGTTTGGGCTGAAACCAGTCGCCGCTGCGGTCGTTTTTGCCGGGCTGCTGGTAGCGGATGGAATCCTGCACGGCGACGACCTGGTACCAGGTGGCGCCGGCACGCAGCTGCACGTCTTCGAACAGGATGGGCGCGTCCGAGTCGGGAATGTGCTGCACCTGTTCCACCGGCACGTACCAGCAGGCTTCGATGCCGCCCAGGTTGTCGCCGATGGACTGCTCCAGGTTGCGCAGCTCGTAGGGAGAAAGGTCAGACACGAACGGCAGCAGTTAGGGCCTTCGCGGACGAAGGACAATTCGGAATAGAAAAAGCCTGTTTAAGGCTGTTTTGTAGGGCTTTGCGCCGGCGGTAATAGGCTTTGGTCAGCGCGTCCGGGCTAAAGTCCTCGTCGGTGAAGCCGTAGAGGTCCATGAAATCGCGTGCGTACTTCTTGGTTTCGACCTGCACACTGTACTTGCGCAGCACCTGCAGGCAGTTGATGAACTCCTCCTCGATCATGTCTTCGATCTGGCGGTTGAAGTCGTGGATGCCCTGAGAGGTCAGGTGGCGACAGCCGTCGAGCCAACTCATCTGGGGCGAAATGACGACGCTGAACTTGGCCGGATACTGCGCTACCGTGTCGTATTGGCGGTCCTGCTTCGGCGTCCGGAGCAAATGATAAAGGATGCGCCCCACTTGGCCGCGCTTGCTGAGCCGGTAAGGCTCCTTGCCTTCCAAATCCAGCTTCTTAAGGAGGAATTTGAGCACTGCCGGACGGCAGGCTACAGTCAACGTAAAGGCGGGTGGGGTAATCGTTTTTCTATTCGTTCCCATTTTGGACAATACTACCGAATAGGGCCCGCTCTACAGAGGACAATTCGGAATACAAAATATCAGAATTATACAGCTTTAGGCAAGCTGACCGCAGGGCGTTGATCAGGCTAAAAGCCAACTAAAACGCGCTTATAACTAACTGTGCTAAGATAATACCATTAAATCTGTTATAAATAGATTATTGAATAATTTATATCTATTACTGATAGAGTAACTGTTTATCACTTTTTAAAGGCCACCCGTTTGCGTGGACGGGCCGTTTTCAGCCGGTAGTTAGCCCGGGCCGTTTTTTGCGCTGAATGCCACTTTTAAAAAACACCCCTGAAATCGCCTGGGTGTGTTTCCCGGTTTCCCGGTTTCCCGCCAGCAGCTAACTACGCTGATACTCAGCACCAACTTTCCGGGAAACATTTCCCGGATTTTCGAAAACGCATTTCCCGGAAGGGTTTTTACTGCTGTTTCACAGAGTCCGCTGCCACCTCTATTTCCCGGTGTTTCCCGGTATTTCCCCTCTATTTCCCGGTTTTTCCCGCCAAATAATAGGATAATAGATACGTATTATACTTTATAACTACTTATTACTAAATACATTACCTATCTCTGTTTTTGCATACCGGGAAACGGGAAATAGAAAAGAGGTTATACCCTCTTATCTGCAAGCTCACTTTTCGCCAAACCGCCCAAAGCCAAAAAAAGGGGGCCGCGTGGCCCCCTTTTCAAATTAGACTATTTCCCGTTCTCCCGTTTAAAAGGGTGTTTTGAGCGTAAGGCGTTCCCAATCGCTGCTGAAGTCCACTGCCAGGCGATGGCGGCTGCCGGCGTAGTTCTTCAGGTACTCCACAAATTGCGCTTGCGTGAGCTGGGGCGCTTTGCCCACATTGAACCGCCGCAGCAGTTCGTGCACCGTGTAGTTGCCCATGCGTTGCTCGTCGATGAACTCGCGGATTAGCTCAGGTGTGGTGCCAGGCGTCAAGGCGACGGTGGTGGCGGCCTTCAGGCTCGGATCGTCGGCCGCTTCCATGTCGTCCAGTGCGATCGAAGTCGGGAATTCAATGCCGGCATCGCGCATCAAATCGTAGTTGAACACCATGGCGCTGGTCTCGTTGCCCTTCATGTGCTCGAACATCACGCCGCGCTTGGCGTCGCGCACGAAAAAGCGGCTTTGCTTGAGGTAGGTGCGCACCGTAGCCGAGGACAGGCCCACCACTTCGCTTTGGCGCCGGGCCTCGCTCTGGTAGAGGCCATCGACCATGCGCACCCGCAAAAAGAGCTTGGTCACGCCGTCCGTTTCGCGCTGTAGCTTGTAGTGCATGCCTTCCTGGATTTCGCCCCGGATGATGAGCGTGATCAGCACCTGGAAGTACTGCTCCACGTCGTCGGTGCTGGCCTGGATCATCCGCTGCAGGTTGATGCGCGACACCATCAGCTTCAGCATCTCCTCATAAGTAAAGGGAAACTCCAGCCCGGCTTCCATCAGCAGCTTCACCGGCGTGAGCAGGCTGACCACGTTTAGGGCTGTGCGCTCCTCGGGCTGTTCCCCCAGCAGCTCTTCGCACTTCTCGCGCACTTCGCGGCTCACCTCGGGCGCCCGCTTGCGGTAGGCCAGAATGTAGTCGCGGTAGCCAATCACTTCGCTGGTAACCGACGTGAGCAGGCCTTCTTCATTCAACTCCGAAAGCCGGTGGTACGCCTGGCTGTCGTTTTGCCGCAACAACTCTTCACTGTACTCGCACAGGATGCAGCGCGAAAGCAGCGCGGGGTCTTTCGTCGGCAGGTCCTGCCCGCATACCATGGCCGCCGAACGCACCTTGTACGACTTGGTTTCATTGCCACCCGTCGCGCGGCCCTGGGTCTTGCTCATTCCACCGGCAATACCCTTGAGCGTGCCGATCATCTGCATCGAGAGGTGGTTCTTGTATTCGTCGAAAAACAGCAGGCCGTTGCTCATGATGTCGAGCAGACGCTGCATGGCGGTGGTGGTGAGGCCACCTTCCAAGTTCTGGGGTTTATCGAGCTCCTTACCGAACATCACGGCCAGCTTGCCGGCAGCCTGCGTTTTACCCACGCCCCGGGGGCCGTAGTTGAAGAGCAGCGGGAAGTAGCTGTTGTTGGCCTTGAAGACGATGTCGCGGAAAATGGCGGCCACGTAAAAGGCAATCATCACGCGGCCGTTGTCGCCGTAGGCCTTGAGCAGCAGCTGGCTCCAGTCAGCAAACGTGAGGCCTGGCTTCTGGTCGTGGAAGTAGCGGTGGTGCTGTTCAAAACGGTCATCGTCCTCGGCAAACAGCTTGAGCTTCGAGGCAAACGGCAGGTAGTAGTAGCGCAGCTCCTGCACCCGCCCCTGCTCCAGCATCTGCACCAGGTTCTCCTCGCCCATTTGCTCGATGAAGGATTTGTTGGACTGCAGGACGTGGCGCTGGCCTGCTACTTCCACGTGCGATTCGGGGGCCAGGGCCCGCACGTCGTCGAGTGCTGCCAGCGTGCGGGGCAGCTGCACGATGCCGTACTTGTCGGCCTCGACGAACTGCTTGTTGTGCAGCAATCCGTTGGCCCAGGTGGTGAAGCCGCCGGTGTTGTGGTAGCCCATGTAGTTGATGGCCTCGGCTTCCGGGGCTTCGTCGAACTTGCGGTACTTGATCTGGTTCAGGTGGTCGTCGCTGCCTTCCCAGATGAAGTTGCCGAGGCGGGCAACGGTCTTCTTAAAGCCCGTCGCGGCCGAGAAGTCGTCGGTGCTCACGGCCGCCACGCGGGTTTTGCCCTTCATGTTGGTGAAGCGGCACACCCACTTCGAGTCTTCCTTGCCGCCCACGAAATAGAGCACGTTGATTGTAAAGCCGCAAATGCGCACTTCCCGAACCGATTTGCTCCCGCCTTCAATCGTGTAGTAGCAGTTGTTTTTCTCGAAAAACTTGAACGTGCTGATTTCGTCGCGCTCCTCCTCGTCCAGATTTTCCAGCACCCGTTTGGCTACGTCTTCCGTCCGTTTGACGGGCTTCACGTGCTTTTTGAAATCGGGCCAGGCCTCGGCCACGCTGCTGTGGTAAGAACCTCGCAGCATGTCGTTCGGGATCTTCTCGATCACGGCACCGATGCGCTGCATGGCCTGTGCCTTTTCGTGGGGTCCCAGGTCCGAATCCTGCAGGCATTCGGCCAGCAGGTAGCTCGTCACGTAGTCGCGGCGCGTGGCCACCCATTCGTCTACATCTTTGGGTGTGTGGCACTTACGCCGTAAAAATTCATCGGCGTCGGTTTTGGTGTCCTTCTTGGTGGCCACCGGCACCAACACTTCCACGCGAAAGCCGGCTTCAATCAGCAACTCGCTGCTTTTGTGCAGGGCGGCCAGCCCGGCTTTGTCGGTATCGGGCACTACCACTACGTGGCTGGTGTAACGCTTGAGCAGCTTAATCTGGTTTTCCGTCAGGGCGGTACCGCAGCTGGCTACCGTGTTGGTCAGCCCTTTTTCGTGCATCTGCTGCACGTCCAGGTTGCCTTCGACCAGGTACGCAAACTTGAGCCGGCGAATCGCTTTATCGGCGATGTCCAGGCCGTAAAGGTGGTCGCCTTTGGTCCACACCGAATCCGGGCTGTTCACGTACTTGCCCGGCTTGTATTTGGCATCCGCAGTGGGCTCGGTTTGCAGGCGGCCGGTGAAGGCCACTACGCGGCCCCGGGCGTCGCAGATGGGCAGCATCACCCGATCCTGAAAGAAATCGAAGTACTGGGGCGTGGCCACGCCTTCGGGTTGGTGTTTGCGCACCAGGCCCGCTTGCTCCAGCACCTCGGCCGAGAAGCCCTGGCGAAGTGCATCCTCGTAAAAGCGGCGTGGGGCGGCCGGGGCGTAGCCGTCGCGGAAGGTTTGCAGCGTGCCCGGGCTGAGTTTGCGCATCTTGATGAAGTCCGTGGGCAGGTCGTTGGCCAGAAACCACGAAGCCGCAAACTCCAAGGCGATCAAAACCGCTTCGCGCTGCAGCCGCTCCTGCTGGCTTTGCTGAGCCTGAGCCGGGTCTTCTACCTCCATTTCGATACCGATGCTGTTTTCGGTGGCCAGCTCCTTCACCGCTTCCGGGAACGTGAGCCGGCGGTACTGCATCACGAACTGCACCACGTCGCCGGCGGCGCCGCACCCGAAGCACTTATAGATTTGCCGCCGGTCGTTGACGGTAAACGACGGTGAGTTTTCGTCGTGGAAGGGGCAGCAGGCTTCGTGCTTGTTGCCCTTGGTTTTTAACGCAGGCAAGTAGCGGCGCACCACATCCAGAATGTTGAGGCTCTTTACTTTCTGCACGGTTGAGTCTGAGATAAGCATGGTAACGGCGGGTTTATAGGTCGAGGCGCAGCGTAGTGTAACTGTGTTCCGTACCGTATTTGCGATTTTTGATATGGGTTGGGCGGTCGTAATTCAAGTGGCAACGCTGGCACAGGGCCGCCAGGTTTTTAAAGCGGTTGTTGTTGCGATCGCGGTCCAGGTGGGCCACCGTGAGGATCACTTTGGAGCCCGTAACCGGGTGTGGCTGGTGGTTTTCGGCTTGGCACCACTCGCACTTGTTGCCAGCCCGGCGGAACCGGATCAGGCGGCTGATCAGGTTCCATTTCGGATGGTAGCGGCCATAGTTGAAGTACCTACTCATCCTCTTCCTGAACTTCGAAATCTCTGGCGTCGTAGTTCGGGCTTACCTGAATGCCGCAGTAGAGCTTTTTGGGCAGTGGGTTGTCAATCAAGCCCACGTAGCCCACACCTTCAATCATGCTCTGGTGGTCACCCCATACGCGAAGTTGCGCTACGGCGTAGCTCACCATATCCACCGCATTGCCGTCACTAATCACCTCATTGTAAGCCTCTAAGGCCTCTTTGAATTCGGGTGAATTCTCGTCGTACTGCACCTCGATTTCCGCAGATACTAGTATGGTCAGCTTTTTCATTAGGCTAGTAGCGTAAGTCGGTCCAGCACACGAGCTGCCCAGTGAAGGGTTTTTTGAATTTGAGGCCGTGGTTTTCGCGGAAGAATCGGAGCAGCTGCGCGAAATCGTCAAAGCCATCTGTACAGGCCAGTACTTGGCACTCCAGCGGTGTGAGCAGCCGGCCGTCGATCATGATGGTGGGCTGTTTCGCCGGTCCCAAGTAGCGTTCCCCAGGAAGGCTAATGGTGATTTCCTGCACCACCTTGGCCACGCCATCGGGCCGAATCTTGGCCATCGACTTTTGGCGCACATTCTGGTAGAACTGGATGCTTGTGCCCACCTTCCAGCGATTGCCCTTGCGAATCGAGTGGGGCTTCGTGCCGTCTGCTACAGACGGCACGAAAGCGTTTTTAAAGCCGAGGATCATTTAGTGGATTTCGCTGGGTTGTGGATTATTAGAGTCCTTGAAAGGGCCAACCCAAACGGCCTTGCTGCCATCTTCCGGCTTGATTTTTATCTCGAAAGAAGGCCAGCACAACCGGGGGCTGCCGTCTTCAGGTGGGCTCATCTTTTCAATAACACCAGTCCCATAGCGCCAAGCCTGGATGATGCCTTTGACAGTGCGGCGCTTTTTGGGATTGCGGCCATAACGCACCTCGATCTCAGTGCCTACTAACTTTTCCGCTACACAGGGCTTTGATTCTACTTCGTTACTCATGACGCCATATTTTCTAGAGTTCTGATTTCCTGCTCATTGAGCCCGATGTAAGGGCCAACTACTGCCGTCTCGCCTTCAGCCTGAGCCGCTTCGCTCCAATTCTGCTGTGCTTCTTCAGCCGTAAGCTGATTCATGGGCTTGCCAGAGTCTGCATCGACTAATGCGCCGGCTGTAAACCCATAGCAGGCCGCCAGAAAAACACCTTTGTCATCCGCTTTGCGGAGTTCATTTACCACTTCCCACACCGCGGCAGCCTCGTTTTCGGCGTAATCCGCGGCTTCCGCTGCTTTTCCTTTGGCAAACGTGTTGCGAATCCACTTTTCGGAGTTGTCCAAATAGGTGCCCATGTCGTTGATGCGCTTTTTGGGCAGCCCGCCGACACGCCCAATGAGCATGTCGGCTTGCATTTTGGCAGCGTGCAAGAGCACCATTAACTGCCGAACCTCTTCATCAACAGTCCATTGCGGCTCGGCTGGCTTGATGTATTTAGGAGCGTGCTTTTTCATTCTGCTTGCCCTCCTTTCTGCTTGAATTCAGCCCAATCCATGCCCAAGTAAAAGGCATCGTTGGCATCTGGCATTTCGATGAGGAAGTGGGTATAGTCTTTCTTTTCCTCGCGACGGAGAATCTTGGCATAACCGCCGAGAACACTGACTCTAGCGTAATCATCTGCCACCTTAAGAAAGGCCTCCACGTCTGACGTGTTGATACTCAAATCAAATTGAAAGGGCAGTTTGACGTGGCCATGCACCTGTGTCAATAGCTTCGTCTGACGCTCCAGTGCATCCGCGATGCGGAGTTGTGCACCAACCTGCAGGGCCTCTAAATTGAGCTTGGCGCCTTGGTCGTCGTATGCGTACAGTGCCGGACGACCGACTTGACTAGCTTGGCGGCTGTATTCTTGAAGGCTTTTGAGTTGCTCAGCCATTGTTTTGGTCTCCTTTCTGCTCACCCAATTGCTGCCATTGCTGCATTTCGAGGTAAGCGGGTTTGTTGAATAGTTTGATGAACCAGTCCGCTTGCTCCCGCGTGGTCATGCCGCCGAAGCGCATGGTGGTGAGCTTGCGTAGCTGGGCTACTTCGCTGGCCAGTTCGTTGTCGATGGTCTCGATCATCTGCTGGTCGTCTTCAGGATTGCCGAGGTCGGGCGTAGCCAGGGTGCGCACCTGCTCTTGCCGGTGGCACGTGATGCTGAAAATCAGCCGCTCCAGCTTGGTGAGCTTGGGCTGAATGGCCCGCTGGGGCGTAGTGGTGAGCGTGGTAGTTGACATGGAAAAGGGTTAGATAAGAGGTGGTAGAGAGGCGAAAAGCATGAGCAGGTAATCGGAGAGGAAAGCCTTTTCGGCATCGTCGATGATGTCCTGGATTTCCCTGTAGTGAGCTTCCCAGACATCGGCGTGGCCGTGCTCGTAGTAGTTCATCTTCTGTTCGTTGAGCTTGGCCTGCTGCGACTTCTGGTAGTAGTAGATTCTCAGCAGCATTTGCCCTTTTTGCTCCAGTGGGCAGTCCTTCAGGAGCGTGGAAATGTTGGTGTGGTTCATTTCCCGATGAATACTAAGAGTGGCACCAAGCCCAGGGCGCGGACTTCAAAAGGAAGTACAACCAACGCACTGACACTCAACATTATAAGGTAAAAGTCAAACCTCTTGAAAGAGTCCAAAGGCTTGGAAAAGGCAATAGGAAGGCGCTTTCTCATAGGATAAAGAAGTAGAGGTGGAATAATCAGTAAGAATCAGTTGCCGAAAGGGGCGGAAGGGAGGCCTGGAAAGCAGGTTGCTGGGCCAGCGCAATGGGTTCAGCGGGAAAGTGGCGCACCAGCTGGTGCAGGTCGTCGAGGTCCTGTAGCCCGTCGAAGGTGATCAGCTCCAGCACCACCATCCAGATGCTGCTGGCCTCAGATACCCACGCCGAGTAGCACCCGTTGGCCTCCCTGAATACGACATCGAGAAGCCCGTCTGGACGCTGGCGTTTGGTTACCCGGGCCGTCGTGCGGCGGAAGCCGAGCTTGAGCCAGGTCAGGTAATCGGGCTCGTAGGTGGTAGCGGTCTGCGTGCTCATGCCACTACCTTCATGCGGGGTTGAAGGGCCTTTTCCCGACGGCGTGCTTCGTCAGCCAACACCCAGCGGGTTTCGTCGGCCAGTTCAGGGTTCTGGCTGTCGATTTCCTCCTTGCGCCGCTCCAGCTCGTCGAAGGGCACCAACGCCACAATCGGAGGCGGCAGCAATTCGGTGCGCACGTGCACCAACTGCCTGGTGTTGATTTTGCCCGTATGCAGGTCGTCTGGGGCAGTAAAGTGAAGTTGTAGAAGGGCTTCCATCACGGTACCAGGCTTAGGCCGCCAACAGGCGGGATGCAACCATCGGTACCACGCGGCCTTCCTGGCGTTCCAGTTGCAGGGCCTCGGCATACACGTCCACTTCCAACTCGCGCAGATAGACTGGCAGCATCGGGACGAACAGTACCTCGCGGCTTAGTTCGTCAGGAAACAGCAGGTGTTCACGCTCAGTAGCTGGCTTTTGGCGACCGTGCACGTAGGCGGTTACGCCCATCACGCGGCGGTGCGCTGTGTAGAGCAGCCGGTAGCCTAGTACCTGGTGCTCATCGCCGGCTTGTAAATCATCGACCGACGTGGCCACGTGCAGCACGTCGTGGGGGCGGAAGCCCTCGGCCAGTAGAGCGGTGCCACCGGCCAGTAAAGAAATTGTAGGGGTACGCATTAGATAAGAAGTGGTAGTTGGTAAATGGGGCGGGGTGTTAAGCCTGAAGCGTCTTGGCCTTCAGGTATTCTGCATTGAGTTCTTCTTCTCGTTGCCGACGGGCTTTCTCTTGTTTAGCCAGCTTCAAAGCCAAGGGCCAAACCGGGTGCGTCGTGCGGGCTTTGCTCACCACGTCGCTGATAACTGAGTCGGAATAAGCCCGCTGTTTCTTCTTGGTCAGCTGCTCCTGAATGCTCTTCAGGTAGTTGGCTGGCATTAGGTCTCGCACGGCCAAAGGGGCGATGTCGATGGTAGCTAAAGCGGTCATGGGAAAAGTGCGTTTCTGTTTTTCCTACCTTCGCTATTCAGGAATTTTCCGGAATAGATCGGGAATGACCAAATGTACTACACTAATAAGAGAATAGATTCACTCAATCTCTTATTAGTGGTTTAACAATTCGCAACTAGCTGATAATGACCACGAAAAAATCCATTAATACAAGGTTAAAGGAACTCCGTGTTCACCTTCAGCTGGATCAAAAAGAGATGGCCCGGCAGTTTGGCAAGTCGGTTCAAGCGTGGAGTGCCCTGGAAACCGGCCGGAATAAGCTGACTGAGGAGACAATTCTGCTTTTGGTGGAAAAATTTAATGTGAATCCGCAGTGGCTGCTTCTCCAGCAAGGGCCGATGCTATTGTCAATGGATTCCGTGCCCTCCCAGGTAGAAGAGCCATCTGTTACCCTCCAGCAATCTGGTAATCAGATCATCACGGTCACGGTTGATTCTGCTGGCAACGAGAACATCACGCAGGTCAGCACAAGGGCTCGCGCTGGCTATGTCGCCGGCGGTTTTCTGGAGCCGGAATACCTGAAAGACCTACCTGCTTTTTCGCTGCCAGGTACGCGCTTCCGCAATGGCACTTTTCGGGCATTTGAAATTGCAGGCGATTCCATGACCAACGTGCTGTATGCCGGCGATTTGGTGATTGCGCAAAAGCTCTATAACTGGGCTACCGAAATACGCGAAGGGTACGTGCACATCGTCGTTACTCGGGATGACATTCTGGTTAAGCGGGTGCTTAATCGGCTCGAAGACAGTGGCCACCTGGTACTGAAAAGTGAGAACCTGGCTTTCCCTACTCAGTTGCTCGAAGGAGAAGAAGTATTGGAAGTATGGCTGGCCAAGGCCAAGCTTTCGTCGCAATTCATCAACAGCCGCTACGACGTGGTGCATGAGCTATTCGAAACCCAGGCCAACCTCGCAGAATTAGCCGCTGAGTTTGACGATTTAAAAAAGGCAGTGGCCAGCAAGCTGGGGGTTCCAGCGCGTGAGCTAGGTGCGAAAAAGAATTCTCGCAAAATCAAATAAGCACGTTCATGGAAATCACAGCACTAAATGCCTTGCGCACCGGCGCGGCGTACCTGGTAGACGAAGATGGCAAGCGTCTTCGCGGAACCCCGGAAGAGCAGTTGCAAACTGGTGCCTGCTGGGCGCACCTGCGAGATGGTGACACCGGCGAGTGGCACGTGCACGCCCTACGCCAGGCGTCGGAATTAGAAGGCGCGGGCATCCTGGCCATGCTGCAGCCCTTCCCTGCTGAATACCCAGCAGAAGCCCAAGAACAGGATAATGCTTAGCATCTGCTTAGCAAAAGGCACTTAACGTGTTAACACTCAACGCAGATTGTTACCCCGGCTCTGGGTACTCTAAAAGGACTTTGGCAGTTTTGCCAAAGTCCTTTTTGTTTTACGGCGCCTTGTTAAGTTTCTAGCTGTCAGGCTCGCTAAGGTTGTTTACTTTCACGTATGAACCGACGTCTGCCTGCGCTGCTGCTGTTGTTATTGGCTCTACTTTCACTTCCTGGTTACTCCCAGAGTCCGCAAACCCCAAGGCTCAAACAAGCCCTTGCCCGTGCTACTTCCGACACCAGTAGGGCGCTACTGTTGGCCGATCTGAGTGCTTCTTATCGGTACTCTCGCTTCGATTCGGTGCTGTGGTACGCCCGGCAGGGGCTGCAACTGGCCCAGCGCATCGACTACCCGAAGGGCGAAGGGCGCTGCCTGTCGCGCATTGGCATTTTGATGGGCGAGCGCGGCAACCTGCCTCAAGCGCTGCGCATCGACCTGAAAGCTTTGCAGCTAAATGAAAAAAGCCAAGACTTGGAAGGCACGGCGCGCACGCTCAACCAAACCGGACTCCTGTACTATGCACTCGATGATTTTCGGCCCGCGCTCAACTATTTTTTCCGGTCGAAGAAGATCTATGAGATGGACGAGCGCATCGGCGACGACTCACAGCTCATCAGCGTATTAACCAACATCGGCGCCAGCTACGAAGGACGCAAGCAACTGGATTCGGCCCAGTATTTCCTGAACCGGGCATATGGTTTGGCGATTCGCTCGCACACCACCAACCAAAGCCCCTGGGGCAACCCCTTGCCGTATGTGCTGCGCGAATTAGGGTTGTTGCAGGCTTCGCTTGGGCGTGACCAGCAGGCGCTGCGGTACTACCGGCGCGGCGCCAAGGCTGCGGTACCCGAAAATGACTTGCGCAGCCGCTGCCGCTCCTACCAATACATGGCGGAGCTGTACCGCGAGCGACACCAAACCGACTCCAGCGTGTACTACGCCCGCAAGGCACTGGCTGTGGGGCAGGCACTGCCGTTTGTTGTGGGCATCGTCCGGACCAGTTCGCTGCTGGCGAACGCTTTTCAGGCCCGTGGCCAGCACGACAGCACCTTAAAGTATATGAACATCATGCTGGTGGCGCAGGACAGTTTATATAATCCTCAAAGAATCAAACAGTTAGATGCAATTGGTTTTGCAGAGCAGCAGCGACTGCGGCAGCTCGAACAAGAACGGGAGCAATTTATTTCGCAGGTGCGCACGTACGCGTTGCTGGCCGGTGTGGGCGGGTTGCTGCTCATTGCACTGCTGCTGTGGTACAACAACCAGCAACAACAACGGGCTAATATCAAGTTGCAAGCGCTGAACGAGCAGGTTACGCAGCAGAAAGAAGAGCTTCGCGATCAGCGCGACAACCTAGCCCGCACGCTACAGGAGCTCAAAGCCACCCAGAGCCAATTGGTACTGCGCGAGAAAATGGCTTCGTTGGGCGAACTCATGGCCGGAGTGGCGCACGAAATCCAGAATCCGGTGACCTGCGTGAAGAACTTTGCCGGCATCAGCGCGGGGCTGTGCCAGGAGCTGCGGGAAGAAATGGCGCGCCTGCCCTTTTCGATTGAAGATCAGGACCTTATTGATGATCTGTTGCAGAACCTGAGTCAGTATCAGGCCAAAATCGTGCAGAACGGGCAGCGGGCCGATTCCATTGTGCGCGATATGCTGGAATACTCCAGCGCCGGCCCCAGCCCCCGACAACCCACCGACCTAAACGCGCTGGCCGACGACTATCTGCGCTTGACGTACCACGACTTGCGCGCCAAAAACCGCAATTTCAACGTAGCCCTCCTTCCCCAACTCGACCCCGCAGTGGGCTTGGTAAGCCTAGCCCGTCACGACATTGGCCGCGTGTTGGTCAGCCTATTTACCAACGCTTTATATGCGGTGCAGCAACGGCAGCGGCTAGCTGAGGAAGACTATGTGCCGCAGGTTTCGGTCAGCACCCGACGGGTAAACGACCACGTCGAAATCCGGGTGCGCGACAACGGCATGGGCATTCCCGAATCCGCCCGAGACAGCATTTTCCAGCGGTTTTTTACCACCAAGCCCACCGGCGAAGGCACGGGGCTGAGTCTATCTTTAAGCCATGACATTGTCACCAAAGGGCATGGCGGCACCATCACCGTTGAGAGCCAAGAAGGCGAATACACCGAATTTATGCTCACGCTGCCGCTGCAACCAAAGCTGTCTATTCCGAAAGTTTTAGCTTACTGAAACAGACCTTAAATACAGTTTCTGCCCAGGCGCAGCTTGTGGAGGCATAAAACCGAACCGACTTGGCGGGCCTTTCGTCGGCCGAATAGCCCAGCTTGACGAAAAGCGGCTGGCAATCTGAAAGCGATATGGTTATTTTAACCTTGCTGTTTTCTAACAAGAAACGTTGAACAGACGATTTCACTTGCCGAACGTCTGGTTTTCCTCTGCGAACTCCAGATGTGTGCTTCTTTCACTAGCCCTTTATGCCCACCAAACTTTCGTGCGTTATCATCGATGATAACGAAATCAACCGCCTCACGCTCGAACACTTTGTCGAGATGACCGAGACGTTGGAATTGGTGGCGTCGCTGGCTGATGGGGTACAAGGCATTAACTACCTGCGCCAAAATCCGCCGGTCGATTTGCTGCTGCTGGACATCGAGATGCCGCACCTCAACGGCCTGGAGCTGGTCCGGATTCTGCCCGAGCCGCTACCCGATATTGTACTGGTGACTTCGCACAGCGATTTTGCTGTCACGGCTTACGAGCTTAACGTAACGGATTACCTGGTAAAGCCCGTCGATTATGCGCGTTTCAACCAGGCTATAAGCCGGGTGAGCACTCGCCGGGCGGCGTTGCAAGCCGAAAACGCCACGAATGGCTGGGCTTCTGCCGGCGACAACCGCTTGTTTGTGAAGGTAAACAACAAGCTGGTGCGCATCGACTTCGACGAGGTGCTCTACATCGAGGCCCTGTCAACCTACTCCATCTTGGTTACGCCTACCCAGAAGCACATTGTGTATTCGACGTTGAAGGCCATCGAAGACAAAATTCCTTTCGCGCACTTCACCCGCGTTCACCGCTCGTATATGGTTAATACACAGCGCATTGACTCTATTCAGGATAATACCCTGCAACTGGGCGCGCACGAAGTACCAATTGGCAAGTCCTACCAGGAAAACTTTTTGCGCAAGCTGCGCAGCTTTTAATAGAGGCCGAAAAACAAAGCGCCTGGCTTGCAGCCAGGCGCTTTGTTTTTCGGGTAGAACCAGTTATTGCCTCGGAAAATATTGTTCTGCCAGCTGCCCAAGTCGCGCGACCTGCGCTTGATTGCCGGTGTCGGCAGCCGCCTGATACAAATTGCGAAGCGTGATGAGGTTGGCCGTCACTTCCCGCTCGAAAATAGCGGCATCGTGAGTGCGGTAGTAGGCCAGGTTTTGCTCCGTACGGCTGGTCAGGGTATCCATTATTTCGGCTGCGCGGGCTTGCTCGCCCACCTGCACTAGCGGCGCCACCAAGTTGGCTGAGTAATAATCATATGGCAAGGCCGCGTCGGGCATGACCGTCAGGCACTTATCTAGCACTTCTTTTGCCTTGGCTTTTTCGCCGGAAGCCAGATAAGCCGTGGCCAGCCGGGCAAATTTGTCGCGGTATTCGGCCAACGTACGGCGCTGCGTTTCGTCGTAATACACGTGCGGGTTGTTGAGGTTGCGGTACGTGAATTTGCGCATCAACGAGTCGTAGGTGATGTCCTTGGCCACGTAGCCTACCTCAACGGCCGCCTGCGATTTGGGCTCGGGCGTGCGGCACGGCAGCACCCGGTACGCCAGCCCTTCCATTTGCAGATACGGCTCCAGACCGCGGTACTCTTCTTGGTGCAAAGACGAGGAAAAATACACGGGCCGCTGCCAGTTGTTGGTCGCAAGCAGATCCAGAATGGCGAGGCTTTTCTTTTCCAGCGCACCTTTGCCCACATCCCACTGCATCCGCGACGCCAAGTGCGAACGGCGCTCAGCGGGCACAATGCCTAGGCGCTGCACGGCCGCCGTATCAACGGGCAGATAGAATTTGGTGGTCGGAAACGAGAGCATGGCAGGGCCGCCATCTCCGTAGCTCACTTGCAACAACGGGCTGTTCTGGTCAACCAACTGAATGAACTCCTTGAGATTCACCTCTTTTACCTCGGCGTTGGGCACGTAGGGCAAGTAGTCGTTGGTGCCTTGCTGATACTGCGCCGACTTTATTGAGAGCGGCAGCGGCTGCGAGGCGTAGCTGCGGCGCTTCATCTGGTTGAGGTACCAATCGGTGTTGAGGTAGCTGACCACGGCCACGCGCACGTCGCGGCGCACGCCTTCCACTTCCTGTGCGTACCACAGCGGAAACGTGTCATTGTCAGCTTCCGTGATGAGGATGGCGTTGGGGGCCACGCTGTTGAGCATGTTCTTGGCCCAATCGACGGAAGCATAGCGGCCCGAGCGGTCGTGGTCGTCCCAGCCTTGCGTAGCCATCACCGTGGGTACCACCAGCCCGAGCATCGTCACCAAAGCTACCCGCACCCGCTCCGCTTTGACTACCGCGCGCAGCATTTCAGCTAACCCCATGACGCCCAGACCAATCCAGATGGCAAAGGCGAACGTGGAGCCTGCAAACGTGTAATCGCGCTCGCGCGGCTCAACGGGCGGTTGGTTGAGGTAGAACACAATGGCCAACCCCGTGAGCACAAATAACATGCTCACCACCAAGGCATTGCGTTTATCGTATCGGAGCTGAAAAAACAAGCCGGCCAAGCCTAGCAGCAGCGGCAGGGCAAAAAAGTTGTTGCGGGCTTTGTTGTCGGCTAGCGACTGGGGCAAACCGTGCTGGGTAGCGGTTGGCCACAACGCGCCGGCCTGTTGCACGTCGCTTTCTCGGCCCACGAAATTCCACAAGAAATAGCGGCCGTACATGTGCAGTACTTGGTAGTTAAGCAGAAAGCCCAGGTTTTGCGCCATCGTTGGCTTCACCCCTTCCTGAATGCCGACCCACTTTTGGTATTCGCGCACCAAGTCGGGCGTGGCGCCGGCGGGGCCGCCGTAAATTCGTGGCAGGAGCATGTTGTCCTGCTCCGGATAGACTAGTTCCTGCCGATGATCGCTGACCACGTAGCGGTTGCCCTGCCGGATATAGTGCGGCGCACCTTCTTGTTGATCAATGGGTTGGGCAAACAAGTGCGGGCCGTAGAGCAAGGGCCGGTTGCCGTACTGTTCGCGCTTCAGATAACTCACGAACGAAAGCACGTCGCCGGGCTTGTTCTCGTCGATGGTTGGGTTGTAGCTGCTGCGAATGGGCACTATTAAATACGATGAATACCCAATCAGCACAAACACGAAACAGAGCATAGCCGTGTTGAGCACACGGCTGCCGCGGCGGAAAGAATAGCGAAATCCCCAGCCAATCAGCCCGACGAACAGCACCAAAAAGCAGAGCAGGCCGGAGTTGAAGGGCAGCCCGAAGTTGTTGACAACATACACTTCAAAGGCGCCGGCCAGCGTGGGCAGCCCCGGAATAACGCCCACCAGAATAGCCAACACCACGGCGCAGCTCAGCCCAAGCGTCAGTAAGCCGCCTGGGGTGCTGGGCTTTTTGGCGCGCCGGAAGTAATACACAAAGCCCAACGCCGGAATTGCCAGCAGGTTCAGCAGGTGCACCCCAATGGAAAGACCCACCGCGTAGGCAATGAGAATGAGCCACTTATCCGAATCGGCTTCGTCGGCGCGGCGGTCCCATTTCAGCATGGCCCACACCACAAAGGCCGTGAACAGCGTGGACATGGCATATACCTCGGCCTCGACAGCATTGAACCAGAACGAATCGGAAAACGTGAACGCCAAAGCACCCACCACGCCGGCTGCCTGAATCAGAGCGGTTTGGCTGAAATCAGGCTCTTTTACAAATCTTTGATTATCAAATACTTGTAATTGCAAAAGCTTTCGCCCCAGCATCGTGATGATCCAGAACAGAAACAGCACCGTGAACGCGCTCGCCAAGGCCGACACGCCGTTGATCAGAATCGGGATGTAGGTGACATGGCCAAAGGACAGCAGCGAAGCCAAACGCCCCAGCAGCAAAAAAGTAGGCGCCCCCGGCGGATGCGGCACTAACAAATGGTGAGCGCTGGCCGTGAACTCGCCACAATCCCAGAAGCTGGCCGTGGGCTCGAGGGTGAGCAGGTAGGTACCCAAAGCCAGCAGGAATACCAACCAGCCCAACAGGTTGTTTATATGTTTATACCTCATTTACAACTACTTAACAAAGTGCATTGAAAAAGACATACTTAAAAAGCATAATTTTGTATTCCGAGATGGCGCGGCAGCTCTGCCCTCCCAAACAGGATAGATGTACCTCCCTGCTAAAGGGTTGCTTAGCAGCGGCCTGCTTGCGCTCTCGGTTGATGCTTCGCTTCTTTTTATGCTTGTACTTTTTCGTTTCTCGCACAGTAGTTGCACGGTCGGGCGTGCTATCTTATCCTAGCTTTACCGGCCCGATATACGCGCATTAATTCTTGACCTTTCTTCGCTCTTTTGCTTATATGAGAAAAGCCTACCTTTTTTCCGGGGCCTTATGGCTGGCCAGCCTAGCGGCTCACGCCCAAGACCTTACGTACCAAACTCCCCCCAAAGCCATTGCGGCCCTAGCCAGCGCGGCGCCTACGCCTCGCATCAGCATTGCCTCCAACGGCCAATGGATGCTGCTCATGGATGTACAAGGCATGCCCAGCATCGCGGAGCTCTCGCAGCCTGAGCTGCGCGTTGCGGGGTTGCGCCTCAACCCGCGCACCAACGGGCCCAGCCGCATCAGCTATGCCACGAGCCTGCGCCTGCGTCGTCTGCCCGACGGCAAAGAGCTAGTGGTACAAGGCTTGCCCGCCAAAGCGCGCATCAGCGAAGTGACGTGGTCGCCAGACAACACCAAAATTGCCTTTACGCACACCACCGACAACCACATTGAGCTGTGGACGGTGGACGTAGCTTCGGCGTCGGCCCGCCTGCTGCCCAATCTGTTTTTGAATGCGGTATTCGGCAACTCCTACCAATGGGTGTCCGACAGCCGCACCATCATTGCCCGCGCCATTGTGGGCGGTCGTGGCGAAGCGCCCGTAACTACGGCGGCTCCAACCGGCCCTGTAGTGCAGGAAAACGGCGGCAAGAAAGCAGCGGCGCGCACCTACCAGGATTTGCTGAAAAGCCCCCTCGACGAGAAGCTGTTTGAATATTACGCTTCGGCCCAGACAGTGAAAGTGGACGTTGGCGGTCGGATGCAGCCGCTGGGCGAACCCGGCCTTATCCAGCAGGCTTCGCCCTCGCCCAACGGCCGGTATGTGCTGCTCAAAACCATGCACCGCCCGTATTCTTATACCCTGCCAGCCAGCAGTTTCCCCGTGAAAGTGGATGTACTGAGCATGGAAGGACTGATCGTGAAAGCCGTAGCCGATCTGCCGTTGGCCGATAACGTACCCACGAGCTTCGATGCCGTGCCCAACGGCCCGCGTGAGCATGCGTGGCGCGACGACGTGCCGGCTACCCTCTATTGGGTGGAAGCCCAAGACGGCGGCGATCCCAAAACGCAGGCTTCGGTCCGCGACAAGATCTTTACGCAGATAGCGCCATTCGACGCGCCAGCCACAGAGTTAGCCGCGCTGCCTATGCGCTACCGCGATGTACTCTGGAGCAACGCCAACCTAGCGTTGGTGGAAGGCTACCGCTGGGCCGACCGCAAGGAAATGACCTGGACGCTGAATCCTACGCTGTCGAAAGCGCCACTAACGGTGTTGTTCGATCGGTCGTCGCAGGACACGTACCACGATCCGGGTACTCCGTTTGTCCAGCGCAATGCCGCGGGCCGCTACGTGCTGGCCACTGACGCAAAGAGCGAAAATATCTTCCTGATCGGCAACGGCGCCTCACCCGAAGGCGATCGTCCTTTCGTGGATGAGTTGAACTTGAAGACCAAGCAAAGCACGCGCTGGTGGCGTTCGGAGGCACCTTACTACGAGGTACCCATTACCATTCTCGACCTCAATAAGCAGGTGCTGGTCACGCGGCGCGAGTCGCAGCAGGAAAGCCCCAACTACTTTCTGCGCGACGTGCGGCACGCCAAGCTGACGCCGATTACCAGTTTCCCGAACCCGTACGCGTCGATCGGCAACCTCAAGAAGCAGGTGCTCAAATACAAACGCGCCGACGGCGTCGACCTGACTGCAAATCTGTATCTACCCCCCAATTACAAAAAAGAAGACGGTCCGCTGCCGACCCTTATGGAGGCATACCCCGTCGAGTTTAAGGATAAGCAGGATGCCGGGCAGGTAAAAGGCTCGCCTTACGCCTTTACGCGCCTGAGTTGGGGCTCGCCCGTGTTCTGGGTTACGCAAGGGTACGCTGTGCTGCAAGGCACTTCCATCCCGATTGTGGGCGAAGGCACCAAGGAGCCCAACGACACTTACACCGAGCAGCTCGTTGCCAGTGCCAAGGCCGCCATTGCAGAAGGCCAGCGCCTGGGCGTAGTCGATCCGAAGCGCGTGGGCGTGATGGGCCATTCGTACGGTGCCTTCATGACCGCTAACCTATTGGCGCACAGCGATTTATTTAAGGCAGGAATTGCCCGTAGCGGTGCCTACAACCGCACGCTCACGCCATTTGGTTTCCAAGCCGAGGAGCGCACGTATTGGGAAGCGCCCGAGGTATATAACCAGATGTCACCTTTCAATTACGCCGACAAAATCAAGACCCCCATCCTACTCATTCACGGCGAAGCCGACAACAACTCCGGCACCTTCCCGCTGCAAAGCGAGCGCTTCTACAACGCCCTGAAAGGCCACGGCGCCACGGTGCGCTACGTCACGCTGCCCTTCGAGGCGCACAGCTACGCCGCCAAAGAATCCATCATGCATATGCTCTGGGAAATGGATACGTGGCTGAATAAATATGTAAAAGGCGAGCCCGCACCGGCCAACTAAGCCGCTATCGTTTTTGAGGCTTACTGTAACATAAAAGAGCCGTTCTGTAGGACTACAGAACGGCTCTTTTATGTTACAGTAAGCGGCCGCGAGGCCCTACACACCAGCTACCGCCTTACTTGCATATGTAGCTGAACACTAGACACTTATTATTGTGATATACGTACAGCTTACAAAGAAGGAGTTCCGAATTTGCTTCCGGCAACGATGTGTACTGTAGTCACCGGGCCTTCCTTTTGCTTTATGCTGGTCTGGCCAACCGACCAGCATGCTCCCGCCTTTATGCTGTAGTTACAGCCGGGCCGGCAGCAAATGCGTGCTGGCCCCTACTGCCTGCTCAACTGGTGCGGGAGTATTCTTTCACCAAACTCGCCGCTTATACTAGTGCGAGGTTAAGACGTACCCAGAATGTTTGTCACAACGAACCAGCGCCGCATCATGCTTCACGCAGGAGTTTTACAGCGGCAAGCCTGGCCATTCTAGTTGCTCGGATAGCCTATAGCTGCGCCTAGAGTGCAGCGCTTTCCCTTTATTTTTCTTGTTATGCTGTATTCGTTGATTTATACCAGCCAGGCCACTGTACCCCTAGATAAAGAGGCTCGGCGTTTACTTTTGACACAGGCTCGCGCCTATAACACCGCGCGGCACCTGACGGGCGTCCTCCTTCATGCCGACGGCCATTTTTTGCAAATACTAGAAGGGGCGCAGGAAGAAGTTGAGGCGCTGTTTGACCGCATCCAACAAGACCCGCGCCACGAAGGCATCCGAGTAGTGGTGCGCGGTCCGGTGCGTAGGCGCGAGTTCCCGCACTGGGGCATGGGTTTCAGCCAGTTGAGCTATCCCATATTAGCCCGGCTACGCCAACTGGTGCGGCATTCCCAAGCCGCAGTCGACAGCACCCGCGCCGCGCTTTCCCTGCGCGACTTGCTTCAGCCTTTCGTGCTGCACGCGGTCGCCTGGGAATAGCAACGGACGCACCAGCCCGGAATCGCCGCCAGCGCTACGCTTGATCCTGAAAGTGATACAGGAAGGTGATTACCCCAGTATAAGCGGGCTTTTTAGAATCCAAGATTTCCAGCGTTACGCTCAGGCGAGCCTTGGCAATGCCGCGCAGGTTGGCCACCGAGAGCAACGTGGCTCGCAGGCGCACCTGGCTGTTTACGGTCACGGCCTGGTTGAAGCGCAACTGCTCGATCTCGTAGTTGACTTGCATTTTCAGGTTCTCAATGGCTACGATTTGCTGCCACAGAAAAGGCAACAGGGCCACGGTGAGGTAGCCGTGGGCAATGGTAGCCTGAAACGGCGACTCGGCCTTGGCGCGTTCGGCATCCACATGAATCCATTGGTGGTCGAGGGTGGCATCCGCAAACTGATTGATCTGCTCTTGGGTGATGGTATGGTAGGCCGAAACGCCCATTTCGTGGCCCACGTGGCTTTCGAGTTCGGGGAGGCTACGGATGGTCAGAATAGACATAGAACGAGGATCAGGGTGGAGAAAAAGAGCCGCAAACATACGCCCGGAACCGCTTTGTACGCACGCAGACTGCCGAGTAACAATAATTCTTAACTCAGGCCGCCGACAGCGGGGCCAACGGTTTCGCTCCTGCTGCCGATGGCCCCGTTGTCGGCAATAATCACATATGCCGTTTTCTACTTGACTATCAATCATTTATATTCAAGGCGCGCCGTTATAACGGACCACATCCCCGGCCGCACCACCATGACCAGCACCCGAAAAGCGCCCATTGAGCTTGGCAAAGCCGAGTTCCAAGTAATTGGCCATCAGCTAGTTGATGCCATCGCCAATTTTCTCGATGCCATTGAAGAGAAGCCCGTAACAACCGGTGAGGCCCCCAAGCAGCTTCAGGCGTTGCTGCCGTCGGCCTTGCTGCCCGAAACTGGCGCTTCGGCCACAGAAGTCCTGGCGAAAGCGACCGATCTGGTCCTAAACCATTCTCTGTTGAACGGGCACCCTAAATTTCTGGGCTACATCACGTCTTCCGCTGCGCCTCTTGGAGCGCTGGCGGATCTGTTGGCGGCGGCAGTCAATGCCAATGTAGGCGCACAGATATTGAGCCCCATTGCTACCGAAATCGAAAAGCAAACCATTCGTTGGCTGGCCGAATTCATAGGCGTTTCGCCGACGTACGGCGGCATACTGGTCAGTGGTGGCAACATGGCCAATTTCACGGCCTTCGTAGCGGCCCGAACGGCCAAAGCGCCCGGCAATACCAAAGAAGACGGCTTAGGCAACGCGGCTTCGCAGTTGATCGTGTACTGCTCCAAAATGACCCATACGTGGGTAGAAAAAGCGGCCGTGTTGTTTGGGTTGGGCTCCAAAGCCATTCGGTGGATCCCAACCGACGCGGCCTATAAAATGGATCACCAAATTCTGGAGCAAACAATCCAAGACGATCTGCAAAAGGGCCATACGCCCATCATGGTTATCGGCACCGCCGGCGACGTGAGCACGGGCGTGGTAGACGATCTGCAAGCCTTGGCGGCCATTTGCAAAACCTACGCCCTCTGGTTTCACATCGATGGGGCCTACGGCGCGCCGGCCGCGGTGCTTCCCGAGCTAAAAACCCTGTTTGCGGGCATGGAAGAGGCTGATTCCATTGCTCTTGACCCTCACAAATGGCTATATAGTCCGCTGGAGGCCGGCTGCACGTTGGTAAAAAACGAGAACTACTTGCGCGACACGTTCAGCTCGCATCCCGTTTACTACAACTTCGATAGTACGGAAGAAGACGCCGTGCACAATTACTACGAATACGGTCTTCAAAACTCGCGGGGCTTTCGGGCCTTGAAAGTTTGGGTAGCGCTGCAACACGTAGGCCGAAGCGGCTATGTAGAAATGATCAGGCAGGACATAGAACTCGCCAACTACCTTTTCAGCCTAGCGGAAAAGCACCCCGAGCTACAAGCCGTTACGCACAACCTGAGCATTGTTACGCTGCAATACGTTCCGAAAAGCATAACAAAGGACTCAGAAGACAACAAATTGTATATCAATGACTTAAACAAAGAACTATTAAACCGCCTGCAAGTCGGAGGCGAAGCATTTCTGTCGAATGCGGTGGTAAACGATAGGTATTGCCTACGGGGGTGCGTGGTGAATTTTAGAACATCAAAAAAGGATATCGAGGAGATTATCGAAATCATAGTCCGGGAAGGCAGAGAGCTGCACAAAAGCTTCCGGAATAGTTTGAATATGAGCGCCTAGCGCTTCATCGGGCGAGGCAGGCCGGGTGCTTGTTACAAACTTAAATCCACCACTACGGCCGTGGAGCCGCCCAAATCGTCGTCCGTAACGAGTAGCAACTGGTAGTGCTTGGGCCCCAGCACTTTCTGCACGGTTACGCTTTCTACTTTTCCGGTATAGGCCGCGCCCGTTGGCAAAACCAGATGGGCCAATTGCAGGGGCACAGGAGTGGCAGCCCGCCGCGCCAGATCCAGTACGCCCACGAAGCTGCCGAGCACTTCGCCGTCGGCTACGGGGTCGCTGGTATCTTCCACGGAAGCGGTAACCAACAGCAGATCATGCGAATACGATGCACCCGAAAACCCGGCTGGCTTGCCGTTGAGGTCTGGCAACTCGTAAAACTGCCGCTGTACTGCGGGTGGCTGCTCGGTTCGCTGCCGGATATAATCGAGGGTAGCGCCCAACGGCAAAAAGAAAACCAAGTTGCCGACTGCCGAACCCACCGTACGCTGAAACAACAACAACTCGGTATCCGTGGCCGCCGCGGCCTCTAGGTTAAGGGCGATGCCCGCCGGCAAATACTGCCGCAGCAAACCATATAAGTTGCTCAACGACAAGGGGTAAACCGTTGCGCCTGCGTCCGAACCGCCGGGCAGCGTTACCCAAAAGCCTACCTCACGGGCCGGCGTCGCTCCGGAGCCGCATACGAGTAAGCCCTTCTCGCCTGCCGACGTGGTGAAGGCCGTAAGGCATTCCAGATCGGGCTTCAGAGCTTTAGGGATGCGACCGGTGCTGAAATGCGCGGTTTCGAACAGCGTGATTTGTTCGCCTTTGGTCAGGGAATTGGCTTTGAAAGCGTACAGATACGGGGCATCGTCGCCGATGATATAAGCCGTATCACCGACCACCTCCACCCCGGAAGCCGACGGCAGATTGGGCAAGTTAATCTGTTGAAGGATAAGGGCTTGCATCGTCAGTTCGCCGTCGGCTACGGAAGAATGGAGGGGTTTATCTGTTCGTAATCGTAAACTCTACGCGCCGGTTGAGGCGGCGGGTTTCCTCGCGGGCGTTGCTGGCGCGTGGTTTCGAGCCGCCGTAGCCGACGGTTGTGATGCGGTTTTCGCCGATGCCGCGGGTCACGAGGTAGCGCTTTACTTCGGCTACGCGATCTTCCGAGAGCTTCAGATTTTTGTCGGCGGGCCCTACGTTGTCGGTGTGGCCTTCCAGCCGAATGTTCACCGCAGGGTTGTCGATCAGGGTGCGCGCCAAGCGGTTGAGCTCGCTGTAAGAAGCCGGCAACAAGTCGTACTTGCCCTGGGCGAAAATCAGCGTCGGCAGCTCCAGCCGCGACCCAACGGCCGCCGGCACCAGCAACAAGTCGCGGCTAACCGAGCCCACCATCCTAACGGTGTCGGTAGCCGTCAGGAAACCTCCGCTGATGGCCGTAATTCGGTATTGGCCGGCGGGCAAGGAGAACTGGAAATTACCGCCCGATGGCTCGCTGCGGGCCGTAGCATTAAAAACGATGTTGTCGCCGAGGCGAACCACTTTTACTTCCGCCGCGATGGGTTTGCGCGTACCGGCGTCCAGCACATGCCCCGTCAGCAACGTGCGCACCGCCACGGGCGGCGCTGCAGGCTTGGCCGTATCGGCGGGCGCCACCACCGGGGCCACTCCTACTTCGGCGCGGTACAGGTCGGTAGGGCCGTTGGGCGTGCGGCTGGAGGCAAAGAAAGCATGCTTGCCGTTGGGTTCGAGAATGAAATATGCGTCGAATCCGGCCCCGTTGATGGGCGCACCCAAGTTGCGCGGCTCGCTCCAGTTGGTCCAAGATTCGTCCAGACGATTGCTCACGAATATGTCGGCGCTGCCGTAGCCCGCGTGCCCATACGACGAGAAATACAACCTTTTGCCATCGGGCGAAAGCCACGGCGCAAACTCAAAGCCCGGCGAATTGACTACGCTTCCCAAGCTGCGCGGCTCAGTCCAGGAACCATCGCCGGCAGGCAAACTAACGTACAAATCGTTAAGACCTTGTGAATCAGCACGTTCTAATGACAGGAGCAGTACCTTCTCGTCCGGGGTCTGAAAGAATGTAGTGGCCGTACCCGCCGAGTAATAGTTCTCAATATCAAGAGGTTGCGGCACGGCGGCTTTCCCCTTGGCGTTGCGGGCGACTTGTGACACGCCTTCGTCTCGGAAAGAGCCGTCGCGTTCGTACGTGCCGCGCACCACCAGCGTGTTGCCATTGCCCACGACAGCCATCACGCCGTTGTTTTGGGGCGTGTTGAGCGCGTCGAGGCGGGTGGCGGGGCCCCAGGTCTTGCCATTGTCGGCGGTGGTGCTTACCCAGATGTCGCCGGAATCGGTGTTGCCTTCGGTGTTGCCGGTGTACTTTGTACGCGTCAGGTACAGCGTGCGGTTATCGGGTGTAATGACGGGTTGCAGCTCGTTGCCGGGCGTACTTACCGCCGAGAGCGCTTCGGGCGTGCCGTACTGACTACCATCGACGGTGAGGCGCAGCTTAAACAAGCGCCATTGCTGCGTCGCTCGGTTTGCCGGCTTCTGCGATACCACGGGCGTCCCGTTGGCCTTGTCGGCCGTAGCGATGGCGGCACATTTATCGTTGCCGCGGCTTACCAGCTGTAAGCTGCCCATCGGGCCGGCGGGCACCAGCGCCCACTGTTGGTACAAGCTACCTGACCAAGGACGCTGCACTAGCGCAGCATTTTCGGCCGGCCCTTCAGAAGTAAGGCATTTGCCGCTGTTTTTGGCCTCAATTCGGAAGAATACGCTGCCCGGCGTAACCCGCACGAAGCGCCACTGCTGGCTGGGCGAATGCGTAAACTCCCACTGCACCGTGGCGGCGCCCGCTTCCGCCGAAGAGTTGGTAACGTCCAGCGAAAGGCCACTGCTGCGGGCAATGATGCCGTACCACGCAGATTCGTCGATGGTAAAATCGACCTGCTGGGCCTGTAGCGGCCCGGTGGTCAGAAGGACGAACAGAAGAAACAGCGACCGGAAAAGCGAATGATTCATGCACGCAAAACGGATGGTACCGGCGGCAAGTTAGCCCAAATCTGAACCGATGGGCTACCCCGGCCTACAAAAGAGCAGACGCCGTACTTCATCTCGTCAGATGAGTACGGCGTCTGCGTATGAGGATTAACTCAATGGTTTAGTAGAGTTTATGCATTGTTGCTGATATACTTGAAGCGAACAAAACGATCATTTTCGTAGATGGCCGCGAAGTGGCCACCAGCCGTGCTGGACGTGTTGCCCGACTTAGATTCAGCTTTGCGTTCCACGGGTTTGGCTGGAGCGGCAGTTGGAACTGCAGGATATGCGCCAGGAACCATACCGGGCACGTGCACAATGAAGGAGAGGATTTTTGAAGCCATGCTTGTTTTCAGTTAGAGTGTGAACGATGGGCGAAACGGGTAAAAGATCTCAGAAGTTAAAAGGACAAATTTTCATTAACTAAGTACTAATTCGATCTGAACAAATGTAAAGATATTACCATTTGCTTGTATGATATAAAGGTAAATTTTTTCTTATTAAAATGTAAATACGTATTACCCCTGAATCAATGTCCGCGGCAGCACTGAGCACGGCATCCGTATTAGCACGGATAACTTCTTCGGTAGAGCAGATTCTTGCTAGCTCGCCCCCTTTGCACCTCACTGGCTGCACCCAATCGCTCCGGCGTTGCCAGCAAGCATATAATATAAGCAATATATATTTACAATATTTTGATTGTCAATATTTTACACCATTGCTTCCAAACTCCATCAAACACATAAAAAGGCAATGCGGCTAAGCTGGAGTGCCCGCAACCGTGGGTGCGTTGTTGCAAGCCCCAAATATTTTGCGTGCTCGAGATAACGGACCCAGCGAGGGCCATTAGCCTAAACGCGATTAGGCAGCGTCATACGAGCAATCGGCAAAAACAAAAACCGCAGCCCTATATATAGAACTGCGGCTATTCGGTCTTGGTTTTAGTCAATTTTCGGCTCGTCTGTAAAGGAGCGCCGAGACGGCTTAACTGATGAGCTTATGACGCATGGCATACTGAATCAGGCCCACCACCGATTTCGAGTTGGTCTTGGTCAGAATGTTCTTGCGGTGGGTCTCGACGGTGCGCTCGCTTATGAAGAGCGTTTCGGCAATGTGGTAGTTGGAGTACTCCTGGGCGATAAGTTTGAGAATCTCGCGTTCGCGGGTGGTAAGCGAGACCGGTACTTCTTCACGCGGCGGCAGCCGCAACGAGGCCAGCTCGTAATTCTGTAGCAGCGTTGCGCCTACTTCGCGGCTAAAAAACGTGCGGCCCGCCACAATCTGCCGGATGGCTTCGCCCAGTTCTTCGCGGGTCGTGTTTTTTAATACGTAGCCTGAGCCGCCCGCTTCGAGTACTTCCGTCACAGAAGCATGATCGTGGGTCATGCTCAGCACCAGCACGCGCACTTGCGGCGCCTGCTCCCGAATGGCTTGGGTCAGTTCCACGCCCGACATCTCCGGCATGTTCAAATCGACCAGCGCAACGGTTATTTCTGGGTCCTGCTTTAGCTTTTGCAGGGCTTCCAAGCCGCTTTCTGCTTGCGCAACTATTTCAATATCAGACTCTTGCTTAAGAAGCATTTTAACCCCCTCAATTACCAACGGATGGTCATCGACAATGAGGACACGCACGGGAATACCAGTTGCAGTAGGTAACAAATCACTCATAGAATACGGCTTTAAACAGTACTAGCAGCAACGCAAGAAGTCGTACTCCAAAGGCAAAAGCTTCTTGAGTAGTTTATCCAAGCTCAGCGCCTTATTATTTTTCCGTTTTGGGCGGAATGGAAAGATACAATAATCGTATAAGCTTTTGAAGGATTTTCCTTAACAAAAGCGCTACTGTTGAGCTTATATAATTAAGCTTAATTGTATTTATCTTCTTGATTTAAAGCATTTTACACAATATTCACTGCCCAAAAAAGCCGCTCCTTTCAGGAAGCGGCTTTTTGAGGCTGACAAAGGGCTGTGTTTACTTTAAACCGTACTTGCCGCGAAACTTTTTGTTGAGGTAAAGCTGCTTGTTGTCGAGGCTGAATGCGCGGCCATCGATGTAGGCTTGGGTCACGTTGTTGGTACGCATGTCGAGCAGGTCGCCGCTGCTCACGACGAGCGTAGCGCTTTTGCCAGCTTCCAGGCTGCCGAAATCTTTGTCTAGGCCCAAAATCTGGGCCGTGCTGAGCGTTACGGCCGTCAGGGCTTGCTCTTTGGTCAGGCCGTGGCCGGCGGCGGTGCCGGCAATAAACGCCAAGTTGCGCGATCCAGCGGTTTCCATACTACCTTCATAGTCAAGGCAATAGCGAATGCCAGCTTGTTGCAACAAGCTGGGCAGCTTGTAGGGCAAATCATAATCGTCGCCGGCGCGGCGCGGCAACGCGTGAATGCGCGACAGAACGACTGCGATGTCGTTTTGCTTCAGAAAATCCAGCATCATCCAAGCGTCCCGGGCGCCAACCACGGCTATTTTCTGCACGCCTTGCTGCTTGGCAAAGCGCACGGCCTCAATGATTTCCTTGCCGTCGTCGGCGTGAACGAACATGGTCTTGGAACCGTCGAACAAGCCGCTCAGCGCCGTTAGCCGCAGGTTTTCCTTGCGCCCAGCGGGTAGTTTGCGGTAAGCCGAGGCTTCGCTCAGCAGTTGCTCCAGGTCGCGGAGTTGCTGCTGCCGGGCTTTCTCGCGACGCTCAAACGCTTGCGCATCTTCGGCCGGATTGAGGCGCACGAGCAGCGGCGGCCAGTTGACGTGCAAGCCGTCGTCGGCTTTTACGGCGGCGTCCTGCCAGTTCCAAGCATCGAGCTGCACGACGCTGCTCTGCCCCGAAATGACGCCGCCGCGCGGCGTTACCTGCGCCAGCAGGACGCCGTTGGTACGCACGGTAGGCAAGATGTCGGAGTCGGTGTTGTAGGCGACCAACGCGCGCACGTTAGGGTTGAACGTGCCCACTTCCTGCTCGTCTACGGTAGCCCGAATGGACTCTACTTCCGTGAGACCCAGCGTAGTGTTAGGGAGAATAAGGCCCGGATAGATTTCCTGGCCCTTCACATCCACCACCTGATACGCGCCGCGGTCTTGCCCGAAACCGCCCTGCGCACCGGCATACACGATGCGGCCTTTTTCGAACGCCACGGCCGCATCCGGAATGACCGTGCCGTTGCCGACGTGCAATGTACCGCCCAGCAGCAGCATCGGCTTGCTCTGAGGCGCCGCCGGAATGGGCACCTGCGCGAAAGCCGGAACGGCGGTAAGCAAAGCCAATGAAAACAGTATGTGTTTCATTATCAATATTTTATGCTTCTACAAATTTTGATTCTAAAGCAGTCTCCCTTCTTTTTTAAGGAGGGGAGCTTTTAGCTCTAGTTACTGATCCAGGTCTTTTTCTTCGCCCATGGTGTCGCAGTGGAAATGACCGGTGGCGCGGGCGACGGGCGTTTGGGTGGGCGCACCAGACTTCTTGGCATCCAGCATCTTCTGCACGATGCGCAGCCGTTCGCGCTTCAGGTCATCGCGCATTTTCTGGTCGCTTTCGAGGTCGAAAAATTGGCGGCCGTCTACAAAAGTGCGTTCAGCACGCGCGTAGATGCTCAACGGATCAGCGCTCCACAGCACCACATCCGCATCTTTGCCTTCCTTGATGGAGCCCATGTGCGATTCCAAATGCAGCATTTTGGCGGGGTTAATCGTGACCAGCTTCAGGGCTTCTTCCTCCGACAAACCGCCGTATTTCACCGTTTTGGCGGCTTCCTGGTTTAGGCGGCGCGACATTTCGGCATCGTCGGAGTTGATGGCCACGTTCAGGCCGGCGTCGTGCATAATGGCCGCGTTGTACGGAATGGCATCGCGCACCTCATTTTTATAAGCCCACCAGTCCGAGAATGTGCTGGCGTTTACGCCGTGCGCCTTCATCTTATCGGCTACTTTGTAGCCTTCCAGAATGTGCGTTAACGTATTGACTTTGAATCCCATCCGGTCCGACACGTTCAGCAGCATGTTGATTTCACTCTGCACGTAGCTGTGGCAGGTGATGTTGCGCTTGCCGTTCAGGATTTCCACCAACGCGTCCAACTCCAGGTCGCGGCGGGGCGCTTCGGTTTTCTTCTGTTTGGCTTTCGAGAGTTTGTTGTAAGCGGCCCAATCTTTTTCGTATTCCTTGGCCCGCGTAAATGCATCCACAAACACCTGCTCTACGCCCATGCGCGACTGCGGGAAGCGCAACACGTTGCGTTCGCCGGCGTTCGACTGCTTCACATTTTCGCCCAAGGCAAACTTGATGAAGCCCGGCGCATCCTGGATTTTCATCTGCTCGGGGCCCATGCCCCAGCGCAGCTTGATTAGGGCCGACTGTCCGCCGATGGGGTTGGCTGAGCCGTGCAGGAGCTGCGAAGCCACTACGCCGCCCGCCAGATCGCGGTACACGTCAATATCCTCAGGATCAATCACATCGCCCACGCGCACTTCCGAGGTCACGGCTTGGGTGCCTTCGTTTACACCTTCGGCAATGGCAATGTGCGAGTGCTCGTCGATGATACCCGGCGCGAGGTGCTTGCCGGTACCGTCGATGCTGCGGCCCCCTTTCGGCACGGCCAGGTTCTTCCCGATTTTGGCGATTTTGCCGTTTTGCAGCAGCACGTCGGTGTTTTCGAGCTTGCCTTCCTTCTCACTCGTCCAAACAGTTGCGTTTTTGATCACAACGGTTTCTTGCTGAGGTACTTCTGCCCGACCAAAAGCCACAAACGGGAACATCATCTGACCTAGTTGTACGGGCTCCGGGGCTTTGGCCGAATCGCGGCGCGCGGCCCGGCTAGCCTCCTCAAGCCGCTTTGCCGACCACTTCACCTGGCTGGCATCGGCCAGCTGCCCGTCGCCTTGAAAGGTGCGGTTATCGGCTGTGTAGAAGCCACTTAGCCGTACGGCGGTGCCTTTACTTTTGGGCGTCGGATTGTACACGATCGTGGCCAGATCGCCGGATACGGCAATGGTGCCGCGCACCGAATCTTTGGGCGCCAGCAGCACGCGCAGCTCCGGCGTTTCGGGCTTGCCGGCTACCACCATATGCACGTCGGGTTGGTTACCAACCTTCAGGGTGTACACGCCGCGGTAATCAGCGGGAAGCTGGCTGAGCTGGTAGCGCTCGCCTTGTACCCAGTTGTCCAGCAGCACGTTATCATCGGCAAAAATGCGCGTGGTGCAGACCAGAAAGTTGGCCGTAGCGCCGGGCTTCAGGTTCCCGACTTGGTTTTGCGCCTTGATGAGTTCAGCGGGCGTGGCCGTGAGGGCTTTCAGCGCCTGCTCCTCAGTGAGACCGTATTTGATGGCTTTTTTCAGATTGGGCAGGAATTTCTTCTTGTCCTTCAGGTCGGCGGCCGACAGCACAAACGGTACCCCAGCTTTGGCCAGTATGGCGGCGTTGGCGGGCGCCATTTCCCAGTGCTTCAGGTCTTCGAGCGGTACGCGCGAGGCGTCGTACACGTCGTCGACGTTGTAGGCATCGGGGAAATTGAGGCTGACGATAATGGGCGCTTTGGTGGCCTGAACGTCCTGCAAACGCTGGTATTCGTCGCCATGGCCCTTGATAATGTATTGAATACCAAACTCATCGCCCACTCTGTCGGCGCGCAGGGCGCTGAGTTTGTCGCGCACCTCGAAAATCTGCGGCAATTGGCGCTGCTGATTGAAGGCCCGCAACGACAAGTTTTGCTCCTTGGCCGGGTTGCGTTGGTTCCAGTCGGCGTCCAGAAACGTCTGGCGCAGCAGGGCAATGCTGCCCATTAGCGAGCCCGGATAATCTTGCGTGGAAGAGCCTTTGTCGAACGAAAACCCGGCCGCCGCCCGATCAAGAAGCACCACTTCGTTCTCCTTACGGTTGGTGTTGAGCGTCACCAATGCCGCCGTGCCGCGCACAATACCGTCGGGCGCTTGGGTAAGCACAGTTCCGAAGCCTAGTTTGCGGTAAACGTCGGCTTGGTCATTGTTTACCTTAAATGACTCAGCAGCAGCCACTTCCGGGTGCACAGCCTGATTCCAGTCATAAGCGCCGGTTTTCTGGCTTTCAAACTGCGGATCGCGGTCGCGGCGGCTGCGGCGTTCGGCGGGTTTTACTTCCGGCAGGCCGTAACTGGCGTACAGATCGACGAAGCCGGGGTAGATGTACTTGCCTTTCAGATCGGTGACGACGGCACCGGCGGGCACTTTTACGTTTGGGCCTACGGCCTCCACTTTGCCATCGCGGATGAGCAGCGTCGCGTCGTTGAGCCGGGTTTTGTAGTCCGTGAAGATCGTGGCGTGCGTGAAAGCGTACAGGCCCGGCCGCTGATCGTAAACGCCGTTGCGCGGGTACGTCGAGGGCTGGGCGTACGCACCCAGGCTAAGCCCGAATAGCCCGGTAGCCAGCCCCAGCTGGCGCAGATTCATGTGCATTGAGTTTGGGTAAAAGTGCTGACAAAAGGAGACGTTAAGCAGAATAAATGGGACCATGCAAAGGCTCGCTCCCAAATGTACCCAAAGAAACCAGGCTGCCTAGTACCGGAGCGCTCGATTTTACCTCAACATTTCGGCCTTTGCAGCAGTATGTTCATTATTGTCAGCCACTGCTTCAATCCCCACCCCCACGCCATGCGCAAAGGCACACAAGTCACCTGGAAATACGGCACCGGCACCGCCACCGGCAAAATTGAGGAAGTGCACAAAGAAGCCGTCACGCGCAAGCTCAAAGGCAGCGACATCACCCGCAACGGCACCGCCGACAATCCGGCTTTCGTCATTGTGCAAGACAACGGCGATCGCGTCATCAAGCTGCAAAGTGAGGTAAAAGCCGCCACGAAGAAATAAATACAACTAATTGATAATCAACAACATAAAAAAGCTCCACCAGCAGAGGCTGGTGGAGCTTTTTCAGTTAGCTGAGCGGCGGTGCCGCATTACTGGTTAGCGGTTATGTACATCGGGCTCAATGAACGCCTGCTCGTCCATTTCCTCGGGCACTACCACCACGCCTTGTTGCAGCTTGCTGTTTTTGCGCCCATAGATGAAATACACGATGAAGCCGAGCAACATCCATCCTATAGCCACCTTCAGCGTGAACGCGTCAAGAGCCAAAATCATAAGGGTACACACCAGAATACCCATAATCGGCACGAAGGGGAACACCGGTGACGAGAGCGGCGCCCGGAACGGGCGGGGCTGCGCGGGGTCGGAGCGGCGCATGATCCACACGCCGGCCGAGACCAGCACGAAGGCCAGCAGGGTACCGAACGAGGTCAGGTCGCCGGCCAGCGAGCCGGGTACGAAGGCGGCGAACGCCCCCACGAAAATGAGCAGTGCGATGTTCGACTTGTAAGGCGTGCGGAACTTGGGGTGCAACTCCGAAAACGCCTTTGGCATGAGGCCGTCCTTGGCCATGGAGAAGAACACGCGGCTCTGGCCCATGAGCATCACCAGAATTACGGACGAAAAGCCCAGCAGAATGGCCACCGTGACCGCCGTGCTCAGCCACTCGTAGCCGGGCATGTGCTCCTTGATGGCGTAGGTGACGGAAGCCTCGCCGCCCTTGGCCGGGTCGGCAAACTCGCGCCAGTTGGCCACGCCCGTCAGCACGTGGCCGAAGAGGATGTAGAGCACGGTGCAGACCGCCAGCGAGCCCAAAATGCCGATGGGCATGTCGCGCTTGGGGTTTTTGGCCTCCTGGGCCGCCGTGCTCACCGCGTCGAAGCCGATGAAGGCGAAGAACACGATGGCCGCCCCGCCCAACACGCCGCCCCAGCCGTGCTTGTTCCAGGCCGTGTATTCGCGTACGATGTCGCCGGCCGCGTTTTTCACGGGCTCCGCGTTTTCCGGGATCAGATACGGCGTGTGGTTGGCCGGATTCACAAACTGCCAGCCCACGGCGATGAATACCAATACGATCACCACTTTCAGCACCACCACTACGGCGTTGAACAGAGCCGATTCCTGCGTGCCTTTGATCAGCAGCAGCGACAGCGCCACGATCACCAGCAGCGCCGGCAGGTTGATCATGCCGTGTTCGGTTACGCCATTGACAACGGCACTTTCGAAGGGCGAGTGACTCAGATTATACGGTATACTCGTCCCGAAGACCGCTAAGAGCTTGTTGAGGTATTCGCTCCAGGCAATGGAAACGGTGGCGGCCCCTAGGGCGTATTCCATGATCAACGCCCAGCCGATGACCCAAGCCACAAACTCGCCCATGGTGGTGTAGGCGTAGGTATAGGCCGAGCCGGCAATCGGGATCATGGCGGCAAACTCGGCGTAGCACAAGCCCGCGAACACGCAGCCGATCGCGGCCACGATGAAGGCCAGCGTCACGCCCGGCCCCGAAGCCTGCGCGGCGGCAGCGGCGGTGCGCACAAACAGGCCCGCACCGATGATGGCGCCCACGCCCAGCGCCACGAGGTTGCCCGCGCCCAGCGTCCGCTTGAGGGTACCGTGCCCGGTGGAGTTGGCCTCCCCCAGCAACAGGGCCAACGGTTTTTTGGCGAAAATATTTGCCATACAGTAAGTAAAGAGAGAAGGAAAAAGGTGAGAGGTATGGAAAGTCGAAAGTCGTTACAGAGAGCCCGAATATAGGCGATAATCAGCAATGGTGCGCCAAAGAGGCAACTGCGCCGGATTGGTTGCACCCTAGCGCTAAGGGCAGCCGTGCTTTGCGCCGGATACGGGCCATCGGGCAGGCAACTAGCGGGGCCAGGCAGTTATGTCCGTGATCAGAAAATAACAGCGATGAATTTTACTTCATTAAACCTTGGGCGGCGGCCTCTATCTAACCGCCAAATTCCATTCAGAAAAATATCTCCATGAAAAAGATGCTCATGTTGCTCGCCGCCGTCACGCTGACGGCCGGTGCAGCTTCCGCTCAAACTTCCCCGACTACTCCTCCACCCGCCGGCCAACCGGGCCAATACGGCAACCGCCAAGGTGGTGGCTACGCCCAACAAACCCCAGAGCAGCGCGCCGACCGCATGGCCCAGCGCCTGACCCAGCAACTAGGCTTAACGGCTGAACAGACCGAAAAGGTGCGTCAACTTTCGCTCACCCAAAGCCAGGAAATGCAGGCCCGTCGCAGCCAGGCCACTGCCAGCACCGACCGTGAAGCCATGCGCACGGAAATGAAAACCATGCGCGACCAACAGGACGCGAAACTCAAAGAAATCCTGACCGCCGAGCAGTACACCAAGTACGCCCAAATGCGGGAGGAGCGCGGCGGAAACCGCGGCCCGCGCGATGGAAAAGAGGAAGGAAAGGTTAAAATCAAAAAGGATAAGAAGAAAGCCAAAAGCTAAATCTGCGCCTATCAGTTCCGAAAAGCTCCGGTCGTAAGGCCGGGGCTTTTTTTATGCTTGTCAGCCTGAAATCGGGTAAAAATCAAGCCCTAAGAATGAGGAACAAAGCCTATCATCTAATAGACAATGATCTTATAATCAATTAATTATAAATTATTCATAACTTTTCCTCCGTTCTGTTGTGCTTATCGCATTCGCTGCTTGCTTATATTTGAGAATATGCGTTCGGCAGCCGCCCGCGATGGCTGCCCCGGTCTCGGCACCACTTCATTGGCTTTACTTGCCTGAGCCAAACGCTTCCACTACAACCTATCACCATGAGCCCCCTGCCTAGTAGTCCGTCCTCGGTTCAAATTCAGCAATTTTATGACAAGGGCTTGGCCCACGCCAGTTATGCCATCCGGTGCGGCCGCCAAGTAGCCATCATCGATCCGGCCCGCGATCCACAGCCTTACTACGACTTTGCCGACGAACACGAGGCCGACATTATCGCAGTAATCGAGACCCACCCCCACGCCGATTTTGTTTCTTCGCACCTCGAAATAGCCGAGGAAACCGATGCTACCATCTACTGTAGCAAGCTGGTAAAAGCTACGTACCCGCACAAAAACTTCGACGACGGCGACCGCATTCACCTCGGCGCCGTTGAGCTGCACGCCATCAACACGCCCGGCCACTCGCCCGACAGCATTTCGGTGCTGCTGATCGACGAAATGGCCCAAACCCGCGCCGTATTTACCGGCGACACCTTGTTTGTAGGCGATGTAGGCCGCCCCGATTTGCGTGAAGATCAGGCAGTTGGTGGCCACCAGCGCGAGCAGCTAGCCGCTCAGCTTTACGCCAGCACCCGCAACAAGCTGATGGCGCTGCCGCCGGCCACGCGCGTTTATCCGGCGCACGGCCCCGGCTCGCTGTGCGGCAAAACCACCAGCACCGAGCTCGACAGCACCATCGGAAAGGAGCTAAAAACCAACTACGCCCTACAGCCCATGTCGCAGGACGAGTTTATCCGGGTGTTGCTGGAAGATCAGCCCTTTATGCCCAAGTACTTCAGCCACGACGTGGTGCTGAACAAGCAAGGCGCGCTTCCTTTTGAAGACAGCATTCGGGCTGTGCCACGCCTGCAACCTGATGCTTATTTGGAAACCGGCATTCCCATCATCGACACCCGCCCTGCCGCGCAGTTTCGGGAAGGCCATTTGCGCGGTGCCATCAATTTGCAGGACGGTGGCAAGTTTGAAACTTGGCTGGGCTCGATCATTGGGCCGAAGGAGCAGTTTTACCTCCTCGCCGACTCGCAGATTGCCTTGGATGCGGTCATTCGCAAAACGGCAAAAATCGGGTATGAAATCAACATCAAAGGTGCTTTTCTGACGCCGCGGGACCTGCCTGCCACCAGCGCGCTGGCCAACATCGAGCACGTGCGCGAGCACCCCGAAGATTTCACCATCGTCGACATTCGCAACCGCACAGAGGCCAAGGAATCCATTTTTGCAGATGCGCACCTGATTCCGCTGCCTGAATTGCGTGAACGCGCCCACGAGGTGCCTACTCACAAGCCCATTTTGGTGCATTGCGCGGGCGGCTACCGTTCGGCAGCGGGCGCCAGCATTTTGCAGGCGGCTTTGCCCAACGCCGAAATCTACGATTTGGGAGAAGCCGTGACGGAGTTTCAGAAGCAGGCTGTGCACTAAATTAATGATTATAAATTCGGAATATGAACAGCCGCGAAATTTGGAATCAATTAGTAGGTAAGCTTTCTGGCGAACCGTCAGAATTTGCAACAACCCCTACGATTAATAAACAACCTTTATGGTTTACCGCTAAATATGATGCAGGTATTATTTACATTGATAGCGCATCCATCAAGCAGCCTTCAAGCAGCCTTCAAGCAAGATACAAGGCACGAGAAAATTAAGTTATGAAAAGTTTAACGAGGTGTATCCTTATTATTTAAGAAGAAAAAATGGAGAGAAAATAAGTAAAGAGGTCCGTGCGGTCACATTCAATTCAGTATATTATTTTTCTTTAATAATGCACTTGGTAGAGTCAACTTGAAGCAACAAGAGTCGAAAGTACTATAGTAAGCTTATGCCTAGCCGTGTGGAGTCTTGATGTATCTTCGTAGTCTATGCGAGTTCTTCATACCGCCGACTGGCATTTGGGCCAGCGCTTTATCAGTGGCCACGAGCGCACCGACGAGCACCGCTTCTTTCTGGAGTGGCTGGTGCAAACGGTGCGCCAGCAGAACGTGGAAGTGCTGGTGCTGGCCGGCGATGTCTTCGATACGGGTTCGCCTTCCAATGCGGCCCTGGAGCTGTATTACTCGTTTCTGATGAACATGCGCGGCACCAGCTGCCGCGACATCGTGATTGTGGGCGGCAACCACGACTCCCCGGCCACGCTCAACGCCCCGGCGCGCCTGTTGCGTCATTTGCGGGTGCACGTAGTCGGCTGCGTTCCCGATTGCTTTGAGGACCAGGTAATTATCCTGAACGATGCCCAGGACCAGCCGGGTCTGGTGGTGTGTGCCGTACCGTTTCTGCGCGACCGCGACGTGCGCCTGTCGGTGCCGGGCGAGTCGGCGGAGGAACGCGAAATCCGCATCCGACAGGGCATTGCCGATCATTACGCCCGCTTCACAGAGCTAGTGGCGGCGCACAAAGCCGCCGGGTTGCCAGTGCTGGCTACGGGCCATCTGTACGCCGCCGGTGGGGCCGCCTCCGATTCGGAGCGCACCATTCACGTCGGCAACCTGGGGCAAGTATCTGCCGAGCATTTCCCAGAAGTATTTGACTATGTGGCACTTGGCCACTTGCACCGCCCACAGCGGGTAGGCGGCCGCGAGCACATTCGCTACTCGGGCTCCCCTATTCCGCTCTCATTTTCCGAGGTCGATCATCCGAAGCAAGTCGTTTTGCTCGATATCACGCCCGGTTCGCTGAGCCTCGAAACGCTGGAGGTGCCCGGCGCCCGCAGGCTCATCCGGTGGCACGGCTCGCTGGAAGAAGTGCTGAACCACTTAACTACCTACGACAATACGGGTTACCAACTCCCCGCTTGGATTGATGTGGAAGTGCGCTCGGAGCTCACGCAACTCGAAGTAGCTGAGCAACTTCTGAAAGTCATCGACCTGCTCGACCGTACGCAGCTGGAGGTGCTGGCCCGCCGCCATTTCCGCATCGTAACGCTCCGGCCTCTCGACGAGCCGGAGCCGCTCACCCGCGGCCTCGACGACTTCACGGAGCGCGAAGTCTTTGAGCGCCGCCTGGACGATGAGCCCCAAGAGTCGCGTACTGAACTACTGAGCACGTTTGACGAGTTGTTGGAATTGATGCGGGAAGAATAGCCAGCAAGGCTGTAGTTTTTAGCTTTATCGAGCCCTAAATCAAACCCATATCTACACAACTAATTATTTATCAATAACTTATATTACGTCATTAAGGGCTCTGAGTCCCGTTAGTTGACCCTGCTTCGCTTACATGAAAATTCTCCGCGTCCGTTTCTTTAACCTGAATTCCTTGCGAGGACAGCACGAGGTCAACTTTGGCAATTCGCCATTGTCCGACTCGGGCTTATTCGCTATTACCGGGCCCACCGGCGCGGGCAAAACTACCATTCTCGATGCCATCACGCTGGCGCTCTACGGCCAAGTGCCACGCCACGACGGCAGCGGCTCGGAGCAGGTAATGAGCCACGGGACGGGCGAGAGTTGGGCGGAAGTGGAGTTTCAGGTCAATGAGCGGGTATACCGCGCCAAGTGGGGTCAGCACCGCGCCCGGCGCAAGCCCGACGGTCCGCTGCAGGACTCGAAAATGGAGCTCAGCGAACAGCAAATTGTAGACGGAGAAGAGACGTGGCCCTTTCTGGAAACGTACAAATCCAGGGTTCCCGGCAAAGTTGCCGAGCTGAGCGGCCTCGAATACCGGCAGTTTCTGCGCTCGGTGCTGCTGGCGCAAGGCGATTTTACACGGTTTCTGAAGTCGAGCCCCGGCGAACGGGCGCAACTTCTGGAGAAGATCACGGACACGCGCAAGTATTCCGACATCTCCGTTGCGGCTTTCCGCAAGGCCAAAGACGAAGCCCAGCGCGTGGAAGTCTTGCGTGCCGGCATGGCGGGGGTTACGCTGCTTTCGGCAGAGGAACTGGCCTTGTTGGAAACGGAGCTTCAAGATTTTAAGGCCCAGCTCGCCATTGCCAACCAGGAGCAACAACGCCTTATCGAAGCGCAAAACTGGCTGCGCAAACTGGAAGAACTCACGGCTCGTCAGCACCAGGGCCAAAGCAAATTGAGCCGCTTGGCCGGTGAAGCCGAAACGCTGGCGCCTGTGCGCCAACAGGTGCAGCGCCACGAGCAGGCCTTGCCCTTCCGAACGCCTTGGGCTTTGTTGCAACAAGCAGAAGGCCAGATACAACAGCTACTGCGCGAGGCAGAGAGCCTGCAACACCAACTGCCCCAGCTACAGGCGGAAGTAGCCACGGCCCAGCAGGCCCGCGAGGCTGCGCGCCAAGCCCGGACGGCTGCCTTGGCCGTGCAGCAAGAGCAGGAGCCTAAATTGCGGGAAGCCGAACAGCTCGACAGCCTCATGCGCCAAGCAGAGGTGCAGCTTCAGTCCGACCGCCAGAAGTACGACGAGCGTAACGAGCAATGCAAGCGCCAGAAAGCCGAACTCGAGCACCTGACGCAGCAAACCCACACGTTTCGGCAGCAGCTGAAGGAGTTGGCCAAATGGCTCGGCGAGCACACTCAACTGGCTGAGCTCACCAACGCGCTGCCCGAGCTAACGGCTAACCTCCAGGACTGGGATCACTTGCAAGCCGAACTAGGCCAGTTGCGGCAGCGACAGGCCGAGTCGGTGCGCCGGCTTCAGGATGCCGCAAATACCGCTGAACGTTACCAGCAACAGGCACTTACTGGGCAACGACGTCTGTCGGATATCAAAGCCCAACAACACGATACGGCGATGCGGCGCGACGAATGGTTTCGGCGGCTCCAGCACCACGCGGCCGGTTTGCAGCACGAATACGATGCTCAACAGCAGCATTGGGATGATTTGCGCCGCTCCAATTCGCTCCAACAGCTTATTCTGTCGCACACCGAAACCCGCCAACTCCTGTCGCCGGGCGAGCCGTGCCCCGTGTGCGGCGCTACCGAGCACCCGTTTGCCGCGGGCTTACTGGGCGTGAGCGAGGAATCGTTGCAGCGCGACCAACAGCGCGAAGAAGAACTCAGTCAGCGCGTGCGCGCCTTGAATGCCCGTCTGAATCGGGCGTCCACATACGTAGGCATGCTCGAACAAGCGGGCGGCCAACTCGCGGATACGCCGCCGGCAACCATCCCTCTCCTGCCCGAATCGGAAGAGAAAGCAGCGGCCGACGAAGTAAAAAGCATCGTGCAGCAGCTTCGGGAGCTGGACCAGCAACACGCCGCCGCAGAAGTGGCTCTGACACAGGCTATTAGCCAGCAGGCATCTTTCCAACTGCAACAGCAAGACTATCAAGCGGATGCGGCCAAGATTGCGGCTGGCTTACGCGACGCTGAAGAACGTGTTCCGGTGGTTAAGGAGCCGATTACCAGCCTTCTGAGCAGCTTTGGCCTGACCTTCAATGGCGAAAACGGGCGGGCACTGGTAGAGCGCTGCAAACAGCTGATTGCCGATTTTGAGCAAAAGAAACTCGCGCAGGCGACCGTCGAAAAGCAGCGGGACGAGAACCAGATCCGGTTGGAGGAACTAACCAAATCGCACACCGAAACCAACCAGTGGCTGCGCGAGCACAAGCACGACATTGTTGAAAAGCACACCGCGATTCAGCAGCAAAAAGCGAAGCGCCAGGCACTTTACGCGGGCCCCGACGTGGCGCAGGCTTTCCGGGAACTGGCCGCGGCCGTGCAGCAAGCCGACGCGCTCTTGCAACAAGCGGAGCGACAAGTTCAGGAGCACGAAAACCGCTTGGCTCGTACCGACGAGCAGCTGCGCCAGCGGCAGCAGGATGCGGCGCGGCGCCAACAGGAACGCGAGCAGCAGTACGCGGCGCTGGTCACCAATCTTCAAACCGCGGGCCTCACGCCTGACCCCACTGCACTGGCAACGCTGCTGTTGCCCGATTCGGAAGTGCGCCGCCTTGCCGACCAGCTGCAAGCACACGAGCGGGATGTAGCCGCCACCCAACAGGCCCTGACGGAAGCCGCACATCAGTTTCAGATGGAACAGGCGCGCGCGCTGACAAATGACCCCATCGAATCCATTGATAGTCAGCTAGTTGTCACGAGGCAGCTGATTGCTGACCTTAATCAGCAACTTGGGCAGCGGCAGCAGCGCCTCACCGACCATCAGCGCGGTTTGGAGCGGCACGCCGAAATGGCGGCTCAACTCGAAGGGCAGCAGCAGGAAGCGCGCCGTTGGCGGCAGCTGGCCGACTTGATCGGTTCGGCCGACGGCAAGAAGTTCAGCGAGTTTGCGCAGGGCCTCACGCTGGCCCGTTTGGTGGAGTTGGCCAATCGCCACTTGCAGCGCCTCACCGACCGCTACCGCATCACGCGCAACCCCGACGAGCACCTCGATTTGCTCATCACCGACCACTACCAAGGCGACAGCGCCCGCTCGATGAACTCGCTTTCGGGCGGCGAAAGCTTCTTGGTGAGCCTGGCGCTGGCCTTGGGGTTGTCTGAGTTGGCAGGACGCAAAACGCAGATTGACACGCTGTTCATCGACGAAGGCTTCGGTACCCTCGACCCCGATACGCTGGACATTGCACTGTCGGCGCTGGAAATGCTGCAAGGCTCGGGCAAGATGATCGGCATCATTTCGCACGTCGAGGCCCTCAAAGAGCGCGTCACAACCCAGATCAACGTGCGCAAAGGCGCTGGTGGCGTAAGCACACTGCGGGTAGTTGGGTTCGGCGAAGCATTGTAGCGCTACTGCGCACCTGCTTCCCGTATCTCCGCCCACAACCAGTAACGTCGGGGTTGGATACCCGCGTATCGCTGCTGGAAAAAGCCAACCACCTCCTGCTCAATAGTTTCGGGAGCGATAGAAGAGGCGTAAATCGGCCGCTGATCGGGGTCGGCGTAGCGGTGCATCTTGCTGAGGCCTTTGCCCGAAAGGCGCAGTAAGGGCCCCGTGTCCGTCACAGCGTCGAAAGTCCAACGGCGAGCGGTTTGTTCGAGGGCGTTGAGGCGGGCAGCCAGCGCGTCCAACGGCAAACGCGGCAGCGTCGGGCGCGATTCGAGGTCAATCCAAGTGGTGTATTTGTACTCAAATTCATACCGATTGCCTTCGTAAATGCTTAGCACCATGTCGAAGCCCGCCGTGGAGCCAAACAACGCATAATAAGGCAACGGCTCCGGCGTGCGCACCACAACCAAACTAATATCTTCATAGCCAACTGTGTGCGTAGCGGCACTTTGCACTACAGCTACTGCTTGGCGTACCCGCTCGTATTCGGGTTCCCAAACGGTAAGGTCCAGCTCCGGATTTTCGAGGATATTGCCGAAACGCGGCAGAAACCACTCAAACTTTTCCGCCGATGCTTCGTCCTCGCGGCGGCGTAGTACAGGAGCGCCAAAAGGCGGATAAAACAGCTCTTTCTCCTTGGCATTCAGCCAGCACACGAGCTTCAGGGCATGGTCGGCGTGCGGGTCGTGCCAGTTTATCTCCCGAAAATCGCCCAACGTAGCTACTAAGCGCAACAGATGCTCATGCCGCAGCGCCTGCTCGGGATTCAGCATCGCCCAGACGCCTACAAAACCGTCAACATCGAAATGGTTGGCTGTCACCGCGTTGGCTACATTTTCCAGCACTGAAGAGTGGAGAAAGCGCAGTACCGAACCAGCACTGGTATCGTCGCGGAAGAGCTCGGGCGTGGCAGCCCCGCGCCAATGAGCCAGCACAAGCACCGCTCCTAGCCCAGTGCTATCGACGATAATGGTGGGCTGGCGGCGCACTTGTGCGAAGGGAACAAACTTCATGTAGCAATAAGCAAGAACCAGAAGGCAAGTAACCAACAGCAACGCAGTTCGTCACCACAAAGGCCATTATTGCTTTCGGCGGCGATTGGAAATGTGCTCTACCCGACTGCGCCGAATCCAGTGCAGGTACTTTTGCAGCTCCTCGGCGCTGCGCAGCGCCTCGATGGTGGAATATTGCTTTGCCAAGATGCGATTGGTCAGCAGCAAGTGCACTGTGCTGTGGCAGGGTTGGCACAAATCTACGACTGGCCCGTGGCGGCCCCCTTCCTCACGCGGTACCAAATGGTGCCGCGACACATACCGCACTTGCCGCTCGCACAGTTGGCACTGCGGCTCGTTTGGGCTTTGGGCAGCAAGCTGGCCCCGTCGGGCTTCGTTGGCACGTCTCGACATAAATACTAGGTTAGCAAGTAGTTATCTTAAATATTCTTGGCATAATCCCGAAAATAGCCAACCGCAAAAAAAATATTCAAAATTGTATTAAGCCGATTAGATAAAATATATATTTGGTTGCGGAAACAGCACAATACGCTGTAAACCACGAACAACAGGTTGTAGTTCTCTCTTGGCAAAGATGGATTTATAACCCTAAAAGCCCCAGTCCACATTTCACACCACTTATTGTTTAAATATGATCATTTCTACTCGCCCTTTTCCCTGTAACCTCAAAAATGCTCTGCGGGCAGGTGGCCTGCTGGTGGCCTTGGTGCTGCTGATGCCCTCCACTTCGCGGGCGCAGACTTGGATGGTATCGACAGACGTGTATGCTAAAATTGGCGTCATGGATAAGTTTGGGCAGCTCGGCGCATACACCGCCAAATTCATTGTCACCGACCAGAGCTCCGGCAAAACCTACACCTTGGTGAAAGAAGTAACCAAAGGCCAGAATGGCGTCGATGTGCTATTCCCTTCGGAAGCTTCCGAAGCCGATTATTTCAAAACCGAAAGAGGAGAAGCCGCGAAATTTGTTCCCAACGCTTTCGTGTGGGAGTGCCAGGTAGGCGGCAAAAAAGTAGTAGGCGGCCGCTTTACTTTTTCCGAGACCGGCAACGATGTGACGGTTATCGACAAACGCAAGTAATTATCTTGCAACAACTTATGAAAGCCCGACGCAGCAGCGCCGGGCTTTTGCTATTGTGGGCTTGGGAAACTTCTTTGCCAAAATTTTACGTATGCTGGATAGGCGGTGAAAGCACCCGCCGAGAACTTGTATTCATTTTCAGCAAGAAGTGCGATGGCTAAGAAATCATTTGCCGAACTCATTAGTAGCCCGGGCATGCCGGTGCTCGTCGATTTTTATGCGGACTGGTGTGGGCCCTGCAAAACGATGGCGCCCATTCTGCAACAGGTAGCCGCACAGCACGAAGGCAAGCTCAAAGTGATAAAAGTGGACGTGGACCGCAATCCGGCGGCAGCCCAACAGTACCGGGTGCAGGGCATCCCTACACTGATTTTGTTTCACAAAGGGCAGCAAGTGTGGCGGCAGTCGGGCGTGGTCCCGGCAACCCAACTCACGCAGGCAGTGCAGGCTTATTTATAGAGCGCCACGGCTAACTTACTCTGTAGCTGCGTTCTGGCTGCCGAAAATTGATTACTATCTTACCACAAACTAACTAGCTTGGTAAGGCGTTGGGGAAGCGCACTTCTATACCTTTGCTACTGCTCCCCACCGCTGCCCCAACCAATGCGATTAACTCCGTTACTGTTCCGCTGCCTTGCTTTTCTGGTTTTCTGGTCTGCACCCTTGGCGTTAGTCGCGCAGGGGCGCTTCCTGCTGAGCGGGTACGTACGCGCTTCCTCCGACCGCAGCATGCTACCCGGCGCTTCGGTGGCCGTGCCGGCGCTCAATACCGGCACCACCGCCGACTCGACGGGCTTCTATGCCTTGCCCCTGCCGCCGGGCCGGCACCGGTTGGTCATTTCCTTCATTGGCTACGAGACGATAACCCGCGACATCAACCTGACGCAGAACCAGCGCCAAGGCTTTGCACTTTCGTCTTCCAACAACGAGTTGGGCGAAGTAGTGGTAGAAGGCTCGGGCTCGCTGGAGCAGAAGCTTCAGACAACCCAGATGAGCGTGGAGCATCTTTCGGTGAAGGAAGCCAAGCTGCTGCCGGCCTTGTTTGGCGAAGTCGACTTGCTTAAAACCTTACAGCTCAAGCCCGGCGTGCAAAATGGCGGCGAAGGCACCTCGGGCCTCTTCGTGCGCGGCGGCTCTTCCGACCAGAACCTGGTGCTCGTGGACGACGCGGTGGTCTACAACCCGGCGCACTTGTTCGGCCTGTTTTCGGTGTTTAACCCCGATGCGGTGCAAAGCGTGGACCTTTTCAAAGGCGGGTTTCCGGCGCAGTACGGCGGACGGTTGTCGTCGGTGGTGGATGTGAAGCTGCGCGAAGGCAGCCGCGAGAAGTACAGCGTGAGCGGCGGGCTGGGTCTGATTTCGTCGCGTCTGACGGTGGAAGGACCGATTGTGAAGAAAAAGGGCTCCTTTATTCTGTCGGGGCGGCGCACCTATTTCGACATTTTTACGCGCCAGATCAACAAGATCAATGAAGGTAAGGAAGACTATAATCCTATTCCAAACTACTACTTCTACGACTTCAACGCCAAGGCCAACTACGCGCTTGGCAAGAAAGATCAGGTCTTCTTCAGCGGCTACTACGGGCACGACATATTCGGGTTTAACAGCTCCAACGGATTCAATTTTGACTTTAGCTGGGGCAACGCCGTGGCAACGGCCCGCTGGAACCACGTGTTTTCGTCGAAGCTGTTCGTCAATACCACGGCTTCGTTTACGCGCTACCAATACAACATTACCAACAAGCTCGATCAGTTTAGCTTCGGGCTGACTTCCCAAATTCGGGATTACGCCCTGCGGACCGACGTAGAGTACACGCCCAACAGCCATCACACCTGGAAATTCGGAGCCATTATCACGGCACACGACTTCGGAGTTGGGCGCCTAAAAGCCGGTAGCGCCGACGGCCGGATTGACTTTGGCTCCGATGTGAGCTATCTGGGGCAGGAAGCCGGGGTGTATGTTTCCGACAACTTCAAATTCAGCAACAAGCTCCAGCTCGATTATGGACTGCGGCTGTCGGGCTTTCACAGCGGCTCCGATACGTATGGCGGCCTAGAGCCCCGCGGTGCCGTCCGGTATTCGCTTACGCCAACCACCTCATTGAAAGCTAGTTACGCCCTGATGTATCAGTACGTGCACTTGGTCACCAATACGGGAGCCACGCTGCCCACCGACATTTGGTACCCGTCGCGGCTTTCGGTGAAGCCCCAGCGCTCGCAGCAGGTAGCTACGGGAGTCAGTTTCTTGCTGGGCAAAGGCAAGTATCTGCTTACCAATGAAATATACTACAAATGGGCGCACAACCAGATTGACTTCCGCGACGGCGCTCAGCTGTTTGCCAACGACAACCTCGACGCCGAGTTTCTGTTTGGCAAGGGTTGGGCGTACGGCAATGAGCTGTACCTAGAGAAAAAGCAGGGCCGCACCACCGGCTGGATTGGCTACACACTTTCTTGGTCGAAGCGGCGCTTCCCGCCTCAGCTGGGCACGCAGGGCATCAACGGCGGGCGTATTTTCTACCCCACGTATGACCGTCGCCACAACCTGACCGTGGTAGCGCTGCACCAGCTTTCGGAGCGCTTCAACCTGACGGGCTCGTTTGTATATACCACAGGCTCAGCGACTACCTTGCCGCAGAGCCGGTACTTTTTTCAGGATGTGCAGGGCGTAGAATACACGGCTGTGCCAGTGTATCCTGACCGCAACAGCTACCGGCTGGCGCCCTACCACCGCCTTGATTTGGGCGTAGTATACAAGTTGCGCCCGCGCCACGGCGAATCCGATCTGACGCTGAGCATTTACAATGCGTACAATCGGCGTAATCCGTATTTTGTATACTTCGATCAGGTGAAGGACAAACAAACCAAACAGATCCTAAGCTACCGTGCCCGGCAGGTGTCGCTGTTCCCCGTGATTCCCTCGATTACCTATAATTTCAAATTTTAAAGAATAATCCGGTCGCGTTATACCGAATTTTTAAAATGCATAACTTGTTTATTATCAGGTATTTACAGAAGTATTTAGGCGGATTGTCGGCGTTGCTTGTGCTGGCGTTTGCTGCTGGCTGCGGCTTGCAAAAAGACATCGATGTGGAGTTGCCCGCCGGACCAGCGCAGCTGGTGGTAGAATGCTATCTGGAAAACAACCAGATTCCGCGCTTAACGGTCTCGGAAACAACGCCTTATTTGGCCGATCCCACCCCTGCCGTCCCGACCGACGCTACAGTGGTGCTCACCTACCCCGATGGCCATCGCGAAACGCTGGCTTACGGCCCCGGCATCAGCCGCCAGGGCAAAGCCTACACGCACATCGGCAAGCAACGCCTGACGGTGAAGCCCGGCGACAAGTTTGTACTCGACGTAACGGACACGCAGGGCCGCCACGTTACCGGCACAGCCATTGCCCCGACGGTGGTTACGATCGACACGCTAGAGTGGAAATTCAACGACAAGCCCGCTGAAGAGCGCCAGGCCTACGTGCTCAATACCTTTCAGGACCCCGCGGGCACGCTGGATTTTTACCGCTTTCAGATCCACCGAAACAGCCTCGCCAACGGTTCGGAAATCGATTATATGGTGGAAGACCGCCTCAACGACGGCAAGAAAATCACTCTCGGCACGAGTTATCAGTTCGAATCGAGTGATACGCTGGTGGTTAGCCTCTACCACTTCGACCAGCCGTATTACCGCTACATGCAATCGGTGCAGAACGCACGCAATGCCAACGGCAACCCTTTTGCCCAGCCCTCGGCCATCCAATCGACGGTGCAAGGCGGCTTAGGCGTGTTCACGGTGCTAAGCTACCAGCGCAAAACCATTATTATCAAATAAGCCTCCCCAAACAGGCATTTGCAACTTTCGCCGCAGACAACGACTCCAGAAGTTATTCCACTTTATACGTTTTCCGATATCCTATGTACTGCACTCGTACTCAAGCCATTCTGTTGTCGTGCCTGATGCTGCTAGCTACACTGCTAAGCAGCTGCGATCCAAGCTCTTGCGGTTGCGCGCCACCGCCAGCACCCCATGTTACGGCAGCGCAACTGCTTCATAAGTGGCAACAGAGCGAATTACAAGTTGGCACGCCATCGGTAGTTGTTAGGGACAACGACATCAAAAATCGCTATGCCATCGAGTTCCGAACCGATGGCACATACACCCAAACGCTGCTCGCCGATAACACTACTTACACCGGGACGTGGATGCTGATGGATCCCGACAACCGAATGCTGCACCTCACCGATCAAAAAGGTGATATTCAGGAATATACCATTATCAGCGTTAGCGATCAGACACTGGCATACTCGCGGCCGAACAAAGCCGGACAGCAGGAGTATTATAGCTTTAAGCTCGTGTACTAGCTACACTTGCTGCCCAGCAAAAAGGCCGCTACACAGGGTGTAGCGGCCTTTTTGATTCAAACATCAATCCTACTGTTGCGCCACGACGGCTTTTAGCAGCGCTGTAAGTCGTGGCTCGGCATCCGACGCGACCCGCAGTATATCAGCAAGTTGCACCCGCTTCAGTTTGCCGGGCGAACACAAATCGGTAATCACGGATACAGCCAGTACCGGCAAACCTAGGTGTACGGCAGCGATTACTTCTGGCACGGTGCTCATGCCTACTGCGTCGGCCCCGATGGTGCGCAGGTAGCGGTATTCGGCCGGCGTTTCGAGCATGGGGCCGGGCAAGCTGGCGTACACACCGCGGCGCACTTTGTCGGCAAAGCCCAACTGCTGCGCTGCGGCTTCGGCCTGGGCCAGCAAACCAAGGTCGTAAGGCTCTAGCATATCGGGGAAGCGTGGGCCTAGCTCGTTTAAGTTCTTACCAATGAGCGGGTTAGTGGGCTGCAAATTGATATGGTCTTCGATTAGCATCAGATCGCTGTAGTTGTACTCGGGGTTGAGGCCACCAGATGCGTTACTCACAAACAGCTTCTGAATGCCCAGCAACTTCATGACGCGCACCGGAAACACGACCTGCTCCATAGTGTAGCCCTCGTAGTAATGAAAGCGCCCTTGCATCACCAGCACCCGCCGGCCGCCGAGCGTAGCCGCCAGCAAATTGCCCGAATGGCTTTCGACCGTAGAAACCGGAAAGTGCGGCAACGAAGCATAAGGCAAGCTCTGCACCACGTCGAGCTCCTCGGCCAACGCCCCAAGGCCCGTACCGAGTATAATCCCAAATTCCGGTTGAAAATCGCCCAGAATCGGACGGATGTAGTCTGCGGCCTCGCGAAGCTGCTGCATCATAAATACTTGATTATAAGACAGTTACACAATATCCAAAACCAGGTTTTCCTGCTTTAAAGCAGGAAAACCTGGTTTTGGTTTACTGAATGTTCAGCTCGAAAGGCATGCGCGCTTGTACGCCGCTCATGGTCGAGAGGGTTTTGTACTGTTCGTACAGAGGATACAGCGGGCCCATTTCCTGCTTCACCATCCGCATGCGTACTTCCTCACTGATGCCGCTGAAAACGCTCTCAAACATCGTTTTCTGGCGCGGCAGGCGTTGTATGCTGTAGTCGTCGCCCTTCAGATGCGCCCGCCGGGCCGCGATGCGCATGGCGTCGTCGAAGGAGCCAAGCACATCGACCAAGCCGCGCTGCTTGGCTTCCGTGCCCGACCACACGCGGCCGGAGGCAAAGCGCTTCAGGCGCTCGACGGGCATGTGCCGGCCTTTGGCGGCCTTGGTAGTGAAGTCGGCGTAGATCCGATCAACTTCTTTTTGCAGCTGCTGCTTTTCAAACTCCGTGAGCGGCCGCGTAATGGTTGGCTGATCGGAAAATTTACCGGTAGTTACGCGGTCGGTGGTGATGCCGAGCTTGTCGCGCAGCAAGGGCTGGATGTTGGGCAGCACGCCAAATACGCCAATGCTGCCCGTAATCGTATTGGGGTGCGCCACAATGGTATCGCAGGCCATAGCAATGAAATAGCCGCCCGAAGCCGCCACATCCGACATCGAACACACGATCGGCTTTACGGCCTTAGTGAGCGCCACTTCGCGGTAGATGATGTCCGAAGCCAGCGACGAGCCGCCGGGCGAATTGACGCGCAGCACCACGGCTTTTACTTTATCGTCGAGGCGAGCCTTGCGGATGGCGTCGGCGAAGCGCGTGCTGCCGATGTTGTCGTTGCCGCCCTTGCCCGTCACGATGTCGCCTTCGGCATAAATCACCGCGATGCGGTTGTTGCTGCTGGTGTTTTCGTCGATGTCTTTGCTATAGTCGTCGAGGCTGACGAGGCTGAGCCTGCTCTTTTTGGCAATGCCGACTTTCGACTTCATAAAGTCCAGCGCCTCATCGTAATAGCCCAGATCCGTAACAAGGCCCAAGCGCTTGGCATCGTCGGCGTTGTGCACGAGCATCGAGTCGCTGATCACCTTCAACCGCGCCGGCGCGATTTTGCGGGCGGCGGCCACGTGCTGTAACATGAAGTTATTCAGCGAGTTAAGAAACGACGAGGTTTGCAGCCGCGCCGAATCCGACATGTTCTCGCGGAAGTAAGGCTCCACCGCGCTTTTGAAAGAGCCCACCCGGAAGATGTAAGGCTCGATGCCCAGCTTGTTGAACAGGTTTTTGTAATAATAAGTCTCGGAGCTGAGGCCGTTGAATTCCAACGAGCCTTGCGGGTTGAGGTACAGCTTATCGGCCACGGAAGACAAGTAGTAGCTCTTCTCCGAGGAGATGTCGCTGTACGCCACCACAAACTTGCCCGATTTCTTGAAGTCAAGCAGCGCGTCCCGAATTTCTTCCAGCGACGCCATGCCGGCCTGCACCAGCTCCACGTTCAAGAAAATGCCTTTGATGTCGTCGTCGTTTTTGGCGCGGCGAATGGTTGCTTTGAGCTGATCCAGGCCGGTATTGTCGGCTTGGCTGGAGAACAGAGCTGCAAACGAATCGCGGCTCTCACGTTCCGAAACAGGTTTATTGAGCTTGATTTCCAGCACCGAATTGCTCGCCACGCTCACGTCTTTGTCAGACTTGGCGGCGGAAATCGCCACGGCAAACAGCACCAGAAAGCCCACAACAGCGAATAGCACGAGGCCCGTGAGCGTAGCCAGTACGTACTTAAGAAATTGTCTCATCAGAAAAGGGAGTTATAACCTGAGCTCAACAAATGTAACGGGCTTTTGGTGACAAGCACACGGAGCTTATCAGCTAGTTTGGGCTTTTAATACCTGTATTTATCGCCCCACCATCCTTTCAGCCGCTCGCGGATTTTGGCCTCGCTGCCGTTGTTGCCGGGGTGGTAGAAAACAGTGCCGCTGAGGACTTCGGGCAGAAATTCCTGGGCCGCGAAGTTGCCATCGTAATCGTGCGAATACTGGTACTTCTGGCCGTAGCCTAGCTGCTTCATAAGCTTGGTAGGCGCATTGCGCAACGGAATGGGCACGGGTTGTACGCCTTGCTGCCGCACCAACGCCCGCGCGGCATTAATGGCGACATACGACGCATTGCTCTTGACGCTAGTTGCCAGATAGACAACAGTTTGCGCCAAGATTAAATCACTCTCGGGCAGTCCAATCACGGTGACGGCCTGAAAGCAACTCTGCGCCAGAATCAGGGCGTTGGGGTTGGCATTGCCGATGTCTTCGGAAGCCAGAATGAGCATGCGCCGCGCAATGAACTTGGGGTCTTCGCCGCCTTCCAGCATCACGGCCAGCCAATACAACGCAGCATTGGGGTCGGAGCCGCGCATGCTTTTGATGAAGGCTGAAATGACGTCGTAATGCATTTCGCCGCCTTTGTCGTAGCGCGCAAGGTGCTGCTGGGCAAGCTGTTGCACCATCTCGTCGGTAATGACAAGCTCGCCCGTTTTGGCATCGGGAGTGCCAGCCTCTACCACGATTTCGAGCAGGTTGAGCAGCTTGCGGGCATCGCCCCCCGAAATGGTGAGCAAAGCGTTGTAGTCGGCCACGCGCACCTTTTTTTGCTTCAGGATTTCGTCTTCTGCCAACGCCTTGTCCACCAACTCCGTCAGCACTTCTTTGCTAAGCCCTTCTAAGACATATACTTGTGCCCGAGACAGCAAAGCCGGAATTACTTCAAAAGACGGGTTTTCGGTGGTGGCCCCAATCAGTGTAACCACGCCTTGCTCCACGGCCCCCAGCAGCGCATCCTGCTGCGACTTGCTGAAGCGGTGAATCTCGTCGATAAAGAGCAGGGTGCCGCGGCGCGATTTGGCTTTCTCAATCACCTCGCGCACGTCTTTCACGCCCGCATTGATGGCGCTCAGGGCCGCGAAAGGCAGTTGGAGAGCATCGGCCAGCAAATGCGCAAGCGTCGTTTTGCCCACGCCGGGCGGCCCCCACAGAATAAGGGAAGGGATGCGGCCGGCGTTGAGGTAGCGGCGCAACACACCTTGCGGGCCTACAAGATGCTGTTGGCCAGCGTATTCGTCCAGCGTGCGCGGCCTACGACGCTCGGCGAGCGGCGCACCGGGTCGCGGCCCAGCAGTGTGTTGGGTAGAAGCCGAAGGCTCGGAATCGAAGAGAGAACCAGTTGTCATAAGGAAAGTAACGGAAGCCTAGAAGCTTGCGAAGTCATTGTACGGCCGTTTGCACACGGCGCATGCGGCTGCAAGCTATCGCTTACGCTACATTTGTTGGCAATGAAAAATTCTCTCCGCGTACACGCCGCTCTGTTTGGAGCGACCTTTATTTATGCCGCAAATTACAGCCTTTCCAAAGACGTAATGCCGCAGTACGCGTTGCCATTTGGGCTGGTCACACTACGAATTTTGGGCGCTGCGCTGGTATTTAATATTCTGAGCCGGGTGGTAGCCAACGAACGCATTGAGGGCCGAAGCGATACCATCCGCTCCATCCTGTGCGGACTAATTGGCATTGCAGCCAATCAATTGTTGTTTTTCTCGGGTCTCAACCTCACCTCGCCCATCAACGCGTCCCTCATCCAGACGGTGTCACCGATAGTGGTAGTGCTGGCTTCGGCGGTGTTGCTGGGTGAAAAAATTACGCCGATGCGGGCCCTGGGCATTGTGCTGGCAGGTGTGGGTGCAGCCCTCATTATTCTGGGGCGTGCTCCGGGCGCAGCCCATCCCGGACAGGATACACCCCTGGGCAACGCTTTTATCTTGCTCAACGCCACGGCCTTCGGAATTTACCTAGTCATCGTGACGCCGCTGATGCGTAAGTACCATCCTTTCACGGTGTTAGCCCGAATTTTTCTGGTGGGCGCCGTGGCAGTTGTGCCCTTCGGTTGGCGGCAGGCCGTAGCAATTGATTACCCACACCTACCGGTATTAATCTGGTCGGAGATCATTTATATGGTATTGTTTCTCACCATTTTAGCATATCTACTTAATAACTGGGCACTCAAGCACGCCAGCCCCGCTCTGACGGGTGTGTACATTTATTTGCAACCTGTACTGGCCGTGATTATTGCCGTGAGCCTAGGCAAAGACACTTTTACCGTAACAAAAGCCTTGCAAGCCTCGCTGATTTTTATCGGGGTATTTCTTGTAAGCAAGCGGCCCAAACAACAGGCACCGTCCTCAGTAGAAGTGCCCTTCGAGCCCATACAGGACTGAGCGCTGCTCGCATCAGCTTTCTGGAGGGATTACCACTTTGAGCTACCACTATGAACGATACTGTATTTATCTTTCTTTTTGATAAAATATAGTTCCAAATAAGTGTATGACAAATACGCTACTACCAACGTCAGAGCTATAATGCTAGGATAAATAAGTATTAGCTTAGCTTCTTTGTTAATAACTATAGGCTTAATCAACAAACCTAGGGCTGCAATCATTAGTGGGTGATACACATAAATACCAAAAGATATCTTACCTAAAAAATCAAATATTTTATTATCTAAATTGATAATAGATTTATTGTTTGAACTTACATTTAAAATAATAATTACTGTAACAACAGAGAATATTTCTTGATCTAATATAGAAGCTGTATGAAATTTATTAAACGCCACTAAGGCAAAAATCGCCCAGCATATCATCTGAACATATTTACTGTAAAGCAAATTAATAACCTTGTTGTATTTTGTGTAAAATAATAAGCAGGCACCTATCCCACCAATAGCCATACAGTCAAAACGAACTATGAATAGAGTTTGATACAGAAGATGCATGCCAAACTTTGCATCTAAAACTCTACAAAAAAATTTTACACAGAGAAAGATAATAACAAAAGCAATAAGCGATTTAAAAACATTGGCAGATTTGTTGACCAGAACAGGCCAAAAGCTATAAAATTGTTCTTCAACCCCTAACGACCAGTAATGCCCTATTAGTCCCATTAATGAACCTGCGATCCCAATAAATGGGATGTTAGGAAACATAAATAAATAGAACAATATTGAAGAATTAACTTCACCCGATCGGCCTGATGCCAAAAAGAATAAAATACATAAACCAATATAAAAATAATAGAGAGGCCATATTCTTAAGATTCTTCTAATATAAAATTCCTTTATTGCTATAGTTCCGGTTTTCTCTTTTTCCTTTAGCAAAAGATAAGTAATCAGAAATCCGCTAAGCGCAAAAAACAATGTTACTCCATAGCCAGCCAGATCAAGTGAAGCGGCGTTGGCCAAACCAAACTCATAGAGCCCCATGTTGGTATGAGAGATAACTACCGCCAACGCAGCAATTGCTCTCATACCATTTAAGCCTTTGAGGTGAATCTTGTTGGATTGGTTGGCTCCTACACTTAAATTTTCAGTAGCTATCTGACTCATTAGAGGATATTACAGACTTATTAAATAAAAATCCTGGTTTCTTCTTTTTAAGAATGAAACCAGGATTTTTCTATGAACGCTTTTTCTTACAAGTGAATCACTTCGTTGTAAGCCGCCGCTGCCGCTTCCATGATGGCTTCCGACATGGTGGGGTGCGGGTGCACCGACTTGATGATTTCGTGGCCCGTGGTTTCGAGCTTGCGCGCTACCACTACTTCGGCAATCATCTCGGTGACGTTGGCCCCGATCATGTGGGCGCCGAGCCATTCGCCGTATTTGGCGTCGAAAATGACCTTCACAAAGCCGTCTTTCGAACCGGAAGCCGAGGCTTTGCCGGAAGCGGAGAACGGGAATTTGCCTACCAGAATCTCGAGGCCTTGATCGCGGGCTTCTTTCTCGGTGAGGCCCACGGAGGCGATTTCAGGCTGCGCATACGTACAACCCGGAATGTTCTGATAATTAAGGGGTTCTGGGTGATGGCCGGTAATCTGCTCCACGCAGATAATGCCTTCGGCCGACGCGACGTGCGCTAGCGCCGGACCAGGCACAATGTCACCGATGGCGTAGATGCCGTCCACGTTGGTTTTATAATAATCGTCAACGACGACGCGACCACGATCGGTTTTGATGCCGAGTTCTTCTAAGCCTAGGTTTTCCAGGTTGGTGGACACGCCGACGGCTGAAAGCACGATGTCACACTCCACCTGCTCTTCACCTTTCTGGGTTTTGATGGTCACTTTGCAGCCGGGACCGCTGGTGTCCACCTTTTCCACCGACGAATTGGTCATGACGGTGATGCCGATTTTCTTGAAGGATTTCTCCATCTGACGCGATACTTCCTCATCCTCCACTGGCACAATGCGCGGCAAGAACTCCACAAGGGTCACTTCCGCGCCCATTGTACGGTAGAAATAGGCAAACTCAACGCCGATAGCGCCCGAGCCGACTACTACCATTCGCTTTGGCATTTGCTCCAACGACATAGCCTTGCGGTACCCAATAATCTTCTGATTATCAATGGGCAAGTTGGGCAACTCACGGGCGCGGGCGCCGGTAGCAAGAATGATGTGCTTAGCCTCTACGGTCTCTTTCGAGCCGTCGGCTTTGGTGACTTCCACCTTGCCAGGAGCCAGCAGTTTGCCGGTACCCAACACGGTTTCGATTTTGTTCTTTTTAAACAGGAAATTGATGCCTTTGCTCATGCCATCGGCCACGCCGCGGCTGCGCTTGACCACGGCATTGAAATCGAAGCCCGGCTGGCCGGCTGTCAGGCCATATTCGTCGGCGTGCTTGAGGTATTCAAATACCTGCGCGCTTTTGAGCAGCGCTTTCGTCGGGATGCAGCCCCAGTTGAGGCAGATACCGCCGAGCGACTCGCGCTCTACCACGCCTACTTTTAGCCCGAGCTGCGAAGCCCGAATAGCGGCTACGTAGCCGCCGGGGCCGCTGCCGATAACGACCAGGTCGTATTGCAATGCCATGTTAGTGTATTGGTTGATTGAGAAGAATAAGAACCGCGCCGGACGCGGACCGCCAGGGCGCGACAAAGATAGGCAGCCCGCGCAACTCGCCCCAATGCCGGGCGCGCGGAATGCGCAGGCTTTGTGTAATAACAAAAAAAGGCGGTCAGAAGGTGTCCAACATTCCGATCGAGTCGTAGAAAGCGCCATAACGAGGCCTGTACAAGGTTTTTGTTCCTTCTACTGACTTTCACCCTATGAGATCAACTATACTTCCCCTCCTTTCGGGCGCGCTGGTTTTGCTGCTCACAACGCAATGCGCTACCACCGTAGAAACCGAAAAACCCAGGACCCTCACCTCGCAGCGGGAAATGCAACACGAGCCCGGCAACCCGCGCTACATCGACTCGACGGGTGCCGCCGCTACGGCACCCGATGCCAAGCTGTCGGCTACTTCAACGGTTGCTCCCCCACGGGCCGCACCCGCCGCAGCTAAAACGGCCGTTCCGGTTGATTATAAGGCAGAAATACGGGCAGCCGATGTTAGGCTTAAGGCGTCGCCGCGCGACGCAGATGCGCTTTTGGCGCGCGCCAAAGCCAAGAGCAACCTCAAGGACTACCGTGAGGCCATGCTCGACTACAACGCTTCGCTGCGCATCACGCCTACCAATGCTGATGCGTACTACAACCGGGGCCTGACGCACCTCAAACTGAAGGAATACAACGCCTCCATCTCCGACTTTTCCAAAGCCTTAAAGTATCGCCCTGACGATAAGGAAGCATTTTTTGGCCGGGGCACTGCCAAAATGCAGATGTTCAATTTCAAAGGTGCCATCCCGGACTTTACCCACGCCATCGAGCTCGACCCGGCCTACGCCGACGCGTACGAAGCGCGGGGCATCAGTTATTCGTCCATTAACAAGCCCACCGAGGCCCGCGCCGACTTGGAAAAGGCTGCAAAACTTAACCCAAAGATTACCAAGACATTACGTCGCTACTCAAACAAGTAACTCGTACTATTTACGGCCAAATAGCAGCTTGAGATAAAAGCTAGGTTGCCGCAGACGTTCGCGTAAGTCCAAGTCCATGAACATGTTAGACAAGGTTTCGGCTAACGTAGGGTTGTTGGCCGCGCGGTTGGCCACAAAGTTGAAGAGCCACGGATAAACCAGCAGCCGCTGCATCGCGCGGCTCAGGCGTAATTCCTGCCACAAGCGCCGATACACAGCCGCATCGTATTTTTGTAAGTATTTGATTGTCAAATCATTGCAATCAATAGCTTGCGCGGCCCAATCCGCGGCGTGCCGACCGCTTACCATGGCATGACTGATGCCTTCGCCCGTAAATGGGTCGATGAGCGAGCCGGCATCGCCGAGCAGCAGGTAACCGTCGCCGGACAGCGCGCGCCGTTTCGAGCCTAGGGGCAAGCCGAATCCGCGTACGGGCCCAAGGCGCTCGGCGCTTGCAAAGCGCTCGCGCAGAGCCGGATGCGTTTCCAGGATTTCGTGAAGCCGCTCGCGCAGGTTGATTTTCTTTTCTGATACGGCTTTGGTCAACATACCTACTCCCACGTTGGCTTCGCCATTGGGCAACGGAAAAACCCAGAGGTAGCCGGGCAGAAAATCTTTGATGAAATGCAGCTCAATGAAGTTGTCGGCATTGAGACCCTGAACGTTGCGGTAGTAAGCCCGCAGGCCGGCGCAGTGATGGTCGGGCTCTAGTTTGTGGCCGCCAACCTGGCGCGCAAACGCCGACTGTGCCCCGTTGGCCACCAGCAGCAAACGTGCTGAAGCCACGACATTCCCATCGGCGGTGCGGAGCAGCCAACGCCCTTCGGCCGTGCGCTCGTGCTGCGTAATCCCCACACCTTCAAGCAGTTCTATTTCGGGGCGCCGGCGCACTTCTTCGATCAGAAAATTATCGAAATCAATGCGTTTGGCGATATGACCCGCGGCGCGATCGGTGGCTTTGTCGAAATGCGGCTTGAAGGGCACGGCCAGCCGCTGTCCGTTGGGAGCGTAAAAGTTGATGCCCCAGGATGCTACCTGAATAGGCGACGACGCCAAACGAGCAGGCAACTGCTCATTAATTCGCCGCAACTCGTTGATTACCTTGCCACTAAGTGCATCTCCGCAGATTTTATCGCGCGGGAAGGTGGCGCGGTCGAGGAGCAACGTATGGTGGCCCGCGTTGGCCAGATGCAGCGCCGCCGTTGCGCCGCCGGGGCCCGCGCCTAAAATGCAAATGTCAACTTCCCGCATACACAAGCTTGCGCAGCGCAGACGTGTCCTGAGCAGGACTTCGCGCCACATTTCGTCGGATGAAAGCGCAAGCTAAAGCTTACGCTACTTACCTTCGTCACCATGACAAAAATGCTCGACGGAAAAACCGCCCTCATCACGGGCGCTTCCAAAGGAATCGGCCGCGCCATTGCCGTGTATTTTGCCCAGCTTGGCGCCAATGTGGCGTTTACGTACCTCTCCAGCGTAGAGAAAGGCCAGCAGCTCGAACAAGATCTTGGCGCCCACGGCACCAAGGTAAAAGGCTATCGCTCAGATGCTTCTGACTACGCCCAAGCCGAGAAGTTGGTAGAAGATGTAGTGGCTGAGTTTGGCAAACTGGATATTCTGGTCAACAATGCCGGCATCACGCAGGACGGTCTGCTCATGCGCATGAGCGAGCAGCAGTGGGACCAGGTGCTGAACGTGAACCTCAAATCGGTCTTCAACCTGACCAAAGCCGCCACCAAACCCATGATGCGCGCCAAAGCCGGCAGCATCATCAACATGACGTCGGTGGTGGGCATCAAAGGCAACGCGGGCCAAGCCAACTACGCAGCTTCGAAAGCCGGTATCATCGGCTTCACGAAGTCGGTGGCGCTGGAACTGGGCTCGCGCAACATTCGCTGCAACGCCATCGCGCCGGGCTTCATCGAAACCGAAATGACCGATGCCCTTGACCCCAAGCAAGTAGACGAGTGGCGCAAAGCCATTCCGCTCAAGCGTGGCGGCTCGCCCGAAGACGTCGCCAAAGCCACGGCTTTCTTGGCGTCGGATGAGTCGGCGTATATCACCGGCCAAGTGTTGCAGGTAGACGGCGGCATGCTGACATAAGCCAGCCTTTTTGAACAAGAACAAAGCAGGTCGGGTTGTTAGGCTTCGGTTTACGGAGCTTAGCGGCCCGACCCTTTTTACGGCGCGGCCCAAAGCGCCACCAAAGCTTTCCATGAAATCAAAACTTGTACTGGTGCCCCTCACGTTGGGCGGGCTGGCCATTGGCATGACGGAATTCGTCATGATGGGCATTCTGCCCGACATCGCACAAGCCATGCACATCAGCATCCCGACGGCGGGGCACTTTATTTCGGCCTACGCGCTGGGTGTGGTGGTCGGGGCGCCGTTGCTGGTGGCTCTTACCGGCAAGCTGCCGCCCAAGCAGATTCTGGCGTTGCTCATGGGCCTGTTTGCCATCGGCAACGGACTTTCGGTGCTGGCGCCTAGCTACGAGATTATGCTGCTGACGCGGTTTATTTCCGGCTTGCCGCACGGGGCTTTTTTCGGCGTGGGTGCAGTGGTAGCGGGCCGCTTGGCGACGCCGGGCAAGGAAGCGCAAGCCGTTTCGATCATGTTTGCGGGCCTTACCATCGCCAACATCATCGGCGTACCGATTGGCACGTATTTGGGCCACAATTTCAGCTGGCGTATTCCCTTCATAATCATTGTGTTAGTAGCATTGTTCACGGTGTGGAGCGTGCGGCAGTGGCTGCCCGATCTGCCGGCGAAAGTAACGCGACTGCAAGATGAGTTTCATGCCTTTACCAAGCTGGAACCCTGGATGATTATTGGCATCACTATATTGGGCAACGGCGGCTTTTTTGCGTGGTTCAGCTACATCGTGCCGCTGTTTACCGACGTTACGGGCTTCAGCAACACTGCGGTAACCTTCCTGATGGTGCTGGCCGGCGTGGGCATGGCCCTGGGCAACTTGCTCGGCGGTTGGCTCACCGACCGCATGTCGCCGCTGCGGGCAACCTCGTGGCTGCTGATGGCCATGGCAGTAGCACTGCTGATTATCCCGATCGCGGCGCACTACCAGATCCCGACACTACTGATGACAATGCTGACGGGCGCCCTGGCATTTTCAACGGCGGCGCCGATTCAGATGCTGATGATTCGGGCAGCGAAAGGCTCCGAAATGCTGGCATCGTCGCTTAGTCAATCAGGCTTTAATACGGGCAATGCGCTGGGTGCTTATTTAGGCGGCCTGCCCATTGCAGCCGGCCTGGGCTACACGTCGCCTGAATTTGTGGGTGCAGCGCTGGTTGCAGGCGGAATTTTATGCTGCGTGGCACTGGTAGCCCGGCGACGAAATAAGGTCAAGCTGGAACTTGTGACAGGATAAGATATCGGAGGCAGTATCTGAAGCGGCTGCTCCTTTGCCGCAACTTCCTAACTTCGCCCAAGCTACTGCCATGCTTTGGCAGCTAACCGCAGCAAGCAACCAAACCGCTCGCTTCGGGGTTCTTAGTGCTCTATCCCTGTATCGCCTTTGATATCCTTCGCCTCCTCTCCTTGGCTGATTCTGCTGTGCCTGGCCGCCGGCGTGGGTTATGCAGCTCTTCTGTACTCGGCGAAAGCGCCTTGGAGCAAGCCGCTGAACTACGGACTGGCTTTGCTGCGCTTTTTGGTGGTAAGCTTTCTGTGCTTTCTGCTGCTGTCGCCGTTCGTCAAAACGACGACTACCACTACCGAAAACCCTACTGTGGTGCTGGCCGTCGATAACTCGCAGTCGGTAGGGCTGTTTACGCCGGTCCCGACGTTGCAGCAAACGACTACCGGCTTGGAGCAGCTCAGCCAAACGCTACGCGGCCGCGGCTTCAAGGTCGAGATTCAAACCCTGGACCCTTCAGCTCACCCCTCGCGACCCGACTCCATCCGCTTTCAAACGGCCGCTACCGACCTGGACGGCATGCTCAGCAACATTCAAGATGCGTATGACGGCCGCAACCTGGCGGGCGTGGTGCTGGTGTCGGATGGCATTGTCAATCAGGGCCGTTCGCCGGTGTATTCGGAGTACAACTTCCCAATTTACAGCGTGGCCGTGGGCGATACATTGCCCAAAAAAGACCTGAGCCTGCCGACGATTAACTACAACCGCGTGGCTTTCAGCGGCAACCGTTTCCCGATTGAGGCAGAAATTGGTTACGACGGCTTTGGCGGCGGCACGGCCACTGTGCAGCTGCGTGAAAACGGCCGTGTGTTGCAAACCAAGCAGGTAAACCTACCCGCGGGCCGGCGACGTCAGAAAACTACGTTCCTCGTAACCGCTCCCGCGCCCAGCAAGCGCCGGTACGAAGTACTGATCACGCCGAAAGCGGGCGAGTTTACCACGCTCAACAACTCTAAGTTTGTTTACGTCGAAGTGGTGAAAGGCAAGTTGCGCGTGCTGTTGGCCGGCGCCGCGCCCCACCCCGATTTGAAAGCGCTGCGGGCCGCCATTCTGCAAAACGACAACTTCGACCTGACTACCTACCTGCCCGGCATCGCGCCGCTAAAGGCGCAGGATTACGACGTAGCCATCCTGCACCAACTGCCGGCGCAGGGCGGCGTAGGCGCCGAAGTGCTGGCTCAGGTTCGTGCGAAGCGCATTCCGGCGTTTTATATTCTGGGGCCGCAGTCTGATTTGAGTGCGTACAACGCCTTGGGTACGGGCCTGAGTCTCACGCCGCGCGCCCAGCAAACGGATGAGGTAACGCCCGTGTTGAACCCAGCCTTCTCGCGGTTTTCGTTTGAGGAAGAATCTCTGCGGCGCTACGCGACCTATCCGCCAGCGCCGGTGCCTTTTGCCGAGTACCGGTTCGGTGGCGGAGCCGAAGCAGCTCTTTTTCAGCAAGTTGGTCGATTGAAAACCCAAAAGCCGCTGCTCGTATTTGGCGGCTCATCGGAGCATCGGCAGGCGACACTCCTGACCGACGGCAGTTGGCAATGGCGCCTTACCGAAGCTGCCGACCACGACGACCGCCCCGAAGCCTACGACCGCCTCATCATCCGGACGTTGCAGTTACTCACCCAGAACACCAACAAAAAACGCCTCGATGTATACCCCACGCAAGACGCCTTTACCACCTCCGACGACGTGACCTTCGGCGCCGAGACCTATAACGCTATTTTCGAACGCATTTACGGTCAGCAGATTACGCTTACGCTCACCGACGAAAAAAACCGCAACCGTACCTTCACTTTCACCACCAGTGACGATGCGGCACCCCTGCATTTGGGGGCGTTGCCGGGCGGCCTCTATCGCTACGCCGCCCGCGCTACCCTCGGTGGTCAGCCCCAACAAGACCGGGGCGAGCTGCTGGTGCAGGAGCAGCAGCTCGAAGCGCTTGATGCCCGCGCCAACCACAACCTGCTGCACCAGCTTTCCCGTCGCAGCGGCTCGCGCCTCTACTACCCATCTCAGTTTCAACAGCTTAGCCAGGACATAGAAAAGGCTGATTATAAGCCCGTTATCTACAGTCAGGACGACATCAAGGATGTGATCAACCTGAAGTGGCTGTTCTTCCTGATCTTGGCTTTGCTCGCCACCGAATGGGCTACCCGCAAATACTCGGGCAGCATCTAACTCGCTGAAATTCATTTTGTTTGCAGCTTGTTTCAGAGCCGCAAAGTCAGCATTCCCTCCCGTATGAAATTGTATTTGTTTGGCCTGCTCGCCGCGGCCTCTTTCCTGCCAGCCTGCAAACCTTCGGTTGAGAAGCGGGCCCAATCGGCCGTTTCGGAGTTCATCAGCAACGGCATGAGCAACACGCGCTACTATCAGGCGGGGCGTTTTACGTGTCGGCCCTACACCCGCAAAGATTCGCTGACTTACGTGGCCAGCCTGGCGCAGCTCAACGCGCTTGCCGATCGGCCCGCCGACTACATCCCAGTTGCCAATGCCCCGGCTCAGGCAGTAGCAGCGCCGGCCGCAGTCCCGGCGCCCACTCCCGCCGATTCGGTACGCATTGGTACTTTTGTCAGCCACACTTACAAAGAGCAAAACGGCACCGGCTTCACTATGCGCGACAGCGGGGAGTTTGTGGTATCTCCGAAAGGCGTGGTTCGGCCCTTGCTTGCCAATCATGTGCTGCAAGCCCGCTTGAAACAGGCAAAAAGCACTCAGCGATAACTAATTGACAATCAGTTAGTTAATAAAGCACCTCCATTCTAAGCTTTGCGCAGAAGTTGCGCGCAAAATTCAGAATACCAGTCGATTAAGCATAGTATACAACGAATTTCTTTCTCTTTTCCCATGCGTTACATCCTCGTCAACAAGCCCTACGAAGTACTCACCCAATTCACCGACGAGAATGGGCGTACCACCCTCAAAGAATTTGTGCCGGTGCCGGGCGTGTACCCCGTCGGCCGGCTTGATTACGACAGCGAAGGCCTCGTGCTGCTCACCGACGACAAACCGCTGCAAAACCGTCTTTCGGAGCCGCGCTTCAAAGTGCCCAAAACCTACTGGGTGCAGGTAGAAGGCGAACCCACCGAAGAAGCGCTGGCTACGCTGCGGCGCGGCGTCGACATGAAAAGCAGCTTTACCGCGCCCGCCGAAGCCAAAATCATCCCCGAGCCCACCGAGTTGTGGGAGCGCAGCAAACCCATTCGCTTCCGGGCCAACATCCCGACCAGTTGGCTAGAAATCACGATTTCGCAGGGCATGAACCGGCAGGTGCGCAAGATGACCGCGGCCGTGGGCTTCCCAACGCTGCGCCTCGTGCGGGCTCGCATCGCTCACCTTGGCATCGAAGGCCTGGCGCCGGGAAAATGGCGGGAGTTGACACCCGAAGAAATTAAGAAGCTAAAAGCTGCTTTTTCGGCGACCAAAGACCCGGCGGAGCGCCGTGTAGCCCCAAAAACTCTCAAAACGGCCGCCCCAAATGCAGTAGCACCTAAAAAACCCGTCGGTAGCAAACCAAAGCCTACGGGCGCAGGTCGCACAAACAAGCCTACCCGCAACCCCGGCGCAGCCCGCAATGGCAAGCGGGGATAAAAAGCCCAGTCGGTAATTGCCATCTCAGCAGGCTCGTTTTCTCTTCCTCACGCGTGTCATCCTGACAAGTTCCTTCCTTCGTCAGGATGAAACCTGACTTAGCTATTTAGTTTAGAGCATAAAGTCAAGTTATGGTGCTGCATTCGGGTATCTGGCTATAAAGTAATTGCTGTCCATCTATTGGCTTCTGCAAGCTATCTAGTGAGGCCTAGCCTTACTACCGCCAATTCTTCCGTTATCCCTTCCTAATAATTTCCCGTGAAAGTCACTCCGTCGGGATTCTGGGCATAGCGTGGCGCTTTGGTGACAATCTGTCACGGGAAAAGGCAGTTTTTGGCCTTGGTACGTTGCTTGTACCTACCCCACCGCGAGCAAATCGCATCCAAAACCAGACACCTTAACTCTTTAACGATATCCATTTAATATGGGAAAGATAATCGGTATTGACCTCGGCACTACTAACTCGTGCGTGGCCGTCATGGAAGGCAACGAGCCGGTGGTGATTCCGAACAGCGAAGGTCGCCGCACAACCCCCTCGATTGTGGCGTTCCTCGACAATGGCAAAGGCGAGCGCAAAGTTGGTGACCCAGCTAAGCGTCAGGCCATTACCAACCCCACGAATACCATCGCGTCGATTAAGCGCTTTATGGGCCGTCGTTTCTCGGAAGTAACCGAGGAAACCAAGCACGTAGCCTACGACGTAACCCGCGGCACCAACGACACGGTCGGCGTGCAAATCGGTGACCGTCAGTATACTCCGCAGGAGATTTCGGCTATGGTGCTTCAGAAAATGAAGCAGACTGCTGAAGATTACCTCGGCCAGCCCGTAACCGAAGCCGTTATTACAGTTCCGGCATATTTCAACGATGCTCAGCGTCAAGCTACCAAAGAAGCTGGTGCTATCGCGGGCCTCGACGTAAAGCGTATCATCAACGAGCCGACGGCCGCTGCACTGGCTTACGGATTGGATAAAAAGCACAAAGACCAGAAAATCGCTGTGTACGACCTAGGTGGTGGTACTTTCGACATCTCCATCTTGGAGCTTGGCGACGGCGTGTTTGAAGTACTAAGCACCAACGGCGACACCCACCTCGGTGGCGACGACTTCGACCAGGTTATCATCAACTTCTTGGCCGAGCAATTTCAGCGTGACGAAAACATGGACCTGCGTCAGGATCCCATGGCTCTGCAGCGCCTGAAAGAAGCCGCCGAAAAAGCCAAAGTGGAGCTTTCCAGCTCAACCGAAACCGAAATCAACCTGCCTTACATCACCGCCACGGCTACTGGCCCGAAGCACTTGGTGGTAAAACTGAGCCGCGCCAAGTTTGAGCAACTCGCTGATTCTCTGGTGCGTCGTTCGATGGACCCTTGCAAAAAGGCGCTCCAAGACGCTGGCTTGTCGACTTCGGATATCGACGAGGTAATCCTCGTGGGTGGTTCGACGCGCATTCCGCGCATTCAGGAAGAAGTAGAGAAATTCTTCGGCAAGAAGCCTTCGAAAGGTGTTAACCCCGACGAAGTAGTAGCCGTGGGTGCTGCCATCCAAGGCGGTGTGCTGACGGGTGAAGTGAAAGACGTGCTCCTGCTCGACGTTACTCCGCTCTCGCTGGGTATCGAAACAATGGGCGGCGTGATGACCAAACTCATCGAGTCGAACACCACGATCCCAACTAAGAAATCTGAGACGTTCTCGACGGCTTCCGACAACCAGCCCTCGGTTGAGATCCATGTGTTGCAAGGCGAGCGCCCGCTGGCTTCGCAAAACCGCACGATTGGTCGCTTCCACCTCGCCGATATTCCGCCAGCACCGCGCGGCGTTCCGCAAATCGAAGTAACCTTTGACATCGACGCCAACGGTATCCTGCACGTATCGGCTAAGGACAAAGGCACCGGCAAAGAGCAGAAAATCCGCATCGAAGCTTCGTCGGGCTTGTCTGACGCCGACATCGAGCGGATGCGCAACGAAGCCAAAGCCAACGAAGAATCGGATAAGGCTGAGAAAGAGCGCATTGAGAAGGTGAACCAAGCCGACTCAATGATCTTCCAGACCGAGAAGCAACTCAAAGAGTATGGTGACAAACTGAGCGCTGGCAACAAAACCGCCATCGAAAACGCCCTTGCTGACTTGCGTAAAGCGCACGAAAGCAAAGACTTGGCTCAGATTGATACGGCCATGACTGCTATCAACGCCGCTTGGCAAACTGCTTCGACCGAGATGTACAACGCTACGCAAGGCGAAGGTCAGCCGCAAGGCTACCCCGGCGGCGACGGCCAAGGCCCCGCCGACGGCGGCAACGGTCAGCAAGGCCAGCCCCACGACAACGTAACTGATGTGGATTACGAAGAAGTTGGCAATAAGTAATTGATAACCAAACATATACAAAAGCCCGAAGCAATGCTTCGGGCTTTTGTGTTTTGAGGCCAATTCAACAGAATAGGTGAAGCGTTTCATCTTCATAAAAAACAACGTATTGCGCCCTTAGCTTACTGACTAACAATCTGTTTACCATGCGATTTCTCATCATCGGTGCTGGAATAGGGGGCTTGACTACGGCGCTGGCGCTGCTGGGGCAGGGACACGAAGTACAGGTCGTGGAAGCGGCTCCGGAGCTGCGCGAAGTAGGTGCAGGCGTGGTGCTGGGCGCAAATGCCATGCGGGCGTTAGCACAGTTCGGAGCCCACGACGCCGTGCGGCCGCTGGGTCATCCGGTGACGCATTTGCACCTCTACAACCAGCAAGGCGATCTGCTGAATGCTGCGGATACAACGCCATTTACTGAGCGCCTGGGCTTCGACAATCTTGGCATTCACCGCGCTACGCTCCAGCATGCGCTCCTTAGGCTTTTGCCGCCCGGAATCGTGCAAGTGGGCAAGCCCTTTGAGCGCTTTGAGGCGACACACGACGACATAACGGCCCATTTTGCCGACGGCTCGGCAACGACTGCCGACGCCCTGATCGGTGCCGACGGGATTCGTTCGCGGGTGCGGCGCCAGCTACTGCCCCAGAGCCAGCCGCGTTATGCAGGCTATACATGCTGGCGGGCAGTGGTCAATGCCACTTCACTGCACCTGAAGGCCGGATACGCTTCGGAATTTTGGGGCCGGCCGGGGCGTTTTGGATACGTCCCGATGGCCAATGGGCAAGCTTATTGGTTTGCCTGCATCAACAGTCCGGAAGCCAATAACCCGCGTTTTCGGGGATTTCGCGTGGCCGATTTGCAGCGGCATTTCGGCAGTTTTCATGCGCCCGTGCCCGAAATGCTGGCCCTGACGCGCGACGACCAGCTTTTGTGGAATGACATTCTGGATATCAAGCCGTTGCGCCACTTTGCATTTGGGCGCGTATTGTTGCTCGGCGACGCAGCGCATGCCACTACTCCCAACTTAGGGCAAGGTGCAGGACAAGCCGTGGAAGATGCCGCCGTTTTGGCCGCGTGCCTCAGCCGGCAGCCCAAGCCCGAAGACGCTTTTCGCGAGTTTGAGCGCCTGCGTCGCCCTCGCACGACCCGCGTAGTCAAGCTATCGTGGCAGATGGGGCGGGTGGCGCAGCTGCAAAACCCTGTGCTCACTTTTCTGCGCGATGCCGTAATGCGGCGCGTGCCCGCCAGCGTGCAGAACAGCCAGATGGATTTCTTGTATCAACCTGATTAGCAATGCAATACGCAAATCAGGCAGAAGAACTCGTTTTCTACTTCGGGTTCATAGCTTCCTGCATTTCTTCGTCAGCTTCTTCCTGAAAGCCCTTTTCGATTTTCTCTTCAACCTCTCTATAATCCTCAGCATCAGGCTTTTCGGCTTGCACTTCTTGTTGGGCTTTGGCGTGGGGCTCGTAGCTAAGGCGAATGCAGATGGGGAAGTGATCGGAGCCGGTGTAAGGCAAGCGACGAATGTCAGCTACTTTGAAATCGGGCGAGTGAAAAATATGGTCCAAAGGCCAGCGCATCAGCGAATATTCGGCGTGAAACGTCGGGAGTAAGCCGCGCCCAATGCGCGGATCGAGCAAGCCGCTCAGGCGCCGAAACAGCTCGGAAGTATGCGACCACGCCACGTCGTTCATGTCGCCGGCCACGATGGTGGGTTCTTCGGAATTCTCAATCTCGCTGCCCACGAGCAGTAATTCCGCATCGCGGCGGGTGCTGGTTTTGGATTCTTGGGGTGCCGGCGGCTTGGGGTGCAGGCAATACAACCGCACCAGTTCGCCCGAGGGCATTTTGACGTGCCCATGAAATGAAGGAATGTCGTCGTCGAGGAGAAATTTAATCTGCGGATTAATCAACTCCAGGCGCGAAAACAGCAACAGGCCGTAGGTATTGGGCAGCGGCGCATAGGCGGTGTGCGGATGCGTGGCTTCCAGCACACTCAGCTTTTCCAACCACCATTGGTCGGTTTCGACGGCCAAGATGATGTCGGGATCGCAGTCGCGAATCACACGCAGGCACGCTTCCGAATCGCGGTTGGTCATCAGCACGTTGGTCACCATCATGCTGAGCTGGCGCTGTTTGTTGGCCAAACCCGCCGGGCTACTGTTTTCTACTTGGCGAGGGCGCAACGGCGTGTACGGCGCGATGCGGTAAAACTGATACAGCGCGCACACGAACAAAGCCGCGATAAGTCCTATTCCGGCCGCCCAGTGGTGTACACCCAGAAGTAAAGCCCCAACCGCGCTGATGGCCGCCACGGCCGTGATTTGCAAGCGCGGAAAATCAAAAATGCGAATCCACCATGCCTCTTCCCGTAGCAAGGGCAAGAGCGTAGCTACGATGGCCGCAATGCCAATCAAGAGGATCAAACCCCGGACTATTGACAGCCCCAGCGAAACGTCCATGCAGTAAAGTAATGCCGATAGGCAATGGGTGGGTAGAAGTGTAAACTACAGCAACACAACATCTTACAAAAGACAATGAGCTGCTATTGGGATGGGTACAGATGGGTACAAGAAGCCGGCCGAGTTTGCCCAGAATCCGAAAAATGCAAAGTCAGTTACTTTACCATTTTAGGGCTTCTACGCGTCAGCCCGCAGGCGGTTGTAGCGAGTAAACATACTAATTTGTGGGATTTGCCGATTGCGGTTCCCTCGTACCTTTACCCCGCCGACCTGCCTTCGCCTATGGAAATTCTGCTCGCTACGTTTACTACGCTCTTTTCAGTGGTCAATCCGTTTGGGGCCATGCCCGTATTTCTGACCCTGACGGAGCAGGAAACGCCCAGCCAGCGCAAGCAAATCGGGCTACGGGCTTGTCTGTATATGATTGGGGTACTGAGCGTTTCGTTTTTTGCGGGCCAGTATGTCCTCAACTTTTTCGGCATCAATATTCATCACCTGCGCATTGCTGGGGGCATCCTGCTCATGCGCTCGGCCTTCGACCTGCTCACGCCCGGCGGCAACCGCGACCGCGTTTCGCCCGCCGCGCTGGAGGAGAGCAAGCACAAAGACGATATTTCCTTCACGCCCCTGGCCATGCCCATGCTGTCGGGGCCGGGCTCGATGGCCGTGTGCATCAGCTTGTTTACTGGCCGCCTTTCTTTCTTCGATATGGCGCTGATCTTTCTGGGGTTCGTGTTGGTGGCCTTGGCCAGCTACATCATCCTGATGTCGTCCTTGCGCCTGACGCGGTTTTTGGGCCGGCCGGGCATGTCGGCGCTGGCACGCATCATGGGTTTTATTACGCTGGCTATTGGTGTCAATTTTTTAGCTACGGCGATCAAGGCACTGTTTCCGGGCTTGAGCAGCTAGAGTTTGCGAGATGCTTTCTCAGTCATAATAATACGTAATTATCTATTAATCAAATAGTTACGTTAAATAAATACCGCTATTCATTTGGGCACTGTAACTTGCAGTTCCATCTGCTTCTGTTATGCTCAAAAACGACCTTTTGCTCCGCGCCGCTCGTGGCGAAGAAACCGAACGTACTCCCGTCTGGCTCATGCGCCAGGCCGGCCGCATTTTGCCCGAATACCGTGCTTTGCGGGCACGTCTGAGCGGTTTTAAGGAGCTTGTCGAAACACCAGAACTGGCAGCGGAAGTCACCATTCAGCCGGTGGATGCGCTGGACGTTGACGCGGCCATTATCTTTTCCGACATTCTGGTGGTGCCCGAAGCCATGGGCTTGCCTTACGAGATGCTGGAGGCCCGCGGGCCACTCTTCCCGACCACCATCAAATCGGCAAAGGACGTGCAAAACCTGCGCATCGCCGACCCCGAGGAGCACTTGGGTTACGTGCTGGAAGCCATTCGCGTGACCAAGCGGGCCCTCAATGGCCGTGTGCCGCTGATTGGTTTTGCCGGCGCCCCCTGGACGATTCTGGCGTATATGGTGGAAGGACACGGATCCAAAACCTTCTCCAAAGCCCGTCGTTTGCTGTATGCCGAGCCAGAACTGGCGCACGAGTTGTTGCGCAAAATCACGGCAACCACCATCGCGTACCTGAAGGCGCAGGTAGCTGCCGGTGCCAATCTGGTGCAGGTTTTTGACTCGTGGGCTGGTATATTACCTCCGGCTCATTACCACGAATTCTCGACGCGCTACATCGCCGAAATCTGCGACGCGATTCCGGAAGTGCCAGTTACGGTATTTGCCAAGGGCGCTTACTTCGCCATTCCGGAATTTGCCCGCCTGAATTGCCGCACCATTGGTTTGGACTGGAACGAAGACCCGCGGGCAGTACGCGCCGCCATCGGCAACGACAAAACCCTGCAAGGCAACCTCGACCCTTGTGCCCTATACGGCACGGCCGAGCAAGTACAACACGCTACTATTCAGATGCTTAAGCAATTTGGTCCGCACCGCCACATTGCCAACCTGGGCCACGGCGTGTACCCCGATACCAATCCGGACAACGTGAAGGTGTTCGTCAATACGGTGAAGGAATTCAGCGTGTTAGCGCGCGAAGGCAGCCTTTAGCCCGGATTGTTGCTCTGTATGAAACGTCGTTCTGTTTCCTGCAAGCCGGATAAATTTCCGGCCGAAAACGTATTTGAGCGCTGGACCAGCGAACACTTGCGTCCGCATGCTGAATTTGAGCAATGCCATTTTATCGGCGGTGACTTTGCCAGCGCCACTTTGGGCAATAAGCGGTTTGTCGACTGTCTGTTTGAGCGCTGCAACCTGTCGTTGGCTTCGCTGGCGGGCACGGGGCTGCAAAACGTTGCTTTTCAAGACTGTAAGCTCTCGGGATTGCAGTTTACGGCCTGCCGCGACATGCTGTTTGAAGTGCATTTCGACCGCTGCCAGCTCTCCTATGCTTCCTTTTATGGCAAGCGGATGCCGGGTACGCACTTCGGGCACTGCAACCTAACAGACGCCGACTTCACTGGCGCCGACCTAGCCAACGCTGATTTCCAAGAATGCACCCTCAACGGAGCGGTATTTCACCAAACGCAGCTTTCCGGCGCCGATTTTCGCACCGCTACCGGGTTCATCATCGACCCCGACATCAACCCGCTCAAAAAGGCCCGCTTCGTACTCGAAGGCCTGCCTGGGCTGGTTAACAAATACGGAGTAATAATTGGGCAATAATTTGATTGTTAGCCCAATAGCTTTACCTGCATAGCTTCATCGAGCAGCCGCTGCTTCTCGATGGGCACTACGCCTACCTGCTCGCACACCAAGCCGCCGCCTAGGTTGGCCAAAGCCGCTAACACCGGCGGCGCTACGCCCAAAGCCACGCACAAGGCCGCAATGCTGATCACCGTATCGCCGGCCCCGGATACGTCGGATATCATGCGTACGTGCGCCGGAATGTAGGTACGGCCTGTCGCGGCTGACTCACTAAAAACTCCTCTCTCTGAGAGTGTTACCAATATTATTTCGGGCTGCAGCAATTCGCGCAAGCGATCTACGGCGGCTTCAAACATGGGTCGGTCGGCGGTGGTATCGTCGAAATCCAGCTTCAGGCCTTCGCGCAGTTCCTTCAGATTGGGCTTAAAGAGCGTGCACTGCGTATAGGCCAGGAAATTCTTCTTTTTCGGGTCGACTACTGTGGGCACGCCGTGCTTGCGGGCCAGCGTGACAAAGTGCTGGATACTAGCCTGATTCAACACGCCTTTGTCGTAATCTTCGAAGATAACCACGTCGGCGCGGGGCAACAAGGCTTCGTAACGGGCTACCAGCAGTTGGCTTTCTTCGGCGTTCAGATCGTGCTCTACTTCCGAATCGATGCGCAACAGGTGTTGTCCGGCCGCCAGAATGCGTTGCTTTACGGTAGTCGGGCGGTGCGAACTACGCACAATACCTTCGGCCGATAGTTCTTTATCTTGCAGTAAACCAAGCAGTTGATCGCCGCCAGCGTCGTCGCCTACTACGGCGCAGAGCAACGGCGTGGCGCCCATCGCCTGCACGTTCAGGGCAACGTTGGCGGCCCCGCCCAAGCGCTGCTCGGTACGGCTGACGTTTACAACTGGCACCGGCGCCTCCGGCGAAAGACGCCCGGCCTTGCCCCACACGTACGCGTCCATCATCACATCGCCCACAATCAGGACCGTAAGCCGGTTGAAGGCGTCAAACAAATCGGGAAGCGCAGTGGGCGACGGAGCAGTGGGCATTGCAGTGATTTGAAATGAAGGCGCAAAGGTAGAATGCATTTTTCGCATGCAAGACGCCAAGTTCAACTTAGCCCCTTGATATGGCTTCAGGGATGCTTCCCATTCGATTTTGGCAGGCAATCTTGCTCCGAAAACCAAAGCCGCAGTGTCAGAATTGCTCTAAAACCAAAAGAACGCACCGCAGCGCGTTCTTTTGCAAACTATTGATACACAAATAGTTAAACCAACCGCTTAAGACTGTCTTTGATTCGCAGAAATGCTTCCCGCAGCTTTTCATCGGCGGCAGCTGTGCTGAAGCGCACGCAGCTAGGAGCACCAAAAGCTTCCCCCGATACGGCTGCTACGTGGGCATCGTTGAGGAGGAACATCGCCAAGTCCGTGGCATTTTCGATAACGGAACCGTCGGGGGCCGTTTTGCCAAAAAAGCCGCTTACATCAGGGAAAATGTAGAAGGCGCCGCTGGGTTTGGGCGTGATAAGTCCTTCAATATCAGCCACTAGCTCCAGCACCAAATCGCGGCGGCGGCGGTAGGCTTCTACCATTTCATCGGCCGAAGAACGACCACCCTTCAAGGCAGCCAGCGCGGCGCGTTGCGCAATGGAGCAGGTGCCAGAAGTAATTTGGCTCTGCATTTTCTCGCAAGCCGACGCAATTTGCTTGTGCGCCGCCAGGTAGCCCACGCGCCAGCCCGTCATGGCGTAGCCTTTGGAGAACCCGTTGACGGTGATAACGCGATCTTTAATCTCATCGAATTGTGCGATGCTGACGTGCTCGCCCACAAAGTTGATGTACTCGTAGATCTCGTCGGCAATGATGTGCACCTGCGGGTGGCGTGCTACCACAGCCGCAATCTCGGCCAGTTCCTCGCGCGAAAACACCGAGCCCGTAGGGTTGCAGGGCGAGGAGTACATGATGAGCTTGGTGCGTGGCGTGATGGCGGCTTCGAGCTGCGCAGCCGTCACTTTGAAGTCGTTTTCGAGCGCGCCCATCAGCGTAACCGAAACGCCCTCGGCCAGCCGCACCATCTCTTCGTAGCTTACCCAGTAAGGCGCAAACACGATGACCTCTTCGCCGGGGTTCACCAGACTCAGCACGGTATTGGCCAGAGCTTGCTTGGCGCCGGTGCTGACCACGATGTTTTCGCACTCGTAGTCTAAATGGTTTTCGCGCTTCAGCTTGTCGGCAATAGCTTGGCGCAGATCCACGTAGCCGGGCACTGGCGTATACTTGGTGTAGCCTTCGTCGAGGGCCTGCTTGGCGGCGTCCTTGATGTATTCAGGCGTTTGAAAATCGGGTTCGCCGAAGCTCAGATTGATGACGTCAATGCCTTGGGCGATCAATTCGCGGGCCTTTTTGGCCATGGCAATGGTCTGCGATTCTTGTAACGCGCTGATGCGATCGGATAAAACGGAGGCAGCAAGTGCAGCGGAACTGGCCATAGGAAACGAAACTGAATGGAATGCGGCAAAAGTACGGAGAATGTAAGTAGCCCCTAGAAAGCTACCGGCGTCTCCCTTCCACGGTTAATGTAAGGGATACAACCAACTCGACAGGCAATTTCTCTATTTTTTGGTTGATGATTTCCTTTCGGTGCCCAACCACCGAAAGTGGCGGAACATGATCCGCAAATCGGCCGACGGCTCGTAGTCTTTGGCGTAGAGCAGTTCCAGGCGCCGGCGGGCGGCGGGCGTTAGCGTCACGGCCGCGTCGGCCGCATCGGCGGGCGATAGCACCGCACGCGCCGTACGACGCGGCCCGGCCGCGTAGCGCAGCCCTACCCAAGTGTAGCCTCCCGCTAATACACGCAGGCAATTGCGCAAAAACCCCATTTTGCTTTGCTCAGCCCAGATCAGAACAGGTGCCCCAAGCAGCAGCCCAAGGCTGAAGAACACGTCGAGCAGGCGCTTGTTGCGGACTTGTTGGGGTTGAAACAGGTTCAGAGCAATGTCGAGGGCGTAATAATCGCCGGGCGCGTCTTTGCTGGAGCTGCCAATGATATATTCGCTGTCCTGCGGCAAGATTTTGTAAGCTACCGTCTGGTGTTCGTGCAAGCTCACCATCAGAGCTATTATCTGACTGGCTGACAGGTCTTTACCACAAAATATCAGTTCATTGAGCTCATAGACCTGGATGATGTCGTCGAGCTGGCGCACCTCGCCCAGCAAATCGCCGACGGGCGAAGCGGGTGCTTCGGCAGGCTCGAAGTCCGTGGCCGTGGCCATGACGGCATCGGGTACCGGCACCGGGCTTACGTAGCCAATTACGCGCGCCTGCACACCCGAGGCTTCCAACAGGTGGCGCACCCGAACGCTTTCCTCCCACGACCCGACGATGGCGACGTTTTTGTGCCGACGCTCGCTCAGGCGAAAATTGCGATAGCGCACAAAATGCTCCAGGGCCCGTCTTCCTGCCAAAGCCGCCACACTCCAGACACCGCCCAGAATAATGAGCGCTTTGGAAAAACGGTACGCATCTAGAAAGTTGGAAAAGGCTGAAATCAGGATGGTACCGACGAATATGCCGCGCACGATGCGCGAGGTTTTCGTGGGCCGGTCGTAAGCACCCGCCAGGTAAGCCGACCCGAGCCACACAGCAATGTAAGCCGGCACCGCCACGAGCATAAATTGCGGCGGATACGGTACCCGGACGTATTTGTGGTTGTTTTCCCAGTACGTCTTCAGCAAGTACATGCCGGCGTAAATCAGGCCGGCATCGAGCAGCACGGGAGCGGCCTGCACCAGCAGCCGCCGAGCCACGGCCATGCCGGCCCGCAGCCAGATGGCCAAGTTGATGAGCACTGAAAAGATGCCCGCTCGCCCCGGCGCGAAGTGCTTGCGGGCAAAGATGACCATCGCCTGATAAAACACGAACACATAATTGACGCTCGTGCGCTTCGTGCTTTCGCCTTTGTAGTGAATGATGCGCGTACCGGGAAAGTAGTAGTTTTTCCAGCCGCCGCGGGTGAGCCGGTACGAGAGGTCGATGTCCTCGCCGTACATGAAGTAGTCTTCGTCGAGCAGCCCAACTTGGTCCAGCGCTTCGCGGCGCAGCAGCATAAACGCCCCGCTCAGAACATCGACCTCATGTATCTGATCCTTAGGAAGATACCCCAGATGGTAGCGGCCAAATAAACGAGATTTCGGGAAAAGCTTGGCGAGCCCAAACACCTTGTAAAAAGCCACCCAAGGCGTAGGCAGCCCGCGCTTGCTTTCGGGCAGAAACTCGCCCTGCCCGTCCAGCATTTTTACCCCCAAGCCGCCCCCGTTGGGATGTTGGTCCAGAAAATCGCAGCAGGCCCGGAAGGTATCTTCCTCGACTACCGTATCGGGGTTGAGCAGCAGAATATATTGGCCCCGCGCCTGCCGAATGGCTTGGTTATTAGCTTTGGAGAAACCCGGATTGTCTTGATTTTCAAGCAGAATCACTTCCGGGAATCGGGTGCGTACCATTGCTACGGAGCCATCCACGGAGTTGTTGTCGACGACAAACACCTCGGCGGGCGCGCCCAGCTTCTCCACCGCCCGCCGCACCGACAGCAGCGTCTGCTCCAGGAAATAGCAGACGTTATAGTTGACTATGACGACGGATAGCTTCACGGGGCGCAGAAAGCAAAGATTCGGGTGCTGCGAAAGGTAAGCAGAGTTGCCGCACCAAATGCACAAAGGGCGGCGCCTGCCCCGCCTGCCGTTGAAAGACTTACACTAGATAGTAACTCTAGCGCTGCAAATCAAACTCGACAGGCGGCAGCAGACTCCGCCCCTTCCGCTTCTGTACGCTTCGTTAGCGCACTTGCCGCTGGCGCTCCACGATGCTGCGGCCCAACGTGACCTCATCGGTGTACTCCAGCTCGCCGCCCACCGGAATGCCGCGGGCAATGCTGCTGATGTGCACTTCCGGAAACTCCTTGAGCTTGCGCGACAAATAAAACGCCGTCGTGTCGCCTTCCATCGTAGGGCTGATGGCCAGGATAATCTCCTTTATCTCCGACTCCGGAATGCGCTGCATCAGCGTATCGATGTGCAGATCGGAGGGGCCGACGCCCTCGATGGGCGAAATCACGCCGCCCAGCACGTGGTACACGCCCTGGTACTGGCCCGTGTTCTCAATGGCAATCACGTCGCGGATGTCCGAAACCACGCACACCGTGCCATGATCGCGGAGCTTGTTGGCGCAAATGCTGCATTCCTCCGTGTCGGAGATGTTGTGGCAAGTGTCGCAATACGTGATTTCGAAGCGCATTTTGGCCAGTGCTTCGGCCAGCGAACTCGTGGTTTCGGTTTCGGCTTTGAGCAGGTGCAACGCCAACCGCAGCGCGGTTTTGCGCCCAATGCCCGGCAGCTTAGCCAGCTCCCCTACGGCGTTCTCTATCAGTTTGGAAGGAAATTCCATCTAAATACAAGTAATTGATTATCAATTGCTTACAAAACAGGTCTTGGTATATGAAACAATAGCGGTTCGCTTTTCTACCAGAGTGAAAAGCGAACCGCTACCTGTGTTTGCTACCAAATACTACATTACGTCGGCCGAAATGCCGCGGTCGTGAATGGCAGTGCACATGTCGGCCAGCTCGTCGTAAGCGCCGTGCTTTACCGTGCATTGCCCTTTGTAGTGAATAAGCAGCGTGCACTGCTCGGCCTGTTCGGCTTCGTGGCCGCACACGTCGATGAGGGTCTGGATGACGTGCTCAAAGGTGTTGACGTCGTCGTTGTACACGATCAGGTCGCGCACATCGATGGTTTCCTCCAGTAGCAGTACGTCCTCGTCGTAATCGATTTGCGGTTTGGTATTCATAGTGCAAAAATACGGAAAATCAGGCAAAAAGTGCATTGATATGCCCCGTCGGCCTTCTATAACCCCTTGGCTGGCAGAATCGTTTCGTCGTATTCGGCTTTATCTATACTACCCAAACCGCCCTCAATCCGTAGGCTGCAACGGGTACGCCGCACTCCGAAATCCGGCGTACTTTCGGCCTTCTTCCCGCCTCTACCCGGTCCTAACTGACTCTCTCTAATGCCTGTTCCTTCCGCCGATTTCAAAAAGGCCCTCAAACGCCTCTCCGACAAGGAGAAGGAAACCCTGTTACTGCGCGCCGTGCGCCGCGATGCCGAGCTGTACGAAACCTTCGCCTACGAGCTACTGCCCGACGTAACGCTGGAGCAGGTGTTCGAGGAAACCTCCGACCGCATCCACGAGCTGTTCAACGTGGCCGTGACGGGCCGCCTGCTCAACCGCAGCCTCAACAAAGCGCTTTCCAAAGCCACCAAGGAAACAGCCCGCGCCCGCCGCATTACCAAAGACAAGCGCCTGGAAGTCGACCTGAACCTGTACACGCTGCGGCTGATTTTTGACAACTACACCGGTCAGTTCGAAAGCGTATACAACGGTTTTTTTGTGAGCACCGCGCGTCTGGCGGCCCGCACCACGCAGCTGATTTTGCAGAACTTACACGAGGATTTGTGGCTCGAATACAAGTCGGAAGTAGATGAGTTTTTGGGGCAGCTACACGGGCGCAGCAAGAGTCGCAACCTTAAGTTTGTACTACCTCACGAGCTGCATATCCCAAGCTAAATACTTTGCTTTTAGCACCTTCTGAATTTTATAACCTAAGCCGGATAATGTTATAATTATAAAGGAATATAAGGGCACGCACTTGGTGAAGAAAAGATGAAGTATAGTTTTGCAGCAAACACGATTATCACTGTTTGCCCGATTCTTCACTTCATCCTTTGCTTTATTCTATGCTCAAAAACTTTACTTATTTCCTGACAGGCAGCACCCTGCTAATGGCCACCGGATGCGCTGGCAGCTACGCACCTATTCGTCCGAACCGGATAGCGAGCTATCAATCCGTTACTTCGCAGAACGCGCCCATCAGCTTTGGCTACCAGTACAGCGCTCTTGCCACGGGCGGCCACAACAAGAAGTACGTTAAGAGAGAACGCAAGCGCGGCTACCAAGTAGTGGCCGTTCGCGTGACCAACAACACGGCTTCGGAGCTGAACTTCTCTCGCGACACGGAGCTGTACTTCGGCGACCGGCCGGTGCAGCCGGTGCCCTCCTTGCAGGCCTCCCTCGACCTGAAACAGGGCGTTTGGATTTACCTGCTCTACCTCATGGCCAATGTGAATGTGGGCGGCACGTATAACGCAAATACAGGCCAGACGACCGGCGCTACTTTTCTGCCGACGGGCTTTGCCATCGCGGGCGGCAACATTCTGGGCGCCAGTGCAGCCAATAAGAACCTCCAGCGCGAGTTTACCAGCTTCGACCTGACGAACCGGTTCATCAAACCCGGCGAAACCGTTTACGGAATCGTGAGCCTGCGGGAAGCCGGCTTATCGCCCCTGCACCTGGTGCTGCGCAACAACGCGGTCACGGTGCAGCCAACGCCCACGGCGGCGCCTGCTACCCCGTCGGTGCCCGCTGCGGCGCCCGAAGCAGCACCTGCTTCCCCTGCTCAGCTAGCGCCCGCGTCCTCGGGCTCTGGCCGCTAGACTGGACAGCGAACCAACAAAAAAGGCTTCTCCTGAACAGGAGAAGCCTTTTTTGTTGGTGCAACGGGTATGTATAACGCGCTTATTATAAGCACGTTACGAAATTACTGCTTGGCGATTACGTTGAAGTTCAACGTAAACTCGTCGTAGATGGCTTTGTCGCCAATGCCTTCGAAGAACGACTTCGAGCCGTATTTGATGTCGTATTTGGTGCGGTCGATGGTAGCTGTGCCGCTAGCAGCCGCTACGCCGTTTTTCACGCCTACTTTCGCCGGGAACGTCACGGGATTGGTTTTGCCCTTGATGGTCAGGTCGCCAGTGATGGTGGCGTTGTTGGCGTTGGCAGCAGCACCTTTGATCGGCGTTACGCTCGTGATTTTGAAAGTAGCCGTTGGGTACTTCGCGATGCTGAAGAAATCATCCGAATTCATGTGGCCCATGAACTTGCCGTTGTTTTCGGCATCGGTGATGTCGGTGGCTTTCAGCGTTTTCATGTCCACGGTGGCCGTACCGCCGATCAGTTGATTGCCTTTCACAACCAATTGACCATCAGAGAATTGCAGGGTACCGTTGTGGCCGTGGGTTACGGCTTTGGCGTCCCAGCCCAAGGTACTGAGTTGGGGTTGCAGCTTATAAACGGTACCGGCAGCTTTGGTCGTGCGGGGCGCAGTCTTGGTGGCAGCAGGATTTTCGGCGTAAGTCGAAGAAGTGAACAGGGTGGCCACTACCAGGGCCGACAGAGCAATTTTTTTCATGAGTGAAAAAGAAAAGTAACTGAAAGCCGTCAGTCGCGGATTTTATCGAGTAAAGCGTTGAGTTGGGCGGCTTCGCCCTCGCTGAGGTTGCTTAGGCCCGTATGTTGATTGGCGACCTCGTCCATGCTGAGCAGCAGGTTTAGGCCTTGTTCGGTGATGCGAATGTCCACGGCCCGCCGGTTGGAGGGGCACACGGTGCGGGTTACCAGCTGTTTCGCTTCCAGCTTATCCACGATGCGAGAGGCGTTGCTGGTCTTATCCAACATTCTCTCAATCAAGAGATTAACTGTAGAAGGCTTAGGGTGCTGGCCCCGCAGAATGCGTAATACATTGTATTGCGGCAACGTAATGCCAAAATCGCGGAAGGCAGCTGCTTGCCGCTGCTCTAGCCAACCAGCTGTGTACACCGTGTTGATGTAGGCTTTCTGGTATTCGTTTTTGAAAGTGCGCTGCTTGATCTCGTCTTCAATTTTCATAGAAAGCATAAGCCGTTACCGGAATGCGTTGCAAATATATGTACATACATTTAATGTTGCAACATGGTTCCGAAGATTTTTGAAAATATTCCTACAAACCTGCCTTTGCAGCTTTCTCTTACGCTTTCGCGTAAGAGAAAGCTCATCCCTCTTCCCTGATTTTCATCTCCATGAACCGCGTCTTCCCCTCTGCTCTTTTGGCCTTGTCCCTCTCACTACCGCTGGCTGCTGCGGCTCAATCCAAAACCGCACCCAAACCAGCCGGCGCGGTATCGGCCAACTCTACCGACCAGTTTCTGATGAAAGACGGCGCGGTAGTGTTGCGGCAGGGCACAAAAATCACGCCTCTTACCAAAAATGTGCAGCTCGCCAACGGCACCAAAGTCAACTACAAAAGCGGTATTGTGGAGCTGCCGGTAGGCAAAATGACCACGCTGCGCGAAGGCGACTACGTGACCATGCAGGGCGATATCGTGTTTGCGACGCCCGCCAGCGCCGCTGCCGCGCGCGGCGACAATTCGGTGCCTGCCACGGCACAATACCAGCAGTACATCGACCGCGACACGCCTAGCAGCGCCGCCGAGATGGAAAGCCGCCTTACGAGCCTAAACAGCAAGATCACGCTGATGGCCCAGAAAATTCAGTTGCTCAACGACAAGATCTCTTTGCTCAGCAGCGGCCAGCGCCCGGCCAACACCACCCAGATTGATCAGCAACTCAAAGCGCTCGACCAGCAGCTCAGCCAAGTCAAATAAGGTTTGGCTAGCGTGGTTCGGTTAGCAAGGCAAGCGCCGGCACCTCGGTTTGGGGCCGGAGCAAGCCGTCGGCTTCGGTAACCAGCCCGAAAGGTTCGTCGCGCACGACGAGCATACCATCAAGGTCGCAGATTTGAGCTAAGCTACTGACTTGCAGCGCCGACCAGATGCCCAGCGTCGTTTCCACCATGCAGCCAAGCATCGTTTGGAGGCCGTGAGATTGCGTTTGACGCAACAGACGCACACCGTTCAGGTAGCCTCCGGCCTTCATCAGCTTCATGTTTACGCCGTGAAATTGCTGCGCGATGTCGCCAAAGTCGGCAGCGTCGGTCACCGATTCGTCGGCGAAAAGCGGATAAGGCACGCGCGAGCGCAAGTAGCGGTAATGGTCGGCGCAGGCGGCCGGCAGCGGCTGCTCAAGAGCCCGCACCGAAAGAGCGGGTAGCGTTGCGGCCTGCTCCAAAAATCGCAGCAAGCTGTCGGCATCGTGCCAGGCCTCGTTGCCGTCGATGATGAGCGGCCGACCGGGCAACAGCCGGTTTAGCTCGCGGAGTAGGTCAAAGCCACTTTCTTGGTTCACCTTGATTTTCAAAAGCTTAAACCGCTCCATGCGCTGCTCCCGCACGAAAGCAGCCACGGCACCCGGCTCCATAATCGGGAGCGTGAAGGCCGTAGGCACGGCTGCGGCCGGCGCAGACAACCCCAGCACCTGCGCCACCGATCGGCCGGTGCGCAAGGCCTCGCGGTGCACATACGCCGACTCAATAGCAAACCGCAAGGCATGGGCCGGCGCATTAGCGTTGAGAAATTCGTCGAGTTCAGTCAATGATTTAATTTTATTTAAACCGTTGACAATCAATTTATTAAACTTTAAAGCCAATTCAGCGGGCACTTCGCCGTAGCGGACGTTGGGCGCTGCTTCGCCCCACCCGACGGGGCCGCCGGCCGAGTCGCGCACCGATACAATCAGATTGGTTTTGGCATCGGAAGCATTGCGGGAAATCTTCCAGGTAAAGCGCAACGGTAGTTCGTAGGGTTCCAGCGACCAAGTGAGCATGCAAAGAGGGCTTAACGGGTGTTCGGCGCTGCTATTGAGGCAGTAGCAGGCGCGACACAGCATTCGAAACCGAAAGATATCCACCGGGATTCAATAACCGGTGGCGGACACCCGCAACCGGCAACGGACAAAACTTATCTTTGCTGAGTTTCGCCTCTCACCCCTTGCATTTTCCGCATGAAGTTTTCGCGCCTCGTTCCGCTGGCAGGCATCCTTTTCCTGATTGCCTTAGCTCTTACTATTTTTCAGGTTTACAATCCCGACTCGCTCTCGGTTCAGGTGCCCCGCATTGCGCGTTGGCTGTTTTTGCTGGCGCTGGCGGCCTACGCGGCCCAGCGCCGCTCGCTCACGTTCTGGATTGTGGTCAGCATGTTTGTGGGCGCTGAGTTTGGGCACGACTTCCCGGCCATGGCCCTGAACATGAAGGTGCTCAGCGATGCGTTTTTGCGCCTGGTGAAAACCATCATTGCCCCCTTGGTTTTCGCCACGCTGGTAGTCGGCATTGCTGGCCACGCCGACCTGAAACAGGTGGGCAAAATGGGACTGAAGGCGCTGGTGTACTTCGAAATTGTCACCACGTTCGCGCTGTTCATTGGGTTGGCGGCCATTAATATTTCGCGGGCCGGCGTGGGCGTCAGCCAGGCCGGTGCCGACACTGGGGCAGAAAAGCTGCAAGCGGTCAGCCAAACCGCTTCGGATATTATTCTGCACATCTTTCCCGAGAACATTGCCAAGTCGGTAGCCGAAGGGCAAGTGCTTCAGGTAGTAATCTTTGCCATTATTTTCGCTATTGGCCTAGCCATGGTGCACGAGAAGCACCGCCGCCCCATGCTGGTGTGGGCCGAAAGCCTGTCGGAAGTGATGTTCAAATTCACCAACGTGGTGATGTTTTTTGCGCCGCTGGGCGTGGGCGGCGCACTGGCTTACACGGTGGGCAAAATGGGTTTTGCCCCGCTGCTGAATGCTGCCCAACTGCTCCTGACGCTGTATGCGGCGCTCTTTGCGTTTCTGCTGCTGGTGCTGCTGCCCATCGCCCTGATTGCCCGCATCCCGGTCAAACGCTTCGTGCAAGCCATCGCCGAACCCGTGAGCATTGCCTTTGCCACCACCAGTTCCGAAGCCGCGTTGCCGCGAGCTATGGAAGCGATGGAAAGCATCGGTGTGCCACGCCGCATTGTTGCGTTCGTCATGCCAACGGGCTATTCCTTCAACCTCGACGGCACGACGCTGTATCTATCGCTGGCTGCGGTATTTGTGGCGCAGGCCGCCGGCGTCGAACTGTCGTTTGGGCAGCAGCTGGTGATGGTCTTCACCCTCATGCTTACCTCCAAAGGCGTAGCCGGTGTGCCGCGCGCGTCGCTCGTGATTCTGCTGGCTACGGTAGCATCGTTTAACCTGCCGGCATGGCCGGTTTTCATCATTTTGGGCATTGATGCCCTCATGGACATGGCTCGCACAGCCGTAAACGTCATCGGCAATTGCCTGGCCTCGGCGGTCGTGGCCCGGTGGGAAGGCGAATTCATCGACGATTACTACGGTGAGCCCCTCACCGAGCTGGCCGAAACGGATAGCAGCGTAGCCCAACAGCTGCATTAAAGTCAAAATCCTCACGGGCAACCTCTTGCCGAAAGCACCTGCGGAAAATGCAGGTGCTTTTTTGTTTAATCACATTACCCGATTTCACCCTGCAAGAGATCAAACATTTTAGAAGAATATTAATATAAATGTTATTTCATGCTACTTGGAAAGCCAGTAAATTTGTTACCTCTATCGGGCTTACAAACTTGATTTTCAGGTAATATGAAACATTTTTTACGCTCAACATTCCTTCTTTTGCTCAGCGGGGCCACATTAGCAGGATGCAAATCGGCTGACCAGGCTATGTTTCGCACGCCTAGCGCCAGTCTTTCGACTCGCCTGCCTACGCTGGAGGTAGCTGTGCAGACAGGACCGCTGGCGGCTTCCGACGGAGCCCTGCCCGAAGACCCGCAAAAGCTGTTTCAAAACGAAATTAACCAAAACATTACCGATTCGGGCGATAGCCTGCTGTTTGGCTACGCCCGCCTCCAGGTAACCGAGGCTACTGCCGCCCGCGCCGGCCGCGGCTTCCAGGCTTTCCAGATGCTGACCTTCATGGCGCCGAGCCTTTTCGGGATGCCCCTAGAATATCGCCGGACCAGCCTGCGCGCCGAAGTCCAGATTATGAACGACCGGGGCCAGGTTATCGGCACCTATGAAGGCATTGGCCGCTCCAATGTGCGGGTCGCCATGTACCACGGCTATTCGCAGAGCGATGCGCCCCGCCTAGCCGATGCCGATGCGTTGCGCCTCGCCCTCGCCCAGATTCGTCCGCAGCTGGAAACCGATTCCGACACGCTGCGCATGCAACTACTTGCCACTGAGCCCATTGATCAAAACGCCATCAAGTTGGAGATGCACGAAATCAACGTATCGCCTTTCCCCGAAGGCATCAAGCGGAGCATTGTAAGCGCGGGACTCTAGCAACGGAGAAAAACATAATTATATAAGAACTTCACTATCAATTATTTACAGAACCACTCTGGTAAGCAGAGTGGTTTTTTTATGCACTTCATTAAACGCAGCTATTGTGGCCGCATCTATGGAATACTTCCCGAGTCATCATCTCCTATCAGTATTCCTTTATGAAAATTAATTTCTTCAAAACCCTGACGCTGACCTTGTTTGTGCTGCTAAGCGGACTGAGCAGCCAAGCGCAGGAAGGAGCCCAGGGCCGTTGGGGCAACAAGCCAGGGCGCAAAGAAGCCGCCGCTTACGTCCGCCAGAATGTTCTGCCCGTTGTGCGCCAGCAACGCCTGAAGCTGGAAGAACAGCTTTCCGCCGCCGACAAGTCGCAACTGGCAACGTATCGCACGCAGTTGCAGCAGGTGCGCGAGCGCGGCAAAGCCTTGCGCCAAAGCCTGCGGCCAGCCGGTGCGGCGGCCAACACCCCTCGCGCCGCCCTGACCGATGCCCAAAAACAGCAACTGCAACAGCTACGCACTGAAAGCCGCGCGGTGATGCTGAACGTGGCCCAACTGGCGCAGAAATACGACGCCAACATCAGCAAGCTGGCGCAGGAAGTCGAGCCGCAGAAAGCCAAGTGGACGGCTGATCTGCAAGCGATTGCCGGCAAATATGCTCCTGCCAGCGACCAGCCTAACCAACTGGCCCGTACGGGCAAGGGCAGGCACAAAAACGGTGCTGGGCGCTTTTTCCGACCGGCCGTGTTTCTGCTCATGGACCCTAACGCCCCGCAACAAAGCGACCGCGCGGAGCGACTCGGTGCCGATTCTAACGTGTATCCGAACCCTGCCGTCGTCACGAGTCAGCTGGAATACAGCGTAAAAAAAGCCGGCCCGGTAACGATCGATTTGCTGGACAGCCGTGGCAACACGCTGCGCACAGTGCAGCAAAGCCAACAGCAGGAAAAAGGTCCGCAAACCCTATCGGTGAACGTGGGCGACTTGCCTTCCGGCACTTACTACTACAAAATCACGACACGCGCCGGCTCCGAAACCAAGCGCTTTGTCAAACAATAATCCACCGTTCAATGCGTAGAAAGCCAGCCCGGCTTCGGGCTGGCTTTTTTGTTGTGCCCGAGCAAGCGGCCGGCGCTTATCTTCGCAGTATGCTTCGCTCCTTTTTTACTTGGCTTTTGGTTATTTCTTCGGCTGCGCTCGTGGCGGCTTGCTGCGGCAGCGTAGCCTGCACTTGCCAGGATGCCTACGCCGATGCCGTCGTGTTTCGCTTTAACCTCGACCCGAGCAGTGCCAACCGGTTTCAGCCGGCGCAAGTCGATTCGGTGGTGCTGACGCGCTACCTCGTCACCAGCGATTCGGCGAAAAGTACACCCGATAAGGTGCGGCTGTATCGGCCCGTCGTCAATGCAGGCGACAGCATTTTGCTCAACAACAACGCGCCCTTTTTACAGACCGGCACGCGCAAGCTCAACTCGTATCGCTACGACATTTACCTGCCCCGCACCAAGGCCATTTACCACGTCCGCAACATCAACCTAGACGGCGACTTCGACGATGTAAACGGCTGCTGCACTTGCTACCGCAACAAGAAGAAAACCCTGGTCTTTCAGGGCAAGCCCTACGACCTCACCGATGCTACGGGCAAAAACCTGCTCAACCCGATTGTCATCACCCCATAAGCATAGGGTTCTGGCCTAAGCACAACCCGCTATTAATCATTATCTTAGCATAAACCCATTTTGCGCCCGGTTGCTGGCCGTGGCCGCTGCTGGGCGCAATAGCGTATAGAAGCCTGCCCTGGCGCACAGGGCAGGCGTTGAAATCAATTACGAAAACAGCGTGTTTTATTTTTGCTATGCTCAAAGAATCACCTGTTCCTCCGGTCATCGGGACCTTTCCGTTCAAGGCGACGCTCAGCCTCGAGCCGCTTATCGCGTACTGGCGCGAGCGTGAGTCGGATAGCAACCCCGGCGTAGCCCTGCTGGCGCGTTCCATCGGCGAGCAAGTGGCCGAAGCCGACTGGGCCCACGGCCCCATTTCCGACCTGGAAACCCTCAACTGCGGCTGCGACTTAGTGGAAACGCTGATGCTAGCGGTGTTTCCGCCGGCCTCTTTTTACTCCGATATCAGCGGGGTGATGGGTCCGTTTCAGCGCTTTAGCTTCTACCATACGCCGCGCTTTGGCGAAGTACTGCTCAATCCCAACAAAACGGTTAAGCAGCCGCTCAACGTAACGATGCGGGCGATGGAAGTGTACCTGACGCGGCTGGCGTATTTGCAGGTGCTGGAACAAATTTACGGCGTGCGGCTTCCGAGTCCGGGTACCATCATCTTCACCGTGCCCGACTACAGCATCGGCCTGTATCGACACTACGGCGTGGACTATAACCATAAGTTCTTGAAAGTGAGCTTAGTAGGAGAAAAGCCTGAACTTTCACCCGAACAGATTGACCAGCTGAGTCGCAACCTGCACCGCTCCGATTTGTGGCGGGAACTGTTGCCGCCCGAAAAGTTTGAATTTGTTGGGTTCAACATTGTGCATCTGGTCGATGTCACCGATCAGGAAATCCTGTCGGAGTTGAAATACGACCTGCTGGAGCGCGACGTGTTGCAGGCGTCCGACCGCCTGGAGCAAATTCAGGAGAAGCTGCGTGTACTCTTCAAGCGCCCGTTTTTGCAGCTCGGCATTGCGGCGTACGACGAAAAGAAGCGCGCCTTCGTGGATTTTGGGCGGAAGATTAACCACAGCTTTCTGACCAAGCAGATTCAGAACCAGGACGCGTCCTCGGGCTTCCGCCAGATTTATCAGCGCCTGCTGCTCGACCGGCAGCCGTTGGTGCTCGAAGACGTGGAAAAGGCCGATATTCCGGAAGATCTTCGCCAGCAAATCCTGGATATCGGCATTCGCAGCGCCATTTTGGCCTTGCTGCCCTACGGCGACGACACCGTGGGTCTGCTCGAACTCGGCTCGCCCAACACCGGCGATCTGAACGAGTTCTGCCTGGAGATGGTCAACCAGTTTGTGCCGCTGTTTGCTGTGGCCGTCAAGCGCAACGCTGAAGAAATCCAGACGCGCGTGCAATCCATTATCAAAGAGAAGTTTACGGCCATTCACCCCAGCATGGAATGGCGCTTCACCGACGCGGCGCTCAATCTGCTGGAGAAGATAGAAGAAGGCAATAAAAACGCGGAGATGGAGGACATTGTCTTCCACGACGTGTACCCACTCTACGGCGTCTCGGACATTCGGGGCAGCAGCATTGCCCGTAACGAAGCCATCCAGAGCGACCTGATTGAGCACCTTTCGCTGGCCAACAAAGTCCTCAAAAAAGCCTCGGAGTTTCAGGCCCTGCCAATCTTAGACGAACTTAAGTTCTACGTTAACAAGAACTTACGCCGACTCAGACAAGGCATTCTGTCGGGCGACGAGGTGAACATTCTGGAATCGCTGAAGCGCGAGGTAGAGCCGCTGTTTGAATATTTGGGCCAGAATACGCCGGAACTCCGCGCCGTCATTGCCGATTATTGGAGCAACATCGACCCGGAACTGGGCATTCTGTACAAGCGGCGCAAGGCTTTCGAGGAAAGCGTCACGCTGCTCAACGACACCGTCAGCGACTACCTCGACGAAGAAGAAGCCAAGGCCCAGGAAATGTTTCCGCACTATTTCCAGCGGTTCAAAACCGACGGCGTCGAGCACAGCATTTACGTCGGCGCCTCGTTGGTAGAGAATAAGCCGTTTGACCTAGTTTTCCTGAAAAACCTGAGACTGTGGCAGTTACTGGTCATGGTCGAGGTTACGCGCATCTCTAGCTCGCTTAAACAACGCTTGGTGGTGCCGCTCGAAACGACGCAGCTTATCCTGATTCACAGCCAGCCGCTAAGCATCCGTTTCCGGCAAGATGAGCGACAGTTTGACGTCGACGGCACCTACAACATCCGCTACGAGATTATCAAGAAGCGCGTCGACAAAGCGACCATCCTGGGAACGGGCGAACGGCTTACCCAGCCGGGGCATATTGCGCTGGTGTACGCACAACAGCGCGACGCCGAAGAATACATGGAATACCTTGACTATCTGCAAGATAGGGGCTTACTCGAACCCGAAATCGAGGAATTGGAACTGGAAGAGCTACAGGGCGTGAAAGGCCTCTTGGCCCTGCGCGTCAAAGTAAAATTGTAGCACCAGCACTTGCCGCTAAAACGCGGAAAAGCGTCCAATCATAACTAGTTAATAGTCAACTAGTTATGATTGGACGCTTTTCCGCGTTTCCTCTTCTTTGCGCCACCAGAAGTGAAAGCCCATCCGCAGTAGAATCAGCCAAAACAACCCAGCGGCAAAGCCGGCTAGCACATCGGTGGTGTAGTGGACGTGCAAATACACGCGCGTCAGGCCGATAAGCACCGACCACGCCATGAGCAGCACGGCCCAGAGCGGGTGCTGCCGATGGCGCCATAAAATCCAGGCCAAGCAGCCGTAAAAAGCCATCCCGATCATGGAATGGCCGCTGGGAAAGCTCAGGCCCATCTGCTGCAACAAGGCCGAACTAGGCCGCACCCGATGGAAACTGCTTTTGAGCAGCTGGTTCAGCGCCGAGGCTCCTGCAACGGCCAAAAAAACTTCGGTGGCTTCGCGTCGCAAGCCCCGCCACCACATCAGAGCGGGCACGATAAGGCCTACCATCACCAGAAAAGGCAGCGAAGCAAAAAACGTAATCACACCGACCCAAGCCGTGAGGCCCGGCTCATGCTGGCGCAGCGCATCCATCTTTGCAAAGCCAAACTGATCGAGCGCCGTGGAGTGCTCCACAAAAACCACCCGCGCCAAGTAAAAGAACGCGAGCAGGGAGCTGACAAACACGAGCCCCATCAGCAGTACCTCCGCCGTCAGGATTTCGAGCAGCGCCAGAAGCCGCCGGGCTTGTTTCATAACTGGGAGCGTTGGAAGAAGCGGAAAACTTTGTACTACGGGAAGCCGACGGAAACGAAAAAAGCCGACCCTTTGGGGTCGGCTTTCGTGGTGCGCTCGGAGAGACTCGAACTCTCACACCTTTCGGAACTGCCGCCTGAAGACAGCGCGTCTACCAATTTCGCCACAAGCGCAACTAGAGGCCAAAAGACTGATTTCCCGTTTGGAGGTGTCTTTTAACGCTGCAAAGATACAGGCGGCGCGCAATTTCTGACAATGCCGCCCGAAAAAAATTACCCAAAGCCAGGGTTTGAACCCCGTTATAACTGTTTCTCAACTGGTTGCGCAACGGCCCGAAACCGCTTTTTTACCACATCCTCCAAGCGCCGCAACATAGGAATGGCAATAACGAGCCATACGGCCCCAGCCGTGAAGCCCGCAATCACGTCGGTGGCGTAGTGTACGCGCAGGTATACTCGCGTAATTCCGATCAGCAGAATCAGCACCACCAGCCCCGCCGTAAGCGTCCAGCGTAGCCAAGCCGAGTGCCGCACGTGCGTTTGTACTAGGTAAATCAGGAGGCCGTAAAAAGTAGCGCTGATCATGGCGTGACCGCTGGGGAAGCTCAGGCCCGTGGCCGACACCAACGGCAACAACGGACGCGGCCGTTGGTAGAAGTTTTTGAGCACCAGATTGAGCGAAATGCCTCCCAAAGCCACCACAGGCACCATAAGCGTATACCACCGATGCCGGCGCAGCAACAGAAAATACCCGATAAGAGCAAGTGCTGCCACCACGATAAAATTGCGGGAAGCAAAGAAAGTGACGGCTTCTACCCACTGTTGCCGCTTAGCGCCCAGCAAGTGCTGCGCCCACCCAAAAGCGTTGGCATCAAAGGTTGCGGCATCTTGGTCGAACACCTCACGACTCAGCGCCAGAAAAGCCACTACGCCTAACACGCCCAGTATCAGCGTGATCGCAAATTCGGTCAGAAACAGCGTAAACCCGGCCAGCAGGCGACGAAGGGCGTTGGTCATAAGTGGGGCATATGCTTTAGCTTGCGCCAACACGAGCGCTATGCGAAGCTGCTCCTACAACGCAGCAAGCGGCCTGGGCGTTTTTGCAGGCTCACTTTGACCACTCCTTATGCCCCTTCCCGATGCCGGCTTCGACCGGGTAGCGACTTTCTACGACCCGCTGGCCCGGCTGGTATTTGGCCGGGCGTTGCAACAGGCGCAGCGCGCGGCGTTGGCTGGGCTGCCGCCTGGCTCGCCCAACGTGCTGATCATCGGCGGGGGCTCGGGCTGGGTATTGACGGAGGTACTGCGCCGGCGGCCGACTGCTCGGGTAGTGTACTTGGAGGCGGCCCCGGCTATGTTGGACAAATCGCGGCGGCTGATGCAGCAAACGCTACCCGGCTTGTTGGGGCAAGTAAAATTTCGCTTGGGCACCGAAAATGCGCTGTTGCCAACCGAGCAGTTCGACGCGCTGATCACGTTTTTCCTGCTGGATTTGTTTGAACCCATTCGGACGCGCTCGCTTGTGCATCGCCTCTACGAAGCTCGCAATCCAAGTGCGCCGTGGCTGTTGGCCGACTTCTATCCGCCGCGCTGGTGGTGGCAACGGCTGTTGCTAAGCACTATGTATCAGTTCTTTCGCCTTACCACGGGCATCAGTGGCCGGCAACTACCGCCGTTTCGGGAGGAAATGGCCAGGCTGGGGCTGCACATTCAAAAGCAGCAGTTTTTCTACGGCGGCTTAGTAGAGGCCGCGGTCCTGAACGAGGGCCCGGCAACGTAAGTGCGATCAGCTCTTCGAGGAGCTGCCTCCGTCGGGGCAGTAGCCCGTGCGGCTTAGCTCTTGGCAGAAAAGCAGTTGGCTCAAAAGCCAAATCACTATTTTCGGCCCGTTCTTACCGTTTCAGCTTTTTCTTACTCATTTCTTATGCGGAACCCGGCCGCGACGCTCCTGTTCGCCTGCGCACTTCCTTTTGCCTGTACCCTGACCACTCTTGCGCAAGCACAAAGTCCTGTGCAATACACAGTTGCCTTCCCGAATGCCGTACACCACGAAGCGCAGGTCACGGCCGTTTTTACCGAGGTAAAACCGGGCACTTTGCAAGTCCGAATGGCGCGCAGCTCTCCGGGCCGCTACGCGCTGCATGAGTTTGCCAAGAACGTGTACAATGTGCAGGCGACCGATTCAAAAGGTAAAGCATTGTCTATCAGCCGCTCCGATCCGTACAGCTGGGACGTAAGCGGCCACGATGGCACCGTGCGCTTCGCCTACACGCTTTTCGGCGATCGCACCGACGGCACGTACGCGGGCATCGATTTTCAGCACGCCCACCTCAACATGCCCGCTACGCTGGCCTACGCACGCGGCTTCGAACAGCGCCCCATCGAGGTTCGGTTCGACGCGCCCGCGAGCTGGCAGGTGGCCACCCAACTCCGCCCCGATGGCAAAGGCACGTACTTCGCGCCGCATCTGCAATACCTGATGGATAGTCCTACTTCGCTGGGGGCGCAAAAAGTGCGCTCGTGGCAGGAACAAGGGCGCACCATCGAAATGTCGGTGCTGCACGACGGCACCGATGCCGAGCTGGATGCCTACGTCGACCAAGCCAAGAAGGTAGTGAAGGAAGCCGCTGCCGTGTTTGGCGAGTTGCCAGCCTATGATTTCGGGCGGTACACCTTCGTGGCCAACTACTTGCCTGGCACTAGCGGCGACGGCATGGAGCACCGCAACTCCACCAGCATCACGAGTGCCCGCCCGCTGCGCACGGGTGCGCTCGATAACCTAGGCACGGTTTCACACGAGTTTTTTCACTCCTGGAACGTAGAGCGCATCCGACCTAAGTCCTTGGAGCCCTTCGACTTCGACCGGGCCAACATGAGCGAAGCGCTGTGGTTTGCCGAAGGCTTCACGCAGTACTACGGCGATTTGCTGCTCCGCCGCGCAGGCGCTTTCACCGACAAACAATATTTGGAAGAAGTAAGCGGACTGGTGAATGCGATGGTCAACTCGCCGGGTGCGCAGCAATACTCGCCCGTGCAGATGAGTCAGCAAGCGCCATTTGTGGATGCGGCCGTGAGCATCGACCCCAACAATCGCTCAAATACTTATCTATCATACTATTACATCGGGGCGGTAAATGCGTTGGCACTGGATATGCTGCTGCGTCAGAACTACAAAACCGACCTCGACGCCTTTATGCGCGCGGTGTGGCAGCAGTACGGCAAGCCCCAACGCGACTACGCGCCCGAGCATCCCTACACCCTTCCCGATTTGCAGCGTGTGCTGGGCCAGGTAAGCCGGGACACGGCTTTTGCCGGGCGCTTTTTCCGGCAGCACCTGCTGGGGCATGAGCAGCTCAAGTTCGACGAGCTGCTGGCTCCAGCGGGCCTCGTGGTACGCAAAGCCCACGCCGGACAGGCTAGCCTGGGCTTTAACCGCCTCACCTTCAACCCCGACAGCACTGTTACGGTAGCCGGCACCACCATCATCAGCAGCCCGCTGTACAGGGCCGGCCTCGACCGCGAAGACCAAATCACGAAGCTTGACGGCCAACGTATTGTGAACCGCAAAACGCTGGTTGATCTGCTGGCGAACCACAAGCCCGGCGACGTACTTCCGGTAGAATACCGTTCGCGTGGGCAGCAGCGTACGGCTCAGGTAACGCTGGCCGAAGATCCGCTGGTAGAGGTCGTGCCTTACGAAACCGTTAAGCAGCCGCTTACCAAAAAGATGAAGACTTTCCGCGCAGCATGGCTAGGAAGCAAAGCAAAATAATGTTACTTAACTTATTTACAATCAATAAGTTACTCAGAAGCAAGAAAAACTCATAACAGGCAGCAACTTGTAACCGACAATCTGTCTCTCAACGTTACCAGGGAATTATTCCCCGCCGACAAGCCTTACGAAAGCACCAAACCCACGACTTCCTGCTAGCGGGTTTCGTATCTTAGCAGAGCAAACTTCTTTTCCTGCCTCGTTTATGTTGCGCTTCCTCTATAGTACTGGCTTGTTGGCGTTGCTGGTTTTGGCCCAAGCTGGGTCGGCGATGGCCCAATCGGCGCCGGTTTCGGCCGCTGAGCCTGCCCCGGTGGGGCTGAAAGCACCACGGGTTTCGTACAGCCTCAATGCCGGCGCTATGTTTGCAGGGCGCTATGGATCAGCCACTTACCTCAGCCCCACGGCTTCTTATCGCCTCACCGACCGGTTTTACCTGTTTGGAGGCGTCACGTACCTCCACTCCATGCCGGGTACGGCTTTTTTTCCGGCGGAAGGCAGTCGGTTGGCGGGAATGACGATGGGCACGAACCACTATCTGGTGCAAGGGGGCGGCACTTACGCCCTCAGCGATCGGGTAGCCCTCACTGGCAGCGCCTGGAAAGACCTGTCCAATATGCCGGCAGCGCGCGGTTTCAGTCCGTATTCGGGCCTGGGCAACATGGGATCGGGCGTAAATCTGCGGGCCGATTTTCGGGTTACGGAGCACCTTTCCGTGTCGGGCGGCGTGCGGGTTTCGAATGGCTATACGCCTGGTTTGCTTGGCTCACCTTACGCCCCGTTTGGCTACTAGGCTCGCTTTATGCATTTCTGTTTTTTATCAATTTGGCCTGGGCAAAATGCCCGGGCTTTTTGTTGTGCTGGAAGTGAGTGGCGTAGCTTGCACTTGATGCACTTCGGCGCTGCCAAACTACCTATACTGTTTTGCTACCACTGCTACTGAGTTCATAATCTGGCAGTTGTATAGCTTCTCTTTCCTCTTCGCATGGCTAAAACCCACTTCGTTCGCAACGAAAACCTGAAAACCATTCGCCCCGGCTACCCTGGCAACAAGATGATCGGGCGCGAATTCTGCAACGGCGACACGCTCTACGAGCCAAGCTTCGGCACCGTTTTTCGCTGGAAAGTGCTGACCGAAAATCCGCAGAAGGAAGAGAAAAAGCGCGACACGTGGGCACCCACCGTGGTGCCTTGCACCGAGTTCTTCAACTCCACCGACGACATGCTGGTGTGGCTGGGCCACGCAACCTTTTTGCTGCGCGTAGCCGGCGCGACACTGCTTTTCGACCCGGTCCTGTTCGATTCGCCATTTCTGCGCCGGCGGCATCCACTACCCTGCCAGCCCGAAGAATTGCAAAACATTGACTATCTGTTACTTAGCCACGGCCACCGAGATCACCTCGACGAGAAATCCATGCGACTGCTGGCTCGTCAAAATCCGCAGATGCAGGTCCTGACCTCGTTGCAGATGACTCCGCTGCTGCGCGACATGGCCAAGGGCTTGGTGGTGCAGGAAGCCGGTTGGTGGCAACAGTATAATCTGCGGCCTGACTTGCCCTTGGAAATCAGCTATTTACCGGCCTCACATTGGCATCGGCGCGGCCTCAACGACCTGAACCGGGTGTTGTGGGGCAGCTTCATGATCCGGACTGCTGACCACCGCACGATCTATTTTGCCGGCGACAGCTCCTTCGCCGACCATTTTGAAGAAATCGAACAGCAATTTGGCCCCATCGACATCGCCATCGCGCCGATTGGGGCGTACAAGCCGGCCTTCATGATGCAGCTGAGCCACGTCAATCCGCACGAAGCGGCCAAAGCCGTGAACATTATGCGGGCCGGCCACGTCGTGCCCATGCATTACGGCACCTTCGACCTTTCCGACGAGCCCGCTTCCGAGCCCCTGCGCCTCCTGCAAGAAGTAGCCGCTGGCGGCATGCTTCGGGGCGAATTGCACGCGCCGGCCGTGGGCGAAATCATGCGCTGGCCAGACTGGGAGTAAGGGAAATGTCGGGGGCAGAATGCTGAATGTTGAATTGCTGGTTAGCTTTGATGTTACGTTCTGCCTGAGAGTACCCACAGGCGATCGGTGAGGCCCTGTGCAGCCTCGTTTCAGATGTAACACTCCACATTCCCGTTTCCGAATGTCCCCCACCCTTGTACTGAGCCTGATTGCGGGCTATTTCACGGTTCTGGTCATCATTTCCATTCTCACCTCGCGCAAAGCGACCAGTGAGAGCTTTTTCGTGGCCAACCGCAACGCCCCGTGGTACATGGTGGCGTTCGCCATGATCGGGACCTCGCTTTCCGGCGTCACGTTCATTTCGGTGCCGGGCATGGTGTACTCGCAGTCGTGGAGCTACATGGCGGTGGTATTTGGCTATATCGTTGGTTATCTGGTGATTGGCATGGTGCTGATGCCGCTGTATTATCGCTTGCAGCTGGTTTCGATCTATACCTACCTGGAGCAGCGATTTGGGTTCTGGAGCTACAAAACCGGAGCGTTTTATTTTCTGGTTTCGCGGGCCGTGGGCGCGTCTTTTCGCCTGTTTCTGGTGGCGGGGGTGTTGCAGTTTGCCGTGTTCGATCAGATGGGCGTGCCCTTTGCTGTTACGGTAAGTGTCAGTATTCTACTGATTTACCTCTACACCTTCCGCGGCGGACTCAAAACCATCCTCTGGACCGATGCTTTCCAAACGATGGCGATGCTGCTGTGCGTTGGCGTAAGTATCTATTTGATTTCCAGCGAATTGAATCTAGGGTTCAAGGAAATGGTGCAGACCGTAAAGAACAGCGATATGGCGCGCATCTACTTCTCCGACCTGAAGGACGACAAGTTCTTCTGGAAGCAGTTTGCGTCGGGAGCGTTCATTACCATCGTCATGACGGGCCTCGATCAGGATCTGATGCAGAAGAACCTGAGCTGCCGTAATCTCGCCGATGCGCAGAAAAACATGTTCTGGTTCACGATTTCGCTGGTGTTTGTAAACATCTTTTTCCTGTCGCTGGGCGTGTTGCTGTACAAATTTGCCGCGGCCAAGGGCATTCAGCTGCCGCTGAACGACGCCGGTAAAGTAGTGGGCGACAATGTGTTTCCGCTGCTGGCCACCGAGCATTTCACGTTGTTTGCGGGCATCATTTTCATCCTGGGCATCATTGCCGTAACCTACGCCTCCGCCGACTCGGCCCTGACGGCGCTCACGACGTCCTTCTGCGTCGATTTTCTGGACATCAAGCGCTTTCCCGAGCAAAAGCAAACCCGAATGCGCCAGCTTTCGCACTTTGCGTTTTCTATCGTCCTGATTATCATCATCTTGATTTTCAAGGCCATCAACGACCAGAGCGTGATCACGGCAGTATTTAAGGCGGCTGGCTACACGTATGGGCCGTTGTTGGGCCTGTACTCGTTTGGCATTTTCACGCGCCGCAGCCTCACCGACAAGCTGGTACCGTACATCTGCCTGGCGACGCCCATCATCACGTATATCATCAATGCCCACTCAAAGGAGTGGTTTGGCGGGTATGAATTTGGGTTTGAGATCCTGATCCTGAACGGGTTACTCACCTTTATGGGGCTGCTGGCAATTTCACGGCCGCGGGTCGCGGAGTTGAACCCAGCGCGCTAAGCGTTGTTAACGAAGACGGCAGTCGGCGCGGGTACTTGTGCGTACCTTTGCAGTAGGTTGCCTGAGGCACCTCGCTGACCTATGAAACATCTGTTCTTCATTCTTGCGCTCGTAGCTTCGGGCGCCACCGCACAAGCCCAAACGCCGGCCACTCCGCCCGCCAAGCATCCCATCGAACTGAAGGCAGGCCACATGCAGGCCCAGGCCAAACCGGCGGCCAACCGGCCCGACGTCCCCCCGCAATTTCCGGGTGGCGCGCAGGCCCTGAACGACTTTTTTCAGCAGAATGTAAAGTATCCGGAGGCCGCGCGCGTCAAGCAGGTTAACGGCAACGTGGTAACGGCTTTCACCATTCAGCCCGACGGAAAACTTGCGAACCTGACGGTGGTGACGCCGCTCACGCCAGAGTGTGATGCAGAAGCCCTGCGCGTGCTCAAGCTGATGCCTGCGTGGAAGCCTGCCACCCGCAAGGGCGAACCCGTGGCCGTGCAGGTTCGGCTGCCGGTACCGTTCGGCAACTCGACCAACTTGAACGTGGAGAAGGCAAAAACCAAAACCAAGTTTGAATAATTGATAAACTAACCCGCTGTTGAACAGTACCTTACGTTAGCTCAACAACGGTCCCGATTACATAACCAGCGGGCGGAAACGCGTTCCCGCCCCTATCCGACTATATGGCCAGAAGTGGATTGAATACGAGTGGCAACGTCGGCAGCGACGTACCAAAAGTCAAACTAACCAAAGAGAGTTTTCAGCGGAGCCTGCGGATTTTCCGTTACGTGCTGCCGTACCGCGTCAAGTTTATTTTTGGCATGGTGCTGCTAGCCTTGTCGAGCGGTACGTTCATGGCTTTTCCGTGGGTAGCCGGCAAACTCGTGGACGCCGCTAACGGCAAGCGGGTTACTACTCCCGGCGGTCTCACCTTGGATATCAACCGGATAGCTTTGGTGCTGTTTGGCGTTATTCTGATGCAGGGGATTTTCTCCTTCGGACGTATCTACTTTTTTACGCAGGTCAGCGAGTTTACCGTGCGCGACATTCGCAAAGCGCTGTACAACAAGTTCATGACCTTGCCGATCCCGTTTTTTGAAACGCACCGCGTCGGCGAAATCACCTCGCGCATCACCTCCGACGTGGGGCAGATTCAAGACACCTTTTCGCTGACGCTGGCCGAATTTTTCCGCCAGATCGTGACGCTCGTCGTCAGTACCATCTTGATTATGGTGGCCTCGGTGAAGCTGTCGCTGTTTATGCTGGCTACGTTTCCGGTACTGGTACTGCTCGCCTTTGTATTTGGCCGCAGCATTCGCAAGCTGGCCAAAACCACCCAAGACGAGCTGGCCAAAACCAACGTCATTGTGGAAGAAACGCTGCAAGCCATCAACACGGTGAAGGCGTTTACCAACGAGCTGTTTGAAGTCGGCCGCTACAATTCATCGCTGAATAAAGCGGTGAAGGCGGCTTTGCAAAGCAACCTCTACCGCGGGGCTTTTGTGTCGTTCGTGATTATTGGCCTTTTCGGCGGCATTATTCTGGTGCTGTGGCGTGGGGCTTCGCTGGTTTATGCTGGCGAACTCACTCAGGGTCAATTGGTTTCGTTTATCATCTACACCGCCTTTATTGGCGCCTCGGTGGGTGGCTTGGGCGAAATGTACGGCAAGGTGCAAAGCACGCTGGGTGCTTCCGAGCGCATTCTGGAAATCCTGGGCGAGCCGAGCGAACCTACGCACAAGCCACGCCTCGCGGGTATAGCTCCGTTATCCGTTCGCGGCGATATTGACTACCAGAACGTGGCTTTCCGCTATCCGACGCGTCCCGATCTGGCCGTCCTGAAAGATATCAACTTCGAGATTCAGGCCGGCGAAAAGATCGCGTTGGTTGGGCCTAGCGGGGCGGGTAAGTCGACTATCGTGCAGCTACTCATGCAGTTTTACGAGCTGAGCGGCGGTAAAATCCTGATCGACGGCCGCGAAGTGCGCCAGTACGACCTCACCGAATTGCGTCGTCACATCGGCATTGTGCCACAGGAAACCTTGCTTTTCGGCGGCACCATCCGCGAAAACATCGCCTACGGCAAAACCGACGCCACCGACGCCGAAATCACGGCTGCCGCTCGCAAAGCCAATGCTTGGCAGTTTATTTCCTCCTTCCCCGAAGGCTTGGATACGGTAGTGGGCGAGCGCGGCATCAAGCTTTCGGGCGGGCAGCGCCAGCGCGTGGCCATCGCCCGCGCCATCCTAAAAAACCCGGCTATCCTGATTCTCGACGAAGCTACTTCTTCTCTCGATTCGGAGTCGGAAAAGCTGGTGCAAGGCGCCATGGACGAGCTGATGCAGAACCGCACCAGCATTATCATTGCTCACCGCCTCAGTACCATCCGCAAAGTCGATAAGATCTTGGTGATCGAAGGCGGCCGCATCGTGGAGCAAGGCACCCACGACGAACTAAGCCACAACGAAAACGGCCTGTACGCGAACCTGCTGAAGCTGCAGTTTGAGTTGAGTTAAGCGATTAGGTTACAGTTAGAATAAAGGAAAGGCCGAAACAATGTTTCGGCCTTTCCTTTATCTTCCTATGATATATAACCATTCTGTTATGTTGCCCACTCGAATAAAGCGCCTGCGCCCTTTATTGCTACAACCCGGCTTAGGACCTTGGGCAGGAGTACTATTCTTGTTTAGTCTTCCGTTTCTGATTGGAGGACGGTTTACTTACCCTACCCCACCAGTACGACTACCTTCAATTAACACTCAAGTTTGTTGGCAAACGATCGATAAAGCTTTAATCATTTCAGTCGACTCTAAAAACCGTTCTTATATAGAGGTAAACGACGATTCACTGCAATCGCTACTAATTCAGCAGGTGGCTGCTCAGCATCAAGTCTACTTCACTAAGGCTCAGTTAAAAGACCTACACAAAATTCCGTTTTTAAGCCACGATATTCGTTTGTTACCTGCTTGGCTTTCTGCTCCAGAAAGTGATCGCAGCCAATTTCCCGTGGGTATTCCAGCAACATACAGGAATAATCAAGTCTTCGATTATATATCTAATGCAAACCAAGTTAGCCGCGCCGTTTATGGCAAAAGGCTATACTTCTGCATTCGAGCCGATAAAGATTTGTTGTTAAGCCAAGTAATACCCCTTTTTCAATTTTTACAAAAGCAGCACATCAAGTACTTCCTTATTGTTAATAACGGTAAATACTGAAGCGTAGTAGCAAGTCTAATTTTACGTAAACTCCTCATATTCAGCTTCTATTTTTGATTATCCAAGTCCGCCAGGTCACAATGTCAGCCGACGAATACGTGGCTGTCAACTACGAATTATGGCGACGGCAGCCTCGCACGCGTCGGCTTAACTGGCTGCTTTACATTGCGTTGGTATTGCTCACAATCAGCTTAGTGTTAGGCATTTGGCAATATGTGCGCAACTCGGCAGCGGAAATTTCCTGGGGTTTTGTGCCGGTGTGGGCGCTAGCGGTGGCGTTTGCAATATGGCGGCCGTGGCAGGTGAAGCAGTTGTTGCGGCGCGGTTATGCCCAAAACGCCGGCTTACACCAACCAATTGATTATCAATTTGATACAAAATCGATCAAAGGTAGCAGCGTAGCAGGCACTTTTGAAACGCGTTGGAAGGCCTTACACCATGCCGTGTGCGTGGGCGATTGGCTGTTGCTTTATCCGAGTCAAGTTGCTTGTTATTACGTAGATACGCGCCGCGTTATCGGGCCAGCCACACCGGATGATTTGTTGGAGCTGGTACATGAGCAAGGGCTGGCGGTGCATTAAAAAGTGGCTGGTTGGGCGATTTGCGTATTTTTACCCATCCAATTTTCCTTTTACCCCACTCTTTTTATGACAACTTCCCTCGTGAAGACTTCCCGCACCTTAGGCGCAACGCTCGTATTGGGCAGCCTGCTGCTATCTGGCCGCGCTGAAGCTCAGATCACTACGCCCCAGCCTAGCCCGTTGAGCACTGTTACCCAGCGTGTGGGCCTCACAGATATTACCATCACGTATTCGCGGCCGAGTGCGAAGGGCCGTACCGTGTTTGGCACGGTGGTGCCCTTTGGCAAACGCTGGCGCACGGGCGCTAACGCCACTACCAAAATCAAATTTTCCGACGATGTAACCATCGAAGGCAAAAAAGTGCCGGCTGGCGAATACGGCCTCTACACCATTCCGAACAAGCCCGAATGGATGGTGGTGCTCAACAAGAGCACGAAGCAAGGCGCTGACGTTGACGGCTTTAAAGACGACCAAGACGTAGCCCGTTTCCCAGCTAAGCCCTATAAACTGGGCAACAAAGTAGAAACGTTCACCGTCAACTTCGCCGACCTCACCCCTGCCACCACCAATGTGGACATGCAGTGGGAACTGACCGGCGCCAAGTTCAAGGTCACGACCGAAGTCGATGCGAAAGTGCAGGCGCAGATCGAAGAAAAAGTAGTGAAGAACGCCAACGCCACGGCCAATGACTACGCTGCTGCTGCCGTATATTACTACGACAACAACAAAGATCTGAAGCAAGCCCTAACTTGGATTCAGAAGGCCAACGCCACCGATCCGAAGTTCTGGAACCTGCACACGCAGGCCAAAATCCAGATGAAGCTGAAGGACTTTAAAGGCGCTGTGGCCTCAGCCGAGCAATCGCGCAAACTGGCGCTGGAAGCCAAAAATGCCGAATACGTGAAGATGAACGAAGATCTGATCGCCGGTAACAAAGCACCAGCTGCGAAGTAATCCTGGCTTCTGGATAGCAAAAAAGCCCGCTTAGATTACTAAGCGGGCTTTTTTATGCCTTCGTGAGGCATCACCATCTGCACTACAGCCGCGATCAGCATCACCAGCGCACAACTGATGATGTTGTACCAGAGGTAAGCGATATCGGTGGTAAAGAAGAGCAAAAACGTGAGCGATTGGGTAAGAATGGCCGCTAAAAACACGGCTTTGCTGCCAATTCGCTTCATAAAAAAAGCAACCACAAAAATCCCAAGGATGGTACCATAAAACAGCGAACCGAGGATATTGACCGCCTGAATTAGGTTTTCGAGGCGGGCGGCGAACAGCGCGAATCCGATGCCGAGCGTGCCCCATGTGACCGTAGCCCAGCGCGAGGCACTCACGCAAGCCGCTTCCGACAAATCGGGCCGCGACGGACGGTACAAGTCGACGATGGTGGTGGAGGCCAGCGAGTTGAGCCCCGCGGCGGCACTGCTCATGGCTGCACTCAAGACCACAGCGATGAGCAACCCCACCAGCCCGCGCGGCATGTAGTGCAGCACAAACGTCAGGAAAACGTAGTCGGTGTCTTTGGCCTCGGCCGTAGGAATTGCCTTTTTGATAAGGGCCTGGGTGTCGGTGCGCAGGCCACCGTAGGCGGCGGTAGCCGCTTGCAGTTGCGTTTGAGCGACCGTTACTTGGGCGGCATTGTCGGAGCGCAAGGCCGTAAGCAGGTTGGCAGTAGCCGCACGCTTGGCGTTGAACAGGACGGTTTGCGTTTTCTCCAACGTACGCAAAGCCGGCGCAAACTCGGCAGAGCGTACCAAGTGCTCGCGGACAGGGCGGTTGAAGGTAATGGGAGGCTGATTGAACTGGTAAAACACGAACAAGAGCACGCCCACCAACAGAATCCCAAACTGCATGGGCACTTTTACCAACCCGTTGAACAACAGGCCCAACCGACTTTCAGCGGCGCTTTCGCCGGAGAGGTAGCGCTGCACTTGGCTTTGGTCGGTGCCGAAATACGACAGCGCCAGAAAGAGGCCGCCCGTCATGCCGGTCCAGAAGTTGTAGCGGTCTTTCGGATCGAAGCGGAAATCAACCAGATTCAGTTTTCCTTGATTACCAGCCACTTGCATAGCATCGCCAAACCCGACGCCGGGCGGCAGATAATGCACCAGCAAGTAGCCGGCTACCACCATGCCGGTAAAAATCACGGCTACCTGGCCTTGCTGCGTAACGGCCACGGCGCGGGTGCCTCCTGCCACGGTGTAGCTAATCATCAGGCCGCCAATGAGCCAGACAGTCAGGCTGACGTTCCAGCCCAGAATGGCCGATAATACCAGCGCCGGGGCATACAGCGACAGGCCATTGCTGAGCCCGCGCTGCACCAGAAACAGCAATGCCGCCAGCGTACGCGTGCGCCGGTCGAAGCGCGTTTCGAGGTATTCGTAGGCCGTAAAAACGCGTAACCGGTGATAAATCGGTACGGCTACGGCCGCAATCAGCACCATGGCCAGCGGCAAGCCGAAGTAAAACTGAATGAAGCGCATCCCGTCGTCGTAGGCTTGGCCTGGCGTACTAAGAAAGGTGATGGCGCTGGCCTGCGTCGCGACGATGCTCAGGCCGATGCTGCCCCATTTGGCTTCGCGATTGCCCAGTAAGTAAGAATCCAGAGAATGGCCGGCGCGGTGGGTTCGCCAGGTGCCATATCCGACAATAAACAACAGCGTGCTGCCTAGTACCAGCCAGTCGAGAGCACTCACGCGAACCAGCGAGTTAAGACGGTGAATAGGATTATCTCTGCTGCCAAGGCCCCCAGCACCAACGCATACCAGCCGCGCCACGAGCTAAACAACGGCGGCTTCTCTGGTCCTGCATGCTCTTTGGTGGGCAACTTGTGCTTCATACCTGAAAAGTAGAGCTAATTCTCCTTTCCGCTATCCGAAGAGCCGCGCAAACCCGAAGTTGCGGAGCGCAGCCGACGTAGCTGAAACGGTGGTCGGGGCGTAATGAACGGCAAGCGGCTGAAAAGCAGCATAATGATGCCTACTATAAACCACGCAAACAGCACATCACTCAGAAAATGCAGTTCCAGCACCATTCGCCCGGCTCCTATGAGCAACGGCAGCACCAACAAGGGCCAGCGATATTTCGGGTAGAACCACGCCACAGGTAAAAACATGCTGAGGTATATAGCTGCGTGGCTTGAAGGAAATGAGAAATCGAGCGTAGCAGTCTGCCAAAAGCCCGCGCTCTGCCAGAAGCCGGTACCGGTCATGCCGTGCAGCAGAAATACATTGGGGCGCGGGCGCCGGAAATAGATTTTCAGCAAGTTGACGGCTACTTCGCTGTTCACCCGCGTCAGCAAAACCAGCAAAAACACCCCGGCATTGGGCGAATGCAGCCAAAATCGCCCCAACAGAAATACCAAGAACAGAATGACATACCCCGCGGGCAGGTTTCCGAGGTTGCCAAAATAAAACAGCGCCTCAAACACCGTATCAACGCCCGTGGTGAGCGTTGAAAAGAACGGTCGCAGTCCCTCGTGCTGATGCAGCCAGACTGCCAGCGGCCTGTCCAGCACCAGCAGTGCGACCAAGCCCAGCACACCGGTAGCTGCAATAAAGTACAGCAATTCGCGCCGCGGCGCTGGCTGAGGGTCCGCTGCCATTTACTTGCCCAGTGAAATCATGTTGGTCAGGAGGCGGTAGGCACCGGGCACGCCAGCCGGCAATTCGCGGAAGAATGCCAAGCCTGTGTACATGTAATGACCTTTGCCATAATCAGTTACCAAAATGGCGCTATCCTTGGGCTTTTCGCCGGGGTCGTTGCTGCTGATGACGGTTTGGTAGTGCGCGTCCCAGGAGTTGGGGTAATACAGGCCCTGCTCCTGCACCCAGCCCTGAAAGTCGCGGCTGGTGATTTTGTTGGGCGTATTCAGCAAAGGGTTTTTGGGTTGTAGGAACCGTACCTCAGCATTTTCAACCGTAACACGATCGTAAGAGAGCTTGAGCGGATACGGCCCGATTTCGGGCAGCACCACCCGCGAGTTGACGGTGTACTGTACGATGAGATTACCGCCCTGCTGCACGTATTCCAGCAACACGGGCTGCAGAAAGCGCAACCGATCCAGGGTATTGTAGGCCCGAATACCCAGGAGCACGGCGTCGAAGCGACGCAGGTTGTCGGCGGTGAGGTCCGACTCTTTGAGCAGCGTTACGTTATAGCCGATCTGGCGCAGGGCATCGGGCACCTCGTCGCCGGCGCCCATGAGATAACCTATTTCCTGGCCTTTGCGCTTGAGATCCAGCTTCACGAGCGGCGCCACAGCCTCGGGGAAAAGCGTTTGCGTTGGAATGTGATTATACTGAATCGCCTGATAACCACGCGAGTACGCCTGGCCTTCGACGGTAGCCACGGCGCGCAGCTCGGTTTTGCCTTCGGCTGCGCCCGCGCCGGGCTGCACCCGAAACTGCACGGTTTGCTCCGCATCTTTGGAGGCCAGGTCGAAGCTAAAGCTGGCCGGCTCGGCTTTCCAGCCTGTAGGCAGCGTAAGCGCCAGCGTGCCTTTCACCCCAGCCTTGCCGGCGCGCAACGTCACGGGCACAGTCTTGGGTTGGTTGTCGGCAAAGACGTAGGCCCGGCCGCCGATATTCACGGCTATAGGCGGAACGACGGTAAGCGGGCGGTATTTTTCGCCTTCTACGGGGTCGGTGTTTTTGTATTGGACGGGAACGGTATACTCAACTACTTGACCATCAATCCCGAAGATTAGCTTTACTTCCGATGCCGGATCATTTTCTGGTTTGCCCCGTCCCAATTGATCTTCTACGCTATACATCCCCACAGTACCTTGGGTACGTAGCCAGTAAGGTTGGGAAGCCAGTACAGCAGCACTAGGTAACACTAGCTGCTTACGAAGCAAAAGCTGTCGGCCGCTGGTTAGCCTCATGTCTTTTACAGCTGAATCCTTTCCCGCGTATGCGATGCGCAGCAACTCAACAGCAGGGTTTTCTTTAGAAGCTTGAAAGCGAGGCGTTATCTCGATTGAAATGGGCACCTTATCGCCAGCTACTACTGTAGAAGAATTGGCCGTTGCCTCCAGGTAAAGCCCCAGTGAAGCACGAAGCAGCGTCTTGACTTGCTCTTTTTTCTGCTGTATCCAAAACTCATCCTCGGATAGGCTTTTCGGCGTCAGGCTATCGAGAGCTTTTTGCACCTTCAACAACCCCGTTACGCTCGCCGCCGGATTGGCGGGGTCGTACTTCTTGATTACCTCATCGATGAGCTTGCCCACGGCCGCGCCGCCTTTTACGCGGTTCCAACTCATATCTACGCCTTCGAACGGGTCTTTCGCGGCCTTTTCTCCTTTTAGCGGTTGGAAATATTCCAGTGCTTCACCACGCGTGGCGGCGGCCCCGAAGCCTTGGCTTTTGTGCTGCGAGCGGCTGCGGGCCGCGATTTCGCCGTAGCTCTGGCCGAGCAGGGCATTGTAGGCCCCGGCATCGAGGCTAAGGTAGCCGCTCATGTCATCGCCGGGCTTAACAAAGAAGCTGCCCGTGTTCCAGAGCAGGCGCTTGGGCTGCCAAGCTTGCACGTATTTTAGTTGCTCCGGGAAACGCTTGGGGTCGCCGGCCGCGTCGAAAGCCTCAATAGCCAGCATGGCCGACGCCGTGTGGTGGCCGTGGCCAGCACGGCTGTCGGGCGGAAAACGGGTGATGAGCACATCGGGACGCCGTTGCCGAATCACCCACACCATATCGGAAAGCACCTGTTCTTTGTCCCAGATGGTAAAGGTTTCTTCGGCCGTTTTGGAGAAACCGAAGTCGTTGGCGCGGGTAAAAAACTGACGCCCACCGTCGATGCGGCGCGCGGCCAGCAACTCCTGCGTCCGGATGACGCCGAGCTGCTCGCGCAGCTCTGGGCCAATGAGATTCTGGCCACCGTCGCCGCGGGTGCAGCTCAAGTAACCGGTTTCAAGCAGCTTCCCATTGGCCATGTAGGCGATAAGGCGCGTGTTTTCGTCGTCGGGATGCGCTGCTACATAAAGCACTGACCCTAAGACATTTAACTTACGGAGCCCCAGCGCAATATCGGCAGCCGAGTAGGATTTGGGCGTTTGAGCAAGGACGTTGATTGGCAACAGCAAGGCCAGCAGCGCAGCCCGAAAGAAGTTTAGGCGCATCAGAAGGTGTATTGAGGCGAAGAAGGTAAAGGTAGAAACAGAATGCGCTATGCCGCAGCCTTATCATCAGAGATGGCGCCCAAACGGTTCGTTGGATGAGTTTTAAGCCAATCAGCATCACGTCTTAGCTCAAAACCAGCCATTGAGCCTGATATCAGTTGGCCCCTTGAGACTAAATTTTTCAGTTGCATAGTCGGTGCGCCTAGAGTTGAGTGTTGTCTAACACCTTACCATTGGTTGGTATAAGTTATTCACTGACAAGTGCTTATCTCAAGCATAACTTACGGTGGAGTTGTACAATAATCTGCTTTGTCGCAAAGGAGAGATAATAGCCCCGCATAATTATCTTTATACCTTATATTAACTATCTGTATTTAAATCAAATACATTAAAACACGCTTTTTAGTCTATGCCTTTTTGCAATATTAAGGAACTGCTATCTTCACTATCCGCACAAAAAATTATATAAATCACCATATCCTTTATTATCTTCGTATAATCAATAAATTTCTAGATTATGACATATTTATACCATCTTACCAAAGTACTTTTTGGATTAGGAGCACTCTTATTAGCAAGCACTTCCTACGTCCGGGCTCAACAGTGCCCTATTCAGGCGGATGGTAGTGCAACTCCTTGTGAATATGGGGCCGAGAATGGAAACTGGGTTACCAGCGGCGGTAGCACTTGGTACATGACGTGGGATAATACCTATTTGTATGTGGCAGTTGCAGGTCCCAACGCCACTGACCCTATCTCCATATACTTTGATACCGACCCTGACGGCAATACCGGGGTACCTGCTACTTCGGGCTTAGCCATTTATCTGCCCTTCAAGGCGGATGCGGAAGTATCAATCGGCACCACTCCCGAAATGCGACTTGCTGTGAGCAATGGAGGCACGCAAACTTGGGGTCCCGTCACCGGTACCAGCGCACCAGGCGGCACCATAACCATGGCAACGATCAATAACACGCGTGAAGTACGCATTCCGTGGGCGCGTTTCTATGGCACTACTCCAACTCCCGTGTTACCGGCAGCGTTCGGCTGGCAAGGCTATGTGACTACTGGCGGCGTGCGTACCAACTCCGTACCAGCAGCCAACGTTGCCGGGCCCAACTACACGTACTACTATAGCGTCAACAATACGGACCCTGTAAGCCCGCAAGTCGTTAGGCCTTTTCAGCAAATGAGTTATACGTCTCCATTGGGTGATGCTACAAATACCCTTGCGTTGGGGACGTATTATGATGTTGTTCTGACCGGTGCAGCTAAAAACTTAGCCGGCAACATTACCGTTCGACATGCTTTTTCCGTCTCGAACTTGACCCTGTCAACCACTGATGTACCCGCCAACGTCAACAAGTATTCCATAAACTTAGACCCCACTGCTACTTTCAGTGAGCTGGGCACAGGCTACGTTCTGGGTACCGTTCAGATGCAGAACCGGCCAATTACCAGCCAAGGTGCCTTTGGTTTTGGAGGAGCAGGCACCACGACAGATCGGGGCATGGGATTACAACTACAGATAACTTCAATTGCCGTCCCAGGCAACACAACGGTCAGGCGGCTTACCGGGATAAGAGCCAGCGGAAACGGCCACCAAGGCATTGCCCGTGTGTTCGAGATTCGCCCTACCAATCTTGAAAACGTTAGCGCTAGCCTTACCTTCTTCTATCGGGATAGCGAGAACAGCGCGCCCGAAGGGCAGTTAGCATTATTCAAAGCGCCAGCACTGGACGGGCCGTGGACCTTGATTGGACGTGACTCCAGAGATTCCAACGCTGGCGCCAACCTCGTCAACTTCGATAATGTCAGCCTCAACGGTTTCTGGACGCTTTCCGATCAGCGCAATCCCCTGCCCGTCGAGCTGGCGCAGTTTACGGGCCAAGCCAGCGCGGCCGGCGTTCAGCTGCAATGGACTACGGCTTCCGAGAAGCAGAACGAAGGCTTTGACGTTGAGCGTCAGACGGCTTCGGGCAGCTGGCTGACCTTAGGTTTTGTAAAAGGACAAGGCAATAGCACCAAAACCACTGCCTACTCTTACCTCGATCGCACGGCTCCGCAGGGCGCTTCGCTTTACTACCGCCTGCATCAGAAAAACACCGACGGTACCAGTGCCTACTCCCCCATAGTAGCGGTGCAGCCGGATGCTTTTGCCAGCAGCAATGCCCTGAGCATGAGCCCAATACCTGCTGTCAATACCTTGAATATCAATTATTTATCCAACAGCGTTAGTACGGTCGATGTGTATAACCTGCTAGGCCAGCGGGTGTTGCACCAAGCCGTTTCGGGTAGCACTACCGAACTATCGGTAGCTGGGTTGCCAGCAGGTATTTATGTAGTTCAGGCCGCAGGCGCTGGCTCGCGCCTGCAAAAAGCCCGCTTCGTAAAACAATAGGCTTTTCATTCGCCTCGTGCGAAACCTGCCTTTCCAAACGCATCTGCCCCCGCTCGGGAGCAGATGCGTTTTGCTTAAAGCGGCTTACTGAGCTGCACCAATTAACTGACGTAGCGCTCGCGTGGGCCGTGTCCATCCGGCTCCCGTCGTACCTTTGCCCTTATGTCCTCTCTCCTTCTCTCCGACCTTTATCTCTATCCCGTCAAATCGCTCGGCGGCATTCGCGTGACCGAAGCCACTGTCGAAGCCCGTGGCCTGCGCCACGACCGGCGCTGGCTGATCGTGGACGAGCGCAACCAGTTCATGACCCAGCGGCAGACCGCCGAAATGGCTCTCTTGCACGTCTCACCGGCTTACAACGGCTTTCTGCTTACTCACCGCACCCGGCCTGAGCTGCTCCCGCTGTACGTGCCTTTTGAGGCCACACCCGAGCGCACCCTGTTCGTAACCATCTGGGACGATATGGTATTTGCGTGGCGCGGCACCCCAGCCGCCGACGAGTGGCTGAGCGAAGCACTCGGCCGGCCCTGCAAGCTGGTGTACATGTCGGATATGGTGCGGCGCGACGTAGAACCCGAGTTCAATCCGGAAGGGCAACTGGTGAGCTTTGCCGATGGGTATCCGTTTTTGCTGATCGGGCAGGCATCGCTCGACGAACTCAATAGCCGGCTGTCCGAAACCGTACCGATGAATCGTTTCCGACCTAATCTTGTGTTTACGGGAGGCACGGCTTTCGAAGAAGACGATTGGGATCGCTTTACGATTGAGGGCTTGCCATTTCGGGCGGTTCGGGGTTGCGGGCGGTGCGTCGTAACGACCATTAATCAGCAAACGGCCACCAAAACTCCCGAGCCGTTGCGTACGCTGGCTACCTATCGTACAACGGGCAACAAAGTGATATTTGGCCAAAATGTAACCGGGCCCGGCTATGGAACGCTGCGTGTTGGTACCTCCGTACAGATTGACAGCTTCAAATAACTATACTATTCCAAGAGCAAATAGCCCTCTGTTGCATCAGAACAGCATATAGTCCTATTCGACAAGAAAAATTTTATAATATTTTTGAATATATAAATAATCTCATGTAGATTTGATCATTCTTAGTTAATAGTCAAACTCTAACCGCCTTTTCTCACAAAACTACTATTTCCACCAGCCGAGTTTCAGGATCTGAAAGCAGCGGCTAGAAATCAGTTTTGGTGAAAATCAGCCCACCGCCCCTATGCACACGCGCAAGTGTTTCCGCTTGGTTCTTCTGCTCTTGGTTTGCCTGTTAATTCCGGGCTTGGGAAAAGCCAGTGAAGCCACCACGCACCAAGCGCTGCACCAAGCATGGGATGAACTGCTGACCAAACACGTTTCGCGCGACGGAAAGGTTGATTATCAGGGTTTTATTGACGACGAAGGCCAGCTGCAAGCCTACCTGCATACGCTGGCCCAAAATGCACCCGACGAAACCACGTGGCCCGCTGCTGAGGTAAAAGCCTACTGGATAAACATTTACAACGCCGCTACCATCAACCTGATCGTGCAGTATTACGAGGTGGACCGGATGAATGAGATCCGCATCAAGACCTTGAAAGGCTACCGCTCACCCTGGGATACCAAGGAAGTGCGAGTGGGCAAAAAATGGTATTCGCTGAACGAGATTGAGCGGCAGATTCTAGGCCAGCATTTCCGCGATCCGCGCGTTCATTTTGCGCTGGTGTGCGCGGCGGCGGCCAGCCCCACCCTCCTGAACGAAGCTTACACTGCCACTGGCCTGGAAAAGCAATTGGACGATCAGGTGCGCTATTTCCTCGCCGATCACTCTCGCAACCAACTAGCCCACGAGCGTATTCAGGTGTCGAGCCTGTTTAACTGGTATGCCGCCGAGTTTGGCGAAGGCGAATCCCTGATTGCCTTTCTCAACCGCTACGCGCCCATCCGCATCGAGCCCACGGCCCAAGTAGATTTTTTACCCTTCGATTGGTCGCTCAACGCGCAACAGCCCGCGATGCTGACGCAGGCCATGCGCTAGGCAGTTTCCACAACGACGCAACCTCTCTGGCGCCGCTTCAGTTAGCACTGAAGCGGCGCTTTTGTTTGGCGCAGTGCCCTTGGTGTTTCGACTTTCCTTTCTTCAACTCGTCGGTGTATGACGCTTGCCTTTTTGCTTGATTTTTTGCGCGAATTAGCCGCTAATAATCACAAGTCCTGGATGGACGCTAACCGGGCCGAGTACCACCGCGCCCGTGCCGTATTTCGGGAGCTGGTCGAGGGCGTGTTGCAGGGCGTGCAGGATTTTGAGCCCGAGTTACGCAGCCTCACGGCCAACGACACGATGTACCGCATCAACAAAAACGACCGCTTTCAGCAGAGCGATGAGCCCTATAAACGGCACATGGGGGCGGGCATGACGCGCGGCGGACGGCACGCGCCGTGGGCCGGCTACTTCCTGGCCATCGAGCCCGGCGACTCCTGGATCGGGGTGGGCAAATGGCACCCCGAATCGGCAGGGCTGGCGCGTATTCGCCAGGAAATTCACTACAACTCCGATGCGTTTCATCAAATGCGTCAGGATGCCGATTTGCTGCGGCACTTCCCGGCCGGCCTGGAGGGCGAGCGCTTGCAGCGGCCACCAAAAGGCTACGACAAAAACGACCCCGACCTCGAATGGCTGAAGCTCAAGGATTTTACGGTGTTCAAAAGCTTCTCCGACGCCGACGTGCTGCGCCCCGATTTTGTTAAAACCGTGGTGGCTGACCTGCGCGCGGGCCAACCGCTGGTGCAGTTCTTAAACCAAGCCTTGGCCGAAGAGTAACCACACGTTTGGTTTGAGCCGCTTACATAGAAAAGGCCTGTTTCACAAGTAATTGATAGTCAATTACTTGTGAAACAGGCCTTTCGCGCTTCATCATGAGGCAGCAGCCTAGAACAGGCCAAACAACGTTCCGTTGATGCGCTCGATTATAAAGCCCAAGTCTTCGGGGTTGTGCAGATAATCAAGGTTGTTGACGTCGATTACCAACAGCTTCCCGGATTTGTAGTTGCTGATCCAGTGGTCGTAGTGCTCGTTGAGGTTCTTGAGGTATTCGATTTTGATGTTGTTCTCGTAGTCGCGGTTGCGCTTCTCAATCTGCTGAATGAGCTTGGGCAAGTCGGCTTTGAGGTAAAGCAGCAAATCCGGCGGCTCCACCATGCTGATCATGGAGTTGAACAGGCCCAGATAATTTTCAAAATCGCGCGGCGTCATCAGGCCCGACTGGTGCAGGTTGGCGGCGAAGATGTGCGCGTCTTCATAGATCGTGCGATCCTGAATTACGCCTTTGCGCTGCTGCTGAATCTGCTTGATGTGCTGGGTTTGGCGGAAGCGGCTGTTGAGAAAGTACACCTGCAAGTGAAACGCCCAGCGGGGCATGTCGTCGTAGAAATCCTTCAGGTAAGGATTGTCGTCAACGTCTTCCAGAAACACTTCCCAGTTGAAATGATGCGCCAATTTGTTGGCCAGCGTGGTTTTGCCGGCCCCGATGTTGCCGACGATAGCGATGTGCATGAGCAGGTAGCAGATTGCGAAGCAGAAAAGAGCCTGCAAAAGTAGCAGAAACCCCGTGAACCCCGCCCCTTTTAAAATCCTACCTATTTGCTACATTGCCTTTTCGCCGCAAGCCATTGGCACCTACTCGAGGCTGGCATACTTTTTAGCGAGGCGGCTCTGCGCCGCCTGCGCACGAAAGAGTTACCGCCTGTATTTTAGTTGGGTTGTCGTTGGCTTGTGAGCGTCGTTTCGCCCTGAGTACCGCGCCGCTTTGCCACTACCTATTGCCCTACTGATTAAGCTAAGCTTTGGCTTCTCCTTTTAAGCTATCCCTTGTATGGCAACTCTTTCCAGTGTGTACACGGCCTTCCCGGACGTCTACGACGAGCACGGCCAGCTGATTGCGGTGCTGCGCTATTACCCCGCCGATTACCTGCTGCACGTGCTCTGGAAGGGCAACCTGACCGGCAACGAAGTAATACGCGTGGCCGAAACAGCCATTCCGCTGCAACAGCAGTTTCCTTTTCAGTTGGTGCTCGACGACAAAACCGAGGCCACCGGCGATTGGTCCGATGCGTTTCCTTTCATCGAATTTGAGTGGCTTCCGCAGGCCATGCAACAGGGGCTCAGGGCGTTTGCTTACGTGTTCTCGCCCGAGTACCACGATCAGCTGACCAGCTTTGATTTTCTGGAAAGCCTTACCAGTCACAACTTGGCTGTAGAAACCTTCTACAACATAGATACCGCCTGGGAGTGGTTGCAGAAGCATCATGTTCACGCATAACTACTTGATAATCAAGTAGTTATGCGTGAACATGATGCTATTTACTTTCGTTGATCAGGTCTTTGGCGGCCCGGGCTTTTTCCAGCGTCCGAAATTCTGCCTGCAACGAGCGCACCCGCAGGCGGTCTTCCACGGTGAGTTGGTCGCGGACTTTATCGTAGCGGGCGTTCAGACGCTCCAATACCACGCTGGCGGCGCTCCAATCGGCCTGCGACCACTGTCTGCGCTGGTCGCGGGTGGTTTCGAGCAGGCGCAAATACAGATCTGGCAGCTCAGTGGCACGGGCGCTGGCAATGTTCACGTCTTCGTTGAGCAAGCGCTTCTGCGTATCCTGAGCCGTTTCGGGCTGGCGGGCTTGCGAGTCAAGGCGTTGCTGCTCGGCAGCCCACTCCTGATACCGCGATTTTTGGGCGCTGTATTCGCGCTTGCCCTGCGCCGACAGACTGTCGGTGGCCCGGTCGAGGCGCTGGCTCTGGCGATCAAAATCCGACATCAGCTTAGGCCAGTTACGACGCGCGCCCGCTTGTGCCTTGTCTACTTTATCGTTCACCCAATCGCTGAATGAGCGCAAATCCCGCTCTACCGAAACGGCAGTGGAGGAAGTGGAGCTAGTGGTTTTGGTGGTCGTTTGCTGAGCCGAGGCAGCGCTGGGCGCACCGACCGTGGCAACTGTGAGCAGGAACAACGGCAACACAAGACGTTTCATAGAGAAAGGGAATTTGGTTCGGGTAGAAACGGCCCACGGGGGCCGAAAGTATTTTCAACTCGGCAATTTCCGTCCCAAAACGTGGCCACAATGCTACAGGGTTCGTTTATTCTCTAAAAAATCGCGTTTTTGCAGCGTATGTCACCTTCCGATACCGCCTCCATTACCGTCCAGCCCGCCACTGTGGCCGACATTCCCACGATTATTCGGTTGGCCGAGGCCACTTGGGAGCCTACTTATCGCTTCATTATCTCGAAGGAGCAGATCGACTATATGTACCGGGTGATCTATACGCCGGCCTCGCTACAGCGCCAGATGACCGACGAAGGGCATACATTTTTGCTGCTCTACGCCGATGGGCAGCCTACGGGCTATGCCTCTTTTTCTCCCCAACCGGCCGCCGAATCGCTTTTTAAGCTGCACAAGATCTATGTATTGCCTTCGCATCAAGGCCAAGGCTTGGGGCAATATTTAGTACAAGCCGTGGAGAATGCCGTGCAACAAGCCGGAGGACATACATTGGAGTTGAACGTAAATCGCTATAATCCCGCCATCGCTTTCTACGAACGCCAGGGTTTCCACCGTCACCGCGAGGTCGATGTCCCGATTGGCCCTTATTGGATGAACGATTATGTAATGCGTAAGAATCTTTAGGGCAGAACCCGCGCGCGGCTTTGCTGCCACTTTTCTTGCCATAGTCATAAGTTCGGCCCAACCCTCCTGTAGCATACTGCAGGAGCGTTGGGCCGAATTTTTACACCCAACTCAGAGCAATATCTAAGAAAAATTCAAAGTTCTTAAGAAAACCAAAGCTTGTTCATAAAAATAGGGGGCACAATATAATTAAATCCGTTACAGGCAAAATTAAAATTTAGCTAAGTACTTTTAATTTATTTATTTAATACAATTAACGGCTTTATATTTTGATATTATCAACGATTTCACAGTATTATTTGCAATTTTATAATGGCAAAGTATTTTTTCTGTGAGTCTTGCTTTTATAGCTATTCTAGAGCTTCATTGTAGCTTCGATTTTCACTCATCCTTTATCTTTTCACTTAAACACTAGTTCACATGAGAAAATTACTACTCATGGTACTTCTGTTTTCGCTCGCCCTGTTGCAGCAGGCAGTAGCCCAAAACCGAAGTATTTCAGGTAAAGTAACGGATCAGACTTCCGGAAGTGGTCTGCCAGGAGCCACCGTCATTCTGAAAGGCACCAACCAGGGTGTATCGACCAATGCCGACGGCACCTTCACGCTCAGCGTGCCCGAAGCCGGGGGCACCATCGTAATTAGTTCGGTAGGCTATCTGGCTGCCGAACGTACGCTTGGCACTGATAACACGATTAATGTACGGTTGGCCGAGGACACCAAGCAGCTCAACGAAGTAGTAGTAGTGGGCTATGGTACGCAGGCCCGCCGCGATCTGACGGGTTCGGTGGCTTCCATCAGCGGTAAGGAAATTGCCACTGCCCCAGTGCAGAGCTTCGACCAAGCCCTACAGGGTCGGGCAACGGGCGTTAACATCACGACTCCTAACGGGGTATTGAACAACCCGCCGGTTATTCGCATCCGGGGTGTGAACTCGATTAACCTGAGCTCCGCTCCTCTGATAGTTATTGACGGTATCCCGGCTTTCAGCGGCAACAGCTCCGCAGTAGGCAGCGTACCCAACAACCCCCTTAGTAACCTGAACCCCAACGACATCGAAAGCATGGAAGTGCTGAAGGATGCCTCGGCCAGCGCCATTTATGGCTCGCGTGCTGCCGGTGGCGTTATTCTGGTAACTACCAAAAAAGGCAAGAAAGGCCAAAGCCACATTTCCCTCGATTCGTGGGCTGGCTGGTCCAAGCCCGTACGCTTGTATGATATGCTCAATGCCGAGCAATACATCAGCATCAAGAACGAAGCCGTTCGCAACCTGAACGCCAACCGTGCAGCACTCGGCCAGGCCGCAACCAACGTGGAAGGCTTCAAGCCAACGCTGGATGGCAACGGCAACCCCGTTAATACGCGCTGGTACGATTACATCTATCGCACCGGTTTCTCGAACGCCAACACCGTCAACTTCTCGGGCGGCACCGAGAAAACTTCCTTTTACGCTTCAGTTGGCTACACTACTCAGAAGGGTATGTTGGAGAAAAACGAGTTTAAGCGCACCTCTGCCCGCGTAAACGTAGACCACAAAGTCTACAACAACTTCACCGTTGGCGCACGCATTGGCTACTCCAACACCCAAAACTCCTCGCCCAACTCGGGCTCGGTGGCCGATGGCGCCTTCGGAACAGCTGGCTTGGGCCGTCTGCCTTTGGTTTTGCCTCCTAACGTACCCGCTTTCAACCCCGACGGCAGCTACAACACCAGCGGCGCGGGCATTGGCCCAGGTGCCAACACCAACCCCTCGTCGGCGACTGGCGCACCCCTGCTCCCTGGCTACTACAACCCCGTTGTGGATCTGGAGAACAACTACTTCAAGTCGGATGGCAACGAGATCCAGGGCAGCGTGTATGCCAACTGGGAAATCATCAAAGGCCTGAATGCCCGCACGAGCTACGGTATCAACAACATTTCGTTTGAAGACCGTGCCTTCTACACTTCTATTGCTGGCGATGGCTATTCATCTGGTGGTCAAGCACTTAACTACTACCGCACCAACAAGCGTTGGAACTGGCAGAACACGTTGCAATACGACCGTACCATTGCCGACAAGCACAACATCTCGTTGTTGCTGGGTAACGAGCAGCAGCGCACCGTTGTCGATCGGTGGGGCGCCAACCGCACGTCGGTGGCCGACATTTTCTTTAATACGTTCCAGGGCAACTTCACCAACATCGCGGTTGCCGGTAACTTCCAGGGCGAGAACTACTTGCTTTCGTACTTCGGCCGTTTGAACTACGACTTCGGCAAGAAATACCTTGCTTCGGTCAACGTTCGTCGCGATGGCTATTCGGCCTGGGCCAAGAAATGGGGTAACTTCTACGGCGCTTCGGTGGGCTACATCGTTTCGGAAGAAAACTTCTGGAAAAACGCGCCCTTCGCAACCGCCATCAACTTCCTGAAATTCACGGGCAGCTACGGTGAAGTAGGCAACAGCCAAGGCATCGACGACTTTGCTTCGCTGCAAACTTATTCTTCCAGCTTGTACGGCGGCGCTGCTTCGCTGTATTTCAGCGGCGCCGGCAACAAAGCCCTGACTTGGGAAACCAGTAAGAAAACCGACGTTGGTATGGCATTCGGCCTGCTCGAAGATCGGATTCAGGGTGACTTCTCGTACTACCGCAACCTCGTCGATGGCCTGATCCTGAGTGTACCGCAAGCGCCTTCGAAAGGCATTCCTGGCGGCGGCGCTCCCGGCGACTTCACCAACGCCAACGTCATTTTGGGCAACGTTGGATCGATGCGTAATACGGGCATCGAACTGAACCTGCGCTTTAACGCCATTCAGAAAACGAACTTCACCTGGACGATGAATGGCAACTTCACCACGCTGAAAAACCGGGTGTTGGCATTGGCTACCCCAGGTCAGCGCATTGGCACGGCTACGTCGGGCCTGGAGACGGTAAACTTCACCGAAGTTGGCCACTCAGTAGGCGAAATCTTGGCGATCCCTTCATTGGGTGTGAACCCTGCCAACGGTCGCCGCATGCTGCAAAAAGCGGACGGCACCGTAGTGCAGTACGACCACTTGGGTACCGGCTGGACGACCTTGGACGGCAAAGCTGCTACGGCTCCGAACCAGCTCACGGACGGTGTGTACTACGGCCCAACCTTGCCGAAGTGGTACGGTGGTTTCGACAACACGTTCCGTTATCACAGCTTCGACTTGGGTGTTTTCATCCAGTTTTCGGGTGGCAACTACATCTACAACGGCACCAAGTCGGGCCTGCACGACCAGCGTTTCTGGAACAACGAAGTTGATATCCTCAACCGTTGGACCACGGAAGGTCAAAAAGCAGATTGGCCCCGCGTGGTGTACGGCGACAACGTTTCGAACGGCTCGGCCCTCGTGATGTCGTCGAACGTTGAAAAAGGCGACTTCGCTCGTCTGCGTCAGGTGTCGCTGGGGTATTCGCTCAACCCAACTGTACTGGGCAAGCTTGGCGTAGCCAGCGCCCGGATTTATGGTCAGGTGCAGAACGCTGCGCTGCTGACGAAGTACTCGGGCATCGACCCGGAAATCTCTACCAACGGCTCCAATAATACCGGTGCAGGCGTCGACCGCAACTCGGTTGGACAGGCCAGAACGTACACGGTAGGTTTAAACATTGGTTTCTAAAAACAGCATTCTGATGAATATTGTAAAGCAAAAAGTGAAGGTGGCGGTATGCACCACGCTGTTGGCGCTGGGCACCTTCTCCTGCCAGAAAGACTTACTAGATCCGGTTCCTAAAACCCTTTTTTCCGACCAAGTTGTATTCGACACCCCAGCTCGTATCGAGTTGCAAGTCAATGGCTTATATAGCTTTGTCAAAGTCGGCAACTTCCTAGGCGGCCGATACCAGATCTACGGCGACATCCGGGCCGATGACTTCATTAACCGTACGTCCAACGCCGTTACGGGGCTAAGTGTCTGGAACCATACGATTACAGAAACGTCTCAGAATGACGTGATTAACCTTTGGACGGCCGCTTACGGCGCCATCAACCAGATCAACGTGTTCTTGGCGGGGCTGGATGCCAACGCAGCTAAGTACGTTGCGCCTACCTTCAAAGCAGATTTCGCCACCACCACGGCAGTTAACTACAAGGCCGAAGCCCGGTTGCTGCGCGCCCTGAGCTACTACTCGCTGCTGCAGTTTTATGCTCGTCCTTACGCCGATGGAAATGGCAGCAAGCCTGGTTTGCCCCTACGCTTGCAGGCCGAAACCAATGCTACTGGCAACGAGTTGGCCCGGAGTACGGTAGCCGAGGTGTATACCCAAATCTTGGCCGATTTGGACTATGCCGAAACAAACCTGCCTCTGACGAACGGCAGCGCCCCGCTGAACGTGACGCGGGCACACCGCAACACGGCCATCGCACTGAAAACGCGAGTTTATTTGTCGATGGGTCGCTATGCCGACGTAATCAAGGAAGCCAACAAAATCGTACCGACGGCTGCTCCTTTCGCGGCGGCTACTGGTGTACCGAATGCGTTGAACGCTTCTATTGCAACCGTCTTTGCAGCGCCTCAGGAGACAACGGAAAGCATCCTTTCTTTCCCCTTCACAGCTCAGAACGCCCCCGGTACGCAGAACCAGTTGGCTTATTATTTCGCACCGGCCCCCATCGGCAACGGCGAGTATAGCCTGAACCCCAACGGTATTCTGGCCAACGCTGGATTTGCGGCTACCGACGTGCGCCGCACCAGCCTCGTAACTAAGTCGGGTACGGAGTTCTTCCTGAACAAATACCCCACAGGCACGCCCTATACGGACAAAGCCCCCGTGATTCGGTATGCGGAAGTACTATTGAACCTTGCCGAAGCCCGCTTCCGCACGGCCGGTGCCGCCGACCCGCAGGCACTTGCTCTGCTCAATGCCGTGCGGGGCCGCTCCAATCCAGCCGGCATCTACCCTGCTTTTGCTGCTACGGATGCCGCTGTTAATGCCATTCTGCTGGAAAGACGCATCGAGTTCCTAGGCGAAGGCATTCGCAACAACGACTTGATGCGCCTTAATGCTACCATTCCGGGCAAAGGTTCGGTAGGTGCTATTGCGCCAACCAATACGTTGTATGTGTGGCCAATCCCGGCTACCGAAATTGCTACGAATTCGCTGGTAGTGCGCAATTGATCTAAGCAGCCCCAACCAAGTAAAAAAGGCTACCCTGACCGAAGGGTAGCCTTTTTTTGTGGGACTATCATTTTTGTGAGCTAAGGACCACTCTCAAAGACCACCATGATATTGGGGTTACCTTTCAAATTGGGGGTGACAATATAATTAAACCCATTATAGCCAAAGCTAAGAAGAGTGAGTTAGCGTTCTATTTACGAGAAAAATACAATTAATTACTTAGTTTTTTGATATTTTTAATTGATTCGCCGAATTATTTCCAATTTTATCTTCACAAAGTATTTTTCTGTGAGTCTTGCTTTTATAGATATTCTAGCTTGATTGCGGAAGCGATTTTCACTCATTCTTCATCTTTTCATTTAAACACTAGTTCACATGAGAAAATTACTACTCATGGTACTTCTGTTTTCGCTCGCCCTGTTGCAGCAGGCAGTAGCTCAAAACCGAAGTATTTCAGGTCAGGTAACGGATCAAACGTCCGGCAACGGACTTCCGGGTGCCACCGTCATTCTGAAAGGCACCAACCAGGGTGTATCAACCAATGCCGATGGCACCTTCACACTGAGCGTACCGGCCACCGGGGGCACACTGGTTATTAGCTCCGTGGGCTATTTGGCGACCGAGCGCCCCATCGGCAACGACTCTAAAATTAACATCCGGCTGACTGAAGACACCAAGCAGCTGAGCGAAGTCGTCGTAACAGCGTTTGGAGTTGAGCAACAACGCAAATCGTTGGGCTATTCGGTCTCGGAGATCAAAAACGAGGAATTGACGCAGGCACGTCAGACCAACGTAGTAAGCTCGTTGGCGGGTAAAGTAGCCGGCGTACGGGTACAAGGCGCTAACGGCATGGTGGGCTCTTCGGCCAACATCTTCATTCGTGGCCAGACGACATTCACGGGCAGCAACCAGCCGTTGTTTGTAGTAGACGGTATTCCGATTGACAACGGCGGCGGTGGCAACTCACTCCAGGCTGGCGTTTCTAACTCCAACCGTGCCATCGACATCAACCAAGACGATATCGAATCGGTGTCTATCTTGAAAGGCCCCGCTGCTGCCGTTCTGTATGGTTCGCGGGCTGCTGCTGGTGCAGTGGTTATCACGACCAAGAAAGGCGCCGCACAAGGCTCTAAGAAACAGACAGTTACCTTTCTGTCGAATTACAACATTGTAAAAGTAGGTCGCCTGCCCGATTACCAGAATACCTATGGCCAGGGCAGCCGGGGCGTTTTCAACCCGCTTAGCAACCTCTCATGGGGACCCGCAGTAACCGGTCAAACCGTTACGAACTTCCGCGGCGAGCAGGAGCAGTTGAGCATTAACCCAGACAACGTAAAGGATCTGTTCAAAACGGGCTCTAACTTCCAGAACAACGTTTCGCTTTCCGGTGCTACTGAGCGCACGCGCTACTACGCTTCTTACGGCAACTTGCACGAAGTAGGCATCCTGGACAACAACGACCTGAAGCGTAACACGGTCACTTTCAACGGCAGCGCTAACCTGACCAAGAAACTACGGACCGGCATCAGCGCGATTTTCACCAACAACGCTTCGTCGCGGACGCAGCAGGGCAACCAGTTGGCTAACCCATTCTTCCGCACGTGGTTTCTGCCCCGCTCTTACGACATCAACCGCTACCCTTTCGAGCTGCCTAATGGTGGCCAACAGGTACCCGGCGACGTAACGGCTACCAACGGCCGCCTGTCGTCCAACAACACGTGGTACAGCACCGATGACAACCCCCTGTGGACCATCAAAAACAACCGCTACCACGACGAACTAAACCGCATCGTGGGCAACGTGAGCGTAGGCTACGATTTCACGGATTGGCTTTCGCTTGACTACAAATTGGGTACGGACACTTATTCCCAAACCTTCAAGCGCATCAACGCTCGTGATAGCAAAGGCGGCTCGGCCGTGGGTGGCGTGGGTGCCATCGAAGACGAAAGCTACACGCGTCGCGAGCTTAGCTCGTACTTGTTGCTGAATGCCCACCACGACATCAACGAGAACTTCGGGGTTCGGGTGCTCTTGGGCAACGAGATCAACCAGCGCCGCACCACCGACATCGGCGTCGTAGGCAACAACATTCAGGTTCGCGGCTACGACAACATCCGCAACACCCTGAACTACACGCCTTACGGCACCCAGACGCAGCGCCGCCTGATTGGGGTATTTGGCGAAGCAGGTTTTGACTACCGCAAAATCGCGTTCCTGACTCTGCGTGGTCGCAACGACTGGTCTTCTACTTTCAGCAAGGAAAACCGGTCCTACTTCTACCCAGGCGCTTCGGCCAGCATTATCTTCACCGAGCTTATTCCTTCGTTGAAGGACAACGCGATTTTCTCGTCGGGTACCATCCGGGGTGCCGCCGCCAAAGTAGGCCGTGAAGCTGATACTTACCTCACCGATTCTTACTTCACGGCTACGGGTCCTTCCGACGGCTTTGGTCCGGCTGTAAGCTACCCTTTCCGCGGTTTGTCGGGTCAGACGTATGATGATGCAGCCGGCAACTCCACTTTAGGACCAGAGTTCACGACGAGCTATGAAGCTGGTATTGACCTGAGCTTCTTTAAGGGCCGCTTGGGCTTGGAGGCAACGGCCTACAACCAAGTAAGTACCGACATCATCTTTGCGGTACCGGTTGCTGCTGCTTCGGGCTTCACAAACCAGTATCAGAACATCGGCAAATCAGAAGCCAAAGGCATCGAAGTGTTGCTGACCTCCACGCCCATTAAGGTTGGTGGCTTCACCTACAGCAACTCCATCAACTGGACGCACATCGAAACCAAAGTCAAATCGCTGGCTCCTGGTGTAGAGCAAATCACCTTGGGTGGTTTCGTTACGCCCAGCACGCGTCTGATTGCAGGCCAGCCTTACGGCGTTATTTTCGGTAGCGTATTCCAGCACGCTCCCAACGGCGAACTGTTGCTCAGCGCTACGGGCCGCCCAACGCCTCAGCTTGACAACCAAGTAGTGGGTAACCCTAACCCGCAGTGGACGGGTGGCTTCACCAATACATTCTCTTGGAAAGGCCTGAGTCTCAATACGTTAATCGACGTGCGTTACGGCGGCGATATTTATGGCCGTAACATCACCGATTTGCGTCGCTCGGGCGCAGCCAAAGAAACGCAGGAGCGCGGCCGCACTTACATCCACAAAGGGGTAGTGGCCAACAGCGACGGCACCTATTCGCCTAACACCACCCAGATCACCGCCGAAGACTACTTCACGGATCTGTACGGTTCGGGCGTAGCCGAATTCATCATCTTCGATGCTTCTTGGATTCGTCTGCGCGAGGTTGCCCTCACGTATTCATTGCCCAAGTCATTGACGGACAAGACTTTCCTTGGCACGGTAGAACTAGGCCTTAATGCCCGCAATGTGTTTTTGTACGCCCCCAACGTGCCGCACATCGACCCTGAGGTAAACGCCCAAGGCGTGAGCAACTCGCAAGGCTTAGAATTCAACGCGTTGCCACAAGCCCGTACTTTCGGCGGCTCCATCCGGCTTACCTTCTAACGGCATCTTATCTCAACAACATGCAATTTCTTCGCTTTACTAAATATATCGCGCTATCGGCTGCTTTGGGCTTTCTTAGCTCATGCGATGATTTCCTCGATGTCAATGCGAGTCCGAATGCCGTTCTCGTAGCTCCCGCAAGCAATGTCTTGGTTTCGGCCCAAACGCAAATGGGCTTTCTGATGGGATCGGACATTCACCGCTACACTTCCCTGTTCGTTCAGCAGAACGCCGGGCAAGGTGGTGCCTCTGTCCAAACCGTTAACTACGACACGTACAACATCTCGGCTACGGACGTTAACAACCTGTGGCGCTCCAACATTTACGGGGGCGCCTTGGCCGACATGCAGAAGCTCAACGAGCAAACCACCGGCACCAGCCCCGCTTACTCGGGCATTGCCAAGCTCATGCAGGCTTATACTTTCTCCGTCACGACGGATGCTTTTGGCGACATTCCTTTCACAGACGCCCTGAAGTTTGGGGAAAACGTGAAGCCGGTCTACGATAAGTCGGCTGACGTGTACACCAAGCTCATCCCGCTCATCGACGATGGCATCGCTGACTTGGACAAAGCCTCGGCGCTCACGCCAACCACCGACGATTTGATTTACGGGGGTGCTTTGGCCAAATGGAAGAAGTTTGGCAACACGCTGAAGCTGCGCCTGTACCTGCACTACTCCAATAAGCTGAGTGCTACGGTCAATCCGGGCTTTGCTACGCTGCTAGCCAAGGGGCCGGCTACGTTTATGCAGGACAACACGGACAACTTCCAGCTCACTTTTGACGCCGTAGCAGGCAAGACCAACCCGATCAACCAGTTTGAAACGAGCCGTCTGAACAACTTCTTCCCCAGCGCTACGCTGGTGGAGTTGATGAATGCCAAAACCGACCCACGCCGGCCTTCTTATTTCACGGTCTATACCGCTACCGATGGTTCGTTTACGGGATATCGCGGGGTAGCGAACGGCACAGGCGTGAACCTGTCGACTAACTTTTCGCGCATCAATACTTTCCTGCGCGGCGCCCGGACCGGTACCGGTGTACAGGACTACACCGGGGATGCCCCGATCCGGATGCTCACGTTTGCCGAATACAACTTCATTCTGGCCGAATATTACCTGCGCACCGGCGACGTAGTCAATGCCCAAGCCAAGCTCAACGCTGGCGTTACGGCTTCCATGCAAATGGCAGGGGTAGCCGCTGCCGATATCACGGCTTATTTGGGTAAGCTGACACCGCTGACGGCATTGTCGGCTCAGTCGCTTCGCACGATCATCGAAGAGAAGTACGTGGCCAACTACGGGGTGGCAGTAGAGCCTTGGTCGGACTGGCGCCGCACGGGCTACCCAGCCCTGACACCTGTTTCCAACGGGGTGCTGAAGCAGATCCCACGCATTCTGCCCTACTCCGACTTGGAGCGCGTGGCCAACCGGGAAAACACGCCCGCTCGCACAGACCTGACGACCGCTTCCGTTTTCTGGGATCCAGGCCTCTAGCAGTGAACCGTGCGTGGGCAAGTAGCGCGCGGTTGGCTTTGCTTGCTTCCCCCTTGTCTATTTTCAACTTGATTTCACATGAAAAAATACGTTCATACCTTTTTCTTGCTTCTAGTAACTGCCTTGTTTTTAGGCAGTTGCAAGAAGGATGGCGTTTTGGATGACATGATCATCCCGAAGACTAGCATCACATTCGATGACAACATCGAGAAAATCACCGGTGACTATAAAAAAGACGCCACTTTAACGCTCAAAATCAGCGGTTTGGCTACGGCTACTGGCGTGCAGGTTACCAGCACGTACTCGCCTTCTAAGTCGAAAGATTTGGGTACGCTGACCGTTTCTAACGGGACCGCAACCCTGAGTGTGCCGGCCAGCGCATTGCGTAACACCGCCGATGGCGCCATAGTAGGTGCGCCTTCTACCGGCGCTGCGGGCACCGGTACCGGCAGCCGTGCCAACAACTCTTATCCGTTGTTTGTGAAAGCGGTGCTGCCCGATGGCACCACTGAGCAACGCGTATTTACGGCCGTACTCACGCAGTAACTGCCCTGCGCACCGCCAACAAAAAACCCCGACCACTTGGTTGGGGTTTTTTGTTGGCGGTGGCAGTTGGTCGCTCCTTACCTTTGACGGGCCTGGTGATTTACATTACCTTCCGGTTTTCAGCCCTTGCTTTCTCCGTTGCAATGATCAAAAACTACTCTGCTCTTCTCCTGCTCATCGCTGTGCTGTGTAGCCTTAGCCACCTGAGCTACGGCCAGATTTCCAAGCAAAAGCACTTGGAGCTGCTTAAGGCGCGCAGTGAAACCTGGAACAAGGCCTTCAACAGCCGCGACACCACGGCGCTGGCGGGGTTGTTTTCGGCCCAGGTTACGCTCTCCAACGCCAACGGCAGCCGCGTGGGTGCGGCCGAAAACATGCGCAACTTCCGGGCTCTCTTCCGGCTGCGCCCCGACATCGCCTGGATGAACCGCACGCAGTTCACCGAAATCGACGATCAATGGCAGGTTGCCTACGAAACCGGCGAATGGAACGAGTCGTGGACCAACACGCAGGACCAGTCCAAAACTCGCATCACCGGCAAGTACTGGCTGATGTGGAAATACGAAAACAACCGCTGGGCTATTCTGTCCGGCATCTTCACCCCGCTTACTTGCGGCGGCGGTCATTGCAAAGAATAGATAATCAAGTACTTACCTAACCTCATTTTCTCACCAACTTCTTTTCCCATGCCAACCAAAATCACCGTCCTCAGCAACGGCTCTCTGCGCGTAGAGGGCGAATTCGAAATCGTGGATGCCCAAGGCCAGAACTACGGCCTGGCCGGCCGCGAGCGCGTGAGCATCTGCCGCTGCGGCTTGTCGGCCAACAAGCCCTTCTGCGACGGCTCGCACAAAGGCCATTTCGAACACGATGCCAAAGCTTTCGACCTGCCTGCTCCGAAGGTGTAGTCGGATAGGTACTTACCATTTTACCCAACAAAAAGGGCTCGTGCTTTCGCACGAGCCCTTTTTGTTAACTACTTTATTATCAGATACTTATACAAAAAGTGAGTTTACAAGCTCCACATACTCCTGGCGGGCGGCGTCCTTGCTTTTGCCGTTGAGGCTGGACCAGGCATCGTATTTGGCGATGCCCTTGAAATCGAAGCCGCCGGGGCGGTCGCCTTGCACATCGCCTTCGGTGGCTTGCTTGTAGAGCGCGTAGAGTTGCAAAAGCACCGTGTTGGAAGGCTTGGTGGGGAGTTGTTGGGCGCGCTGGGCGGCGGCTTCAAATTCTTCGTGCGTTGCCATGGCAAGATTAGGTTGGAGGAAAAGAATGGACTAGTATAGGGTCGAGCAAGTTAGGTAATCTGCCCAGATTATGCTGCATGCATCCTTTTTCCTACTCTTTCACTTTTCCCGTTCCCATGCGCCTTTCTACTTCGCTTGTTGCCTTTGCCGGCAGTGCTTGCTTGGGCCTTTCGAGTGCCTACGCCCAGAAAACCTACGTGCAGTGCGGCCGCCTGCTCGACATGCGCTCCGACCGAGCACAGTCGGAGATGACGGTGGTCATCGAAAAAGGCCGCGTGGTAGCCGTACAACCAGGTTTCCAGGCGGGCGGCGCCAGCGACAAGGTTATCGATCTGAAAACCAAGACGGTACTGCCAGGCCTCATCGACTGCCACGTACACGTCGAGTCGCACCCGAGCAAGAGCAGCTTCGTGGAAGGCTTCATTCTGAACCCCGCCGATATTGCCTACCGGGCTTTGGGCGACGCCCAGAAAACCCTGTTTGCGGGCTTCACGACGGTGCGCGATATGGGTGGCTCCGGCGTTAATGTGTCGTTGCGCAATGCCATCAACCGCGGGCAGGCCGTTGGGCCGCGCATTTTCACGGCGGCCACGGCCATTTCGGCCACCGGCGGCCACATGGACGGAACCGTGGGGCTTTCGAATGAGCTGATCGACAAGATGCCCGTTTCGCCGGCCACCGGCGTTGCCAACGGCCCCGACCAGTGCCAACAAGCCGTACGCGAGCAGTTTAAACGCGGCGCCGATGTCATCAAGATTGCCTCCACGGGCGGCGTGCTCGACCTGTCGAAAGACGGCAGCGGACCGCAGTACAGCGAAGCAGAGATTCGGGCGGTGGTGCAAACCGCTCACGATCTGGGCCTGCGCGTGGCCTGCCACGCCCACGGCGCCGAAGGCATCAAGCGGGCCATTCGGGCCGGCGTGAACAGCATCGAACACGGCACGCTCATGGACGACGAAGGCATGAAGCTGGCCAAGAAAATGGGCACTTATTACGTGCCCACAATTATTGCCGGCAAGTCGGTGGCCGATTCGGCCAAAATCGCGGGGTACTTTCCGGCGGCAGTTGTGCCCAAAGCGCTGTCGATTGGGCCTATGTTGCAAACGACCTTTGGCAAAGCCTACAAGGCGGGCGTCAAGATTGCGTTCGGTACGGATTCGGGCGTGTCGCGGCACGGCGTCAACGGGCTCGAATTTCAATACATGGTAGAAGCCGGCATGCCGCCGCTGCAAGCCCTGCGCACGGCCACCGTCAACGCCGCCGACTTACTTGATCAAAGCAAAGACCTGGGCACCGTCGAGCCCGGAAAATTCGCCGACCTCATTGCTGTCGATGGCGATCCGCTCCAGGACATCAAGGTGATGCAGCACGTGAGCTTCGTCATGAAGCAAGGTGTGCAGTTTAAGTAAGGCGGTTGCACAAGCGAAGATCCCTCTGGCATTCTCCTGCCACACCTACTTAGGTTATAAATCATGGGGCATTTTTATAATCGGCTGTCATCCTGAGCTTTGCGAAGGACCTTGTCACGTAACAATTATTTGTTCTGCCGTGACAAGGTCCTTCGCAAAGCTCAGGATGACAGCCGAATAGTGGGCTGTGGCTCTCTATGGCCTGCTTTGGATTTTATTCATCTTTCCGTGTCTGACAACACTGCTGTTTCTCCAGTTCGCCGCTCTAGCCGGCTGCTGCGCTTGCTGGGCGTAGGCTTTGGGCTGGCTGTGGTGGTGGGCGGCACTACGGGCACCGGCGTGCTCCGGTCGCCGCGGGAGATTGCCGAAGCTGTAGGCGCTTCCGGCGGCGTGCTGCTGGTGTGGCTGGCCGGCGGATTGTACGCCTTGCTCGGCGCCAATGCCATTGCCGAGCTCGGCGCAATGCTGCCCCAGGCCGGCGGCTGGTACGGCTACGCCCACCGCGCTTTCGGCGAGTTTGTAGCCGTAGTAGTGGGTTGGGGCGACTGGATGAGCAGCTGCGTAACCGGCGCCTTAGTCGCCCTGATGATGAGCACGTATGCCGCCGCGCTGGTGCCTGCGTTGGCAGGTCACGAGCGCGTGGTGAGCCTAGGGTCGGTGGCTGTGCTGGGGCTCATCCAGTGGCGTGGCGTGCAAGCAGCCAGCCGCGCGCAGGAGCTGACTTCGCTGCTGATGGGCTTGGCGCTGTTTGTGATTCTGGCGGCTGCTTGGTGGCTGCCCGCGGCTCCGGCTCCGACTACTACCAGTATGCCCGGAGCTGCCGCGCTGGTGGTGGCGTTTCAGTCGGTCATTTTTGCCTACGATGGCTGGTACGCGGCCATTTATTTTGCTGAGGAAGACCACGACCCCGCCCACGAGGTGCCGCGCTCCATGCTGGGCGGCGTCGGGCTGATCATTCTGATATATGCTTTGCTCAATGCGGTGCTGTTGCACGCACTACCCTTCCATCAGCTCACGACGGCCGAGCTACCCTTGGCGGAAGTAGCGGCTCAATTAGCTGGTGTTTGGGGCCGGCGCGTCATGTTGGCGGTGGCCGTGCTGGGGCACTTGGGCGTACTCAATTCGGTGCTGCTGATGGCCACGCGGGTGCTGTTTGCCCTGAGCCGCGACCGGCTGCTGCCCTCTCCCCTAGCCCGCGTGCATCCGCGCGGTACGCCGCGGGCCGCGCTTTTGGTGGCTCTGGGCCTGACGTTGGTGTTGGTCGCGACGGGCACAGCAGCCCAATTGCTAGCCGTAACGAGCATCTTATTTGTGGGCTACTACACGGTAGGCTTTGCGGCTGTGCTGGTGCTGCGCCGCACGGCACCCAACTTGGAGCGGCCGTATCGGGCTTGGGGGCATCCGTTTACGACGTGGCTGGTCCTGTTGGGCTCGGTGCTGTTTCTGATTGGCAATGCCGTAGCCGAACCGGGCAACACCCTGCTGGCCGCTGGCTTGGTAGCCGCCAGCTACCCCATATGGCGACTGATGAAGCGGAAAACCAACCCTGCATGATATTTACACAATTGATTGTTCGTCAATTGATTACGCCAGTAATTCAACAATATAAAATGTCATATTGACTAAGCTCGGCTTTAACTTCCTGTACACAGTTTCGTAAGGCAGTGCCATTACAATCATTCTTGTATGAAGCCCACCGACCTCTCCGTTCTTGTCAAGCAATTTCTCCAGCACAAGCTCACCCTGGCCCTCGCCGAAAGCTGCACCTGCGGCTTAGTTGCTGCTCAACTTGCTGAAGCCGAAGGCGTTAGTGAAGTCCTGCTCGGCTCAGTAGTAACCTACAATGCCGAAGCGAAGCAGCGCCTATTAGGCGTAAAGAAGAAAACCCTAGAAGACTACACCGCAGAAAGCCAACAGACCACCAACGAAATGGTGCAGGGCCTGCAACGCCAACTGCCCAACGCCGATGTGTGCGTGGCCGTGACCGGCCTGTGCGGCCCCGGCGCTTCCGAAACGCCCGAAAAGCCCGTCGGGACGGTTTTCATCACCATTCTGTGGCAGGGCCGCGCGCACGAATACCGCGAAGTGTTCAAAGGCACCGGCGAAAAGCTGCGCCAGCAAGCCGCCGAGTTTATCTATCTAAAGATCAGCGAGTTGATGAGCCGCCATCAGGACAGCCCCGAGCAAGCTACGCTGATGCAGAAAGCAAAATAGGGTTCATTTTATAATCCTTTGATAATCAATGTATTACCTAAGGTTTATTGGGGACGCGGGCGCGCCAGCATGAGCCGCAGATTCAGGCGTACCACATCGCCCATCGAGCGGCAGCGGTTGAATTCCTGCGTGTGGTGGTGCTCGTTTAACTCGGCTTTGAGTTGCTCGGTTTTCTCAGCGGGCGAAATGTCGTCGGCGCGCATGCAGTCGATCAAATCCTTGAGGCGGTAACGCTCCGAGCGGGCGCGGCGGGCCATGAGCGTACGTTCCTCGGTCTGATACTGCCGAATGGTTTCGGCCTTCAACAGCTTGCTACACAGCAGCACCACGGCCCGGTTGTCTTTGAAAAACTGCGGCAGATACATCGTTTTCTTGCCTTCGTAGCTCTGCTGGTCGAAGTCGATGGCCCGCACGCGGTATTGCTCGTCTTCGAAGTCGGGCGTGACGTTGATGATGTAGTTGTAGGCGCGCATGTCGCCGAGCAGCCGGGCAAAGCACCGCTCGTTGAACTTGACGAACTCCTTGGCAATGCGCACTTGGTTGAGGTGGGGCCGCTGCAAATGATCGCGGATAAAATCGTCGCCGGGGATGCCCGCAATGTGCTCCTCAATCAGCGTTTCGCCGCTTACCAAGTAGTTGATGTTGTTAGGCGAAAGCAGGTGCTCTAGCTCCAGTCCGTATACGCGCGAAGCATCGGCGCGCTTCACGTAAAAATAATCATAGTTGTCGTTGAGCTGATTGACGATGCGCACCCGAAACGGGTTGGAGTTGCCGAAGCGGCAATAGTCGATGCGGTCGGCGATCAGGTGCACCGTAAACGACAAATCGCCATCGGTTTTGAGCAAAGCATACACCTGCGTCAAGCCGTCGGACAACTCCATGAGCGTGCTGGGCTCATAAAACACAGTTTCCCAGAGCGTATCGCGGCCCTTGCTATCGACGAGCGGGTAGGCGCCGCTGATGCGCAACAGGTCTTTGTAAGTGACCGGCAGCTTCGTTTCGCGGTCGTACGCGTGCAGGTAATTGCGCAGGCGCTCGCCGATGGAATAATTGATTTTCTTTTTGGAGATGCTGGTCATGAAGCTAAAGCTAGTGCCAAATAATCGCGAAATTCGCGCACCCACAGTGACGCCTCATTTCTACTCAATGAAAAAACTAAGTTTTACGCTTGCTCTCGTGCTGCTCCTGCCAGTGCTTTCGCCCGGCTGGGGCTTTTTTGCGCACAAAACCATCGCTCAGCTGGCCGTGTATTCGCTGCCCGGCTCCATGCAGGGCTTCTATTACCGGCACATGGGCGAGCTGGTGAAAAAAATCACGGCTCCCGACGAACGCCGCGAAAGCGACCCCGCCGAAGCGCCGAAGCACTTCATCGACATGGACCATTACGGATCCGATCCGTTTGGCGCCATGCCCAAAGAATGGGACAAAGCTGTGGCCAAATACTCGGCCGATACGCTGCGTAAATACGGGACGGTGCCGTGGGTGGTAACGGAAGTAAAGGAAAAGCTGACGGAAGCGTTCCGCCAACGTGATACCGTGGCCATCATCACCCTTTCTGCCGACTTGGGCCACTACGTTTCGGATGCGTTTGTGCCGCTGCACACCACCGAAAATTACGACGGCCAGCTCAGCAACCAAGCCGGTTTGCATAGCCTCTGGGAAAGCAAACTGCCGGAGCGCCACATCGCCGATTACAAGCTGCGCTCCAAGCCCGGCAGCTACCTGAAAGACCCGCAGGCGGCCATCTGGCAGGTAGTGCAGCGCTCGTATGGCTTCTTGGGTGCCACCTTCGACATGGAGGAAGAAGTGAGCCGCAAATACACGCCCGAAACCAAGTACACTTATTCCCACAAGTACGGCAAAACGCGCCGTGCCTACTCCGACGCCTTCGCCGATGCCTACCACGAAAAAGTAGGCGGCATGGTCATGAACCGTCTGCAACTGGCCCCGACCATGGTGGCTTCGATGTGGCTGACCGCTTGGAAAGACGCCGGCAGCCCCGACCTCGACCTGCTGATGAAAAAGCCCAGCAAGGAGGAAAAGGAAAAGCTGGCCTCGGAGCTGAAGCTGTGGAAAGACAACCAGCTGGTGCCTCAAAACCAGTTGCTGGCCATGCAGAAAGAGAAAACCGTAGAGCGCCCCGACGAGATTAAGTCGGCCGTGGACATGGCTCCGGCGCCCACCGAGCCCGAGCCGGCCGTCGCTGCGCCCGCGCCCGCTGCTCAGCCCGCTCCGGTTGCAGCCCCCGCTAAGGCCAAAGTAAAAGCCAAAACCGACGACGGTATCAAGCAGAAAACTAAGGTAAAAGCTGCCAAAACCGACGACGGTTGGAACTAGCCCTTACAGTTGAGTAAATAGCTGATCTTCAATAAGTTATACAAACCCTAGCGTTATCAGGCCGTTAGAAGAGCCTACTCCGGCAATCGGAGTAGGCTCTTCTTTTTTGTTTCATTCAATCCAAGCAAGCCGGCATCATCTGGAACGGTACGCACCCCGAAGACGGCCAGCCGCTGGAACTTGTGCAAGGCGGCTTTGAGGGCGTTCCATATTCTGATTTGGAAGAAGAGCCGCAACTCAACTCACCTGGCGCCGATGATTTTGACCCGCAGATGTTCTCGGACATTGCCAAGAAATTGGGCATCAAACTATAACTCATTTATATTCAAACACTTACATACAAAGGCTGCTATTTACGAATGGCAGCCTTTGTTTTTATCTTGCCGCATCTCCACCCCACGGGACATACTTCTGCGTGCCGGTTTGCTGCTTTGCCTATGCCCTACCCTGTGCCTACCCGGTTTCTCCATTTGCCAGCTTATCGCGGGTGGCCGTTGGCGGTCGCCTTGGCTCTTCTGACGGCCTGCGGCCAGCCTGAAAAGCCCGCTGTCGAAACGACCGATGCCAAGCCGGCTGCCCCGGCCGTGCCCGGCCCGGAACTCACCAGCCTAGCCGACAGCAATGTGGTTTCGCTGCTTACGCCGTACCTGAAAGAACATCCGGGCTCGGAGGTGATCGTGCATACCCGCCTGGGCGACATGCGCGTACGCCTCTACGACGATACGCCCATTCACAAAGCCAATTTCCTGTTGCTAGCGCGCAAAGGCCTGCTCAACGAAACGGTGTTTAGCCGGGTAGTCAAAGGATTTGCGGTGCAGGCTGGGCGCTCCGACCACACCACCATGCCGATCAGGCGCTACCGGCTGCCGCCCGAAATTCGGCCGCAGCACTTCCACAAACGCGGCGCGCTGGGCATGGCCCGCTACGACGACGAGCAAAACCCCGGCAAGCTCTCCGCCTCCACCGATTATTATTTCGTGCAAGGCGAAAAGCTCACCCCTTATCAAGCGCAGGCGATGGCAGGCCGCAAGCTCACCCCCGAACAGCTCAACACCTACGCTACCGTAGGCGGGGTGCCTTCCCTCGACGGCCGCTACACGGTGTTTGGGGAAGTAATTGAAGGTCTGGAGGTTATCGACAAAATAGCCGCCGAGCCCGTCGATCCTTATAAGTGGCCCAAGAAAGACGTTACCGTCACGGTTGAGGTCGTGAAGTAGTCGTATTACATTCCCTTTTACCCCCATCTTGCCTTCCTAATCTGCATGATCACTACTCGTTCTTCTTGGTCGGCCTGTGCGGTCGTGTTGCTCTGCGCGTTGGCCGCGCCAGCTTTTGCCCAGCAGGTTACGCCGCAGGTGAGCGAGTTCATCAAGGTGAAGGCGGCCAGCGTGGTGCTCACCGACGTGAAGGTCATCGACGGCACCGGCAAGCCCGCGCGACTGCACCAAACTGTGCTGCTCCGCGACGGCCGTATCGCCCAAGTTGGGCCCGTGAAGAAAGTAAAAATCCCCGCCGGCGCGGAGGTCATAAACGGCGCTGGCAAAACCCTGATTCCGGGGTTGGTGATGCTGCACGAGCACCTGTACTATACCATGCCGATGGGCTCGTATTTCAACATCGCCCAGATGCCGTATTCGTTCCCGAGGCTGTATCTGGCCGGCGGCGCGACCACCATCCGGACGGCCGGCAGCATCGAACCCCAAACCGATCTGGCCATCAAGCGCATGATCGGGGAAGGCAAGCTCATTGGCCCGGACATGGACGTGACCGCGCCCTACATCGAGGAACCGGCCCTGGATATCCCGGCCCTGAATACCATCAAAGGGCCTGAAGACGCCGCGCGTACCACGGCCTATTGGGCCGACAAAGGCTGCACTTCTTTCAAGATGTACATGCACGTCACGAAGCCCGATTTAGCGGCTGTGGTGAAGGAAGCGCACCAGCGCAACCTGAAGGTTACGGGGCATTTGTGCTCGCTTACTTACCGCGAAGCGGCCGAAATCGGCATCGACAATTTGGAGCACGGCTTCATGGCCAGCTCTGATTTTCAGGCTAATAAGCAGGAAAACATTGCCGACTATCCGGCCGCGCGCAAATCCTTGCAAAACCTGCCGGCCAACAGCCCGGAAATGAAAAACCTGATTCAGTTTTTGATTAGCAAAAAAGTGGCACTTACCTCCACGCTGCCGGTTTTTGAGCCTTACACCAACCGCGAAGTGGTGTTAGGCGGTGGCCTTTCGGCGCTGATGCCGGCTGTGCAGGAGCGCGAAACCAAGACCTGGCAGCAAAACCAGCAGAAGGATTCGGCCAGCGTGGCCTTGTTTAAGAAAGAGCTGGCCTGGGAAAAGCAGTTTTACGATGCGGGCGGGCTGCTCGTGTCGGGCACCGACCCGACGGGTGCGGGCCGCACCATTGCAGGCTACTCCAACCGCCGCCAGATCGAGTTGCTTGTAGAAGGCGGCTTTACGCCCGTGCAAGCCATCAAGATCAGCACGCTCAACGGCGCCATTTATCTGGGCCGCGAAAAAGAAATCGGCACTATTGAAGAAGGGAAAACGGCGGACTTAATCTTGATCAACGGCGACCCCGAACAGGACATCAAGCAAATCCGGAACATGGAAATCGTGTTCAAGAAAGGGATCGGATTCGATTCCCCGAAGCTGTTCGAGTCGATGCAGGGCAAGGTTGGGCTTAATTAGAAGCGCCCCAAAGTATAAATACAACTAACTAAATCACAGATACTTATATAGTCCGTCATCCAGAGTGCCGCAAAGGATCTCGCCCGCTTCTTTGGGTGTGTTACTCATATAGAAATCCTTCGCGGCGCTCTGGATGACGGGCGCGGGGTGGGTTTCGGCTTAGGTCGCAGAATGCTTTGGACGCCATTCTGAACCTAGCTTCCAGAACCGGCTTACTCGCGCCGAATACTGACCAACACTGTTTTTTGCTCGTCGCCGGGCTGTTCTTTGGTTAGCTCCTGTAGCTCTTGTCGGGTGTAGGGAACGCTTTTGGGAGCAAAAAAATTTGGGCTGGTTGCGATTGCATCGGGCGTAGCCACGGGCTGGCGGGCCGGGTGAAAATAGGCGCTATCGGACGTGACGCGGTAAAGGCGATAGAAATAATAGCGCGTGTCGGTAGAGCCGGTGGGCTGAAAACGAACCACGTACAGGTCGTTTACTTTGGGCTCGGCCATAAGATTTAAGTGGCTGGAGTCGGGCGGCGCAGCCGCCACAACCGGGGCTACAGCAGCGGGTTGGCTTTCGCTTGAGGTTTTGGCTTGTTGATTACATCCAGATAATAAATTGACTATCAATAGATTACCAAATAGCAAAATCTTTGGTGCCGACGAAAGGTTGGGAAGAGAGAACATGCTACGCGGGATTAAGGAAGAAACCGCAAATAACGACTTACGCACGGATCGCGCCGCCAGGTCTGTTGGTGGAGCAAGCAACCGAGGCAGCAAGCCGATCCTTACCGCACGAAAAAAGGCAGCCGACGATTGCCGACTACCTTTTGCAGATAAAGCTTCAAGAAGGCTTACCAAATAAGCGCCCGGTTGCTTTCGCCGCGCACCATTTTCGAGTCGTCTTTGCAGCTAAAAGCCTGGAAAAACTCCGGCATGTTCTGCAGCGGTCCGTTCACGCGGAATTGCTCCGGGGCGTGCGGATCGGTGAGCACCATGCGACGGAGCGCCTCGGGCCGCCGCTGCGAGCGCCAGCTTTGAGCATAAGCAATGAAGAAGCGCTGCTCGGGCGTGAAGCCGTCGTAGTTGACGCGGGGCTTGCCGCCGAGCTGTTTTTGCAAAGCCGTGTAGGCAATGCTTAAGCCGCCGAGGTCGGCCAGGTTCTCGCCCATCGTCAGCTTGCCGTTGACGTGTAGCGAATCCAGGGGCGAGAAAGCATCAAACTGGCTCCCGACGACGGAAGCGCGCTGGGTAAACTTCTCAGCGTCTTCCTTGGTCCACCAATCCTTCAGGTTGCCCTCGGCATCGTACTGGCGGCCTTGGTCGTCAAAGCCGTGCGTCATCTCGTGGCCGATGGCGGCCCCAATGCTCCCGTAATTGACGGCATCGTCGGCTTTGGCATCGAAATAGGGCGGCTGTAGAATGCCGGCCGGAAAGGCGATTTCGTTGCGGGCAGGGTTGTAATACGCGTTCACCGTGGGCGGCGTCATGCCCCATTCGGTGCGGTCGACCGGCTTGCCCAGCTTACCGACGTTTTCATTAAACGACCAGATGCGGGCGTTGATCACGTTCTGCGCATACGAGTTGCGCGAGACGGTCAGGGCCGAATAATCCTTCCACTTGTCGGGGTAGCCGATTTTTACGGTGAAAGCATTCAGCTTCTTCAACGCCTGCTCTTTGGTAGCGGCGCTCATCCACGTGTTGGCCTGAATGTGCTCGGCGAAAGCGGCTTGCAGGTTGCGCACCATTTCCAGCATCCGCTGCTTCGACTCTGGCGGAAAGGCCTTGTCAACGTAGAGCTGGCCGAACGCTTCGCCCAGCGCAGCGTCGGTGGCGCGGAGCATGCGTTTCCAGCGGGGTTGCTGCTGTTGCGCGCCAGAAAGCAGTTTCTCGAAGGCGAAGTTCTCGTCGACGTAGGCCTTCGGCAAAGCCGGCGTCATGGCGTTCACGAGGTGCCAGCGCAGGTAGGTTTTCCAGTCGCTGAGCGGCTCGGCTTTCAGCATCGTGCTAGCTTCTTTGAAGAACACGGGCTGACCCACAATCACTTCCTTGGCCGCGCCCAGTTTGTCCTGCGCCAACACCGTCGGCAAGCCCAGATTCGGGAATTGCTGACTGGCCTCGGCCACGGTCATTTTGTTGTAGTTGGCGTAGGGGTCGCGCAATTCCACACGCGTTTTCGACGCTTTGGCCAGCCGGGTTTCCAGGCGCACAACGGTAGCCGCGTTCTTGGCCGCCGTTGCCTCGTTGTCGCCGAGCAGTTTGAGGGTGTTCGTCAGGTGCGCGAGGTAGGCGTTGCGAATGCTTTTGGAACGCGCATCATCTTTAAGGTAATAATCGCGGTCGGGCAGGCTTAGGCCGCCTTGGCTCATGGCCACGGCATACTGCGTACTGATTTTGGGATCTTGCCGAACCCCCACACTGAACACCGAACCTGTGCGCAACATCTGTTGGCGGGCCAGTGCTGTTTGCAACCCTTTCAGGTCTTTGATGGCGGCAATACGGTCTAGCTCGGGCTTAATCGGCGCAATACCAGCCTTTTCAATCGCGACCGAATCCATGCCGGAACCATAGTAGTCGCCTACTTTCTGGTTGTTGCTGCCTTTTGCCGCCGTATGGTCGGTGGCGGCATCTTCCAGAATTTGCCGCATGATGGCCTGGTTGCGGTCGCTTACTTCGTTATCAACGCCCCACGCCGTTTCGGAAGCCGGTATCTGGTTGTTCTTAAAGAAGTTACCGTTGGCGTATTGGAAGAAGTCGTCGCAGGGTGCTACCGACTTATCGAGGTACGCTAGGCCGAGGCCCTGGCCTTTCGCGACGGTTTCGGCTACCGGAGCCGGCGTAGTGGCAGCGGCCGGAGCCGTGGCCGTAGCACTGGGGTTGCTGGTGGCGCAGCCCGCGATAGCCCACCCAGCTACTGCTAAGGTGGCCAGGGTCAGGCGAGGTTGTCTGATCATGAAAATGGGAGTTATGCTACCAAAAAATTAAAGTCTGAAACTGTAAGAGCCAACCGGCCTTTATTTATAATTAACTTATAATCAAATAGTTATAAAACAAGCTCGATTTGCCTACTTACAGGCTACATGCATGGTCGTACGGAAAGGGCGGCTCGTTGCACACGAACCGCCCTTTTCATATAACCATAAAGGCAAAATAACCTACCAAATGCGCGCGCGCTTGGCTTGGGCGCGGGCCATTTTGGCGTCTTCCTTACAGCCAAAGGCTTCGTAAAACTGCGGCATGTTTTGCAGCGGGCCGTTGGTGCGGAACTGCTCCGGCGAGTGCGGGTCAGTCAGAATCAGCTGGCGCAGATACTCCGGCCGGCTGGTGTTGCGCCAAATTTGGGCCCACGACAAAAAGAACCGCTGATCGGTCGTGAAGCCATCAATTTTGGTTTTGGGCTTACCAGCCATGGCTTTTTGCATGGCTGTGTACGCGATGTTGAGACCACCGAGGTCGGCCAGGTTCTCGCCCATCGTCAGCTTGCCGTTGACGTACACCGAGTCGAGCGGCGAGAACGCGCTGAACTGCTCATCTACCAACGCGGCACGTTGGGTGAATTTGGCGGCGTCTTCCTTGGTCCACCAGTCTTTCAAGTTGCCTTCGGCGTCGTACTGGCGGCCCTGGTCGTCGAACCCGTGGGTCATTTCGTGCCCGATTACCGCCCCGATACCTCCATAATTGACGGCATCATCGGCATTGGGGTCGAAGAACGGCGGTTGCAGAATGCCGGCCGGGAACACAATCTCGTTCATCGATGGGTTGTAATACGCGTTTACCGTGGGCGGCGTCATGCCCCATTCCGTCCGGTCGACGGGCTTGCCGTACTTCTTCACGTTGTCGTTGTAGCTCCACTGCCGCGCGTTCAGCACGTTTTGCAGGTACGAGTCGCGGCTGATAGTTAGCGCCGAATAGTCTTTCCATTTATCCGGATAGCCGATTTTCACCGTGAAGGCGTTGAGCTTTTTGAGCGCTTGCTCTTTGGTGGCAGCGCTCATCCAGTCGAGGCTCTTGATGTGTTCCTCAAAAGCCGCTTTCAGGTTATTTACCAAGTTCAGCGCTTTCTGTTTGGCTTCCGGCGGGAACGCTTTGTCAACGTAGAGTTGGCCGAACGCTTCACCCAGCGAGTTATCCGTGGAGCGAATCATGCGCTTCCAACGGGGCTGTTGCTGCTTGGCGCCGCGCAACACCTGCGTGAAGCGAAACGACTCCTGATCGTAAGCTTTCGGCAACGCCGGCGCCACCGACGTCACCAAGTGCCAGCGCATGTACGTCTTCCAATCAGCCACGGGCTCGGTTTTCAGCATCGTGCTTACTTCCTTGAAGAAAACCGGCTGGCCCACAATCACTTCTTTTGCCGGCGCCAGATTTAGCTGGCCGAGCAGGCCCGTCAGGCCCAGATTCGGGAACTGTTGGTTGGCTTGCGCCACCGTCATTTTATTGTAGTTGGCGTTCGGGTCGCGCAGTTCCACGCGGGTTTTCGAGGCTTTCGCCAGCCGCGTTTCGATGCGCATGACCGTTTCGGTGTTCTTGCTGGCCGTGGCGGCGTTGTCGCCGAGCAGCTTAAACATGTTGGTCAGGTAGGTGCGGTAGGCCGCCCGGACGGTTTTGGAGCGGGTGTCGTTTTTGAGGTAATAATCGCGGTCGCCCATGCCCAGGCCACCCTGGTACAGAAACACGGCGTACTGCGTGCTGATCTTGTCATCTTGGCCCACACCCACGAAGCCCAGCGCACCAGTTTGCAACTTTTGCTGCCGTGCCAGCGCGGTTTGGAGGTCTTTCAGCGTTTTGACGGCGGCAATGCGATCCAGTTCCGGCTTGAGCGGCGCGATCCCGATTTTCTCAATCGCCATCGTGTCCATGCCGGTGGCGAAATAGTCGCCCACTTTCTGGTCGTTGCTGCCTTTGGCGGCCGACTGCGATTTGGACGCGGCTTCTTCCAGAATCTGGCGCATCACGGCCAAGTTGTTGTCCGACAGTACATCGAAGCTGCCCCACGACGATTCGGCCGGTGGTATCGGATTGTTTTTCAGCCAATTGCCATTGGCATACTGAAAGAAGTCGTCGCACGGCGACACCGACGGATCGATGTTGGCGACCGCAATTCCGACTCCTTTCACCGTGGCTTCTTCGGCCGCGGCAGTTGCAGGGGCAGTGGTAGCGGCCGAATCCACGGTAGCAGCCGGCTTCGACGAGCTACAGCTCGCCAGCGAAAGGCCCGCTGCCACTATGGCTAACGTTATAGTATTTCTGTTTTTCATGAAAAAGTGAGATTAGGTGGCTGAATGTAAGCAACCGCGTTGCAGAAATCATAGATACTTATATAACTTGTTAATAATCAATTATTTGTATAAACATATGTCGTACGATAATACCAAGCGCTAGGCACAGCACTCTGCGGGGATGGCCGCCAGCAATTCGGTCGGCTTGCTACATATTTTTCCTTCGTTCCCGTCTGTCATCTTAAACTCCAATAAAAAAGGTGATCTGCTTTGCGCAGATCACCTTTTAAATAATTGATTATTAGATGATTAAATTATCTACCAGATCTTGGCGCGATCGGCGGCGGCACGCATCATTTTCGAGTTCTCTTTGCAGCCAAAGGCTTCGTAGAACTGGGGCATGTTCATGAGCGGACCGATAACGCGGTACTGACCCGGCGAGTGCGGGTCGGTGAGGATGCGCTGGCGCAGGGCTTCGGGGCGCATCTGGCTGCGCCACACCTGCGCGTAGCCCAGGAAGAAGCGCTGCTCGGGCGTGAAGCCGTCGTAGTTGACGCGCGGCTTGCCGGCCATGGCTTTCTGCATGGCCGTGTAGGCGATGTTGAGGCCACCCAAGTCGGCCAGGTTTTCGCCCATCGTCAGCTTGCCGTTAATGTGCAGCGAATCCAGCGGCATGAACGCGTCAAATTGCTTGCCTACTACGTCGGCACGCTGCGTGAATTTGGCTGCGTCTTCCTTAGTCCACCAGTCGCGCAGGTTGCCTTGCGCATCGTATTGCCGGCCTTGGTCATCGAAGCCGTGGGTCATTTCATGCCCGATTACTACGCCAATAGCGCCGTAGTTGACGGCATCGTCAGCCTTCGGGTCGAAGAACGGCGGGTGCAGAATGCCGGCCGGGAACACGATCTCGTTCATCGGCGGGTTGTAGTAGGCATTTACCGTCGGCGGCGTCATGCCCCACTCGCCCCGATCAATGGGCTTACCGAGTTTATTCGCTTCGTCGTTCGAGGCCCAGATGCGGGAGTTCAAGAAGTTTTTCAGGTACGAATCGCGGGTGATGGTCAGGGCTGAATAGTCCTTCCACTTGTCGGGATAACCGATTTTCACGGTGAAGGCATTCAGCTTCTTCAGAGCCTCCGCCTTGGTTGCAGCACTCATCCAATCGCTTTGCTGAATGTGCTCGGCAAAGGCCGCTTTCAGGTTATTAACTAGCTCCAGTGCTTTGGCTTTGGCTTCCGGCGGAAAGGCTTTGTCGACATACACTTGGCCAAAGGCTTCGCCCAATGCATTGTCCGTGGAGCGCAGCATGCGTTTCCAGCGTGGCTGCTGTTGCTTGACGCCGCTGAGGACTTGCGAATAACGGAACTGCTCGTCGCTGTAGGCTTTGGGCAGGGCGCCTGCCACGGAGCTCACCAAATGCCAGCGCATATACGTCTTCCAGTCGTTGAGCGGCTCGGTTTTGAGCATTGCGTTGGCTTCCTTCAGGAAAGCTGGCTGGCCCACAATCACTTCCTTGGCCGCGCCCAGGTTGGTTTGGGCCAGCAGCGTCGGGATGCCCAAGTTCGGGAACTGCTTTTGCAGCTCGGCCACGGTCATCTTGTTGTAGTTGGCGTAGGGGTCGCGCAACTCCACGCGGGTTTTCGAAGCTTTCGCCAGCCGCGTTTCGATGCGCATAATGGCGGCGGCCTCTTTGGCGGCTGTCGCCTCGCTCTCGCCCATGAGCTTGAACGTGTTGGTGATGTAGGTCACGTAGGCCGCACGAATGGCTTTCGAACGCGCATCATCCTTGAGGTAATAATCGCGGTCGGGCAGGCCCAAGCCGCCTTGGCGAAACTGAACCGCATATTGCGTGCTGTTCTTTTCGTCTTGCCCAACGCCCATGTTGAGCACCGAACCCGTGCTCAGCATTTGCTGGCGGGCTAAGGCAGTTTGCAGCCCTTTGAGGTCTTTAATGGCGTCGATGCGGGCCAGCTCGGGCTTCAAGGGCGTGATGCCCGCTTTCTCGATGGCCATCGAATCCATCGCCGAGGCATAGTAGTCGCCTACTTTTTGGGTGTTGCTGCCTTTGGCCGCCGTAGTAGCCTGATTAGCAACATCATTCAGAATATCGTGCATGACAGCCGTATTCCGATCGATGAGCTCATTAAAGCTGCCCCAGCCAGTTTCGGAGGCCGGGATCTGGTCTTTTTTTAGCCAGTTGCCGCTGGAATAATGGAAAAAATCGTCGCACGGCGACACCGACGTATCGATGTTGGCAACGTCAATGCCTACGCCTTTCACGGCGGGCTCGGCGGCCGGCGCAGCTGTTGTAGCCGGAGCGCTGTCCGCCGCTGGGGCGGTGGTAGCAGCAGTTTTCGACGAGCTACAGCTCGCCAAGGTCAAACCCATAACGGCCACGGCGGCCAGGGTCAGACTATTTCGGTTTTTCATGGGTGGAATATGAGTGGATTAGGAAACCAGAAAAGAAAGATAAGTAGAATCTGAGCACACCCCTGAAAGGCTTCGGGTACTCAGATTCTAAAATTAATCATATCGAAACAAAAAAGGTGACTAACGCCATGTTAGTCACCTTTTTAACTTAAGCAATTAGCTGAAGCTTGATTACCAGATTTTAGCCCGCACGTTTTCGGCGCGCACCATCTTGGCGTCCTGCTTGCAACCGAATGCTTCGTAGAACTCCGGCATGTTTTGCAGCGGACCGTTGGTACGGAACTGCGCCGGCGAGTGCGGATCGGTCAATACCTGCTGACGCAAGTATTCCGGCCGAGAATTTGTGCGCCAGATCTGGGCCCAGGCCAGGAAGAAGCGCTGCTCGGGCGTGAAGCCGTCTACTTTGGTTTTGGGCTTGCCGGCCAGCTGCTTTTGCAAAGCCGTGTAGGCCAGGTTCAACCCGCCGAGGTCGGCCAGGTTTTCACCCATCGTCAGCTTGCCATTTACAAACACCGAATCAACGGGTGAGAAGGCGCTGTATTGGTTGCCCACGAGCGTAGCACGCTGCACAAACTTGTCTGCGTCTTCCTTGGTCCACCAGTCGCGCAGGTTGCCCACCGCATCCGACTGACGGCCTTGGTCGTCGAAACCGTGCGTCATCTCGTGCCCGATTACGGCACCCATACCGCCGTAGTTCACCGCGTCGTCGGCCTTAGGATCGAAGAACGGCGGCTGCATGATGCCAGCCGGGAACACAATCTCGTTCATCGACGGATTGTAATACGCGTTCACTGTCGGCGGCGTCATGCCCCACTCAGTGCGGTCAATTGGCTTGCCGTATTTGTTAATGTTCTGATTATAAGACCATTGACGCGCATTCAGCACGTTTTGCAAATACGAGTCGCGGCTCACGTTGAGCGCCGAATAGTCCTTCCATTTGTCGGGGTAGCCGATCTTCACGGTAAAGGCATTCAGCTTTTTGAGCGCCTCCGCTTTGGTCGCGTCGCTCATCCAGGTGTTCTGCTGAATGTGCTCGGCAAATGAAGCCTTCAGGTTGTTCACCATTTCCATGGCTTTCGCCTTGGCTTCCGGTGTAAACGCCTTATCTACCCAGAGTTGGCCGAAAGCCTCGCCGAGAGCACCGTTCGTCGAAGCCAACATGCGCTTCCAGCGCGGCTGCTGTTGCTTGGCGCCGGTTTGTACTTGTTCTAAGCGGAATTGCTCGTCGCCGTACGCTTTTGGCAGGGCCGAGGCCACAGAGCTCACCAGCTGCCAGCGCAGATACGTTTTCATATCCGCCAGCGGCTCCGATTTCATCATGCCGCTCAGCGTCTTGAAGAACGCAGGCTGCCCCACAATCACTTCTTTGGCTGCGCCCAACTTGTTCTGCGCCAGCATAGTAGGCAGACCAATGTTCGGAAACTCCGTGTTGGCTTGCGCCAATGTCATTTTGTTGTAGTTGGCGTTCGGGTCGCGCAGCTCTACGCGGCTTTTCGAGGCCTCGGCCAGTTTGGTTTCGATGCGCAACACGGCCGCGGCTTTCTTGGCCGCCGTCGCCTCGTTGTCGCCCATGAGCTTGAACGTATTGGTCATGTACGTCACAAACGCATTGCGTACGGTTTTCGAGCGCGCATCATCCTTGAGGTAATAATCGCGGTCGGGCATGCTCAGGCCGCCTTGGTTGAGGTTCACGGCATACACCGTGCTCATCTTGCGGTCGGGCGCCACGCCAGCCCGAAAAAACGGACCGGTGCCGAGCATTTGCTCGTGGGCAATAAGGGTTTGCAGGCCTTTCAAGTCCTTGACGGCATCAATGCGGGCCAGCTCGGGCTTCAGGGGCGCGATGCCCGCTTTCTCGATGGCCATCGAATCCATGGCCGAGGCGTAGAAATCGCCTACTTTTTGTGCGTTGGTACCTTTGGTAGCGCTGCGGTTGGCCGCGGCTTCTTCCAGAATCTGACGGCTAACGGCGTTGTTGCGTTCGGCTAGCTGCTGAAAACTGCCCCAACGAACTTCGGCGGCCGGTATCGGATTGTTTTTCAGCCAGCTACCACTTGCGTAGTGAAAGAAGTCGTCGCAAGGAGAAACGGCCGCATCAATATTTGTTACGTCCAGACCTACGCCTTTTACCATGGGCTCTTCGGCCGGAGCCGCCGTGGCAGAAGCCGTAGTTGCTGGCGCAGTAGTCGTAGCGGCGGTTTTCGACGAGCTGCAACCCGCCAAAGCCAATCCCGCTATGGCCACGGCAGCCAGCGTTAAATTGTTTTTGTTTTTCATGTAAGCTGTGAATTGTGAGGGACTTAAAAATCAGGCGAGAAATATAAGCGATATTATCCTAGTTTGACTTAACATAGTTATGTGCTAAATTCAGAAAATGGCATTTTGCTAGAACCTCCTTATCGCTCTGCCCCTCCGATTCCGTGGCTTTACTTACATAAGCAGGAAAAATGCTTAAGTATGCCGGAATCTTATTTTACATAAAATATTGATTGTTAATTACTTACGGATAAATATTTTATTTTTAAATTATTATTTCTCTGGCAACGCTCTCAGAAAACTTTAGCTGGAAATTAAATACCGAAAAAGCAGGAGCACCACTTTCCACTGGCTCCACATTGATCAATTAGCATTTGTCTATACTCGACTGAAATTTCGCGTGTAGTGTTATAATCCGGCGCATGTGTTGCTGAACCTAAGGAGCGGTTTTTGGTGTTGCAGCCGGGGCTAAATCCGTACCTTGCTTCCCTATGCCGCCGCTGTTTAATCGCCGTTCTGAAATCGGGTTGTCCCCTTCGCTGCCGCCGGCACCGCTGGCCCTTGCCGAATTGCTGGTGCGCGTGCGCCAAACCCTTGCCGACCGCTTTCCGGAATCGTATTGGGTAGTGGCCGAAATTGCGGATCTTACGCTGCCGCGCTTCGACGGCGCCCATTGCTACTTAGTCCTTACTGATCAGCACGTTACGGGGCGCGGCGCGCAGCTCAAGGCGCAGGCACGCGCTACCATCTGGAGCCAGCGCTTTCAGCAGCTCGCTCCGGCGTTTGAGGAGCAAACCGGCCAGTCGTTGCGCCTCGGCCTGAAGGTGATGCTGCGGGTAAAAGTGACTTTTCACGAGCAATACGGCCTGAGTCTCGACGTGCTGGCCATCGACCCGACGTACACGGTGGGCGAACTGGCCCGCCAGCGCCTGCTGACCATTAAAAAGCTGGAAGCCAAAGGGTTGTTGGATCGGCAGAAGGAGCTTTCCCTAGCGTTGGGGCCTCAGCGCTTGGCGGTTATCTCCTCTCCTACTGCGGCTGGTTTTCAGGACTTTGTGCACCAGCTCGGCGAGTCACCCTACGATTTTGCGGTAGCCCTGTTTCCGGCTTCGATGCAGGGCGAAGACTCGCCCGCCAGCATTCGGGCGGCCTTGGATCTGATTCGCCCGCGTCGTCAACAGTTTGATGCTGTGATCATTATCCGGGGCGGCGGCAGCAAAACCGATTTATTGGCTTTCGACGATTACGGCCTAAGCGCCGCCGTAGGCAGCTTTCCGGTGCCGGTGCTCACGGGCATCGGGCACGAACGCGACGAAGCCGTGATCGACTTGGCGGCACATCTTTCTCTCAAAACGCCCACGGCGGTAGCCGCTTTCCTGACCGAACGCTTGGCCCGCCTCGATGCCGTATTTAGCGGCTACGCCGGGCGCATTCGGGAGCTGGCAGCCGCCCAGGTGCAGGACGCCAACGACTACCTTACCCGACTGGCCCGCTACACCCAACAAGCGGCTCAAGGCCAGCTCGATCAGCAGCGCGATGCGTTGCAGCAGCGCATTCGGGCGGCTACGGTGGCACCGCGCGCGCAGCTCAGGCAGCAGTTTCGGCAACTAGTCCGCATTCGGCATGCCCTTCCTCGGGCCGCTGGCCGGGCGCTGGCGGGGCAGCAACGGCGGCTGCGCAAGTTCGGGCGGCTGCTGGAGCAGCGGTTTCGGCGCCTGCATCGGCGGCGGCGCGAGCAGTTGCTGCGGCAGCGCTATCACGTGCAGTTGCTAGCAGAGCGTGTGCTGCACCGCGCCGAGCTGCGTTTGGCGCATGCCACGGCCTATCGGCTGCCGGAAGCGCCCGCTCCCATCGTCCAGCTTTTAAGCTCCGATGGCCAGGCTCTCCCGCTCGAAGCCGCTACGCCGGGCACCGAAGTATTGCTACGCTTGCCGGAAGCCGATTTACAGGCGTGCATCACCGCCCGCCAGCCCAGCCCGGCTCCTGCCCTTCCGCTTTAACTTGATTTGCTTTATGACCAACGATATCACCTACCGCCAAGCCATTGCGGAGCTAGAAACCATTTTGCGCAGCCTCGAAACCGAAACCGTGGACGTTGACGACCTCACGGCGCGCGTGCAGCGCTCGGCTGAACTCATTCGGCTGTGCAAGCAAAAGCTGCGCTCGGCCGAATCCGCCATCGACCGGGTGTTTGAAAACCTGGATGAGGAAGAGGAAAATCTGGAAGAAGAGGAGGAAGAGTTTTCCGACGGTGAAGAAGAAGACGAGGAGGAAGACGAAGACGATACCGACCGGGGTGCGCCGCGCGGCCGGCTGTTTTAGGCGCTGCCAGCCGCCCTTAAGTCGGAATTTGGTTGAGTCACAATATAGTTTAGACTATATTTGAAAATCCAATCCTTTCTGTACTTCCTCCAGTTTCCACTCCTCGTACCTCATGGCATTCGACGGCACCGAAGGCTCCTTCACGCACAAGCAACACGCGGCTTCGCTCACCAAGAAACACCGCACCGACCATCCGGAGAGCATCTCCTCGCAGTTTTTTGGCAAAGAAAAGCTCCTGCACCTGCTCAACCACCCCGACTGCGTTGGCATTCGGATTTATAACTCCAAAAGCGACGAAGGGCAACACGGCTTTGTGGTTGTGGGCGTCAATGCCGAGGAAAAGGATCTGCTGCACCACCCCGAGGGCGCTGAGCGCTCCGTAGCCTTGGCAGCACCAGCAGAAGCAACCAGCCTGATTCTGGTGAACGGCCCCTGCTGCCCACCTAGCTGCGCTACCGAAAATGAGCTAAACGCTTGATTATAAGCATTTTAAGATGCAACCTATTTCTACTGATTGGCTGGTTTCCTTCAGTAAAATATTTTACGTTGTATCGGAGCTTACCGTATTCTTGCCTTTGGTAGTGGCCTTCCGGCCAGGACGCAACTTGGCTCCTGCCTTTGTGCCATTACGATGGTTTTGCGTTGCTAGGCTGGTCTTGTTTGTGCTATCGGAGCTTGCCAAGCGGTTGCTGCATTACAACATTGCCTTGCTGCACCTCGGCACCCTCCTCGATTCGCTGTTGCTGGGCTGGCTTTTCTACAACTTCTTGGCTTCCGCTACGATTCGGTATTGGCTACGGCTGGCAGGCGTGGCGTTTGTGGCATTTGCTTTCGCCGATAGTCTGTTAATCAGCGGATTGTGGCAACGCAACGCATACACGGTAGCGCTGCAAACCATCGGATTGCTGTGCCTGTCGCTGCTGTATTTCGAGCAGATGCTACGCTCGGTGCGACACGTTGAGCCCAAGCAGGATCCTATGTTTTTGGTGAGCGTTGGGGTGGCCCTCTATTATGCGGGCACAGTGGGGTTGTATCTGCTGGAAAACATGCTCATAGCCGCTAAGCTGCTCGATGATATCTGGCTGATGTTCAACGTTAGCTCCGTCCTGACCCTGATTTTGTACGGCTTCCTCAGCAAAGCCTTATTATTGGTACCAAGCTCCGATTCTACCTCCGTTTCAGAGGCTTACTCCCGGTAAGCTATTCGCTGTTTCCTATTCTCTTAATTTCTGCACGCTTTTGCTAAATGCCTACTAATCCGATTGTTACCGCCGGCCAGAAAATCTCGTTGAAAGAGGCTGCCAAATGGACGAAGAAATACCAGAAAGATCATCCGGCCAAGGCCGAAGACGGCACCACGCAGGACGTTACCTGGGCCACGGCTTTTAGCCGGCAATACCTCGAGGATTTTATGGCCCAGTGGGGCGACGAGTGCAAGGGCCTGCGCATTTACCAAGCCACCGAAGACTCCGGAACACGCCGCGTGGTGCTGGTAGCCGTCGATATCAACGGCAACGACATCGTGACGCCGCCGCCCGGTGCCGACCAGACCGACGATTATGTGGTGCTGGATCAGGGCAACCAATGCCCCAACGAATGTGGCGTCAATAGCCCGCTGATGCTGCCTTAATCGCACTTGCTTTACGAAGTGCCTATGGACGCAATGGCGGTTTTCCAGAGATTGATGGTAAGGTCAGCCGAGTGCTTCCCGTTGGTGCCATTCGCCGCCGCCTGGATCAGACGCCGGCACATTCCTTACCGCTTTTTGCCCGTTTATTATTTCGTGGCGACCCTAACGGGCATGTGGTGTCTGAGCACCTTCGGCCGGTATGCGTTGCACAACAACATCTTTGTCTTTCACCTGACCACCGCCGCCGAGGTGCCGTTGCTCGGCTTGGCCTACTATCGGCTTGTGCCGTTGCCGAAGGTGCGCGTGGGCATCGTGATCGGGGTCGTATTGTTCGGGATTGTGGCCTTGCTGGACGCGACCGTGCTAAATGGCTGGATGAAACACCAGAATGTGTATGCCCGCTCGGCGGCAACCTTGGTGCTGCTGTCCTTGGCCTTTGTGCACCTCGACTACCTGAGTAGCCAGCCCGTGGAGCAACTTTCCAACAGCCGGCCGGCACTCCTGCTGAGCATAGCTGTGCTGGTTCTGTATTCGGCTTTGGCGGCTATTCATTTGGCCGTTTACATTGAATACAAGAACCCTGCTTTCTCCTACGAAGAGCACGCACGGCTGGACAATCTTTTCAATCTTCCCTTCCCGTTTATCTACGGCATCTCGATGGGCCTGCTGACCCGGCTGTTTGCATATTTTCCGCTAAACAAGCCGCCGCGCCAAGCCTTGCCCAAGTGGCTGCGGTTTGGCCGGTTTCGACCCAAAGCCCCGATCACGGCCGAGGTCGCTGCGGCCCAGGCGTAAGCCAATGGCCGCCGAATTACCAAACGAAACGGCCGCTTTGTAACTAATTCATCCTCAATTGCTTATATAGTTAAGTTTATCTCGAAGTTTTAGCTGATTCGCCCTTCGCGCTCCTTGCGGGGCCGTTTGTGTATTGGTCTTAACATCCGATCCGGGCCTCAATTTCGGGTGCTTTCGGACGTATTCCTGCGTATCTTATCCACCCATTGCCCGCGACGGCGGCCTTTTCTTTTTCTGCTGCTGTGTATGCCTGACGCGCTGCTTCCTCTTATCCTGATCACGCCGATTCTGCTCCTGCTGGCCTTGGGCATTGTCGGGTTTGTGGTGCGCTACCAGCGGCGGTTGCTCCAGCAGCAAGGCGAGGTGCGCGAAATCCGGGAAGCAGCTCAGCAACAAGCACTTGAAGCGGCCCTGCTGGCTCAGGAAGAAGAGCGCCGCCGCATCGCTGCCGATCTGCACGACGGCGTAGGCACCACGCTTTCCATTGTGAAGCTGCACCTGAGCACCCTCAATCGCCCCGATCTCACGCGCGAGGCCACGGCCCTGCTCGACCAGGCGATTGGGGAAGTACGCCGCATTTCGCGCAACCTGCTGCCGGCCGTGCTGCAAAAATTTGGCCTGCCGTTCGCGCTCGAAGCCCTCGCCCGCACCGTGCCCGAAGACGGCCCCACGCGGGTGCACATCACCCAGAACGGCACGCCCCGCCGCCTCGATCCGCAGCAGGAGCTGACGGTGTACCGGGTGGTGCAGGAGTTGCTCGGCAACGGGCTGCGGCACGCCAAAGCCGCCAACATCGACATCATGATCAACTTTGGCGTCGATTCACTTTCCCTACAATACATCGACAACGGCGTGGGCTTCGACCCCTCGGCCGGCGATGTGCAGCCCAGCCCTGGCTCGCGTACGGGCCTGGGCCTGACGAACCTACGCAGCCGAGTTGCGTTATTACGCGGAACGCTTCGGCACGAGTCGTCGCCGGGACTGGGCAGTCAGGTTTGGATTTCCTTACCGCTTCAGTACCTTGCTGCAAATCAAGAAACTAGCACTATTTCCTCTCTATGACTTCGCCCAGCGTACGCATTGCCGTTGTCGATGACCACATCCTTTTTCGGAAAGGATTGCACGCGCTGGTCAGCGGATTTCCCAGTATGGAGGTCATTTTTGAGGCGGGCGACGGCGAAGAACTACTCGCACACCTCGACCACGGCAAAGTGCCGGACGTAATTCTGATGGATTTGCAGATGCCCAACCTCGACGGACTGCAAACTACACGCTTGCTGCGCTCGCAGTTTCCGCACGTGCGCGTTATCATTATTTCCATGCACGACGAGCCGGAACTCATTGAAAGCCTGCGGGCCGAAGGCGCCCACGGCTACCTGCTCAAGAATGCCGACCCCGAGGAAGTGCACGCCGCCATCCTGACGGTCATTCGCAAAGCTGAAGCGCACGCCGCCATACCAGCATTATAGAGCCAAATAATTGATTATCAATTATTTATGCACCCAATGAAATGACTTTCATTGGGTTTTTGCTTTAGAGGCCGTTTGCTGCGGCAGGCTACATCAGCTCTATGCTGGGGTCCCAGAACAGGCGCTTGAATTCCTGAACCTCGTCGTTTTCGACGCGCACACCTTCTTCTTCGAGAGCTTCCTGCATGGCGGTGGGCGTGGCGAAGTGGTGCCGACCCGTGAGCAAGCCGTTGCGGTTCACAACGCGGTGCGCGGGCACCGCGTGCAGTCCCAGCGCCGGATTGGAGGCAATCATGGCCCAGCCCACCATGCGCGCGCCGTGGCGGGCGCCGAGGTAATGCGCAATGGCGCCGTACGTGGTCACGCGACCGGGCGGCACCAGGCGCACTACTTCGTGCACATCCTCAAAAAAATTGCGCTGCTTTTCGGTCGGTTCTTTGGGAGTTTTCATGGGGGCAAGTTAGCAGGCCAATAAGGCCGGCAAAAAAGTCAAAACCCGGCCTTTTGGAAAAGGCCGGGCCGTTTAAAATGCTCCGGCAAAGAAAAAAGGCTGCAACCTGCGGGCTTTTTTTGTGTCTTACGATCTTTGTTGACATCCTAACCAACTCCAACCGAACCCTTAAGGCAGCCCTGTCGTTGTGGAACCTTGACTACCTGTGATTTAGGTAGCTTGATGAATTGGGAAGCCCGCCCTAGATCGTACATGCAGACGAAAGAACAAGAACCAGAAGTTGCCGAAACGCGCCCCGCCGGACGCCGAGTGTTGTGGATTGTGCTTGCCCTGGCCCTGATCGGGGCGCTGGCATTTGTCAAGATCCACTACTTCCCTACCCCAACTGCTGGCAAAGGCGGAAAAGGTGGCGGCGGCAAAGGGGCAGCCGGTGGGCCGGGCGCCGCTAAGGGTGGCAAAGGCGGCGGCGGCGGCGCACGCACTCCGGTAAAAGTGTACGTGGTGCAGCCTACTTCGCTGGCCAACGAGGTTTCGTCGACAGGCACTGTGCTGGCCGACGAGTCGGTGGTGGTGCAAAGCGAGATCGCGGGCAAAATCACCAGCCTCAACATTGAGGAAGGCAAACCGGTCCGGAAAGGCCAGTTGCTGTTCACTATCAACGCCGCCGACATTCAGGCGCAGCTCAACAAAGTACGCTACAACATCAAGCTCTTCCGCGACCAGGAGCAACGGCAGCGCACCTTGCTGGAAAAAGAATACATCAGCCGCCAGGAATACGAACAGTCTAATAATCAACTACTTACCGCGCAGGCCGATTTACAGGCCTTGCAAGCCAACCTGGCCAAAACCTACGTTCGGGCTCCATTCGATGGCATCTTGGGCTTGCGTAACGTGTCGGTGGGGGCTTATGTATCGCCGGGTACGTCTATCACTACCATTTCGCGGGTGAAGCCCGTCAAGATTGATTTTGCCGTGCCCAGCCGGTTTGCCAACGCCGTGCGCGTCGGTGACCCGGTGGTGGTGACCGACGAAGGCACTACCAAAAAATACCAAGCCAAAGTATACGCCGTCAATCCGCAGATCGACCCGGTGTCGCGGACGCTGACCACGCGGGCCGTTTACCCGAATACCAACTCGGAACTGCGGCCCGGCGCGTTTGTAAAAATCAACCTGCAACTCGGCGAAACGGCTGACGCTCTGCAGATTCCGACCGAAGCCGTCATTCCGGAAGCCAGCGGATATTCGGTATTCAAGATCAAAGGTGGCAAAGCCATCAGCCAGAAAGTGAGAATCGGCATCCGCTCCGACAAGGTGATCCAGATCACCGATGGCTTGGCCGTGGGCGACAGCATTGTGCGCACCGGCATCCTACAGGTTAAACCTGGCGACCGCGTAGCCATCCAAAAGTAAATATTCCTTGGCGCTACGGCCGCCCTGCTTCATTCGCAACTTTCTAATTATTAGATAGTTTGCAGATGTAGCAAGCCGAAGTACCCGAGACCGATTTGTTGAGCTTTCTAACCGCCCTTAGTATATGAGTCTTTCATCCGTTAGCATTGGCCGGCCGGTGCTATCCATCGTGATGAGCTTGCTCATCGTTATCTTTGGTATCATCGGCTTCCGCTATCTCAGTATCCGGGAATACCCCAGCGTCGATCCGCCAATTATCACTGTATCAACTAGTTATACTGGCGCTTCGGCCGACGTAATTCAGTCCCAGATCACGGAGCCGCTGGAAGAAGGCATCAACGGCATCGCGGGCATTCGCAACCTGACGTCGGTCAGCCGCGACGGCCGCTCGCAAATCACCGTCGAATTTGACCTTGACACCGACCTTGAAGCGGCCGCCAACGACGTGCGCGACAAGGTATCGGGCGCGCAGGGCCGCCTCCCCCGCGACGTAGATCCGCCCACCGTTAGCAAGGCCAACGCCGACTCCCAACCCATTGTGCTGACGTACCTTAGCAGCGATTCGCGCAGCTTGCTGGAATTGACCGACTACGCCAACAACGTCCTGAAAGAGCGCCTCCAGACCATTCCGGGGGTGAGCGAAATTCGGATATGGGGCGAGCGCAAATACTCGATGCGCCTGTGGCTTGATCCGGTAAAAATGGCCGCGCTGGGCATTTCGCCAGTGGACGTACAGACCTCCCTGACCCGCGAAAACGTAGAACTGCCGAGCGGGGCCGTACAAGGCCAAAACACCCAGCTCACGTTGCGCACAATGGGTCGCCTCTCGACAGTGGAGGACTTTAATAACCTGATTTTGCGCAACGACCCGACTTCGCTGGTTCGCCTCAGCGACGTGGGGTACGCTGAACTCTATCCCGAAAACGACCAGACGGCCCTGCGCCGCAACGGTGTGCCAATGATTGGCATCAACGCGATTCCGCAGCCAGGCTCCAACCAGATCGACATTGCCAACGAGTTCAACAGGCGCGTCAAGCAGTATCAAGCCGACTTACCCAAAGACCTTAAACTCAGTACCGGCTTCGACAACTCGGTGTTCATTCGCGCTTCCATTGCCGAGGTAGAAGACACTATTATTGAGGCCTTTGTGCTAGTGGTCGTCGTGATTTTCCTGTTCCTGCGTGACTGGCGCTCCACGATTATTCCGGTGGTAGCCATTCCGGTGTCGCTGATCGGGATTTTCTTCATCATGTACCTGCTTGATTTCTCCATCAACGTACTTACCCTGTTGGCTATCGTGTTGGCTATCAGCTTGGTAGTGGACGATGCCATTGTAGTACTGGAGAACATCTATTCACGCATTGAAGAAGGCGACGACCCGCGCGAAGCCGCCCTGAAAGGTTCAGCAGAGATCTTGATGGCCGTTGTTTCGACGACCATCGTGCTGGCGGCCGTGTTTCTGCCGGTTATTTTCCTGGAAGGCATCACGGGCCGTTTGTTCCGCGAGTTTGGTATCGTGCTGGCCGGTTCGGTGCTGATTTCAGCCTTCGTGTCGCTGACCCTGACGCCCATGATGTGCTCGCAGATTTTGAAGCGCCAAGAGAAGCACAATTGGTTTTACCGCAAAACGGAGCCGTTTTTCGAGAAGATCACTACCGGTTATCAGCACAGTTTAGAGACGTTTTTACGGAACCGCTGGATGGCCTGGGGCATTGTAGCCCTGACGGGCGTGGGCATCTGGTTTTTTATGGGTGCGCTGCCCTCTGAGTTGGCTCCTATCGAAGACCGGAACCGCATCAACGTATCGGCGACGGGGCCGGAAGGCGCCTCGTTTGAGTACATGAACGACTACATGGCCGAGCTCACCAAACTGGTGGCCGACACCGTTGGCGATGATGTGGATAACATCTTGACTGTGACGGCCCCCGGTGGCGGTGGCGGTGCTGGCGTCGTCAATTCGGGCATTGCCCGCATACTACTGAAAGATGCTTCTGAACGCACGCGCAGCCAGCAGCAGATTGCCGATGCCCTCACCAACGGCGTGAAGCAGTTGACCGGCGGCCGCACCTCCGTGTCGCAAGACCAAAGCATTGGCAACAGCGGTGGCGGCTTGCCAGTGCAGTTTGTGCTTCAGAACCAGGACTTTGAAAAACTGCGCGAAGCGGTACCGAAGTTTCTGGAGGCCGCCCGCCAAGATCCCACGTTTAGCTTTGTCGATGTCAACCTGAAGTTTACCAAACCCGAACTGCGCGTGGTGATCGACCGCGAAAAGGCACAGACGCTGGGCATTTCGGTGCAGGACATCTCGCAGACGTTGCAAGCCGGCCTTAGTGGTTCGCGCTACGGCTACTTTATCAAAGACAGCAAACAGTACCAGATCATTGGCCAAGTGGCGCGCGAAGACCGCAACCAGCCCTTAGACGTACGCACGCTCTCGGTGAAAAACCGTGCCGGCCAGCTTGTGCAGCTCGACAACGTAATCCGGTTGGAAGAACAGAGCACACCACCCCAACTCTACCGCTTCAACCGCTACAACTCAGCCACAATTTCGGCGGCACTTAGCCCCAACAAAACGATGGGCGACGGCATTGCGGCCATGCGCGCTATTGCCAGCAAGGACCTCGACGATTCGTTTTCAACGGCGCTTTCCGGTGCTTCCCGTGACTTCGAGGAAAGCTCCTCATCCCTGTTATTTGCCTTTGGCTTGGCTCTGGTGCTGATTTACCTGATTCTGGCGGCACAGTTCGAGAGCTTCCGCGACCCTGGCATCATCATGATTACGGTGCCCCTGGCGTTGTCGGGCGCGTTGCTGAGCTTATGGTATTTCAACCAAACGGTCAACCTGTTCTCCGAAATCGGCATCATCATGCTCGTGGGTCTGGTGACGAAAAACGGTATCCTGATCGTGGAATTTGCTAACCAGCGCGTGGAACACGGCGCCGACTACATGACCGGCCTCGTGGAAGGCGCTACGGCCCGCTTCCGCCCCATCTTGATGACGAGCTTGTGCGCCGTGCTAGGCATTCTGCCGATTGCCGTGGCGACGGGCGCAGGCGCCCTTAGCCGCCGTGCGATGGGCATTGGCGTTGTGGGCGGCTTGCTGTTTGCCACCGGCCTTACGCTATACGTGGTGCCGGTAATGTACTCGTACTTTGCTACGGCCAAAAAGCACAGCAAGAAGAAGCCCGAGGCAGAGCCCCGCGAAGCAGTAGCTGCCTAAGTTGCTTATTTATAAGTATTTAATTATCAATTACTTACGTTTCCCGCCCGCGTTTTTGCGTTTAGAATGAAGTTGAACACCCGCTACCTCTTTTTGCTGTTGTTGCTCGCGCCGTTGGTGGGGCGGGCCCAGCAACAAAATCAACTAGCAAAACCCCAAACGGTGCCGCAGGGACCGCCTCTTTCGTTGCAGGAAGCCATCCGCATTGGGTTGGAAAACAACTTCGGCATCCAGCTGGCCCGCCGCGACGAAGAAATTGCCAGCAACAACGTGACGCGCGGCAACGCCGGCCAGTTGCCCTCGGTAAACGGTAATTTTTCGCGCACCTTCAACATCAACAACACCCGGCAGCAACGCGAGCAGCAGAAGGCGGTGGTCATCAACGGTGGCAAGGCCAACGCGCTGAATGCCAACGTGGGCGTCAACTGGACCATCTTCGACGGGTTTGGCATGTTCATCGCCTACGACCGGCTGCGGACGCTGGAAAACGGCCAGCGCCAGATCACCCGCGCGACCATGGAAGAAACCGTGGAATCCATTTCCAACGCGTACTTCGCCGTGGTGCGCGAATCGGGCAAAATCAAGTCCCTGGAACAAGCGCTGGCCATCGGTCAGCAACGCATTGACCTGACGCAGGCGCAGGTAGATGTGGGCGTGAGCGCCAAGGTGGAAGTTCTGACGGCGCGCGTCGATTTTAACGCCGACCGCTCGTTGCTCATTCAGCAACAGGAAGCGCTGAAAACGGCCAAAGTCAACCTCAACAACTTGCTCAGCCGCGGTCCGCAACTCGATTTCAGTCCCTCCGACTCGATTGTGGTCACGCGCGATCTCGATCGGGAAGCCATCAACCAAGGAATTGTAGCGCGCAACCCGCGTTTGCAGCAGGCCCGCTTCGGCGTAGATGTGGCTCAGTTCGACCGCAAGTTGGTGCGGGCTTCGCGCTATCCGCAGGTCGATCTGACGGGGGGCTATGGTCTTACGCGCAACATCAACAACGCCTTCCTGATCAATACGGCCCAAGGCAGCGTGCTGGGCTCTAATACCAACCGCGTTTTTGGTCCTAACTACGGCGTGGTGGCTTCCGTGCCCATTTTCGACGGGTTCAACCGCAACCGGCTGGAGCAGAACGCCCGCGTAGCCGAAGAACAAAGCCGCATTCAGTTGGATCAGACGCGGCTCAACTTAGAATCGCAGGCTGAGCAAGCCTATGCGCAATACCAAAACCGACTACAACTACTTGAATTAGAAGAAGATAACATTACCCTTGCCCGCCAAAACGTAGCCATTGCCCTGGAGCGCTACCGCCTCGGCTTACTGACGCCTCTTGAGCTCCGCGAAGCCCAGCGCAACCGCATCGACGCCGAAACCCGGTTGCTCGACATTCGCTACCAAGCCAAGGAAGCCGAAACCGTGCTGCGCCGCCTCAGCGGCAGCTTGGTGCAGGAAGGCGGCGGCCAGTAAAGGCAGCTACGTTACAAAGTAAAAAGGCCGCTCATGCAATATGAGCGGCCTTTTTACTTTGTAAATGTTTAGTTATCAACAAGTTATTAACTTATCCACTATCGCTTTCTGAAGCATTTTAGGGAGTTGATTTCGCGGGGCTTTCGTTAGGCACCAGCGTTAGTTGGCGTAGTTGCTTCAGGGCTTCGCGGGTTTCGGCCTGGGTTTTGGCTTTCTTCTCGTCTTCGTTGACGGGCTGGCGCGACATATCGCCAAAAAACTGCACGATGTCCTGCTGCTGAGGCCGGCTTATGCCCTCAAACTTTTTGTCGGCCAGTTTGCGCAGCCACTCGCCGTAGGTTTCGTCGGCCAAGCCATATTCGCCAGCTTTGGTGGTGTGGCCCGTGTCGAAATCGTAGTTGGGCAGAGGCTTGGCCGAAGCGGTAGTATTTGCCTTTTCGCGCTCCAAGATCTGGCAGTAGTCGGCCATGACATCGGCGAAACTCTTTTTGAAGTACGCTTCGGCCTTCGGAGTAGGCAGGCGGAAAGCAAAGGGCTTGAGCGGCCCGATTTTGGGCAAAATGCCAATGAATTTCGAGGCCAGCCGCGCGCCAAAACCCGGCTTTTCGTACTTCACGCCGTACTCACGCCGAAACTTACGCTCGCTCTGCCGATACACGTAATCACGACGGCGGGCCTGCGGATCGAGCTTGCGAATATTCTTCCGCTCCGCGTGCCAGGCTGCCCGGGCCGCCGTCGGGATCAGTTGCTGCACCGCAAAGCGGAAGCTGCCAATGGAAACATCGACGTTGAGCACCACCTGCCCCAGTTCCAGCCCGTACGTTTTCTGAAAAGCCCGCTCCAACACCGGCTTACTCACTTGAAAACCAATGAAATCGTGGTAATTATCGGAGCGATACCGGCCGGCGGCCAGTTGCACCACGTCGAAAGCAAACTCGAGTTGGGTGTGCTGCTTGGGCGCTTCGAAGTACGTAATGACATCGCCGTACTTGGCCGCCAGCTCCGGATACACCGAAGGCATGGCCCGGTTGGTGCCTTCCGAATGCCCCTTGATGTCGGCCACGTAATGCGCCATCGCGCCCAGCGCAAACGCGTATTCGTTGCGGTCTTGGGCTTCGTCGAGCAGATTGCGGACAAAGTCGCCGCTGCGCACGTAATGCGTCAGGTTTGTAAATAGCTTAGAGCCAAATGGATAGAAGCCCATGTCCTGGATAATGGAGCCGCCGTAGGCGTAGGATTTGGCTTCTTTCCACTGCTCCGGAGTGGCACCGGGGTAGCGTTGGGTCAACAACGGCACCAAGCAGCGCCGCCAGCACGAATCGACGTTGGCCTGATGGGTCAGGACGGAATAGCCAGCAGCCGATGACGGGAGAAAACAGAGAGCTACGAAGCTCAGGAAAAGCCATTTCAGCATGAAAAAAAGAGTTGCCTGCTCCGATTTTGGCACCGAACCCAAGCGGTAGGCTCTACGCAGAAGCCCAACAGTGGTTGTGGCAACGAATAGGATGATATGCCGATGGAAATGTGGCTGTTAAGCAGATTTCACCATTCCAATATAAGACATTAATAGTCAGAATGTTATGAATAACTTTATTCTCGTAGCTTGTAACTTAGCGCTGTCGAAGCATCCCCCAGCAACGTTTCTGCGAGTGGCAACGCAACCGCATGGCCAGACCAGAAATAGAGTATCACAACCGTTTCCGGAAACGATTGTGATACTCTATTTGGCTTATCTACAGCTCGTAGCAGCTTGGCCCTCAGACTATTTCCTTACTTAGCATCCACTTCGCCCAGACTTGCCGATTGCGAGCCCGGAGATGAAAGACCAAGCCAGACGCTATAATGACGATGAAATATTGGCTGATTCTGCTTTTCGCCGGGATACATACCGTGGGGGTAGCGCAAAAAATTGCAACACTGGAAGTTAATCTGGCGCAACCTGCCAACGGATTAAGCATCCCGGTCACGACGAGCTTGGACGCCATTACGTTTCTACCCGATTCGGTTTTGCAGCTGGTAGAGGTACAGGGCAGCCAACGGACGCCGATTGCTTACCAGATTGAGAGTGGGAACGCACGGTTCATCCATTGGATTATTGAAACCGCAAATGCCAAGTCTGCAAAGCACACTTACGAACTGGTAAAAGGGACCGGCAAAAAAGCCCCGGCCAGCATCAACGTAAAAGATGAAAAAGGCGCGCTGACCATTCAGGCGGGCACTAAAAACCTGCTGCGGTATAATTACAAAACCGTGTATCCGCCCGCGGGCATCGATACGGCCTACAAGCGCAGCGGCTTTATTCATCCCCTCTGGACGCCGCATGGGCAGGAACTGACCCGTATTCAGGCGCCGGATCACTACCACCATTACGGCATCTGGAACCCGTGGACGCACGTGTTATTTGAAAAAGACACGGTTGATTTCTGGAATATCCGCGACCGCAAAGGCACGGTGCGCTTTGCCAATACGGTGGCTACTACCAGCGGGCCGGTGTTCAGCGAATACGAGGTGTTGCAGAAACACGTGGCTTTCAAAAAAGGAGGCGGCGAAAAAGTCGCCCTGAACGAGCTGCAATCGGTGCGCGTGTATCAGCCTACAAACCAGGACTATTACATTGCTGACGTGACCATCAACATGAATTGCGCTAGCCCCAGCCCGGTGTTGCTGCTGGCGTATCGGTATGGTGGGTTTGGCTGGCGCACCACCGAAAAATGGAACAAAGACAACAGCGAAGTGCTCACCTCCGAAGGCAAAACCCGCAAGGAAGCCGACGGCTCGACGGCCCGCTGGTGCATCGTGCAGGGCCAGCTCGACAACGATTACGGCGGCTTGGTAATGATGTCATACCCAACCAATTACAACTACCCCGAGCCGTTGCGCATCTGGCCCGAAACGATGAACGGCCGCGGCGACATGTTCGCGAATTTTTCGCCCACCAAGAACAAAAACTGGCTGCTCAATCCGGGCCAGACTTACACGCTCAAGTACCGGTTGATCGTGTACAACGGGCATTTTACGAAAGAAAAAGCCGAGAGCGGCTGGCAGTATTTCGGCCACGCGCCCAAAGTCACGGTGAAGCTTAAGTAAGGATTTTCTTCTGGCCATTTTAACCCACAAAGCGCATGAGCGAAGAAAAAACACCTCAGGTTTCCAGGCGGAATTTTCTGGAAACTTCGGCCAAAGCAGCCGTGGCGACCATTGCGTTTGGCGGCTTCCCGACGATAGTGCCGGCCAGCGTTTTTGGGAAAAACGCGCCCAGCAACCGCATCAACATCGGCGCTATTGGCACCGGACGGATTTCGCGCGGCCACGACATGCCCGGCGTCTGGCAGTACGACCAGGCCCAGATCATGGCCGTTTGCGACCTGGATACCAAGCGCGCCGAAGACGCCAAAATGTTGGTCAACGACTATTACTCCAAGAAAAACGGCAAGCCGTTCGATGGGGTGAAGGTTTACCACGATTACCAAGCCTTATTGCAGAACAAAGACGTGGACGCCGTGCTGATCAGCACGCCCGACCACTGGCATGCGCTCATCGGAATGGCGGCGGTGAAGGCGGGCAAGGATGTGTACTGCCAAAAGCCGACTTCCCTGACCATTGCGGAAGGCCGGGCGCTGAGCGACGCGGTGAAAAAAACCGGCCGCATTTTCCAGATCGGCAGCCAGCAGCGCTCGACCAGCCAGTTTCGCTACGCCGCTGAATTGGTGCGCAACGGGCGCATCGGCAAGCTCAAAACCGTGTACATCGGCTTGCCCGGCGACCCTTCCGGCGACGAAGAGCCGCCCATGCCGGTGCCCAAAAACCTAAACTACGATATGTGGCTGGGCTCGACGCCGGAGGTGTATTACACCGAAAAGCGCGTGCACCCGCAGCAGGGCTACGACCGCCCCGGCTGGTTGCGCTGCGAGCAGTTTGGCGCCGGCATGATCACGGGGTGGGGCTCCCACCACGTCGATTGCGCGCACTGGGCCATGGACACCGAGCACACCGGCCCGATAGAGGTGTGGGGCACCGCCGAATTTCCCAAAAAAGGCCTCTGGAACGTGCACGGACCCTTCAAGACCGAGGGATTGTATGCCAACGGCGTACACATGATCATCAGCGACAGCTTCCCAAACGGCATTAAGTTCGAAGGAACCGACGGCTGGATCTTCGTGTCGCGCGGCGACGCCAAGGCCACGGCCAGCGACCCGGCCAGCATTCAGGCAGCCAAAGCCCTGGACGCCAGCGATCCGAAGCTCATCCAATCGGTGATTGGGCCGAACGAAATACACCTCTACGAGAGCAAAGAGCACCACGGCAACTGGCTGGAGTGCATCAAATCGCGCAAGCCGCCGATTGCGCCCGTAGAGGTTGGGCATCGCTCCTGCTCTACCTGCCTGATTCACCACATCGTGATGAAGCTGCAACGCAAAGTGTACTGGGACCCTGCCAAAGAACGCTTCAAGAATGATGACGAGGCCAACGGCATGCTTTCGCGTCCTCAGCGCAAGCCTTATACCATGATTGGCTAATTAATTAATTGTCAAGCATTTACCACAGAACCCAAATCAGGTAACTGGATTGCGGTTTACCAGACCCTTAGTTCGAGAAAATGAAGACTATTCGCCTTGCCCTGCCCTTCATTTTTCTGACTACCCTCTCCTGCTTGGGGCAAACTACCAACAAACCGAGTGCCGCCGTGCGATTGGTAACGCTTGATCCGGGGCATTTTCATGCGGCCTTGGTGCAAAAGTCCATGTACCCAACCGTCGACCCGACGGTGCACGTGTATGCCGCGGCCGGCCCCGACGTGCAACTGCATCTGGATAGGATTACGGCGTACAACACCCGCGCCGACAACCCCACGCACTGGCAAGAGCAGGTGTACACCGGCCCCGATTTCTTTCAGAAAATGCTGGCCGAGAAAGCGGGCAACGTGGTGGTTATTGCGGGCAACAATCAAAAGAAAACCGAGTACATCGCTGAGTCGCTAAAAGCTGGCTTTAACGTGCTGGCCGACAAGCCGATGGCAATCAACAGCCAGGAGTTCAGAACGCTGGAAAGCGCCTTTGCGACCGCTCGCCAACGCAACTTGCTGCTCTACGACATCATGACGGAGCGGTTTGAGATCACCACTGTGCTGCAAAAGGCGCTTTCTCAACTGCCGCAGGTGTTTGGCACCCTGGAAAAAGGCACGCCTGACAACCCGGCTGTCGTAAAGGAGAGCGTGCACTACTTTTATAAGTACGTGTCAGGCAACGTGTTAACGCGGCCACCGTGGTTTATGGATGTCCGGCAGGAAGGCGAAGGCATTGTGGATGTGACCACGCACCTCGTGGACTTGGTACAGTGGGAATGCTTTCCGGAAAAGGCCTTGGATTATAAAAAAGATATCCAGGTGCTTTCGGCCAAGCGTTGGCCTACCGACATGAGCCTCAGTCAGTTCAAGACCATTACCCAGCTCCCGGCCTTTCCGGCTTACTTAAAACCAGACCTCGCCAACGACAGCCTGCTGAAAGTATACAGCAACGGCTCGATTGTGTACCGGCTGTTGGGCGTGCACGCCAAGGTTTCGGCCATCTGGGCGTACAAAGCGCCCGAAGGAGCCGGCGACACGCATTATTCGATGCTGCGGGGCACCAAAGCCAATCTGGTGGTTCGGCAGGGCGCCGCGCAGCATTACCAAACGGCCCTGTATGTGGAGCCGCGCACAAACAATGCGGCGTACGAAAAGACCCTGCGAGACGCACTCCAGCCGATTCAGGTAAAATACCCCGGCGTGGCACTGAAAAAATCGGATAAGGGCTGGGAGGTGCTCATCCCCGACAGCTACCGCGAAGGCCACGAATCGCATTTTGCCCGCGTCACCCAGCAGTTTCTGGAGTACCTTCAGCAGCGGAACATGCCCCAATGGGAAGTGCCCAACATGCTCGCCAAATACTACACCACCACCAAAGGGCTGGAAATGGCTTTGCAAAGCCCTAATAAGTAACTATTTGATAATTAGATACTTACTTAACAACCACTCAAATCTTCCCTCTGCTTTTTCTTCCTTCTCACTACCTGAGTTTACCCACCTGCTTTATGAAAATGACATTGCTGGCCCTTGGCGCCTTGGTTACTGCTGGTTTCGTGCAAACCGATGACTTGCCCTCGGCAGTGTATAGCCCTACTAATCAAGCGGTAAAGAAGGACGGCGGGCGCGAAAGCCGGCAACTGGCCAAAGGCAGTACGCTAGACTTGGCAGAGCTGACCATTCATACCTCCACGCTCGGGCCGGGGCAAATGAACCACCCGCTGCAAGGCTACAACGATGCGGAAGAGCTCGTGATCGTGAAGGAGGGCACCCTGACGGCAACCGTGAAAGACTCGACTAAGGCGCTGGGCCCCGGCGGCCTCGCGCTCATTGTGGCCGGCGACAAACAAAGCTTTCGCAATGCCACCAAGGTACCGGCAACGTATTACGTGCTGAAATTCAAGGCGAAAGACCCCGTGGACGTGCAGCGTGGCCAGGCTGGAGGCGGCTCTTTTCTGAAGGACTGGAGCCAGTTTAAGATGACCAAAACCGACAAGGGCGAAACCCGCCCCGTGTTCGATCGGCCCTCGTCGGTATTCAAACGGTTTGACGTGCACGCAACGGTACTCAACCCCGGCAAAGCCAGCCATCCACCGCACACGCACCGCGCCGAAGAAATTATTCTGATGACCAAAGGCAACGGCGAAATGCTGATCGGCGACAAATCACACAAAGCCACGACGGGGGACGTGATCTTGCTGCGGTCCAACGTGCCGCATGCCTTTACCAACACGGGCAGCACGCCGTGCGGCTATTTTGCCATTCAGTGGCACAGCAACGCCGAGTAATACGCTTTCGCTTCTTACCGACTGGCAAAAAGTAAGCGTCTACCGCACGACCATCAGGGCGGAGGGCAAGGGACGGATGCGCCGGAGCATGCGTCGTTGGCGCCGGATGGAAAGGATCTGCAGGCCCAGCAAACGCGGGCTGCGAAAGTGATCACACAAATCCACAAACAGCTCGTTAAGCTCGGCTGTGTCGCTGGTCACGTGGTGTTCTTCTTGGTGCAGGCCAACTACCTGACCACAATCAAGTTGCGCCAAAGTAACCTGGCACCGAACCTGATATCGCAAACGCTTATCCATAGAAGTAAAGAGCTAGTGGGTGGCCAGAAATACGATATACAAATCTAATATATTTAGCATTATATCCAATGATATTAGCTAATATTTTACGCATTGTTTCCCACAAATTCGCATCAGCTACCGTGTTGTAAACACTTATAAACGAGAGCTAAAGCTGCGCATAGCATAGTGTCTCTTCACACGAAAAAGCCCGCTTCCAACATGGAAGCGGGCTTTTTTAGCTAAATAAATTATCCGGCGAGTTCCTAAAGCACTTCGGCAGGCTTGAGCAGATTGGGAAAGGCCTTTCTGAATTTCTCAACCTTCGGCCGTGATACATGGTCGATGTAGCCTTGCGTAGGGTGCAAGCGGTAGTACCCTTGGTGGTAGTCTTCGGCAGCCCAAAACTGCGTGTAGGGCGCCACCTGCGTTACGATGGGCGCATCGTAATGGTGAGAAGCGTCGATGCGCTTGATGGTTGCTTCAATAAGCTGCTTTTCCTGCGGAGAGCGGTAAAACGCCACCGAACGGTATTCAGGGCCAGTATCAGGGCCTTGGCGGTTGAGCTCAGTGGGATTGTGGGCACCGAGGAAAAACACGTCGAGCAACTGCTGATAGGTTATCTGCTTGGGGTTGTAGTACACCTGCACCGATTCGGCGTGGCCGGTTCGCTGACTAGCCACATCTTCGTAACTCGGATTTTTGACAGTGCCGCCTGCATAGCCCGACACCACGGCTGTGACGCCGCGTACTTCTTCGAATGTTTCTTCATTACTCCAGAAGCAGCCCCCGGCAAAAGTAGCCACCGCTAAGCCCGTCAGGTCTTTGGGTGCAGGGCTAGCCGTGGAACGTTTCAAGCTTACAGTCGGATTATCGGGACTCAGCGGCACGAAGGCCAGCGAAGCCAAACTGCTGGTTGCGATAGCTAGGGCAAAAAAGAAATTACGGGTTTGCATAGGTATAGAGAGTCAAAAAGGAGGGGGTGGTTTCGGACCGAGCCGACGCGCTAGGTGGGAAGCCCTTACAACAACAGAATGAGGCGATTAGTGTGATCTGTAACGCTGTATTTTGCGCTGTTACTGCTTCATCACTATCTAATGACCAGCGTGCCAATCATAGCCCCGAACGGCCCAATAATCGGGCGGGCGTTGGTCGAGGAAGGCAATGGTACCGATGCGCTTAATGTGCTTGATGCCATACTTGAGCGGCGTAACCAGCCGCAGCGGTGCCCCGTGTTCGGGCGTGAGCGGAGCGCCGTTCATCTCGTAGCACAGCAGGGTTTGAGGATGCAGGGCACTTTCGATTTCGAGTCCCACGTAATATTCTTTATCGGGCGTAACCAAGCTTACATACGGTGCCAGATCGGTGGGCGGATTGTTGGGATCGACGGGGCGGCCGGAACTGGTAGCCAGCGGGTATTTCGCCAAAAAATCGGAGAGGCGCGTGCCAGCCCAGGTCACGATGGTGCTCCACCCTTCGATGCACTTAAACTCGGTAGTCATCTCGACGCGGGGCAGCGCTTTCACCTCATCGAGGGTGAATTCCTGCATGCGAGGCGTGGTGCCTGCAGGGGCGTAGCCCTGAACCTGTAAGCGCCAAGCTACCGCGCCCAGCGCCGATTTCAGGCCTTCGGTGCCGTTTTTCCGCAGCGGCTTGGCGTGGCTTTTCGGAAACTCGGTGGCGAGGCGCGTATTGCGAAAATACGCCGTGGCCAAACGGCCGTTGGCATCGAGCACGCGGCGCAACGGCCCCGCCAAGCCATCTTCCTGCGGCGCATCGAGCAGCCAGTTCCAGCCTACAATGCCCGCCAAAGCCGCCACACCGCCCACCAGAAAAGCCCGGCGCGTCCGGCGCGCAGCCTGGCGCTCCACGGCTTCATCTGAAACGGGGGTTGTCGGTTGGGACTCAGGCAAAGCCGGACCGGAAGCGGCAGGTTGGGAGGATTCGGGGTAAGCCATGAGACAAAGAAAATTAAGCCTGGGACGAAGGCGCGGCAGAGGCCACCGTCGGTAATGAGGCGCTTGACGGCTGCACGGCCGGTTCGTCCACGATTTCAAAGCCGGCGACCATGGCGCGGAAGTTGTTCCAGCCCGCCCTGACCACCTGCGCGATATGCACCACAAAAAACAGCACGTAGCCAACGGTCAGGGTGAAATGCTCGATGCGCGCCCATTCGTACCCCCCCAGCAGCGAGGTCAGCCACGCGAACTGCACAGGCTTGTAAATGGCAAGGCCCGTCAGCAGCGACCCCGCCCCCATCAGCACCACCGACGTGTACGCGATTTGCTGGGCGCCATTGAACTTCTGCGGCGGCAGCGGCTCCTTGCGGATGCCCAGGTCGTGTAGCACGGTTTGCCAGGCGCTGGCGAAGCTGCGGCGGTTGGGCACCAGCGCTCGCCACTCGCCCGACACGAGCGTGTAGCTCACGTACAGCAGCCCGTTCAGGGCAAAAACCCACATCAGCACAAAGTGCCACGCCATGCCTTGCGCCAGCTTATGATCGACGTGAAACGCTTGGTAAAACGACTTCGGAAAAAACTTCAGCAGCGTGACGTTGCCCCAGCCAAGGCGGTACACGTCATTGGCCCAATAAATCAGGATGCCGCTCCAGATCATCAGGGCCAGCACCGGGAAGTTGATCCAGTGAAACCAACGAATGGCCAACGGATGCTTTTCAACTAATTTTTTCATCGAATCCAGGGACGAAGTGAAAGTAGCATCAGGAAGCGAGCTTGCCAGCAATAGTAACAGCATTGGCGCCTTACTTGTGCCAACAGACGCCCACATCTGCTAAACAGTACTGCGGCGCTACTTCTTTTTCAAACTGCTAAGTACATAGCTATTATATTGATAGTCAATTATTTATATTTACAATAAGTTCTGGCTACTTCATTGCTCTCTGCTCCTTCTTACTCACCATCAGCCCTTGTTGCCTTTGCACCTCTAGCAACCTCCACGAAACCAAGGCGTTAGACTATAGCGTCGTTTTTCTCCATTCCGGAAAGGTTTGGGAAAGTGGCCCGTCTACCCTTACGAAACGCCAAACGTCCGCTCCTATGAAACGCTTCGCCTTCGCTCTGCTGCTTTGCGTGACGGCCGCTTCGGCCGCAGTGTTCAGGAACGCCTTGCCGATGGGGCGCCAGCCAGATGCGGCGGGCAAGGTGCCGGTAGTGGTGGAGCTCTTCACTTCGGAGGGTTGTTCGAGCTGCCCGGCGGCCGATGCGGCCTTGCGCGAACTCGAAACCACGCAGACTATTGCGGGCGTGGAGGTGATCGTGTTGGGCCAGCACGTCGATTATTGGAACAACCTGGGCTGGAAAGACCCCTTCTCGTCCGCCGTCTTCACCCGCCGCCAGCGCGACTACGCCGCCCTATTCGGCACGGGCTCGTACACGCCCCAAGCCATCGTAAATGGCCAGTACGAATTTGTGGGCAGCCAGCAAAAGCTTGTAGCACAGTCCATTGCCAAGGCTGCCAAAGCGCCTCGCGCGACCGTTACCCTAGCCCGCTCGAATAATATGCTGGTCGTAACCGTAGCCAACCTGCCCGCCGGCACCGGCCCAGCCGAGGTGCTGCTTGCCTTGAACGAAAGCGGCCTGTCGAGCCAAGTGGGCCGGGGCGAAAATTCGGGCCGGTTGCTCCGACACGCGTCCGTGGTGCGAAGCCTGCGCCCATTGGGCACCACCCTCGACAACGGCACCTTCTCGGCCACAGCCCCGCTAAACCTGAATGCGCAGTGGAAAGCCCAAAACCTGCGCGCCGTAGTGCTGGTACAGGAAAAATCATCGCGCCACATCCTGGGCAGCGCTAGCCTACCGTTGCACGAGGCAGCGTTAACCTCTCGTAACTGATATAATTATTTGACGATCAAATACTTATATCAGTTACTTTTATTAGCCTTCTGATAAATTTTTCTTAGCGCGCGGCGAAAATTGTGCTGCTTGGCATCGTCTCAAGGACGGGGCCAGTGTGCACCAAGCCATCTAAGTCAACTTGCCGCAGTCGGTATTGCGCGCGTCCCTGCACCGGCGTCGTATCAACGAACTCATGGCTGCGAGCGCTCACGGCCATGGCATCGCCGGGCACGCGGCCCAGCGCCTGAAATGCTCCTTGCTCGGTGCGGCGCTCGACCACAAAGTAAGAGCAAGCCAGTTCATCAGGAGTCACCCATTGCACGCGCTGCCCACTGGCATCGGGCACGAGGCGGAAACGCAGCAGTTCCAACTGATTTTCCGGCTGATGGCTTTCCTCCGGTTGTTCCTGCACGGCATATGCTCGTTCGTGAATGCTGGCGCAGGCCGTACCTGCCACCATTAGCAACGCGTAAGAAGCCCGACGAAAAAGACGCAACGAAGTAGAAAAAGCCATATAAACTGATCGCAAACCCTAAAAGAACAGTTCAATGTAAATGCCTTTTCTGACATATGAAGCAAGATAAATATTAAAAATATTATAAAATTCAGAAGGCAATATTCATTCTTCGACTAATACTATTGCCAGCCTTACTTGCTCCAGTGTAACGGGCCTTGGCAGGTCCCAGAGCACCAACCTTCCCGTTCGATAGTTGATCTAGCTAATCCTGCCTATTGGCAAGCAGGCTCTGCTTTCTCACCTCAACAAATAAGCTAGAATTTGATGACCTAGGAACTACTTCACTTTGACGCGTGACCGATCTTTGGCATTTTTTTGCTGTAGCGCCTTCATAGCCAAGGCATACCGACGGCCCATGAGGCGGGCCGAAACCGCGTCAAAATGTAGCTTATCGCCGCGGTCGCGGGTACCTTCGGCCGTGACGTAATCGTAGTGTGGCACCGTCTTTTTTAGCCGGGCCACGGCCTCATTGACGCGAATTGCTGCTGCGTTAACGTGTTGTTTACCAACACTATCCTGCTGCACAAATTGAAACTCCGGCAATTGCCCCGCCACGAACGGCACGTCGGGCGACTGCAAATCCCTGCGGAAGCGGGCAATTAGTTCTGTAAGGTTCTTGCCGTAGGCCGAGCTCAAGTCGGGCTTGCTGTCCGACTCTCCCTGATGCCAGATAATGCCCGCTAAGGTGCCGCTTTGCATGGCCGCTTTGGCCCGCCTGATGGCATCGTCGTAGGGGTTGGTATTGGTGGCAGCGTAGAAGGCGCCCGGTTGCCAGACATTGATGCCGGAGCCCCCTACCGCGCACGGAACCAAGCCAATAACTACGCTCGTATCCAAGCCGGCCAGCGTTTTGCCGAACGTCAGGCCAGGCCCTACGCCTGCCGCCGCTTTGTCGAAGTGCACGGGGTCTTTGGCAATCTCCCAGACGCCTTCTTTGTTCAGGCGCAATACGCGCCGGTTGGGTACGGTATCCTGCGCTTCCACCGCACCTCGTCCAGCCATATTTGATTGACCTACAAGTAGATACAGTTTAAATTTCTCCTTCGTTTTAGGCGGCGTAGCCTGTTCGCGAAGTCGGGGTTGCAGGCCCTGCGCCGGTAGCCTTTCGGCGACTAGTAAGAGCAACAGCAAGCCGAGGAAGCCGGGCCATTTTACAGCAGCGCAACGCATGGAGGCTACCAAACGGGGAGGTTATTTGCCATCGTATTTCTGCGCCATTTGGCGGTAATATTCCTGCACGGTGTAAAAAGCTTTCTTCTTTTGCCCCGTATTGGAAATCAAGCCTTTGCGATTGAAGCCGTTTTGATATACGGGGTGCTGACGGCGCGTGGCGCGGAAGTCGGTCAGAATCCAAGGGGTCAGACCGCGCAGGCCGGCAATGCCGCTGAGCATTTTGAACTGGTTTTGGTACAGGGCCTCTTGGTATTCCTCGCTCCAGCGGGTATCGGCGTCGGCGTGGTAGCCACCCAGGGCGTCACCGCCAAACTCACTGATTATGACGGGCTTGTTGTATTTGATGTCGAAAGTATACTGCGTGATTTCGCTGGGCTTGCCGCCCCAATACCAACCGGCATATTCGTTGAAGCTGGTCAGGTCGAGTTCGGCGCCCAGCGGGTCGTCTACGGTTATTTTAGAGCCATCGCGGTGCAGCTCCAAAGCAGCCGAAATCAGGCGGGTATCGTCGAGGCTGCGGGCTTTCTTGACCAGGCTGGTCATGAATTTCAGACGCGGGTCGCTGGGCGGCGTTTCGTTGCCCACCGACCACACCACGATGCTGGCGCGGTTTTTTCCCATCGAAATAAGGTCCGTGAGCTGCGTTTCGGCGTTTTGGTAAGTGGCGGGGTTTTCCCAAGCAATGGTCCAGTACACGGGGACTTCGGCCCACACGAGCAGGCCCATTTCGTCGGCCAGCTTCAGCATGGCTTCGTTGTGGGGGTAGTGCGCCAGGCGTACATAGTTGCAACCGAGCTCTTTAGCCCAGGTCAGGAGCATACGCAGGTCGCCTTCACCGCGCGCCCGACCCGGAATGAGCGGATTTTCGTCGTGGATGGAAATGCCGCGCAAAAAGGTCGATTTTCCGTTGAGCAGAATGTCCGTGCCTTTTGTCTGGATGGTGCGAAACCCGATGCGGTCCTGCACCGCGTCGGGGCCGCTGGTCAGGCTCACAGCGTACAGTTTCGGGTTTTGGGGCGACCAGCGCGTAAGCTTCTTGGCCGGGACCGCAAACGTGGCGCGGCCTTCGGCGTCGGTCTTCAGGCTCTTTTTGATGCCGGCCTCGGCAATGTTGAGGGTTACGGTTTGCCCGGCTTTTCCCTCGCCGCTAAGCTGCACGTAGCCCGCCAGCGTGTTGGGGTCGTTTTTGGCCAGTTGAACCTTGTAATCGGTGATGTAGGTGGCCGGGGTTTCGGCAATGAACACGTCGCGGGTGATGCCGCCGTAGTTCCACCAGTCGGTGTTGATAGTCGGTACTTCGTCAGCGTGGCGGGTGTTGTCGGCCTTCACGATCACGAAGTTGTCGCCGGTGCTGCTGAGGCGATCGGTGATGTCGTACTGGATGGGCGTGAAGCCGCCTTTATGCATACCTAACTTCTTGCCATTCAAATAGATATGCGATTCGTAATTGATCGCTCCGAAATACAGAAAATAGCGCTTGCCGGGTTTCGGCGTCAGGCTGAAGCTCTTCTTGTACCAAATGGTGCCTTCGTAGTAGAGCAGCTTCGGGTCCTGTGAGTTCCAGTCGCCGGGCACCTGCAACGCCGCCGACTTATCGAAGTCATACTCAATCAGTTCGGTTTCCTGCTTCGAGCTGGGTTTCTGATTGTCGTAGTAGCCGCCCTTGCCCGACTTCGACTGATCGAAAGCTTCGCGGCGGTAGTCGTAAAAGCCGTTTTCGTACGGATCGATGATGTAGTTCCAGCTGCCATTTAAGTTGAGAATGCGCCGGCCGGGCGCATTCTGCAACTGGGCCGACTGCGCCCGCAGGTTGTGGCTAGCGAAAGGGCCCACAAGCAGCACCAGCGCCGTTAGGGCGTTCAGCAGAGGTCGAATGTTCATGCGGTGAAACGGAAAGTGAGCGAAATAAAAGCGAGGGAAACGCAAGCTCATACCGATTCCTGCATTTTCCTTGAGAGCAGTAAGTACCGAAAACTTGCGCCCGCGCAACGGAATTTATCCTATTTATTCACGAAACCGTTTTCGAAATCGATTGCAAACAGCCTATCTCGACAGTACCAAGGGAGGCGAATAAGCCTACACTCATGTGAGCAAGTGGCTATTAGCTAGCGTGTTGCAAAGACGGATACTATGTCCTTGATTCTGTGCGCAGAATCGCGCTCCAAACGCTGTACGCACTGCTTTGCAGTGGGCTGACAGAATGAGCACCTAGGTGAGTTGTCCTTAATTTTGCGGAATTTAGGGGCATGAGTAGCGTTAACCTGAAAAGGCTTGCCCAAGAATTAAATTTATCCATCTCGGCTGTTTCGAAAGCCCTTCGCGACAGCCATGAAATCGCCGTTGATACCAAAGAGCGCGTCAGGGCGCTGGCTCGTGAGCTGCGGTACGAGCCCAATCCGCACGCCAGCAGTTTGCGGCGCCAAAAAAGCAAGACCATCGGCGTGGTTATTCCGGAGGTCGCCAATAGCTTCTTCTCGTTGGTAATCAACGGCATAGAGGAAGTAGCACGCCACAACGGCTACCACGTACTCATTTACCTCACCCACGAAGACCACACCCGCGAGGCCGCCATCGCGCAGTATCTGGCCAACGGGCGCGTGGACGGCATTCTGATGTCGGTGGCCAGCGAAAGCGCCGATTTTGCACACTTGCAGGAGCTCAAAAACAAGAACATTCCCATCGTTTTCTTCGACCGGGTGTGCGAGGAAATGGCCACGGTCAGGGTAACGACCAACGATTTTGAGAGCGGCTACAAAGCCACCCGGCACTTGCTGGAGGCCGGCTGTCGGCGCATTGCGTACCTGCTGATTTCCGAACACCTGTCCATCGGGCAGAAGCGCATGCAAGGCTACCGGCAAGCCCTTGAAGATCACGCGATTCCGTTTGATGCCAACCTGATTGTAAGCGGCCACCAGAGCAACGAGCACAACCGTACGCTGATTCAGCAGCTGCTCGAAACGCAAAAGGTCGACGGCATTTTTGCTTCCGTAGAGCGCTTGGCCATAAGCAGTTACGAGGCCTGCAAAGCCCTGAACCTGAGCATCCCCGGGGACGTCAAGATCATCGGGTTTTCCAACCTGGAAATCGCTTCCCTGCTCGATCCGCCGCTCACGGCTATTAAGCAGCCGGCTTATGCTATGGGCCGCGAAGCCGCCTGCATTCTGTTTACGGCCTTGGATAAAAACCGAGCCCTAACCGCTTCGCAAAGCCTGGTTCTGAACTCCGAGCTGATCGAACGGAAGTCGACGGCCCGCAGCTAACGCTGCTTAGAGCAACTGGCAGAATCTCATCTAACTCCCCCTTGCAACTATCTGTTGCACAAATAGTTACAAGGCAACGCAAAAGCATTCTCTGGCTTTCCCAGCCCGGAAATTCTTAAAATACGCTTAAGAACACGTCGTAATGGAACTGCTATCGTATGGTAGCACAGTTTGTGAATTAAGTTGATTTTAATTTTCACTCTGACCTTTCTTCTCCATGCGTTTCCTTGCTCTGTGTCTTTTCGCGCTGCTGATTGCTTTTGGAGCTACCGCGCAGTCGTCGCCCACCGTTACCTGGACTGCCGACCTGAATGCGGCTTTGCAACAAGCAAAAGCTTCCAACAAACCGGTACTGGCGGTTTTTTCGGGTTCTGACTGGTGCAAGCCCTGCATCATGCTCAAGCAGGAAGTATTTGATAAGCCTGAGTTTGCGCAATACGCGCAAGACAAGTTTGTGCTGGCCCGCTTCGACTTTCCGCGCAGCAAGAAAAACAAGCTGCCTGCCACCCAAACCAAGCTCAACGAGCAGGCCGCGGCCCAACTAAACAAAGAAGGTTCGTTTCCGCTGGTGGTGCTGTTGTCGCCCGAAGGTAAAGTGCTGGCCAAGACCGGCTACCGCCCCGGCGGCCCCGCCGCCTACGACGCTTATCTGACGCAGTTGCTGGCCAAGAAATAAGCCCTGTGCGCAACCCCCTGACCCTACTCGACGCTTTCTGGCAAAAGGCGTCGGCGCTGTTCCTGCTCAGTATTCTGCTGACTGGCAGCTTTATAGCCCGCGCCCAACCGACGGCGCCCAAAGCCCGCAATTTCACGCGCAGTGCCCACCTAATGGGCTCTCACTTTACGTTTACGGCGGTTTCGGCCGACGATTCGCTGGCGTGGCGCGCCATTCGGGCGGGCATCCGGGAGGCGCAGCGCATCGACCGGCTGTGTTCGTACTGGGATTCTACGTCGCAGATTACGCAGGTTAACCGCGCTGCGGGCCTGCATCCGGTGGTTGTGGATCAGGAGGTGTACGATCTGATTGCCCGCACGCTAAAGCTCTCGGCGCTGAGCGGCGGCGCTTTTGACATCACCTTCGCCGGGGGCGAGAAAATTTACAAGTTCGACCGGCAGGAGCACGCCGCCCTCCCCGATTCGGCCGTGGTGCGTGCTTCGGTGCGCCGCATTGGCTACCAGAAAGTGCTGCTCAACCCGGCCGCTCACTCCGTGATGCTTCAGGAAAAAGGCATGCGCATGAACCTGGCGGGCATTCTGCAAGGCTACGGGGTGCGCCGCGCCCAGGCCCTGATGAAGCAAATGGGCATCCAGGGCGGCCTGATCAACGGCTCAGGCGACGTATCGTGCTGGGGCCGGCAGGGCGATGGCTCGCTGTGGCGCATTGCCATCGGCGATCCGGCTTATCCGCAGTCGGTTTCGTCGTGGCTTACCGTGACCGACATGGCTGTGGTGACGGCCGGCAACTACGAGCAGTACTTCACGGTAAAGGGCAAATACTACGGCCACATCATCAATCCGCATACGGGCTACCCGGCCACGGGCTTGCGCTCAGTGACCATCATCTGCCCCGACGTAGAAGTAGCCGATGGCCTCGACGAAGTGGTGTTTGTAAAAGGTCCGGAAGAAGGGTTGGCCTTTATTAATCGCCTTCAGGGCATCGATTGCGCACTTATCACCAACGACGGCCGTACGCTGACTTCCAAAGGCATGACTGCCAACTACTATTCCAACCCCAAGTCCCAGGCAGCTTCTACTTCCAAACCATGACCAAGATTCTGAAAACCAATCCTTTGCCTCGCCTGATTTTGGGGCTAGTACTAGCGCTGGCGGGCAGCAGCGGCTTGGCAAGCTGTGTATCGGTGGCGGCTTACCAGAAGGTGTACCTCAACGACGAGGACATGAAGCTGGCCAACAAGCGCATCGAAGTGTACGAAACCAACTTCGAGAGCTACCGCGAAGGCGCTGGCGGAGCCAACGGAGGCAAGGTAGGTGGCGGCTGCGGTTGCAACTAATTGATTTTAAGATCATTATATATGAACCGCAATTTTAGCGCTTCTTTTCTGCGCTTTGCTGCCCCGCTGCTCCTGGTGCTGGCCCCTACCCTCACCTGGGCGCAGGCCACCCCGACCCCAAACCGGGTCGATGGGTACGGCGCGCCCAATACCACCGTTCCGAACCCGCCTAACCCTACCAACCAAGGCGAAACGGAAGTCAATATCCTGACCAGCTACTACCAGCAGGACGGCGACCACGGCGCTGTGGAAGGGGGCCGCGGCACCCAGCATCTGACCGACCTGACGCCCACCATCATCCTGAACATTCCCCTGGACTCCGTGACGCGCGTATCGGCCAACGTGGGTATGGATTACTACGCTTCGGCTTCCACCGACCGGATTGATCAGGTACTGTCGTCGCCCTCGTCGAGCGATACGCGTTACCACGTCGATTTGGGCTACTCGCGCCAGCTGGCCGACAAGCAAACCATCGTGGGGCTGGGCGGCGGGTTTTCGAAAGAGTATGATTACCTGTCGTTTAACCTGACCGCTTCGTGGGCACACGCCTCTGCCGACGGCAACCGCGAGCTAAGTGTAGCGGGCCAGGCGTTCTTCGATCGGGCCACGCTCATCTTACCGGCGGAATTGCGTCCGGCGGGCCGCGGTCAGGAACACGGCTCGGGTTTCGACACGCGCCAGAGCTACAACCTGAACTTGGTGTACTCGCAGGTACTAACCCAGCGTCTGCAACTGGCCGTGAGCACCGAGCTAGTAGCCCAACGCGGCTTGCTAAGCACGCCGTTTCACCGGGTATATTTCCGCGAAACCGGTGGGGCGCTGGGCACGGCCAAAACCGAGCTACTGCCGCGCCAGCGCTACAAATACCCGCTGGGTCTGCGCGCCACGTACTACGCCACCGACTTGGTGCAGGTACGCGGTTTCTACCGCTTCTACAACGACAATTTTGGTATTCAGGCCCACACTTTTGAGCTAGAAACGCCGGTGAAAGTAACGCCGTTTTTTGTGGTCTACCCCTTCTATCGCTACCACACCCAAACGTCGGCCAAGTATTTTGCGCCTTATCTAGCGCACTCACTTACAGATACTTACTACACTTCCGATTACGACTTGGCTTCTTTCTCGGCCAACAAGGTGGGCTTGGGTCTGCGCTATTCGCCGGTGTATGGGCTGGGCCGATTCAAAACGCCCTTTGGCGGGCGGGTGGCCAAGTTCAAAGCCTTGGATTTGCGCTACGCCTATTACCGCCAAAGCACCGGCCTAACGGCCAACCTCATCAGTGCTGATTTGTCGTTTACCATGCCGTAGCCTAACAACGCTAGCCGCCTTGTTGCAAGTAATTAATAATCAATATCTTACCTAATAACTCATTTTAACCCATTCTGCTATGTCCGGCGCGCACCCGCATAACGAAGACCACCTGACCAGTTCGGCCATGTTGCAGGATATCGTAATTGGCTTGTCGGATGGGCTTACGGTACCTTTTGCACTGGCGGCGGGACTAAGCGGGGCAGTACAGTCGTCGGGGCTGGTGATTACGGCGGGCTTGGCCGAAGTCGTGGCCGGGTCCATTGCGATGGGGCTGGGCGGCTACCTCGCCGGTCGCACCGAAATTGAGCACTACGCTTCGGAGCTTGCGCGTGAGCACCGCGAAGTGCTGGAGGTACCCGACCGCGAGCGAGCCGAAGTAGACGAATTGCTGGCCGAAATGGGCCTCTCGCCCGCTACGCGCGCCGCTGCCGTGCACGAGCTTACGGCCAACGAAGAGCAGTGGGTGCAGTTTATGATGAGGTACGAGCTGGGCCTGGAGAAGCCCGACCCCAAACAAGCGCCCAAAAGCGCGGCCACCATCAGCATTGCCTATGCCGTGGGCGGCCTGATTCCGCTCAGCGCCTATTTCGTCACGGATACCCCCTCGCAGGGGTTGCTGTGGTCGGCCGTGATTACGTTGGTGTGCCTGCTGGTTTTCGGGTACTTCAAAAGCCGCATGACCGGCCAGCCGCCTGTGTGGGGCGCCTTCAAAATGGCCGGTACCGGCGCGTTGGCCGCTGCCGCCGCTTTCTTCGTCGCCCGCCAGTTCGATCAGTCCTGATAAAGCCGGCTTTTATCCGGCGCTCGTTTACAGAAACCCCGTTTTCATGCTGAAAATGGGGTTTCTGTTTTAAGAATGTGCATGAGTTCAACACTGTAAAAGCCTGAGCAGCGCAATCCCGTTTCTTGCGCTTCACGCCCAGTACAAGCGGCTTGGGCGCCAGGCTAGTTCCTTAGCGGATTTTGTTCGAGTTTGCGGAAACTCTTGTGCACTTATGAAAGAAAAGCTACTTCTGCTCTGCGGTTTGTTATTTGCGCACTCCGGTTTTGCCCAGCCTAGCCGGGAGCCGATCAAAGTCACCGATTTGCTCAAAATTCAGCAAGTAGGCGGCATTACGCTCACTCCAGATGGCCGAAAGGCGGCGTTCACGGTGCTGAGCACGGAACCCGACGCCGCCAAAAAATCCGATTACAAAAACGTCAGCCAAGTGTACGTGGTCAACACCGACGGCACGGCTACCGTCCGACAGCTAACCTATGCCAAGGAAGGCGCGGCCCAGCCGGCCTGGAGCCCCGATGGCCGCCAGCTGGCTTTTACCCGCACCGTGGACGAAAAGCCGCAGGTGTTTTTATTAGCCAGTGAAGGCGGCGAAGCCGTGCAACTGACGCATTACACGCTGGGCGCCTCCAGTCCGAAATGGTCGCCGGATGGCAAGCAGATCCTGTTTTCGGCCTCCATTCCGATCAATACGCTGCTGCGCGATTCGCTGCTGAACCCAGCCAAAGCCTTGCCCCGATGGTCGTTTGAAAAACCGGGCTTCGATAAAAACGAGCAGTTAGTTACCTCTTCGGCCAAGCCCAACGCCGACGGTAGCTTGGCCGAAATCCGAGCGTATCTGGAGAACGACGTGGTCGATAAAAAAGCAAAAGTGCTGACCAAGCTCAATTTTCAGGATGAAAGGGATGTATCTGCTGATCAATCATTTACGCAATTCTTCGTTGTCGATGCCGTGGCCGGTGCCAAACCGGTAGCGGTTACGCACGGATTCTATGACTTTAAGCAAGTTGACTTTACGCCCGACGGCCAGCACCTGATTCTGACCGGGCAGCTCGACTCCCTGCAAAACCCCGACCGCTCCCGCGAAAGCCAGATTTTCCTGGCCAATCGCAACGGCACTCAGTTGCGGTTGCTGCTGGGCCAAAAAGGGGTTTCATACACCAGCGCGACCGTATCGCCCTCGGGCAAATGGCTGGCGTTTCAATTTGGCCCCGCTTCCTACGCTTCTGTAGCTACGCTGGCGGTGATGCCGCTGGCTGGCTCATCCAAAGATATTGTGACCCTTCCTCTAGACCGAGCCAAAGCCGGCCTTGCCTGGAGCCAAGATGATAAGTACCTGTATTTCACGGCCCAAAGCAACGGCGGCGTTCCCCTGTATCGGGCGAAGCTCAGCAACCGAAAAGTGGAGAAACTCTCGGATTACGATAGCGGCATTACCAGCTTCGGCGTCGCCCGCGACAAAGTGGTGTTTGCCCGCACCGAAATCGCCAATCCGTCGGGTCTTTACCTCGCCGACGCCGAGTTAAAGAAGGTAAAAAGCATTGGCCACTTCAACGACTGGGTTCAAACGCGTCAGCTGTCGCGCCCCGAAAAGCATACGTTTGTCAACGACAAAGGCCTGAGCGTGGACTATTGGGTGATGAAACCTACTGCTTACCAGGCCAGTAAGAAATACCCGTTGCTACTCGAAATTCACGGTGGCCCCGCAGCGATGTGGGGCCCCGGTGAGGCCAGCATGTGGCACGAATTTCAGTATTTCTGCAGCCAAGGCTACGGGGTAGTGTATGCCGACCCGCGCGGCTCGGGCGGCTACGGCTTGGACTTTTTGCGTGCCAACGTCAACGATTGGGGCACTGGCCCGAGCAGCGACGTGCTCACGGCCCTCGACAAAACTGTGGCCGAAGGCTGGGCCGACGCCGAAAAGCTCGCCATCACGGGCGGCTCGTATGGCGGATACCTCGTCGCCTGGATTATCAGCCACGACCACCGCTTTAAGGCCGCTTGCTCGCAGCGGGGCGTCTATGATCTGGCCACGTTTTTTGGCGAAGGCAACGCCTGGCAACTCGTGCCCGATTACTTTGGCGGCTACCCCTGGGAGCCCGCCGTGAAAGCCACGCTCGTCCGCGAATCGCCCATTACGACCGTGCAAAACATCACCACGCCCTACATTATGTTTCACGGCGAAAACGACCGCCGCACCGGTTTTGTGCAGGGTGAAATGCTCTACCGGAGCCTGAAAGTGCTGAACCGCCCCGTGGAATACGTGCGCCACCCTGGCGGCACGCACGAACTCACCCGGTCGGGCGACAACCGCCAGCGCATTGACCAGATGCTGCGCACCTACGAATTTTTCGCCCGATACATTCAGCCATAGCCCAGCAGAAAAATCAGAAAACAAAAAACACATATCTTATTGATTATCAATAAGATATGTGTTTTTTGTTTTCTCTAATATCCCTATTAGCTGCGCTTACAGTATGCAGACAAAAGCCGCAGGCCACAATGCACACGAGGTGCGTTGTGGCCTGTTGGGTATCCCACATAAATACTACCTGACCGAGAAATCAGAATAAAATTTGCGTTTTTGAAAAACGCGTCCCTACCTTTAGGACATCAATTCTTTCCCCATCAAAGGATTGTTTTTATACAGAGGCGTGGAGAGACAGGCTCTATGAAACGCCGACAACCCTCGGATCATCCGAAACGGTGCCAAGTCCTGACCATATAAAAACAACAATGCCGTGAAAAGCTTCGCCAGCTCCCCCGCCATCAAAATCAACCTCGCTGCTGTACAGCATGGGTGTTGTATTATGCTGCGCCCAGTGGTCTGTATGCCAATTCTGGGCATGAGCTGCTAAGGATCAGGCTGTTCCCTTTCTCCTTTTGTTTGCTCGCGTACGGCTCTGATCTAGCACCTTGGGTCCGTACCACCTGTTGAGGCCGCTTCTCGGTCTTGGCCCCCTATGTCGCACTCCCGCCGGACGGGTGCGACCGTAGGCGCCGGAAATCCTTCTGGCAAACCGCTTCTCCCCTTCCCACTAGAGTTTCTGCTCTCCGTTTCGTGAGGCAACTGCGCCCGACTGTGCACAAGTCGAGGCCGGGAAGGAAGCGCTTCAATCTTCCGCTTACCCATCCTTTTTAGCCTTCGCCGCAACAGTGGTGAATGCGCTACGAGTTACGCCCACCAATAAGTATAAATATCTGATAATCAGAATGTTATACAGCTATTGATGGGGTAAAGGGGAAAGCGAAACCGGAAACCAGCCAAGCTCATTTTGGCGCACATCTGTAACCTTCTTCCACATGAGATTCTTTACTTTTCTGACGGTGCCAGTGGCTGTAGTGAGCCTCGTCAGCGCGGGGTATGCCCAAACGGCCCCTGCACAAACCGTAAGCGGCACCATCACCGACGTCACCGACCGCAGCCCTTTGCCGGGCGTGACGGTAGTGGTAAAAGGCACCACAGCGGGTGCCTCCACCGACCCCAATGGCCAGTTTTCGCTGGCTTTGCCAGCGGGCAGCAACACCCTCGTTATTAGCGCAGTAGGTTATCAGAGCCAAACCATTGAGGCGACTTCGAGCCCCTTGCGCATTGCCCTGACAGCCGATGTCAAGCAGCTCAACGAAGTGGTGGTGACGGGCTACAGCGAGCAAAACCGCAAGACCCTGACCAGTGCCATCAGTTCGGTGAAGGGCGATGCCTTGAAAGACATTCCGGCCGCCAGCGCCGACCAATTGTTGCAGGGCAAAGCACCCGGCGTGCAGGTATCGGCCAACTCGGGCGTGCCGGGCGGCGGCGTGTTCATCCGGATTCGGGGCAGCAACTCCGTTAACGCCAGCAACGACCCGCTTTACGTGGTGGATGGCGTGTTTATCAACAACACCAACCTGATTGCTACCGGCCTCGGCAACCAAGTGTCTTCCAACCCTTTAGCTGACTTGAATCCGCAGGATATCGAAAACATCGAGATCCTGAAAGACGCCAATGCCACGGCGATTTACGGCTCGCGCGGGGCCAACGGCGTGGTGCTCATCACCACCAAGCGCGGCAAGGCCGGTGACAAAACTCGGATCACGTTCAACACTTACCATGGCTGGTCGAAGGCGGCCAAACAGTATAAGTTGGTGAGTGGTCCGGAGTTGGCAACGCTGGAAAATGAGCGGTTTCTGAACGACGGCGGCAACCCAGCGCAAGTACCCTATCGCTCAGTGGCTTCCGGCGGCCGTGGCTTGCCGGAAGAGCAGCAGACGTATGACCGACTCAGCGATGTGTTTCGGACGGCCCAGACGCAGAGCTACGAGCTTTCGGCCGCCGGCGGCTCCGACAAAACGCAATTCTACATCGGAGCGGGCTATTTCAGTCAGGAGTCCATTGCGAAGCCAACGGCTTTCGACCGGTTCAGCCTGCGCGTAAACCTCGACAACACCGTGACCGACAAGCTGCGCATCGGCACCAGCACCGCCCTGACCCGCACGCATCGCAACGTAAGCAGCAACGACAACAACCCGGTGGGCGTCATCAACTCGGCCCTGTTTCCGCGGACGAATCTACCGATTTACAACGCCGACGGCTCCTACGCCAAGTACGGCTCGTTTGACAATCACCAAGCCCTCATCGACAATCTGAACAACGATGCGGTGGGCTCACGCATCATCTCGAACGTGTACGGGGAATATCATTTCCTCAAAAACCTGACCCTGCGCAGCAGTTGGAGCATCGACTTCAACGACATGTACGAGAACAACTTCAACAACACGCTCATCTTGGCCGGGCAGCCCCGCGGCACGGCTTCATCCTTCCTCTCGCGCGACATTACCCTGCTCAACGAGCAGACCCTGAACTACAACGTCAACTTTGGCGAAGACCACTCACTGCAAGCTTTGGTGGGTAACACGCTGCAAAAGAACACGTTCCAGCGCACGAGCCTGGCCGGTCAGCAGTTTCCCGGCAACGACCTGACGACTATTGCTTCCGCGGCCACGCAAACGGGCTCTTCGTCGCGCTCGCAGGCTGGGTTGGTATCGTTCTTTGGCAAAGCCACTTACAGCTTCAAGCAGCGCTACACCGCCGACCTGAGCGTGCGGGCCGACGCTTCTTCGCGCTTCGGCAGCGACAAGCGCTGGGGCTATTTCCCGGCCGTTGGGCTTGGCTGGCGTTTGGGCGAAGAAAGCTTCATTCGCGACCTCAATGTTTTTCAGGAGTTGAAGCTGCGCGCCAGCGTGGGCAAAACGGGTAACCAAGCCGGTATCAGCGACTTTGCGGCGTTGGGCTTGGTGCAGGGCGGCGCCAACTACCTCGACCTGCCGGGCACCGCGCCGCTCCAATTGGCCAACCCCAACCTGAGCTGGGAATCAACACGGCAATGGAATGTGGGCTTAGACGCAGCCGTGCTGCAAAATCGCTTGGCGCTGGAGTTGAATTACTACGACAAATACACCTCCGGCCTGCTGCTGAACGTGCCCGTGCCGCGCAAAACGGGTTTCTCCTCGGTAGTTGAAAACTACGGCGCTGTGAGCAACAAAGGCATTGAAGCTCAGCTCACTGCAACTTGGCTTTCGAAGCCGGCTGTGCAGTGGAGCACCACTTTCAACGTGGCTCGCAACGTGAACAAGATCGAGAAGCTGGCGGCCCCGATCACCTCGGGCTCGCGCGATATTTTCCGGTTGGAAGAGGGCGCGCCGCTGTATTCTTTCTGGCTCTATCACCAAACCGGCGTGAACCCCGAAAGCGGTGATGCGCAGTACGAAGACGTAAACGGCGACGGCCAGATCACGGTAGCCGACCGCAAACTGGTTGGCAATGCTTGGCCCAAGTACTTCGGAGGAGTAAGCAACTCCTTGACTTACAAAGGTTTCGACTTTGGCGTCACGCTGAACTTCGAGCAGGGAGCGAAGATCATGAACATGAACCGCTTCTTTCTGGTGCACGGCGGCACCCAGAGCAACATTGGGTACCTGCGCGAACAACTGGACCGTTGGCAGAAGCCCGGCGACATCACCGACATCCCGCGCCTGACTACGGTGGCTTCCAGCAACAACTACGGCGGCGTGGTTCAAAACCTCAGCGACCGCTACCTCGAAGACGGCTCTTTCCTGCGCCTGCGCACGCTCACGCTGGGCTACACCGTACCGAAAGATGCAATCGCCAAGGCGCACCTAAACTCCCTGCGCGTGTACGTGCAGGCTGCTAACCTCTTTACCATCACGCCTTATTCGGGCCTCGACCCGGAAGTCAATTCGCAGAGCGGCGTGAGCAATACCAAGAACATCGACTGGGCCACGGTGCCCCAGCCCCGCACTTTCCAGGTGGGCGTAACGGTCGGATTATAAGCCTTTTACAAAGATGAGACAGTCGATATACCGCCTTCTTTTTGCCTTCCAGGCCGCTGCCGTTACCCTGAGTTTCACGGCCTGCAACGACTTACTGGAACCTACCCCGGCTCAGCAACTGCCTGATGACAAGGCCATTACGGATGCCGGCAGTGCCCGCTCCGCCACCATCGGGGCCTACGACCGGGTGCAGGCATATTACCAGCTCAACTGGCCCGTGCTGGGTTTTCTGCCCGGCGAGAATGTGCGCTTCAACGGTACGCTTAATCAATTCCTGCAAATTGATCAGAACCAGCTAAGTGCTGATAATGTGCTGATTACCGAAGCCTGGACGCAGATGTATCAGGCCGTTAATGCGGCGAATAATGTCATTGCCGGCGTGCCGGGCGTCAACGATCCGTTGCTGCCTGTGGCCGAGAAAAACCAACTGCTGGGCGAAGCCTACTTCCTGCGGGCGCTGGTGTTCTTCGACCTCGGCCGCGGCTGGGGCGGTGTGCCGTTGGTGCTCACCCCTACCCGCACCAAGGAAAACGGCAAAGGCGTAGGCCGGAGTACCCTTGCCCAAACCTACGACCAGGTGCTCGCCGACCTAACCCAAGCAGAAACCCTGCTGCCCGACGGCACCACCCGCAACCGGGCTGTGAAGTCTACCGCTCGCGCCTTGCGGGCGCGGCTGCACCTTTACCGCCAGCAATGGGCTGATGCTGAGACGTATGCCACCCAAGTAATCAGCACTAGCAACTACCGCTTAGCAACGCCTTACCGCACCTTCTCGACGGCACCTTTTCTGAGCCAGGAATCCGTATTCGAGCTGACCTTCAGCAACTCCGACGCCAATACCATGTGGAACAACTGGTTCCCCAGCGCTTTGGGCGGCCAGTTTAACTTCCAGCCGGTGCCAGCGGCCATTGCTTTGCTCAATGACCCGGCCGTGGGCGGCAGCCGCTCCGCGCTGCTGGCTACCACGGTCATTGCCGGTGCCAACGTCACGTATGGCAACCTCTACAGTCGCTCGGCCCAGCGCGACGACCCCAGCTATGTGTTGCGCCTCGCGGAGCAGTATTTGATCCGCTCGGAGGCTCGCGCCAAGTTGGGCAAGCTGCCCGAAGCCATTGCCGATCTGAACGCCGTGCGCAGCCGCGCCGGGGTTGGCCCAACCACCGCTACCACTGCCGATCAGTTGCTGCTGGCCATTGAAAACGAGCGCCGGGTGGAGTTTGCCTTCGAGGCCGATCGCTGGTTTGACCTCGTGCGCACTGGCCGCGCCGGCACCGTGCTCGGCGTTACCGATCAGAAGCGCTGGCTGTTCCCGATTCCCTTCAACGACCTCGTGGCCGACCCCGATTTGCAGCAAAACCCTGGTTACTAGCATCTTGTGAATTTTACACAAGTGCCTAATAATCAATAATTTACAACAACAGCTTTCATGTTGAAATCATATTTTTCCGCGGCACTGCTGGCCTTGGGGCTCAGCTTGGCCGTACCGGCTAGCGCGCAAAACAGCTACTACTTCCCCGCGGCTCAGGCCAACAGCTTCGATGCTAAAATCCCTACTCCGGAGCAGTTTTTAGGCTACCCCATTGGCTCGCATTACACGCGTTCCGACCAAATCGTGGCGTACCTACGCGAGCTGGATCGGGTGTCGGATCGGGTGAGTTTGCGGGTGATCGGCAACACGTTTGAGGAACGCCCACAGGTGGTGGCCACCATCACCACGCCCGAAAACCAGCAGAATCTGGCCGGCATCCAGCAGGCCCGGCGGGCGCTGGTCGACCCGAAATTAGCCGCGCCCGACTATCGTAAGTTGCCCGTAGTGGTAAGCCTGAACTTTGGGGTGCACGGCAACGAAAGCAGCTCTTCCGAAGCTGCTTTGCTGCTGGCCTATTACCTCACGGCCTCCACCAGCTCCGAAACCCAGCAGTGGCTGGAACAATCGGTTATCACCCTCGACCCGCTGGAAAACCCCGACGGCCGCGACCGCGCCTCGCATTGGTTTGACCAGAATAAGTCGTGGCCCAACGTGACCGACCCGCTGGATCGTGAGCACACTGAGGCGTGGCCGGGCGGCCGCACCAACCACTTCTACACCGACCTCAACCGCGACTGGCTGCCCCTGACGCAGCCCGAAAGCCGCGCCCGCATGGCGTTCTTCCACGAATGGTATCCCAACGTGATGATCGACTTTCACGAAATGGGCACCAACGGCACCTACTATTTCGAGCCTTCCAAACCCTTCAGCACCGAAAACGACCTGATTCCGCGGGCTACTTACGAAGTACTTAACGTGCACATGGCCAAGTACTTCGCCAAAGCCCTGGATAACTTAGGTTCGTTGTATTGGACCAAGGAACAGTACGACAACCTGTCGCCCATTTACGGCTCGACATACCCCGATTTTGAGGGCGGCGTGGGCATCACATTTGAAGTCGGCAGCTCGCGCGGCCTGGCGCAGGAAAGCGTCAACGGCGTGGTGAAATTTCCTTTTACCATTCGCAACCACGTAGCCACGGGCCTGGCAACTGTGCGCGGGGCAGTAGAGGAAAAAGACCTGTATCTGCGCCACCAGCGCGATTTTTTCACGTCGGCGCTCACCGACGCCCACAAGTTTCCGACCAAAGCCTACGTCTTCGGCAACGCCCAAGACGAGACGCTCACCAACAAATTCCTGTCGCTGTTGCTTCAGCACAAAATCGAGGTGCATGAACTGGGCAAGAACGTTACGCTCGACAAGCAGCAGTTTGAAAAAGGCAAAGCCTACGTAGTGCCCACCAGTCAGCCCCAGTACCGCATCGTCAACTCTTTATTCGAAGAGTTAACCACATTCCACGACAGCGTATTCTACGACGTAACCGGTTGGAGCCAAGCCCACGCATACGGCTTGGCCGTGTCGAAACAGAAGAATACCAACTTGGTGCAAGGCGCGCCGGTCCAGAAAGTTAAAGAGTTGACTGGCAGCGTAATAGGCGGACAGAGCAGCTACGCTTACCTGCTACCCTGGTCGGACTACAACGCTGCCAAATCGCTCACGGCTCTGCAACGGGCCGGCGTCGTGGCGAAAGTCAGCTTCAAGCCGTTTAGCGCAGGCACCAAAGAAAAGCACACCGATTTTGGCTATGGCACGTTGGTGATACCCGTAGCCGGCCAAAAACTCTCTGCTGACACGGTGTTTCAGATTGTGAGCCGCGTGAGCCGACAGAATCAGGTGACGTTTACGAGCGTGGCCACTGGCTTCAGCGCAGGCGGTATCGACCTGGGTTCCAGCAACGTGCGGGCCGTGCCCGAAGCAAAAGCAGCTATTTTAGTAGGAACGGGCACCAACGCCTCGGAAGTGGGCGAAGCATGGTTTGTGGCCAGTCAGCAGCTCGGTCTGCCAATGAGCCGGATTGAGTTGGGCAACTTCGGACGGGCGCCGCTGGGTCGCTATACCAGCATTGTGTTGGTGGGCGGCGTTTACACATCACTGGACAAAGCCGCCGTAGCAAAACTGCGCCAGTGGGTGCAGGAAGGCGGCACGCTCATCACCTTGAAGAACGCTTCGGAATGGGCTGTTAAACAAGGCATTGTAAAAGAGAAGCTACTGATTCCGGCCAATAGCGGCTGGGCCGATACCACGGCTACCGCCTCCGCAAAAGGCAAGCAATCTGCCGCGCGCCGCGCCGATTTTGTGCAGCAAGAACAGGAAGGCACCCGTGCCATTGCGGGCTCCATCTACGCCGCCGATATCGACATCACCAACCCCATTGGCTTCGGTTTGACCAACCGCCGCCTGTACGTGTTCCGCAACGGCACCACCTTCCTGCGCCCTAGCCGGAACCCCTACGCAACGGTGGTGCAATACGCGGCCAAGCCCCTCGTAAGCGGCTATGTATCACAGGCCAACCTAAAACAGATCAGCAACTCAGCGGCCGTGGTGGTCAGCAAAGTGGGAGCCGGGCGCGTCGTTCTTTTCGCCGACGACCCCAATTTCCGGCACTACTGGCACGGCACTTCGCGCTTGTTTGCCAACGCCCTGTTGCTGGGCCCACTGCTGAACCTGACAGAAGGCCCCGCGGCCATATCGGCTGAGGAATAGCCCGGGCGATCAGAAGCAACCCTGAAGCAGGCTAGGGCATCTTTTCGGTGGTCGGCAACGGTGTCGGTCCTTACGTCTGCTTCATGGTTGTTTCCCGCTGGTGCCCCGGCCTCCTGTTGGCGGGTTTGTTGTGTTGCTTGCTGCCAGCCGTGCCGGCCAACGCCCAGCGCCTCCTCCCGCTCTCCCCGACCCAGTGGCAACAGGATTTGCAGGTGGCCTGCGACTCGCTGCTGGCCCACGACCGCAGCTTTACGCCGGCGGCGCGCACTGCGTTCCGCCAAGAAGTAAAGCACCTGCAAGCTGTAGCAGTCAACCAGACTCAGCCCCAACGCGTGGTGGGACTGGCTCGCGCCGTAGCCGGAGCTGGCAACGCTCACACCCGCCTCTATCTGCTGCGCAACCGTACCGAGCTGCGACGCTATCCCATCCGGGTGTGGTGGTTCCGCGACGGCCTGTACGTCGTCAAAACGACGGCCGAATACGCGGATCTGCTCGGCGCTAAAGTCTTGCGCCTAGCGGGGCTTAACGCGGCTCAGGCTCTGCGGCGGGTAGCACCGCTTTATGCAGGCAATGCGTCCTGGCAAGCGTACATCAGCACGTACACGCTCACCAGCCCGGAAATCCTGCAAGGACTAGGAATACTTACCGACACGGCCGGGACCTTGCCGCTCGTGGTGCGCACGCGCACCGGGCAGCACGTGGCGCGACAGTTGGTGCCTCTGTCAGGGCAGCGCAGCCGTCAGGCCTTGGAGGCGTGGTGGGACCTCTCGCCTTTGCATCCCGGCCGCGGGGCCGCTTGGCAGAGCGTGCTGCCGGCCGACAGCGCGCGGCTGCCGCTGTATTTGCGGCGGCCCGAGCAGGGATACTGGCACCAGGCTTTGCCAGCGCAACATGCGCTCTACCTGCAATACAACCGCGCGGGCGACATGCCCAGCGGCGAATCGGTGAAGGCGTGGGGTGCGCGAGTGTTGCCTCTGTTGCCCGCGCTTGCCGGGGGCAAGCTCATCGTAGATCTGCGCTTCAACACCGGCGGTAACCTAGACGTAGCCTCGCCCTTCTTCGAGGAGTTGGCCGCTCAGGCACGGCAACACGCGGTGCGGGTGTATGTGCTGACTGGGCGAGCCACATTTTCGGCCGGCTTGTACCACGCCGCCCAACTACGACAGCTGGCCGACGCGCAGGTTGTGGGCGAACCGGCAGGCGACACACTGGATTTCTGGGCCGAAGGCGGCAACTTCGTGCTGCCTAACTCGGGCCTGACTGTGCATTACGCCGACCGCTTTCACGGGTACTCGCGCCGGGCCCCAACGGCCGATGAGGCCCGGTGGCTATACCGCGATTTAGCAGTAGAAACCTTGCAGCCCGTCCACCAGGTGCAGCAGCAGGCCAGCAGCTATTTGGCCGGCCAGGACCCGGCGCTGGACTACGTACTGCGCCCTTAGCTTCTCAAAATTTACTGGCGCAGTTTTGCAAGTGCTTGTATTCATGATAAAATATTGATAATCAATAATTTAATTCCTTTAACAAATCGAAAAACAACTTGGCGCGTTACGCTAAGCCAAAAGCCCCATTTCCAGACTGGAAACGGGGCTTTTAGTAGCAGACGAATTGCGTACGAATTCGGACGGGTTGTACTAGCGGGTTGTTTCCATCACGCTGATGGCGTAACCGCCGCCCGGCGCGCAATACTGCGTCAACTTCGACTTGCTAGTCACGTTGACTTTGCGGATGGTGTAGGCCTGCGGGTTCTTCTCGTAGTGGGCATTTTTGGCGTCGGCATAAATCGTGGCCACGTACTTCTTGCCGGGGTCCAGGAAGTTCAGGTTAATTTTCGACGTGCGGCCCTGCTCGTCGCAGGAGCTGCCAATAAACCAGCTGCTTTTCCCCTTGGCCTTGCGGGCGATGGTCACGTAGTCGCCGGGCTCGGCTTCCAGCACGTGCGTGTCGTCCCAGTCCACGGCCACGTCTTCGATGAATTGGAAAGCGTCGAGGTGCTTATTGTAGTTTTCGGGCAGGTCAGCCGCCATTTGCAAAGGGCTGTACATGGTCACGTACAGGGCCAGTTGCCGGGCCAACGTGCTGTGTACAAACGACGTGTTCTGGGGGTTGATGGCGCTGATTTGCGTCTGAAAAATGCCGGGCGTGTAGTCCATTGGGCCGCCCATCAGGCGCGTAAAAGGCAGGATGGTGGTGTGGTCGGGGTTGCTGCCGCCAAAGGCCTCGTACTCGGTGCCGCGAGCCGCTTCGTTGCCGATCAGGTTGGGGTAAGTACGCGCCAAGCCCGTGGGACGCACGGCCTCGTGGGCATTGACCATGATTTTGTACTCGGCCGCTTTGGTGATGGCGTAGAGGTAATGGTTGTTGAGCCACTGCCCGTAGTGGTGCTCGCCGCGCGGAATAATGGGCCCCACGTAGCCGCTTTTCACGGCGTTGTAGCCGTTGTCGACCATGAACTTATAAGCGGCATCCATGTGGCGCTCGTAGTTGCGCACCGAGCCGGAAGTTTCGTGGTGCATGATGATTTTCACGCCTTTACTGGCCGCATAGCGGTGCAGCTCCTGCACGTCGAAATCCGGATAGGGCGTCACGAAGTCGAAGACGTAATCCTTGCTCTTGCCAAACCAGTCTTCCCAGCCCGTATTCCAGCCTTCTACCAGCACGGCGTCGAAGTGGTGTTTGGCAGCGAAGTCGATGTACTCCTTAACGTGGGCCGTGTTGGCGCCGTGCGTGCCGTTGGGCTTGGTTTTGGAATAGTCCAGCGAGTCGAGCTTGATGTTCTCCAGGTTGGTATACGACCAAGTGCTTTTGCCCGTGATCATCTCCCACCACACGCCCACGTATTTCACCGGCTTAATCCACGAAACGTCCTTGTACTTAGTGGGTTCGTTCAGGTTCAGAATCAGGTGCGACTCAAGAATGTCGGCGGCTTTGTCGCTGACCACCACCGTGCGCCACGGCGAAAGGCAGGGCGTTTGCAAATAGCCTTTGTCGCCTAGGGCGTCGGGCGTCAGGTGCGAAGTCAGCACGAAGTTCTTGTCGTCAAGCTCCAACGACATGGTGGAGTAATCGATCAGGGCCGCTTCGTGCAGGTTGATGTAGAGGCCGTCCTGGCTTTTGAGCATGAGCGGCGTTTGCACGCCCGTGTCCGAGAACGTCGTTTGCGAAGCATTGGGCGTGACGGCCGCTTTCATTTTGCCGCGCACTTCCGAGAGCTTCGACGTGACGGTACTGTATTCCTGCGTGTCGTAGTCGCCGGGCAGCCAGAAGGCTTTGTGGTCGCCGGCCAAAGCAAACTGCGTCTGCTCTTCCTTCACCACGAAGTAGTCGAGGGCTTTCTGCCGCGGAAATTCGTAGCGGAACCCCAAGCCGTCGTCGAACACGCGGAAGCGCACGAGCACAGTGCGGTTGGTGGCCGCCTGCGTCAAGGTCACGGCCAGTTCGTTGTAGTGGTTGCGGATGGTTTTGACCTCGCCCCACACCGGCTGCCAGCTTTCGTCGAAGCTGCGCTGCTTGGAGTCCGCCACCGCAAAACCGCTGGTAAGCGCGGGGGCATTTTTCAATTCGAAGCCTAGCTTACTGGGCTTAATTACGTCGCGGCCCTTGTACGTCAGGCGGTAGGTTGGCACACCGCCGTTTTGCAGCGCAAACCGAAGCGTAAGTTGGGCATTGGGCGATTTGACTTCTTGCGCCTGCGCCAACACGCTCAGCGCGCACAGGTAGAGCAACAGAAGGGCTTTGCGAGCCGGGGGTAAAAACAGCATACGGAAAAGGTTGAAGGGGACTGTATGTGGGGAGAGCGCGCGTGGTCAGGGTTGAAAAAGCTAGTTGATGGCTGCGCGGCTTGGAAGTGGGAGAAAAATCATTGCCGGCTTTCTATTCTATTAGATAAGTAATTGATTATCAAATGTTTATAAATTAACGACTGGCTGTGATTTTCTGTTCTAGCATCCTCTTAGTGGCTTGCGGGGCCCTAACGCAAAAAGGCCCGGCTGTACCAAGCCGGGCCGTAAGTTCAAAAATATAGCGCATAAGCGACGAATACGCCCCAGTAGCGGTGCTGGAAAGGCACTTCCGGGTGGGCCCACTATAGCCCTATCAAGGGCAGAAATCGCCTTTACCAGCACCGGGAAAGCAGGCTGCTGCGATTATTAGCGGCGTGGTCATACGCTCTCGAAGTAGCGCCCATGCTCAAGGTCGGCCAGCAGCGAGCGATGGCTTGGGTGCCAGCCTAGCCGCTGCTGCGTAAGCGCGCTGGAGGCCGGCGCATCCATTCCCACAAAGCGCGCCATCCAGCCAAAATGGTCGGCCGTTTCTTCGGGTGATTTGGACACTACTGGCACATCCAAGTGCCGGCCGATGACGGCTGCGATGTCGCGCAGCGGCACGCCCTCGTCGGCTGCCCCGTGGTAGCAGGCGCCCGCTGCCCCTTGTTCCAGCACCAACTGGAACAGGTGAGCAGCATCGAGCCGATGGACCGCCGGCCACCGATTGAGACCTTCGCCCAGGTATGCGGCCACACCTTTCTCGCGGGCAATGCGGATGAGCGTCGGCACAAAGCCGTAGCCGCCGTCGTCGTGGACTGAGGCCGCCAAGCGCACCACAGATGCGCGCACGCCCTGCGCCGCCAGTTTCAGGGCTGTCTGCTCCGACATACGAGGCCCAACGGTGGGGGTGTCTTCTTCGATGGCGGGGCGGCCTAGGGCAAACCCAGCCAGCCCCGCAGTGACGACCAAGGGACGGTCTGAGCCGGACAGTGCTTCGCCAAGCGCTTCAATGGCTAGCCGGTCGGTTTCGCCGGCGGCCACATACTGTGAGAAGTCGTGGATGAAGGCCGCGTGGATGACCCCATCTGCGGCCGCGGCGCCGCGCCGCAGGCTGTCTACATCCTCGAGGGTGCCTCGATGAACTTCGGCGCCCGCGGCCGTGAGAGCCTGAGCGGAGGCCTCGGAACGGGCCAAGCCGAGCACCTGGTGGCCCGCGCCGCGTAATTCCTGAACAATAGCCGAGCCGATGAAGCCCGAAGCGCCGGTGACGAAGACTCGCATGTGGCAGTGTGGTTAGACGGTGAATTAATACTCAGCAAAGGTCCAGCGGCGCGGCAGCAACGTAGTTGCGCGGGCCAAACCATTTACTGTATAATTCAAACAACCACCTTACCCGCGGAAGGCGCTCGGGACTAAACCCGTCTGCCGTTTGAAGAAATGGCAGAAATGCGCTACGTCGGCAAAGCCCAAGCTGTCGGCAATTTCAGAAACCGTCCAGTTGGTTTGCTTCAACAGCATCTTAGACTCCTGCGCTACCCGGTTGCTAATCAATGCAGTAGTGGTGTGGCCGGTCGTTTCCTTCAGTACCCGGTTGAGGTGATTGACGTGCACGGCCAAATGCGAGGCGAAGTCCGTGGCGGTACGCAAGCGCAGTTGCTGATGCGGAGTTTCCAGAGGAAACTGCCGTTCCAGCAGGTCGGTAAATAGGCCAACCAGCCGGGCCGACGCATTGGGGGTAGGCGCCAAGGCAGTAGTCGGCTGGAGTTTCTGCCCGTGGTGAATCAACTCCACCAAATAGGCGCGCAGCAGGTCGTACTTGTGCAAGTAATCGGAGGCAATTTCTTGTTCCATCTTCCGGAAGATGACTTCAAGCGCCGCGTATTCTTCATCCGTTATGATCAGCACCGGGACCCCACCCGGTTGGAAAACGGGTAGCTCGCTCGGCACCATACCGCTTTTGGCAGGCAGCAGGAATTCTTCAGTAAAAACGCAGAAGTAGCCGTTCTGCGCCAAGTCGTGTGGCAACCAGCGATAAGGCACGCGGTGCGTGGCAAACCACAGGGCGTTGTGGTTTACCTCTACTCCTTGGTCGGCGTACTCAATCCGGCTGCGCCCGCGAATCAGGCTGATTTTGTAGAAAGCCCGCCGGTCAAACGTCATCGGCGGCCGGCTGCGGTAGCTGAGCATAAGGTCTGCCACGTTGAACACGTTGAAATGCCCGACTTCCCGCTGCCGGTCAACGGCTGGCGACGTCCCAGGCGGGAATTTGGTGTAGAGTTCTTCGAGCGAGTCAGATTTCATGGCTTACGATTGTAGAAATCAAAGATAAAACTCCTTTGCTTTCTACGCACTATCAAGAAAAAGCTGCTCCCCCTTATGGCACGTCCCAGCGGTAGAGACGCAACTTGCCCGACGTGGCCAGCAACGTGAGGTGCTGGCGGGCAGGAAAGGATCCGCCCGCTTCGATAAGCGCTCGCGCCTGGGGGTTGCTTTGCTGGGCACTCAGCGGGTTGGTGCCGTCGTAGTAGCTCTGGTCAAACAGCACCAAAATGGGTTTGCCCGCCGCCCGCAGCCGGGTGCGCAGCTCGGGAGCAGGCCCATCAGCATCAAACAGGGTACGCAGTGCTTGCACGTGGGCCGGGGGCGTGCGCGACATCTTGCTGGCCATCAGCGGCAGATTGGTGCGCAGGGCCAGTTGGTAGGCATGCAATGAATGGGGGTTGTCGTCGTCCACAGTCAAAGGCAAGTCCTCGCTGCCCACGTGGAAGAAGGGCACCGGCAACAGGGCTTGGTACTGCTCGGGCCGAAGGCCTTGCAGCAAAGGCGCCAGCTCGGGAAATTGGGCAGGATCGGTGAGCACGTTGGGCAACAAGCCCTCGCGGTTGTGCTTCACGGTATCATAGGTGTCGAGCAAAGCCAGGGCAACCAAGCCAATGGCCACGGCCCAGCGCCACGGCCAGCGGCTGACGCGCAGCCAATAGTCGAGGCCGGCGAGCACAAGCAGGTTCACGGCCCAGAAAAACGGCCAGCTAAATCGGCCCACTGTGCGGAAATGGGCCACGGCGCCGGTCAGCTTCTGGAGGTAAAAGAAGACGCTGAAGTAGTTGTAGACCTTGTATTGGCCGTCGGCTACGTCGTACTCGGTGCCCAGCGCCACCGCCAGCCCCAAAAGAGAAGCGCCCAACCACAGCCCCAGAAACTGCCGCTCCGGGGTAGTCCGCCACGCGGCCCGGAACGCACGTACTGCCTGCGGCCGGAGCGCCCAAACGGCCACCGCCAAAGTGAGGCCAAATAAGGCAAACGCCCCCAAGTACGCCGCCGATTCGTAGGGGGGTGGGTCGCGGGGTTCCACTAAGAAATGCACCCGCTGGTAATCGTAGGCCCGAAACAAAGCCGAGAACTGCAACCGCCAAGGGCCGTAATTAAATCCCGTGGCCTCGCGCCGCAGCGAGTAGTAGCCGTCCGTGAGGCGCACCACCGCGTAGCACAGGGCCACAGGCGCCAGCGTGAGCACTGCTCCCACTCTAGCGGTACGCGCCCGCGGGCTACGCAGCAGCCAAACAGCGAAGAAGCCGGCCGTGGTCAGGGCCAGGATGAGCAGGTAGTAGAGGTGCACCAGCCCAGTCAAGGCAAAGGCCCCTACCAGCCAAGCAACCCACCGGCCCACCGGGCGCCCCGCCTCGACTCGGTCGTAGAGGCCTAGCAGACCCCAGATGGCCAGCAGCACAACGCCGCTGTAGGCTAGGTTGAAGTGGCCGACCAGCAGGCGACTGGTTTGCGGGTTGAGCCAAGGCAGCAGCACGGCAAAAAGCAGCACCAGCCCCCAGTGCCGCAGCAACCGATGCAAAATCAGCGTCAGCAAGGCCGTACTGAAGAAAAACCCCGCCAGCAGCAGGGCGTGGTAAACGTCCAGGGCATGAGGCGCGAGGATGAAGACGTAGTGCGACCAGAGCCGGACGGGCACGGCCAGCAGCGGGGTGTTATCGGTGTAGAAGAGGTAGTCCCCGTAGGGGTAGTTCATCTGGCCGAACCAGCGCAGGCCGTTGGCCCAGGGCTGCTGCACGTAGGCCTGAAAGGTGAAGTAGTTCTTGGCCCCGTCGTAGGTGCTCATCAGCAGGTGCTGGCCGGGTTCGCGCAGCAAGGCCCCAAAAGCCCGCCACACTAAAACCGCCTGCAGCAGCAGCGCCGCGCCCAGCAACCGCACCGGAGTCGGCTGCCACCGCCGGGCCGCGGCCCAGGAAATCTGCATAGATAGTCGTTTGGGTGAAAGGCCAAGAAACGCATTATTCTGCAAACGAACCCCCTTTTTCGCCAGCCTGAATGTGAAGCATCTTGCTGCCTACTACCTATCTGGCGGTGGGCGAAATGGCTGCCGCTACCGCGTTATGGATCTGATGCTGTGCGGATGGGTACAGCACCAAGGGTCACTCCCGTGCTCCGGCTGAATTCCCCCGCTGACCTGTGCCCTCCAAAGACAATTAGATAGAGCGGTTTTCCCGTTGCTGAGCGATTTCTTGCAGATTCATAAACTTCTCATAATCAGACATATATAAATGCTAGATATTAATACGCGATGCGTACTACGGCGGGTTAGATGGGAGCGCAACCGGGAGTTGTTCGCGCTGCCCGTCGGGCCGTTGGCCGTTGTAAAGGTCATATTAGCTCTGACTCACTGCATTGAGCACACTTTTGGCCCTAAGCGAGAGCTAACTAAAAAGGAATCAGCAAGTTGCGACACCTTCCTTCGATGCCTGCCGCATCCGACTCCGGCCCCTCTCGCTACCGAGCTGCTGGCTGCCCAGGTAATTAGCCACGCGCCTCCGTCCGCACCCCACTACCTTCTACCATCTGCTCCGACCTTCTTCCTATGCACTTCACAGGTCTCTCATCCCTTGGGTCGGCCTTTGCTATTGGCCGGCGAGTAGGTTTGCTTTTGTTGTTGCAGTTAGCTGCCGCGCTCACACTGCCCTTTATCTTAACCCAATCCCTCGTTGGGGGCTCGCTAGCGTTCCTGACGGCGGGCGCAGCGCATGCGGCAACGATTCGCGCGGCGGTGTTGCTTTCATTTGTCGGCGCCACATTAACTGTGTTGTTGGGAATCACGGCGTTTCCAATCTGGCGGCGCCATAGCCAAGCGGCAGCGATCGGGTTCGTGGTCGTGTGTGCCGGCAGCGCCACCCTGGATCTGGGCAGGCAGCACACACCCTGTCCATGCTGGCCGTTAGCCAGGCGTTTGTGGCCGCTGGGGCCGCCGAGGCTGAGCGCTACCAAGTGGTTGGGGTAGTTGTCGCGGCTGCCCGGCGAGCGGCCCATACCACGCAGTTGGTGGCAATTGGAGCTTGGCTGTTTGTGTTTTATGGTTCGCTGTTGCGCTTTCGCCTGGTACCGCGGGTGTTGGCTGGAATCGGCCTGCTGGGCGTCGTCCTCCAATTCAGTGGCGTCACCCTTATGATGTTGCTGGGGCAGCGCGCCATCGGCACGCTGGCGATGCCGTTGCTCCCCATCCAAATCGCGGTGGCGATCTGGCTGTTGGTCAAAGGGTTCGACGAACACCTGCCTCCACCCGTCGGGTCGGCAAGCGGGCCCTAATATTCACCTAGCAACCGAATACGAACCAAACCCGACCGCAGCATAGCTTCCTACCTGCTTTGCAAGAGATTTACCCGCAAAAACTCTGCAAACGCCTGATAATCAGAGGGAATAATGCCGTGACCGCCCTCGTGCATGTAGTAGCTAAGTGTTTGTCCAACCAATTGGCCCGGTGCCGGCATCGGCCCGGCCAGTACGCCCTGCCGACCCAGTAAATTGTACACCGGCGTAGCAGCCACTGCGGACAAAAACTCCCCTTTGGGGTCGCTCCAGTAATCGGTGCTGCCGGTTTGCAGCAGCAAGGGCCGCGGCGCGACCAAGGCTACCAGCATATGCGAGTCCATGGGTGCGTCGGTACGATTGGCGAGCCGCTGGTAATTCTGGCAGAACTGGTACGGATACCGAGTAGGTGCCACCAAGTGGGCGATGGTTTCGCCGTAGTTGCGCCGGGCCAAGGCTGCGCCGCCTTCTCCCGACACGCTGGCAATGACCAAGGCGAATCGAGGGTCGTTGGCGCCGGTCCAGAGTACGGTTTTGCCCAGCCGCGAGGCGCCGAGCAGGGCTACGCGCTTGCTATCCACAGCTTTATCCGTTTCGAAATAGTCCAGCGCCCGGCTCAGGCCCCAACTCCAGGCGGCCACGGCGCCCCACTCGTCGGGCGCAAATTTCTCTTGGCCGGCCTTGAGGTACAGGCTGCGCACGCCGTATTTGACGCCACCATCAAAGTCGGGCTCGATGTCGCCGTAATACACCGAGGCGACGGCAATGCCTTTGTCGAGGAACGGCTCTACGGTGAGCTTCATGGGGCCGCTGGGATTGTAAGCGGGCGCAGGTACCTTTTGCTTTTCCTTGTTCCAGAGCTGCCCGGGCCGCACACCGGGGTCATCGATGAGCGAGGAATTGGGCATGAAGTTGACGTTGAGCAGCAACGGCACCGGCTTGGTGGCATTCGCGGGCAGGTACACCAGCAAGTCCATCTTCGGCCCGTCGTTGCGCTCGGAAAAATACACTGTTACCTGCTTGCGCGTGGCTTTCCCATTGAGGGCGGGCGTGCCTTTGTCGAACACCTCAAAACGTAGGTTGCGCGGCTTGCCGGGGGCTCGGCCGTACACGTTCTGCTCAAACCACGTCCGGATTTCCGGCCGCCGCTGCTTGCCCCAGGTGGTGGCATCGGTCACTTTTTTTCCATTGCTCAACGCCAACGGGTCGGGCAGCGTGTAGGTGCCAACAGAATCTTCGCTATAGTTTACCGGAATGCCGGCCACCACGCGCGCCGGCTTCGCTACGGGGGCAGGTGCCGGGGCTGGCGTCTGGGCCTGAGCCTGCAAGGCATTGGGTAACAAGCTGATGGCAATACAACCCAGGGCAACAGAGAAGTGGGAAACAGGCTTCATTTGGTTTGCATGGTTAAAGAGTGAGGTTTACTGCCAAGGCTCTCGGCTTTCTCGACGGCTATAATTCGGACAGGCCCCAGCAGTCCGGATGGACCCAATGCATATTGCCCGCCGAAAGGCGCCGTGTAGGCATCCAGCACCATTTTGTCCGGGCCCGCGAGCTTATCCCCGATTAGGCGGTTAGTCCACTCGTTGGTTATCCGAATCTGTCTCAAAACAGGAAGGATTTTATGCGACAGCTTGCCGTTTTGGTAGCCCGAAAGGGCCCGATACGCTGGTCTTATCGGACCTGAAGTATCCTTTCTGAAAATGAAAGCGCTACTCCCTGCTGATGGAGTAGTGTACGTCTCGTCAAGGGATTCTTACAACCAATCTCATAATTTGTGAAGCGGTTGAATGAATAAGGTTAAGTCCAAGTCTTCCAGTCACACTTTGCTGCTACGCAATTCCGTCGCGTGGTTGGTTGTCGCTAAAGCAGTCGTGCGAACGACAAAGGTTGCGCGACGGCCTTCCTTACGAGCCGGAACCGTGCGACGCGCCGGCCGGGGGCCAATTAGCCTGTACATCCGGAAAATGCTCGGCCATGAGGGCCGCGAAGGAGGCGGGCCGCGCTTCGGCAAATACAGGGAAGTGGAAGGCATCGAGCCGGTGCAGCAAGTGCAGCAACTCGCGGCGCTCGGCGGGGCTGAGGTCGCCGGCACCCATTTGCGCCACCTGCGACATGCGGCCCGTGACACTGAACAGCAGCGCCCGACCCGCCTCGCTAAGGCGCAGCTCCTTGCGGCGGCGGTCGGTGGCGTGGGGCCCTTCGCTCACCAGGCCGTGCCGCAGCAGCCGCCGGATGACTTCGGTGCCAGTGGCTTTTTCATGGATGTTGCGCGTCATCAGTTCGGTGCGGGTGCGTGGGCCACCGGCAAACAGGGCAATCAGGTAGCTGAAATCATCGAAGCCCACTAGGGGCGTGTCGGCCAGGGCCAGGCGCACGTAGCCGCGCACGTACCGGTGCATAAAGGTGAGGAGCTTCACCAGCACCGACTCCTCGGTTTCGTAGGGGCTGGGCGGCGTGCGGGCGGCCGCATGGGGGTTGGCGGGTGCCGCCGGGGCGGCGTGCTGCCGCACCCACTCTGCAAAGTCCTGCACGCCCTGCCGGTCAGCCGGGGTGGCCTCTTGATACTGGCCTAGCAGGGGCAGCAGGTCGGAAAGCAGGTCGTACATCATAAGCCGGAAGCGCGTCGAAAGTAAGCCGGGTGGGCAATACGCTTCTCCAAAATTACGCGCGGTGCCGCAGCAAAGGAAATTGCCAGGCAAAATAGAATGGTATTATTCGTTATCATGTAATTTTGATGAAATTTTAGAGTGAAACCCATCTATTATGTCCTTCTCCGTTCGTTGCCTGCCGCCAGTAGTGGCCCAACTGCTGATGCTGCTGTTTCTCACCGCCACGGCGCTGGCCCAAAGCACAGGCACGATTTCGGGCAGCGTGCGCGACCGCAAAACACAGGAGTTGCTGCCGGGCGTCACCATCACGCTGGAAGGCACCACGCTGGGCACGGCCTCAGACGGCGAAGGGCGGTTCCGGCTCACAGGCATACCCCCGGGCAGTTACAACCTGCGGGCTACCTTCATCGGCTACGACCCGCTGCTGCGCGCCAACGTGCTAGTCAACAGCGGCAACGCCAACGTACTCAGCTTGGAGCTGAACTCCGGGACGCAGCAGCTGGGCGAGGTGCAGGTAGTGGCCAACCGCGCCATTCGGGTAGCTACGGCCGAAACCCCGCTGAGCGTGCAGCGCATCACCACCGAAGAAATCAAGAGTAACCCGGGCGGCAACTTCGACATCTCGAAGGTGGTGCAGACCCTGCCCGGCGTGGGCGGCGGGGGCACGGGCGGTACGGCGGGCTTTCGCAACGACATCATCATCCGGGGTGGAGCGCCGAACGAAAACGTGTACTACCTCGACGGCATAGAGGTGCCGGTCATCAACCACTTCCAGACCCAGGGCTCAGCCGGCGGGCCGGCGGGCATCTTGAACGTGAGCTTCATTGAGGACGTGACGCTGAGCACTTCGGCCTTCCATGCCCGCTACGACAACCCGCTCAGCTCCGTGCTGCAGTTCCGGCAGCGCGACGGCAACGCCGAGCGGGTGCAGGGCAACCTGCGCACCTCGGGCACGGAGGTGGCGGGCACGCTGGAAGGGCCGCTGGGGCGCAAGGACAGCAGCGGCCGGGCCCGCACCACATTTCTGCTGTCGGCCCGGCGCTCGTATCTGCAGTTGCTGTTCAAGGTGCTCGACCTGCCCATCCGGCCCGATTACTACGACTTTCAGTACAAGGTGACGAGCAAAATCTCGCCCAAAACCACGCTCACCACGTTGGGCCTCGGGGCCATCGACCACTTTCGGGTGGAAGTGCCGAGCAAGACCACGCCGGAAAAGGAGCTTATTCTGCGGCGCAACCCCACCATTGCCCAGTGGAATTACACGGCCGGCCTGAACCTGCGCCACCTCATACGCAAGGGCTTTGTGAACGTGGCCCTGAGCCGCACGCAACTCCACAACGCCCTCGACCTGTTTGAGGGCGGCCCCGGCGTGACGGACGAGAATAAGCGCATCCTGCTCACGCGCTCGATGGAAACCGAGAACAAGCTGCGGGCCGACGTGAACGGCACGGCCGGCCGTTGGCAGTATAGCTACGGGCTGATGGGCCAGTACGTGCAGTACGACAACCGCTTCTTCAACCGGGTGCGGCGCGCCGTGGTCGACGCCTCGGGCCAGGTGCTGCAGCCCGACGTGGACGTGCGCTTTCAGACGGCCATCGACTTTTTCCGCTTCGGGGCGTTTGGCCAGCTCACCGGCTCGTTTCTCGACGGCGACCGGCTTACGCTCTCGGCCGGCCTGCGCACCGACGGCAACTCTTTCACTACCGACGGCCGTAACCTGGGGCGCACGCTCTCGCCGCGCGTGTCGGCCAGCTACGCCCTGCGGCCCACGCTGAACCTGAACGTTTCGGTGGGGCGCTACTACAAAATTCCGGTCAACACCCTGCTGGGCTTCCGCGACGATGCCGGCAATCTGGTGAACAAAAACAACCGCTACATTCAGTCCGACCACTACGTCACGGGCCTGGAATGGCTGCCGGGCCCGGCCACGCGCTTCACGCTGGAAGGCTTTTACAAGAAGTACAACGACTACCCGGTGAGCGTGCGTGACGGCCTGAGCTTGGCCAACCTGGGCGGCGATTTCACGGCCCTGGGCAACGAGGCCGTGACCAGCACCGGCCGGGGCCGCGCCTACGGGCTGGAGTTTTTCTTCCAACAGAAGCTCACCAACAAGGTGTTTGCCGTGGTGTCGCTCACCGGTTTTCGCTCCGAGTTTACGGGGCGCGACGGGGTGTACAAGCCTTCGGCCTGGGACTCGCGCTTTCTGGCCTCCGCGCTGCTGGGGCGCAAGCTGGGCCGGGGCTGGGAGATGGGCATCAAGTACCGGGCGGCCGGCGGCTCACCCTACACACCGTATGATTTGGCGGCCTCGCAGGCCAGCTTCCTGCCCACCGGCCGGCCCGTGCTCGACTACGCTCGCCTCAACACGCAGCGCCTGAAGCCCTTCCAGCAGTTCGATTTCCGGCTCGACAAGCGACTGAATTGGCGCAAGCTCTCGCTGGATTTGTTTCTGGACGTGCAGAATGCCTTCGTGCTCAACAACCCCGGCCCCGACGAGTACGCCTTCCAGCGCCTACCCGACAACTCCGGCTTCGTGACCACCGACGGCCAGCCCATCCAGAACAACGGCAGCAACGCAGTGCCCATCCTGCTGGCCAACGATAATCGCCTCGTGACACCCACTGTCGGCTTTATCCTGGAATTTTAAGTCCGTTTCGGCGGGCACTGTTCGCCCTCATTTGGCCAACTTTGCTCAAAAATGGCCATAACTATTTGACAAGCAGGAACTTAACTCCCCTGAGGAAACACCCGCGGTGCAGGTCTGGCATGACGTCGGATTCGGGTAGCTGTACGTTTGCTGGCAGGGTTGCTACGAGTTACAGGCCGCGGGCGACGGCTGGGCCTTCAGCAGCACCCGTGCTCGCAGCTGCTCAACGGTGCCCGGGACGCAGCCACGGGCTGGTCAGGATATGTGAGCGGGGGCACCGGGACCGGGGCGGACCACCGGTTTGGCCCGGGGCTGTGCAAGTTGGCCGACGCGATATTGCTTTGGCGGAATAGTTCGCTGCAAACACTTTTCTGAGGGTAATCGGTGATCGCAGCGCCCAAATGAGATTAACTACTAAACCCCAACGACTCCGACACATGGACACTCCTCAACACTTGATTCGACAAGCTTATGCGGCGTTCAATTCGCGCGACCTCCCGGCGATACTGTCCACGCTTCATCCACAGGTGCGCTGGTCGCGGGCCTGGGAAGGCGGCTATGCCACGGGCCATGACGAAGTGCGCACGTACTGGCAGCGGCAGTGGCAGCAACTCGACCCGCACGTCGACCCCACGCATATTCGCGAGCTACCCGACGGCAGACTAGAAGTGATGGTGCAACAAGTTGTGAAGGACAAACAGGGAAACTTGGTATTCGAGGGATCGGTGACGCACGTATACACCCTCCAAGAAGGCCTGCTGCTACAAATGGATATCGAGCCGCGATAGCGCCGGGCTTTGAAGCTCTCCCCGGCCCCAAGGCAGGTGACAATGAGGTCAACAAAGACAACTGACTCGCAGGATGGCATAAATTACTGTACCCCCAATCGTACCCATCAAAGCAAAAGCCCCGCTTCCGAACTGGAAACGGGGCTTTTTCTGCAGAGGAGGAGGGATTCGAACCCCCGGAGGTTTAACCCTCAACGGTTTTCAAGACCGCCGCAATCGACCACTCTGCCACTCCTCTGGATGGCCGTTCGCTTAAGATATAAACAATGGCTTTTCAGCGAACGAAAAAGCCAGTTGCAGAGAGGGGGGGATTCGAACCCCCGATACCCTTGCAGGTATAACGGATTTCGAATCCGTCGCATTCGACCACTCTGCCACCTCTCTAAGGCCCCAATGAGTGGTTTGGGGACGACAAAAGTAGTAGGGCGCGGCACGCCGTGCAAGCTCGGCTCGGCAAATTTTTCCCTTTTCTACGCGGGCCAGCAGCTTGTGGTGAGGCCACAGACCAAGTATTGAGCGTTACCTGTTCGCTGTGAAGCAGTTACCGCACTTTCAGTCTTCCCGTCACGGCGTCGATGCTGACGTTTACTTCGAAGCCCAGAATCAGAGTCATGCACACGAAGTCGAGCCATACCATAAAGCCTACCAACGCGCCCACCGACCCATAAAAATGGTTGTAGCTGTCGAAAATCTTGACGTAGAGGATGAACAGAAATGACACCAAGAAAATCAGCAACGTAGCCACAACGGCGCCCGCCGAAATGAAAGGCCATTTGTCGTGCACGGGCGGCACGTAGTAATACACCAGGCATGTGGTCATCAGGAATAGCCCCACGACCGATCCGTACTTGATCAGGGCAATAAGCTGGCTGGTAAACTGCTCGGGCACTATTTCGTTAAACACCAGATCATCAATGATATATGTACCAAAGAAAATACCGGCAATCGCAAACAGCAGCACGAAGGAAAGCACCACCGTCAGTAGCGTAGCGATCACGCGCTTGCGTAGGTAAGTACGGCGCTTGAACGAGGGATACTTCTTCTCGAAGGCGTCCAGCAATGCCATAAGCCCGTTGGAACTCAACACCAGCGCCGTAGCAAACCCGAAGGAAAGCAAACCGCCGTGCGGAATGTTCACGATGTCTTCGATGGTCGTGGCCGTGGCGGCGTACATTTCCTTGGGCATTAAGTCGCTCAGAAACTGAAGGATATCCACGTTTAGGTTCGGGACCGGGATGTACGGGATGAGCGTAAACAGGAAGATGATGGTCGGGAAAATGGCAATCGTGAAGTTGAACGCCATGTAGCTCGCCCGCTTCGTGATGCTGTCGAGCTTGGCTTCCTGAATCATCCGATCCACGACATCGTACACCGAGGCGCGCCCTTCGGCAATGTGCAACCCCTTGAGCCACACGATAAACTTGCGGTACGTACGCCGCTTGCGCACGTCGGAAAACTGATAACGGCGAACGGGCAGATGCATAAGCTATTAGGTAGGGACGCGTTGCCACGTCCGAGATTTTATAGTTTTATAACCTTCTTTTTATCAATAACTTATAAAAATAAAAGGGCTAGTCTACTTGCCAAAAGTAGCTGGCGCCGGTGCGTCGTCTGGGCGCTTTTGCACGGGCGGAATAACCGGACCTACAATCTCTTCATCCGTAAAAAACGGGGCCAGCTTGCCCTGAATATCCGCCGGAATCGGGACGGGCCGACCGGTGGCCGTGCTTACGAACACCATCAGCGTGTGGCCCTCGGTAAGCAGCGTCTGGGCTTCGTTGTAAATCTCGTACTCAAACAGGATCCGCGAGCCTTCCGCTGGCTGACGCAACAACAAGCGCACAGTCAGCAGGTCGTCGTAGCGGGCAGGACGACGAAAACGAGTGCGGATCTCCCCTACCGGCATTCCTACGCCATCGGCTTCAAGGTCCTTGTAACGAATGCCCAATTGGCGAAATGCCTCAGTACGAGCCACTTCAAAATACGCTGCGTAGTTGCCGTGGTACACGTAGCCCATTTGGTCGGTTTCGGCGTAGCGGACTCGGATTTGGACGTCGGAGGTATACATCTTTGAATGTGCTAGTTGGAATAATTCAACGCGCGGAGCGCACGCATCTGCTTTCGGATGAGCTTTTACGCGTCCTACTTCATAATCGCCATGCGGTTCAGGGCAGCCTGGTACCGACGGGCGTTGACGAGGTGAGCTGCTTCGTTGGTAGCAAAGGCGTGGTAGCCGCTGAAATCCTCTTTCGCGCAGAAATACAAGTAGTTATGCTGCTCCGGGTTCAGCACGGCGTCGATGCTGGCGATGCTGGGCAGGTTGATGGGGCCGGGTGGCAACCCCTTGTATTTGTAGGTGTTATAAGGCGAATCTTTGGCCAGATGCACGTTCAGGACGCGCTTGATGGTGAAGTCGCGGTTGGCATATACTACGGTAGGGTCGGCTTGCAGGAGCATACCGCGCTTGAGGCGGTTGAGATATACGCCGGCCACGCGGGGGCGTTCGTCGGCGTGCTGTTGCTGCTCGGCTTCCACAATGCTGGCCAACGTACTGACTTGCTGACGATTGAGGCCCAGAGCTTTGGCCTTGGCATCGCGGGCCGGCGTCCAGAATTTCTCGTACTCCTTTTTCATGCGGTGCATGAGGTTGTCGGCTGACGTATTCCAATACAGCTCGTAGGTGTTCGGGATGAACATAGACAGAATGGTCGTCGTGTCGAAGCCCAGGCTGCGGGTGTAGCTGGGGCTGCTCAGAAGCGAGTCGAACTGATGGGGCCGGGAATCGATGGCGGTGCTGAGCTTCTTGGCCAAGTCTTCGCGCAGCCGGATGTTCTGAAACGTCAATTTCAGCGGCGACTGACGGCCTGCACGCAAGTCACTGACTAACTGACGGTTAGTATAGCCATCTTTCAACTCATACCGACCGGGCTTCACCAGCCGATCGTACTTCATGAGCTTGGCTACGAAAGCAAAAGACAGCCGGTCGACAATCACGCCCGTAGCGTTGATGCTGTCGAGCACGGCTTTGTACGGCTGCCCGCGCCGGATGAGCACGTAGGTCGGCTGGCCTTTGGTTTCGACGTTGGCTGTGAAAAAAATCTGATAGAAATAATAGGAAAAGCAGACGAAAAACAGCCCCAGAACGGCCGTTATGGTAGCGTACCGATTGCGTCGCTTGATTGCCTGCGCTTTGTAGTCGAGGTGGGTTTTGGCCATGAGTGGCAACGTAACAGAAAGAGAAGTAAGGCCCGTCGTCAATCCTTTGCGCGGGCACACCGTTTAGAGTAGCTAGAAGACGCCAAAAGTACGAGTTCTATCTCTCAACGCTTTTTCTTTATCCGTTGCTCCATGACGAAAAACTTCTTCCGCAATTTCACCAAAACGGCGGGCGTAGCCGCTGTGCTTTGGGCGGGTGCTGTTTCGGCCGCGCAAGCTCAGTTAGCGGTATACTCCTTCACAGCTGCCCGCGGCAACGAAGAAAGCTATCAGGTTGATGCCCAACCGCTTAATGCTACGTTTACCCCAATGAATCGGGGCACGGGCGTTGCGCCGACGCCGGCTGCCGACGCTTTTGCGGCCATCGGCTGGACTAGTGCCGCTGCGCCCGACGCAGCCGATTATTTTTCTTTTTCGGTGCAGCCGGCCAAGGGCTACGTCATTCGCCTCGACAACTTTATCCTCGACGAGAAGCGCTCCGCTACCGGCATTGGCGAGTGGGTGCTGCGCTCCAGCCTCGACAACTTCACGGCGGATGTGGCTAAGGTTTCCGTGCCCGACAACGAGGACCCGCGCACCAACCGCCAGATTAATTTGCCGGCGCCCTTTTCCAAAATCGAGGGTTTGGTGGAGTTTCGGTTGTATGGTTATAAGTCTGAGAATGAAGCGGGTAGCTGGGCCATTGATAATGTACGAATAAACGGAGTTACCAACATCGTGACGGGTACCAACTCGTCGGCGAGGCAGCTGGCTGTTTCTGTGTTTCCCAATCCGACGACTTCGCAACTGGTGGTGCGGCTGGGTGCGGCGGGGCGCGGCGCGCAGGTTGATGTTCTCAACGCCCTGGGCCAATGCGTGCGCCACGCCGTTGCCACCGCCGATGAGCTACCACTTGACGTTACGGCCCTTAGCGCGGGCCTGTATTCGGTGCGGCTCACGACCCAGGCGGGTTTGGTGACCCGCACTTTTATAAAGCAATAAAAGCCGAAAAAACGCGGCCTTACAGTACGCCATGCGCTCAGAAACGGCTTTTGGGAAGCCCCGAAAAACTATACCACAACTTTCCGGGTAAAAAGCGCGAATGAGTGGCAGGTACATGCGCCACGTATTACCTTGCCCGGCGCCCGTCGGCGTTTCCTTTCCGATTGTCCATCTACTTCCGTCCTGCTATGCCAGCCACACTGCTTCGCATCCATCCCGATAATCCGCCCCTCAACCGCATTCTGCAAGCCGTAGAAGTGCTTCGCAATGGGGGCGTTATTATTTATCCTACCGACACCATTTATGGCCTGGGTTGCGATATCCACAATGCCAAAGCGGTCGAGAAACTCTGCCGCATCAAAGGCATTCATCCCGATAAAGCCAACCTGTCGTTTATCTGCCAAGATCTTTCGCACATCACCGACTACGCCCACGGCATCACGACGCCGGTGTATAAAGTGCTGAAAAAGGCGCTGCCAGGGCCCTTTACGTTCATCTTCGAGGCCAGCCCCAAAGCCCCGCGCTACGGCGGCGTGAAACGCAAAACGGTGGGCATCCGGGTGCCCGACCACGCGATTTGCACGAGCTTGGTGCGCGAGCTCGGCAACCCGATTGTCAGCACGTCCATCCGCGACGACGACGACTTGGTGGAGTACACCACCGATCCCGATTTGCTGTATGAAAAATACCGCCTACTCGTGGATATGGTCATCGACGGCGGCTTCGGCAACAACATCGCCAGCACCGTAGTCGATTGTACCAACGAAGATTTCGAGCTCGTTCGGCAGGGAGCCGGCGACATCGAGCAATATTTATAACTTCTTCACAATCAGACGAGTAACAAAAAAGCCCGGTATACCGGGCTTTTTTGTTACTCCTCTTCGCGCTTCAGCTTCCAGCGCCGATGCGACCACAAATAGTCGGAAGGCTGCTGGCGGATGTCGTGCTCAATGCAGCGCGCAAATGCCTCGGTGATAGGATGTTCGGCCAAGTTCAGCGTGGCATTGCCATCGTAGATTTCGTGCAGCGTGAAGGTGTAGTGCCCCCGTTTTGCCCGCTGAATGCTGGCGTAGAGCACCGGACAATTGTATTCGACGGCCAGGCGGTCGGCGCCGGTCAGGAAAGCGGTGTCTTGGTGAAGAAGGCGCGTCCAGTACGCGTATTTGCTTTTCGATGGGCTTTGATCGCAGAGCATGCTCAGCGACCGCACTTCGCCGCGCCGCGTTTCCATGTCTTTCATCGTTTCACGCATCGGAATGAGCGCCGTACCCAACCGCGTGCGCAGCCGGTACACGAAGTAATCGAAGAACTTGTTGCTCAAGGGCTTATACACAGCATCTACCTTGCCGGGCCAGCGCATGGCCGCCGCCGGCGCCACCCACTCCCAGTTGCCGAAATGCGAGCCCAGGGTCATGATGGTGCGCCCTTTGGCAAAATAGGCATCGCCCAATTCGCCGTTTACGATGGTGATGCGACGGTTTAGCTCGGTTGGGGTGATGGCTGCCAGCTTCACGATTTCCACAATCAGGTCGGACAGGTGCCGGTAGAAACCTGTTGCCACTTGTTGAATCTCCGCTTCCGACTTCTCCGGAAATGAATTACGCAAGTTACTCACAATCACCTTCTTACGGTATTTTAACCCGTGTTGCATCAACAAGCGCAGGAAATCGGAAACGAGGTAGAGCACCGGCATGGGCAAGTACGCGAGCGCCATCAACAGCCCTTCTAGGGGCAAGAAATACCATGCAAACTGGCGAGTTGGCTTTGGGTGATGGGTAGTGGCAGCCGAAACGGCATGGGTGGGCATAGGCAAGGCAAATCTGTAAGCAGGGGAAGAAAAACAATCGCACCAACTAAGTGGGACTACTAGATGCAAAAAAACGCAGACTGTTCAGCTATACGGCGGGCTTCGGGGTGCGCTTGTGCTTCCAGCGCCGATGCGACCAGAGGTATTCGGTGGGCGCCGCCTGAATGTCGAGCTCCAGTTGCCGGGCAAATTTCTCGGCCAGCACAAAGTCGTTTTTGTCGAGCGGGCTGTCGCCGTCGTACAGCGGGGCAAGCCAGACCTCGTAGTAGCCGCGCCGCACGCGCCGGATGCCCACGTACACCACCGGGTAGTGAAACTGGGCGGCCAATTTGTCGGCACCGGTATAAAAACTTGTGTCCTGGTGCAGAAAGGTCGTCCAGTAAGGCTGGTCTTCCGGCCCGGCCGCCTGATCGGACAGCAGGCTCAGCGACCGCACTTCGTTGCGCCGCCGCACTAGGTCGCGCAGAGTGTCGCGCATGGGCACCATACGGGCGCCGGTACGGGTGCGCAGGCGGTACATAAAATCTTCGAAAAACGGGTTGCTGAGCGGCTTATACACGCCATCGGCTTTGTCGGGAAACCAGAAAGCGCCGGCCGAAAGTATCCACTCCCAGTTGCCGGCGTGCGAGCCCATCGCCAGCACCGTACGCCCTTGGTCAAACAAGTCCGTCATCACCTCTGGGTTGCGCATGCGCACGCGACGCTGGAGCTCGGCGTGCGATATGGTACGCAGCTTCAGAATCTCGACCAAGATTTGCGAAAAATGGCGGTAAAACCCACGTGCCAAGGCGGCAATCTCGGTTTCGTTTTTTTCAGGAAAAGAATTGCGCAGGTTCTCCGTCACTACCCGCCAGCGGTAGCGCACGACGTAAGCTACGAGCAAATACACTCCGTCGGCAATCACATATAGCACCGACAGCGGCAAACTCGCCAAGGCCACCAACAGCCACTCAAGCGGCCGATAATACCACGGATACGATTTTGAAATTGTGCTCATAACGATCAACCACGCGTCACCGATTTGCCACCGAAACCGGGCGTATACAAAACCCAAAGTCCTGCCACATAAGCAGGACTTTGGGTTGCAAAACAACTAGGTGCGCACGGCTTAATCAATCCCTTCCGCAACTACTTCATTATCAATTAGCTAATTAGAAGAAGCGCCAGAAGGCGCATATTCTTCCATATCGCGTTGCAAATGAGTGGTTTGCGTAGCGATCAGCTGTTTCTTCGAATCGCGCACTTCCATCGTAAAGGTGTACTTTCCGGAAGGCAGCGGGCCCAGCGGCAGTTCGCCGACCACCGGCGTAGGCCGGCCCGCCGCCGCTTGATCCAGTTGCACTTCGGCTTCGGCAGCCGCTCCCTCTTCGGAGGCTAGCTTGTAACGCACGCTCAGCGGCTGCCCTTGCGGAGCTTGATAAAGCTCGGTGTAAAAGAAAATCTGGCTGGTGCCGCGGGCGTACAAACCGCCGGGGGTGCGCACCAAGTTGTAGCCACCCCGCGCAAAACTGTTCTGGGCCGGCGATTTAGCCGCTGGCCGCGAGAGCAGCACGATGTCGCTCAGGCTCGCCTTTTTGGCGCCGGCTTCTAATACCAGAGGCACCTCTACAGTAGTTTCCTGGCCGGCGCGGTACTGGTCGCGCACTTTGCCGCGCAGCGTGTACTGGCCGTCGGGCAAGGCAATGCGCTTCTGAAAGCTAACCGGGTTTTTGAGGGCAATGGAAGTATCGCTGAGTACCGGCGGCTTCAGCGTGATGGTTTCTTGGTAGGCCGGTTTGCCATCGGCCTTCAGCACTTCCAGCGTCACCACGGCGGCGGCCTGAAAAGCTTTGGGCGCCCGGCGCATGTACGTGAGCGACTGCCCCGGCACGGTCGCATAAATCTCCACGATGGCACCTTTCACGGCCATGTCTTCGTTATGAAATCGAGCTACGTCGAGCAAGAGTTGGGGCGAAGCCGCGCGGGCTGTGCAAGCAAGCAGCGCAAAAAACAGAATAAGGAGTGGACGCATCGTGTCAGATTGTCGGGTGAAAGTACGCACTACTGCGCAAAAGGCTTTTTGGTAGGATAATGGTTCAGGCGTACGTGCCCCTTGGTGCGGCCGGGCGAAACCAACGCCTTTCGGCAGCTGCTTTTACCCTTGAACATTCGTCGCGTGCCCATCTTATTTGAATCGCAATACAATCCTCCGGCGGCCTTTTTTGCGGAGCTGGCCGGTGCCGATGCCCTGTGGCTGGAACGACACGAGCACTACCACAAACAAACGTATCGTAATCGTTGTCTTATACTTACCGTGCAGGGCGTAAAGCCGCTTACCGTGCCGGTGGTCAATGGCAACCGTAGCGAGAAAGTAAAGACTTCGGAGCTCGAAATTGACTACAGCCAGAACTGGATTCATCAGCATTGGCGCACCCTGCAAACCGCATACAGCAGCAGTCCGTATTTCGAATACTACGCCGACTACCTGCACGACATTTACGTACAGAAACACTCACTTCTCTTCGACCTGAACCTGACGCTTTTGCGTTTTTATCTGCGCTGCCTTCGGCTGCAAATTCCCGTGGAGTTTACCGCCGAATATCATTCCTCCTACCCCACCGAAGCGGTCCGGGACCGACGCGATTGGCTGACACCAAAAGCTGCGCATCCTGCGGAGCCTGACAACACGTCCGACCACGGCAGCGTCCGGCCCTACCCGCAGAGCTTTGGCGCATCTTTTGTACCGAGGCTCAGTATCTTAGACCTGCTGTTTATGCAGGGTCCGGCCGCGGGCAGATTTCTTACGTAGTATCTGTACCCAGCTCGAACCTTCGCCCGAATCAACCTGTTTTCAGGTAGAATCGGCCCAATCCGCCGCTCCGGTTGCGGGGTTCCGTTTTTCTTCATTACTTATCTGCATGGAAGCTAAATTCTCAAATCGAGTCAAGGAGGTAATCTCCCTGAGCCGGGAAGAAGCCATCCGGCTCGGTCACGACTATATCGGTACCGAACATTTATTACTGGGAATGATCCGCGAAGGGGAAGGCACCGCCATTGGTTTGCTCAAGAAATTGGGTGTATCGGTGGAGGAGCTCAAGTACGCCCTCGAACAGGCCACCCGTAATACGGCCACGCAGGGCACGAGCATCACCGGCTCGATCCCCCTGACAAAACAAACCGAGAAAGTTCTCAAGATCACCTACCTGGAGGCTAAAATCTTCAAGAGCGAAATCATTGGTACAGAGCATCTTCTGCTATCAATTTTGCGCGACGAAGACAATATTTCTTCTCAGATCCTTAGCAAATTCAACGTGAACTACGAAGCCGTTCGCGACTCGCTGGATTATCACGGCAATACTGCCCCCACCGACCGCGCCCCCGATACCGACGACGACGACAACGACAAGCTGTTTGGTGGCTCTAGCCGCGGCGGGGCTGGCAGCAGCTCCTCGGCTGCTAAGAAGCCCGGCGAAAAGTCGCGCACTCCGGTGCTCGATAACTTCGGCCGCGACCTCACCAAACTGGCCGAAGACGACAAACTTGACCCCATCGTGGGCCGGGAAAAGGAAATTGAGCGCGTAGCTCAGATCCTGTCGCGTCGTAAAAAGAACAACCCGATCCTCATTGGTGAGCCCGGGGTTGGTAAAACGGCCATTGCCGAAGGCCTTGCCCTGCGCATTGTGCAGAAAAAGGTATCGCGTGTCCTGTTCAATAAGCGCGTGGTTACCCTCGACCTTGCTTCGCTGGTAGCTGGTACTAAGTACCGCGGTCAGTTTGAAGAGCGCATGAAGGCCGTAATGAACGAATTGGAGAAGTCGCCCGACGTAATCCTGTTCATCGACGAGCTGCACACGATCGTGGGCGCTGGTGGTGCTTCGGGCTCGCTGGATGCTTCGAACATGTTCAAGCCGGCTCTGGCCCGCGGCGAAATTCAATGCATCGGTGCCACCACGCTGGATGAGTACCGTCAGTACATCGAGAAAGACGGCGCTTTGGCCCGTCGTTTCCAGATGGTAATGGTTGACCCAACTACGCCGGAGGAAACCATCGAGATTCTGCACAACATCAAAGACAAGTACCAAGATCACCACCACGTGGTGTACACCGACAAGGCTATCGAAGCCTGCGTAAAGCTGTCGGATCGGTACATGTCGGATCGTTTCCTCCCAGACAAAGCCATCGATATTCTCGACGAGGCCGGCGCCCGGGTGCACATCAACAACATCGTGGTGCCGGAAGATATCTTGAAGCTCGAGGAGAGCATCGAGAACATCAAGACGGAGAAAAACCGCGTGGTGAAGTCTCAGAAGTACGAAGAAGCTGCTCAGCTCCGCGATAAGGAGAAGAAGCTTCTCGAACAGCTCGACCAGGCCAAAAAGAACTGGGAAGACGAGACCAAGAAGAAGCGTTACACCGTGAAGGAGGAAAACGTGGCCGAGGTAATCGCCATGATGACCGGCATTCCGGTAAGCCGTGTGGCCCAAAACGAAAGCCAGAAGCTGCTCAACATGGGCGAAGAGCTTCAGGGTCGCGTAATTGGTCAGGAGAAGGCCATCAAGCAATTGGTGAAAGCCATTCAGCGTACCCGCGTTGGCTTGAAGGACCCGAAGAAACCCATTGGCTCGTTCGTGTTCCTCGGCCCAACGGGTGTAGGTAAGACGGAACTTGCCAAAGTGCTCGCTACATATCTCTTTGATAAAGAGGATGCTCTGGTGCGTATCGACATGAGCGAATACATGGAGAAATTCAGCGTATCGCGCTTGGTTGGTGCACCTCCCGGCTATGTAGGTTACGAAGAAGGCGGCCAGCTCACGGAGAAAATTCGCCGCAAGCCGTACTCCGTAATCTTGCTTGACGAGATTGAGAAAGCTCACCCTGACGTCTATAACTTGCTGTTGCAAGTGCTCGACGATGGCATCCTGACCGACGGTTTGGGTCGCAAAGTGGACTTCCGCAACACGATCATCATCATGACCTCCAACATTGGCGCTCGTGACCTGCAGGACTTCGGTGCTGGTATTGGTTTCGGCACCAAAGCCCGGTCAGAGAACATTGATGAGATCACGAAGGGCACGATCACTAATGCGCTCCGTAAGACGTTCTCGCCAGAGTTCCTGAACCGCTTGGACGACGTGATCGTGTTTAACTCGCTCGACAAGAAGGACATCCACCGCATCATCGACATCTCGCTTTCGAAGCTGTTGTCGCGCATCCAAACGCTGGGCTACAAGGTCGAGCTGACGGAGAAGGCCAAGGACTTCGTTGCCGAGAAAGGCTACGATCCGAAGTATGGGGCACGTCCGCTGAACCGAGCCATTCAAAAATACATTGAAGACCCGATCGCGGAGGAAATCCTGAAGGCGGAAATCGCTCAGGGTGACGTGATTACAGCTGATTTTGAAGACGGTAAAGAAGAGCTCAACTTCTCCGTCTCAAAAAGTGGTGAGAAGCCGAACCTGCCGAGTGATGAGCGCCCCGCTGAGGCACCCGAATCTCCGGATGCGGAGAAGGGCAAGTAAGTAATAACCGAATCTATAAAAGCCGGCTTCCATCAGTGGAAGCCGGCTTTTGTTTGTTATAGCCTATGCCATTTTACATTTTCCAGAATACTAAAAATTTCGGTTGAATGGTAAGCGCAAAACTGTGCAGCTTTTTTTGCGCTGTCCGGTTACCTTTGGTTCCTGTCTCAATTCCTACTCTGCATTCCACCCGCATGTCTGATTCCAACGTCGATATCCAACTCAGCAAACTCGACATACTCGAACGCAAAAACGCCGAAGCTCTACTTGGTGGCGGCCAGATTCGTATTGATGCTCAGCATAGCAAGGGCAAACTAACGGCGCGCGAACGCATTGATTTGCTGGCTGATGAAGGTTCGTTTGAGGAAATTGGCAAGTTTGTGATGCATCGCTCCAAGGATTTTGGCTTGGACAAAGAGTATTACTTGGGCGACGGCGTGGTAACGGGTTACGGCACCGTACATGGCCGACTGGTATATGTATTCTCCCAGGATTTCACGGTGTTTGGCGGCTCGCTCTCCGAAACGCATGCCGAGAAGATTGTGAAAATCATGGACCTGGCCATGAAAAACGGCGCGCCTGTCATCGGGCTCAACGATTCGGGCGGGGCCCGGATTCAGGAAGGCGTGGTGAGCCTAGGAGGTTATGCCGATATCTTCTACAAAAACACGCTGGCTTCGGGTGTAGTACCGCAGATTTCGGCCATTATGGGGCCGTGTGCGGGCGGAGCAGTGTATTCGCCGGCCATCACAGACTTTATTCTGATGGTGGAAAACACAAGCTATATGTTCGTGACCGGGCCGAACGTGGTCAAAACCGTCACCCACGAAAACGTATCAAGCGAGGAGTTGGGCGGCGCCAGCACCCATAGCGCCAAGAGCGGGGTTACTCACTTTTCGTGCGCCAACGAAGTAACCTGCATCAACCATATCAAACAGTTGCTGAGCTACATGCCACAGAACTGCGAGGAAACGGCTCCGATGCTACCTTATGAAGCGCAGGGCGACGAGTTGCGCCCTGAACTGGACAATATCATTCCGGAAAATCCGAACCAGCCGTACGACATTCGCGACGTGGTGAATGGCATCATCGACGCCGACTCCTTCCTAGAAGTACACCAGAACTTCGGCGAAAACATTGTGGTAGGGTTTGCCCGTTTGGGTGGCCGCAGCATTGGCATTGTGGGCAATCAGCCGGCTGTGCTGGCCGGCGTGCTCGACATCAATGCCAGTACCAAGGCCGCGCGTTTCGTGCGGTTCTGCGATTCATTCAACATCCCGTTGCTCGTGCTGGAAGACGTTCCCGGCTTCCTGCCTGGCACCGACCAAGAGTGGCGCGGCATCATCACCAACGGCGCTAAGTTGCTGTATGCGTTCTGCGAAGCTACTGTGCCGCGCATCACGGTCATTACCCGCAAGGCGTATGGCGGCGCCTATGATGTGATGAACTCCAAACACATCGGGGCGGATATGAACTACGCCTGGCCCACGGCCGAAATCGCGGTGATGGGCGCGAAAGGAGCTGCCGAAATCATCTTCAAACGCGAAATCGCGGCCGCCGCCGACCCGGAAGCCAAGCTGCAAGAGAAAGTTGAAGAGTACCAGGCCAAGTTTGCCACGCCTTACCGGGCCGCGCACCGCGGCTTCGTCGACGAAGTTATTTTGCCTTCCCAGACACGCCAAAAGCTCATTCGTGCGTTTAAAATGCTGGAAAACAAAGTAGATCAGATGCCGCGGAAGAAACACGGCAACATCCCTTTGTAAATACCTGATTATCATACAATTACAAATATCAACAATACTCAACTGGCGGATGAAAATGCCGTTGAGTTAGGAGGCATGCAGCCTTCGTTGTAGTTTCGGCTTTGCCAGTGGCACCTACTTTCGTTATTGCTTGTTGAGGCTCCAAAGTTTTTGGCCAAAAGCACATCTAAACCTGCCTTCTGCGCGAAAGCACTTTTATTCCGGCCCTAATCTCACACCTACATGCGCACTGAAAGTTTCGATTTTTTAGAGAGATACATTAATAACGCTTCGCCGACCGGCTTCGAAAAAGAAGGCCAACAGCTGTGGCTTGAATACATCAAACCCTACGTAGATGACTATTTTGTAGACACTTACGGCACGGTAGTGGGTGTCATCAATCCGGAAGCCAAGTATAAAGTTGTAATCGAAGCGCATGCCGACGAGATTTCGTATTTCGTCAATTACATCACCAAGGAAGGCTACATCTATTTGCGGCGCAACGGCGGCTCCGACCCGTTGGTAGCGCCTTCCAAGCGCGTTAACATTCACACGGCCAAGGGCATTGTGAAAGCGGTATTTGGCTGGCCCGCTATCCATGTGCGCAAAGTGGAGCAGGACAAAGCGCCCACCATCGAAACCGTATTTCTGGATTGTGGAGCGGCTTCTCGCGAAGAAGCCGAGGAAATGGGGATTCACGTTGGTTCGGTGGTCACTTTTGAAGACGACTTCATGGTGATGAACAGCAGGTACTACGTGGGCCGGGCCCTCGACAACCGCGTGGGCGGCTTTATGGTGGCGGAAGTAGCGCGCTTGCTGAAGGAAAACGGCAAGACGCTGCCATTTGGCTTGTATATTGTGAACGCAGTGCAGGAAGAAATCGGGTTGCGCGGTGCCGAAATGATCGCGCACCGCATTCAGCCCGACGTGGCCATCATCACCGATGTAACCCACGATACGCAGGCGCCGATGTACGAGAAGAAAACCAGCGGCGACATTCATTGCGGCAAAGGCCCGGTGATCACGTACGGCCCCGCGGTGCAGAATAACCTGCGCGATCTTATCATTGGGACAGCGCAGGAAACGGAAATTCCTTTCCAGCGCGCAGCGGCTACTCGCGCCACCGGCACCGATACAGACGCGTTTGCGTATTCCAGCGCCGGCGTAGCTTCGGCACTTATCTCCTTGCCCCTCAAATACATGCACACAACGGTAGAAACCGTTCATGCGGAGGACGTAGACAACGTGATCAAGCTGATCTACGAATCCTTGCTACGCATCGAAGACGGGCATGATTTCCGGTATTTCAAATAGAAACCACTGTTAATCAGATCCTTAACTAAATTACTGTTCATTATAATATTCAAAACGCCCGCCTATATCGGGCGTTTTGTGTTTGGATACTTTTGGCTTCCTGATTTTGCCGACCCTAATGGAAGAGTTGTTCGACAAAGGCCACCCGCCGGCTTTGCCCCTAACTACCACCGACCAAATGAACCGCCGAGTGGTGGTGCCGTTTCCGCCGCAACGCATCGTGTCGTTGGTGCCTTCCCAAACGGAATTACTCTACGACTTGGGGCTGGGAGCGCGGATTGTGGGAGTAACCAAATTCTGCATTCATCCGGCAGAAGCACGCCAGCACGCTACGGTAATCGGCGGTACCAAAAACTTTCATGTCGAGGAAATAATGGCCCTGAAACCCGACCTGATTATTGGCAACAAGGAGGAAAATTCTCAGGAAGGTATTGAACAGCTAGCGACACAGCATCCGGTCTGGATGAGCGACATTTCGACGCTGCCCGAAGCGCTGCGCATGATTCGGCAAGTCGGCCTGATTACCGGCATGGCCCAGCGTGCCGACCGCTTGGCCCAGCAAATCGAGGTAACGTTTGCTGAATTGCCGCCGGCGCAAGCGGTTCGTTCCGCTGCCTATTTTATTTGGCGCAAACCGTATATGGTAGCCGCTGCCGGCACTTTTATCGATGCTATGCTGGCGCGCGCAGGGTTTGCCAACGTTTTTTCGCAACAAGCACGCTACCCCGAAATCACCGCCGACCAACTGGCGGCGGCTCGGCCGGCCGTCATTTTGCTTTCCTCTGAGCCTTACCCCTTCGCCGAAAAGCACATCGCCGAATTTCAAGCACTATGTCCAACGGCTCAGGTGCGCATTGTCGACGGTGAAATGTTCAGCTGGTATGGCAGCCGTTTGCAATACGCGGCTGCTTATATTTCTTCACTAACTAATTCTCTTGCAAACACTTAGCAACTAGCCAATCTCAAAACCAGCTTTCTCCAGCTCTGCCCAAAACTGCGGATACGATTTGCATACCACTCCGGGTGCCTGCACTGCCAGCGGTCCGAGCAGCGCCAAGGGAGCGAATGCCATGGCCATGCGGTGGTCGTGGTAGGTTTCTATGGTTTGGCCATCAACTTGGAAATCGCTGGAACGTACGTAGAATAGCTCGGTGCCTTCTTCCGTGAGCGAGGCGCCAAATTTGGCCAACTCGTTTTGCAGCGCCGCAATCCGGTCTGTTTCTTTAATTCGCAGACTTTCCAAACCGGTCATTTCCAGTACAGTGCCTTTGGCCGCAGCTACTACGGCTACCGTTTGGGCCAAATCAGGACAATCGCTAAAGTCTTGACTAACTGAATCTTGCGAAGAGCATTGTGTAAGGCGTACGCCATCGGTCAAAAACTCCGTGGCCACGCCTAGTTGCGCCATAATGCCCACTATGGCTTGATCCCCCTGCCACGATTGCTGCCGCAGGCCGGGCAGCGTAATCTCGGAGCCGGCGGGTGCTAGCGCAACCATTGCGTACCAATAACTCGCTGCCGACCAGTCGCTTTCAATGGTGTAATCGGCGGGATGATAGGGCTGCGGCCGCACTTCAATAGCAGCACCCAAATCGCGACAATTGTTGCCGAAATGCTGCATCAAGGACTGCGTCATGCGGATGTAAGGCCGTGAGCCGACTTTGCCAGTAAGCCGGATGCGCAAGCCCGCCGGCAACGTTGGCCCAATCATCATCAGGGCCGAAATGTACTGGCTGCTGATATCGCCGCGCACGGTTAGCTCAACTGGTTCGGTGGCGGTCAGCTCTGGCTGCCACCCTTGCAGGCGCAACGGCGGATAGCCCTGATTAGCAGCGTATTCGATGGTAGCTCCCAGTTGCCGCAACGCATCCACCAAAATGCCAATGGGTCGTTCTTGAGCGCGGGGTGTGCCCGTGAGCAGCACCCGCCGATCGGTAACGGTGAGGTAGGCCGTCAGAAACCGCATGACGGTGCCAGCGTCTTCGGCGTCCACTACTTCGGCGTTCGGCTCGGCTAGCAAGCGACGCATCAGTTGCGTGTCGTTGGCATCCGAAAGATTGTCGAGCTGGCCGCCGCCGGCGAGCGCTTGCAGGATGAGGGCGCGGTTGCTCTCGCTCTTGGAAGCGGGCAGTTGGGCCGTACCACCGAGCTGGCCACCGAGCCAGCGCAGGGTCAGAGAAGACTGAGCGTTAATAACTTACTACTTTAAAGATGAAACTCTGAGGCCGACTGTATGGCTACAGGCGGTGGTAATAACGCAAGGAATCGATGATTTCTGCAAGCGTCACCGGCTGGTCGTACACGGCGCTGCCAATGCGTTCCAGCAAGGTACAATTGATCACATCGCCTGCGTTTTTCTTGTCCTGCCGGGCGTATTCGGCGATGGCTTCGGTTTCCAGCAGGATAAACTGAATCTTTTCGAACACCGAAAAGAGGAAGGTTTCGATCTTGTCGAGGGCGTCTTCATCGAGCAACCCTTTTTTTACCGAAAGCCACGTTTCGCACACCATGCCAGCAGCTATGGCCTCGCCGTGTAGCACTTCGCGGCCCGGTTGTGTCAGTAAGTAACTCTCAATGGCATGGCCGACCGTGTGCCCGAAGTTGAGCACTTTCCGCAGGCCACCCTCCAAAGGGTCGGCGGCTACAATGCGCTGCTTGGTAGTCACGGATTCGCGGATGATGCTAGTCCAGTCATCGACAAAAAGGCCGTTGTGGCGCTCGGTGTTAAACGCCTCAGCATCAGCAATTAACCAATGTTTCACGATTTCGGCATAACCAGCTTTGAGCTGGCGCGGATCAAGTGTGGCCAGAAACTGCGGCTCGATAAAAACGCCCGCAGGCTCCTGAAATACACCCAATTGGTTTTTGAAACCCAGAAAATCAACGCCGGTTTTACCTCCGACGCTAGCATCTACCTGCGCTAGCAGTGTGGTTGGCACCTGGGCGCAACGAATGCCCCGCTTGTACAAAGCGGCGCAAAAGCCCCCCAAATCGGTTACTACGCCCCCACCCAAGTTTACGAGCACCGAAAATCGGTCGGCGCGCTCTTCGGTCAGGGTAGTCCAGACGGTGTCGCAGGTCTGGATCGTCTTGTACTCCTCCCCGGCCGGAATTTCAATCAATACATGGTCTATGGGCAAGTGTGGCTTCAACCGTGGGTAGCAGACACGCGCCGTATTGGAATCCGCAAGCACCAGCACCCGACTGACCGCGGGTTGCCGCAACAAAGTAGCCAAAGCAGGCAAAGCTTCTGGGCCGATTACCAAAGATTGGTCTGAAAATTGTAGCATTAAAAGAAATATTTGTTCTGCTTCTGTGTTTTACCACACAAAAATACCTTGTTTTGATGCAACCCTGTCTGGTACGTTCTGCTCATACATTCACAAACTAGTTTTGCCTATTTAAGAATTTTATGCACTTTTTTTATCGGGTTTTAGCTATGGGCTGCTTGGTTGGCCTTGCTATAGTTACGTGGAATTGCAGTCGCGATTCCGTGCCCACCGTCGAAGAACAATTAGTAGGTCGTTGGGAGTGGGTTCAAACTACAACTAAATCCGGTGTGAACGCCGCTACGCCTAGCAACACGGGCCATACCAACGTTATCGAATTCGACCGGCGTGGCCGCGCTCGTTTCTACCACGACGGCAGCCTGACGGGAGCCGCCATGTTTTCGGTCCGCCGGGGAGTAAGCGCCAAAAACCACCGTAAAGGCCATTTCATCATCTATCGGGGCTATAATAACGAGCAGTTTTGCTCGGTCTCCGGTGATAAACTGTTCTTGGAGGACGCGGGTGGCACGAAAGGTAGCCACGTGTTTTTCAAAGAAGCATCGCATCGCAAATTTGCTACAGCGATGAACCAGCAATAAGAAACGCGTTATTTACATAAGCATCTGACAATCTGATACTTATGTAAATAACGCATTTCTTGCTTTTCCCTGAGGTGCTGAGCTTGTACTATTCTGGGCGGTTGAGCACTTCCGTTTGTTTTCGAATACTTTCCAAATGAATGAGCTTATATAGCTCGGCCACGAATTTCTCGTTGACGTGCAGCTTGGCTGCCCATTCCGGCCGCGACGTGAAGATTTCGTTCCAGCGATCCAACTGCAGAATCTTGACGTTGTTTTCTCGCTTGTATTCGGCCAGCTCCTCTACCAAAGCCATGCGCCGGGCCAGCGCTTCGACGATTTCGCGGTCGGCCACATCCATTTTCTGCCGTAGCTCCTCAGCATTATTAATGTAGTCGGCGTTGTTGCTGGAGCGGTAGCGGTACTTGAGCTCACCTAAGATTTCGCCGAGCCGCGCCGGCGTCACTTGCTGCTCCGCATCGCTGAGGGCATGGTCGGGGTCGGGGTGGGTTTCGATGATTAGCCCATCGTAATCGAGGTCGAGTGCTTTCTGGGCGATGGGCAAAATTAGGTCACGCTTGCCGCCCATATGGCTCGGGTCGCAAATCAACGGAATGTGTGGAAAGCGGGTTTTGAGTTCAATGGCGATTTGCCAAGTCGGGGCGTTGCGGTAACGCGAAGGCGCAAACGTGCTGAACCCACGGTGAATCGCCGCCAAGTCCCGGATGCCGGCGCGCTCCAGCCGCTCCAACGCCCCGGCCCACAGTGCCACGTCGGGGTTGACCGGATTTTTGACCATGACGGGCACGCCTGTTCCAGCCAGCGCATCGGCCAATTCCTGCACAGCAAACGGGTTGACGGTGGTACGCGCCCCAATCCAGAGTACATCGACGTCGTGTGCTAGCGCCTCTTCGACGTGGCGCGGCGTGGCTACTTCGACGGTAACGGGGATGCCGACTTCGGTGCGCACGCGTTGCAGCCACTTCAGGCCCACCGTGCCGATGCCCTCGAAGGAGCCGGGCCGGGTACGCGGCTTCCAGATTCCCGACCGGAACAAATCCACGCCTAAATCCTTAAGGGCCCAAGCTGTAGTCAAGACCTGGGCCTCGGTTTCGGCGCTGCACGGCCCGGCGAAAATCAGGGGTTGGCCCTTGGCAGCTAATTTGCGAGTGAAGAAAGTATCGGTAGCAGCAGTGGTTTCCATAACTAATAACAGAACAAACAAGACCGGCAAAAGATGCAGGCCCAAGCTGCACGCTCCACCCGGAAAAGATTTGGCGGGAAGGTAACTCTGTCCGCCGAAACGATGTTTAAAAGTATCTTCGCCCACCCAAAATCCCCGCCCAAATTTTGCTTCGTATGCCTGTAACCCAAGCTCCGCCCATTTCCTTCGAAGACACGGCCGTCGCGTTTGCCTCCAAACCCGATTTTGCACTGCGCAAGATGTACGCCCTGTTCGCCGCCATGAACAACAACACGCTAGTGAAAGCCGGCGGCGGCCTGATGAAAGTCGCCTTGAAATGGCATCTTCCTGGTACTAAGGCACTTATAAAAAACACCATTTTCAGCCAATTTTGCGGGGGCGAAACCATCAAGCAATGTGTGCCGGTAGTAGAAGAGCTAGGCCGCTACAACATCGGCACCATTCTGGACTATTCGGTGGAGGGCGAAGGCAGCGATAAAAGCTTCGACCACACCCGCGACGAGATTCTGGCGACCATCGATCTGGCGCATCGCTCCAAGCACATTCCCTTCTCGGTGTTCAAAGTAACCGGCCTCGCCGATAGCGGAGTGCTGGAGAAAGTACAGGCTAGCCAGCCTCTATCGGCCGCCGAGCAGGCCAGCTACGATCGCTCCAAAGCCCGCGTCGATGCCATTTGTGAGCGGGCTCACCGCTATGGCGTTCGGGTGTTTGTGGATGCCGAGGAAAGCTGGTTTCAGGAGACCATCGACAACCTCGCCTACGACATGATGGCCAAGTACAACCGCGAGTCGGCCATCGTTTTCAACACCTATCAGCTGTACCGCCACGATCGATTAGAAGCCATTCAGCGCGACTGCGAAAACGCCCAGCGCGATGGTTATTACCTAGGAGCCAAGCTGGTGCGCGGGGCTTACATGGAAAAAGAAGCCCGTCGGGCCGTGGCGCAGGGGTATCCTACTCCTATTAACCCCACGAAGGAGGCATCAGACCAGCTTTACAACGACGCATTGCGTTATTGCGTGGAACACGTTGGCCGCATCAGCATTTGTGCCGGCACGCACAACGAAGCTAGCTCGCTGTTGCTCACGCAGTTGATGCAGCAACACGGCCTACGCCCCGGCGACCAGCGCATCTGGTTTGCCCAACTCTATGGCATGAGCGACAACCTGAGCTATAATTTGGCCAATGCGGGCTACAACACGGCCAAATATGTTCCTTACGGCCCCGTGGAGGCCGTAATGCCATACCTGCTTCGCCGCGCCGACGAGAATACGGCCATTGCCGGGCAGAGCAGCCGGGAGTTTTTATTAATCCAGAAAGAAATTTCGCGGCGGAAGTCTATTAGATAGGATTTTTCCCTATCGGCACAATTTTAGCTTAAAAGTTCCTCCTGCTTGGGCACCCACCACAAGCAGGAGGCTTTTTTTTGCTAATTTCCCACCCCTAATCCCTTCTTTATTCGCTGATGAACGGCAGAGTACGCAGCCATCTGATTCGCTTTTCCCGCCACCAGGTGGGCACCACTAGCTACCTCAACTTGGTTCAGGAAGCCGAGCTAGGGTTCAACCTGGAGATTTCGCACGAGAAAGCGCGCCTAAACGACATCCTGTCCGAAATTTCCGAGAAGGAATTTCATGCCGGGCGGCCTTTGCTGAGCTGCTTGGTAACCGTGAAAGGCGCTAAAGGACAAGGAGATAATTTTTTTAAGCTCTGCGAGCGCCTCGGGTTGGGAGAGTGGCGCACGCTAAAACAAGATCCCGATTTCCTAAAAAACCTGCGCACTGAGTGCCGTGCTTTCTGGAAAGACGAAGCAAATTTCAAGCGCTTTGCATAGATTAGGGATGGATTGAGGAATTGTGTAAAGGGAAAAATGAGCTAGCCCGAATTGACTTGCAGGATAAATTTCTGTAACCCCTGCGTCTGGCTCATCGTTAAGCTAACCAAGTCAGCGACACCAGCTTCCTTTCCAACTGCTGGTATGTGTGACTGTTATTCTCCCTTTCACATAACTATCCACCCCCATGAACACCAACGATTCAATCAACCCGACGAATTCAGGCACTGGCTCAGGCGCAAACTATGGTACTGGCTCGGCCGGTAGCGGTTACGGCACAGGCAGCGAAGCCAGTTCGAGCGGCAATATGAGTAATTCTACCACCGGCGATTCTAGCTTGGCTGGTTCTACCGGTTCTACTTCTTCAAGCACTACTTCAGGTTCTAACCTGTCGGGCAGCAGCGACTCTTCTTATAGCTCAACTTCGGGCTCTACCTCGGGTGGCATGCTGACCAGCACGTTCAAAGACCGTGACAGCGCCGAGCGTGCTTACAACTCACTATCGTCGCGCGGTTACGGCAAAGACGATGTGAACTTGCTCATGTCGGATGAAACCCGCAAAAAGCATTTTGGCGATAATACTCCTGATACCGACCTAGGCGACAAGGCCATGGAAGGCGCTGGCGTAGGTTCGGCCATTGGTGGTACTGCCGGTGCCGTAATCGGCGCTATCGCGGCCATTGGTACTTCAGTAGCCTTGCCAGGCTTGGGCTTGGTGATTGCAGGCCCGATTGCAGCTGCCTTGGCAGGTGCCGGTGCGGGCGGTCTGACGGGTGGCTTAGTAGGCGCTCTAGTAGGCTCGGGCATCCCAGAAGATCATGCTGCTCAGTATGAGAGCGATATCAAAAACGGCGGCATCGTAATGGGCGTGAAACCCCGCAACGACGAAGACGCTCGTTATTTCGAAGATGAGTTCCGTCGCAACCAAGGCGACCGTGTAGCTCGTTTTTAGTAGCTGCTAAAGCCCATTAAATACAAAATGCCCTTCCCCACGGAAGGGCATTTTTGTTTATACAGAGAGGTAGAGAAAATAATTTTCAGCCGGCCAATCCACTGCATTTTCGTTTTGGCAGGATTTTTTCAAAATAGAGTACTTCCGTCGCAAATTCGGTGCAACTTAGCCTTGTGCTACTGTGCCTTTTTGCTACCGACGAAAACAGCAGGGCACTTATTTAGCCGTTGTTGGCGTTTTCAGGTAAACCGGCTCATCATGCCTTGCGTAAGCCTCAGAGCCGCTTTTACTTAAACTTGATTTTACCATCTTACTGCCATTTCCATGTCTTCCCCCCGACTCAAAATAGGCCTGTATGCCTCCTTGGTGTTGGCCGTCTTTGTGCTGGCTTCCTACAAACTGTACCGGCGCAACGACGCACGCGCACCCCAGAAAGACGAGGTACTGATTAAGGCCATGTTGCAGGGGCTCACCGTCGCGCACTACCAGCCCGAGAAGATCGACGACACCTTCTCGAAGCGCGTGTACGACTTGTATCTTAAGCGCCTAGACGTCAACAAGAAGTTCTTACTTCAAACGGACGTAGCCCAACTAGCTAAGTACCAAAACGATATCGATGACGAGGTAAAACGTGGTTCGCACGAGTTCCTCGACCTGAGCACCCAAATGGTGACGCAGCGTACCAAGGATATCCAAGCCTTGTACCGCGATATCCTGTCCAAGCCCTTCGACTTCACGACCGAAGAGTCTTTTGAGACAGAACCCGACAAGATGACGTTTGCAGCCGACAAAGCTGCCCAGCGCGAAGATTGGCGCAAGTTCCTGAAGTATCAGACCATGATCCGCGTGTCGGAGATGATGGACGAGCAGGCCAAGAAGAAAGACAAACCGCTGGCAGCTACTTCGGTAACGCCTTCTGCTGCAACTACTTCTGAGCCAATTCGCACGCCCGCCGAAATGGAAGCCGAAGCCCGCAAGCGTGTGCTAAAGTATTTCGACGACCAGTTCAACGACTTGCTCCAAAACGACGCCGACGATCGCTTAGCCGTGTATGCTAATACGATTGCTAATACATATGATCCTCATACTGAGTATTTTGCACCAAAAGACAAGGACGCTTTCGATTTGGCCATGACGGGTCGTTTTGAAGGCATCGGCGCCACGTTGCAAGAGAAGGATGGCCAGATCAAAGTAAACGACATTGTGCCCGGCAGTGCTTCTTATCGCCAAGGCGAGCTGAAAGCCGGCGACATTATTCTGCGGGTAGCGCAAGCGGCTGAAGAGCCCGTATCGGTAGAAGGCTGGCGCTTGGACAAAGCCATCACGCTGATTCGCGGCAAGAAGGGGACTGAAGTGCGCCTGACGGTCCGTAAGGCCGACGGCAGCACGAAGGTGATCCCAATTGTGCGCGACGTGGTGGTAATCGAAGAAACCTACGCGCAGTCGGCTACAATCAACGAAGGCGGTAAGAAAATCGGCTACATCAAGTTGCCGGGCTTCTACGCTGACTTCAACGAGAATGGCGGCCGCAGCAGCGCCGAAGACGTGAAGAAAGAGCTGGCCAAACTGCAACAGGAAAACGTGCAGGGCGTGGTACTTGATCTGCGCTTCAACGGCGGTGGCTCTTTGCAAGACGCCGTAGAGATGGCTGGTCTGTTTATCGACAACGGTCCTGTGGTGCAAGTAAAAGGCAGCCAAGGCGCCGCTAGCGTTCTGACCGACAAAGATCCACGCGTACAATACAGTGGCCCGCTGGTTTTGCTGGTGAATAAGTACAGTGCTTCTGCTTCCGAGATTTTGGCGGCCGCTGTGCAGGATTACAAGCGCGGCGTGGTAATGGGTACTACTACCTACGGCAAAGGCACGGTGCAGCGCATCTTCGATCTGGACGATGCTTTGCCTTCCGAGTTTAATAACTTGAAGCCTTTCGGCTCGCTGAAGCTGACAACGCAGAAGTTTTACCGGATTAACGGTGGCTCTACCCAGTTCAAAGGTGTAGTTCCGGACATCATGGTGCCCGATGCGTATGCTTTCCTCGATCAAGGCGAAAAGGAATCGGATTATCCCTTGAAGTGGGATGAAATCAGCCCCGCTCGTTATAAGACCTGGAACGACGCCCCACAAATTGCTAAGCTCAACGACAGCAGCAAGAAGCGCGTGGCTACCAACCCTAGCTTCCGGTTGATGAGCGAGATGGTACAGCGCATGGTCAAGCGCAAGAACGAAACAATGGTGTCGCTGAAGCTGGCTGCGTACCGTGCCGAGCAGCAGAAAGCCAAAGTGGAGTCCGATAAATACGAAGAGGTACAGAAGGCCGCTCAAGCGCTGGCTATTGCACCGCTGGCCGTTGATCTCAAAGCCAAAGGCAGCGATTCGGTACAAGTAAACCGTGCTTCACGCTTCGTGAAGCCTCTGAAGAAGGACATCATCCTTCACGAGGCCGTTTCGGTAATCAAAGACGAAATCTAGAGTTTCGTAGAGAAAGAAAAAGCCCTCGTGCCGTATGGCGCGAGGGCTTTTTCTTTGCTATTTCCGTTTTGACAATTAAATTAGTAAATCGACCTAGATTTCCTGTTCTAAAACAATCTGCTGTGTCATACATAAATTAATGATTATCACCATCTTATACAAGGTTAAACATGGCAAATATTTTTAGTAAATATGCAACTCAAAGCTTACTGCCCCTGTTTACTTAGCATGACAACGATAACGGAAAACAACATCTTCCCGCTCGTGACTGACGAGCAGAAGCAAGCTGAGGAAACGTGGCGCAAATCCATTCCAGCCCAGGTTTTCCTCAACTATTTCTTTGCGATCAACTACCACATCCAGGGGTACGACGATGAGGCGGGTTGTTTGCAGCATCTTCCCTATTTCCGCGCGCACCAAGCGGAGCTGACGGATACGGACGTGCAGGCCATCACAAAGCTGTTGCACGCTTGCTGGAGCACGGAGTACGCATTGCGGACCACCGCCGAGCTAGGCGACGAAGATTACCTGCGCAATGCCTTGCACTGGACTTTCCCCCAGGCTTACCACACCATCATGGCCGGTTTGCAGGGCTTTCTGTACACGACCGGGGTACGTTCTAATAATCCGTCGTTGGTGCGCCGCGAGGTAGGCCGATTGGTGGTGAAGAATGCCTATCCGCGCCCGGTGTCGTTCTATGCCGCTGGCCCGTATGGCGACTTTAGCATCCACCGTTTGCCTTTGGCCGGTTATAAGGCGGGGTTGCACATCGCGGCTAAAGAGATTGACGCTCAGGCCCAGATCGGACAGTTCTTGCGCACCACGCGCCGCATGAAAGCCCAGTGGACGCGTCAGCAGGTGCAGGCTAACCCCAACACGGCCTTGCGCAGCCAGAAGACGGGCAAGCTGCTCGACAAGTGGACCGCTTCGCACTGGCAGCAAATTACGTGGCGCTTGGGCTATACCACCATCTTCGATCTGCTAGGCCGTCTGCAAATCTCCCAGACCAGCCGTGAGATCGAGCGTTATGTGGAAGCCGAGATCGACTTCAAGCTGTTTCACCAATCGCTGCTCAACATTGTGAGCTTCCTGAATGGAATTCATGAAAGCTACATCGCGAAAGCAGTAGGTTTGGCACGATATCAGCAAATAGTAGCTGAGCTGCCTAAGCACCTGCAAAACAGCTTCGTAGCCGAGCGTTTGCGTAGCAAAGTCGAGCCGCTACTCACGGGCGAAGCTCCTACGCAGATGAACATTGCTGCTTAATAGCACTGCTTTTTCACCCACTACTGCATATAGACCTAAGCGCCGCCCCACTGGGACGGCGCTTTTTGTTTGTGGCGCCCCGTAGTGCCAATGAATCTGTTAAAATCTGCGGTTAGAGTTTACCTTTGCAGGCTTATTCAACGACACTCCCCATGCAGCACCTCAGCGAACAGGAACAGATACGCCGCCAGAAGCTGGAGGAACTTCAGAAGCTCGGCATCGAGCCGTATCCTTCCGAGCTATTCGATGTGAATTTCTACGCCCAGGAAATTCTGGACAACTACCATCCTGAACTCAACAACTTCCAGGACGTGAGTCTGGCCGGCCGGGTGATGTCGGTGCGCGTGAAAGGCAAGGCTTCGTTTGCGGAACTGCAAGACGCTTCGGGCCGCATTCAGCTCTACATCAACCGCGACGAAATCTGTCCGGGCGAAGACAAAGAGCTGTATAATACTGTGTTTAAGAAGCTGCTTGACCTCGGCGACTTCATTGGGGTAAAAGGCCGCGTCTTCGTGACGATGGTAGGCGAAACGTCTATCCACGTCACTGGTTTCACGCTGCTTAGCAAGAGCTTACGCCCGCTCCCCGTAGTGAAGGAGCGCGTCGATGAAGCTACCGGCGAGAAAATTACCTATGACGCTTTCACCGACCCCGAGCAGCGCTACCGCCAGCGCTACGTTGATCTGGTTGTTAATCCGCAGGTGCGCGACACCTTCATCAAGCGGACGCAACTGGTGCAAGCCATGCGCAACTACCTGAACGACAAAGGCTACCTAGAAGTAGAAACCCCCATCTTGCAGCCGTTATACGGCGGGGCCGCTGCCCGCCCTTTCAAGACGCACCACAACACGCTGGACATGACGCTGTATCTGCGCATTGCCAACGAGTTGTATCTCAAGCGGTTAATTGTAGGCGGTTTCGACGGCGTGTACGAGTTCTCGAAGGACTTCCGCAACGAAGGCATGTCGCGCTTCCACAACCCCGAGTTCACTCAGATGGAGCTGTACGTAGCCTACAAAGACTACTACTGGATGATGGACCTCGTGGAGGAGATGGTCGAGCGCGTGGCGATGGAGCTACACGGCAAAACGGAAGTACAAGTCGGCGAGAACCTGATCAACTTCAAGCGGCCGTGGCAGCGCTTTACTATGTACGAAGCCATCCAGCACTTTTCAGGCGTCGACATTTCGGAAATGGACGAAGCGGGCTTGCGCGAAACTGCTGCCAAGCTGCACGTGCCACTTGACCCCAGCATGGGCAAAGCCAAAATCATCGACGAGCTATTCGGCGAGCTGTGCGAGCCAAAGCTGATTCAGCCGACTTTCATCACCGACTACCCCGTCGAGATGTCGCCGCTGGCCAAAAAGCACCGCTCCAAGCCCGGCTTGGTGGAACGCTTCGAGGCGATTTGTAACGGCAAGGAAATCTGTAATGCGTTCTCGGAGCTCAACGACCCCATCGACCAGCGCCAGCGTTTTGAAGACCAGTTGGAGCTCGGCAAGCGCGGCGACACCGAAGCGATGGTGCTCGACGAAGACTTTCTGCGCGCCCTAGAATACGGCATGCCGCCCACCGCGGGCCTGGGCATCGGCATCGACCGCCTGAGCATGATCATGACTAACTCCAACTCAATTCAGGATGTGCTCTTCTTCCCGCAAATGAAGCCCGAGTACACCAAGTCGGAAAACGCGCCCAAAACGGAAGCGCCGAAGTAACCAACGGCATGGGCCTAAAAATCGAAAAGCCTCCCGCGCATGTCGCGGGAGGCTTTTCTTTTAAAAACTAACTTTTCAGCAGAAAGGAAAACGTGAAGAAACTTGCGATGGGCAAATACGATTTTGCTACCAGGTTAATTAAAACCAACCCCTGATAGAAGCTCTACCGCCGGCAATTTTACTTCGAATTACTTTCCGATCTTCTTCTAAGTCGGTTATGGCTTCTTTTACGGAGAGTGCTAAGCTAGTGTTACAAACTGAGCAACAATTTTATAACATATTTACAACTGATTGACTATCAATTATTTGTAATAACAAGCAATAACTCAGTTTATCTGAGTTGCTTGGTATACAAGCCCAGAAAAACGAAAAGCCTCCTGCGGTAATCGCAAGAGGCTTTCCTACTAATCAACTGACTTACCCTTCCAATCGGGGTACTTAGAAGAAGCTTGCGATGGACTGATACGATTTTACAAGTAGGCTAGTAAACCAAAACCTACGAGAAGCTCTATCACTCGGCAATTTTACTTCTGAAACCTCGCCGATTTTCTTTCAAGTCGGTTGTGAAGTGGTTTACGAAATCGGAAGACGAGGGTTGCAAATCCCCGAAAAACTTATGCTACAAACCTTGGCCGTAGCTGCTGGCGCCTGGGCGCCCGAGGCCTCCGTCGGGAGCGTCGTCGCCACCTACGTCGCTGAGGCTGGTGCCGCTAGGCGATTGGGTGGAGGCGATGCTGCGGTCGTCGGGGCTGGTGACGGGTTCGGCGCCGTGGTGGGAGCCCGTACCGGTATCGCCGGCCATGGACTGGAGCACTTCGTCGGCGGCCGATTGCCCGGCGGGCTGTTGGTCGCCGGTGGCGTTGCCTTTGAGGTCGTTTACGCGGGCGAGGCCGTCTTTGAGCAGCTTGCTGAGGTCGTCGCCGAGCTTAGCAGCCGATTTTTTGAGGCCGCTGCGGGTTTCGTCGCCGGTTTCGGGCGCCAGCAACAAGCCAGCAACGATGCCAGCCGTTGCGCCGGCGAGCAGGGAGAGAATTACTTTGCCACTGTTGTCTTTCATAGTAGGTAAGCGTGAAAAGGATGGAAGCGTTGGAAGAAAGCCAACTTGTTGTGCTTGGCTGTTGGTGTACTAACGGCTCGGCCGGAAACAGGGTTGAAGAAAAAAGCCTTTCTCAAGTATGAGAAAGGCTTTTTATCAGTCATCTTTTAAAAAGGTCACACGACTTACAAGTCGTTCAGGATCTTAGTGATTTCCTTTTTGCCTTTGCCAAGCTTTTGTTGCAGACGGCCCAAAAGGTCGTCCTCTTGGCCTTCCACGTAGTTCAGATCATCGTCGGTGAGCTGGGCATACTGCTGACGCAATTTGCCTTTGGCCTCGTCCCAGCTGCCTTTCAGCTTGAGGCCGCTGCCAGCACCCGTAATACCCAGATCTTCAAGCTTTTCCATGTAGCCTTTGAATTGGGTATCGAGTTGCTCGCCGTATTTGGAAAGCTGCTCGCCGAGTTGGCCGCTATATTTGGTGGCTGCGTTTTTCAGATTGTCGCGGGTAGCTTTGCCTTTGTCGGGGGCCATCAGCATACCGGCAATGATGCCAGCACCGGCACCAGCAAGAGCGGCGAGAAGGATTTTACCCGAGTTGTCTTCTTCGTGATACGACATGTTAGTAAATGGGGAGAAAGTGGAGGATGAAACAATAGTGTAGCGGCGGTTCTGCCAACGGAGCAGGTAACCAGCAAGCTGTGTGGGCTTGCTTTTAGCCGGTCTGCCTGCCTATACGAAGCACGGCGGCCGGGGTTTTGGGAGTAAGCTAAAAATAGTTGAAGTAAAATATATACGCAAGATTGCCACAGGCGGCTAGCCGCCCGTATTTCCAACTGATCTGCCCATCAGCACCCATTTTTGCCTTTTCGTATGAAACCTACTTTCCTTGCCTCCCTGCTATTGCTGAGCGCTGCTTGTAGCCGCCCTGCGCAGCCGGCCGCCACGGCCAAAACGACCTGCATCGACGCCAGCAAGATTCGCACAGACGCCATTTGCACCATGCAATACGACCCCGTTTGTGGCTGCGACGGCAAAGTATACAGCAACGCGTGCGTAGCCACCAACGCCGGCGTTACTTCTTTCACCAAAGGCGAATGCCCCACCAAAACCAACTAACTCCTGTTCCTGATGTCCGAAAAACGATATTTCCGCCAGCAAAATCCTTTCCGCGTTCCCACCACCGACGGCAAGCTGATCGAAGAGCACATTGGCCTTGCCAGCACGCACACCGGCGCGTACAGCGTGGCGCACATGGTAGCGCCGCCGCAGTGGGGCGAACCGCACCAAACGCCTGAATTTGATGAGGTTACGATTGTGGTGCGCGGCCGCAAACGCTTCGAAGTCGACGGCGACGTAATTGAGCTTACGGCCGGCGAATCGCTGCTGATCAAAGCCGGCGCGCGGGTGCAATATTCCAACCCCTTCGACGAAGAAGTGGAATATTGGTCAATCTGCGTGCCTGCCTTCAGCCCCGATACCGTAAATCGAGAGGAATAACTTCTTGATTATCAGAACAATACAAGCCCAACCGAGCCGGTTGGGCTTTTTGCTGCGATCGGGCGTTCGTTGTGCAGCTAAGAACACAGGCGTAGCTTTAAAAGCACGTACTCATCACCATTCGAAATCAAGCCTTTCTTCATGAAACTTAAGTTACTGATAATCATTGCATTGTATTTTTCGCTTTGCAACGCGGCGCAAGCGCAGTCGAAGCTCAAAGCCATCAAAGCCGGCCGTCTGGTCGATGTGGTAAAAGGCACGGTGCTCACCAACCAGATCATCCTCATCGACAACGATAAAATAGTGGACGTGGGCCCCTCGCTGGCGATTCCGCAGGGCGCCGAGGTAATCGATTTGAGCAACGCCACGGTGCTACCCGGCCTGATCGATTGCCACACGCACCTCTCCATGACGCCCGGCGATAATTATTACGAAGACATTTTCCGCAAAACTGCCATTGACAAGGCAGTAGTAGCCCACCTCAACACCCAGCGCACCCTGGCGGCAGGCTTTACGATGGTGCGCGACTTGGGCGGCAGCGACCTGATAGACGTGTCGTTGCGTAACGCCATCAACGCGGGTACTATTCCCGGTCCGCGCATGCTGGTGGCTACGTTTGCGCTCAGCGCCACGGGCGGCCACGGCGACCTGACGGGCTTTTCGCCAGAAATTGACTGGAGAACAAACAAAGACTACACCGGCATTGCCGACGGCCCCGACGAGATTCGCAAGCGGGTGCGCAACAACGTAAAATTCGGCGCCGACTGGATTAAAATTCACGCTACGGCGGGCGTATTGAGCGAAGAAGGCAGCGCCGGGGCGGCTCTCTATTCGCTGGAGGAAATGAAAGCGGCCGTGGACGAAGCGCATCGCTGGGGCAAAAAAGTAGCCGCCCACGCCCACGGTGCGGAGGGCATCAAGCTGGCGGTGCTGGCTGGCGTCACGAGCATTGAGCACGGCAGTCTGCTCGACGATGAGGATATTAAGCTGATGAAGAAAAACGGCACTTGGCTCGTCTCCGACATCTACGACGACGATTACATCCTGTCGGAATATGCCAAGAAGGGCTATCCCGCCAAGATCATCGAGAAGGAGCGCTCGGTGGGCAAATTGCAGCGCGAGAACTTCCAAAAAGCCGTAAAAGCCGGCGTGAAAGTCGCCTACGGCACCGATGCCGCCGTGTATCCGCACGGCTGGAACGCCAAGCAGTTCTTTTACATGGTGAAATTTGGCCTCACGCCGATGCAGGCGATCCAATCGGCTACGCTCAACGCCGCCGACCTGCTGGAATGGAAAGACCGCACCGGCTCCATCACCAAAGGCAAGCTCGCCGACATCGTAGCCGTGGAGGGCAACCCACTCGACGACATCACGATTCTGGAAAAGGTGAAGTTCGTGATGAAGGAAGGCTCGGTGTACAAAAACGAGATGGCCAAATAAGCTGGAGCTAAAAAGCTAGCTCCCCTCCTTATTTTCGAGGAGGGGTGGCCGCAGGCCGGGGTGGTCAGCTAGAACTAGAAGGTTAATGTTAGAAACCCAGCGGTCATGCAGAGCGGAGCGAATCATCTCTGCCGCTTCGTTGGATTACTAACCAGTAGAGATGCTTCGGCTGCGCCTCTGCATGACTTTCTACATAAACAACGCCTTTTACCACCCCCAACCCCTCCTTAAAAAAGGAGGGGAGCTAGCTTTTTAGTAGTAGATTTAGCTAGAACACACCTCTCCACTCTTCCCAATCATATCTAGCTATGGATCAGCGCATTATCAATCTTTTCGACGAATATACCCACAAGCCGCTAACGCGTAAGGAATTCATGGAGCGGTTGGTGAAACTGACTGGCGGCATGGCGCTGGCCATGTCGGCGTTGGCCGTGCTGGACCCTGGCTACGTCAAGGCCGCGACCATCCCCGAGGACGACAAAGACCTCGTGGCGGAAGACGTAACCTGGCCCGGCGACGACACCACCATGAAAGGCTACTTAGTGCACCCCAAAGGCCATAAGAAGCGCGGCGCAGTGGTGGTAATTCACGAAAACCGCGGGCTTACGCCCCACATCAAAGACGTAACGCGCCGCGTGGCGAAAGCCGGGTACCTAGCGTTGGGTGTCGATGCGCTCTCCCCTTTCGGCGGCACGCCCGCCAACGAAGACGAAGGACGCACAATGATTGGCAAGCTCGACCCACAGCAGAACCTCAGCAACTACGTTCGGGCCCTCGAATACCTGCGCAACCGCAAAGACAGCAATGGCAAAACCGGCTGCGTGGGCTTTTGCTGGGGCGGCGGCCTCGCCAACCAGCTCGCCGTGCACGATTCCAAGCTCAATGCTGCCGTGGCCTACTACGGTCAGCAGCCCAAAGCCGAAGACGTCCCGCTAATCAAATCGGCGGTCATGCTCCACTACGGCGGCCTCGACGAGCGCATCAATGCGGGCATCCCGGCCTACGAAGCGGCCCTGAAAGCCGCCGGCGTGCGCTACGAGCTGTATGTGTACGAAGGAGTTAATCATGCCTTCAACAACGACTCATCGCCGGCGCGCTACAATGCGGAAGCAGCCAAACTGGCCTGGGAACGGACGCTACGGTTGTTTCACGAGCAGTTGGGGTAGCAAAAGACCGCTCCAATCACAAACGCCCCGCTAGTCTTGGAACCAGCGGGGCGTTTGTGTTTATGCTCAGCTTGACTTACGACTTGGGCTGCGGCATGGCTTTGCGCGGCAGTTTCTGGTCGCGCATGGCGGTGTTGTACACGAATGAGGCGACGATCACCGAAGCCTGCTTGAGGTCGTCGGGTTGCAGGCGCTCGTAGGTATCCATGTTGGTGTGATGGGTGCGCGTGCCGTAATCGAGGCCATCCTGAATAAACTGGAAACCCGGCAAGCCAATGGCGTCAAAAGACAAGTGGTCGGTGCCGCCGGTGTTGCGGGGCGTAATAGTAGTCGCGCCGAGGTCGGCGAAGGGTTGCAGCCATGCCGTGAAGATTGGCGCAACTGCTTCATTGCCTTGCAGATAGATACCGCGGATTTTGCCGGTGCCGTTGTCGAGGTTAAAATAGCCCGCCAGCTTCTCATGATCCGGCAGCATCTTCATGGTGGCGGGGTCGCCGAAGTGGTTTTTCACGTAGTTTTTCGAGCCGTGCAGGCCTTCTTCCTCCTCACCCCACAAGGCAATCCGGATGGTGCGCTTCGGCTTGACGTTCAGGGCTTTCAGGATGCGTACCGCCTCCATCATCACGGCGCAACCGGCGGCATTGTCGGTGGCGCCAGTGGCGGCGTGCCACGAGTCGAGGTGGCCGCCCAGCATCACGATTTCGCTTTTGAGCTTGCGGTCGGTGCCGGGAATTTCGGCGATGACGTTGTAGCCCTTCAAATCCTGCGTTTGAAACTTGGTGATGGTTTCCATCTCCACTTCCACCGGAATGCCGCCTTCCACCAGCCGAATCATGCGCAGCTGATCTTCGGGAGCCATTTCAATTTCGGGCAGCACAGGCTTAGCGTCGGCGGCGTAAGGCGCGCCGTTGCTGGTGAAAAACGTACCGTCGGAGCCGCCGCGGGGGTTGCTCAACACGGCGGAGGCACCTTCGCTCATCAGGAACTCCGTGATTTTACCGCGCAGCGCGATGCGGGCGCGGTAAGCAGCCATGGCATCGTCGGAGAGAGCCGGGCGAGCCGACGGGCCTGCCGTGGCGGCCGTCATTTTCTGCAATTCCTCGTCGGTGTAGCGCTTAGCATCCGGTTCAAAACCTGCCTTGGGCGGCGAGGTCACTTCCGTGATCACGATTTTATCACGCAGCTGGCCTTTGTATTTGTCGAGATCGGTTTCTGCGGCGGCTTTCACGTACACAACCTGCTTCTTGATGGGGCCGCTGGTGGAAGGCGTCCAGGCTTTCGGCGCCCCGATCATGGCATGGTAATACGGCTTGGTCATGGCCACGTACGACTTCTCAATGTCCCAGCCACGACCAAAATCGCCCCACGGCTCGATGTTGGCATTAACCAAGCCCCACTTGGTGAGCTGCGTTTTGGTCCATTGGTTGGCGCGCTGCAAGCCTTCGGAGTTGGCGAGACGCGGGCCACAGACATCGGTGAGGTAAAAGGCCGTTTCCATTACTTTGGAGCGGTTCAGGCCTTCGTCTTTGATCTTGGCAATCATGGCCTGATCGACTTTTTCGGCCTGTTGGGCCACGGCCGGCGCACTGGCCGCCAAGCTGCCGGCTAGCGCTAGAAATGCTAATTTGTTCATCCAGAAGATATTGAAGGATCAGAAGATTTTCTTGCCTTAAAGAAACAGGAAAAGCCGTTGGGTTTCACATTCTTTCTGAACACCGAGCTTTCTGTAAGCCACGACGGCTGAATATTATTTCGCTTCGTGCGTTCGCCATGCGCAGCGCAGCCTGCCCTCCTTCATACACCCCCGAATAAACCCCACTCCCACTGCTCACGTCTAACAAGGTGCCGCTTCATCAATCCGCACCTGTTATGAGTCTTTGGGAAATCATTCGCCGACTTTACCCCTACGTTCTTCCTTATAAGCGATTAGTAATCAGCACGTTGCTCCTGACGCTAGTGGGCTCGCTGGCGGCGCAGGTCAACCCGTTTGTGTTGCGCTACACCGTAGACACGGTGCAAGGCCTACTCGACGCCCACAAAGGGCTCGCACAAGGCCTTGATTTACTGATAGTTGTGAGTGCGCTGCTGCTGGGCAAGGAAATAGTGAACACGTTTATCCAGTTCGGGCAGAAGTTTTATGGCGAGAAAATTCGCATCAACGTGTCGAGCACGCTCTCGCAGGACGCGATTCATAAGCTGCTGGGCTATCAGTTAGGGTTTTACTCCGAAAGCGGCAACCAGACTGGCAAGCTCCAAACCCGCATCGACCGCGGCGTTGAAAGCCTGATGAAGCTGGTGCAAAACTTCTTTATCGACATTCTGCCGCTGTTTGCCAATGCCGTGGTAGCCTTGGTTATCATGTTCACGGCCAACGTGTACGTGGGGCTGGTGGCGCTATTTATTCTGCCGATCTATTTCTGGATCAGCTACCGACAGGCCGATAAGCTCAACGGCACGCGCCGGGCGTTGCGCAGCCTGCGTGAGCAGAAAAGCCAAGGCTTGGTCAACCTCATCGATTCGGCAGTAGTCATTAAAAGCTTCGTGCGCGAAGACTACGAGGAGGAAAAGCAGAATCAGCTGCAACAGAACCTTCAAGAAGCCCAGCTTCAGACGCGCAAAACCAACTTCCTCTACGACGGCCTCAAAACCTTTGTGGAGCAGGTCGGTGTGGTGCTTATCATCATCCTGACGGCCTATCTTGTGCTCGACCGGCAGATTTCGATCGGGGCCATCATGTTCCATATTCTGCTGTTTAACAACGTATCGGCGCCCATCCGGCAGCTGCACCGCATCTACGACGAGATGAACGAAGCCCTTACCTATTCGGAAGGCTTTTTCGACATCCTCGACGCAGACGACGCCAAAGAAGCAACCGGCCCTATCCAGCCCGATCAGGTGCGCGGCACATTCGAGATCTGCAACGTCGATTTTACCTATCCCAGTGGCACACAGGCCCTTTATGATGTATGCCTGACCATAGAAGAAGGCAAAACCACGGCGCTGGTGGGCCTGAGTGGCGCGGGCAAAAGCACCATCATCAATCTGCTCTGCAAGTTCTACGAGCCCGACCGCGGCAAAATGCTGCTCGACGGCCGCCCGCTCGCCGATTACGACACGCACGCCCTGCGCCAGCGCATCGGGTTGGTGCTCCAGAAAAACCACATTTTCAAAGGCACCATCGAAGAAAACATTCGCTACGGCAACATGCACGCGACGTTTGAGGAAGTGGTCGAAGCCGGCAAGCAAGCCTATCTGCACCAGCAGATTATGGAATTACCTAAACAGTATCAGTCAGATGCTCAACAACTTAGCGGTGGTCAGCAGCAGCGCATCGCCATTGCGCGGCTGTTCCTGAAAAACCCACCCATCATCTTCCTCGACGAGCCCACCGCTTCCCTCGACGCCATCGCGACGGAGCAAATCAAGAACTCGCTCGATGCCATCAAGCAGGGCCGCACGGTGGTCATCATCTCCCACAGCCTCGCCCAAATCGTGGATTCCGACTGCATCTACGTCATGAAGCAGGGCCGCATGGTGGAAAGCGGCACCCACGACGAGCTTTACGACATGAAAGGCACCTACCGCGAAATTTTTGACGCCTCCGCCCGCAGCCTGAATATCGAGAAAATTGCGCGCGTGATGGCCGACGATGGCGATGAGGTAATGGATACGGCGGGGTAAGGGAAATTCTTTGTTATAGCGGCAAAGTGAGGTGATTGTGCGTCTGGAGCAGATTGATAAGTTTGTAGACTACGGCAAAACCGCGTGTTGCCTGCTTCTCAAACTGTCATTTAAAAATGCTCAGAATTTCTTCCCTTCTTCTAGCTACTGGTCTTTTCTCTTGCAGTAGTTATAGTAATGCCAAAGCTTCGTCGGAAGATAAAATACCAGTAGAAAACATTGTTCCTACTAAAGATCAAAAAGACAGACGAATGCAATCTGAGGCTTATTGTAAAGCTCACGGTATTCCTGTTTACACAAACCCAAATTCACTATTCGTCGATTCAGAGGCAGAGGCATCTTTCCGCACGAAAGATGAAGTAGTTGATAGGGCCTTGGCGCTGTGCTACATCGGCTTAAAAAGCGAAGGGCTTGAGCAGCGTTACTTGGCAAAAATGGATGCGGACTTTCACATCTCTTCCAAGCTGACGCCAACCGAGCAAGGATATGCAAGGGCAAAGCGGCCGACCGAACAGCAGAAAACCGACGCCGGTTGGCGCTACGAAAGCTTACACGTCATGCTGTGGGCGTTAGGCTTTGTCGACACCTTGAGCTATCCCGATCGCATGTGTAATGTGGCCAGTGACGTGAAAATCATTCATGACTTATCTGAGAATGATTTTCGTGAAAAAGCTAAGCTGAGAAGCAAAAAGGAAATTCTCGACCAAGCAGATTTAATACTGAGGCTGAATTGGGCGTGCACCGATGCGAGAATGAAGCAAAAACCAAATCCGGGTAATCTCGACCGAGGGGTGGTATTTGAAAGACATTATTCCTTTAATTGGCTCATCAAGTATATGGACCAAGAATGGGATGACGTCACGACCGACACCTGAGCCACTCTGCCCTGAGCATACACCGCCTGTCGCTTCTCACTGTTGACTAATGCTACCAAACCAGCGAGCCAACAGCGTTACTTTCAATGACCCAACTGCCGCAAATCGTGCACCTCGATAATACGCTGCATGAACGCTCTCGATATTGCCCAACTCCGCCTTGCTAACCATCAGCTTACCGCGCCGCGATTTACTGGCCCCGCGGAAGTAGCGGCTTGGTTTGGCGCCCTTCAGGCGCAGGACTATGCGCAGGCTAAATGGGCGCTTGGCATAAGGGTGCCGGGAGCTACTGAGGAGACTATTGAGCAGGCATTTGCCGATAAATCCATCGTCCGTACCTCGTTGCTGCGAGGCACGCTGCATGTAGTGGCGGCGGCCGATATTCGTTGGCTGCTCACCTTAGTGGGGCCGCGCAGAATTGCCGCCTGCGCAACATTGTATAAGAAGGAGGCGCTTGACGACGCCACCTTTGATCGTTGTAAAGATTTGTTAATCAACTCATTGCAGGGAGGCAATCAGCTAACCCGCGAGGAATTATCCGGCGTGTTTGGGCAAGCGGGCATTGAGGCCACCGGCTTTCGTTTGTCGCACATCATCCAGAGAGCAGCTTTCTCGCAGCTGCTTTGCTACGGCACTCGGCGAGGCGCCAGCCCGACTTTCACCTTACTGGATGAGTGGATTGCCCCGTCCCAGCCCCTAGGTCGGGAAGAGGCACTGGCGGAGTTGGCCAAACGGTATTTTACCAGCCACGGCCCGGCCACGCTGCCAGATTTTGCCTGGTGGTCGGGTCTGACGCTCAAGGAGGCCAAGCAAGGCCTGGAGCTGAACAAGGCCGTTTTGGTCTGCGAAACCCTGGATGGAGAAACTTATTGGCTTTCACTCGCTACTCCTACACCGCAGCCGCAGGTTACTGACACGCACCTATTGGCCGGTTTCGATGAGTATGTGTTGGGCTACCGCAACAGAAGTATCTGTCTACCTGAAGCTTACACACGACAAGTGATTACGGTAAACGGCATTTTCAATCCGACCATTGTGCAGAACGGGCGGGTGCTCGGCACGTGGGCACGAATGCACAAAAAAGACAGCGTGGTGGTCACTAAGAAGCTTTTCGGGCCTGTGAGCCAAGCTACCGATCAGGAAATCCAGACTGCTGCCGAGCGCTACAGCCACTTCGTGCGCAAGCCGTTGGTAGTTGCCGAAAACGGTTTTGCAGACCAAGGCTTATAAGGCATTACCTTGGTTTTATGAAACGCCACTTGCTGTTCTTTTCGCTTCTGCTGCTTTGCCAATGGGCTGTGGCTCAGACAGTACCCTATGGCAACAACCCTGCCGCCGGCAAGTACGCTACCGTGCGCGGCGTGAAGCTGTACTACGAAGCGTATGGCACCGGCCCGCCCCTGCTGCTTTTGCACGGCAATGGCGGCAGCAGCAAGGACTTTCAGAAAACCATTCCCTACTTCGCCAAGCGCTACCGCGTCTTGGCCCTCGACAGCCGGGCCCACGGCAAATCCGTGGATCGCGCCGATTCCTTGAGCTTCGAGATGATGGCCGACGATTGTGCCGCGTTGCTCGCCCAATTGCGCCTCGATTCGGCCTATGTGCTGGGCTGGAGCGACGGCGGCATTACGGCGTTGCTGCTGGCCTTGCGCCACCCCGAGAAGGTAAAAAAGCTGGCCGCCACCGGCGCCAACCTCTGGCCTGATTCCACGGCGCTCATGCCGGAACTGTGGCAACAAATGAAGCGCGGCTACCAGGAAGGCAAAAGCCAAAAGTTCACCGACCCCACCCGCAAAAACGACTGGAAGGTATTCCTGCTCGATTGGAACCAGCCGCACGTGCCGCTGTCGGCGCTGGGCCGCATCAAGGCGCCTGCTTTTATCATTGCCGGCGATCACGACGTAATTCGGCCCGAACACACCGTAGCCATTTACCAGAATCTGCCCCGCGCTTGGCTCTGGATTGTGCCCAACAGCGGCCATGCCACGCTACGGGAGCACGCCGCTGCGTTTAACAGCAAGGTGGACGAGTTTTTCAGAGCCCGATCTATCTTGGCGCCCGCGCGGTAACGCCGCCCCCGATTATTATCGTGAATTGGGCGCGTAATTTGTGGCCATTAAGTATGTACAACCAATGCCTCGTCCACCACGGGCAGCGATCTACCTCCTTGGCACTTCTGTCGTATACTGTTACTTCCGTTTTGGTTCCACCCCGTACCCAAACCCCACCCCATGAAAGTTTTACTTATTCTCTGGCTTGCCCTGCTCGGCAGTGCGGCCAGCGCTCAGCAGGTGCCTTATACTTTCTCGATTTTACCCCTCGACAACGCCACACATAAAGTAGTATACACGGCGGTAGTGCCCGTAGCCGATGCGTCGAAAGACCAATTGTTCTCGCGGGCGCAGGAATGGTCGGCGCAGCAGGTGCGCGATTATAAGGCCACGGAACTTCGGAACAATCAGGAAGTGGGCGTCGTCCGGACGCGGATTACGCGCAAAAAAGGGCAGGAAGCTTACACGTATGCAGTGTCCGTTTCGGTGAAAGACGGATTTTATAAGTACTTGATTACCAATATATTATATACAGAACCCGATTATCTCCGTGTGGGCAAATACAGCACTGGCCCTACTACCACCAGCATCGAAAAAATCGTGTACACCCGGCCTAGCAAGTACCGCGACCAGAAGCTAACCGAAGTAGATGCACACGCAAAAAAAATCATCAACGACCTGATTCAGACCATGTTGCACAAGCCCACCGACGACTTGGCAACCCAATGGTAAGGACCTAGCTATCGTTGAGCTGCTGCGCTAGATCTTCCAACCTTGCATGCCGAGCGCAACCGAAGCACCTCTCTCCCACTTCGGCTGCGTTAGGCATAAGGCATTGGTTATTAAGCTCTTTTAGTGCCTGAATAGCAATTCGCGGTATTTCACCAAAGGCCAGTCTTCATCGGCCACCATCAATTCCAGTTTATCCACGGCACGGCGGATGACGTCGAACCGATCGCGAATGGTTTCGCAATAGGCTACGGCGCGCTCGTGCGTGTCTTCGATCTTGTTGGCCACTTTCCGGCTTTCCACCATCGCGTCTACTTCCGTCTTGATGGTGGACACGTAGCGCGAAATGGCCTTGATGGTATCCAGGGTCACGTTGGTATGGTCGCCGTCGAGGCCAATCTCGCGTAGGCCGCACACGTTGTTAATGAGCTTGGTCTGGTAGGCAATGGCCGTCGGGATGATGTGATTGATGGCCAAATCGCCCATCGTGCGGCCTTCGATCTGAATTTTTTTGATGTAGTCTTCCAGCAGAATCTCGTGGCGGGCGTGTAGCTCGACGTGCGTCAAGATATGATGGCGTTCGAATAACGCGGCTGCATCTTCCCGAATGAGCGCGTCCAAGGCATGGGGCGTCGTAGGCACATTGGCGAGGCCGCGCTTCGCTGCTTCTTCCTTCCATTCATCCGAATAGCCATTGCCCTCGAAGCGTACATTTTTAGAAGAAATCACGTAGTCGCGGAGCACTTCCACAATGGCGACTTCCTTCTTTTTGCCCTTCTCAATCAGGCCGTCAACGGTGGCTTTAAAATCGATCAATTGATCGGCGACGATGGCGTTGAGTGTGGTCATGGCCGAGGAGCAGTTGGCCGAGGAGCCCACGGCGCGGAACTCGAACTTGTTGCCCGTGAAGGCGAAGGGCGAGGTGCGGTTGCGGTCGGTGTTGTCGAGCAGGATGGCCGGGATCTTGTCGATGCCCAGCTTGAGGTAGATGTTGTCGCCCTTGTCCAGGGGCAGCTTGGCCGTGCGCTCCAGCTCGTCCAGGACCGAGTCCAGCATCGAGCCCACGAACACGCTCATGATGGCCGGCGGCGCTTCGTTGGCCCCCAGGCGGTGGTCGTTTGAAGCCGACGCGATGCTGGCCCGCAACAGCTCACCGTAGCGGTGCACGGCCTTGATCACATTCACAAAAAAGGTCAGGAATTGCAGGTTTTCCTTCGGCCGACCGCCAGGCGCGAGCAAGTTGACGCCCGTGTCGGTGCTCATGGCCCAGTTGTTATGCTTGCCCGAACCGTTGATGCCTGCAAAGGGCTTTTCGTGCAGCAAGATCTTAAAGTTGTGCCGCTCTGCCACTTTGCCCATCAAATCCATCAGGAGCTGGTTGTGGTCGACAGCTAGGTTGGCGTCTTCGAAAGTCGGGGCGCACTCAAACTGGTTGGGCGCCACTTCGTTGTGGCGCGTGCGCAGCGGAATACCCAACTTAGTAGCCTCTTCCTCGAATTCGAGCATAAAAGCATGCACCCTACTTGGTATCGAGCCAAAGTAGTGATCCTCAAGCTGTTGACCCTTGGACGGCGCATGCCCAAACAGCGTGCGGCCGGTCATGACCAAATCGGGGCGGGCGTCGTAGAGGGCTTTGTCCACGAGGAAGTATTCCTGCTCGATGCCCAGCGTGGTGTGCACGCGCTGCACGTCTTTGTCGAAGTAGTGACAGACATCGACGGCCGCTTTTTCAAGCACAGCCAGCGACTTGAGCAGCGGCGCTTTGTAGTCGAGCGCTTCGCCGGTGTAGGCCACGAAAATCGTGGGAATACACAGCGTTTTCGCCCCTGCCGTCTCCAAAATAAAAGCTGGTGACGTGGGGTCCCAGGCCGTGTAGCCGCGGGCTTCGAAGGTGTTGCGGATGCCGCCGTTGGGGAACGACGAAGCGTCGGGCTCCTGCTGCACCAGCGCCGAGCCTTTGAACTTGTCGATGGCCTTGCCTTCGCCGTCGAGGTCGAAGAATGAATCGTGTTTTTCGGCGGTGGCGCCGGTCAGCGGCTGGAACCAGTGCGTGTAGTGCGTAGCACCTTTGGCCAGGGCCCAAGCTTTCATGCCCGCTGCCACGGCATCAGCCAGATCCGAATCGATGGCGTGGCCTTGCTTGATGGTGGCCTGCAATTTTTTGAATGCCGAGCCAGACATGGAAACGCGCATGGCTTCGGTGTTGAATACGTTTTTGCCGAAGCTGGCGGACCGGCTTTCGGTAGCTGGAACAACTAAAACCGGCTTGCGATGATCGACCAGTTCCAGCGCTTTGAAGCGCAAAATTGACATGGAGAGAAGTCCCGTAAGTGAAGGATGGACAATAAAACCGAGCCGGGTAGAAGAGCGCACCGCGTCCGCAACGCGCCCTTCTACTGAGTCGGGCAATTAGGCAAAGGCTACGAAACCAACTCTTTGCGATAGGTTTTCTCGAATTCTTCGTCGACGTGATAGGTCGATTCTTCGTGCTGGCTCAGGTCGAGGCCCAGCTCTTCGTCAGCGTCTTTTACCCGCAGGCCAAACAGCATGTCGGTGAGCTTCAGCAGCACCCAGGAAACGCCAAACGTATAGGCAATCACGATCACGAGACCCAGCAGATGGTAGCTGAACACGGTGGTGCTGCCATGCACCAAGCCTACTTTCGCCGCAAATACGCCCGTCAGGATCATGCCTACGATGCCACCCAGGCCGTGGCACGGGAACACGTCCAGCGTGTCGTCGATGCGCGTACGGCTGTTTTTCCAGTGCACACCCATAAAGCTGACACCAGCGCCCACCATCCCGATCAGGATGCTTTGGCCATAATCGACGTAGCCGGCGGCCGGCGTGATGGCCACCAAGCCTACCACGGCCCCGATGCAGGCGCCCATGGCCGTCGGCTTGCCGCCGCGGGCTACTTCAATCAGCATCCAGGCCAGCAGCGCGGCAGCAGAAGCCAAGTTGGTGTTGACGAAGGACAGCGCGGCCGTTTCGTTGGCCCCCAAGGCCGAGCCCGCGTTGAAGCCAAACCAGCCGAACCACAGCAGGCCCGTACCCAAGAGCACAAACGGCACATTCGGCGTCGAGAAAGAGGTGCCGCGGTGTGCTTTGCGGGGCCCTAGTACCAGTGCTCCAGCCAGCGCTGCCACGCCCGCCGAGATGTGCACCACAGTGCCACCGGCAAAGTCGAGCACGCCCCACTTGCGCAAAAAGCCATCGGGATGCCAGGTCCAGTGCGCCAGCGGGCAATAAATAAACAGGCAAAACAGGACGATAAACGCCAGATAGCCTTTGAAGCGCACGCGTTCGGCGAACGAGCCGGTGATCAGCGCCGGCGTGATGATGGCAAACTTAAGCTGAAACGCGAAAAACAAAATCAGCGGGATCGTGGGCGACAAAGCCGGGCTAGGTGCGGTTCCAACGTTCCGCAGCATCAGGAATGTCAGAGGGTTGCCGATGAGGCCGTGCCACGAGTCGCCGTAGGCCAGCGAGAAGCCCACGAAATACCACAGAATGGAGATAACTCCCAGTGCCACAAAGCTTTGCAACATGGTAGATATCAGGTTCTTAGGCCGCACCATGCCGCCGTAGAAAAACGACAGACCCGGCGTCATGAGCAGCACAAAAGCCGAAGCGGTTAGCATCCAGGCGATGTCGGCGGCGTTGAGGTCGGTGGGCGCGGCCGCCGACGGATGCGGCATGGGCACAAAAGCCGCAATGCCGCTCAGCACGAATAACACGAGCAGCGTGAGCGTGCCGTAATTCATTTTGGTGGTGGAAGGAAGCGTGTTTTCCATGGGAGAGTAATCGTTTTAATTCAACCTTCTTTGTTTAAATGAAAAGCCAAGCAGCTGACAGGCCGCTTTTGCAGCGGACGCCCAAGCGCGTTCTTCAGAATTTGTAGACCGCCGCCAATAGCCCGCTTACCGTTGATTTTTTACTGTTGCCGGATTTATCCGCGAAGATGCCCGCGCCCGACCCGCTGCTGTCCAGGCGCACTTCCGGAATAATGGTCAGGTTGTCCTTTCGGAAATTCGCGGAGAGCGTGGTTTCGACGATATCCTTCCCGAAACCGAGCACTGTTTTTTTGTCGTTGAAATACTCGCCCCGCAGCGTAAGCCCAAACCAGGGCACCGGATCGAGGTTGGCATACAGCGCCGAGCCCCACCACGAATGGTAGTTCTGCCAGCCGGTTTCGGTGCGCTCCTGCCGGTACTGCATCGTGCCGTTGTAGGAGAAGCTAACCTTCGGCGACGGCGCAAACGTCAGGACCACATCGCCCTGCTGCACGCGCATCGAATCCTGCTGTTTGCCGCCCTGGTAGTTGAAATAAGCCTTTATTTTATCGTCGGCGGTGCTGGTTGCAACCTGCGCGATAAAGGTTTTGGGCATTCGGCTGGCGCTTTTCAGGTCCGTTGGGTTGGCAATGCCGGCCATCAGCACCGTCTTGTTGCCCACCGTGAACTCGGCTTTTAGGCCCGTATGGAAAAAGGGCCCATACGAGAACATGTAGCTCATGCTGTAATTCCGATTCAGGTACGGGTCCACCGACTCGTAGCCCACGTGCGTGGCCCAGCTGCCGCCCGTAATCTTGATTTTGTCGGTGGGCGCGTAGGTAATAAACAACTGCTTGATCGCAAATCGGGTGTTGGCGTCGTTGTAAGAAAATTCCTCGGCGCGCCGACCAAATCCGACGTCAGCCACCAGGCCTACTTTGCCAAAAGAATGCTCCGCTTTCAGCGAAATCATGCCTAATTCAAACGAATTGTGGCTGTTGGTAAAGCTTGTCAGGTTGTTGTAAGGAGATTCTTTGGGGTTATTAAAATTATGCCGGTAGTACACGTCTGCGTAGCCGGAAATTTTAAAGGGCTTCACCTGCACAGAATCTCCCGGATCGGCAATAAATGGTGAGCACAGCGCAAAAACTGTTGTACAAAAAAGCATACGGTCCGGGTTATGAGTGACACACGAAAAAGGTCATGAAACGAGCCCGCCGGTTTGGGAAGCCAGGCAGGTATGCGGAGCCTTTGTTCTCACTTTCGAAAGCGCACAGAAAACCAGGGCCAGGATTGCGGCCCGTGCGTCATCCGCACTTAGCTGAAAGTGTATGCTATGCTGTTCTCAAAACTCTCCTGGTCCTGCAGTACCAGTCTACACTAGGCGTTCATTGCCAGCCGGCGCTTGCGGGTTAGTGGCTTGTGTGTAGCGGTAACGATCCGTAGGGAACGGCCTGAAAAATACCTATTTCCCTAAAGTATCCACCCTTCATTTTACCCCTAATGTATAGAATTATATGCATTGTCAAAATAAACCACCTAAAATTTTAGGGTAGTTATCAGAAATAATGGTATAATAATGTTAGGCATGCCATCATATTTTAGGTCTTTTTCGGAAAAATGCCTTTTTTGATATAGCGCTCTCCAGACGTTGTTCCGTGGCTTTCTTTCACCCATGTAATCTTGACTGACGTAGTGCAGGCATGGAAACCTATGTACTAGGCGACATTCACGGGGCTTATCGCGCTTTGGAACAAGTTTTGGAGCGCAGCCCCTTCCGACCGGGCATCGATCGCCTGATTCATCTGGGCGACGTGGCCGATGGCTGGCCCGAAACACCGGAATGCGTGGAGCGGCTGTTGTCCATTCCCAGAAGCATCTGGCTGCAAGGCAACCACGACTGGTGGGCTGCCGAGTGGATGGCTACCCAATTGCCGCTTCCGGACATAAATAAGATTTGGTACTTGCAGGGTGGAAAAGCCACCTACGAGGCGTACCAGCAAGTGCCCAAAAGCCGCCTCCAACACCATTTCCGAAATTTCTTCGGTAAGCAGCTTCCTTATTTCGAAGACAACCTAGGCAACCTGTACGTGCACGCCGGGTATGACCCCGAGCTGCCCATCGCAGCGCAAGACCCGTACGACCTGATCTGGACGCGGAGCTTATGGCGCTACCGGAAGCCGGCCACAGGCTACAAGGAGTGCTTTATTGGCCACACGCCCACTTGGCCTGCCCATCTGGTACCCTGCCACCACGAAAACGTCTGGAATCTGGATCAGGGGGCGGCGTACAGCGGCCGCTTGAGCATGATGAATGTGCGCACCAAAGAATTTGTACAGAGCGACGTAGTAAAGGAGCTTTATCCCGGTGTGAAAGGGAGGTAAGCACAGACATTTTAATTATATAATCTCCTTAAAATCAATTATTTATAAAATCCCGTGTTATTTCACGAATAATTAAAAGCAGCTGGATGAGTCTTTGGCGAGCTGAGCCGTAAACAAGATTGTCGGGGCGCGATTCTGCGCCTTTTACTTGACTTACAACGCGTTGAGATTCAGCGCTGCCCTCCATGAAAAATTTCACTGTAGAACGTCTTTCCTTCGATACGCTTACCGAACTGCCGAACGCTTGGCAAAACTCCGACTACCAGGAGCTGCTGCGCAACATGAGCTACGACAACCCCGAAGAGATTGAGCCCGCGGAGCTGAAAGCCATGTGCCTGATGTCGCTGACGGACTTAGAGCCCAACGAAGCCGCCGAATTGGTACTGAACTACCTGTTTGCCGATCAGCTCAATGCCGGCCAGGTCGAGAACCTAGCCCACCAAATGCTGACCGAAAAGCTGTGGGAAGAAAACCCGGAGCTTTCGCAGCACGAAGGCTTTTTTAAAGCGACCCAACTGCTCTACGAAGCCTACAACGGCAAATTTCCGCGGACCGAGGCCGTGCAGTTTCAGGTGCAGCTAACGGCCGCCGAGCCCGATGGCCTGACCGTGTTTGAGGAGCAGCCGGAGGCGCCCGTATTGAGGCTGCTGGCCCAAGGCATGCCGGACAACACCTTGCTCAAACGCCTGTTTAGCGAGCAATTGGCAGGCACTAGCTTTCCCGAGGCGCAGGACATTCTCTGGCAGCTTCGTAAGATCAAGAGCGAGGGCCAGAGCGTGGTCTTTGAAGTTGTAAGCTCGGCGTATTGGCTCGACGACTTCAAATACGCCGACACCTACGAGGCTACTACTCAGGCCGATACTAGCCCTGAGGAAGAAAGCTGATTTCCAGTAGCCTCAAGGTTTCTGAAACACAAACGATACCACCCGCGGCGTGGTAGCACGGTCGCCGTCGTCGAACCATTCCTGCACCGCGACGCAGCGCAAGCCATGGTGCCGGGCACTTTCCATGTAATCGGAAATGTGGTGGACGTAGCATTCTAGCTCCCGTACGCCGTGGGCGGTGTCGAAGCGGGCTTTGCTGCCTTGGTATTGCTTGAAGGGGTGCAGTTCGCCAACGTAAAAAAGTCCGCCGGCCGCCAGCGCCTCGCTAGCTTGTTGAAACACAAAGTCAAGATTTTCAATGTGTTCCAATATCAGGCTACAGGTAATCAGGTTGGCTGGGGTGCTGGCAAACGCCCAAGCATTGGTAATGTCGGCCTGCTGAAAATCTACGTTGGGCAGCGCTAGTTTCGCCTTGGCTTTGCTCAGCATTTCCGCCGAAAAATCAACGGCCGTGACGTGTGCAGCGCAGCTTGCCAGCCATTCGGTGTTTTTGCCAGTGCCGCAACCGATCTCGATGGCTTCGGCAAATGCGCCGGGCGGCACCACGCTTCGGATGGCCAGTGCTTCGATATCCCGCGTCTTGTTCAGAACGGCATCGTATGTCGCGGCCCAAGAATTATATGCTTGCTGAACGTTCATCGGAAAGAGGTTTAGCGCTGATTCGCACAAAGTTGCAAAAGCTTTTAAAACCAAAAAGGACAACCCGGTGGGTTGTCCTTTTTGGTTTTGGAGCGATCATGTAGCCGCAATGGGCATTTATACAAGTCTCTAACAATCAAATACTTGTATAAATGATATGTTTATTGGTTTTTGACCTGCACGGGCAGATCTTCCAGTTGGGCGTAGCTTAATTTCCAGGCGCCGTCGGCACCTTTTTTCCAGAGCAGGATGAAATTGCCTTCCCCGATGCCGTGGGGCTGGTCGGGGGCAGAAGGCATCACATCTACCGAGAAAGTACCGGCTTCGTAGGCCAGATGGCTATCGACGTCGGAGCTTACCACGTTGGTTTTCAGATCGGTGATGGTGCCGAGTGTGGCTTTCACCCATTTGTCGGTTACTTCCGATTTGCCTTTGAAGTGCGTTTCGCCTTGCAAAAACTGGGCGTCGTCGGCCAACAGCGCGGTCAATTTATCGGCATCCTTGTTATTCCAGGCACTGATAAACTGTTGGTTCAGATCCTGAACGTTGACATCGTCTTTCTTGTCGGAGCAAGACACGAGGAGGGCAGTGGCGAGCAAAATGCCGGTCAGCGATTTCATGAAAGTAGGGTTTGGAGGGAGGGACGCGAAGATGCAAAAAAAGCCCAAGCACAGGAGCTTGGGCTTTGAAATGGGAGAAGCTCCGGATTACCAGCTCTTTCTTCTGTACTCTGAGGTGGAGTAAGCCGTAGTATGGTCGCCGTACGACTCGTTGGGCAGATACGCCGCACCCATTGCATAAGGCGCAGGCGTTACGCCTGTTACGGCAGCGTTGGTAGCTACGAGGCTGTTGGCCATAGGCGCTGCCGCAGCAGACCGGGTGGGAGCAGCCTCACGCCGGGCAATGGCCGCCCGGTTGGCGGCGGCGCGGTTAGCGGCCGCTCTTTCGGCAGCAGCGCGGTTGGCAGCGGCAATCCGCGCTTTGTTTTTGTTGTCGATGTGCTTGCCGATGCCGTATCCGGCACCACCGCCTACCACACCGCCCACTACGCCACCTACTACGCGGTTGCGCTTGTTGATGAGTGCGCCGGCAGCAGCGCCCACGCCGGTCCCGATGACGGCACCTTTAGCTTGGGGGCTCCAAGGCTTGCGTTGGGCTTGGGCCGAGTTGCCAAAAGCAACGGCCAGGATCAAGATCAGACTGATGATATAAGTGGCCTTTTTCATGACGATTGAAATTTGAGTTCCGAAAATTATACTCAGCTGTAAAGGTGAAGTACAATCACCATGCCATAAGAGTATTTTCCTATTTCTTGGCGAAGAACGAAGCTGAACAGAAAAAGTTTGCCGCGGCCCAAAACGGCAGCAGGCGCCGGCCGGGAAAGCAGATCAGCAAGTATTTTGCTCCCTCCTCTCTCCTGCCGGCGCCTGCTGTGCTTCTGTTGCTTTCGCGGCTGGCTCTGTGCCTCCGCTTAGCTTACCGTGGGCGGATTATTCGCGGCGGGTCCGTTGCCGGAGAGCTGCTGCACCATGTCGTCCAGGATTTGTTTGCTGTAGCCGATGCGGTTGGCGTATTCCAGGCACAGGCCGTATTCGCGATCGTCCATGTCGCCGTCTTCCAGCATCATTTGCACCAGCGTTTGCAACTCCATAGTGCGCTGAAGGCCTTCGGCCGGCGTGATGAAGCTCAACACGCTCAGGTTGTCGGCGATGGGCATTACTTCTTCGGGCGTGAGGCCCAGGCGGTTGCCTATTTGCAGCAAAAACTGGCTTTCGGCCTTCTGGAGCTTGCCGTCGGCGGCCGCTACCAAAATCAGGTCCGGCAAACGGGTGCTTTCTTCAACGATCGCCCTTTGGGAAAGTTGTTGCTTTGTACGCCGCCTTTCATCGGCCAGCCCGTAAGCGCAGGCTCGCTTTCATCGTCGGCAAACCTGCTAACATTGCAGATCCGCTGGGGTTGAACTACCGTCTTCGTCGAAGTATTGGCCCGACATTTTGCATCCGATTACGCTGACCCTTGATTACGTTTATTACACAAATATTTGATTAGCATTTAATTATGAAAATCCTGTTTTTATTACTTTTTATCTCCAGCAACCCTGCCGCTTCGGCGGGCGCGCTGCCGCCCTACACTATCCAAGTGAGCGCGCATTCGGCGGCATCGGGCCGCCGCTTCGATATTACCATGCGGCGGGAGCGCCGCACCGTTACGCTGATTTATCAGAAGCAGGAAGGCGTCAACCAAGCCCAGCTGCGCGCCGACCCGCTCTACGGAAAGCTGGCTCGGCAACTGCAACCGTCCCTCCCACGCGACAGCATTAAGGCCTTGTCGGATGCCCTCGAAGTGGTTATTGAAAAGCATTCCTATTTTACCAAAGACAGCCTGCTGCTACCCGTGGCCCGCAACAAAGCCTTGGTGGCGCTCCTCGATTCGGCGTACTTGGCCAGCCCGGAAACGCTGGAAAACCCCGAAGCCAACCGCAGCCGCATCGTTTTGGATGGCACTGGCTTTCGGTTTTCCTTTCTGGCCGAGGGCAAAACCGTGAAGCAAGCCTACGTGCGCGCTCCCAGCCCTCACACGCATGCTTTGCTCTATCGCCTCATCACGGTGCCACTGAGCTTATATCGCAGCAAGCACCCCAATTCCTTCCTAGACGAAGCCACAACATCTGGCTACTAATTAGCAATCTCGTTACCATCAAATGGTTACCAATTTTATCAGGAAGCCGCGGGACGCTTAGTACTGCCTGCGTCCATATCGGCGTGAGGCAATACTTCCGAAGGCGAGCCACAGCTTAGGGATATTCGCTTGAAAAGCGGCGCAAGTCCAGTACCAGCGGCAGGTTTACAAAAAAAGCCCAGCCGATGTGGCTGGGCTTTTGTCAATCAAATGATTATCAGTTGATTATGAATTAGCCTTCGTCAGGGCTTCTACAATGTCTTCCGAGATGCCTACGCTGCTAAAGCCCCCGTCGTGCAGCAGGTTTTGCATGGTCACGTAGCGGGTTAGGTCGGAGAAGAGGGCCACGCAGTAGTCGGCGCAGGCTTCGGCGGGTGCGTTGCCAAGCGGCGACATCTTGTCGGCGTAGTCAAAGAAAGCGTCGAAACCGCCTACGCCGGTGCCGGCGGTGGTTTTGGTTGGCGATTGCGAGATGGTGTTCACCCGAATTTTCTTCAGGCGGCCCAAGCGGTAGCCGTAGTTGCGGGCGATGCTTTCGAGCACGGCTTTGGCCTGCGACATGTCGGTATAGTCGGGGAATACACGCTGGGCGGCGATGTACGACAAGGCCACGATGCTGCCCCACTCGTTCATAGCATCCTGTTTCTCAGCGACATGCATCATCTTGTGAAACGACAGCGCCGACACGTCAATAGACTTCTGAAACCACTCGTAGTTCAGGTCGCCGTAGTGCTTGCCTTTGCGAATGTTGGTGCTCATGCCGATGCTGTGCAGCACAAAATCCAGCTTGCCGCCGAGGTGCTCTTGGGCCTGCGTAAACAGGTTTTCCAACTCCTCCACCGACGTAGCATCGGCCGGGACAATCGGGGCCTCACACTGCTCCGAGAGCTTCTTGATTTCACCCATGCGCATGGCCAGCGGCGCGTTGGTGAGCACAAAACGGGCACCTTCGGAGTGCGCCTTCAGGGCCACTTTCCAAGCAATGGATTTTTCGTCGAGCGCGCCGGAGATGATGCCGACCTTGCCAGCGAGTAGGTTATTAGACATGTGGTTGTGGGTTTTCGGAGGAAAGAAGTAAGCAAAAATAGCTTTTCATCCGGAACCCCAACGCGCTTTCGCAATCAGTTAGGCCTACAGCAGCCTCTTGCTTTATCCTGTTTGGCTGAGCGCCAGCAGTTGAATGCAGCTTTTGCCAGGTCAAAACAAAAAGGCCTGGCAGTTTGCCAAGCCTCTCTTTTTCAACCACTTATTAAGGTTAAGCAGCCAGCGCTTCGCCGCGCAAAGCCAGCAATTCGCGAGCGCTTTGGAAAGCATGCTCACTGGGGTTGGCGCCCGAAATCATCTGTGCAATCTCGCGCACGCGCTCTTCGGCAGAAAGCTCACGGATGCGGCTAATCGTGCGGTCCTCCCGATCTTCCTTGTACACGAAGTAGTGCACATCGCCCGCAGCAGCCATTTGCGGCAGGTGCGAAATAGCAACCAACTGGTGCTTCTTCGCCATTTGCTGCATCATGCGGCCTACTTTCACCGCAATCTCGCCCGAAATACCGGTATCAATTTCATCGAATACGATGGTCGGTAGAGCCGTTTTGTCGGCCAGCATGTATTTGATACACAGCATCAAACGCGAGAATTCGCCGCCCGATGCAGCTTTGCTAAGCGTCTGAGGCTGAGCCCCTTTGTTAGCCGTAAATAGAATACTAACCACATCGGTACCGCTCGCAGTCGGCTGCCCGGCGCTGTGCTGCACCACAATGCGCGAGTGCGGCATGCCCAGATCGGAAAGCAATGCGGCCAACTCCTTTTCGAACTTGGGGAAAGCTTTCAGGCGGTTTTCCGAGAGCTTAGCCGCTTGGCGTTTCACCGTGTTAAGGGCGCCGTCGGTGTCTTTGCGCAGGCGCGCAATTTCTTTGTCTAGGTTTAGTACCGAACCAACTTTCTGGCGCAGCTCGTCGCGGACGGCGATGAGGCCCGCCGTATCGCGCACTTGGTGCTTGCGCTGTAGGTTGTAGAGAACATTCAGGCGCGCCTGCAATTCGTCGATGCGAACTGGGTCGCCTTCAGTGCGGCGCTCGGCGGCTTCTACTTCGTCGGCGATGTCGTGAAGCTCAATGAGACAGCTGTCGAGGCGTTCTTTGAGGGTCTGGAAAGTATCGGCATAGGTTGAAATCTGCCCAAGTAATACAGCCGCTTCCTTCATGCTGCCCGTGGCGCAGTACTCGCTTTCGCTGAGGCTTTGATAAGCCTGCGCGAGCTTAAACTTGATTTCTTCGGCGTGCTCCAGCTGCTTGATTTCCTGCTCCAAAGCCTCCTGATCCTCGTTGTCGAGGCGGGCTTCTTCGAGTTCATTCAGCAGAAAGCTGTGATAATCAAGCTCTTTGTTGGCCTGCACCACTTGCGCTTCGAGCGCTTTCAGATCCGCTTCCAGCTTCCGGAACGAACGGTAGGAGTTGCTGTACTGCGCTCGCGTCGGCACCAAGCCAGCGTATAAATCGAGCAGGTTGAGTTGAAACACAGCGTCGCCCAGCAGCAGCGTATCGTGCTGCGAGTGAATGTCCATCAGGTTCGCCCCGATTTTGCGCAAGGTTTCCAGCGTTACGGGCGTGTCGTTTACGAAAGCACGCGACTTACCAGTTGGGCTGATTTCCCGGCGCAGAATGCATTGGGCGTCGTAATCCAAATCTTCGGACTCGAAGATGTCCTGCAATTGATAGTTCGAAATATTGAACTGCCCTTCAATCACGCACTTACGTTCCGTGTGGAACAGCATGCGCGAATCGGCCCGGTTGCCAAGCAATAGCCCAATTGCGCCCAACATAATGGACTTACCGGCGCCAGTTTCGCCGGTGATAATGTTGAGCAGTGCCGAAGGACGAAGTTCGAGTTGCTCGATAAGAGCATAATTTTTTATGCGAAGGTCAACCAGCACGGGGTCGTCAGTTAAGAAGTAAGCGTAAAAATCCTGAACCGAATAAGCTCACGGTGCTTTTCGCCTCTCAGAATTCCTGATTCCAGCATTTACCCTCTAGTGTTCGACTAAAGAGCAGAAAGTGGCTTTTTGCTCCGAAAAACGCCGTTATGAAGGGTCAAATTCCCTTAAGAACTCGTCGCTTCAGCGCATTAACACCCTTCCAACTAATAAAATTAGTCGCTTTTGTCAAGAGAACAAATTTGCGCCAATATTCTTAGCAGCTTTACCGGTGTTTATCCAGCAGCTATCGTTGCCGCAGAATCGACTGATACTTAGCCGAATTGGTTGGGTCTACTTCCGAGAGCAGCGTTACGAGTTGCTGCTTCTGCTGCGGATCTTGACTAGTGCGGAAGATGTTGGCGATTTCGTCGGACTTGGTATCGAAGAACGCACGGGCTAGCAAGGTGCCGGGCCGCCGCACGATGGCCTGCTGTACGCCTTGCAAGGCCGTAAACACGCTGGCGCGGGCATCTTGCGGCTTTTCAATGAAGATGTCCATGCCTTGCCGGTAGTAGGCATAAATGGCCGTCCGGAAGGCCTCTAACTGCGGATCCTGCAAGTTATTGAGCAACCAGTAGCGATTGCGTGGCTCGGCATCTTTCCAGCCGGGATCTTGCTCATTCGTAGATGATTGTGAGGCCGCCAACGTCAAAATGTTGCGCGCCCGATCGTAGTAAGGCGAGCCGCCAAGCCGGGCGAAGCTGTCCTGATCCATGCCGATGATGATGTAGGCATAGAAGCTCAGCAGCGACGAGAGGTTGGAGATGAAAGTATTCTCCGAGTAATCGAGCGGATTCTGCGGCGAATAATTGAATATCCAGCCCTTATCGGCAAATGACAGCAGGTTCGTTTCGTAGCCGGTACCGTATACAGGCCGCGAAGTCAGGATACGCACGGTGGCGCGGTACGTACCGGTCTGCGGAATTTCGGTGATGCCCACGAAGAACTTACACTGAATGCGCTCCTCCGGCCGGTAGGTCTGGGTTGTCCAGGTTCGGTTATTCAGAAATCCCTGGATGTCGTTTTGCATTTGCCGCACCAGCTGCGGATCCGAAATAGTGACGTTTTCAGTTGTCACGGCAACGGTTGCTTGCAGCTCTTGCGCCCAAGCACCGGAGCAGGCACAAAGCAAAATCAGCAGAAGCAGCAGCAGATAGTTACGCATCGGGGTGCAAGCGGGCAAGTACGGTTCGGACGATGTCGCGGGCCACCTCGGCCTTAGGCTTCAACTCAAAGATAGTCATTTGCCCTCCGGCTTCCAGCAGCGTCACTTTGTTGGTATCGTGGCGGAAACCAGCACCGTTATCGCGGAGGGAGTTGAGCACAATCAGGTTAAAATTCTTGCGCTCAAGCTTCTCACGGGCGTGGGCTTCCTCGTTTATAGTTTCCAACGCAAAACCCACCGAAAATTGTTCAGGCCGCTTGGTGCGCCCCAAGGTAGCGGCAATATCTACGTTCTTGACTAGCTCGAGCGTAAGCGTATCACCTTCTTTCTTAATCTTATTTTCGGCAACGTGACGCGGCTTGTAATCGGCAACTGCTGCGGCAAATACCCAGATATCTGCCTCGGGCGCGGCAGCGGTAGCCGCCGCAAACATCTGGTCTGCTGTCTCTACGTCAACCTTCTGAATAGCAGCGTGTTGCACCGACAACTGGGTAGGCCCGCTGATCAGCGTTACGTGCGCGCCGGCTTCGGCAAAAGCCTCGGCCAGTGCGTAGCCCATTTTGCCAGTCGAGTGGTTGCCGATGAACCGAACGGGGTCGATGGGTTCGTAAGTTGGCCCGGCGGTAATTAGTACGCGCATAGAAAATTGTGTGCTGACAAATGCGGTAGTGGCCTATGCGCCGAAAAATTTCATGAGTTCCGCCACGATAGCTTCGGGTTCCAGCATCCGGCCCGGCCCCGATAGGCCGCTGGCCAGCTCGCCGGCCGGCGACTCCAGCACATAGTTGCCGTAAGCCCGCAACTGCTCGAAATTACGCGTGACGGCGGGGTGCGCATACATGTCCAAATCCATGGCAGGCGCTAGAAACACCGGACAACGCGCCGACAGATAAGCTGCGTCTAACAAGTTGTCGCACAACCCATTAGCCAAATGCCCTACGGTATTGGCGCTGGCCGGCGCAATTACCAGTGCATCGGCCCAGAGGCCCAAATGCACGTGGTTGTGCCACTCGCCGGCCGCTTCGTCCTTTAGGAAACTGGTCAGCACGGGTTTTTTGGAGAGCGTACCCAAAGTGAGCGGCGTGACAAAGGCCGCGGCCGAGGCAGTCAGAATGACTTGCACCTCAGCCCCGGCCTTTACCAATAACCGCACTAGCGTGGCGGCTTTGTACGCGGCAATGCTGCCCGTTACGCCCAGCAGGATCTTGCGGCCTTGCAGCGACATCAAGCAGCGTTGTTAAAGCTTACTCGACTACACGCAGATTGCCGTTCTCGTCGAACTCCGACGGCGTGCGGTAGTGAATTTTGCCTTCCAGAAACTCTTCCAACGCCAAGTTGGTGGGCTTGGGCAGGCGCTCGTAGTGCTTGGAGATTTCGATCTGCTCGCGGTTTTCGAACACTTCCTCCAAGTTATCGACGGTAGTTGCAAACTCGGCCAGCTTACCGTTCAATTCTTCTTTCAGCTTCACCGAAATCTGGTTGGCGCGCTTCGAAATGATGGCGATCGTCTCGTACACGTTGCCGGTTTCAGCAGCAAAATCCGACAGATTGCGGGTTACGATGGAAGCTGGTACGTTATTCGGGGTTTTCATCTTGGGAAGACTAAAGGTTTGAACGACCAAATTGCTATCTATTTGATTATCAAGCACTTACAAAATAAAGCCCGTAGGCTGCATTTTGTTTCTGATGATCAATAGCTTAACAGCTTGACAATTTAACGGTTACAAAATTTATTTTACTGCGGTAGCGTCTTTGGGCTTGAGCTTCGCTACTTCGTCGCGGGCGTTGGCGTACATAGACTCCGCTTCTTTCAGCCGCTTGCTTTGCGGATAGTTGTCGACCAGGCTTTGGTAAAACGCGATGGCTTCTAGGTAACGATCTCGTTGCTTTTCTTCCACGCTTTCCTTGGCCAGGTCGTATTGGGCGCTAAATTTCAGGAACGCCGCTTCCTCGTTGTAAGCCGAAGACGGAAATTGCTGTTGAAAAGAGCCCAGCGCCGTAACGGCTGATTGATAATAACGCAGCTGGTAATACAAACGAGCGCTTTCGAAAGCCTTCACTTCCAGTTTCCGCTGCAATTCCTGCGACATCTTCTCCGCTTCCGGGCGGAACTGGCTGGTCGGGTAGCGGTTCAGGAAGTCCTGAATGGACTCGATCGCGGTGTACGTGTTGGTCTGGTCGAGCTCGAAGCCCGGCGAGTCGCGAAACAGCGACTTAGCGTACAGAAAAGTCGATTCCTCGGCGTACTGCGAGTTAGGATACGTTTCGAAGAACGACTTAAAGTAATACGCGCTCAGCACGTAATTGCGCTGGCGGTAGTTGGTATTGGCGAAGTAGAACTGGGCTTTTTCCGCCTCGGGGCGGCCTTTCAGCAACGGAATCAAGTCTTCCAGCAGCGTACCGGCTTTGAAGAAATCGCCTTTGTCGTAGTACTGAATGGCAGCTTCGTACTTCTTGTTGACGTCGCCGCTCTTGAGTAGCTTTTGATAGCCGGTGCACGAGCCGAGCAGCAACGCACTCAGAAACAGGACAAAGAAGGTAGGGCGAAAAGAGAGCATAGGGGGCGCAAAGGTAACGGATTACGAAGCCGAATCAAAGGCAGCTTACTGGCAGGCTATTTGGTGGCCGGGGGCCGGGGCGCAGGCTTAGTCGGAGTGGCCTTGGGCTTGCTCGGCGGCGCAGACTTGCCAGCGGGCTTGGGTTTAGTAGAAATGGTTTTGGCTTGAGCTTTCACCTTAGCCTTGGCCGGCGAAGCAAAGTATTTTCCTAACACAGCCCGGCGCGCCGGGCGTTCCGTCGCCCGCCATTGAAAGCCTTTCAGCTTTTTGTCGGGTTCCTTGAGCTCGTGCGGCGGGATGAAACTGGCGTCGGGGTTGGTCAGGAAAGAAATGGTCTTGAGCTTGTTCTCGGCGAAGCGCAACGCCATGTTCGAACTGACGGCTTTGTTCATGCCCGTCACGGCGGTGTCACCATCAAGAGCAAAGTAGAGGCTCTCGGCGTTGCCAAGCACGTCAACTTTTTTTATGCGGTTGTCGACAAAGTAGGCCACCATGTTGCGGCCCTTCACCTGATTGAAGTTCAGGAGCGTGTCCTGCCCGACAATGAACGCGTTGGCATACAGACGCATCTGATCGACTTTGCCTTTGCGCTGCCGAATCTGCATGCTATCGGCAGTGAGCTGGTTCTGGTCACTCCAGAGCACCGGATTTTTGTCCAGGTAAATAATAGAGTCCTGCCGATTATAAGTGAGCGAGTCGCAACGGCCTTGCAGGTCGCGGCGGAAGATTTTCACCTTCCGGTACGCATATAACACACCAGCAGCGTTCTGTGGCGGCCTTCCCTCCACGCTTACCAACGTATCAGCCGCCAAATACAGCGTGTCTTTACCTGAGATATTGCGCATTACCGGGCTGCCGTACACCTTGGCCCGACCTAAGCCCCGCCAGTAGCGCCCTACCTCACCCCGGATGGTGATGTTGTCCTTCTTCGACACCATCGTGACGTTGCCCGTAGCCACCCCATACGCTTGGGCTTCGTCGTACATCAACTTATCGCCGCCAATGAGATAGTTGGGAGTTTCGATCTTGGCGTTGCGCTGGAAATTCGACAGGCGCGTAATGGTGTTATAGTAGCCGTTTTCGGCGTAAAGCGTGCCCTGCTGTCCTTTGATGCGCGTCGGCCCCAAAAAGTAAGCGATCTTGGAAACCGTATTGTATTGCAGCGTATCGGTAGAAATGTGGTTGTCTTTGGTAACCAGCTCCACATTGCGCTTGAAACTGAAGACTTTAGTGGCCGTATTGTAATAGCCAAACTGACTATCCAACGTGTTTTCCGGGTCGGTTAGGTGGCCTCCGGTGCTGTAGTACGCAAGGTTGCGGTTGAGATCGTAGTCGAGCAGCGTGGTGGTGAGCGTCATACGCGGGTCGCGCATGGTTACGTTGCCAGTCATGCGGGCTTTGCGGGTATCGCCGTCGTAGGTGGCGCGGTCGCCGGTGATGGTCACGGTATCGCCCTGCACAATGCGCACGTTGCTGAACGCCTCAATGGCATTGCGATCGATGTACTGATAGGCCGAATCGCAATACAGCAGCGTATTTTCCTGCTTAAAGCTGACGTTGCCGATCAACTTCCGAATCTCAACGCCGTTGAACTTACCGCCAATCAGCTGGCCGGCGCCGGGCAAGAGCTCGATGCGCTGGCCTTTGGGCGGCGGCGGGGTCGGGCGCTGCGGCACCGACCGCTGCTGGGCAACGGCGAAGAGGGGCAGCAGGACAAGCAGAAAAGAAAATAGAGACTTTAAAAATGCCATTTCGCGACAAAGGTACAGAAGGCGCCTTGGTAACGCCCATCTTTGCATTGTAGTGCCTGCATTGCTTTTCTGAATTCGCTTCTTATGCTCGACCGTGTCCGTCAATTTATCGACGAAAATCAACTCTTCTCCCCTGCTACCGACCAATTGCTGGTAACCGTCAGCGGCGGCATGGACTCGGTGGTGCTGGCCGATGTGCTGCACCGCTTGGGGGTTCAATTTGCTATCGCGCACTGTCACTTTGGGTTACGAGGCGAAGAAGCCGACGCCGACGAGCAATTTGTGCGTAAGCTGGCCAAGAAATACGAAGTGCCGTATTTCGCCGAATTTTTTCAAACCAAGGAATTTGCGGCTCAGGAAGGCATCTCTACCCAAATGGCAGCACGCGTGCTGCGCTACAATTGGTTTGAGCGCCTGCGTCAGTTGCAACAGCTCGACTATATCGCCACGGCGCACCACCAGCGCGACGCCGCCGAAACCATGCTACTCAACCTAACCCACGGCACGGGCCTGGCGGGGCTGCACGGCATCCGAGCGAAAAATGGCTATGTAGTGCGGCCGTTGCTGGGCATTGGCAAGGAAGATTTGTTTGAGTACTTGGTCGAGCACCGCTTGGTGTGGCGCGAAGATTCTTCCAACGACAGCACCACTTACCAGCGCAATCGCCTCCGCCACGACGTGCTGCCGGTGCTGCGCGAAATCAACCCCAACCTCGACCAGACACTGCAATGGACTGCCGAGCGCGTGGGCGGCGCCGAGGAAATTATGCAGCATTATGTGGAGGAAACTGCCCGTGAGGCCCGCCGCGAAGAGGATGAGGTAGTTTACCTGAGCATCGCGACCCTGCAACGCACGGCTGCCCTCCCATTGGTACTCCACGAATTGCTGCGCCCTTTCAATTTTTCGTATCTTGTTGTAAAAGAGATAGTTAGCTCTTTCGGCGCAATTGCCGGTCGTCGGTTCGAATCGCCTTCGCATACTTTAGTAAAGGACCGCGACCAATTGGTCATCACGGCCAAGAAGCTCACCAGCTTTGGTACGCACCAGCTTATGGCCGGGCAACGTGAGCTGAATGCCGATGGGTTACGCCTTACCGCAGAACTAGTTGAGGTAGAAGGATTTGAGATTCCAAGAGGCAAAAACATAACAGCATTAGACGCCGATCGCCTGCAATTTCCGCTGATTGTGCGCCGCTGGCAGGAAGGCGATTGGTTTATGCCCATCGGGATGAAGGGCAAGAAAAAAATCAGCGATTTTCTGATTGATCAGAAGGTGCCGCTCAACCTCAAGGACAATGTGCGAGTGCTGGTTTCGGCCGATGGGCGCATTGCCTGGGTCATCGGCTTTCGCCCCGACGACCGTTACAAGATCACGGAGGAAACGCAGAGTGTGCTGGTGCTGTGCAAACTATAGGTTTGATGCTTTTTTAGAGTTTATAAAAAGCTCATTCCGAAAACCGTTTTCGCTTACTTTTACCCCCGCGAATCCTTATTCATACACCCAATTCCTAACCCGATGAAAGTTACCGTAGTTGGGGCTGGCAACGTAGGCGCTACCTGTGCCGACGTACTTGCCACCCGCGAAATCGCCAACGAAGTTGTTCTGGTTGACATCAAAGAAGGCTTCGCCGAAGGCAAAGCGCTGGATATCTGGCAAAAAGCTCCGATTATCGGCTACGACTCCCGCACGGTTGGCGTCACCGGCGATTACAGCCGCACGGCTGGTTCGGAAGTAGTGGTAATCACTTCGGGCCTGCCCCGCAAGCCCGGCATGAGCCGCGACGACCTGATTTCGACCAACGCGGGCATCGTGAAAACGGTGACGGAGCAGGTAGTAAAATATTCGCCCAACGCCATCATCATCGTGGTTTCTAACCCCTTGGACGTGATGACGTATCAGGCGCACCTGACCTCGGGCCTGCCCCGCGAGAAGGTGTTTGGCATGGCTGGCATCTTGGATACGGCTCGCTACCGCGCTTTCTTAGCCGAAGCCCTGAACGTGAGCCCCAAAGACATTCAAGCGGTGCTCATGGGTGGCCACGGCGACACCATGGTGCCCCTGCCCCGCTACACCACGGTAGGCGGCATTCCGGTTACCGAACTCATTGGCAAAGAGCAACTTGATGCCATCGTACAGCGCACTGCTGTAGGCGGTGGTGAGTTGGTGAAGCTGATGGGCACTTCGGCATGGTATGCCCCCGGTGCAGCCGCTGCCCAGATGGTAGAAGCCATCGTGCGCGACCAGCGCCGCGTGTTCCCCGTGTGCATCGAGCTGAAAGGCGAGTACGGCATCGACGGGGTGTACCTCGGTGCCCCGGTAATCTTGGGCAAGAATGGCATCGAGCGCGTAATCGAGCTGCAACTCAACGACGACGAGAAGGCCCTGCTCGAAACTTCCCGCGGCCACGTGAAGGAAGTAATGGAAGCCTTGGACAAAATGTCGCAAACCGCATAATATCTTATAAATCAACCGCATACAAAAAGGCCCGCTAGAGTATCCTAGCGGGCCTTTTTGTATGCGGTTGGTTCTGGTTTTCTGATTCAAAAAAGCACTCACTACTTCTGGCTGGCCCGGAACAGTTTCTGCTTTTCCTCTTTCGAGAGGCTTTCGTAGCCCGAACGGGAAATCTTGTCCAGAATCAGATCTATTTCCTCCTGCTCCGGCTTTACGAGCTTGCCTTTGCGCGGCGCGGTAGTATCCTCAGCAGGGCGGCTGCGGTGCGTAACGCGCAACCGCGGACGCCCACTTAACAACGCGCCTACCCAATCGCCGACGGCTTGCACAGGCCGGCCCAAATCGCGGCCCCTCTGCAATTGACGCACGTACAAAAAGCCTAACATGGCGCCGCCGATATGGGCAATTTCGCCGCCTGTGTTGCCGCCATCTACTCCGGCTAAGGAGATCAGCACCACCGCCAACGCAATGTATTTGATCTTGACCGGCCCAATAAAAATAAGGTTGAACGTGTAATCGGGCAGCAGTGTAGCAGCACCCACAATAACAGCCATTACGGCCCCCGAAGCGCCCAGCACGATAGTCGCGGGGGCATGTTGGAGCACGGGCACGAAGCTGTAGCTCAGCACAAACAGAAAAGCGCCCGCTAGCGCCCCCAGGATATACAGGTTCACCAGCTTGCGGTCGCCGAGGTATTCGCGGACCAACGAGCCGAACCAGTAGAGATTCAGCAGGTTGAACAGGATGTGCAGAAAGCCTTCGTGCACGAAAGCGTACGTGAGCACCGTCCAGGGCCGATACATGAGGGCCACCGGGTTGGATGGCAAGGCAATGAAGCGCAGGATATCGTCGTAAAGACCGATGCCGGTGAAATAGAAGATCGCCCGAATGAGAATCAGTACGGCAAACACCAGCACGTTGATCAGCAACAGCTGGTTCAAGGCGTTGTCGCGGCGGCTAAAAGCGGTACGGATATCGTTTACAATACTCATGTCAACTTAGTAAAACCGAGTGCGGGTGTGCTCCCAGAATTTCAACAGCAGAAAGCCAATCAACATTCCGCCCAAATGTGCGAAGTGCGCCACATTGTCGCCCGGCGCGCGGTGCACGCCACTGTAGAGCTCAAACAACGCGTAGAAGAACACTAAGTACTTGGCTTTGATGGGAATCGGCAAGAAGAGCATGATCAGCTCCGTGTTGGGAAAGAGGTACGCGAAGGCAAATAAAATCCCGAAGAGTGCCCCCGAAGCCCCCACCATCGGGCTATTGACGCTTCTTTCATACACGGCGTTTACGCTCTCAGTGGCAGAAGCCACAAGTCCTTTGTCCTGAGCATTGCGCTGTAAGGCCGTCGCCACCACTTCGTACCCGCGAGCCTCAGGCGCATTGGCCCTGAAGAAATCGGCAAAGTTTCCGCCGCTGGGTTCGTTTATAAACTCGATGCGGGACTCGTTCATCTTCTTCAGTTCGTAGTAACGAACGCCAGAGTACAACACGCCTGCCCCAATTCCGCAAACCAGCCAGAAGGTTAGGAACCGGTTACCGCCCCAGCGTTGCTCCAACAGGGGTCCAAAGGAAATCAGGCCAAACATGTTGAACAGGATGTGCATAAAGCCGCCGTGCGCAAACATATACGTCAGAAACTGCCAGGGCTTAAACAACTCCGAGAAGACCGGGAACAAGGCAATGAAATCGAGCCGCGGACCGAGTTGGGTTTGGAGCAGGTACACCCCAATGTTGATAAAGAGAATAATGCGAACCGTTGGGGTCAGATTGAACATAAGCACGTTAGAAAGCTAAGCATCTGATTATCAAGTATTTACAAACACAAGTACTTGACAGCCAATCACTTAACGAATCGGCTAGTTAACGAGAGAAAATCAGGGTTTACGAAAGAAGTCCTGCAATTGGCTAAGCTCCAGCAAGACCAGCGTCCGGCGGCCATCGGGCGTGTAGCTCGGCACGGCGCAGGCAAACAACCGATCCACCAAAGCATTCATTTCCACTTCCGACAACCGGCTGCTCGCGGCGCTGGTTGCTACGCGCCGGGCCAGCGCCCGCGCCATCTGCTCGCGGCGGTCGAAGCGCACGTTGCCGGCCTGGGTTTGAAACTGTTCGATCAGGCCTTCAAACAGCTCTTTTTCGTCGCGGGCGGGCACGTCGGCCGGAATGCCTTCGACCACGATGGTGTTGGGGCCAAACTCGGCAAAGCGGAAGCCCAGTGCCTGAAGCGTATCGGTTACTTCGCGCAGCACCGCAAAATCGGAGGGCGTAAACGTAACCGTTCGGGGAAATAGCAGCGTCTGCGAACCGCTGTTGTCGCGTTCCAGAGCGTGCGTATACTGCTCATACAGAATACGTTCGCGAGCCGCCACCTGATCGATAAGCATCACCCCGGACTTCACCGGCACCAGCAAATACTGCTGATGCACCTGCACCACGCGGTTGCCGGGCCCAGCATTATTTTCCCGTAATGGCAGCTCCGGACTGGCATTGGGGGCTTCGTCCTCCTCCATCGGGTCGTCGAAGGAAGGCGATTTGGGGACTTCGTCTGCCGGAGTGGGTACTTGGCCCAACGACCGGTAAAATTCCTCCAGATCGCGTTTGGCCTGTTCCGTGGGGCGCTGGGGCAAAGCGCGCTCGTAGGCATCGCTTCGGCTCGTGCGTGCTTCTTTCGAAGCAGGCGAAGCTGCTTGCGCGGCCGCGGCGGCTAAAGCATCGGGCTTGTAATCGTCGCTGAACGGATTGCGGGAATTTGGCGAAAGCCGCAACGGCTGAATCGGGGCAAAATTCACGTCACCTTCAAAATCCAGCGAAGGCGCCATGTTATGGATGCCCAACGACTGTTTCACCGCGGCCCGCACGATGGCATAGACCGTCTTCTCGTCCTCAAACTTGATTTCCGTTTTGGTCGGGTGCACATTGATGTCGATCGCTTTGGGGTCGAGCTCCAGAAACAGCACGTAAAACGGATGGGTGTCGCGCGGTAGCAAGCCTTCGTAGGCTGCCAGCACCGCATGGTTGAGGTAAGCCGACCGGATGAAGCGGTTATTGACAAAGAAAAACTGATCGCCACGGCTTTTTTTGGCCGATTCGGGCTTGCCGATAAAGCCTCGAACGGTCAAGAAAGGCGTAACTTCTTCACAGGCAGCCAGTTGCTCTTTATAGCCATTTCCCAGCAGCGCCACAATGCGCTGGCTTAGCTTGCCGGCGGGCAGGTTGAATACCTCTAGCTCATTCTGGTATAACGAGAAGGCAATCTGGGGGTTAGCCAGCGCCACATGCTGAAACTCGTCCAGAATATGCCGCATCTCAACGGCATTGCTCTTGAGAAAATTTCGGCGCGCCGGCACGTTATAAAACAGGTTCTTGACCGAAATCGACGTCCCGTCCGGGCACGCGACCGGCTGCTGGCTAGTCACTTGCGAGCCCTCTACCAGCAGCAGCGTGCCCGTATCGTGTTCGCGCTGCTTGGTACGAATTTCTACCTGCGCCACGGCCGCAATGGAAGCCAATGCCTCGCCCCGAAACCCTAGGGTGCGAATCTTGAATAGGTCTTCCGTTGTTCGGATTTTGCTCGTAGCGTGACGCTCCAGGCTCATGCGGGCGTCCGTTGGTGTCATTCCGGAGCCATTGTCCACGACCTGCACGAGTTGCTTGCCGGCATCTTTGATGATGAGCTGCACTTGGGTGGCGCCCGCATCCACGGCATTTTCGAGGAGCTCTTTGACTGCGGAAGCCGGGCGTTGCACTACTTCGCCCGCCGCAATCTGGTTGGCTAAGTATTCGGGAAGCAACTGAATCACGTCCGCCATCGGCCGGGAACTGAAGTTGAGAATGAAGGGGTTAGCGGCAGCAAATTAGGCTGGCGCGATTATCGCAGCGTCAAGCGTAGGGAAATAATCCGTAAGTTTGCGGCCAACTTTTGTGTTCGCGGAACCGAACCGGCTCCCGAATCGATGCGTTAGGAAGTGAAGCGGAAGGGTAGCAAAGGCCAATACCAGGTCATCGCCCCAACTGACCTTTCTTCCTGACACGCTCCGCGCTAGACAAAAGTAGGGCTATTTCCGCTCGCATTCAACCACGCGTTAACCTCAGGACGAACCCCAGGAGCCGATGCTCAAAGATTTTCGGATAGGAATTTTAGTACTCCTACTGACCATTACGGGGTTAGTGGTTTCGTCGTCGGCTCCGAACGACGACGATGGCACCCGACCGCCGTCGGTGGCAGAGGAGAATTGGGTCGACAGCGTTTTCAACGCTATGACGCCGGATCAGCGCCTTGGCCAGCTGTTTATGGTGGCCGCGTATTCCAATAAAGATAAGAAGCACGTTCAGCACATCGACGAGCTGGTGCGCACCTATAACATTGGGGGTTTGATGTTTCTGCAAGGCGGTCCGCGCCGGCAGGCCAGCCTGACCAACCGGTACCAAGCCGAAGCCAAAGTACCCTTGCTGATCGCCATGGATGCCGAGTGGGGCCTCGACATGCGCCTCGACAGCTCCATGCACTTTGCCAAGCAAATGACGCTGGGCGCCATGGACGACGATCAATACGTGTACCAAATGGGCCGCGAGATCGCGTTGAAGCTCAAGACATTGGGAGTACACGTGAGCTTTTCGCCGGTCATCGACGTCAATTCTAATCCCGATAACCCGGTTATTGGCAACCGCTCGTTCGGCGAAAATAAAGATCAGGTTTCCAAGCGTGGCATTGCCTACATCCGCGGACTTCAGGATCATGGCATTATCGCCGTGGCGAAGCACTTTCCCGGCCACGGCGATACCGACGTCGACTCGCACATTGCTTTGCCGGTCATCAACTCCGACATGGCCCGGCTGACGAACGTGGATCTGTACCCCTTTCAGCAGTCGTTTCAGGTCGGCGTGATGGGGGTCATGGTAGGGCATCTGTATATGCCGCTGTTTGACACCGTCCGGACGTTGAGCGCTACGCTTTCGCACAACCTCGTGACGGGGCTATTAAAAGAAAAAATGGCCTACAAAGGCCTGGTTTTCACCGACGCGCTCAACATGAAGAGCGTTTCCGGGCAGTATAAGCCCGGCGAAGTCGATGCCCTAGCTTTGGTAGCTGGGAACGATGTGCTGCTGTTCTCGGAAGATGTGCCGGTGGCCTTGCAAAAAATCAGGGAGGCCATCACGGCGGGCAAAATCACCCAGGAAGACGTCAATTACCGCGTCCGCAAAATTCTGCGGGCCAAATACTGGGCAGGGCTCAATCATTACCAACCTGTCGATTTGCCCAATTTGCTCACCAACCTCAACCGGCCCCTGAGCCGCTTGGTGCAGCAGCAAATTTATGAGCACGCCGTCACGGTGGCAAAAAATCAGGACGATGTTCTTCCTTTCCATCGTCTTGATACTCTGCGCATTGCCACCATCATGATTGGCAGCAACGCCGGCAGCACGTTCGGCGAAATCATGGGCAAGTACCAAGGAGGCGCTGTCTACACCATACCCAACCGCTACGCGCCCGATTCATCATTTCAGCGTTTGCTGCCGCGTTTGGCTCCCTACAATGTAGTGGTGGTCAGCCTTCACAACATGAACAATACGCCGGTGCACAGCTATGGCATTGGGGAGGCTGCGTTGAAGTTTATTAAGCAGCTCGAGGCAAATCCTCGCCAGAAAACGGTGGTGGTGGCCATGGGTAACGCCTACGGCCTGAAGTATTTAGAAGAAGCCCGGACGCTGGTGTGCGGCTACGAAGACAACTATCCCTCGCAGTTAGTAGTGCCTCAGGTATTATTTGGCGCTTTGCCGGCCAAGGGCCGTTTGCCCGTTACGGTATCGCCTACCTTAAAGGCCGGCACAGGCTTGCCAACTCCGGATTTTCGCCGCCTGCGCTACGGTACTCCCGAAAGCGTGGGCATGGACTCGCGCATCCTGAGCCAGATCGACAACATCGCGCTTGAAACTGTAGCTTACGCGGCCGCCCCTGGCTGTCAGGTAATTGTAGCCAAAGACGGTGCTGTCGTTTTCGACAAGAGCTATGGCAACTATACCTACGATAAATCGTCGCCGCAGCCTGTCAATAGCACTACTCTCTACGATTTGGCCTCGGTCACGAAGGTAGCAGGCACTTTACAGGCGGTCATGTACCTGAAAGATCAAGGCAAGCTTAATCTAGATGCCAAGGTGTCGGAATACTTGCCTGAGTTGCGCAGCACCAACAAGAAAGACATTCTGGTTCGCGATGTGCTCATGCACCAGGCGGGCCTGAAGCCGGGTATCCCGACGTGGGAGCGCACGGTGGGAAAAACGGGCCTGAAGCCGACTTTTTACGCGTCTGCCAAGTCGGCCGATTTCCCTAATGAAGTAGTGCCTGGCACCTACAGCACCAAAGCCGCCGACGATTCGGTGTGGGTCTGGACGTTGCGTTCGGGCTTACTACCAAAGGTAAAGGGCAAGTACCCGGTCGAGTATAGCGATCTGAGCTTCATCATCATGAAGCGCCTGTGCGAAAAGATTCTGAATCAGCCGATTGAGGAATTTTTGCAGAAGACGTTTTACCAGCCACTGGGGCTTTCTACGATGACGTACAACCCGTTGCAGCGTTACCCCAAGTCGTGCATTGCGCCTTCTGAAAACGACACATACTACCGCAAAACGCAGCTTCAGGGCACAGTTCACGACCAGACTGCGGCCATGATCGGCGGCGTAGGCGGCCATGCGGGATTATTTTCCAATGCCAATGACTTGGCGATTCTGATGCAGATGGATTTGCAGAACGGTCGTTATGGTGGGCAGCGTTTCTTCCAGACGCCGGTTGTGAGCGAGTTCGCCCGTTCGTCGGAAGCTGGCAATCGGCGCGGGCTTGGCTGGGACCGTGGCAACCCCGAAAAGCCGGAAGGCCCTACGTCAAACCTTTCACCAGCAAGCACTTTCGGGCATACCGGTTTTACTGGCACCTGCGTCTGGATCGATCCGCAAAACAAAATCGTCTACATCTTTCTTTCCAATCGGGTGTATCCGGACGGTGGCAACAACAAATTGCGCCAATACAACATCCGCACACGCATCCACGACGTTATTTACAAGTCTTTGACCAAGACATGATCTGTTGTCCGGCTCCGATTTCGAACCCTTAACCCGCACTTGGCGGTAAGACAATCTGTATAGATGGCTTACCGCCAATTTTTATTTGCCTCGTTTTTTTCTTTCCTCTCCTTCCCGCCCTGCTCCCATGAATATCGGCATTGTTTGTTACCCCACTTTCGGGGGCTCTGGAGTGGTTGCTACTGAGCTCGGTAAAGCCTTGGCGCTCAACGGCCACCGTGTGCACTTCATCACGTACAGCCAGCCCGTTCGCCTCGATTTTTTTAACGAAAACCTCTTCTACCACGAGGTATATATTCCGCCGTATCCGCTGTTCCAATTTCCGCCCTACGAGCTAGCGCTGGCGTCGAAAATGGTGGACATCGTGCAGAATGAAAAGCTCGATGTGTTGCACGTACACTATGCCATTCCGCACGCGTCGGCGGCTTACATGGCCAAGCAGATTTTGATTACGCGCGGCATTCGCATTCCGGTCGTGACAACGCTGCACGGCACTGATATTACGCTGGTGGGCAAAGACGCTAGCTATGAGCCCGTTGTGACATTTAGCATTAACCAATCCGACGGCGTAACGGCTGTGTCAGCCGATTTGCGCAAGGAAACCTACCAGTATTTCGCCATCGAGAAAGACATTGAAGTCATCCCGAACTTCATCAACCTCGAGCGCTTCAAAAAACAGAACAAAGGGCATTTTCGGGCAGCCATTGCGCCTGAAGGCGAAAAGCTGCTGATCCATACCTCCAACTTCCGCGAGGTAAAGCGCGTCGACGACGTGGTAAAAATCTTTGCCGGTGTGCGCGAACAGGTTCCGGCTAAGCTCCTGCTGGTTGGCGACGGCCCCGACCGACCGCGCATTGAGAAGCTCTGCCGCGAGTTGGGCCATTGCCACGACGTGCGCTTCTTGGGCAAGCTCGAGGCCGTGGAAGAAGTCTTGAGCGTAAGTGACTTATTCTTAATGCCTTCTGAAAAAGAAAGCTTCGGCTTGGCAGCACTCGAAGCCATGGCCTGCGAAGTACCCGTCATCAGTACCAATGCGGGCGGCATTCCGGAGCTAAACCTGCACGGCATCACCGGCATGGTCAGTGAAATCGGCGATGTAGACGATATGGTCAAGAATGCCCTTTACGTGCTCAGCGACGAGAATTTGCCGCGTTTCAAAACTGCCGCACGGGCGCGGGCGGAAGAATTTTCAGTTGATAAAATCCTGCCCATCTACGAAGCCTGCTATCAGCGGGCGGTCAGCTCACAGCTGGCAACCGCGTAGATTTATAGCAAATTGATTATCAATACATTATAAAAAACCCACCTGTCATCCTGAGCTTTGCGCAGGATGACAGGTGGGTTGTAGTTCCTTTAGCTCAGCCTGTTGTCTTTTAGAATAAGCTCGAAGCTTCGCGCTTTACAGAGTTGAGTGCTTGTTCGGTCGGGTCAACTTCGTCAGCAATAATGGTTTCCAGCACGCGCTTGGCCAGCTCGGTGCCGCGGGCGTGTTGGGGCGTAGGCAGCGCGTGGTATGCTTTGTTGATCATGGTGAGCACGCTTTCCTTGGCTTGTTTTACCTGCGCCCAGGTTTCGGCGCTCATGTAGAGCTGCTGCGAAAGGTTGTGCTCGTACTCCGCCCGAATTTCAGATATCAGGAGGCGGTGAAACTCAGGAGCGGTTTGGCCAGAGCTGTTCAGACGCACCAAAAGGTTGTTGGGCGTGATGCGCTCCAGCAGCAGCGTTACGCGTTCGTAGGCTTGGAGCCGCAGCGGCAGCGTTTCCTTGCTGCTTTGCAGGCGCAGCTCAATCAGGCGGCGTTGCTGCTCTTTTTCTAGGTATTGCTGAATCAGATAAAATATAGAACCCGCCACAATGAGGGCGGGCAGGATGATTTTGAGCAGGTCGAAAATGTATGCGGTAGTATCCATGCAGGAGTGCAGAAAGGAAGTTGAAGGAGGATCAGTCCGTAAAGGTAATCGGTGAACCGGACGGGCCATGCTGCTGTTCTATACGAAACGAGGCTACACTATGTATGCACACAGCTTCGTATCTTTGCACTCTACTTTCCTAAAAACGAACGCACTATGGCAACGGCCGTTTCAACCAAGCTTGCTCCTATCAGCCTCACTCCCCGCGCCTTGGAGGAGGTAAGAAATATCCTGCGCGAGAAGAATGTGCCCGGCGAGTACGGCCTTCGCGTGGGCGTACAAGGCGGCGGCTGCTCGGGCCTGAGCTACCTGCTCGGTTTCGATAAGCCCAAAGACCAAGACGAAACCTACGACGTGGACGGCGTTACGCTGATCATGGATAAGAAGCACGCCATGTACGTGATGGGCATGGAAGTCGATTTCCAAGATGGCCTCAACGCGCGCGGCTTTGTATTCAACAACCCACAAGCAAAGAGCACTTGCGGCTGCGGGTCGTCGTTCTCGGCGTAAGAGTTTATAAATTATAAGTTATAAAAAAAGCCTTGGCTTCGTAGCCAGGGCTTTTTTCGCACCTAATAAATTGATATTCAGATACTTAGCCGAAATCAAAAGGATAACCTATTTCCTGAAGATTCGACTCTAGTTGTAGCCAATCCTCCACCACTGGTACAATGGCAAAGACGAGCTTTTTCGTTAGTGTTTCGCCCCGATAGAGACTCGCTACGGCAGCCAGCGAGGGAGCTGGCCGGTCCTGATTCTCATCGTAGTATTCGCTGGCCCACTCGATATACGTTTGGGGGTTGCTGTCGAGTATATCCAAGAAGTCCTCCGAAGCATCGTCGTCCTCCCCCAACTGCCCCAGTTGCCACTTGTGTGCTGCGGTGTACCACAGGCAAAAGGTGGTTCCGATGGAGCTAACGGGTTCGCCAAACATAAACTCGTCAAACACAGCCGGCAAGCCGCGCGTCAACTTGTTCTTGTCCGGCTGATCGTACTCGGGCGCATAGCCATTGATGACGCATCCTTCGGCGCGAAACAAAATCAGCATTTGGTCGCCTTCGCCGTCGCGCATCTCAAACATCTCCTCGCCTTCCGCCCAATCCTTGTTGTAGAAGTAATAGCGGTATTCCCACTCCGGCGAGTTTAGCGCATCCAGCACAGAAATCGCTTTGCAGATGCGCTGTAAGTCTGCTTGATCCGGTAAATCCCTGTAGTTGGCGGTAGAAAGCATAAGACGATAAGTCAGAGTACAGGCCTGCTACGTAGTAGGGCATTTATTTTCAAACTCTGCCCCCACCCATCACTTTTACCGCTGAGCCGTCGGCCAGAAACACAGATTTTGGCTGCTGTTGCAATGGCTCCACGAATTCTGCACCGTAGAGTGCTTTTACGTTGCAGTGCTTCTCGAATTCTACCACCTGCTGCATGTTCCAGCGCGGATGCACGACTTCGTATTCCGACGTAACGGCTTCGCTCATTTTAGTGTAGCCCCAGTAGTGCTCGGTAATAAACTCCGCTTCACTGCCCGCCGGAATCGGCTGCGAAACCGTGTCGGCGGTAGCTTTCAGAAAATTCCATTCGCCTTTCACTTTCCAGTTGTATTCTACTTTCAGCTTGCCCGCTTCGGACGAATCCCAGCGGTAGCGCATGGGCATCGCGGCATATTTTTCTTTGTACAATGTATTCGTTACCAACACGATAGCAATACGCGGCACAATCTCCTTCACAAACACCACGCCCCGCTTCCAAGTGTTGCCGTCTTTGTAACGGACGTAAAAGCGCAGATTTACCTCCTCAAAAGTGCGGTGAAAAGGAAAAGCAATGCCGCGCACTTTCGTGTTTGTGAACAGAAACCCAATTAGGCTGGCGTAATGCGTGCCGTTCCAATCGTCGAGCTCAACCCGGCTGGGCAGATACTTCTTTAAGATTTGAGGATCAACTTCATAGTTGGCCATCAACAGGTTGCGCCATTCTGCCGTCAGGAACGTGACTACTTTACCCATGCTAATACGTCTTGGTCATGTCGGCTGGCACAACCAGCACGTAATCAGCCTTCTTCAAATTCTCCTTATCCAGTTTTCCAACTTCTTCCTGAGACACAGTGCTAATCGTGCGGATTTTCAAATTCGGGTCGGCTTGGTGGAGGTAATAATAAATGCCGTCGAAATTATCGGAGTGGTAGCTGCCGTTTAGGTGCAGCAACGTCTGGCCGGGTTGGCGGCTTTGGCGAATGAAATAGGCCATCGTGGCGTCTTTGAGCGCCTGTGCCTGAATGATGTTTTGTACGCCTGCACTGGCGTGGGCAGCGTCGCCACCAAACATCTTCACCATGTTTTTGTAGCCCGGCAACTCATAATCAACAGTGATGGGCAACGGGGCCATCCAGGCCTTTTCGTCGGCGGGCAGTGCATCCAAGGCGCTGAGGCTGCCTTTAGCCACTTGCGAAGCGTAGCGGCGCGGCACGTTGGTACCAACAAACGCAAGATGCTGTTGCTGAGCAAATTGCAAAAGCGGCTTGTAGTCTGTGGCATAGTTGGGCCACGGGCGGCTTTGTTCTTCAAAAGCTTTTGCGTCCAGTTCGCCGGTGTTGTACTGAAGCACCAGAGGCTGCACGTCGCGCTCAAACATTTCGGCGCCGAGTACAAGCTGCGCGCCCTTTAGCCGAAACAAATCCTTGGCGATTTGCAGCTCCAGCCAGTGAGCGATAGGGTCGTTGTGCTGCTCGCCGAAGAGCACTACGTCGGCTTGCGACAGCTCTTTGAGCATCTTATCGTAGTCGGCCGACTTGCCGGCAGCGGTGAAAAGGCGATAGGCCGGTTTGGTTTTGGGCGGGGCGAAGCTCATCAGCGTAAGCAGTGACAGCAGTAGAAATAGCAGGTTTCGGATCATGGTAGAAGCAACAAACGAAGGCAGGTAAAGATCAGAAACTATGTACGCAGAAAGCCCCGCTACCGGGATAAACCTTGGTAGCGGGGCTTTCGAAAGGAATTCAGCGACTTATCCTTTATACGTTATCCATTTCGATAACTCTTTGTAATTCACCTTCTTACCGTACATCAAAATACCTACGCGGTAGATGCGGGCGGCTACCCATACGGTGCCCAGAAAACCCAGGATCAGCAGTGATACCGACAAGGCAATCTGCCACAGCGGCACGCCAAACGGGAGCCGAATGACCATCGCAATGGGCGAGGTAAACGGAATCATCGACATCCAGAACGCTACCGGGCCATCGGGGTTAGGCAGAATCACACTCACCCCCACGATGTAGCTCAGAATCAGCGGCATCGTGATGGGAAACATGAACTGCTGCGTATCGGTCTGGTCGTCGACGGCGGCGCCAATTGCGCCGAACAGGGCGCCGTAGAGCAGGTAGCCACCGAGGAAATAAATCAGGAAGCCAATGGCAATAGTACCCAGTGGCAAGTCGCCCAAGGCGCTGAAAACTGCCATTCTGCCGCCCATTGCCATGGCTTCGGGACGAGTATTGGGTTGCTTTACAGTAGTAGTTGCGGTGGAAGTAGAATTTGCGTCCGTACGCGACTTGTTTAGGGCAACGGTCGCGGCCGGATCGGTTTTGGCGGTGCTGGCTACGATTGTTCCTACCAGCGAGCTCGCCCCAAACGACAGCACGCCCCACAAGATGAACTGCGTCAGGCCGACGGCCGCGATGCCTACGATTTTGCCCATCATCAAGTCAAAAGGCTTCACCGACGACAGCATCACTTCCATAATGCGATTAGACTTCTCTTCGCCTACCCCGCGCATGATCTGCACGCCGTAGATAAAGATGAACATGTAAATGAGCAGGGCTAGCGCGTAGGCGGCACCTGAGGTGGCTAACGCATTGCTACTCTTCTCTTTACCTTGTTCGTCAAGGCTTACCGAGGTGATATTGACTTTGGCACGCAAGCGATCAAGCTGTTCCTGCGAAAGGCCCGAAGTTTTCATCCGCAGCTCCGAAAATGCCTTATTCAATGCCGATTCTACGGCACTCTGCTTTTTCAGGCTTACGTTGCCTTTGGCGTAAAACTGAATGCCTTCGGGATCGTCGGCGTTGAGGTTGGGCGGCAGGTACAGCAAGCCGTCGTGCTTGGCTTTCTGAAAACCTTGCTTGGCCTGTTCCAGCGTACCTGTAACCGGCAGAAACACCAGCCGATCGCTGGTAGTCAAGCGGTTGGTTAGGGCCAGGCCACTCTCATCGCGCACTTCGATCACGTCGATGGAATCCTTGTCCGACATGGCCAGCTTGGCGATGAAAAAGAAGAAGCCGGCCGTCAGGAGCGGCACAATAAGGGTCAGGACCAGGAAACTGCGCTTCCGCACCCGAGTCAGGTATTCGCGCTGGGCGATGAGCCAAAATTTGTAGTTCATAAGGGCTTACAGAAGGGCGTTGGCAGTTTCGAGGGTTTCGGGCATGGTTTCCTGCACCCGGCGAATGAAGATTTCGTTGATGCTAGGGATTTTTTCACGGAAGGCGTGCACCTCCACGTTGTTAATGAGGTAGCGCAGCAAGTCGTTGGGCGTGGTGTTGTGGTGCAGACGAATCTGGTCGTAGAAGTAGCCGTTTTCGCGCTCTTTGTGGTCCAGCACCTCAAAATCGGGGTGAATAACCATCAGGCGGCCTTTGCCTTCTACCTCGTAGGTATTAGTTTTGAAGGTGTCCTTGATCTGGGCCACCGGGCCGTCGAGCACCTTGCGTGAGCGATTGATCAGGGCGATGTTGTCGCACATTTCCTCCACCGACTCCATACGGTGCGTCGAGAAAATAACCGTTGCGCCCTTCTCCCGCAGCTCCAAGATCTCGTCTTTGATCAGGTTCGCATTGATGGGGTCGAAGCCGGAAAAGGGCTCGTCGAGAATAATCAGACTGGGCTCATGCAGAACGGTAGCAATAAACTGCACTTTCTGCTGCATCCCTTTCGAGAGGTCTTCCACGTTTTTGGCGGCCCACACCTTGATGTCGAAGCGCTCCAGCCAATACTTAATGCGAGCGGTGGCTTCGGCTTTGCTCAGGCCGCGTAGCTGGGCCAGGTAAAGCAGCTGCTCGCCCACTTTCATCTTTTTGTAGAGACCGCGCTCTTCGGGCAAGTACCCGATCTGGGCGATGTGGCTGGGCTTCAGCTTTTCACCGCGAAACCGAATCTCACCTTCGTCGGCCCCCGTAATCTGGGTGATGATGCGAATGAGGGAGGTTTTGCCGGCGCCGTTGGGCCCGAGCAGGCCGAAAATACTGCGCTCCGGAATGTCGAGACTCACGTCGTCGAGGGCAACGTGGTTGGCGTACGCTTTCCGCACGTTCAGGGCTTGGAGAATGTTACTCACGGCTTCTGAGGTAGAGGTTTGATCATGCTAAATGTAGGAAAGTGGCCCGGACTTTCGGGCGCTTTAGGAGGCGGTTGTCGATGCAGGATAAGGGACATAATTCTTGGTCATTAGCTGCTTTGCAATTCCCGTAAGCATTCTTCTAGGCGGTCGAGGTGCTGGCCGTAGAGTCGCTGCAGGTACAGCCGCGTTACGCTGGCCACCGGCAGGTACAGCAGCGCCGGCAGCAGCACCACCAAGCCCACCACCAGCGCAATGCCTGGCAATGTAGTGAGGCTTATGTCGCGCTTGGCAGTTGACGCTACCATCAGCACCTGCACAAAGCCCGTTACCGGCAACATGGCCAGGGTGAAGCGGAAGTAAAAGCGAATAAGCGCGCGCAGGCCGCTCGCCAATCGCAGCAGGTGGGCGCGCAGGTCGCCCGCGGGATCATCCATGCGGCGCAACAAATGCAGCTTGCGCCACAAGTACACAATACAGACGCCACCCACCACCACCAGTACCCAGCCTAACATCCGCACCCAGAATGGCTGCGCTAGCCAAGCTAGCGCCAGAGAGACTAGCAGCACCCCAAAATTCAGGTACAGTTCCAGGCGGGCACTGCGCCGCAGCCGCTCGATGATGCCATCGGACTGCCGGGCCAAGATAGCATCAAGTTCCTGCTGCTCAATAATTTGGGAGGAAGCAGGTTGTTGCTGCCAGCGCCGCCGCAATTCATGTAGTTCCATTATTGAATGACGCTAAACAGGTGACGTAATTTTTCTTGGATGCGGTGCATTTTCACCCGCACGTTGTTTTGGGTAATCCCCAGAGTATCAGCCATTTCCTCATAAGTATGCTCTTCGAGGTAAAGCAGGACAAACGCCTTTTCCACGTCGGAAAGCCGCTCAATGGCTTTGTATAGGGCTTCTATTTCTTCCTCATCGTAGCCACTTTGCGGCGCTTGGGCAACGTTGAGTACTTCGTCGTTCAACTCATCGGTGCCGGCTGCACGAGTGCGCCGTCGCAGACTGGAAATTGCCACGTTCAGAGCAATGCGATACAACCAGGTGCTTAGCTTAGCCCGCGGCTCGTAGCGCGGATAGGCACGCCAAAGCTGGAGCACGATCTCCTGAAACAGGTCTTTGCGGTCGTCGGCATCCTGGCAATACAGCCGACAAATCCGTTGAATCATCGGCTGATGCCCGTTGATTACGGCAACAAAAGGCGGGGCGTATTCGGGTTGCAAGGGAGGAGTTTCGCCAAAGTTCACTGTATGAATCGCAGAGTACGCGCTCGCATTACAGGGAAATGCGGAAAAATTTCCGGAAAGCTATATTTAAAATAACGCCATTTGAAAGGCACAAAAAAAGCCCGCTTCTTTACAGAAGCGAGCTTTTTATAACTACTTGTCTATCAATTACTTATTGAAAGTATTCTTTTACTTTCTCAAAGAATCCTTTTTCGTTTTTGCCAGGGTTCGGCGTAAAGTTGTGCGAATCGCGCAGCTTTTCGAGAAGTTGCCGCTCTTCGTTGCTCACGTTCTTGGGCGTCCAGACGTTGATGTGAATCAGTTGGTCGCCGCGCCCATAGCCGTTTAAGTCTTTGATGCCTTTGCCGCGCAAACGCAGGATCTTGCCGGGCTGCGTGCCAGGATCAACTTTGATTTTGACCTTGCCTTCAATGGTCGGCACCTCAATGTTCGCGCCCAACGCCGCATCTACAAACGAGATGTATTGGTCGAACATGATGTTGTTGCCGTCGCGCTTGAGAAACTCGTGCGGTTCTTCCTCAATCTGGATGAGCAAGTCGCCGGGCACGCCACCGCGCTCGGGGTAGTTGCCTTTGCCGTTCATGCTTAGCTGCATGCCTTCGGCCACTCCCGCCGGAATGTTGATCGGAATGATCTCTTCCTGCAACTGCCGGCCTTCGCCGTGGCATACGTCGCACTTCGAGCTCACGATTTTGCCTTCACCATTACAGGTCGGGCAAGTAGAGGAACTTACCATCTGGCCGAGCATCGTATTGACTACGCGCTTCACTTGGCCCTGGCCGTGGCAAGTACCGCACTCTTTCAAGTCGGTGCCGTTTTTGGCGCCGGTGCCCGAGCAGGTATTGCACGCCACGTAGCGCTTCACCTTGATCTTCTTTTCCACGCCGTTGGCGACTTCCTCCAAATCAAGCTTGAGCTTGATGCGCAGGTTGGAGCCTTTTTTCACACGTCGGCCATTGCCGCCGCGGCCACCACCGCCGAAGAATCCTTCGAAGCCACCGCCGCCGAAAATGTCGCCGAATTGGGAGAAAATATCCTCCATGTTCGGGCTGCCGGCACCGCCGTTCACACCTTGGTGGCCGAAGCGGTCGTAACGAGCCCGCTTGTCGTTGTCCGACAGGATTTCGTAGGCCTCGGCGGCTTCCTTAAACTTGTCTTCCGAGGTTGGGTCGTCGGGGTTTTTGTCGGGGTGATACTTGATGGCCACCTTGCGATATGCCTTCTTAATCTCCTCCCCCGACGCGGTCTTGGCGACACCCAACACCTCGTAATAATCTCGCTTCGTTGCCATTGCAGTTTGTATGCGCGTCTTTTATTGGCCCAGCACTACTTTGGCGTGCCGGATGACTTTATCACCCAGGTAGTAGCCCTTCTCCACTTCGTCCACCACTTTGCCCTTCAAGTCTTCCGAAGGCGATGGAATCTGCGTGATGGCTTCGTGCAAATCGGGGTCAAAGGCGCCACCTTTGGTTTCCATGCCAGTTAAGCCCTTCTGTTGCAAGGTTTTAACCAGCTTGTTGTAAATGATGTCGATGCTTTCGCGCACCACGTTGGCGTCGTCGGCATCTTTGGTATAGGTACGAGCCCGCTCAAAATCGTCCAGCACCGGCAGCAATGCCACCATCAGTTCCTGGTTAGCCGTCTTGAACAAGTCAGTGCGTTCTTTGGCCGTGCGGCGCTTGTAGTTTTCAAACTCAGCAGCCAAACGCAAGTATTTATCTTTCAGTTCATTAACCTCCGAGCCGGCAGAAGCCTGCGCTTTGGCAGCGTCGTCGGTTTCAACCTCGCCAACTTCTGGAGCGTTGGGCTCTTCGGGCAATTCGCCGGCAATGTTATCGGCAGCAGATGCTGCGGTAGGCTCGGCAGTGAAATCGTCGGGATGTGGAGTTTTATCGTCAGCCATATTCGCTAAAAATCGTCGGAATCGGGTAAATCGGTTAGCCATGGGGCGGACACTAAGGGCACAAGGAACTTGCCAAAGCCCAATTGGCTGTCAATCTGGCACGGAAACCTCACAACATAAGCAGTTAGTTCAGACGTGATGACGGAAAAGTCCGACATTCACAGCACAATCATTTGCTATGCAGTCTTTTAAATTCCCTGAGTACACTCAACAACAGTGGAACGAATTCATGCTGGCCTTTCCTCCGGGCACACTAGTACAAGGCGTTGTGACAGCCTGCCCAATATTTGGTGTCTTCGTCCAGCTTGATGAATTGCCGGATGTAAAAGCCCTACTTGAAATTATTCATTTCCGGAAAATTGAAGAAGGACTAGATCATCGTATTGAATATCCTAAGGATTACCCCTCTGTTGGTAGCCGAATACAAGCTCGTGTACTAGGATGGAGTTTACAGCCCCACGACGTTCGGCTAACATAACTCAGTCACTTACAGTGGATTCATCAAGGTTAACAGACATTGAAGCCTCTTGAGACTTCAATGTCTTCACCTCTTTCGGTTACTCCTTAGCGTGCAACTCCTGCCAAATCATATCCTTCAGCTGCTGAAGATTTTTGTTGGCTAAGCTGGAAATGAACACGGTGGGCAAATCCTTGGGCAAGGTTTCCCGGATTTCGGCTTCCAGTTCGTCGTCGATCAGGTCGGCCTTGCTGATGGCCAGCAGGCGGCGCTTTTCCAGCAGCTCGGGGTTGAACTGTTCTAACTCACTGAGCAGAATGCCGTACTCGGCGGCGATGTCATCGCTGTCGCACGAGATCATGAAGAGCAAAATGGAGTTGCGCTCGATGTGCTTTAGGAAGCGCGTGCCCAAGCCGCGGCCTTCGGCGGCCCCTTCGATGATGCCCGGAATGTCAGCCATCACAAACGACTGATAATCACGGTAGGCCACCACGCCCAGGTTCGGAACCAACGTTGTGAAGGCGTAATCAGCAATCTTGGGTCGGGCGGCTGATACGACCGAGAGCAAGGTACTTTTGCCCGCATTCGGGAAGCCGACCAGGCCTACATCAGCCAGTAGCTTCAGCTCCAGAATTATCCATTCGTCGATGCCGGGCTCGCCGGGCTGCGCGTAGGTGGGAGCCTGGTTGGTGGCCGATTTGAAGTGATCGTTGCCTAGGCCGCCGCGGCCGCCGGGCGTCAGGATCACGCGCTGGCCGTGCTCGGTGATCTCTACTTTTTTCTCGCCGGTTTCGGCATCGCGGGCGATGGTACCGAGCGGTACGGGCACCACAATGTCTTCGCCCTGTGCGCCAGAACGCAGGTTTTCGCCGCCGCCCTCGCCGTGGCCAGCAATGATGTGCTTGCGGTATTGCAGGTGAAGCAACGTCCAGAGCTGGGAGTTGCCTTCCAGAATGATGTGGCCGCCCCGACCGCCGTCGCCGCCATCAGGACCTCCGTTGGGCAAACCTTTGGCCCGGAAGAAGTGATGTGAACCTGCCCCACCCCGGCCCGAGCGGCAGTTGATCTTGACGTAATCGATGAAATTATTGGAAGCCACTGCGTAAAAAATTCTGAAGGGTGAATGTAGAAGACGAAAGCATACTCGCCTCGCTGCAAAACTCTGCACAGAGGGCAAAGCGAAGGACCTTTCTGGATTAGATCACAAATGCCTGGCAATCAAGCAGTTATAATATAATCCAAAAAGGTCCTTCGCTTTGCTTGGGAGGACAGAGAAAAGGACGTCGCCTGTTGGCAACGCCACAAAGTTACGCCTTTACTTCGTCGGTCGCTTCTTGACTGTCCGTTACGGAGGTAGCGGCACCTTGGTGACGGTCGATTATGGCGCAAATCTGCCCAAAAATATCTTCGATGGCGCCGATGCCATTAAGGGCGTGAAACTTGCCCTGCGTAGCGTAGTAGCCGGCTACCTGAGCGGTTTCGGTGTTGTACACCGTTACACGCTTCCGGATTTTGGTTTCGTCCTGGTCGTCGGGGCGACCACTGGTTTTGCCGCGCTCCAGCAGGCGCGTAACGAGTTCTTCCTCATTTACTTCCAGCGCCACCATGCAGGTTACGCCGGTATTGTAACGCTGGGTGAGGGCGTCGAGGCTTTCGGCCTGAGGCACGGTACGAGGAAAACCGTCGAAGATAAAGCCGGCCGCGCTGGTGTTATTGGCTAATTGGCTCTCAATCATACCGATAACTACTTCGTCGGGTACGAGCAGGCCTTCGTCCATCAATTTCTTGGCCCGCAGCCCCAATTCAGTGCCTTGCGCAATCTGTGAACGAAGCAGATCGCCTGTGGAAAGATGCACGAGGTTGTAGCGGGCAATGAGCTTCTGACTTTGCGTTCCTTTGCCGGCGCCGGGAGGGCCAAACAGTACAATATTCAGCATAAAGCGAGGAGTTTCGCGGAGGGAAAAACGGGTGGTTTTGGGAAAGATAACAAATCAGGGCTAAAACGCCACGTACGAAGTTCAGCAGAACTCGGCCGTAGTAACCCGGCTAGAAAGCTTTGTAAACGTCGGGGAAATTGCGGCCAAGGCCATCGTAATCAAGGCCATAGCCCACGATAAATTCGTTGGGAATGGATAGCCCGATATAGCGAATATCCAACTCGTGTTGCAGGCATTCGGGCTTGATGAACAGCGTCGCTACCTCCAGCGAGGCGGGCTGCTTAGCACGCAGCGTCTGGAGCAGGGCGCGCATCGTGTGGCCGGTATCCACGATGTCTTCCAGAATAACGATGTGGCGCCCCTCGATTTCTTCTCGCAGCCCCAAAATCTCCTTTACCTCGCCCGTTGTGCTGGTGCCCTCGTAAGAGGCGACGCGAATGAAAGCGATTTCGCACGGAACGTGCATTTCCTTCATTAAATCGGCGGCGAACATGAAGGAGCCGTTGAGCACAGCCACGAACAGCGGCTGTTTGTCGGCATAATCGGCGTTGAGGCGCGCCCCTAACTCTCGAACTGCGGCAGTGATTTCAGCAGCGGGCAGGTAAGGTGCGAACTGCTTGTTATGCAAAGAGATAGAAGACAAGGGCATCCGAGTGGGGTTGAGGCCTTAAGCGAAAACGTGGCCAAAGGTAGTAGAAAAAAAGCTGCCCCTCCGGCTTGGAGAGGCAGCTTCCAGATGCGAGTTGATAGTAGGCTACGGCTCGAAGGTGAGATCAATAGCCAGAGCGCAGCGACGAATTTCGGGTTATTGTCTTTCGCGCAACAACATAAATAAGGCTTCGGCGGCTTGAGGGGCCACGTCGGCGTAGCGCACTTTGGGCCGGATATCCAGTTCGTGCTTAGGCAGTTCGACGGGAGCCATGCCCCGCTCGGGAGCGGCGATATGGGGCGCAATAACCAGCGAAACGATGCTCATCAGCTTGATAAGAATGTTCATCGAAGGCCCGGAAGTGTCTTTGAACGGATCGCCTACGGTATCGCCCGTTACGGAAGCTTTGTGCGCGTCGGAGCCTTTGTATTGCATGGTGCCATCGATCATCACGCCTTTTTCAAACGACTTTTTGGCGTTGTCCCAGGCGCCGCCCGCGTTGCTCTGGAACATGGCCATCAGCACTCCCGAAACCGTCACGCCGGCCAATGTGCCGCCTAACACTTCAGGCCCCATCGTAAAGCCGATGATGATGGGCACGATCAGGGCGATAGCGCCGGGCAGCATCATCTCGCGAATAGCCGCCTGCGTTGAGATAGCCACACATTTCTCGTATTCCGGCCGGCCGGTGCCTTCCATAATGCCCGGAATCTCGCGGAACTGCCGCCGCACTTCCTGCACCATGGCCATGGCTGCACGTCCTACGGCCGAAATTGCCAGCGCAGAGAAAATGAACGGAATCATGGCGCCCACGAACAGGCCGGCCAGCACGCGGGCATTGCTGATGTCGATGCTAGTGATATTGGCCGTGCCCATGAAGGCGGCAAACAATGCCAGCGAAGTAAGCGCAGCCGACGCAATGGCAAAACCCTTGCCCGTAGCGGCCGTGGTGTTGCCTACGGCGTCCAAGATGTCGGTGCGCTCACGCACTTCTTTGGGCAGTTCGCTCATTTCGGCGATGCCGCCCGCATTGTCGGCGATCGGGCCGAAAGCGTCGATGGCGAGTTGCATGGCCGTCGTAGCCATCATACCAGCAGCGGCAATGGCTACCCCGTATAGGCCAGCGCATTCATAAGACAGAATAATACCAGCAGCTAACACAATGATTGGCAGCACAGTAGACTCCATACCGACGGCCAGCCCACCGATAACCGTAGTGGCGTGGCCCGTGCTGCTTTGCCGCACAATGCTCATTACCGGGCGTTTGCCCATCGCCGTATAGTACTCCGTAATGATGCTCATCAAGGTACCTACAATCAAGCCTACTACTACGGCATAAAACACGTTCATGGCATTGAACGTGACGCCACGGATTACCAAATCGCCGTTGGGTAATATCCAGCGGATCAGGAAGAAAGCCGCAACAGCTGACACAATTACCGAGATGTAGTTGCCTAGGTTCAGGGCGGCCTGCACGTTGCCGCCTTCTTTTACCCGCACGCACAAAATGCCGATGAGCGAGGCCACAATGCCCATGCCCGCAATGGCCATCGGCAGCAGAATGGGCGAAAGGCCGTTGAATTGGTCACCAACCGCCACTACTTCCCGGCCCAACACCATGGTAGCCAGAATGGTAGCTACGTACGAACCAAACAAGTCGGCGCCCATACCGGCTACGTCGCCTACGTTGTCGCCTACGTTGTCGGCGATGGTGGCGGGGTTACGCGGGTCGTCTTCTGGGATGCCAGCTTCTACTTTGCCCACTAAGTCGGCGCCTACGTCTGCGGCTTTGGTATAAATGCCACCCCCAACCCGCGCAAACAACGCGATGCTCTCCGCCCCGAGCGAGAAGCCCGTCAGGACTTCCAGCGCCCGCTCCATTTCGATGCCGTTGGCGCCTCCGTTGTAGCGCAACACAAACATGTTGTAGAAGATAATAAACAACGAACCCAAGCCTAGCACGGCCAAACCGGCTACGCCCATACCCATTACAGAACCTCCTGAAAATGAGACATTTAGTGCTTTCGACAAACTAGTTCGCGCGGCTTGCGCGGTACGCACATTGGCCTTCGTCGCGATTTTCATCCCAATAAAGCCGGCCAAAGCCGAAAATACGGCGCCGATAATAAAGGCAATCACGATTACCGGGCTCGACTTTTCGCCAGTGCTGCCTAGGTAAAACAAAAAAGCACTGGCAATCAACCCAAAGATGGTCAGCACTTTGTATTCCGCTTTCAAAAAGGCGATGGCGCCGTCGGCGATGTAGCCGGCAATGGTGCGCATTCGCTCGTCGCCAGCATCCTGCCGACTAACCCAGCCCGATCGCAGCCATGTGTAAAACAACGCCAATACGCCCAAAGCGGGCACTACGTAAAGAAAATTCGTCATAGAAGGCGGTGGTAAGATGTGGGTGTTTGGATTTTGGAAAGAATTGATTGCTATGGGGTTGTAAAATAGAATTTATTACCTAATCCTCAACCTTTACTTTCTAAAAGCCAAACGCAACGGGCCTACTTTGCCCATGTGCCTGTGGGCAATAAAAAAGGCCGGTTGGGGTTACCAACCGGCCATCAGGCTAGGTTTGTGGAATGGAGTTTGGCTATAGCTCGCGCATCAGCACTTGGTAAAGCGCTACCATGCTATCAATGTCGCGTTTGTCGACGATTTCGTCGGGGGAATGTACGTTGTCTTCCGGGGCGCCCACGAAGCACCAATCCCAAGGCTGCGCGCCATGCTGCAACTCTTTGGCGTCGGAGCCGCCGCTGCCTTCTACCTCCAACTGAAACGGCACTCCCGACTGCTCGGCAATGCGGCGGATGCGCTCGACATAAGCGCGGCGCGGAATAAGGGAGTCGCGCAGGGAAATGGCAACGCCTTGACCAGGGCGCACACCTTCTGTAACCCAGGTAATGTCCGAAATAAGGGCCTGCCGAACGCCGTAGTGCTCGTAGATGTACTTCGCCAGATACGCCACGGAGCCGCCGCCGTGCTCTTCCCAGCAGCTAAATGCGATGATGCCGTTCTCCAACGTCTCGGCCACGCGCAAAGCATTCCAAACCCCAAGTCGGTTATCCAAGTAACAGGATTGCACGGAGCTTTCTGTTTCGCGGAAATCGCACTTGAACGTGAGTTCGGTACCCCGATCGATGTCACGCGTGAACTCATAGCCCAACTCACCGGTTTCTTCCTCAACAAGGAGCGCACATTCAATATCACCCTGAGAATCACGCCCTACCAACCGATAACCGGTTTGCAAATCGGGCCCGCCGATACGCACCAGCTGTCGCCCATACCGAACTGTGAATCCTATGCTATCCAAATGCGCAAAAATAGCCGTCCGCGGCTGGCCAAATATCAAAATAATGCAATCTTGAAATTCCTTACCGGTTACGACTTGTGGCTGCACTCGCCAAGAGGCTTGGTTTTGGTCGATGTAGTTGAGCAAGAATTCCGTTAAAGGAGCCTCGTTCCCGGCAGGAGCCGCTATCTGGCATAAGGTTCGCAAGAGCTGCATTGGGCTTCGGTTAGTTAGCCAAAGCTAGGATAAAAGTTATACTTTAGCTTCTCTGTTCAGTCGCCTTCCAGCACCCGTTACAATTGCTGAGGCCGCTGCCAAACGTCACCCATGACTCTAAAACTCCGATTTGTCCTGTTGCTGGCGCTGATGCCTTTTCTTACGATGGCCCAGGGTACCGACACAGCGCGTAAGGCCCCAGCTCCCATGCGGCACATCGACGTGGACAACGTAGACATTCTGCCTTCGGCCGTTGACACCAAAGGTTGGTTGCTGCTAGACAAGGATATCCAGCTGGAGTTGGAGGGGGCCGTGCAGAACCTCTACAACTTCAAGTACGACAAGGCCGAAAAGCAGTTCCGCTCGCTGCGCCGCCGCTACCCCCAGCACCCGATGCCCTATTTCCTGCTGGGCCTGAGCACCTGGTGGAAGATCGTGCCCACCAACGTCCAGACCAAGCAGTACGACAAGATCTTTTTCGCCTACATGGACACGGCCATCACCAAAGGCGAGCAGCTCTACAAGCGCGACAACAAAAACTACGAGGCCTGCTTCTTCCTGTCGGCTGCTTACGGATTTGATGCGCGCCTGAACGCCGAACGCAAAAATTGGCGCAAGGCGACGGTCAGTAGCAAGCGGGCCTTGGAATATTTGCAGATCAGCCAAGAAGCCAACGGATTAAGTCCAGAGTTTCTGTTCGGACAAGCGCTGTTTAATTATTACGCCGTCTGGATTTCGGAAACCTACCCGCTGCTGCGGCCGGTGCTCTTGTTCTTCCCCAAAGGCAATCGTGAACTGGGCTTGCAACAGTTGCGTAACGTGGCCAACAACGGCTTCTACACCGGCTTGGAGGCGAAGTTTTTCCTCATGAAGATTCTGAATAATGAGGAAGAGGACAGCAAGGCCGCAATGCCCATATCTCGTTATCTAGCAACCAATTATCCCGACAATGGCTATTTCCAGCGGTTCTACGCTCTGCTCTGTTTTAATGAAGGCGAACACAGGGAATGCGAACGAGTAAGCCGCGAGATACTGGACAAAATCAACCGGGGTATGCCCGGCTACGAAGCGATAAGCGGCAAGTACGCCACCTACTTCTTGGGGTGGCTCATGGAGTATCGCTACAAAGACATCGAGAAAGCCAAGGATTACTACCAACGGTGCATCGTGTTTGCCGAGAGCACAAGTGAAACTACCGGCGGCTTTTACCTCTACGCTAATCGGGAACTTGCTCGCATTGCTGATCAACAAGAGGATCCCAAAACCGCGATACGGTACTACAAGGAGGTGCTCGACAAAGCCGACCGCAAATCGGAAAGTTTTCGCGAGGCCAAAGCGTACATAAAGGCTCATAAAAAGTAACCCACCGCGATGGAGCTGCAAGACCTTTTTCTGACGCCTTTCTATTTGGGAATTTTTTATGCCATCGCGTTTGCGGTTCGCAAGAAAGCGACCAATGCCTTTACGCGTAAATATTTCATTCCTGCTCTGACAGCCAAATTTGTTGGCGCAATCGCTCTGGGCCTGATTTATCAATTTTATTATCACGGCGGCGATACCTATAATTACTTCAACCACGTCAAAGTAATTTTCAACGCCTTCACTACCTCCCCTTCCGTGGGCCTTAAACTGATCTTCTCCCACGGTGAGTACGATCCAGCAACGGCAAATTATGCTGCCCAAATGGAGTGGTATACAGCACCAAAAGAGTTTTCGGTGATACGAATCGCCGCTATTTGCGGGCTCTTTTGCTTTAACACCTACACCGTTATTGGCCTTATGTTCGCCGGGCTTAGCTTTAGCGGTATGTGGGCCATGTTCTTGACTTTCGTCAAAATCAAACCATTGATTTACAAGAGCTTAGCAACAGCCGTTTTCTTTATTCCCTCTGTATTTTTTTGGGGCTCCGGGCTGATGAAAGACTCGCTATGCATGGGGGCTCTCGGTTGGTTATTTTATGCCTTTTACCAAGGAGCCATTCAAAAAAAACGGCCTACCCAGTCGTTAATAATTGGTTTTTTAGCAGCCTATTTATTATTCGCCGTTAAGGTATATATCCTGCTTTCTTTTTTGCCGCCGGCGCTGCTTTGGGTATTTAATGAAAATAGCCAACGCATCAAAGATCCTACGATCCGGATGTTGGCAAAGCCTATTTTATTCGGTTTGGGCGGGGCAGTAGCCTTTTTTGCTACTACCCGGTTAACCGCCGGCGATGCCCAATACGACGTGACCAAAATTGGAGAACGCAGCAAGATTACTGCCGATTATTTGTACCAAACCAGCATAAAAGAAGGCGGCTCTGCGTACCATATTGGCGAGCTCGACGGCACGCTTACTGGCATGGCTAAGCTAGCTCCACAGGCCATTATCGTCTCTTTGTTTCGGCCATTTCTGTTTGAAGCCCGCAACCCCGTAATGCTGCTTTCTGCCATAGAGGCCACGTTTTTCCTGTTCTTTACGCTGCGCATTTTCTGGCGCGTCGGGGTGGGCAAAACGCTGCGCTACATCAGCAGCACGCCGGTCTTGAGCCTGTGCTTCGTCTTTTCCCTAATTTTTGCCGTGGCCGTGGGTGTATCTACTTCTAATTTTGGAACCTTGGTGCGGTACAAGATTCCACTGATCCCTTTTTATGTGTCGGGGCTGTATATTCTTGAGAATATCAGCATACCCAAGAAAACTAAGCGCCCACCGCGGCGTGTGGTGGTTTCTAGACCGCAGCTAACGCCTGCTTCGTAACTTACTTATTACCGCGTGCCGGTTCGCCGCCGATTGTACAGATACTCCTGCAACGTAGGATGCGACCACAGCCGCGATTGCCCTTCGGGAGCCGGTTTGAGCGTCAGCGTGCCTTGCAGCGCGTCGCGGATGGCCTGCTTGAGCAAAGGCAGCCCAGCCGCTAGTTGCAGCAGCGGGTAGGTGACGAAATTATCTTCCGGGGTCGGATCGATTAGGGCTTGGGCGATGATGGCCCCCGTATCGATTCCGGGATCGACAAGGTGCACGCTAACGCCACAATGCGCACGATCGTTGTTTGCCAGCGCCCAATAGCCTCCGTGCACGCCCCGGTAAAGCGGCGTGATACCAGCGTGGGTGTTGATAAATTTGCAAGGCACGCTGTTTAGCACCTTCTTCGAGATGATGCGGGTGCCGTTCACCACAATCACGTCGGGCTGCAATTGCTGTAATTGCTCGATGCATTCTGGCGCATTTACCGAGCTTACCCGGATCACCCGATCCTCAGGTAAGGGACGGCTATCAAGTTGCTGCTGTTGTTTGATAGCTTGCAGGCGCCGCTTCGAGCTTCCCTCTAACTGCTTCGCTATCAATAATTTAAATAACACCTGTCCCGCCACGGTCGGCCAGCCTAGTTTTTCCAATCGTCGCTTTAGCAATTGCTTTTGACTCACTGGCGTTTCCACGATGATGCGGTGGACGCCAAACTCCCGATCAAGCGCGTGAAACAGAATATCCGTGGATTCGCCGGGGCCGGCGAGAATGACGATTTTTTTCCCGGAGAAAGCAGACTGGCTCATGCAGGCAGGGATTGTTGGAGTTGAAGACGATCGGCTATGTCGCGCATGGATAAGCTTTCCATCCCGTAGGCAGTCTGCAAGTGCTGGTAATGCTCGGCAATGCGTTGGAGCACAGCCATGTTCTCGGGCAGATTAGCTCCGAAATTGTGCGGGTGCCACCACAAATGAAAGACGAGGCCGTGGCGAGCCGCGTGCTCCATACCGCTCAGAATGCGCTTGAGGCGCAACCCTTCCAACACCTTCATCCGCCCCGACCATGGCCGAAGAAACCGACTGGCGGGGATGTTATAAGGAAACGAACGAGCTATGTCACTCATAGCGTGACAGTTATGACCTGAAAGATTTACGTAGGCATCCAGCAAACGGGCACCCCGCTTATACAGCGTCTGTTCTTCCTCGTTGCGCTCTTTATAAATCCACGAGGCTTCGTTGCCCCGGTAGCTGGTGATGCCTAATTCTTGACAGATCGATAAATAACTGCTGTTGTGCTGGTTACGCGGAAACACCAAGCTACGCAACTCAAGTCCTTGTTCGGTAGCAATGCGCTGGGCAGCTTGCAAATCGTGCCGAAAGGCTTCAGGCGTCTGGCCGCGCTCTAGGCAATAATAGTGGCAGAACGTATGCGTCGCCATCTCCTGCCCCGGCGTGCGACGGATTTGCTCAATCAGCGAAAGGCCAAAGTGGTACGGATCGCTGGCCTCGTCTTCGCCTACGGCATCGAGCGCCAGATAGGGCGACAGCTTCGGGTCGGCGTATTCGGGGCGAACGGTTGGCAAATGCGCCAGCATCTCGCGCTTGTTGGCAAAAAACAGCAACCCAACCGTGGCCCAAGTTACGCGCAGCTTGTATTCGGCAAACAAGGCCAGCATAGCCGGCACCGCCTGCCGCACCCCAAGCAAATTAGGGCCGTATTGGGCCAGCGTTTGCTGATCGCGCACACCCCAGTTAATCTCAAAGTCAAGCGAGATTACGAATTTGCCCTTCTCAGAAGCAATTACTTGATTATGAGCCATATACCTACTAGCGATTACTGGAATAAGGCCAGAAAATTCTCTTTGTTTGACACCACGGAGTAGCGCTCAACAATGGTGCGCCGCGCCATAGCGCCTTGCTTGGCCCGCAACTCCTGATCGGCGAGCAGCTTGCGCAATGCCGCTTCCCACTCGGCGTCCGTATCGCAGATGTAGCCATTGTGGCCTTCCTGCACTACTTCCGTGTTCATCCCAACCGGCGACACCAAGGCAGGCATGCCTAACGACATGTATTGCAGCGCTTTAAAAGCACATTTGCCGCGCGCCCACGGGTCATCCACCAACGGCATCAGCCCCAGATGAAAGCCCAACAGGTCCTCGATCTCGGTGGCTTTGCGCCAAGGCGTAAACGTAAGCGACCGCAATCCGGCGTGCTCGGGCGGCTGGTTGGAAATAACGCGAAACTCAAAGTCGTAGCCTTCATTTTCCAACTTCTCCAATACCGGCCAAACCAAATCGAGATGGCGCAATGTGGTATGCGTACCGGTCCACCCGATCACGGGGCGGCTGGTTTGGTGCTGGTCGCGCACTTGGTTATGCAGGTGTTCGGTGTCGAGCGTAGTCGGGTTGATGATGGAGTTGGGATTGAATTGCAATGCGTACTCGCGCAGATACGCGTTGCCGCAGCTCACCTTATACGCCCACCGACAGATGCTGCCGACCTTCTGCTGCCACTTCAGGCTGCTGATGAACGTTTGCTCGCCGGCTGGGTCTTTCATCCAGATGGCATCGTCGAAATCGTAAATAATTTTCTTTCCTAACACCTTGGCTATCAACCATTCAAAGATGGGTGGGCCAATAGGCGCGGCTTCTCGGTGAATGAAAACCCGATCGTAGCGGGGCACAGTAAACAACAACGCTGCCCGCCGCACAAAACCACCCAAAATTCCCAGCACTTTCGCCAGCGTATGGCCCGGCTTATACAAAATCGCCCAAGTGCTGTCCGACAGAAACGGTGCTACGTGGTAGGTATGGCCTTTTTCCGTCAGAAAATCAAAGTACTGCTCAAAACGAAACCGCTGCGATGGCGCTTTTCCGGGCGGATACGGCACTATAAATAAAATGTGCATAAGTAGCAGTAGCGGCCCACGTGGGCATTCTCATGAAGTAGCGGGCAAAGGTACGGCAACTGCCGCAGTCTGCCGAGTTTCCAACGGCCGCGGCCAAAGGCAGCACACGCCGCCTGACGAGACCTGCAGTTGGGTTGAGGAAGATTCGGACAGAGAATCATGGTTCTTTTTCACGAAATAAAACGCTACTCCATATCTACACAAATAACTAATTACCAACTATTTACACGGATAAATACCAAAGTATTCAGCTACTTCCTAGCTTCCACAGATTTACTTAAGCTTTTGCCCGGGAAGCATTATCCAAACGGATTTATCTTTGTCGACATTCATAGGATCAGGCATTGGCATTGCAGCTAGGGCCTGCAGTATCCGTCCTGCTAGTTTCGCCGATGGCCGTTTCCTCCAGCGCACCGCTGTTTTCCGTTGTCAGTCCCGTTTATCAGGCCGAAACGGTGTTGAATGAATTGCTGCAACGGCTGGCCGCTACCCTCTCTGCTCTCACCGATGAATACGAGATCATCCTGGTCGATGATGCCAGCACCGACGGCAGCTGGCTCCTCATTGAGCAGCACGCGGCCCTCGACCCGCGCATTCGCGGATTGAAGCTGAGTCGTAATTTTGGGCAACACCACGCCATCACGGCCGGCCTCGATGTAGCCCACGGTCAATGGATTGTGGTGATGGACTGCGACTTACAGGATCAACCTGAAGAAATAGCCCGTCTGTATCAGAAAGCACAACAAGGCTACGCCGTGGTGATGGCCAGCCGGACGGCCCGTCAAGACCCTTGGATTACGCGCACTTTTTCGCGCGGCTTCTATGCCGTCCTCTCCTACCTGTCTGGCACGCCACAGGATCCTTTGGTAGCCAACTTCGGCATTTACCACCAGCGGGTTATCCAAGAAGTGGGCCGCTTGCGCGAAAGCATTCGCTACTTTCCGACGATGGTGCGTTGGGCCGGCTTCCGGCAAACCACCCTACCTGTGGCGCACGGTGCCAATCGGCGGCCCAGCACCTACAACATCGTGCGGCAGCTACGCCTGGCTACCGATGTCCTGCTGGCTTATTCCGATAAACCGCTGCGCCTCACTGTCTGGTTAGGCCTTTTACTGGCTGGCGGCGCTTTCACCCTTGGCCTGATTATGCTGGTGAGAGCGCTGCTGGGCCAGATTGTCGTGCAGGGGTACGCCAGCCTGATCATTTCAATCAGCTTTTTCTCCGGCCTCATCATCTTAGTGCTAGGTATAATTGGGCTGTACGTAGGCAAAATATTCGAAGGGGTGCGAAATCGGCCGCTTTACGTGATCGAAGCAACAACGTAAGCGCCTCTGATGAAGCCAATTCCGTTTAACAAACCGTTTCTAGCGGGCCAAGAACTGCACTACATTCGGCAAGCCGTGGCGCAGGGCAAACTTTCGGGCAACGGCGAGTTCACCCAACTTTGCCAGCGCTTTTTTCAACAACGCTACGGCATTCCCAAAGCCCTCCTGACCACGAGCGCAACCACAGCGCTGGAGATGGCGGCGCTACTGCTTGATCTACACCCCGGCGACGAGGTCATCATGCCCTCATTCACGTTCACCTCAACGGCGAATGCCTTTGTGCTCCGCGGTGCCCGTATCGTATTCGCTGATAGCTACTTAGGCAATCCGAATCTGGACATCAGTCAGCTTGCATCCCTGATTACGCCGCGCACAAAAGCCATAGTGCCGGTACATTATGCCGGCGTAGCCTGCGACATGGCGCCGCTGTTGGCCCTAGCCGAAGAACACGGCATTTGGGTAATTGAAGATGCGGCCCAAGCCATCGAAGGGTATTATCTGGAGAAACCGTTGGGCGCAATCGGCCATTTGGCCGCCTTCTCGTTCCACGAAACTAAAAACGTGATTGCCGGCGAAGGTGGCTTACTAGCGATCAATGACGAACGTTTTGCGGAGCGTGCCGAGATTCTGTGGGAAAAAGGCACCAACCGCGCCGCTTTCTTTCGCGGTGAAGCCGCTCGGTATCAATGGATTGACGTTGGCTCGTCGTTTCTGCCGTCCGAGCTGACGGCCGCTTACCTCTGGGCCCAGCTCGAACAAATCACAGCCATCTGGGAGCAACGCTTGCAGCAATGGCACCGATACGCGACGGCGCTTCAACCGCTAGCCGAAGCAGGCCATTGCGCGTTGCCCGACATCCCAGCTTACGCAACGCACAACGGGCACATTTTCTATCTGATTTGCCGTGATACCAATGAGCGGCAAGCGCTGATCCAACACCTCGCGGAGCACCAGATCTTGGCGGTTTTCCATTACCAAACGCTGCACAACAGCCCGTTTTACCACAACCTCCACGACGGTCGCCAATTGCCCCACGCCCGCCGCTTCGCCGAATGCCTGCTGCGCTTGCCTTTATATTTCGAACTTTCCGAAACCGATCAGCAACGCGTCATTGCTGCGGTCAATAGCTTTTACAAAGCTTAGATAACATCATATTGATTATCAATACGATATGATGTTGCCATAAATCAGGCCTTAGCCGCTTTCCGATTTAGGATGCGTGCGTACTGCTGCTCGTAAGAAGCTACCGCACGGCCCAAATCGTAGTAGGGCTGCGCGTTGCGGCGTAACGTCTCCGGATCTTTGGCCAGCAGCTGCGGTACTTGTGCCGCCGCTTTCTGGAGCCATGCCTCGGTAAGTTCGGGTATCGCAATGCCGCCGTCCGTGTCGCGGATGATGCTCTCCACGTCGCCCACGCCAGCGTTGCAAATCACTGGGATTCCCATCGCCAGAATTTCGCCCAGCTTAGTTGGAGAGCTCGCTTTTTTAGAATAGCTCTGCTTGATGAAAAATAGGTTGATGTCGGAAGCGGCCAGCAGCTTGGGCACTTGCTGGCGCGTGGCAGCGCGGACCAAAAAGTCCTCTTCACGCAGGCCCTCGAGCTTACGGGCGGCCGCCAATATTTCCTCCTTGGAGTCTTGCGTAATGAACAACATGCGGGCCGTCGGGAATTGCTGTTTGATTACCCAAAACTGCCGCAGCATGTCATCCAGCAGATACCATCCACCTACCGAGCCTAAATAGCTGATAACTAAATCATTATTAGGAATCCCTAGTTCTGCTTTTCCTTGAGCTCGTTGCGCCCGGTCAATGAGCGGAAAAAGATCGAAATCGGTGCTGCACGGGATTACGGTGATGGGAGCCCCTTTGTAAGCCGGCCAAGTCTGGATTTCTTGCTTGCCGTTTTCGGTCAGGCTGATAATACCGTCGGCCGCGGCGATGTAAGAGGCTTCTTTTTGTTTGTATTGCCGATACGCATACCGGAAAACCGGATTGCGCAGGTTCCAGATGCCGCCATCGACTCGCTCGTCGACCCAAAAGCCGCGCATGTCAAACAGCATCTTGATGCCAAATTTGCGCTTCAACATCAGTCCCACCGCGGCACTCACATAGCTACGGCAGTGCGTCATGTCGAGGGGTGTGCGGCGATGGATGGAAAGCGCCTTTTGCTTTAATTCTCTCAAATCGAAAAACTTAGCTAGCCCTGGCGGCTTGCGACGAAAGAAAATATACTCCCACGTAATGCCGGCTTTCTGCACGATCGCCTCGATAGTAGCGCGGTGCTGCTCGAAGCGTTCGGGCTTCTCGGTGGAAAGCAGGGTAATACGATACCCACGCTTTGCCAGATTGGTCAGGTACGGCAGCACCTGCGACTGGCCCAACGGGTCAGTCATGCCGTCGTAGGAAATAAACAAAACGTGCGGAGCAGCGTTGGCGGCCGCTGTGGAGTCGGTTGCTATCATGCGGATGCGCGGTGCAGGGCTAGCCATTGGTGCAATACAATCAACAGCCAGATGCGGTTGTACAAATAGTCTTCGCCACGTTCAAAGCGATCAACTAACTGCTTTACTGCGCTATACTGCACAAATCCAGCACTTTCTATCGATTCAGCCGATAGATGCTCGTCGATAAGATAGTGCAGCTCGTTTTTGAGCCACGTGCCAAGCGGCACCGAAAAACCCCACTTGGGCCGCTGGAAAATGCTGCGCGGCAGGTAATCATACAGCACGTCTTTGAGCAAAGATTTGCTTTCGCCGTCGTGCATTTTCAATTGGGGCGCCACGTTAAGCGCAAATTGCACGACGCGGTAATCCAGGAGCGGTACCCGCGTTTCGAGAGAATGCTCCATGGTAGCCCGGTCAACTTTTACCAAGAGGTCATCCTGCAAGTAATATTGCATGTCGAACAGGGCCTGCTTTTCGGCCGCTGTGGGTGTGCGGCCGGCGGGCCATTGCCATTGCTCGCGCAACGCTGCTTTGCTCTGCCACTTGGGCTGCAACAGTTTGTCCAGTTCAGTTTCGGTGAACAAGTATTGTTCCTGCGAGAAGATGTGGCTCCGCTCACGTTTGGCATCCGGAAACGCTACCAATTGTGCAACCCGCTTGTAGCGATTGCCCATCTGACCCAATACGGCCGCCGCAGGCTGTCGTAACCCCCGCAATGGCTGGCGGGCCAGCCGGTTCGCCCAGGTGTACATGCCGTAGCCATGAAACAATTCGTCGCCGCCATCGCCCGACAGCGTCATGGTCACGTGCTGGCGAGCCAGCTTCGATACCATCAGCGTAGGCACGGCTGAAGAGTCAGCGAAAGGCTCGTCGTAAATTCCGGCCAGCGTGCCTACCGTGTCCATGGCCTCTTTGTACGTGACCTGAAAGCTGTGGTGATTGGTGCCCAATTTGTCTGCGACGGCCTTGGCATAATCCGATTCGTTGTGCTTAGCCGAGTCGAAGCCTATGGAAAATGTCTTGACGGGCGTGCTCGAAACCGACTGCGCAATGGCAGTCACTAAGCTCGAATCGACGCCGCCGCTGAGGAAGGTACCAAACGGCACGTCGGCAATCATCCGATACCGGACTGAGCTAACCAGCAGTTCGTTCAACTGGGCTTTGGCCTCCTGGCGGTCGCTTATGACCTGGTCTTTGATCTGATCTTCCAGTTTCCAGTAGCGCGTTTCAGTCAGTTCACTGCCGCTTACCCGCACATACGAGCCGGAATCCATTTTCCGGATCTGCGAATAAATGCTGTGCGGCCGCGGAATATAGCCCAGATGCAAAAAGTGCCGCACGGCCTCCGCATCGATGGTCAGCGTCTTCTTGACTTCGGGAACATGAACAATAGATTTTAATTCCGAAGCGAATGCAAATATCTGATTATCAAGGTAATAGTAGACCGGCTTGATACCCATCCGATCCCGAAAAATGTCGAGCGTTTGCGTCTGCTTATCGTAGATCGCGATGGCAAACATGCCGTTCATGAGGTGCACAAACTCCGGCCCGAATCGCACATACGCTTCCAGAATCACTTCGGTGTCGGAAGTAGTGCGCATCGGCACGCCTAGCTTTTCCGCAATCTCGTGGAAGTTGTAAACCTCACCGTTGAAAATAATAACGTAGCGCTCGTTGTGCGAGTGCATCGGCTGGTTAGCCGCCGTCGACAAGTCGAGAATGCTCAACCGGCGGTGCCCTAGTCCTACCTTGCCATCGAAGTAAAACCCATCCGCATCGGGTCCACGGTGCGCGAGGCAGGTTGTCATGCCACGCAGGGCTGCTTCGTCAAGGGGCGAAGCGGAGGTAATATTTAGAAAGCCAGCTATGCCGCACATGGAAAAGATTATTGGCGAGAAGAACCGTAAAGGTAAGCTTCAACGAGAGATTTTACTTTTGTACAATTGCAGTAAACGTGAAAAGTACTGGCTGAAGGCAAACCGTTCCAAGACCTCAGCCCGGCCTTGCTTTTTCAATCGCTCAGTTAACCCCTGATCAGTAATGAGCCTCCTGATAGATTCGGTAACAGCTTCCGAATCCCGATACGGGACGAGTAGAGCATTCGCTTCATGCTGCAAAAACTCATTGCCAATACCGGAGAGAGTAAATACCGAGGGTATGGCTAATGCTAATGCCTCAAGATACACTAAGCCAAAAGATTCGTAGTCCGACGAAGTGGGAATGTGTACAAAAACGTCAAATAATTTATACATAGCGGCAACATCATACTCATACTCAACCTCTACGTAAGACCCAACAGGCAACTCGGCTAAGAAAACTTGTATTCGATTTTTATAAGATCCTCTGGCGTTGGCTAACACCAATTTTGCGCTTGGATAGTCTGGTAATAGCCTCTTAAAGGCCTTGATGATGTATTCATGACCTTTAGATGCATCATAGCGCGCTATTACGCCTACGACCGGAAATACATCTTTGTCTAAGCCATATTTTTCTTTCAATTTATTGACCCGCAATTGGCTAATTCCATCATAGCGAGAAAAATCAAGACCGTGCGGAATAGAATGGAGCTTATGCTGTGGAACTCCTTCTCTATCACTAAGGATGGTTGTCACCACTGGAGATATGGCTATTATATCCGTAGCAATTGCATTAATATATTTGTCTAGAACAACGCCGCGTGGGTGATACAAGTGGTGTTCACTGCCATGATGCCTGGTATAAATTCGGGTTTTGATATGTGCTAACGCTGCCGCACTTATCCCCAATAATCCCCCGAGCAAAAAGTGAGCATGCACAATTTGTATACCCCTTTCCAGAAGCATCCTCCGCATCTTCCATATGCTACCAACCCATCTTGTCGGGGAACCACAAGCAATCACATCAGTATCAATGCCAAATTCATTTAAGAATTCTGACATCTTATCGCTACTCGGATTTAATTGAATTACATATAAATAATATCCGATCTTCTGCAGTTCTTCCAATGTACGCTCCAAGCTTTCCATCCGGTCAACTCCAGAAATAATATATGCCAATCTCATATACAATATTATTTCATATACTTATTTAAATACACTTCCAGCTGTGATACATTGACGTAAAAACTATCATAAGCCGGCCCCCGTGGATCAATGTTAGCTGGCTTACTTTGCATAAATAAAATATCATGATTCATTGCATTAGCAAGATTAAAAAATGCTTGATCATAATGTTTTTCATGAATTAAGTCTATCACCAATCCACCTTCAGGCATATACATAATATTGGAAATACCGGCCCCGTGCACAGAGATAAAGTTTTTCACATTACTGAGAAGCCTTATCTGCTCGACGATGGAATAATCTTCAAAACACACTACTTTAAAATCAAACTTCCGAAGCATGGCCACTACCTCATCTTCGTTCAAGACTTGGCGATAAGCAGCTCTTTTTCTGCTTATATAAATATTCTGATAGGCAGGCAATAAAGCTGATGCACACTGACATTTTTCTTTCAACCAACTGGCTACTTCCGTCATAGCAACTACACTCTGGTGTAAGCTATCTGCTGTTGGCATTGGGAATAGCAACTTTTTAGCAAGCACAACCTCATCTGATCGAACAAACACAATATTCTTAAAACCCAATAAGTCCAAGTACTGCTTAATAAATTCAGGAATTTGAGCATGCATTAATAAAACCGCATCATTAGCCAACTCCCTCATCACGAATAAACGAGGAAGAGATTCAGCTGTAAAATGATAATAATTATCATAAAACGAATTTATAGCACTAATACATACTTCATTAACGACCTTGATTTTTCTCAAAAATATTTTCTTCAAAAAGCTGGGCATTGCATGATGTCTAGCAACTTTTGATTCTTTTAATACTCGCCAGTCATGCATCACAACACCATATGGAGACACATAAGCATTTTGCAATTCATATAAATACGTAGGTCCATAAGAATAATTTGCCGAAACAAAATTATTCACCCCTCTAATATCTGAATAATTCAAGGGCATCCTACGTGTAACATTATAAGGACCATACAAAAGCTTTTTTTTCATCTTTATTTTGAAAAATATTTACTTACCAGATTTAGATATAAGAAAAATATTTTATCAATTCATTTTTGAAAGCAACATCTTAACTCGCGAATACCAAATAGAGTTTTGCATGCCTAATCGAAATTTACTAGGCATATAAGGAGGATGCAAGGTGTAAAAATTCGTTAATTCAACAATATTCTTAGCAGGAACAAATTCTAAAAAAGGCCATTTCTCGGCAATAAGAGGATTAAAGTTTTTCGCCTCTTTATAATTGTCAATATTTAGATTCATCCAAAAATTCAAATATTGATCTTTATCAAAATCATTTGTATGGCCCCAATTGAATATCTTTTCTTGGATCTCCCGCTCAGGCCTTGCCCATGATTGATGCAAGATAAAATAAGGAGCATATATATTAAACCAACTATTTACTCGTGCGTATTCATAAATAGGCCTATTCGTAGCTATCGGATTACCATCAAGCTTAAAAAAATCTTTATTATTAATTACTAAAAAACCATCATTCAACTGCTTGAACAACATAATATATTGACAACGAATATTCACAGGACGAGAATATTTTTTTCGGCGAAGCCAGTCAGCGAATTGAGGAAATGCTAAAAAATACTCATCAGAGTCTATTTGCACATGCCATCCGCCTTCCCCCATTCGCTTAGCGATTAAATTACGTTGGCGTGTGTCATTTTCCATTGCCGTCAGGTGAGGCAAATGAAAATCATCCTCGTATAGATCAATTTTGCCTAGCGGGTCTACTTGCTTCAGAAGCGCACGAAAGCCATCCTCATCAAAAGAAAATGGGTTCCCAGCCCAACTTATTCTGTCTTTATCCAATCCTAAGCATATAACATCTGCTGAATCATATATAAGCGGGATTGAATTGGCAAGAAAATACCAATCGTATGCTACGCAAAGTCCTACTTTTATTTTTTCCATTATTTTTTCAGATGACGTTTAACATGGTAAAGAACGTCCTTAAAAAAGACAGGATTAACTGATCCTTTCTTTATGGCCTTCCATGCAAATTTGTAACCAAGATAGAAGTTGTTATGGCTAAAAGCCTGCATTGACCTATCCTGCAGTGATAGAACATGCTCTTCAAAAAGAACAGGCAAACGTGTTGTGAGAATCTTTATATTTTCAAGCAATGTTTCTTTATAAACACCTCCATAATCTTCAATAAATAGTTCATTAAATACAAAATCAGCAGTAACTTTCTCTGCATTTTCCCAATAATGAAATACATATTCAGCACAAGCACTGAGTTGTGTTTGCTCTTTAAGTATTAATGAAAAAGCGTACTGCTCACATGTACTGTGAGAGGTTGGTGGATAAAATTGATCTGTGAGATCATAAATATCGGGAAGTAGTTCTGCCACGCTACTAGGTAACCCCATTACTCCCGCATTCCATGATTCCATATCTAGGCTGACGCGCCTCTCCCCCTTGCTTGTACGAAATATTTTAGTTTCGATTAGGTTAATAAATGCCCAATATGTTGGCATTGGCACGTGACGATATTCTTCAAATTTATATTCGAATACGTGCATAAAGCTCCGCCCATCCACAATACTTTGCATCCAAGGCAAAGGGTCTTTAATAAAGAATGTGTCCGAATCAACATACAATAATTTTGCGCCGGGGTATTTGACAAAAGTTTCATCGATTAAGCAAATTTTCATACGATGTATGAAATCAATCTTGCCACGCATCAGTGCTATTTTCTCCGGCGTCAACAACGTATAGTCAATCGGAATATCACCTAAAAAAGGTTTAAAATAGTCGGGGTTATCAGTGAACAAATGGGTGCGCACTTGCTTAATATCTCCACTGTACCATGCCCAGAAGCTTAGAATAGCGAACAGGGCCCGGCGATACTCTGTTTCTCGCCCAAATGATTGCGTGACCAGTACGTACATAGTAGATTGTTTTCCAAGTATGACTCACGACTCTAGAGGAGATTAATATCTCTCAACTTCTGACTACGTGATGTAACTGCAACCAAGTCTTTGGCAAAGATACAACACATCGCTTGGAGCGACAGAGTACCTTTGCCTCACTCATCGCCACAACAAAAGGGCTCAGCGGTGCTGGGCAACGCCTTACAGATCACTTAATCTGTGCCAGACTCATCCTTGCGGGGTTCCAAACAATAGCCTTGATACTGAAATACATCGCCCACTCTCATTATCAGACAGTAGCACCAGAGCAGGTTCTGAGGCGTACAGTTGGCTAGATGACAAACAATATTTACTCTTGCGCGCGCTTAAGGACGAGGTTTTTTAGGGAGTTCGTCTGACTAGCATAACTGTTTGCAGCAGTGGGCCATAGCCAACAACCCCGCATGACTGTATTGCCGGGACCGTATTGTGCTTTACACTGCCATTCCTCCTTTTTAGACACGCACTAGCACTAGATAGGGCGGTGCGTATAATACACACCTAATGCTGTTATAATCACATCGTATATTTTGTAGCGAACCTCCTCAGGCTTGAGAACCAGCAAGTTCTGGCTATCAATTAAATTAAGCCATTGCGCCTTCGCGAAGAAAGAAAAGGCGGCGTCCTTCAGCAAACCAGGCCGGGGCGGGCTGAAGCGGCCGTATTTAGGGTATAGCTTGGGCCGGAGTGCCGCTAATTTCTGGTGCGCAACTCTGTATTCCCGCAGGCGCTTGACATATACGCGGCAGCTAATAAGATCATCGTGCCATGCCTGGGCTTGATTTAGGAAATAAATTTCTATGCCTGCTTCAGAAGCGCGCATAGCTAAATCGAAATCCTCAGCGTCAGTAAGGCGGGAATCGAAGCCTCCAATCTGATCGAACAGCGCTTTGCTCAATGAAAAATTAGCAGCAGTGATAAACGGCTCGGCAGGGTTAAGTTTTACCGATGATGCTTCTGCGTATTTCTGCATCCATTTACGACTTGTTAGTGCCTTATATCGCAGAAAGTCAGTCGTACACTTATCGAAATCTTCGATCTGGGTACCGACGGCAATAGTGCCGGTCTGGTGCTGGTGATGTCGTACATGCTCGGCCACACAACCCGGCAGCGGACGCATGTCGTCATCGAAAAAGATGAGCAGATCGCCAGAGGCTGCAGCAGCACCTTGGTTGCGCGTAACAGCTCGCCCTTGGTTGTCCTGCTCGACTACGCGCAACTCAGGAAAGGAAAATGCGTTGGCCTCAACTAACTCAGCAGTGTTATCAGTGGAACCGTCAATTACGATCACAATTTCATCCGGAGTGTGAGTCTGCTCCACCAGCGCCTGCAATGTGTTCAGAATTTTATGCGCCCCGTTATAAGTAGGAATAATTACCGACACTTTCATGCTATGCCTTGCTATCCGTGTGCGCCGATTCCAAAGACATAGTCTTATCGATTAACTCTTCGTATTGATATTCGGCATGCAAGCGTCCATCCTTCAATTCGTAGATACGGTTACAATCCCGCAGCGTGGTAATGCGATGCGCGATAATGAAGAGGGTAATATCAGTATGCGCCAGTTGCCTTATAGCCTCATTCACCTCGCGCTCCGTTTCGTTGTCCAAGGCGCTGGTGGCCTCGTCCATTATTAGCACCTCCGTGCGCTTATAAATAGCACGGGCAATCCCGATGCGCTGGCGTTGTCCGCCTGACAAGCGAGAGCCGCGCTCGCCAATCTGAGTATTGACGCCATCAGGCAATGAATTGATAAATCCTCGCAAAGACGCTTGGTCGATAGCGTATTGCAAGCGCTCTTCGTCAGCTACCTCGTCGTTTAGGGTGATGTTGTCCTTAATGGACGTATCCATCAGGAAGGTATCCTGCTTTACATACCCGACCAGCTTATACCACGCCTGCAAGTTTTCGTCGGAAAGAGGCTGTCCATCAACCAGAATATGTCCCTGCTGCTCCTGATAGAAACGAAGCAGAATATTCATCAAGGTCGTTTTACCCGAACCTGATGAGCCAATCAGCCCGATTTTTTCTCCCTTTTTTACGCGGAAAGACACGTTGTTCAGGACGGGTTTGGCAGACTCACCAAAACTGAAAGAAAGATTATCGAAAACAATTTCTTGGGAGAACCGCAAGGGCTGCTGGCTTGGCAAGGTTTCCTCAGCGTATTCGCGGGAGCTAGCCAGACTGTCGAACGTAAAACGATGTTGCCGTAAGGACACCAAGGCCAAGATGCACCGATTTACCGATGGCATCAGGCGATATGCCGCCGCCGCAAACAGTCCGATTATCATTACTAAGTTTTCGGGATTGCTGGCAAAAAGCAGAGAGTATAAATAAATAGTGACCACCGCAATAATGGCAGCCATCTCAATAAATTTCAGGGGCAGCAGCGTGAAGAGGTAAGAAACAGCCTCCAGGTCTTGTATTTCTTCCTGCTTTTGCAGAATCTGCCGCCTGAACTGCTCTTGCTTGCCGGCCAGCTTCAGCTCAATAAAGCCGATAAATGCATCCGTCAGCAAGCCGATAGAAACCGGTTTCAACGCATCAATCTGGTTTCCAACCGCTGTTGACCTATGCTGCAAGCCCCTGTAAGTCAAGTACATAGTCAAACCCAGCACCACACCCAGAATCACAAACAGCGTTGGCTGGTAAATCAGGATACCCAGAACAATAATACCTATTACCAGCCCATCCGAAAACAGAGCGTACAGTTGCCTTATAATGGATGCAACAAATGTGTTGGGCACACCTATCGTGCAATGCAGCAAGTGGGGCGAGCCCAACTTGCTGAACTCTCCGAAAGGCATATTCAGGTGCTTGTCTAGTTGATTTTTAACTATTTTGAGAGCAATGTGGGCCGTGAATTTTACCTGCTGATAGTTAATAAAGGTTACATAGATGTTTTTTGCGATGAAGAATATCAGTACTCCTACTATTAGGAAGATAAGGAATGACTTTTCAGAGGTAAAGCCCAAGGAATTATACAGCCACAAAGTAGCGCTAGATTTGAAGATGGATCCTGGCTTGGAAGCTGCCATGATCACCGGTACCAACGACGCAAGACCAAAAACATCCATCAGCGAGCCCAAGATCAGCAGAATAAACATCCAGACCGACTTGCGTTTATCAGCAGGCGAGAGATAGTAAAAAACGTTGGCTAACGCCTCCTGAACAATGCCTTTGGCGCGGGGTTGGTTACTCATTAGTGTGGTGAAATCTTCCGAAGTGCGTTATGAATCTCTGCCTAACTGCAGTGAAGTCTTTCCTTTACTTCCTCCTTGTTGTACTGTCGTCAGAGCCTTTGTTAATACTCTAAAAGTCTGGCACCAAGAAGGCAAACGGCGTACAAATATACAGTGCAAAAGGCAGTTGGCTCTCCCACGCATCCAGGAGGCGTTTTTTGTCCTCAACCGTATTAGGACAGTGGCTCAAGTAAATCAGCCACCGCATAGCTAAATTACAACTACTTGACTATCAGATATTTAATAAATAAAACAAACATGCTAAGCACCTGGCATTCAAAGACTAACCGCATCTCTGCTACTATTTACCAGACAAACCCGTATGTGTTCTACGGTTTGACAGTAGCTGAGGTGAGGCATCTGGGGCAGTGGCTACCAGAAAGCGTCGGCTTATTGCTTGCGAAACAGGGTTCTGCTTCTATACCGGGCTGGCCCTAGAGCTACCTATCTCATGTATTGGTCTAGGTAAGCTTTAATTTTAGTCACATCGACGGAGAAGCTATCGAAGGCAGGTCCCCGCTCGTCGTCGTGGGCGGCAGCGCCTTGCACGATGATGGTGTCATGATCAAAAGCATTGGCCAGCGTATAAAAAGCCGGGTCGTAGCGGTGTTCGTGGATTAAATTAATCATCAAGCCGCCTGCTGGCATATACATCAAATTGGTCATGCCCGCGCCGTGCACTGCCACGAGGTTGCGCACCTGGCTGAGCAGGGCTATCTGCTCCTGCACAGAGTAATCTTCCAAGTTAACGACTTTAAAATTACGCTGTTCCAGCATGGCAATGAGTTCCGGCTCATTCAGCACTTTGCGATAGGTAGCCCGCTGGCGGCTGATGTATAAGTTTTCGTAGCCACCAAAGCGGAAATTGCTCGGCTCGACCCGCCCTTTATACCAAGCAGCCATTTCCCGGATCAGCGCGTCGTTGTGGTCGAGGCTGGTAGCAGTATGCGTGGAAAGGAGCAGCTCCTCAGCTTTGGCCAGTTCGCTTTCTTTTATGCGGACCACCTTGGTAAAGCCCGTCATTCGCACGTACTCGTCCAGAAAACGGGGGGTGTTTTCACGCAGAATCAGCGTGGCCTGATCGGCCCACTGCCGCAGGTTGTATAACCGTGGGAGGCATTCGGTGGTGAAGTGATAATAATTTTCGAACCAGACATGGGTGGCAGAAACGCTCAGGCCGGGTACCTTTTTGACCCTGCCCAGCAGGATCTTCTTGATAAACGTCGGGACAAAATTGAGATTTTGCTGGTAAGAGTAAATAGCATCCTTCAATACTTTCCAGTTGTGCATCACCACCCCATAGGGCGTGACGTACGCGTTCTTCAGCCGATACAAATAAGTGTGTCCGTACGCATAATGCTCGGTAATAAACTTGTCCCTATCAACGATCTCATCGTAGTTCAGCGGTAGTTTGCGCTTGATCTGATAGCTGTCCTGTAAAATGGTTTTTTCCATGAGAGGAATGCGAAGAAGGAAGTGCACAGTATGCCACAAATTGTCATTTGTGGCATACTGCGAAGAAATGCTTAGTGGAGAAAAGGCAAATTTAGCAATAAGTGTGCTGCCTCACCTACCGCCGTTGCGGAGCCGGGTTTTTTAGGACCGCCTGCGCCCAAACAAGGGGTAAATGACACCATCGCCGATGAGTTGGCGAAGTCCTGCCATCTTATCGGCAAATAAAAACTTGCCCAACTCTTTCGCGAACCGCCGCCGAAAGTCCGGTGCTACAGCCTGCATGTTGCGGTACATCTGCTTGTAGCGCTCCGCCGGAATATCGTTATACACCCAAGAGAGATACCAATGCTTCAGGATAAAGGCAATCTTCTTTTCCAGCAAGACCGGGTTGGTTGGGCCATACTGCTGCATCGTGCGCAGGATGTGCGTTTCCTCTAGCAAAGCAACGCCATTGAGCAGGGCTGAACTGCGCACGTTATTGGAGTGTTTGCGAAAATAGTTGAGCGGTCGGGCCACAAAAGCCATATCCGAGGCCGCCAATACTTTGCCCCAAAAAAGCCAGTCGCCCATTAGACGCAGTGAAGTATCGGCTGGTCCTACTTTCTCCAGCACGCTGCGACGCAGCACCACCGCACTCGCGTTGGGGATCACGTTGCGGTAAGACATGTATTCGCGGATAATGCTGAGCCCACTTTCTTCAAAATCAGTGTTCCAGCGTTCAGCGGCCTGCTCACCTGGCAGGTATTCATAAGTGCCTTGTTTGTTATCCTGCTCGTCGATGACCCAGGAGTCGCAGTAGGCCAGGCCGACGTGGGGGTGGGCCTCGAGCGGGGCCAGCAGGGTTTCCAAAAAGGTGGGGGCGGCGTAGTCGTCGCTCTCGGCGATCCACACGTACGTGCCCCGGGCCAGGGCCAGGCCCTTGTTCCACTGCCGGAAGGTGCTGCCGCTGTTCTCGGCGTTGAACACGGTGCGGATGCGCCCGTCGCGGGCCGCGTAGCCGGCGATCACCTCCCGGCTCTGGTCGGGCGAGCAGTCGTCCAGGATCAGCACCTCCAGCTCGCCCACCGTCTGCTGCAGCACGCTCTCGATGCGCCGCGGCAAATACCGCGCGTGGTTGTAGTTGGGGATGATCACCGTGACTCTAGGTTGCATTACCCGTTATCAATTAAATGCTTACAGAAAAATAACGAACCAATACCAACAATCCACCAACAGCTATTGACGACTAATTAAAAGGCGATAATTCTAATTAAACTTTTCTTTTAATTATTTTATAAAGCAATCCATCTCCTAGCAGCTGTCTTACACCACTAAAATTATTGCCCACCAGAAATTTAGAAAAATCTCTTCTAAATCGACCAGTAAAACTTTTATCAACATCAACAAGATTATTATAAATCAACCTATGACGTTTCAGAGGAATTCGGTGTTCGACCATTGACCTAAACCATAATTCCAAAGTAGCCTTAAACATTTCGTTAAAAAAGAATGCATCCGGCTCTCCGTACTTCTGAATAACTTTGAACACACGGGTAAGCTCCAGCAAAGCAATACCATTGGTAACGGTAGCACTTCGCACGTTATTAGAATGCTTTCGAAAATAATTTAATTTCTGACTAACAAAAGCAATATCTGATTCTGAAAGTATTTTCGCCCAAAAGAGCCAATCTCCGTTAAGTCGAAATTCCTCGTCAGCAGGGCCCACCTGCTCGAGTACTTGACGCCGCAACACCACCGCACTCGCGTTGGGGATGATATTGCGATAAGACATAAACTTTCTTACAATAGAAAGTCCATTCATAACAAAATCATGCTTCCATAAATCGGGATCTAAGTCTCCTAAAAAAATGTCATGATCTCCTGTTATAACATTTTCTTCATCCACTACCCAGGAGCCGCAGTAGGCCAGGCCGACGTGGGGGTGGGCCTCGAGCGGGGCCAGCAGGGTTTCCAAAAAGGTGGGGGCGGCGTAGTCGTCGCTCTCGGCGATCCACACGTACGTGCCCCGGGCCAGGGCCAGGCCCTTGTTCCACTGCCGGAAGGTGCTGCCGCTGTTCTCGGCGTTGAACACGGTGCGGATGCGCCCGTCGCGGGCCGCGTAGCCGGCGATCACCTCCCGGCTCTGGTCGGGCGAGCAGTCGTCCAGGATCAGCACCTCCAGCTCGCCCACCGTCTGCTGCAGCACGCTCTCGATGCGCCGCGGCAAATACCGCGCGTGGTTGTAGTTGGGGATGATCACCGTCACGAGCGGGGTCATTTGCGAAGAATTCATAGCCCGTTGATTATCAGAAGTATACAAAAAAGGCTACATGTTCTGGGTAACCACCCGAAGAATAATCTGATGTATAAGCGGAGCGGTGGTGTCGACGGTGTGATTTGCCCGCATGGTGAGGGCAGCATTCGTGCCCAACCGCTGGTGCAACGCTGCATCGTCGCGTAACCGAACAATCGCCTGCGCCATTAGGTCGGAGCGCAAGTACGGCACTACAATTCCACAGTCCTGCGATACGAACTCTGGCATCCCCCCAGAATCAGCGAAGCACAAAACAGGCTTGTGCAGGGAGGCCGCTTCCAGGCATACCAGCGGATAAGGGTCTTCCCGCGAAGTCAGCACGAAAACATCGGCAGCGTTGATATAGTCGTGCGGGTTGGCTTTGGAACCTACAAACCGAAGGGTATTCTCGAGATGCACACGCTCCAAATCATAGTACACTCTAAGTCCATTGTAATCAGACAGTTGCCCTCCCATCCAAATACAATACACCGGCCGCCCCTCCAAGTGTTGCAGGTGTTGCGCTATTTGAATAAACAAGGCAGGTGATTTTCGCCAGTCAAGGGTGCCGGCCCCGAGGGCCAAGAACGCATCGGCAGGTATGCCCAGTTCCTGACGGACCTGCTGGCTAGCCTCGGCAAACTGCCTAGGCTCCAATACCGGTACAAACTCAAATACTTTGGAAATTTTGGCTGCCGGAATTTCGTGCCCTTGTCTCAAATTAGCGCAGACGGCTTCTGAAACACCCAAAAAGTGATCGATTTGGGTGCTTAGCCGGGTGAATTTATCCTTGCCTACAGATTCCTGAATAATGGTTTGCAGTTCGTGAACATGGCATACGAGCGGGCAATTCAGTACCGATTTTAGCTCGATCCCTAACTCAGCCGACACTACTGTGTTGGCGTAGATCAGGGAAAGATTCAGCTGTTTCAACCGAGATTGAATACGACGTTTGTGCTTACCGATTTTATCTGTCAGGCGATCGTAGCGGTTTTGCCAGAGTGTCGTGGACACAGGCAAACTCCAGATGTGGGTTTCGCCAACCGCCCGGAATTCTTCTTCCAATTCTCCCCCACTCTGCAACAGTACAACAGGTACTACCTGGGTGTTTCTTTTTAGCCACCGCAGCAAATGCAATAAAACAATGGGAGCGCCGGTGCGTGTAGCATCATGAGAGATAAATAAAACTACAGTATCTGAACCCAGCATCACAGATTAATTAGACAAGCTTGCGGTGTGAATAAAATGATACACAAAGCTCTTACCATAATAGATGTACTTGCCTGTATGCCGCGACAGTTTGAAGAACGACTTCACGCCTTTCCAGATCTGCTTTTGCTTCATGGCCCCAACCGCTTCCGCCTCCAGGTACAGCTTTATTTTCTCCTGGTTTATGCCTGACGCGCGTGTCAGGTGTTGACTTTTTAATAAACTTTCGCTTCGCTTCCGCATAAGCATTTCGTAATGCCTCATCCGGTCCGAATTATTGGTCAGACTAGTCGGATGCACACGCACGAAGCATAAAGTATCGGCTTGGCCGTCGTAATAAAAACGAGCACCGGCAATAGCGCAGCGTATCCACAAATCCCAATCTTCCATGGAGCGCAGGCTTTCTGCAAACTGGCCCACCTTTCGGATCAGGCTAAGGCGGGCAAGCGGTGCGTCGACAACCATGATGTTCTGCTCCATGAGCTTCTCGATCACCTGGTTTCCGCCGTCGGTGAACCCGACTGTCCAGCTCCGGTCGAGCATGTCATAAGATCTGCTCTCCACCTCCCGGTTGCCATGCGCAAAAAAGCGCACATCCCCGTACGTGATGTCGAAATCGGGGTGGCGCTCCAGAAAATCCACCTGCAGCTCCAGCTTGCGGGTCGCGAGCAAATCATCGGCATCCAGCAGTTGCATGTATTCACCCTGCGCCGCCGCAAGGCCCGTATTGCGGGCCGCCGAAACTCCCCCTGCATCCCGGTATATGTACCGGAACCGGGGGTCGCGCGCCAAGTAGGTCTCCATGACGGCGCGCGTGGCATCTGTAGAGCCGTCGTCCACAACGATGCATTCCCAGTGCTGGTGAGTCTGGGCCAGCACCGAGTCCAAGGTTTCGGACAGTAGCCAGCCGTAGTTGTGGCAAGGAATAATGATGCTTACGAGTTTCATCTACAGGACTTTCGTTAAGAGCGCGCCAACCAGCGAAGAAGAACTTTCGGCATTGCGTAGTGCTTGATCAGCTGACGGATGAGCGTGGCGTCAAGCGGCTGCCCGCTCTGCCGCGCAATGCGCAGGCACTCTTTTGCAGCGGCCAGGTCTCCCGCTTCGTTGTAGAAATTCACAGCCCGCCACGCCAGAAAACGCATGAATGGCTTTAACTCGGCTTCAGGAATTTGAACTGGGTAACGGGTAGGCGTGAAAGCGGCAAACTCCGGGATGCTACGGCTCATGAAAGCCAAGAGCGCCGGCGAGCCGTTGGTGCTGTACACGATGTTGTAGAACACCTTCCGGATATCGCCCTCAAACCGCGCACTCTCCGATACGGATTTGGACGTATCGTGTAACCTAAAGTAAGTCAGAAGCTTATCAGATAATACTACCCGATCCTGACCCGCAATCAACAGGTACCGGTACCACATATCCAGGTCCATAGCATAGTGAAACTGCTCATCTATGTCCAGGCTCTTGATAACGGACGCTTTAAAGAAGGTAGAAGGCTGGTTTATTTTATGGCTTAAGATGGTATCGCCCACCGTGGCCGATATGCCCATGCGCATATTGCGCAGATCCAGATTATCCAGCCCACCCAAAAAGTAGTCGCAATAGCCACAGACCACGTCCTTTGTGTCGAGGGTTAGCTCGTTGGCAATGTGATGAAAGGCGCCCGGCGCACAGATGTCGTCGCTGTTGATCCAGTTGATGATGTCGCCGGTGGCTACTGCCAGGCCCTTGCGAATGGCGTGGCTTTGGCCCCGGTCCTTTTCACTTACCCAATACGTTATCCAGGGCTCGTACTTTTTGATAACCTCTAGCGTATTATCGGTACTGCCGGCGTCAATGATAATCAACTCGTAGTTTGGGTAATTCTGCAATACAATCGACCGTATTGTTTCTTCGATGTATTGGCCCTGATTGTAGCTGGGCGTAATGATGGATATCTTAGGAAAATCCTTCTCCGTTCCGAGGTTAGCGTCGCTTGCAGCATCCCACGGCCACCCGGTTTTATGAGGCACTCGGGGAAGCGAAGCTAGTAACGAGTAATTCATCAAAGAATTTTTGTTAAGATTATTTTCCGACCGAATACCCAAGCTTCTCTATATATGGCTTCCAAAAAGAAAGATCATATTTCTCCCAGGCATGCACTGCCATTGGCAGCTTATTGCCATTAAGCTTATAAAGCACTTCCGGATTTACCTCAAAAGCAAAGGAAATAGCATCCTGTACAGTCCCTATTTTAAACCCAGGAAAAAATTTCTTTATGTATAAACTCCAATACCCATCTTCATTGTATGGGAATACCCATGGCAAAATTGAAGGATACATGCTTTTATCGCGGAATATTTCATATTTTACTATTTTCAAAAATGAGGTAAAGTATGAAAAAAATTCGAAAAAATTAGAAAAAGACAAAAAAGGAAATCTGAGCCATTTAAATACGTTTAAAATTGACAAAAAGGAATCAACGTTACGCAGAGAAAACCCTCCATTGCCAACACCAATAATTTCGTGACTTCCCGTAGCAGAGCCAAATCCCTCAAACCAAGGTGCACCTATATAATCATAACGCTTTTTCATAAATTCATGAACCATATCAGAGAACACAAATACATCTAACTGACATATTAAAATGTAATTGTAATTTTTGAATGAATTATAAAAGTTATAATTCATTAAAAGCTTATTATAACCAGATATATTTTTAAAGTAAAACTCATCAAAATGTAAAGTATAAATTTTAACCACGTTTTTAATATTCAAAATATATTCCTCAGTGTCAACACCAACGTGAGTAACAAAATAAATGTCATAATTATACAAAACTTTGCAAAGTCGTGTCAAAGAGATCAACTCAAAGCGATCTAATTTAGAGAATGGTTTATAAACAGGAACAACTACCGCTAGCTTGAAGTCCATCTTTAAATTGATTTTACTTTATTACCGCTAAATAGTATCTTAACAAAAGCCTTAGTTATATGATAATTCATTTTCATAAAAAAAACGATATCAACCAGAGAAATAATATTTTTTTTCCATAGAATTTGATATATTTTATAATCTATATAATTAGTATCAATCATTTTATTCAACATATAATAAAAAGCCCCTTTCTCCTCTTGCCTCTGATGTTGCTTGCTAATACCTTCAGAATTTATAGGTAAATAATTACCCCATTTCTCATGTAATTTAATTGTTTCTCCTATCCATTTTTTATCAAAGCTACCTTCAGAGAAGTGCTCTATAAGTATATCAAATGTTACAGCTACCTCAAATTTTTGATATACACTCAAAGAGAAATCAACATCATAACAATGAAAACCTGCAAAGGTAGCTTCATCAAAGGCTACCTTGTTTACTACTTCTCTCTTTGTACAAAACCAGACCCCATCTACGGCCACCACTTTTGAATATGACTGGTGCTTTGGATTGCTTAAATTATGTATTACCTCGCCCGTTTTTTTAATATGCTGCAAAACGTTACTGTAAATAGTTGTACCTACAGGAGAAGCCCACCCCGAAGGAATCACTGGCTTATAACTACTTCCCGCAACTCCAACTAATCCTAATGCTTGATTTCTGTCAAATAAATTTTTTATTACCTGGCCCCAATCAGCTGTTTTAATACTTATATCCTCATGCATAAAGCAAAGAATGTCGTATTTACTGTTACTTATTCCCAGATTATATGCCTGAAAAATATTATACCTCCCATCTTTATTGTCAATAACAACAAGTTCAAAAGGAACACCCACATTAATTGCTAACTCCGATGACAATTTTTGAATTGCCTCATTTTCGCGGGAACAAATGATAATCGAAATCATCAATACTAATTTTGAACAAAAATCACTTTAACACAAAAAAATGCCAAGCATCAATTAATTAAACAATGATACCCAAACCATAATATTCTGGATAATTATAAAACTTCTTACCTGTCTTTTTAGCTATATCATAGACAGCTTTTTTTACCTCCGGAAAGCTTTCAGTATCGTGAAATATTGCACATTTACTGTGTTGCGCACTCCATAATCCACATTTATAAGTGTCTTCGTAGGTATGCACAATATCGACGTGAATTAAATCATAAAAATTATCATCTTTTTTTAACCATTCTTTATAATCCATTTTTATTAACTCAATGTTTTCATACTTAGATAATCTATCTTTAGTCTCTTCATAGTGGTCTCCTTTATGGTTTGTATGAATATCACCGACAAAAATATCTACGCCAACTACTTTTTTGAAATAATTAGAAAAAATTACAGCTGAATAACCAAATTCAACACCGAATTCTAAACAAGAATTCTGCTCTAAATCAAATCTCTTAATTATATCGAGAATAACTTTCTCATGACCAGCCCAAGCAGAAACTATATCAAGCATCTTTTCAGGCGTATAACTCTTTTCAGGAGCATAAGGAATAACATCCTTATATTTCAACTTATCAACTGCTTTTTTCAAGAAATTTTTCATTGAATCTATTATTTAAGGTTTGATGAACAAGAGGCGATTTTTTACATAAATCCAGATTATGCCCAGCTATATCTTCCGAATACTGACCCATAATCATATTCACCATGCTTCGCTAAATCGGAGCCAGAATCAAGTATTTTAAAATTACATACATCTTCAACAACGTCTAATTGCGCGATCTTCGGCTGATTGATAAAAGCATGAATCGAATAATCACCACGAACTAAAAAATTAGAATCAATTATTAATTTCATATGTTCCTTAATATTACTTGTTTCAGAAGAAAAAACACGCTTTTTTCTTGAATCAAGCACCATAACAAACAAATCTGCCTTAACCGATTTATCCTTTATAAAAATATCAAACTCCACAACTATATTTTCATCATACATGAAATTACTTGCTATTTCATCATTTACATCTTTTATTTTCACACTTTTAATTGCCATACTTTTATCCTGATAATCTGCTTTGTTTATATATATAGAAGATTCTTTCCCTTGATTTAGATACAAAGGAATGACCTCGCTTGCTCTCCCATCATGAGCGACATAGCCATTCTGCAGTATGATACCATGAGTACACAATTGCGCTACTGCGTTTAAATCATGGCTTACAAACAGCACTGTTCTTCCGTCATTGACACTGACATCTTTCATTCGGCCAAGACACTTTTTTTGAAACTCGGCATCGCCGACGGCTAATACCTCGTCTATAATCAGGATCTCAGGCTCTAAAAACGCTGCAACAGCAAAGGCCAGGCGTACATACATGCCGCTGCTGTAGCGCTTTACGGGCGTATCGATGTAGCGTTCCACGCCAGAGAAATCTACTATCTCATCGAATTTGCCGCGTATCTCGGCTTTGTTCATACCCAGAATCGCACCGTTCAAAAAGACGTTTTCACGGCCGGTCAAGTCTGGATGAAAGCCCGTACCGACCTCAAGCAGCGAGGCAATGCGTCCCTGCACCTTAATGGTACCCGTGGTAGGAGCGGTCACCTTCGACAATATTTTGAGCAATGTCGATTTACCAGCTCCGTTTCGCCCAATAATACCTAATATCTCACCCTTTTTGGCTTCGAAACTGATGTCTTTTAGCGACCACACGAAATCGCTGTTTCCTTTCCGAGTGCGGTCGTTGACCTCGCCAATTATCGCAAAGGGGTCTTCTTTGCCGCGCATGCGGGCCCACGCCCGGTTGAGGTCTTGGCTAAGGGTACCGGTACCGATTTCGCCTAGCCGGTATAGTTTGCCCAGGTTTTCTACTTTGATGGCAACGTCGCTCATTTAAATTCCTTTGGCTGAGTTCACTTCTGAAATACTATTCTGGCGAATAGTATCTGTTGATTTTAGCAGTGCAATACTCCAATGGCTTAGTTACTATGCCATTGGGACAACTTAATGGGATGATAATAAAACACATCCTCCGGAAAACCCGCTATGAGCTTTTTTAAGCTATACCCGTAGCGATCACTGACGGCCTGCACTTCTTCGGGCGTCCACATGGCCACTCCCTTAAACGGCAGATCGTTGTTGGTGATAATCCGTTTGGCCGACAGCAGCAGGGCCGTCGGCAAGGCAATCTCCACAAACAGGCCCTGCGCGGAAAGCACGCCGCACAAATGGCTGAAGCGCTGAATGCATTCGGCCGACACGATGGCAATGTCGGAGTAAGCGAATACCACCGGATAAGGCAGCTTCACCTTGTTGTCGGCGGGGGCTTTCAGATGACGCCAACGCCAATAGTACTTATATAGGTTCCGGGCGGCCTTTGCAGGCGAGTCGGCTAGGTCCTGCCATTTGGTTTTCCCAAATATATCAACGTACCCAAGGTTGCCAAGGGTGATGTTGTGCTCGGCAAAGCGGGCCAGCGCTTCGTCGGGCGCCGGAAGTTCGTGGCGGCCTTCGCTCCCGTTTCGGTTGTCGTAGAAAGAAATGCTCAGGTGCTTTCTGGACCAATACCCGGTATTATGAAACGTGATTATTTCCGGGATGTAAGAGGTGTTCTGATCGAGCCCTAACACGGCCTGATAATTCCGTTCGTTAACGGCCGGAGTCAGGATCAGGTCGTCGCCGACGAAGAAATAGTGCGTAAACTCGGGGCGGTAGAAGTGCTTAAAGCCTTGGGCAATGTATCCCTGAAAGTAGTGTGAGCTTTCGTAGACGGGTATCACGTTTTTCTTGGTGCCCGTGTAGAAGGGTACCAAAAAGAACATGTTCCTGAATTTTTCAGCGTACAGCTGTTCCAGCGCTTCTATATTCTTATCATACTTATGATTGAATATAATGACCAGACAGGGATTGCTTGCGTTGTCGTGACTCATCTCGGGTGTACCAGCAGCTTACTGTTTACCGGCGTAAGGAGCGATATCCTCCAGCCATAAGCTCAACAGCTCTATCTCTTGGCTGCTCACAATATCGGCCTGTTGCAGGCCCACGTAAGCCGCGTACAGATTTTCCGATATCGAGTTAGCAGGACTGATGCTGGCTTTGACGATTTCGATTACCTTGTTGGGGTGTAGGTAGCACGGGATTTCCGATTCGAAATCGCGCATGTAATCGTGAGGGTTGCGCTCCTGCACTACCGTTGCTTTGGTAAAGCCCAACCGGTAGCCATGCGTCCACATGATTGGCTGGGCAACTAGGCCACGCAGAATGTCGGTAAACCGAAACGTAACGTAGGCCGGCATGTACAGCAGCGGAAACAGCTCGCGGCGGATGGCTGTGTTTTGGGAGTTGAAAGGGCATAAAGTCCCCTCGCCTAACACGACGGAAGCATGGTCATTAAAAAAACACTCGGTGTTGTCGATGAGCCGGTAAATGGCATCCACATCGGGGTCTCCATCGGCGAGGCCTTGCCAAATTCCTACTTTGGCAGAAGCCGTGGCGAGCTGCTCGCTCCGGAGGCGGCTGCTTTCCTTGGTAATAAGATCCAAGGGAAAACCCCTTGGCCATATGTGCTTGTCGGTGAAGGTTTTATAGATATTGACGAACCCCAGGTTGTCCGGGGCAGTCAAAAAGTCTCCTTCCAGCGCGGGGAAGCTCCAGTCCTCGTACGGGATGTTATCGTCGTCGGTGTCGATGATAAGCTCCGCACCGTCTCTGATGGCATACAGATACGCCATCATTTTCCGCCCGTAATGATTGTATGGCAGTTTGCTGCTTAGCTTAAAGCCCAAGTCCTCCTGCGCATCAATGGATAAGTAAACCGTATCAGGGCTTTCCCAGTCTTGGGGTGATTTTTTGTCGCCGGCAACGACAAGCTGATGCATGGCTAGCTGAGCAAATTTTTGCACCGCTACGGTCGGGGCAAAGATAGAAGTGATGACGATGCTATTGGCAGACTTACCCATGAAAACCTATTTGCAACCACCTGTTATTCAACATATTATAAAAAATACACTACTACCGCCTACACTGTATCGGTAAAGCTCTTTTCTACCTTGTTGAATATAATCGTCCCAACAAACAGAATTACTACTGTAAATAGCAGGCTGTAACTTAGGTAGCCCCAGCTAAACGAGCCAGAACCGAGGAAAGCATACCGGAAAGTTTCCACAATGGAGGTCAGCGGGTTGGCCAGAATTATCCATTTGTATTTGGGCTCCAGGCTGGACAGTGGGTAGATGACGGGAGTGGCGTACATCAGCAGCTGTACCCCAAAGGCTAACAACATGGTTAGGTCGCGGTATTTGGTGGTCAGGGCACTAAAAATCATCCCCAGCCCCAACGACATGAGTCCCATCAGTGCCAGCAGCGCAGGGGTCAGCAGAATCAGCCAGTTGGGGTGCACGGGACTGTTTTTTACCAGGTAAAACGTCCACACGCCCAGAAACAGCGCAAACTGAATCAGAAAGCGAATTAAGTTGGAGATGACAATGGACAGCGGCATCGTCAGACGCGGGAAATAGACTTTCCCGAAAATGTGGGCGTTGCTGGTAAATACCGTGGAGGTAGTCAGAAGCGTCTGGGCAAAGTAGTTCCAGATTGTAATGCCCGATAAGTAGAACAGAATCTGCGGCATGCCATCCGTCGACAGCTTCGCAACCTTGCCGAAGATGATGAAGTAAGTAAACGTGGTGAGCAGGGGTTGAATAAAAAACCAGATCGGCCCCAGAATCGTCTGCTTGTAAGTGGAAACGAAATCGCGTTTTACGAACATCGAAACTAAGTCGCGATAACGCCATACATCCCGCAAGCGAAGGTCGAGCAAACTCGTTCTGGGCGCAATAACTTCTGACCAGCTTTCGTCCGGGGCGATTGGCTTCGGCGAAGGGTTGGTTTCCTGCAGGGCTTGGGTTGTTTCCACGTATCGGGTAGGTATTTCGGTTCGGAGGTTGTTATCGGTTATTAGAGCCTTTACTCAAAATTAATGCATCGCTGTCGGGAAGCCGTTGCCAGGCTTTTAGCCAAAATCAGTCAATACGAACGCTGCATTTACGGCACAAAGATAGCCAAACGAATTCTGTGAATTCGCCATAAATACACAACAAATTGAATATCAGGTTTTTACACCCTTACACTTCAAAAGTAAAAGGCTAAATCCAGCATCTTTGCTCAGGTCGAAGGCAGGCTACGGCCGGCTCATTCCCTGCTTTCCTGTCCCGATCCCTGAAGTTGCTGTGTACCAAGACGGTCCGGCCTTCGCGGCTCGGTTTCAGTTGCGTTGGGGCTGGCTGAGAAAGCTACGGATTGCCTCCACTATTCGCTGTACTGTACCCGGTTCCATACCCGGCCAGATCGGCAGACTTACACTCGTAGTAGCGAGTTCTTCGGCCACAGGAAAACTACCTTTCCGAAAACCCAGGGGGGCATAAGCCGGCTGCAAGTGAGGCGGCACCGGATAGTGAATCAGGGTTTCGATATCCTGTGATAGCAGGAACTGACGCAGAGCATCACGCGCCGATGTGCGTACCACGAAAGCATGATATACATGGGTGCCCTGCTCAGCTAACGCAGGCAGAACCAGCCCAGCCACGTCCTGTAGCCCTTGCCGGTAAATAGAAGCAATCTCCTGTCGTTGTCGAGTCCAGAACTCAAGGTTGGCCAGCTTTACGCAAAGTATAGCAGCCTGCAACTCATCGAGGCGCGAGTTATAGCCAATAAGATCGTTGTGGTATTTCTGCTCGGAGCCGTAATTGCCCAGCATACGGATTCTGTGTGCCAATGCGGGATCGTTGGTGGTAATAGCTCCGGCATCGCCAAGTGCTCCTAAGTTCTTGGTCGGATAAAAGCTGGTAGCGTTGAGATGCCCGAAGCTGCCGGTAAACCGCCCATTACATGCAGCTCCCTGCGCTTGGGCATTGTCCTCAATTACATACAAGCCATGACGGTGCGCCAGAGCCATAAGCGCTTCCATGTCGCAGGCTTGGCCATATAGATGCACCGGCAGAATAGCTTTGGTGTACTTCGTAATCGCTTTTGCAACTGATTCAGGATCAATATTATATGTTTCTTTATCTGGTTCGACTGGTACTACGGTAGCTCCTACCTGCGATACAGCCAGCCACGTAGCGATGTAGGTATTGCTGGGCACGATTACTTCATCGCCGGGCCCAACCCCAAGGGCACGCAGCGATAAGTGCAAGGCATCTAGGCCGTTGCCTACGCCTACACAGTATTGCACCTGATTGAAAGCCGCATACTCTGCTTCAAACCGTTGTACCTGCTGCCCCAGCACGTAATGCTGGGAGTCAAAAACGGTTTCCATCGCCGCCAGTGCTGCCGCGCGGATCTGGGCATTTTGTGCTTCGAAAGAAACAAACGGAATTTTCATTGCTCTGAAAAAAGGGGCATCGCAGTTTCCTGAAAGCAGGCTGCAGTGGCAACGGGCCGGCCGGGCAATTATGCCCAAATTCGCTTAAATTCTGAGTGCGAATAGATATAATCCTCAGCCTCAAAATCGGTAGAGGCGAGTACAAGCTGTACAGCATCACGGGAGTATTGCATGGTGTGCCAGGCATTGGGCGGAATGTATATTCCTACGTCAGGCCGCTCGAGTCGGAAAGTCATCAGTTCGCCATTGGCTAGCTCTGTCATCACTACAATACGGCCAGCCATAGCGACAAGTACCTGTTCGGTTTGGTGGTGCGCATGGCGGCCTCTGACGATGTGATCGGGAGTAGCATAGGTCCAGAAGGCCCGCTTGATAGCAAAAGGCACTTGGCTATTGCCTTGCCCTACAGTGATATAGCCTACTTCACCATCACCGATAGTTGGCAGTTCGACGAGGTGAGGTTTTGAGAAATCAGGGCGTTTGGCCATAAGGGCAGGAGTGGAAAATGAAGTTCCGACAAAACAGAAATCCCTGCCTGAACTTCATCAAGCAGGGATTCCCATTTAAGCAGACACTTATACCGTGACGTGCTCTTTGAAAAACTCCAGCGTCCGACGCAGTCCTTCGGCGCGGTCAACCTTCGGCTCCCAACCCAAAATCTCCTTGGCTTTGGTGATATCGGGACGGCGTTTCATCGGGTCGTTTTCGGGCAGCGGACGATAATCCGGCTTGAATTCTACTCCGGTGAGCTTCGCGATCTCTTCTCCAAATTCCTTAATGGTGATCTCTGACGGGTTGCCAATGTTGACGGGCAAATGGTAATCGCTCAGCAACAGACGGTAAATGCCTTCTACTAGGTCATCGACGTAGCAGAATGAACGCGTCTGAGAACCGTCACCGAATACGGTCAGGTTTTCGCCGCGCAATGCCTGCGACAGGAATGCTGGCAATACACGGCCGTCGTCGAGGCGCATGCGTGGGCCATAGGTATTGAAGATGCGGATGATGCGCGTCTCCAGCCCGTGGTGGTTGTGGTAAGCCATCGTGATGGCTTCTTGGAAGCGCTTGGCTTCGTCGTAGCAGCCGCGCGGGCCTACTGGGTTGACGTTGCCAAAATATTCTTCTACCTGCGGGTGAATTTCGGGATCTCCATAAACCTCTGAGGTACTGGCAATTAGCACACGGGCATTTTTCACACGGGCCAAGCCCAGCAGATTATGCGTGCCCAACGAGCCTACCTTCAAGGTTTGGATCGGGATCTTCAGATAATCGATTGGCGAAGCTGGCGAAGCGAAATGCAGGATATAATCCAGCTTCCCCGGCACAAAAACGAACTTCGACACATCGTGGTGATGAAATTCAAAATCCTCTTTACCAAACAGGTGCTCGATGTTGGCCAGGTTGCCCGTAATCAAGTTATCCATCGCGATAACGTGGTAACCCTCGGCTAAAAACCGGTCGCAAAGGTGTGAGCCCAGAAACCCAGCCCCACCCGTGATAAGTATTCGTTTCTTTTCAGACATAATCTAGTCGAAGCTAACAACGGCCCTGACCGTCGCTACGTTTTGAGAAATTGTAGTTACCTGCGGGCAAAAGTTAAGCTTGCTGCACTACTGGCTCTTTGTGGCTGGTACGCACACCAATGCAATGATACGTAAAGCCAGATTCCTGCAACTCCTTGGCTTCGTAGATGTTACGACCGTCGAAGATGGCCTTCTGCTTCATCAGGCGGGCCACCACCTCGAAGTTGGGCGCGCGGAACTCGGGCCATTCGGTCACCACCAGCAGGGCGTCGGCGTCAATCAGCGCTTCGAACTGGTCTTTGGCGTAGGTGATGCGGTCGCCCAGCGAATGTTTGGCTTCAGGCATAGCCACTGGGTCGTACGCCGTTACGGTGCAGCCCTCTTCCAATAGCTTATCAATGATTACGATGGAAGGCGCTTCGCGCATGTCATCCGTCTTAGGCTTAAAGGAGAGGCCCCACACGGCGATTTTCTTGCCGCGCAGCTCGCCGCCGAAGTGTCGGTGCACCTTGTCGAATAACACCGACTTTTGGGCTTCATTCACGCTTTCCACGGCCTGCAACACCTGCATCTGGTAACCGTTTTCGGAAGCCGTTTTGATCAGCGCCTTCACGTCCTTGGGGAAGCAGGAGCCGCCGTAGCCGATGCCCGGGTAAATGAACTTGGTGCCGATGCGCGCGTCCGAGCCGATGCCCTGGCGCACCTTGTTGACGTCGGCGCCCATGATTTCGCACAGGTTGGCCACGTCGTTCATGAACGAGATCTTGGTGGCCAGCATGGCGTTTGCCGCGTACTTGGTCATCTCGGCCGAGGGGATGTCCATGAAGATGATGGGGTGGCCGTTGAGCAAAAAGGGCTTGTAGAGCTTGGTCATCACCTCTTCGGCCCGCTCCGAGGCCACGCCCACCACGATGCGGTCGGGCTTAAGGAAGTCGTCGATGGCGGCTCCTTCTTTCAAAAACTCCGGGTTCGAGGCCACATCGAAGTCAAGGTCCATATCGCGAGTTTCCAACGCCTGCTCGATTGCGTTGCGGACCTTAGCGGCAGTACCAACTGGAACCGTACTCTTGGTCACAATTACGCAGTAATTGTTCATGTGCTCGCCGATGCCGCGGGCCACGGCCAGCACGTACTTCAGGTCGGCCGAGCCGTCTTCGCCCGGCGGCGTGCCCACGGCGATGAAAGCCACGTCGCAATCCTGGATGCTCTCGGCGAGATTGGTAGAAAAATGCAGACGATCTTTCGCCACATTTCGCGATACCATTTCCTCTAGGCCCGGCTCGTATATGGGCAGAATGCCATTCTTGAGGTTTTCAATTTTCTTCTGGTCGATGTCAATACAAGTGACATCAATGCCGACTTCGGCAAAACAAGTGCCTGTCACAAGGCCTACATAACCAGTGCCTACTACTGCAATTTTCATAATGTGCGCGTTTGAGGAAAAGTGATATATCTAATCCAAAATATACTAACTAATTCATCATCCACTTCTTCCACCACCACTGAAATACTATGAGTGCCCAAATCCGAGCATGAATATCACCAGGATTTCGGGAAAAAAGCTGCGTTTTGAGCGCTCTAATGGCATCGACGCTAAATAAGCCCTGGGCTTCTACAAATTCATCGGAGAGCAGGTCATCGGTGATAAGCGGCCGCAGCTCGTTACGGAACCACTTGAGAAGTGGAACTTCGAATCCATGTTTAGGACGCTTGTAGAGTTCCTCGGGCAGCATGGGGCGAAAAGCATCCTGCACAATTCGCTTCTTCATCTTCGCATCGATCTTGCTTTCGACGGGCAGCGAAAAAGCAAAGTCCACCACTTTAGGGTCCAAGAAGGGCGGTCGAACTTCTAGCGAGTTGGCCATACTCATCAGATCAACCTTCGTGAGCATGTCGTAGGGCAGCACGAGGTTCATGTCGGTGAGCAGTACTTCGTTCAGGTCGCCATCGGCATGCAGATTCTCCAGAATATCGCGACGGCGCTTCTCGGCTAGTTTCTTACCGACTTTACGCCGTGCCGCCGGACTCAGCAGATTACGCGAATCTTTTTCGCTCACGAACGAAGCCCAGTCCCAATAGCGGTCCTTGGGGCCGTTGAGCATGCCGCGCGAAAACCGCTGAAATTGGCGTATCTTATTGCCAAAGAAGGAGTTACGCGATTTTGGCAATACATCCCATAGCAGGTTCAGGCCGGTAACTGCCTCGGCTTTGAAACCGCCCTGCCGCACCTGAAATTCGCCCATGTGCTTGTTGTAGCCGGCAAACATCTCGTCGGCGCCGTCGCCGGAGAGCGCAACGGTTACCTTTTCGCGGGTGCGCTTGCTGAGGATGTACACGGCCAGCGCCGAAGAATCGGCGAACGGTTCGTCGATGTAGTTGAGCACATCGAAAATATGGTCGTACAGATCCTGGTTGGTCAGTGAAAAGACAGTGTGATTGGTCTTATACCGATCCGCGACCAGGTTGGCATACTTAGTTTCGTCGAAGAACGGCTCGTCGCGGTACCCAATGCTGAACGTGTTCAGGTGGGGCGTATGGCGCGAGGCGAGCGCCACGATTACCGACGAGTCGATGCCCCCGCTCAGGAAGGCACCCAGCGGCACGTCGGCCACCAAGCGCCGGGCCGTGGCATCGTCGAGCAGGTCGATCAGCTTCTTTTGCTGCTCTTCGTAGGTAAGCTTGTTCTTCTGGACTTTTTTCGGATCGTATGGAATCTTGTACCAGCGCTTGCGCACTACCTTTTTGCCTTTTATAAAGAGGTAGTGACCGGGCAACAGCTTTTTTACGCCTTTGAAAATAGTAGCCGGACCCGGAATATAATTAAGCTGCAAATACTGGCTCAGCGACACGTAATCGAGCTTGCGTGGTATGCCCAAGGCCAGCAACGATTTCATTTCGGAGGCAAATAGCAGCTGGTTTTCGTCGCGGTAGACGAGCAGCGGCTTCTCCCCCATTCGGTCGCGGGCAATGAACAGCGAATCTTCCTCTTTGTCGTAAATGGCAAAGCCGAAAAAGCCGTTCAGCTTCTTGATAAAGCTACGGCCTTCGCTAATGTACAGTTGCAGAATTACTTCCGTATCTGTTTGAGAATGAAAGTGATGCCCTTTCTTGATCAGCTTCTGCCGCAATTCACGGAAGTTGAAGATCTCGCCGTTGAACACGATTGTATAACGCCCCGACTCGTCGGTCATGGGCTGGTTGCCGTCGGCAGTAAGGTCAAGGATCGCTAGGCGGCGAAAGCCCAATCCGCAACGATCGTACACGAAATGCCCCTGTGAATCAGGGCCTCGGCTCACGATAGCATCCGTGGATGCATGCAAAGAGGCCAGCGTATTGCGGCCTGCGTCCGTAAAGGCAAAAACTCCGGTTATTCCACACATAATTAGCAGGCAAAAGTACGAACAATCGGGACTTGCGTTCCGAAAAGTGTCGCGCGGCGTCGCAACCAAAGCCGTGCCAGCCTAGTACACCTTTCTAGTATTCACCCCTGAGAAACTCAGATATGAACCTCCAGCAGCAAATGGACCTGCAGCAGCAGTTTGAAGCCGCCGTCACGCGCGTTGATAATCTTCCCGGTGACCAAGCCGCGCCGCACATGACCGAACTCTACGGCCTTTACAAGCAAGCCACTGAAGGCGACCACGATACCAAAGGCGAAGTAGTAGGCGACGATTCGCCCGACAACCCCAGCGGCGACCCCGGCATGTCGCAGGCGCAATGGGACTCGTGGAGCAAGTTTAAGGGCCTGAGTGAGGACGATGCCAAGCGTCAGTATATCCAAAAGGTAGATGAACTGGCTGGGCCCGTTGGGGAGCAGGCTTCCATCATCACCGGCAGCGGACAGCCTGCAACGGCTTCACAAGTTGCGCCCGAAAATACGACCACATCTCAGCAGCCTGGCAGTTCTCCCGGCGTTTCCGATGGCGGCTTGCGCGGCGATATTACAGCTGGCGCCCCGTACGGCGGCGAAGACAAGCTGAAAGGCGAACAAGAAGGTTTGTAGACAGGTGGCTGTGAGTTGATCTCACTACAGTTTACCCAGTCTCTCGACTAGCAAAAAGGCCCGCTGCATCTACAGCGGGCCTTTTTTAACTAATTAATTATCAATCATTTATACAACAACGCATTTTGAGGCTAAAAAATCTTTCCTGGGTTCATGATGCCTTTCGGGTCGAATACCTTTTTGATGCCGCGCATCAAGTTGAGCTGCACTTCGCCTAGGGCAATGCCGATGTAAGGCCGCTGCACTAGTCCAATGCCGTGTTCGCCGCTGATGGTGCCGCCCAGGCTTACGCACAAGCGAAACAACTCACTAATAGGCTCTTGCAATCCGTGATGCCACATCTCGTCGGGCAAGTCGCCGCGGATGATGTTGATGTGTAGGTTGCCATCGCCGGCGTGGCCGTAGCAAACGCTTTGGAAGCCATAGCGGCGCCCTATTTCTTTCACGCCTTTGAGCAAAGTAGGCAGCTCGGCACGGGGCACGACCGTGTCTTCCTCCTTATATACAGAGTTGTAGCGCACGGAATTGCCGATGTTGCGGCGGATTTTCCAGAGTTCGTCTTTCTGCGCGGCCGTATCGGCCAGCAGGATTTCGCCGATATCGTATTTTTCCAGCACGCCGTACACGTGTTCGGCCTCCTTATATAGCTGATCTAGTTCCTGGCCATCCAGCTCAATGAGCAGGTGAGCCCGAATGTCTTCGGGCAGGTCGATGGCGATGTTGAGGTAGCGCGCCGACCATTCGATGGCTTCGCGCTCCATGAATTCCATGCCCGAAGGCACGATGCCCGTGCGAAAAATCTCAGAAACGGCCGTCGCAGCTTGTTCCTCATCGCGAAACGGCACCAGCAACACAATGTTCTGCTGCGGGTACGGAATCAGCCGGAAGACGATGCAAGTGATAATACCTAAGGTGCCCTCTGAGCCAATCATCAGTTGGGTTAGGTTGTAGCCCGTAGCATTTTTGAGCACGTTAGCCCCCGTCCAGATGATATCGCCAGTAGGCAAGACCACTTGCACGTTCAGCACGTAATCCTTTGTCACACCGTACTTTACGGCTTTTGGACCACCGCTGCTCTCGCTCAGGTTACCGCCCAAGAAACAGCTGCCTTTGCTGGCCGGGTCGGGGGGGTAGAAAAGGCCTTTTTCTTGCACAGCCTCCTGAAATACCTGGTTGACTACACCCGGCTCGACCGTGGCCTGCAGGTTGCGCTCGTCAATCTGGATGATCTTGTTGAGGCGTTCTGTGGATATTACTACGCCGTTGTGCACGGGCAAGGCCCCGCCACTTAGGCCAGTACCGGCTCCGCGCGGCGTGACTGGAATGTTGTTTTCGTAGCACAACCGTACAATCTGGCTGATCTCTTCGGCGTTAGCGGGACGAACCACCACGTCGGGAGCAAAATGCAAGTCTTCCGTATGATCGCGGCCGTAACCGGCATATACGTCAGCCTCAGCATGTTGAGACGTAAGCACGTGCTGGGGTCCTACAATCTGTTCGAAAGCAGTCACCAGCTCAGGAGTTAAGACTTGAAAATCCATAGCGAAGGAAAGAAGGGAGGTCAAATGGCCTATTCACGTATCTTTGTCGCGATGCGGGAACACATTACGAAGGTACAGCATTCGGCGCAGTGGCGTTGCTTTGTATCAACGCTGTTATTGGTAGCGTTGGTTTGGCTGGCCAGCTGCAGTAGTTCGAAAAAAGTAAATTACCGAGGCGGGCGCTATTATTCGGCCCGCGAAATGGCGCGCATGAAAGCCGAAGAGCGCCGGCGCCGGGCCGGATTACCGGTGGCAAAATCCAAAGCCAAATACGGTTCAGGAGCCCGAAAAAGCAAGATGGTGGTTAAAAGCCCGGTGGGCAGCCGTGCCCGGTCGGGCAACGTCAGCGAAGATCTCGCCACAGTAATTGAAGCCGCTCGCTCCTACCAAGGCACTCCTTATAAGTACGGCGGCACGACGCGCTTAGGCATGGACTGCTCAGGGCTATTGTGTGCCTCGTTTGCAGTGATCGACGTTCAAATTCCACGGTCTTCCAATGAGCAAGCAGCCTGGGGAGAACCCGTTAAACCCCAAAATTTACAACCCGGCGATTTGATTTTTTTTGGGGCTTCCCCTGGCAGCGGCACCATTACGCACGTGGGATTGGTCACGGAAGCATCCCCGGAAGGAATTCAGTTCATCCACTCTTCTAGCAGCTTAGGCGTGGTGGAGAATAGCCTAGAGAGTGATTACTACCTAAGTAGGTTTATTAAGGCTGTTCGGCCTAGATTATGAATTTCCCCTCCTTACATTTGTAGTCGCAAGGTGCGGATGCCCAGGGATAATCGTAATAATTACTTAATGCGAATGCCCCTAGCGGTCGTTAGTTTTGCAGCGTTTTTTTCGTTTGAGCACCCCCTTTTTTCACCAATTTCCTCATTTATGAAACAGTTACGTTTACGCAACTTGCTTTTGCTGTTGCTGACGGTGTTGTCAGTACAGCAAGGTTGGGCGCAGGGAACCACCACCTCCACGATGAACGGTGTGATCACCGATCAGTCGGGAGCTGGGTTGCCTGGGGCCACCGTCATTGCCATACACACCCCTACCAACACGCAGTACGTAGCGCCAACCAACTCGGAGGGTCGTTATAACATTCAAAACATGCGCGTAGGCGGGCCTTATACGGTACGCGTTACGTTTATTGGTTATCAAGATGTTACTCGCGAAAACATCTTCCTGACGTTGGGCCAGAATCAACGTTTGGACATTAACCTGAGCGAAACAACTACGCAACTGGGTGGTGTAGTCGTAACTGCTTCTGATCCAAGCTCGGTGCTCAACGCCGAACGTTCGGGTTCTACCACAAATATCAGCACGCAAGAAATTCAGCGCCTGCCTACTATCACGCGCAACCTGAACGACTTCCTGCGTCTGACGCCTCAGTCTTCTTCTACTTCGCCTGGCGCTGTAGGTGGTGGCAACTACCGTCAAAACAACATTACTGTTGACGGTTCTGACTTCAACAACAACTTCGGTATCGGCACCAACCTTCCTGCTGGCGGCAACCCAATTTCACTGGATGCTATTCAGGAAATCACTGTTAACGTAACGCCTTTCGATATCCGCCAGTCGGGCTTCATTGGTAGCGCCGTCAACGCCATTACCCGCTCGGGCACCAACGATTTCTCTGGTTCGGTTTACACTTACTGGCGTAATCAAAACCAACAAGGCAACAAAGTTGGTGATCAGACTTTCGTAAAGCAGAAGCTCGACGACAAGCAATACGGCTTCCGTTTGGGTGGCCCGATCATCAAGGATAAGGTGTTCTTTTTCATAAACGCTGAAAAAAGAGATGCCACCAGCCCAGGCCAGCAGAACATTGCCTCAAATGGCAGCAACAGCGGCTCTAACGTTGTTCGTCCTACAGAAACCCGCCTGAACGAGATCAGCGACTACCTGAGTTCTAAGTACGGCTACGAGACAGGTCCTTACCAAAATTATTCCTTTGTAAGCAATCGGACGAATATTTTGGGCCGCTTGGACTGGAACATCAATAGCAACAACCATTTCACCGTTCGCTATAGCCAAGTAGAAAGCAAAGCGCCTAGCTTCGTTAGTACTTCCAGAAGCCCACTCGGCAGCTTCCCCAACACCCGCACCAGTAACTTCGCGTTGCCCTTCAGTAACTCGAACTACTTCCAGGAGCAAAACCTGTACTCGTTTGCAGCAGAATTGAACTCTACCGTTAATGGTAAGTTTTACAACACCCTGCGCGGCACGTACACAAACCAGAACGACCCACGCAGCTCTAATAGCTCGGTGTTTCCTTTCGTAGACATTCTGGATGGCAACACTACTGCTACTGCCTACGGTAACCCTTATACCTCTTTTGGTTATGAGCCATTTACTTATGGCAACTTAAGACAGGTACAAACTTATTCGGTAGTAGACTTCGTCAACTTCACAACTGGCAGAAACAACTTCACAGTGGGTGGCCAATTTGACCTGCAAAACACCAAAAACGGTTTCCAACGTTTTGCCACCAGCTACTATACATTCAATACGTTTGAAGACTTCAAAAACGGAGCTAACCCGGTTGATTTCGCCCTTACGTATTCTCTGCTGCCGAACTACCAGCAGGCGTATCCCCGCTTCAAGTTTGCTCAGTACTCGGTATATGGCCAAGATGAGATCAACGTAACCGATAAGCTCCGTGTAACGGCTGGTTTGCGACTTGAGCTTAACTCTTATCTGAACGTAAAAGAGATCCAGACGCACCCGCTCGTAGCAGCTCTAACTTTCGTCGACAACAAGAAAATCGACACGGGTGTACTGCCTAAGAACCGCATTCTGTGGTCGCCTAGAATTGGCTTCAACTATGATGTAAAAGGTGATCGCTCGCTGCAAGTACGCGGTGGCTCAGGCATTTTCGCTGGCAAGGTTCCAACCGTATGGATCGTATCGCAGTCGGGTGACGCAGGCTTGCTCCAAGTAACCCAAACCTGGTCTACGCTGAATGGCGGCAAGTTGCCTTACGCAAACATGCCTTTCAACCCAGATCCAAACGCTTACCGTCCTGAAACGCAGCCGACGCCTGGTGCAGTAATCCCAAGCACCATCAGCGCTACTGATCCTAACTTCCGTAACCCACAGGCTTGGAAAAGCAGCATCGCTGTTGATGCCAAACTGCCTTGGGGCTTGGTTGGTACCTTGGAAGGTATCTACAACAAAGATTTGACCATCGCACTGGGCAAAAACTACAACTTGGTTGCTCCACAATCCCTGAACGTAGCAGGCTACCCAGATAACCGCCAGATCTATCCGGCTACCAACGCTACCAAATTCATCAACCCGCTGACGCCAGCAGGTCTGCCCGGTGGCACAGGCAGTACCGCTACTGCTTTCAACCCAATCGTGTTGAGCAACGCCCACAAAGGCTACTATTGGTCAGCTTCTGCGAAGGTTGATAAGCGTTTCAACAGCGGCCTGACGGCTTCGGTGGCTTATGTAAGAAGCCAGGCGAAAGTTCTTTTTGATGGCAGCGGTGACCAGCTCATCAACACTTGGTCGCTTACTCCTATCGTAAACGACGCCAACAATCCGAACCTGAGCTACGCCAACTATGTAGTGCCCAATCGCATTGTGGCTTCGCTTTCTTACCGCAAGGAGTACTTCAAACACTTGGCCACGCAGCTTTCGATGTTCTACGAAGGCTCGATCCAAGGCCGCTTCTCTTACGGTTACGGTGGCGACTTAAACCGTGATGGCCAGACCAACGACCTGATCTATGTGCCAAAAGATGCTTCGGAAATCACGTTCACGAACTTCAACTACGGAACCACTGCCGCACCAAACGTGTACACGGCAGCTGAGCAAAGCGATTTGTTCTTCCAGTATATCAACCAAGACAAATACCTGAAGACGCGTCGTGGCCAGTATGCTGAGCGCAACGGTGCCAGCACGCCATGGCGCAACCAAGTTGACATCAAGTTCGCCCAGGACTTGTTTGTAGACATTGCTAACAAGCGCAACGTGCTACAATTCACTGTCGACATCTTCAACTTTGGCAACTTCCTGAACAAGGATTGGGGCTTGGTGCAGTCGATCAACAACTCTTCGATCTTGGTACCCACCAACCAGGCGAGCTTGGTTCCCGGTGGCACGGTTAAGCCAACGTTCCGTCTGGCTACCGACCGTGGCCAGCCAATCACGTCGACGTTCCGTTACAACAACGCACTCGCCTCAACTTACTACATGCAGTTCGGCTTGCGCTATACCTTCAACTAAGTCAATGGCTTAGCTTTCTCAGAAGCGGGCGGAGAACTTTCTCCGCCCGCTTTTTTTGTGGCCTAGCGCATTAATTTTTAGAGAAACCTGCGTCATCGGTTTGCAGATCCGGATTTCAACCTTACTTTTGTCCCACCAAATGCAACAGGCAATTGGTTTTATAAGGGGGATTAGCTCAGCTGGCTAGAGCGCTTGCATGGCATGCAAGAGGTCATCGGTTCGACTCCGATATTCTCCACTCCTACAAAACCCAGCCCTTCGGCTGGGTTTTGTTTTTACCAGCACATACAAAAAAGGCGTTCCGATATCTCGGAACGCCTTTTTTGTATGTGCTTTATTATCAATTACTTATGCAAACAACCCCTCTACCGATAGGTAACGCTCGCCAGTGTCGTAACAAAAGGTGAGTACGCGGCTGCCCTGGGGCATTTCGGGTAGTTTTTGGGCGATAGCTGCCAAAGAGGCGCCGGACGAGATACCAACAAATAAGCCTTCCTCGCGTGCGGCGCGGCGAGCCATGTCGTAAGCAGCCTGTTGGCTTATCTGGATTACACCATCCAGGATTTCGCGGTGCAAATTATCGGGCACAAAGCCGGCGCCAATACCTTGCAAAGGGTGCGGCCCCGGAGCCCCACCGCTGATAACCGGCGAAAGCTCCGGCTCTACGGCAAAGGTCTTCATGTTGGGAAAATGCGGCTTGAGCACCTCGGTCACGGCGGTGATGTGGCCGCCTGTGCCAACGCCCGTAATGTGAAAATCGAAGCCCTCGGGAGCATCACGCAGGATTTCCTGGGCAGTGGTTTCGGCGTGCACTTTGAGGTTGGCGGGGTTCGAAAACTGCATTGGCATCCAGGTGCCGGGCGTATCGCGCACAATCTCCTGGGCTTTTTCGATGGCGCCTTTCGTACCTTTTTCGCGGGGAGTTAGCTCAAGCTGGGCACCGTAAGCAGCCATAAGCCGGCGGCGCTCGATCGACATAGATTCGGGCATCACCACAATTAGCTTATAGCCTTTCACAGCGGCCACCATGGCTAGCCCCACTCCGGTATTGCCCGAAGTAGGTTCCACGATCACAGTATCCTTAGTCAGTAAGCCATCTTTCTCGGCTTGCTCAATCATGGACAGCGCAATGCGGTCTTTGATGCTGCCGCCGGGGTTGGCGCGTTCGGTTTTTACCCACACTTCCACGTCCGGACGGTCGGCAAAAATACGGTTGAGGCGGATTAAAGGCGTATTGCCAATGGTTTCGAGGATATTATTCGCTTTCATTTCAATTAATTATCAGCAGTTTAAGTAGTTACAGAATGCTATGTGGCTGTGGCGCCAAAACAAAAGAAGTGGCCGACCGACAACAACCATAGAATAACAAAGCCGCGTAGCGCAGATGAAGTAATCTGCGGCCGCTCGACGCCGGTTCGCGACTTAAAAAGCATGACCCCCGGTTGCTGTTTCTCACCCTCGTAGGCTTAGATAGAAAAGGTGATGTCGGCAGTAGGGTCTTCCGAGCGGGTTACGTGAATCTGGGCGCGGTGATACACCCGCGAATGCGACGGCACACTTTCCGTTAGCCACACGTTGCCCCCGATGATGCTGTGGCTGCCTACGACCGTGCTGCCGCCCAAAATGGTAGCGCCAGCGTACACCACGACATGGTCTTCGATGGTGGGATGCCGCTTGATGTTCGCCAAATGCTTGGCTACGCTCAGCGCGCCGAGGGTCACACCCTGGAAAATCTGGACGTAGGCACCGATGATAGCCGTTTCGCCAATCACAATGCCGGTGCCGTGATCGATGCAAAAGGAAGGGCCAATGCGAGCCCCAGGATGAATATCAATGCCCGTACGAGCGTGCGCATATTCGCTCAGCAGCCGCGGCACGCGCGGAACCCCTAGCTGATGCAGGGCGTGCGCAAAGCGGTGCATGGAAATAGCGTAAAAACCAGGATATGAGGCAATTACTTCTTCCAAGCCTTGCGCTGCCGGATCGGCATCCACGATTGCCCGGGCATCTTGTAGTAGCAATGCCCGGATCGCGGGCAAGCGATCGATAAACGTGGAAGCAACCGCCGCGGCGGGCTGGGTGAGCGTTACGTTACTCAGTAGATGCGCCAAGTCGGTTTGAAGCTCTTGCAAGTGCGCCGCAACGGCATCGGCATTGGGCAACGGGCGCTCGGCGCGCTCCGGGAAAAGGAGTTGCAGTAGGCGCTCGGCGAACGCACAAAAAGCCGGCCCCGGCAGCGATGCCGGCGTATGCTGATGCGCAAGAGCCAAAGACTGTACGAAGGAGGTGTTCATGAACAGTGAACGGACGGGCGCCAAAGCTGACGAGTTGCAGTACCCGGTTCCGGCTTATGAGGTCAAGATAGTGAGACAGCAACGCTTCATAACCACAGGTTGCGCCGAAGGTTTGTCGGCGCGCCGCCGGACAACCCCTCCCCTTCTGCTTGCGTTAGGACTAACGTATTCTTTACCTAGCCTTTAAGCACACAACCATGGCAGACACGACCATCACCAAAATTGACTCCCGCCACTCTCCCAAAGGCCCCGAGGGCGAAAAATACTTGGCTTCCGGCATTCACGTTTCGATGCGCATGTGGGAAAACGAACAGCCTTCCGACGCTAAAGAGCCTGCCAGCCGCCCCTACGAAACCGTGGGCTACGTCATCAGCGGCCGGGCCGAGCTGCACTCGGAAGGACAGACCGTAGTTCTGGAGCCGGGTAATTCGTGGGTAGTGCCCAAGGGAGCCTCCCACACGTACAAAATTTTGGAGGCCTTTACGGCCGTTGAAGCTACTACACCGCCTGCTCAAGTACACGGCCGCGAAGACAAATAGGGATACCCTTCACTTCTTCATTATGCATGAGGTCCGTCTGGCTACCAGACGGGCCTCATGCATAACCAATTAATTATCAATTATTTATCAGCGAATCAATTCTATACGCTCAATCAGGTCGCCGATTTCCAGCTTTTTGACAACATCCATGCCTTTCACGACCTGCGCGAAGATGGTGTAACGGCCGTCTAAGTGCGGAGTGGGCGCGTGGGTGATGAACCACTGGCAACTTTCAGTATCCTTGCCTGCCGAAGCCAGCCCAACGGCACCTTCGCCGTAGTGCAAATCGGCAAATTCGGAGCGCAGATTATAATCGGTGCTGCCCCAGCCGTCGCCGCGCGGGCAGCCGCCTTGCGCCACAAAGTTGGGAACGACCCGGTGGAAATTTTTGCCGTTGTAAAAGCCTTGCTGCGTCAAAGCCACGAAGCTGGCCACGGAGCCCGGCGCATCTTCTACCAGTAGGCTGAACGTGATGTCGCCTTTGCTGGTATGCACCACAGCGCGTTGCCCAGCCGGAATGGTCTGCACCAAGGCCCAATCAATGGGATGTGAAGCGGCTTGGGCCGGCACAACGGGCGTCGGTTTCGCTTTTTGCAGATACTCAATAGTTTGCTGCAACGACTGGTAAGCCTCCAGATCGCGGGGCATCACTAGCTTTTCGCGGGCCTGAACGAGGAAATCGGCATTGGGCAACAGGCGTCGCATGTCCAGCTTCGGATCGCGGATCGCTTCGGCAGCCGTTCCCATCACGGCCACATCGCCGCTTCCGATGGCCCGCCGCAGCGTAAGGGCAAAAGCCGCCTGCTGGGACTCCGGAAAGCTGGGCTTGCGCCGTTGGCTTACCAGCGCCTCCATCCCATAAGTACCAATAACTACTGGCTGGGCTGGTGTGAAAGTGGCTTTTTCCACAAACTCATACGCCGTTGGGTCCTCGCCCAGGGCTTTGAGCAGATAGCCTTTTTCATACGGATCGGTGGCGGCCGCATAGCGTTCTTCCACCGCCCGTTGAATAGCTTGCTGGTCGGCACCGGCTTGTTTCAGCGCGGTGGCCAACAATGTGGCCCGTACCCGCCACTGCGAAAGCTTGTTGGCTTTTTCCAGAAAGAGCGTGCCGGGCTCGTCGCTGGCATTGGCCAGAAAAAACTCAGCAGCCGTCAGGGCGACTTGGTTATTGGAATCCGTAAGTGACTCCCACGCTGCCTCCTTTACCGGCGCATACATGGCCGCATTCATCGACCGCAACGCACTCACCCGCACCCGGTAATCGGAGTCGCGGCGGGCCAGCAGCGCCAGCAAAGCGGGCACACTAGGGGCCTGCCCCGCCTTGCCCAAGGCCGCCGCAGCCGCGCTGCGCACCACGTAGCTGGGGTCAGTTTGGGCGGCGCTGCCAATTGCCGTAGCGTAGGTAGTCAGGTCGAGGCCGCGGGTGCGGGCCAACGCATTGGCGGCAGCCATGCGTGCACCATAAGGGTTGGGCCGGTTGAGCAATTGGACCGTTCTGGCCACCGCGGGCTCTGAGGTGATGCCCCGCAGCCCTGCCCGGTAGAGTCCCCAAGCCTGCCCCACTAGTGCGGAGGTATCGGCAGCCAAATTGCCTGGCAACCGCACCAGCGCGCCCAGCCCCGCCCGCGACGTGCACCGGCCCAACGCCTCGAGCACATAGCTTCGGACTACCGGATCATTTTCAGTTGTAATTCGTTGTCGCAGAGCACTTTCTGCCGTCGAATCGGCAGTTTGACCCAAAGCATAGGCGGCGGCCCGGCGCACGGTCGCATCCGCATCGGTGAGGCGAGCGCTGAGGGCTGCGGTGGCCGCCCGGTCCTGCACTGAAGCCAATGCCCATGCGGCCTCGCGGCGGTACTTTGCCTCGGCGCGGTCGAGGTACGGCAACAGCACGGCGGTACGACGCTCATCCTGCGCCGTAGCGATTTCGCGTAGCACGGCGTCGGCCACAAACTTATTGGGCGCAGTGGCAATCGGAGCTTCGGGCCGAGGCTGCGAAACGCAGGCACTCAGGCACAAGCCCAACCCCGCTAGAAAAAGCGCGGCAGCAGAGGCAGAAAAGGGACGTTGGTTCATGGTTGGCTACAAAGTAGCCAAAATCCCGGCGGGGCGCCAACCGGATTCACTGCCTGTACTCGGGCCGCTACCATTTCTGCTAACCCCATCACATTTGCCGATCATTCATGCCGGCTCCAAGGAAATCAGCCGAACTGTCCAACTTCGGCGAAAGCCGCATGGCTATTTTGTAAATATCTGATAAACAATTGCTTACAAAACAACTTCGCTGATTGTTTCAAGCGCTTTATCTAACTCGTTGAATAACAAATCATTCCCGTGCTGCTGGTAGCTGGCTAATGCTTCCTCAAACCCGCTGAGGTCGTACAGGAAAGCTTTCACGTTATCAGCTGTCAGCGCCGCAAAATGGCGGCCGTAGCCTAGCTTTTCTACTTGAGCCGCATTCAGAAACTGTTCAAACTGCGCCGGAATCGGGATGGCGCAGATGGGTTTGTGCAAATACACCGCTTCGCTGATCAGCGAAAAACCACCGTTGGTGATTACGGCGCGGGCGCTGGCCAAATCGTCGATGAAGCCTTGCTCGCTAAATGCCCGCAATTGTACGTTGCCGTGGCCCTCTTCCTTATTGAAACCATATACCCGAAACTCCTGCCCTGGCAAGCTTTGCAGCAGCGGCACCAGATCCTTTTGTGTAGTAGCTGACTGATACACAAGCACATGGTTGCCAACCGTAGATTGCGCCGCCAGTATTTCAGGCCGGATAATAGGCGGAACAAGCGTAGTGTTTTCCCTAGTAATGGGCAGCTGAAAAAACGTCGTGATAAAATAGCGCTGACTGCGCGGCAGCTTGGCGCGCACCACCTGACGGGCCAACGCAAGGTTGGTGCGTTCGGAAGCCGGCACGGTGATATCCAGCTGCGTGCGGCTGATTATCTGCATGTTATCAATGCTGATCAGCGGCAAGCGCTTCCACTTGGCAAAGAAGTAGCTGAACGACTCAAAATCAGAAATCACCAAATCGGGCTGGAAATCGCAGAGCAGCTCGCGGTATTTGGCAAAGTTGACGCGCAGGCTTTCCGGGGCTGAGCGTAGCGTGAGCGCCGCCGTCCGCGATTTGGACACGGCAAGGTGCTTGTAAGCCAAATGAAAGCCCCGAATCTCGTGCACCCGGCCCGGAAAATTGGCTGCCAGCATTTGGTAGGCGCGCGAGCTGCTCACCACGCACACGTTGTGCCCTTGGTCGAGCAGATACCGAATCACAACTTTGCTGCGCGTGGCGTGGCCAAGTCCCTCGCCGGGAACGCCATAAAGTATATTCATGGGGAAATTGTAGCCGAAGTGGAAGCGGTAAATAACTACATTTTACCTAGACCGCAGCTCATTTCTGCGATTCGTCTGCGCCATACGGGCGCGGTGTACCGAATCCTGCCGGGCTTCTGCGAGTTCTTCCTCGGGCGTTTTGGGTATTGGCAGACAGCACATTTCCGCCGGGGCGTTGTCACCGGTTCGAAAGCCATCGGCTATGGTCGCACCCCTCAGTTCTACGCCTACTTCTGCACATTGAACACAGGGCAAGGGGGCATTCCAGCACTTGTCGCCGGTAACTGGCACTGTTACTTGGAGGCCGTTTCGCAGGGCGAGGGGGCGAGTGGCGGCCTCGGGAATGGGTGTGGGCCAAATCCAGCAGCTGGTAATGGCACTGGAGAGGGTACGCAACTGGTAAAAAGGATCCCGCAGATGCTGAATTCCCCACGCAACCATCACCACCAAGGGCAGCCCAGCGACCAAGCCGCGTCGGCTGGGCCATCTTGGACCAATGAGCGGCCAAGTAGCAGCCACGAACAAAAATCCAGTTCCAAAACGAATATCAGGTCCGGCCAGAAACCAGAATATGCTTCCCAAAAAGCCAATCAACCAGCCGGCTGCCCAGCCATTCTCCGCGTCGGTGCGATGCCACCACCGGAAAGCAGCCAGCAGCGGCGAAAGCAGTACGGCTACCAGCAGTACTCGATTGAAGGGTTCCAAGAAGTGCATCCACCAGCGCGCCAGCCACGAAGACCACAACGGTGCAGGCACCGTGCAGATAGGCTGGGCAACGCGCCGAGCATAATTGGTTACCATGTAGCTTTCCTGACGCACATAATTGATCGGGATTTTCCAGTCGACCGCCAGTACATCGAGGGCGGGCAAAGGATAGACCAAGTACCCCGTCTGGAGCACATTGCGCGCCACCCACGGTCCCAGCACTACCAGCAACGCCACTAGGCACACGATTATCCAACGCCTGTTTAGCTGGTGCCTACTCGCCCACAGACTATGCAGAGGCAGCAGCAAAATGGGCAGTGCCGACAGCTTTGCGGTGACCGCAAACAAAGCTAACAGCAAGGTTAGCAAGGTATTACTATCTAGCTGCCGCCCTTGTCCGCGCTCCCATTTGCGGGCGTATTGGAAGAAAAGGAAGAAGCATACAATAGGAGGCACCCAGTCGGGCGAAGGTGACGAAAGCCAGGGGCCGTACACCTGCAAAAGTAGCAGAAACCAAAGCGGCGCCAGCCAGATCAAGCGAGCATCATCTGCGGGCTTTCCTCGTAGAGGAGCAGTAACACTACGCGCTGTAGCTACTGCTACCAGCATAAAAAAGTAGCCCGACAAGCTATATACCGACCCCACCGGACTCATATACCGCGCCAGCGCCATTAGCTGAAATACGCTGGAGTTGAATGCCAGCCGGCCGTGTAGGTTGCCCAGCCCAACAAGAGCCGGGTATTCTACAATCCAGCGAATGCTTTGAACGTGATAAAGCCCTGAATCAGGATTGCGGATTCCCAAAGAAGCCTTCCAGAGGATAAAGCTGCCCAGCACCGCCAGAACCCCCGCAAACACAATCGCTTGCAGCGGATGTGCTGCTCGCCAAGCATTCCGGATGGTTCTGCGCAAGGCAGCCTGCTGCTCTAACAGCAGCCCCAAGACTACCACACCAACCGCAATTTGGCTAGACAACCCAACAGAAAAAAACAAAGAACTGATTCCCAGCGCCATAGCCAGAACACTTAGTCCCAACAGGCTCAGCAGCTCTAGTGGCAAGGCTTCCTGGCCAGCAAGAAGGCCCACCTTCGCGGCCACTCTCCAAACCGACCATCCAATGATCAGCGTGACGCCGGCTACGAGCAACCAGCACAGCAGCAAACTCAGCATTGGGAAAAAAAGATAGTCAGAAACGTAAGGCCCCGGCCTGTTGAGGCGTCAGTTGTCTTGCAAAAGACTTGCTTGTTCACAGACATTGACAAAATATTTATAATCAGCATTTTATGGTACAAATGGCGACTAGTTTTCGGGCTACTTGCTTTTTTGCCAGCGAAAACCTTCCGCCAGAGTCGCGCCCCGGGGTGCCAGATCTGCTTCTACACAAAATGAACAGGGCAATGGAGCTCCCCAGCAGCGTACCCCTGTGCGAGGTACGCGCACCACGATTCCGCGAATAGGCACCTCTACCGTTTCCGGTACGGGCGGCAAAGCCGGCCAGATGGCCTTGCTCAGGAACATGGCAGGACTCGTTCGAAATTCATAGACAGGCTCACGCAGATTGTGCAAGGCGTAGAACAATACCAGCAGCATGGGCGCGTACTGCCACCGAACACTCCAAGCAAGCCACCGCGCGGAAAGCCAGGGCCATAACCCAGCTACCAGCAAGAACCCGGCGCCAAAACGAAAATCCGGCGCCGTAAAAAACCAATACGTACTGCCCAGCCACGCCACCAACCAACCTCCTAGCCAGCCATCCTGCTCTTTCGGCCGCTGCTGCCAGCGCACCAGCACCACCAGCGGCGACAGCGCCGCAAGCAGAAGCACGGCTTTGGTATAAGGCGTTTCAAACGACCACCAGTGCGGAAGCCAGGTATGCCAGGACTCGGCAAAAGGCGCATAGGGGCTTTGCACCGCTTGCCGCGCCGTGTTGGCAATGATGTTCTGCTCCATGCGGGCGTAGGTAGCCGGCACCTTCCAATCAACTGCGAATACATCGAGAGCCGGCAAGGGGTAGATCAGATATCCCGACAGCACGACGCTGCGGGCCAGCCACGGCCCGACTACCCCAACCACCAGTGCCACCAAGCATACTAGCCACGGCCAGGTTACCAAACGCCGTTTTTGCCAAATTTTATAAGCCGGCAACAGCAGCACAGGAGCCGCTGACAACTTGATTGTTGTGGCAATAAGGGCCAACAGCAACAGCAGAAGGTCGCTTGCATCAACCCCTTGATTATAAGAGGATTGTCTTTGTTCGCCGAAACGCAGGAATAGCAAGCCCAGTAACACAGCCAGCGGACAGTCGGAATAAGTGGACGACAGCCATACTTGAAAGCAGTATATCAGCGCGAAAAACAACAATATGGGTGCCCACACCCAGTGTAAGCTATCGGATAGCGTTGGGGCGTGCCTTGCGGTAGCACGCCGAGCCACCACCACAGCCATCAGCAGATAAAAGTAAGAGCCCAAGCAATACGCGGGCCCGCTGGGCGTACCGTACCGCAATAAGGCCATGGGCAGAAACAGGCTGGAATTAAAGGCCAACCGCCCGTGCAGATTTCCCAAGCCCGGAACGGCCGGATAGCGCTCGATCCATTGTAAGGTCTGTAGGTGATACAAACCGGTGTCGAAAGCGGTAGTGGGGTTGGCCGCCCGCCATAACAACCAGATTATCAATATAGTAACTAACAAGGCCTGCCCGTAATAGGCCGTACCCCTCCGTTGCCACTTATGCACTATGTACCGCCACCACGATTTGCGACCGGCCAGCGTGATGACCAAGCCCGTAGTTCCGCTGATGATCTGTACCGCTTCGTTCAGCGGAAGAAACAATGATAAAACCGTCAGAAAAACAGTCAGGACACTTATACCGGTAAGACTGAGCCATTCGAAACTCAGTACCTCACCAGTACCCGGCAGACCCATCCGCGCCGCCATTTTCCAAGTAACCCAACCGAAAGCAACAGTAAGCCAAGCCGTTACAAGCCAACACAAAAACACAGTCAACATTACCGCAAAGATGGCAAAATCCCATCGGCTGCCGTATAGCGGATGCCATACATCCGGCCCGGTTTTGGCGTAAGCAGCCGCAGCACTCGTTTCTTTTCCGACTTTTGCCCCTCATCTCCTTGCTCCGCTTCATGAATCGCTTGCCTCTACTCCGCTTTTTGCCCGCCCTGGGCCTTTTGCTTGCCACCGCCTGTACCGCCCCGCGCGCCATTGTGAGTACGGGAAAAGTGACGCCAAAAGGCGAATTCAAGGTGGGCGGCAACATGTCTTTCAACGTGCCGCAGGAAACACTCAACCGCGTCGGCAGCACCTTGAAAACCGCCGCGCAGGAAGCCGCCCGCAAAGACACCATCCAGTACAGCCAACTAGTTGACAGACTGCAAATTGCGGCCCTGGCCTACGTACTCGATCCCGTGCAGCCTGCTTCCGATCTGTACCTGCGCTACGGCGTCATCGACCGGTTGGATGTGGGCTATAAGTACGCGTTTGGTTCCCATGTTTTCGATGCTATGTATCAGTTTCTGGGCCCCGTTGGCACTCCCGAAAACCCCGGCGGACGCGTAGCCAACGCAACTTACGCCAGCATCGGACTGCAATACGCTACGCAGCGGGCCAAGCTCCCCAACCTACCCTTCCTCGACAACATCTCCAATCTGTTGCGCTTTCAGGCGTCCCGCCACGACCTGATCATTCCGCTTGTGGTAAGCCATTCGTTTGGGCCGGAGGAGGAAATAGGCGCCTTTTCTTACGGAGTGGTATACTCGCACACGTTTTTGCGCTACGGTTTCCGCCCCGACCGAATTTATCAGGGGCCGGGGAGCGGACAGGTTAATCAGCAGGTAGCCAGCTTGTTGACGCAACGGCAAAACTTTTCCTCTTACGGCGCTTTTGCCAACGTCAAGATTGGGTATCGCTACGTCTATTTCATTCCGGCCGTGTCGATTTTCTACCAGAATTACGGCACCTACCAGCTTCTCAACAACCGGTCGGCGACCCTGAAAGGGGTTACGGTGGTGCCGAGCGTGGGTATACAGTTCCGTATTCCTACCGCGCGACGCTAGCCCTCTAACAGTTTCCCTCAACAACGAAAAGCCCCGCTACCAATCTCGGCAGCGGGGCTTTTCGTTGTTGAGGAGCTTTGGTCAAAAGCCCAATCAACCTATTTCATAACTCTTTGATTATCAACGATCTGAATTTATATATCCTTCGGTAAAGATGCGGTACTGATCGAATATCGAGCGCACCGATCGCCGCAGAATTACTTCGCCTTGGGGGCCAGGCGGCACCGCCACTCCTGAGGCATAGCCGTTCCAGACGGCGCGGTTGGTGTGGTTATCGATGAGCGAAATCAGCAGTGTGCCGTCGGTGAGCAGCAAGCGGACGGGTTTGTAAGGCTGCCGTTCTTCTTTGGGCGTTTCGTCGTCTTCGACCAACCCATTCTTGATCCAGGTGGTCAGGTCTTCCTGCGCATATCCCTGAAAGCGCAGGTTGCCTTCAAATACCCGGAAGTTCACCAACAGATCAGGACGCCGGCGGGCGGGCTTGTAGCCCTGAATGCGGAGGCGCGACTGAATGGCTTCGCGCAGCACCGTACCGATGTGGCTGGTATCGGAGGCCAAGCCGTCGCCGGTGACGAAATCGTAGGTGCGATAGCGCCGGAAATTGCCGTTGTAGCTATAGTCCGATTCGATGCGGGCTTCCCGGGAAGCAAAGCAGCCCGATAGGGCTAGTCCCACACCCAAAAGCAGCGTAACAGAAGGTTTCATAGGCTGTGATATTCATAACCGACATACCCTCTAAGATACGCAATAAAATCAGGCTTAGATCTTGAGTATCAATTGATAAAGCATGTACAAAATTTTGGCGTAAACCGACATTTAGCGGTAGCCCGCGGCCTGCAACGCAAACAGCTCGGCGTAGCGTCCGCCCTTGGCCAACAGGGCCTCGTGCGAGCCAATTTCGACGAACTGTCCGTTCTCAATTACCAGGATGCGGTCGGCCATGCGCACGGTGCTGAAGCGGTGCGAGATCAGAACGGCGGTTTTGCCTTTGGTAAGGTCGGCGAAACGCTGAAAGACCTCATGTTCGGCACGGGCATCAAGGGCGGCGGTGGGCTCGTCCAAGATCAGCAACTGAGCATCGCGCATATACGCGCGACCCAACGCAATCTTTTGCCACTCGCCACCGCTTAAGTCGACGCCGCCCGCAAAGCGCCGCCCGATAATCTGATCGTAGCCGGCTGGCAGCTTCTGAATGACCGAATCGGCGAGGCTTTGCGCCGCCGCGGATTGAATGCGGTCCGTATTTTCCTTTTCCTCGATGCGCCCCACGGCCAGGTTTTGTCCAGCCGACAGTTGGAAGCGTACGAAATCCTGAAAGATCACCCCGATTTCTTGGCGCAGCTCGGCAGGGTCGTACTCGCGCAGATCGTAGCCATCGAGCAGAATGCGGCCTTCCGTGGGGTCGTAGAGCCGGGCGAGGAGCTTTACCAGCGTGGTTTTGCCGGCTCCGTTTTCGCCTACCAAAGCCAGTTTCTCGCCGGCTTGCAAGGTGAAGCTAAGGTTGCGCAGCGCCCATTTGCCCGCGTTGCGGTATTTGAAGCCTACGTTTTCGAATTCAAAGCCTTGGCGGATAGGATTGGGGAATGGACGCACAGGCCGCGTAACATCGCGAATGATACGGGGCTGCAATCGGAAAAAGTCGAAAAAATCTTGCAGGTACAAGGCACCTTCCGCTACGCTGCTAAATCGGCTCAGAATGCCCTCCAGCAGCCCGCGCATCCGCGCAAAGGAGCCCGATAAAAACGTAAGCTGACCAATCGAGATCTGGCCGCGTACGGCTTGGGTGATGATGTACACGTACGCGCCATAGTAACCCGCCGCCCCAACCGCCGCGAAGAAGGTGCCCCACGTGGCCCGGCGCACCACCAAGCTTTTGTTCTTGTTATAGAATTCATCGGAGAGCTGCTGAAAGCGCTCAATCAGAAAACCCGATAACCCAAAGATTTTCACCTCCTTGGCGGTTTCGTCGCTGGCGCCGGTTACGCGCAGGTAGTCCAACTCGCGGCGTTCGGGCGTCCAGCCGTGTACCAGCGAATAGCTGCGCTCGTTGAAGTGCGACTCGCCCAGAAACGCCGGGATTACGGCTACTAACAGCAGCAAGAGCAGCCACGGATTAAACGCCGTCAGTCCCACCGCCAGAAACGCCATCGTGACCGCATCCTGGGCCTGCGACAACACTTGCGACATAAGCACTGTGCGCGAAAGTGTCTGACGGCGAGCACGTTCCAGTTTGTCATAGAAAGCGCTATCCTCAAACTGGTCGAGGTCGAGCTGGGCGGCGTGCTCCATTAGCCGCACCGACGAACGGTTGGCAAACAGATCACCGAGCAAGCTATCGAGCAAGGCCACAGCCCGGCCCGTGGCGTCGGAAAGGATGGCCAAGCCAAATTCCAGCCCGACCAGCTCAAAAAGCGGCGTCAGGGAAGTCGTGCTGCTGGGATTGCGAGCCAGCCCAACGATGAGGTCCAGAATCAGCCGGCCCACATAGAGCAGCGCCAGCGGCAGCGCGGCCCGTACTAGGCGCAGGGCAATGTTGCCCAAGGTGAGCGACGGGCTGGTTTCCCAGATCAGGCGCAGAAATTCGGGTAGGTTGCGGAGCGCCGAAAAGCGTTCGCGCACGGTAAGAGCAGGTTTGCCATCGGCGCGCGGACGCTTGGCAGAAATCGTCGTAAAAAAATCAGAAAGTCCAGACATACAGCACCTATACGACAAGGTTTGCTCCAAACTCAACAAGCGGCCGTTTTGGCAGCCCTTCTCCTCACGCTGGTCTGGTGCTAAAACTATGTTTGTTATCGCCTAGACCGGCGCCTAGGCAATTTCTACCTTTGCGGCATGCCCTTTTTCCGCAGCAGCATCTACACAGCCGGTTTTTGGTTGATGTGCCTGAGCTCTTTTCTGTTTTTTGCCAGCTTCAACATGCTGTTGCCCGAACTGCCCGATTTTCTGACGCAGCTGGGCGGGGCGGAATACAAAGGCTTCATCATTGCCCTGTTTACCCTCACGGCGGGCTTTTCACGCCCCTTCAGCGGCAAGCTCGCCGATACGGTCGGCCGTATTCCGGTAATGGTGTTTGGGTCGCTGGTGTGCTTTCTGTGCGGGTTTTTTTATCCGTGGGTGACGACTGTGGCTGGGTTTCTGTTGCTGCGCTTACTGCACGGCTTCAGCACGGGATTTAAGCCTACTGGCACGGCTGCTTTCGTGGCCGATATTATTCCGCTGGAGCGCCGGGGCGAGGCAATGGGGTTGCTGGGCGTAGCCGGGAGCCTGGGCATGGCCGCCGGCCCGGCCGTGGGCAGCCTGATCACCGATCATTTCTCCCTAAATACCATGTTCTACTGCTCGTCGGGAGCGGCGCTGCTGTCGCTGGCCGTGCAGGGCACCATGACCGAAACGTTGCCCTTGCCGCAGCGCGAACGGTTTAGCTGGCGGTTGCTGCGCCTGCAATGGAACGAGATTTTGGAGCCGCAGGTGCTGGCCCCATCGCTGGTAACGCTGTTGTGCATGTTCTCCTACGGCAGCATTCTTACCGTCGTGCCCGACCACAGCGAGCTGCTGCACCTTGGCAATAAAGGTCTGTTTTTCAGCTTCTTCACCATTGCCTCTTTGGTGGTACGCTTGATAGCAGGGCGTGCTTCCGACCGGTATGGTCGCGTGCCGGTGTTGCGGGTTTCTACGGCCATATTGGTGGTGGCGCTGGTGACGCTGGCCCTGGCACAATCGGGAGTTGTGTTTCTGGTGGCGGCCGTTTTGTTTGGATTGGGCTCCGGGCTCAACTCTCCTACCCTCTACGCCTGGACCATCGATTTGAGTGAAGAAACCCGCCGCGGTCGGGCCGTGGCCACGATGTACATCGCGTTGGAGGCAGGCATTGGGATAGGCGCTTTGGCGGCAGGGTGGCTATATGGCAACGTGCCAGCGCATCTCTCCTATGTGTACGGACTATCGGCGGCATTTGCATTAACAGCATTGTTGTACTTGATGTGGGGTGTGCGCTTGCAACGTAAGACTAGCTTAAGCTAACTTGCTGCCAAGGCTGTTATCAAGCGCGCCGCTGTACGAATTGCGGCCCAAGCTATCATTTACAATTACTTGATTATCAATAATTTATAAATAAAATACCCAGCTATTTAAAATTTAAATTAAAATAGTTATATCGTTGCATATTATTGTAACTGGCGCCCGTTTGGCCGAGATATTGCTTCGCGCTTGGCGCCTTTTCTAATTGTACTCTGCTAGCATCTGACTACAGCATTCTTTTCGAATGCAGATACTTTATTACTCCGTTTTCTATCAATCCTACTGCATGAAACATTCGCTACTCTTCTATTTGGTAGTGCTTTTGGGCGGTTTTATGGCTTCGCCAGCGGCGGGGCAAGCCCCCGATCCCATCAAATTCGGCAAAATCGACGAGGCCGATCTAAAAGAGCAGGGCTTTGTGGCCGACAGCGCTTCGGAAGCCGTCATTCTGTGCGACTACGGTCAATCGCGCTTTATCACTGACCACGAAGGCTTTAAACTGGTTTTCGACCGCGTAATGCGCATCAAAATTCTTAAAAAATCGGGCTACGACTGGGCTACGCGGAGTATATCCCTTTACCACAAAGACAGCCGGGAAGAGCGCCTGGCCAACTTGCGTGGCTTCACCTACAACTTGGTCAACGGGCAGGTGGTGAAAGAAAAACTGGCCTCCACGTCCATTTTCAAGGAAAAATCGACGGCGAACACCAACATTCAGAAGTTCACGATGCCCAACGTGCGCGTGGGCTCCGTGATTGAATTTGCCTACAGCATCACGTCGGAGTTTTTGTTCAACTTTCAGGATTGGCAGTTTCAGCACTCCATTCCGGTGCGCTGGAGCGAGTACCGGGTGGCCATGCCCGAGTACTTCGACTACAAAATCCAGATGCGGGGCTACAAGCCCTTGGATGTGCGCGAGCAAAGCGTGACGCGGACAGGGTTTGGCGTGTACGGCGACATGAACAGCGTAGCCGGCTCTTCGTCAAACGCCGGTACGATCACTGCTAACGTGACGAACAACCGTTGGGCGATGAAAAATGTCCCGGCGTTTCGTGAGGAGCCGTACATGACGGCTTCGGAGAACTTCATCTCCAGCATCGACTTTGAGCTGGCAGGCTATCAGTTTCCGCAGGAAGGCTACCACCCGGTAGCCGACACCTGGAACAAGATCGACAAGGATCTGCTCGCCGACGAGCAGTTTGGTACTCAATTGAAAACCAACACGTTCCTGAAGGAACAGCTGACCGCTGCGCTCGCCAAAGCCACCGATCCGGCAGCCAAAATCGCGGCTGTACACGAACTCGTGCGCACCTCGCTGAAGTATAATGGCAGCGACCGTATTTACGCCACCAGCACGCTACGCAAGGCTCTTGACCAGCATAGCGGCAATGCGGCTGATGTAAACCTGTTGTTTGTGGCGCTGCTGCGCGATGCCGGTTTTCAGGCCAACCCCGTTTTGCTCAGCACACGCGAAAACGGCTGGGTAAATGTTTCCGGACAACCGCTTCTGTCTAAATTTAATTATGTGGTAGCACACATCGCACTGCCCGACGGCAAAGAAATGCTGGCCGATGCTACCGAAGAATTCGTGCCTTGCGGCGTATTGCCTACGCGCTGCCTCAATGGCCAAGGCCACCTGATTATGCCCGATGTCGCGCAATCGCGCTGGGTTGATCTGAAGCCCGCTCAGCGCTTTGTCGATTACCGCATGGTGCAACTTACACTCGACGAGCGAGGCGGCTGGACGGGCAAAGTACACCAGGAGCACGGCGGCTACACTGGGGTCTACACCCGCGAAAAGCTGCAAAAGGAAGGCGAGAAGAAATTCATGGAGAAGTTGGCCAGCAACCACGAAGGCTGGAACATTGCCAAATACGCTTTTACCCAGCGCTCGGCGCTGCAAAATCCGCTGGGTCTGGACTACGAGTTTGTAAGCCCCGGTGCCGAAGCTCCGGCCACTACGCTATACCTAAACCCAGTCCGGCATTTTGGCGACGACAAAAACCCGTTTGTTCACGAAGACCGCCTTTTCCCGGTTGACTTTGGCGCTCCCATTGATGAGACGATTATCATAAACATCAGTATACCAAGTGGTTATGATGTTGATGAACTTCCGAAGGCCTTGGTTTTGGACTTGCCCAACGATGGTGGACGCTACATGTACTCGGTGCAACCCAACGCCAGTTCGCTACAGGTAACAAGCCGCCTGAGCTTGCGCAAGGCAGTGTACTCAGCCGCCGAATACGGTTCGCTGCGCGAGTTCTACGCCCGCCTGATTGCCAAACAGGCCGAGCAAATTGTGTTGAAGAAGAAATCATAACATCTTGGCTGTATGCACTTTGTAACAAAAGCCGCATCCTGCTTTGGGGTGCTTCTCGGAGCCGCTAGCGCGGCGAACGCGGGCGGCCAGCCTAAATATCCGGTGGCTACAATAGCTGCGGCGCTGCGGGAAAACGCGCATGCTGTGGTACGGCAGTATGAGGAAACGCTGTTGGTAAAGTCGCCGAGCCGGACCGTGAGCACGGTGCACCGCGTGGTGACGATACTCGACGAGAACGGCGACAGCCAAGGCCGGGAGTTGGTACAGTATGGCCAGCTTAACAGCATCAACTACCTGCGCGGAGCCGTGTACGATGCCGACGGACGGCTGCTTCACAACCTGCGTAGCAACGACGTGAAGGATTATGGCCTTTCGGATGGCTCTAGCTTAGCAACCGACAACCGCGGCCGCCTCGCCGACCTGCGCCAGACTGCGTATCCCTACACCGTTGATTTTGAATACGAAGTAGTTTCCGACAACTCGCTTTTCTACTCAACGTGGAGCCCGCAGACGGAGGAGCAGCAAGCCGTGGAGCACGCTACCTTTCGGGTACTGACGCCAGCTACTCTGCCATTACGCTACCAAGAACGGCATCTGCCGAAAGGCGTGAAAGCAGCTCGTAGTCAGGACGGTTCGTTGGAAGTGTACCAATGGGAGCTTGCCAACTTACCGGCTTTTGAAGACGAAGCCGACAGCCCACCTATTTCGGAGCAAGTGCCCATGGTGGTTACGGCGCCTACCACCTTTGAAGTGCAGGGTCACAGCGGCAGCCTTACGTCGTGGCAACAGCTGAGCCAGTGGACCTACGAGCTCAACGCCGGTCGCGACGAGTTGCCCGAAACCGTAAAAGCCCGCATTGCGGCGCTGGTGCAGGGCGAAACCGACGAACGCGCCCGCATCCGGAAAGTGTACGAGTTTTTGCAGGCCAATACCCGTTACATCTCCATCCAGTTGGGGCTCGGAGGCTGGCAAACTTTCCCGGCGAGCACCGTCAGCAGCACCGGCTACGGCGACTGCAAAGCGCTGTCTAACTATGGCAAAGCTTTGTTGCAGGCCGCTGGGGTTACTTCCTACTGCGCATTGGTGCGGGCCGATGAACCCGACATCCACACCGATTTTCCGAGCAGTCAGTTTAACCACGTGGTGCTGTGCGTGCCCCTCACCAAAGGAGCCAAGCGCGATACCGTGTGGCTCGAATGCACCAGCCAAACCATCGCCTTCAACTACATGGGCAGCTTCACTGGCAACCGCCATGCGCTGTTGCTGATGCCCAGCGGTGGTCATCTGGTGGCTACGCCAAAGTACGGAGCCGCTGAAAACCGCCGGGAGCGCCGGGCCGATGTGTACGTAGATGCCCAAGGCAATGCCACCGCTACCATCCGGACGGTGCGCACCGGCCAGGAGCAGGAACGCGTCAGTGCGTTGCTCACCAGCTTGGACGCAAGCGAGCAGAAAAAGAAGATTGCGGAAAGCTTAGCCTTGGCCAACTTCAGCATCACGAAGCTTAACCTTGCGGCAACTCCCTTCCCTGGGTTGCCCGCAGTAACCGAAACCTTGGCGTTGGCTCTGCCTAATTATGCCGCCGCCAGCGGCAAACGCATCTTCTTGAATATCAATTTATTAAGCAAAACATCCGCCATTGTACCGCCGGTTGGCGAACGGCAGAGCGAGGTATGGCTCAGCCACGCGTACTCGCAGGCCGACACCATTCGGTTTCACGTGCCAGCGGGTGTTAAGCCCGAAAGCCTGCCGGCGCCGGTGCAGCTCACCACGGCTTTCGGCACCTATACCACCCAGGTACAGGCCCTGCCCGATGGCACGTTGCAGTATGTCCGACGCCTGAGCATGCCCCATACCCGCTTTGCCCGCACCGATTATCCGGCCTACGTCGACTTTCGGCGCAAGATCAGCACGGCCGATAAGGTACAGGTCGTGTTGTTGAAAACGGATGCGTAAGAGTCACTCGGCTTTCGTTGCTTTTCGAAGCCTGCTTGCCTTTCTGGCAAGCAGGCTTTTTTGTGCAACATCCGGTCACGGTTTCACTTCTATAGACTGGCAACGCGCAGGGGTAATTAGAAGCAAAAAGCCTACATTTAAAGGAACGCGCACTGCTATACTTTCACGACTATTCTGGCTTATTATGGCTATACAGTTTACTAGATTTTGGCAACGTTGGCGTGCTTCGTTGCTTAGTGGCTTATTGGTAGCAGCGGCCGGAATCCCGCGCGAAAGTGCAGCTCAACGCGTTCTGTGGGCCGATGATCCGCAAGCTCCGGCTGTGGCGCGCCGCCATACCAAAGACTTGTTGCGCTTCCGGCCGGTGTCGTTTCAACTCTCGACCCTGCGCGAAGTATTGAAGCAGGCGCCTGCTGAAAAAGGCGCCGGCGCCCGCAACTCCGCAACTGTGGTTTCGCTGCCTTTACCCGATGGCACTTCCGGGCGTTTTCGGGTGGCGACGGTGCCCGTAATGGCGCCCGAATTGGCGGCCCGCTATCCTCAGATCCGCACCTACGAAGCGCAGGGCATCGACGACCCTTCCGCTACGGCACGCTTGGATGTGTCACCAGCCGGTTTTCACGCCCAGATCCTAACTGGTTCGCAAACCATTTACATCGACCCGGCTAGCTCCGCCGACGCAACGCACCACTTGGTCTTTTCTAAGCAAGCGATGGCGCCGAACGCGCTGGGGGCGGTGTGCCTCACCGGAGGCGATACCCAGACGGCAGCGCCGGCTGCCGGAGCGCTGTTGCGCTCCTCCAACGGTACCGAATTACGCACGTACCGCCTGGCGGTTGCCTGCACCGGCGAATACGCTGCCACCAAACAGGGCACCAAAGAAGGCGCGCTGGCGGGCATTGTCACATCCGTAAACCGCGTGAGTGGCATCTACGAGCGCGAATTGGCCATCCGGCTCGTACTGGTAGCCAAAAACGATACCCTTATTTTCCTCGACGGCACCACCGACCCCTACACCAACAACAACGGGGAGGCCATGCTCGATCAAAACCAAAGCACTGTAGATCAGCGCATTGGCGATAGCAAATACGATATTGGCCACGTGTTCAGTACGGGAGGCGGAGGCATTGCGCAACGACCGTCAGTGTGCGTTCAGGGAAAGGCCCGCGGTGTAACGGGGCTGCCCAACCCAGTGGGCGATGCGTTCGACGTCGATTTTGTAGCGCACGAAATGGGCCACCAATTCGGCGCCGATCATACGTTCAATAGCACTTCGGGCAATTGCAGCGGCAATCGCTCCTCGGCATCGGCGTATGAGCCCGGCAGCGGCACGTCTATCATGGCCTATGCCGGCATTTGCGCCATCGACAACATCCAGACCAACAGCGATCCGTACTTTCATTCGCGCAGCTTCGACCAAATTCTGGCGCACGTTACGGGCCCTGGTAATTGTGCCACGGTGACGCCAACTGGCAATCACCCGCCCGTTGTGAATGCTGGCGCGAACTACCGCATCCCGATCAGCACGCCGTTTGCGCTCTCCGGCTCCGCCACCGATCCTGATGGCGATGCCCTCACCTATTCCTGGGAAGAATACGACCTAGGCCCCTCGGGCAACCCCAACGCGCCCACGGGCAATGCCCCACTCTTTCGGGTTTTTGCGCCCGTTACTTCGGGTTTCCGGACTTTTCCTCGTCTCGCCGATTTGCTCGGCAACACGCACCAAATCGGCGAATTGCTGCCTTCATATGCGCGCAAACTGATGTTTCGGCTCGTCGCTCGGGATAACCGGGCCGGCGGTGGAGGCGTTGACTACGATTCGATGAACGTGGCAGTGGTCGGTACGGCAGGGCCGTTCGTCGTAACGGCCCCAAACACGGTCGCAACGTGGCAAGCCGGCGCTTCCCAGCTTGTAACCTGGGACGTGTCCAACACCAACCAAGCCCCCATTAGCGCCTCCAACGTAGACATCCTCCTATCCACCGACGGCGGCCTGACCTTCCCCGTGGTATTAGCCGCCAACACACCCAACGATGGCTGCGAGTCGATAACGGTGCCCGCGGGTACTGCTGCCACCACCGGGGCTCGCCTCAAAGTGCAAGCAGTAGGCAACATTTTCTTCGATATATCCGATCAAAACTTTATTATTCAAGCACTTACAGGGCCCACATTTTACTTAAACTCTTCATGTGTAGAAGGCAGCCTGACGGAAGTTTGTCCCGGCAACTCCGTTGTCCTACCCGTAGGCGCAAGCACTTTGCAGGGCTTTTCGGGCAACGTGGAGCTGTCGGCCGGCACCCTGCCGACGGGGCTTAGCGTAACATTTGCACCGGCTAGCATCAGCGCAGGCACAACCTCTCAAGCCACTATTTCCGTCGCAACTGGCACTGCACCAGGAATTTACGTCGTCAACCTAACGGGCACCAGCAACGGCATTACGCAATCGCAGCAAGTACGGGTGCGGGTGCGCGACATCGTTACGCAGGTGCCTACCCCTACTGCGCCAACCAGCGTAGTGCGCACCACCACCCGGGCGCGGTTTGAGTGGAGTGCCGCGGCCAGCGCTACCAGCTACGATCTGCAAGTGGCCACGGATGCGGGATTTACCAACCTCATTGTCAACCAAACAAGCATAAGCGGCACCACTTTTACGCTGCTCGCTCCGCTCCAGGCCAATACCGTTTATTACTGGCGGGTGCGGGGCAACGGCCTGTGCGGCCCCGCCGCCTATTCGGCCGCTACGCAGTTCCAGACCAGCACGCCTACCTGCCAAGTGTACCCTGCTGCGCAAGTCCCGGTTGCCATTCCGGCCGATGCTCCGGCAACTGCTACCTCTGTTATCCCGGTAAGCACGACCGAAATCGTATCGGCAATTGCCATCCGCAACTTGACCCTGACCCATGCCAACGTGGGCGAATTGCAGATTTCGCTTACCAACCCGGCCGGGCGAACAGCCATCCTGATTCCGCGCATCTGCGCGGGTACTTCCACCCTCACTATCAGCCTCGACGAAACAGCTGCGGCGGCCTTGAGTTGCCCGCTTACGGCGGGCGCGACGTATCGTCCGGCCAACTCTCTCAGCGAATTGCTCAACAGCCCAGCCAACGGCAACTGGACGCTGACCATCAACGATAATGCGGCCGGCAACGGTGGCGCGCTTACAGGCTGGAGCCTTGAGTTATGCACCGTTCTAGGCGTGCCCAACGCGCCCACCAGCCTCATCGCGTTTGCCAACGGCACCGCAAACGGAACTGCTAACATCGACGTGCAGTGGACGGATAACGCCACCAACGAAACGGGCTTTGAGCTGGAGCGCTCACCCGATAACAACACGGCCTATCAACGCATTGCTACGCTGCCCGCCAACACAACCACCTATACCGATCCGGTGGCCCTCAGCGGACGCTACTATTATCGGGTGCGGGCCGTGAACTCAGCCGGGCCGTCGGCTTACTCCAACGAGAGCATTGCCAGTGTGGTACTCAGCAGCCAGAATGCGGCCCTGCTTAAAGGCGTAGAGCTCTTCCCAAATCCAAGCGCGGGCGTCTTTCAACTTACTGTTGACAACGGCAAGCAAGGATCTCTGAGCCTGCGCGTTACGGATGCTCTTGGCCGCTCAGTTACCACCGAAACCCTCACCAAAAGCGCTGCACCGCTTCACCACCGCCTCGATCTAAGCCAGTTGGCGAAGGGCGTTTACCAGTTGCATCTGACGCTTCCGGAAGGCACTACAGTCCTGCGGCTTCTGAAGGAGTAGCAAGCAGTTTTCTAGCAACCAAAAAGGTCATACAACGTGCTGTTGTATGACCTTTTTGGTTGCACATAATCATTTTATAATCAGATACTTATATTTTATATCGTACCTGCATTTTCACTTGCGAGCGGCGTGGCCCCTGGATTTCCTCCAGCCCTGAGCCGATCGTAGTGTGGTGCCGATAATGGGTTTCGTCGTAGCGCAACCACAGCGTCAGGTGGCGGCTGCATTTGACTTCGGCCAGGGCATATACCCGCGTACCCTGCCCATAGAGCGGCGGCACAGAAAACGCATACAGCACGTCGCGCTCAAACACGTATTGGCGCGTATCATAATCGTCGGTATCGAAGAGGGCGTAACGGGCGCTGAGCTGTACGCTCGGCACCACCGCCACCGTAACATCCTGAGCCAGAACGTACCCCGCACGCCGCGGACCGTCGTTTTCGCGGTAATGCGTGCCTTGCAAACGCGTACGCAAGCTCAATGTGGCAGAGGGGTTGGCATCGTAAAACAACAGCACGCTGCGGCGCTCCGTAGGCACCGGCACCGGCCGAACCGGATCGAGGTCGCCATCGTGGTCTTTCACGCGCAAGCGCATTTGGGCGTAAAGCAGACTGGTTTTGGAAGGCGAAAAGGCCACGCGCAACAGCCAGTCGTGGCCCTGCGAAGGGGCTCCGATCTGGTATTTCAGCCACGGAAATCGAAACTGATCGTAATAAGCCGAAATTTCCCATTTGTACAACGGCCTCATTTTCAGACCCATATACAGACCGCTTTCGTTGATATTACGGGTGTTTTCGCTGAGCGCGTTGCCGTAAAACGTATGAAAATCACGCGTATACCGTCGGTACAGCACCGAAGCATCGACGTTGGAGGCTAAGCTAGCCAGCACGCCATTCACAGTGCCCCAGCCGCCACCGCTGCTGCGCGCCGTTTCGCCGAATAGCAACGCATTGTGTAGCACGTAGCTGTAGTGCGTACTCACGGCTAGGTTATGCATCCCTCTGAACTCGAACGCGTTATAAGGCTCCGAGCGGCGCAGAATGGCTTTGTCGAAATGCGTATCAACGGCCGTGAGGCCGGCGCTGAAATTGCTGTTGCGACTGGTGTAAGTAAAGTTGCCGCCGCTGATCAGTTCGCGCAGGTCTTTGCGATTGGCCAGTTCCGTAGTGGTCCGATGCAGGCCTGTCAGCAAAACTCCCGACGAAAACTCATCGAACTCTGCCAACGAATCGGTGCTTGTCTGGATGCTGGCATCTACCTTTTTCCACGAGGCAAAAGCTGTGGCTTGCAGCGTTTTAGATAGGGAAAAAGTAGCGGCTGCACCGCGGAAAAATGAGTTTTCCAACACCGAAGAATAAGGCCGCACCCCCACGTTGCTGCGGCGAATGGTCGTGATCGTCTCTGCGCCTTTGCCTACCTGAAAGCCCGAAGAAAGCAACAACCCTTGCCCGAATTGCAGCTGGTAATCGCCCAACGCCAGCGTTTTGAGTCGGCCGCGTTCGTGCACAACGAAGTGAGCCGAGTAAAAATCGGCTCCGTAACGGCGCGAGCCAGGGTTCCAGGAAAAAGCCTCGCCGGCATCTTTTTCGGCTGTAAAACCAAAGCTAAAGTCGTGGGCATGGCTGACGCGGTAACGCACCAGCAGCTTATCGGGTGAGCCAGCGTAGCGGCTCGTCAGGCGGCTGGTGGTATCGGGGGCAGTATAGCCCTTTCTTTGCTGTAGCACACGTTCGTAGCGCACTAGCAAGGCGTTATTATCTTCTTGAAGGACGCGTTGCCACAACGGGCCGCGGTTGCCTCCCACGCTGCCATCGAGCACCGTTGCAAAAGGCGCCACGCGGTAGATACTGCGCAGGTCAAATCCGTCGATGCTTTGCAACTCATACATACTCAACAACATACCAACCTGTTCGCGATGATGGAGCAAGGCAGAAATCTGGGCTTCGGACAGGAGCAGTAGACTTCGCAGTTCTTCGCGGGTGGCCGTGTTAAGGTTTAAGGGCGTTTGGTAATACTGAAGCAACGTTTCGTACACGTCCTCATACGGCACTTGATCGCTCTGAATTTCGGCAAACAGCTCCTGCACCAAACGGTCGAGGTCGGCCGCCGGGCGTACGTATTCCTGCGCCTGTAGCGCCGGCACAATACTTAGAAAGAGCCCCAGGAAAGCCGCCAGGCGGTGCATCAGCTTCCGGCTCATTTGGCGTCCAGCCGTAAGCTTACTGCCAAATGCTGGCTCAGCCCCAGCACGGTTTGCCAAGCAGCCGCATACTCGATTTGCAAATGCCCAGCCTGAAAGCCCAAGCCAGCCGTCGTTTGCTCGGTGAGGGTAGCGAAACCCGCCCGCAACGCCAATGCTTCTAGGAGACGATATTCTATACCTGCCTTAAAATCAGCGGATTGCTCCACGTCTTTTTCTGTTTCCAGGTTAAGCATGAGTTTGTCGTTGGGTCGGTACGAAAGGCCGGCCTTTAACACGGTGGGCACGCGTTCGTCTTGGTATTCAGCGAGTTTAGCTTGGTTGAGGTTGTAGAGATAGGCACCAAATACCAACTGTTTCGGAATGATTTCGGCCTGACCGCCCAACGAAAGCGCAGCAGTACGTCGGCTGCCCAAGCGTTCGATGCTCACTTGCAGCACATCGAGCCGGGCACCGATGCTCACCAAACTCCCACGGTACCCATACCCTACGCCCAAGCGCTGCTCGGAATACAGCTTATCGCCGAAGCGCTGTGCTTCGAAGCCTACTACTCCGCTCTTGGGCTTGCCATTTGCCAACGGCCCCAACGGCATGGCCGCAACTAGCGCAGCTGTATTGAAAGCGCGGCTTAAAAAGCGGTTTTCGGCATAAAACCCTATTGTGGGCTGCGTAAGTTGGCCAATACCTGCAACGTTGTTGCCAATCGCCCACACGTCACTGATGGTAACGGAAGAATTGCCGAGCGCTGCCGCCCGGGCGCCCCGCACGCCCGGGCCGTTGCCTTGGGCTAGCAGCGTATGACCGGATACCAATAAGAAAAGACAAAGGCACGAGTATAGCTTTCGCATAGGCAACCAACTTGAATAGATCTAAACGATAATTCACTTATAAACAGCCGCAAAGATAATTGCACAAATTCGCACTCAAAAGCCCACGCGAGTAAAACAGATAAGCTTATAAATATTAATAATTTAATTATTCTTATAAATCGCTCAAATTACTGGAGCTATACACTTGTACATTGCACTCATAGAAACTTTTGCTGTTATAGAGCAGCAAGCCCGATCACAGGGCTGCGGTTCTTTCTTTTGACCCATGGCTTATTTTTTCCGGCAGCTTTTTCTGGCCCTCATCTGGTTTTACCGGCATTTGATTTCGCCGCTTACGCCGGCCAGTTGTCGCTTTCAGCCTACCTGCTCGGCTTACGCGGCACAAGCGGTGCAGAAATACGGTCCGTGGCGGGGTGGGCGGCTGGCGCTGCGCCGCATCAGCCGCTGCCATCCGTGGGGCGGTCACGGCTACGATCCTGTACCCTGATTGCGAGCGCTTGCGTATAGCCCCTCGTAACGCTGCTTCTGCCGTGAGCGGAAGCAGCCTTTTTTACCTGAAACTCCGGCGATATGCGCATTTTTTTCGCGCTTGCTACCTTGGCAAGCGCTCTGCTCAGTACCAGTTGTTCGCAAGCGCAGAACGATAAAGGCCCGGATAAGGGCGACAAAAAAAAGTCAAAAAAAGAGAGCCTCGAAAACAAGCTCATTGGGGCATCAATACCGGGTCTGAAGCGCGTTGGCTCATTGGCGGGCAGCGTATCCGAAAGCTCCGGCCTTATCAATGCCGAGCAGCCTGGCACGTTTTACACCCACGGCGACGCCGGCAACCAGCCGGTGCTTTACAAAGTGGATTTGAAGGGCAAGCTTCTGAATGAGATCAAGCTGAGCGTACCCAACAAAGACTGGGAGAGCGTGGCCAAAGACAACAGCGGCAACATCTACGTTTGCGATACCGGCAACAACGATAATACGCGGCGCGATCTAGTTATTTATCGCCTCAATCCGGCCAACCCGCAGCAGGTAGGCAGCATCCATTTTGCATACGCGGATCAGAAGGAATTTCCACCGTCGAAGAAAGACCGCAACTTCGATTGCGAGGCCTCGCTTTGGCACGATGGCAAAATCTATTTGTTCACCAAAGACCGCGCGCAGCAACGCACCAGCAACGTGTACGCCGTATCCGACCAGCCGGGGCGGCATACCGCGCAACTGGTTGCAAGCATGAGTATACCTGGCGAAGTCACCGATGCCAATCTCAGCCCTGACGGTCATAGCCTCGTATTGCTGGGGCGCGAAGAAATGTTTCTCTACAAAGGCAACAGCCTTGAAGCCATGCTCAAGAGCACTCCGAACCGCGTTGCCCTGCCCGGCGCCGGCCAGACGGAAGGAGTTGTCTTCTACGGCAACAGCCTAATTATCAGCACTGAGCAAGGTGCGCTGTATCAATACACATTGCAACCCAATCAGTAGCAGGTATTTATGCCCCCAAATAAAAAGGGCCGCTCTCCAGAGAGCGGCCCTTTTTATTTGGATTTGGCAATGGCCTTTGGTTTCTCGTCTGCGGCGTCTTGCTCTAAGTCACGCGGCGCAAATCCGTAGGGGTTGCCGGGCCATTTGCCGGCCCGAAGCACCACCCACAACCCTATGATTACCAAGGGAATACTGAGCAACTGACCCATATTCAGGGGCAGTTTATCTTCGAAAGAAACCTGGTTTTCTTTTAGGAATTCGACCAGAAAACGGAAGGTAAACAACAGCACTACAAACAGACCGAACAGCAAGCCACGGGGGGTGCGCTCTTTCGTGCGGTTCCACATGCTGTAGAGCAGAATTAGCAGAAATATGCAGAACAGCGATTCGTAAATCTGGGTTGGGTGCCGCAACTCGTTGGGAATGTTGGTCAGCTCGTTGTGAATCTCGTTGTAGCGCGCAAATTTGAATGCCCACGGCACATCGGTCACGCGGCCAATGATCTCGGAGTTAAACAGGTTACCCAATCGGATCAGGGCACCGCCTGAAGCGACCACGATTACAATGCGGTCGAGCACCCACAGGTAATCGAACTTGTTATTGCGCGCGAACAGCCAGGTAGCCAACAAGATGCCAATGGTAGCCCCGTGGCTGGCCAGCCCGCCTTCCCAGATCTTGAGAATGTCGAGCGGGTGCTTTAAGTAATAGTCGGGATCGTAAAACAAACAGTGGCCCAACCGCGCGCCAATTATGGTCCCAACCAGCATGTAGATGGTAATGACATCTACCCACCGCGGCGATACCTTTTCCGATTTGTAAATGTGCGTCAGGATGAACGTCCCTACCACAAAGCCTGACATGAACAGCAACCCGTACCAGCGCAACGTGAGCGGTCCGAGTTTGGCAATGATGGGCGAGGCCGTCCAGGTAATATAGGCAAGCAGGCTCATAGAAAAAGAGAAAGGAAATGGAAGGCCGAAAGTACGGAAACCCAGCCGGTTTATGGGGCAAACGCTACAGCGCCGCGAGTTCTTCGTGAAAGCCCCCGCTCAGGATCGGGAAGCGGAGCCACGAGCGCGGGTCTACGTTGTAGTCGTCGAGGTGGAAGGCAGGAGCATAACGTTCGCGCTTCCACTGATTGCGTGCCCACAGCGAATAAAACCGCTTGACGTAGGTTTTGAGCTGCTCGGGGTCCTGCGCGGGGTCTTCCTCAATAAGGGTATTAAGTACTTGCTTGGGACTGAGGCGATTATAAAAAGCCAGCCGCTCGATGCGGTTGAGCAGCACGTAAGGCATCAGGTCGCGCTCGTCGGTTTGTTTGTCGGCGAGGGGGCGCAGCTCGGCCGTAGGCTGCAACGCATTGACGTGGCGAAGCGCGGCATACCCCAGCTCCTTTTCAGCCCAGCGCAGCCATTTCTTCACAAAATCTTTGTCGACATCCGCAATGGGCGAAATGCTGCCGGCCGTGTCGCCGTCCATGGTACAGTACCCCACAGAAGCTTCCGAGCGATTGGACGTTGTAATCAATAAACAGTTTAACACATTGGTTAACAACCAGATACCAGGAGCCCGCACCCTCGCCTGGATATTTTGCAGCGCCAAATCATCGGTCTGCCATTCTAGGGGGCGGTCCAAGGCCTGCTCGATTTTGCTTACGTAGCCACTTACTTCGTCGTCGATGGTCCAGTTGAAGAACACGGCTCCCAGCGAATCGGCGAGCTCCTTTGCTGATTGCTGGGTGTCATCCGAAGAATTGACAGTGCCTTGGTAAGCGCAGGTCAGCAACCGCCGCACCAGCTGCCAATTGTCAGTTGGGTCTTCCTCGGTGGCAGGTGCCGTTTCCACTTGCTGAGGCGCCGGGCCGCCGGCACCCACCTGGGCCACAACTTTCTCAACGGCCGAAAAACAGCCGCTACGCCGTTTAAATTCTTCCACGCCTAGCTCCGCCACTCCTAGTCGCACCATTTCGGCTACGGCAACGGCGCACATGCAGGAGTCGGCACCGCCGCTAAGCGACAGCACAAAACCACGGCTGCGGCTTTTGCGCATGTAGTCGAACAGAGCCAAGCTCAGGGCTTGGTTGAGCTCACGGTACTCATCGGGTGTGGGCAGCGGCACGATGGATTCGGCTACGGGTTGCTCCGTCGAAAAATCGACGTCGACGCATTCTACATCCACTTCTTTAAAGCTCAACAACTGATTACGCGTCAGCAAATGCCCATTGCGCGCAACCAGTATCTCGCCGTCATAAATCATGCGGCCGGCCTCATTGCCCAGCAGGTTGGCGTAGAGATACGTGCAGCGAAAATTGCGTGAAGCATTGAGGACGAGGTTGTAGCGCACGTCCGTTTTGCTCATTGCGAAGTGGCTGGCCGACGGATTGACAATCAAATCAACCCGGCCCATGAGCCGGCAGGCCGGACGCTCGTTGTCGGGCCGCCACGCATCCTCGCAAATCTCAAAACCGAAACGAACCCCCTTATGCTCAAATACCAAGTCTCCGATGGGCCACTCTTGGCCTTGCCAGCTCACAATGCCCGTTTCGCCCGCGCGCCACGACGTAAACCAGCGCGGCTCGTAGTGGACGCCGTCGTTGGCCAAAAATTGCTTCGCCGCGAAACCCAGGATTTCGCCGTCGCGCAGCACGCACGAAGTATTGTAGGTTCGGCCAGCGAGACGAATGGGCAAGCCTACGCACACCAAAATCCCTTGCGTACAGCTTCTGATTTGCTGTAAATATTCCAGCGCCTCCGCCGAAAGCCAATCGTGCAGAAATAAGTCCTCGCAACCGTAACCCGTCAGGCATAGCTCCGGCAGGCACAGCAATTCAACGCCCGCCGCTTTTGCCTGCTCGATTGCCTCGCAGATGGTGCGAAGGTTATGTTTCCAGTCGATCGGGATTTGGTTGAGGGCGGCGCCGGCAATTCTCATAAGGCAGGAGGAAAAGAAGCGAAATACTATCAGATATTAACCGCAAAGCCTCTCCTGGGGTTGCGCTTTCCGCCGCAAGCTTTCCGCAAAACGTTGGGCAGCCAAGCTACCAGCAAGAATACCTACACCTATATAACCACTTGATAATCAAGTATCTGTATAGATATACCTTAAATACCTAGTGCTTCGAGGGCTCGTTCGGCGGCGGTTTGCTCGGCTTGTTTCTTTGATAAGCCCATGCCCATTGCCACGGCTTCGTTGTCGAGGAGAACGGTTGCCGAAAACTCCATCACCCCACCTGGCCGTGGTTGTCCCGAAATATCGTAGCGCAGGGATTTCCCCTCACGCTGCGCCCATTCGATAAGCTTACTTTTGAAGTTGGTGGTAGTCAGCGTCAGAGACTTTACGTCAACAAACGGCTTGATCAGCCTGCCGAGCACGAATTTTCGCGCCGACTTATAGCCTTGATCGAGGTAAATGGCGCCGACTAGCGCCTCTAAAGCATTGCCATTGACCGAGCGCGAACGCGCGGCGCGGCCTTGACCTGGATCTAGCTGCACCAGCTTATCCAAGCCCAACTTCAAAGCTAATTGATTGAGGCTCTCGCGATTAACAATACGAGAGCGCATTTCGGTCAGGAAACCTTCTTGCTCGTACGGGAATTTGCGGAATAAATATTCGGCTACCACCGCCCCCAGTACGGCATCGCCGAGGAATTCCAAGCGTTCGTTGGACTGGTGTCGCGCGGTATCGCCCTGCTGACGCACCACCGACGAGTGCGTGAAGGCCAAGTGATAGAGGCGAATATTATCGGGTGTGCTGCCCGTGACGGTGGCAATAGCTTGCCGAAAAGCCCGGTCTTGCCCCAGCAGCCGCCGGAAGAAACCGAACAGCGGAAGTGGCTGACCGGGCTTTGGCATTAGTCGCGGAATTTGCGAAACAGCACCGACGTATTATGGCCGCCGAAGCCGAAAGTATTACTCAACGCTACGTTTACGTCGCGCTTCTGCGCCACGTTGAACGTGAAATTCAACCGGGAATCCAACTCGGGATCGTCGGTCGTGTGGTTGATGGTCGGGGGAATGACGCCGTTCTGAATAGCCAGAATGGCCGCAATGGCCTCAATAGCGCCGGCCCCGCCCAGCAGGTGTCCCGTCATACTCTTGGTAGAGCTGATGTTGAGGTTGTAAGCATGTTCGCCAAACACGTGCTGAATGGCTTTTACTTCGGCAATGTCGCCCAGCGGTGTACTTGTGCCGTGCACGTTGATGTAATCAACCTCTTCTGGGGTGATTTTAGCATCCCGTAAAGCATTGTTCATCACCAGAATCACACCTTTACCCTCTGGGTGCGGAGCTGTCAGATGATACGCATCAGCCGACATGCCGCCTCCGATAATCTCGGCGTAGATTTTGGCGCCGCGTGCCTGGGCATGTTCGAGTGCTTCGAGAATAAGTGCACCAGCACCTTCTCCCAACACGAAGCCGTCCCGTTCTTTATCGAAGGGGCGGGAAGCGGTTTCGGCAGAGTCATTGCGTTCTGACAGTGCCTTCAGGGCGTTAAAACCCCCAATACCTGCCTCTGTCACTGCCGCTTCCGAACCGCCCGTTACCATCACGTCGGCCATGCCGAGGCGGATGTAATTGAACGAGTCGATAATGGAGTTGGATGACGAGGCGCAAGCCGAAACCGTCACGAAGTTGGGACCGCGGAAGCCATACTTCATCGAAATATGACCCGACGCGATGTCTGCAATCATTTTTGGAATGAAGAAGGGGTTGAAGCGCGGGGTGCCATCGCCTTTGGCGAAGGCCACGCACTCTTCTTGGAAGGTGCGCAGACCACCAATGCCCGAGCCCCAGATGACCCCAATGCGGTCGTGGTCGATGGCGTCGGTAATGCCGGCATCGAGCACCGCCTGATCGGCAGCTACTACAGCAAACTGCGAAAACAAGTCCAGTTTGCGGCCTTCCTTACGCTCGAAATGGTCCTCCGAGTTATACCCTTTTACTTCGCAGGCGAAGCGGGTTTTGAACTTACTGGCGTCGAAGCGCTGGATGGGGGCCGCACCGCTCACGCCGCGCGACAACCCGTCCCAATACTCAGCGACGGAATTGCCAATGGGGGTAAGAGCACCTAAGCCGGTTACAACGACTCTCCGAAGAGACATAAGCTAGCGGAAGAAGCGAAAAGAAGAACTACTAAAAAGCAAAACGGCCGGCGGCGGGCCGGCCGGTAAGCGAAAGCCGTGAAAAAGAGGCCGGAATTACTTGGCGTGCTCTTCGAGATAGCTGATCGCTTGACCTACGGTCGCGATGTTTTCAGCTTGATCATCGGGAATAGACACGTTGAATTCTTTTTCGAACTCCATAATCAGCTCGACAGTATCCAGCGAGTCAGCGCCCAGATCGTTTGTGAAGCTAGCCTCTGGAGTGACCTCCGAAGCTTCTACACCCAATTTATCGATGATAATGGCCTTTACTTTTTCTGCAATTTCAGACATTTCCGTGGGGGTTTGAGGAAAACTAGGCACAAATAACACTATCTTCCCTAACATTGTCAAACAAACCCACCCGAATCTTCAGGGTACAAGATTATGGCCGGGCCTGTTCCTTTCGGCTTTTGACGTGTGTACTTTTGCCCTTCTTTGCCTTCGTAGCTGCCTATGAAAATGCTGACGCTGGACGTTGAGTACGAGTGCGACTTCGATCTTTTCGGCGTGGTTTCATCGAGCCGGGAACACAAGCTAGCCTGGACGCTAAACCACGCGCTGCGCTTGCGACTGGTCAAACAACAAGATCTGATCTACGATTTGCTGGCCCGCGGCCGGCTCGTGATCAGCAACTATTTGCACACCACCGAAGCCATCACGCTGCGCTTGTTGCGTAACCGCTCGCTCGATCCGTCGATCTTGAAAAAGCCGTTTTTGGCTCCCGACATCAAGGAATACGATTACCTAATTCAGGTCAGCAACGGCACCGGGGCGCTGGCATCCGACGAAATATTGGATCGACTGACTCGCCTGCCAGAGGTACAATACGCGTGTCAGTTCGACCCCAACTCCTTGAAATTCAAAGAAAATCTGCTCTTTTGAAGCATCAACTCAATTGCCCGGCTGCCGTCCTGAGCGCCGCGAAGAAGCTCATCACACGAGATAAGTATTTCATTATCAATGATATACACTCGCAGAGCTTTGTCGCCCTGCTGCCTTCAGGATGTCAGCCGTTTTTACTATTTGCTCACAACTCAAAAACTTCTTCCGTCAACCCATGGAATCTCTTCCTCATTTCAATAAAACTAAAATCGTAGCTACGGTCGGGCCCGCTTCCAATACCTATGACCGGCTTTCTACCTTGGTTCGGGAAGGCGTGGACGTATTCCGGCTCAATTTTTCGCACGGTTCTTATGAAGATCACCTGCAGGTGATCAATGCGGTTCGCCGTCTTAATAAGGACTTACGCACCCACGTGGGCTTGCTGCAAGACCTGCAAGGACCCAAAATCCGGTTGGGCGAAGTAGAAGGCGGCGCTGTCGAAATCAAGCCCGGCGACATTATCAAAATGGTGTGCGGCGAGAAAGAGATTAGCACAGCAACCCGCCTGAGCACCATCTACTTAGGCTTGGCCCGCGACGTAAAGCCCGGCGATGCTATTTTGATTGACGATGGCAAAATTGAGTTGCGCGTGCTCAGCACCGACCGCGAAACGGAAGTGGAGGCGGAAGTCATTTACGGCGGCACAGTGAAGCCACGCAAAGGCATCAACCTGCCCAGCTCGGAAGTATCAGCACCGGCCATGACCGAGAAGGACATTGCCGACTTGCAATTTGGCCTTGAAAACGACGTGGAATGGGTAGCGCTATCTTTTGCCCGCCGGGCCGAAGACATTCGCTTTATTAAAAAAATCATTGCCGAAAGCGGCAAGGAAACCCGGGTTGTGGCGAAAATCGAAACGCCTGAAGGCCTGAAAAACATTGACGAAATCATCGCCCTCACCGACGCAATCATGGTAGCGCGCGGCGACTTAGGCGTTGAGATCAAGGCCGAAGAAGTGCCGATGGCCCAGAAGCTTATCATCGAAAAATGTAACCGCGCTGGCAAGCCGGTAATTGTGGCCACGCAGATGATGGAAAGCATGATCACGAGCCCACGCCCCACCCGCGCCGAAACCAACGACGTGGCCAACGCCGTGCTCGACGGTGCCGATGCGGTGATGCTTTCAGCCGAAACTGCTGTTGGCTCCTACCCCACCGAAGTGATCCGCTCGATGGTAGCTACCATCCGCAGCGTGGAAACGGTGCGGGAAGACGTCTACAACCGAGGCTTCCCCATCGACCCAGCCTCCGACTCGTTCATGGTCGACAGCGTACTGTCAGCAGCCTGTTCGCTGGCCCGCGACACCAATGCAAAAGTCATCACGGGCATGACGCACCGCGGCTATACGGCCTTCCAGCTTTCGAAGTATCGCCCGAAAGCCAACATCTTCATCTTCACAGACAACCGCCAGCTTCTCAACACGTTGAGCCTAGTATGGGGCGTGCGAGGCTTCTACTACGACCGCTTCGTGAGCACCGATAACACCGTTTCGGACTTGAAGTATGTGCTGACCACGACCGGCAACTTGCAAAAGGGCGACGTATTCATCAACACAGCTTCGATGCCCATCAACGAGAAAGGCAAAGCCAATATGGTAAAAGTAAGTGTTGCATAAGTATTTGTCTATCAGATAATTACGTAGCTTCCAAAACAAAACCCCTTGCCGCAATCGTGGCAAGGGGTTTTGTTTTGGAAAATACGTAAGCGTGCAACGCAAAAAGGCCTTGCGTATCCACGCAAGGCCTTTTCTATATAGAGCAGAGACGCTGGTTTGTTGCCGCTTAGGCAGCCAGCGAGTTCACGAACTTGGTCAGGCTCGACTTGTTGTTGGCTGCCTTGTTCTTGTGAATGATGTTTTTCTTGGCCAGACGGTCAAGCATCGACGTAACTTTCTTCAACAGCTCCTGAGCTTCAGTTTTGCTGGAAGAGGCACGGAGCTTTTTGATAGCCGTACGGGTAGATTTAGCTTGGTAACGGTTCAACACGCGCTTGGCTTCGTTGGAGCGGATGCGCTTGAGGGCCGACTTATGATTCGCCATGATGGAAAAGTTGACGTTCTGCTCGAATTCGTTTTCAATTGGGTTGGCAAAGGTAAGGCTTTGATTTGAAATAGCAAACACATACTGTCAATTTGACTTTCCGCTCATGAGCCGAGCATGGTCGTAACAACCCGTAAGCGTACCGCTGCGTTTCGGCTTCCTCCCAGCCTCTTATTGCCTATGAAGTACCTAACCCGAACCATCTGGCTGTTGTCGTTGGTGAGTTTGTTCACCGATTTGGCCAGCGAGATGCTCTATCCGGTGATGCCTTTGTACCTAAAAAGCATCGGGTTTTCGGTAGTGCTGATCGGAATTCTGGAAGGCGTAGCGGAAGCAACGGCCGGCCTGAGCAAAGGCTACTTCGGGCAATGGTCGGATCGCGTAGGACGGCGTTTGCCCTTTGTACAATGGGGTTACGGGCTCAGCGCACTGTCTAAGCCCATGATGGCGGTACTGCAGTTGCCGTGGTGGGTGTTTCTGGCGCGTACCACCGATCGGTTAGGCAAAGGCCTTCGGACGGGCGCACGAGACGCGCTACTCTCCGATGAGACCACGCCCGCCTTCAAAGGGCGTGTGTTCGGATTCCACCGGGCTATGGATACGCTGGGCGCGGTGTTAGGGCCCACTGTGGCCTTATTCTGGCTGGCAGCACGCCCCACCGATTACCACAACCTCTTTCTCTTGGCTTTTCTGCCCGGCGTAGCGGCCATATTCATCACGCTGCTGGTCAGGGAAAGATCGCGCGCTCCTTCGGGCAAGCCCATCCAGCCGTTTTGGGCATCCTTTAGCTACTGGCGGCGAGCTCCGGCAAATTACCGTAGAGTCGCCAGTGCCTTGTTACTGTTCGCCTTATTCAACAGTTCCGACGCCTTTCTGTTGCTGTTGGCTAAGCAGAGGGGGCTTTCGGATGCCACGGTTATTGGGCTGTATATTTTCTACAATCTCGTCTACGCTGCCGCGGCTTTTCCAGCCGGCCACCTCTCCGATCGGCTGGGACCGCGCCGTACCCTAGCCACAGGCTTGGTGCTGTTTGCACTGGTATACGCCGGGGCCACATTGGCCAAAGACCCGCTGTTTTTTGGGTTTCTATTTGGGCTGTATGGTCTGTATGGTGCTGCCTCCGAAGGGGTTAGCAAGGCATGGCTTAGCAACCTTTGTGCCTCTACCGACACCGGAGCAGCCCTCGGCACCTATGCTGGGTTGAGCAGCTTAGCGGCCTTGGGAGCCAGCACGCTGGCTGGGTTTATCTGGTTTTGGGGTGGGCCGGCGCTTACCTTTGCGCTTTCTGGCGGAATCGCTTTGCTAGTGGCTCTTTATTTGGGTTTGGCCCAAACCGAACACTCAAAAGCTTAGCGTTTTACTTCACCAAAACGACATAAAATCGGGCATATCTTACTAGTATGCATGCCGAGCTTTCGTTATATTTAGATTCCGCCGGCTACTTAACTAGATTGATTCGTTATGCCGCTCGTCACTCACTCCCGCTATCAACCGCCGTTTTACTTATTCAACGGCCACGTACAAACTATTGTCCCGAGCATTCTGCGCTCCGTACCGGACGTTAGCTACCAGCGCGAACGGGTAGAAACCGAAGACGGAGATTTCCTGGATTTAGACTGGTCACGGCTCCCTAACCAACACACTGATACCCTGGCGATTGTATCACACGGTTTGGAAGGTGATGCCGGCCGGCCGTATGTACGCGGTATGGTGCGCGCGCTGAATCGGGCTGGCTTCGATGCCTTGGCTTGGAACTACCGCAGCTGCAGCGGCGAAATGAACCGCTTGTTGCGCACCTATCACCTCGGCGACACCGAAGACCTTGACTTTGTAGTACGCTATGCCTTGGGCAAAGCGCGCTATCGGCGGGTGTACCTCACTGGGTTTAGCGCCGGAGGCAACGTGACGCTCAAGTACTTAGGTGAAAACCCCGATAAAGTCCCGCGTCAAGTCGAACGCGCTGCTGTGTTTTCGGTGCCTACCGATCTGAAGTCGAGTTCGCATTATATCTCGCGCTTCCAAAACCGGATTTACCTCAACCGATTTTTGAAATCGCTACGGGAAAAAATGCGGCAGAAAGCCGAGCTGCTGCCCGGCCAGATCGATTTGGCCGACATCGATCAGCTGCAGGACTTTCCGCAGTTCGACGACCGCTTTACGGCTCCTATGCACGGCTTTAAGTCAGCCGAAGAATACTACGAGTATTCCAGTTCGGGCCGGTATTTGAGCGGGATTCGCATCCCTACGCTTCTGGTAAACGCAGTCAATGATCCCTTCCTGCCGCCCTCTTGCTTTCCGCGAGAGGTGGCCGAGAAAAGCAATTATGTTTTCCTCGAAACGCCGCAGGAAGGCGGCCACGTCGGTTTTGCCGAAGGCTCGCCCGATGGCGAATATTACTCGGAGCGCAGAGCCATCGAGTTTCTTACGGCCCAAATCCCGGCCTAACTACTGCGTTGATTCGAGATTTTCGGCAGTCTCTTAGCGTTTCTTGGCTAAGCTATTCGGCACAAACACGACTTTTTTCGTTTCGAAGAACTCCTCCGTGAAATAATCGCTCAGGTTGTAAACCGCAGCCGGCAAGCCCGACTCGTCAATTTCTTCTGCCAGATCGCCGCCTTTCAAATAATACAGGCCTGTAGCCGCATCGGCGCTGGGCTTGTAGCGGTGCTCGATCCAGGTGTAAAACGTAGCCAAGCGCGCAACGGCGCGGCTCACCACATAATCGTATTTGGGCCGCAATTGCTCGGCGCGGGTTTGCTCGGCGGTTACGTTGTGCAGCTTCAGCGCATGCGCCATGTCCTGCACCGCCCTGATTTTCTTGCCGATGCTATCAACCAAATGAAACTCGACTTCCGGGAATAATATGGCCAACGGCAAGCCTGGCAGTCCGCCGCCCGTGCCGACATCGAGCACCGAAGTGCCCGGCGCGAACTGCACCACTTTGGCAATGCCCAGCGAATGCAAAAAATGGCGTTCGGCCAAGTTATCGACGTCGGTGCGGGCAATGAGGTTGAGGCGCTCGTTCCAGCCGCGAAACTCCTGCTCAAGCAGTTCAAATTGCAGGCACTGCTGGTCGGTAAGGTCGGGGAAGTAGCGAAACAAGATGTCCATCGGAACAAAGGTATCGGATGTAGCCATACGGCTCCCATGCCGAAACCGCGGCATCTGTAAAAAGAAAATGCTCCGACTGGAAGCCGGAGCATTTTCTTTTATAAATATTTGATAATCAAATAGTTATATAATATGCTTTTTGTTCTTCACCATATCATAGAGCAACTCGCGGGCGCGGTGCAGTTGGGCTTTCACGGTACCGAGCGGCGCTTTTAGCTCCTGCGCAATTTCTTCGTAGCTCAACTCATCGAAGTAACGCAGCGTGACGAGGCGCTGGTATTTGTCGGGCAGCCGCGATACCACGTGCTGCATGATTTCGATTTTCTGATTTTTGATGGCTGACTCCTGCGGGTTCAAGTTTTGATCGCGGAAATCAATGGTGATCTCGTCGCCGTTGTCGATTTTGATGGCCGAATCAATCGACATGGTTTTGATTTTATTCTTGCGGATAAAATCGATGCAGTTGTTGGTGGCAATGCGGAAAAGCCACGTGCTAAATGCGTATTCGGGGTTGAATTTGTGCAGGTTGCGAAACGCTTTGGCAAAGGCTTCGATCGTGAGATCTTCGGCGTCGTCGGGGTTGCGGACCATCTTGAGGACCACGTGGTATACCGGCTTTTTGTAGATCTGCATCAACTCGGCATAGGCTTTTTCATCGCCTTGTTCCACAGCTGCCCGAATCAGCTTGAAATCATGCTTGGCTTTAGCAGAAAACTGTTTTTGAATTTCCTGATTGTTTACTTCCATCGGAGGTTACGGTAGAGGAACAGCGAAATTCCCAGAGCGAGATAGTAAAAAAAATAAACAGCGTCGAGGACAGGCAGCAGAACTATCGGCAGCCGGTCATGAAGGCGGCGGCCAACTTGGGAATAAGTAAAGCAAAGGATGCTGGTGCGCACGAACCACACTGCGGCCAAAGGTACCCAATCAGGGCGGGAAAATAGTAGTCCAAGCGTTGTGAAATAAAAAAGCAGATTAGTACCAATAAAGTTTCCTATTCGGAATTGATCGGCCAAACGATAGCGGCGGCCGGCCGACAGGTGGCGTCGTTTCTGATGCCACCAAGCGCTCCAAGTAGAAGCCGGTTTGCTAAGCGTGTGCGCGGCCGGCTCCGCGACTACCGTCACCCGCATCCCGTGCTGCACGGCGTCCTGCACCAGCAGGTCGTCGTCGCCTCCGAGGCTGCGAATGTGAGAAGCAAAGCCTTTGGTTGTCCGGAAACAACGGAGGGAATACGCCATGTTTCGGCCCACTCCCATATAAGGTTTTCCTCGCCACGCGAACGACAAATACTGTGCTCCGGTGAGTAGGGTTTCAAAACGGACGAGCTTATTTAAAAACCCAGATTCAGGCGCATAAGCCGAGTACCCGATCACTAAGTCGGCGGGGCGGGCAAAGCCGCGTTGCATCAGCCTGATCCACTGATTGGTAGCCGGAATGCAGTCGGCGTCGGTGAACAACATTTGCTCGTAACGCGCCGATTTGATGCCCAGCGTCAGCGCATATTTTTTTGGCGACAAGCCCAGCGGAGTCGTACTCACGGTTACCAGCTGCACGTTGGGAAAGTACTGGGCGAGCTGCTGCGCGTAGAGATACGTGTCGTCGTCTGAGCGGTCGTCAATCAAAATTATTTCAAACCCCGCCGGATACTCTTGCTGCAAGAGCAAAGGCAGCAGGCGCCGCAGGTTTTCCAGTTCGTTGTGCGCGCACACCAACACCGACACGGGTTCGGCCGCGCCGGCGTTGTCCTCGGGCTCGGTGGGCCGATTGGCGAATGGCAAAAAATAATAGGCCGCGTAGTACATCTGCACCAGCACGCAGGCCAGCAACAGCCACAGGGCCGGCGAAAAAGAAAGAAGCAACACGGGGTATCCGGATAAGCCGGCAAAAATAGGTATTCATCAGCAGCAAACGGCGCCAAGGGGTTACCTTTGCGGTTTGTAATTGTGACTGAATGACCTTCGATCTCGTAGCCCAAGATTCCCAGACCAAAGCCCGCGTCGGCGTGGTCACCACGGCGCACGGCGCCATCCAGACGCCGATTTTTATGCCGGTCGGCACAGTGGGTACGGTGAAAGCCGTGCAGCAGCGCGACTTAGTTAACGATGTACAGGCCCAAATCATTCTGGGCAATACCTATCACCTCTACCTGCGCCCCGGCCTCGATATTTTGCGCCAGGCAGGCGGCTTGCATAAATTCAACGGCTGGGATCGGCCCATCCTGACCGACAGCGGTGGCTACCAAGTGTACTCGCTTAGCGGCACGCGCAAAATCAAAGAGGAAGGCGTCAAATTCCGCTCCCACATCGACGGTTCGCAGCATTTGTTTTCGCCCGAAGGCGTGATGGACATTCAGCGCACCATTGGCGCCGACATCATCATGGCATTTGATGAGTGCACGCCGTGGCCCTGCGAATACGACTACGCCAAGCGCTCGCTGGACATGACGCATCGCTGGCTCAAGCGCTGCATTGCCCGCTTCGATAGCACCGAAGGCCACTACGGCTACGAGCAGACGCTTTTCCCGATCGTGCAAGGCAGCACTTTCAAAGATCTGCGCATCCAGTCGGCGGAGTTTGTGGCCGAGCAGCAGCGCGAAGGCAACGCCATCGGTGGCCTGAGCGTAGGTGAGCCCGCCGAGCTGATGTACGAAATGACCGAGCTCGTCTGCGACATCTTGCCCAAAGATAAGCCCCGCTATCTGATGGGCGTCGGCACGCCGGCTAACATATTGGAAAACATTGCGTTAGGCGTTGATATGTTCGACTGCGTAATGCCCACCCGCAACGCGCGCAACGGCATGCTGTTTACCACGCAAGGCGTGATGAACATTACCAATAAAAAATGGGCCACCGATTTCGAGCCGATTGATGCCGAACTAGGCGGCTACGTCAGTACGTTTTACTCGCGCGCTTACGTTCGTCACTTGTTTCAGAGTCAGGAAATGCTCGGCCCGCAAATTGCGTCCGTGCACAACCTGACGTTCTATTTGTGGCTGGTCAAGCAGGCGCGGGAGCACATCCTGGCCGGCACTTTTCGCGAGTGGAAAGATCGCATGGTGAAGCAACTAATGACGCGCCTGTAAATTATCAGTTACACAACTACTTCATTATCAATTACTTATACAAATCAGCTTAAAACTCCGTAAAAAGCTGATTATCAGCGCCCATCCCATTAATCTGCCTCACCCACGATTACATGAAGCTGCTCGATAAATACATCCTCCAGAAATTTCTCACCTCGTTTTTCTTTACGGTGGTGGTGCTGGTGGCCGTGATCTGCGTGATTGACTTCACGGAGAAAAACGACGATTTCATCCAGCACGACCTCGGCGCCAAGCAGATTATTCTGGAATATTACGTCAATCTGTTTCCGTATTACGCCAATCTGCTCTCCCCCATCACGGTGTTCATAGCCACCGTATTCGTGACGGCGCGCTTGGCTTCGCGCACCGAAATTGTAGCGATTCTGGCCAGCGGCGTGAGTTTTCGCCGGTTTCTACTGCCTTACGTTATGGGTGGGTTGATTATCGGGGCGGCTACGTTTGGGCTCATCGGCTGGCTGATTCCGGTGGCCAACAAGACGCGCGTGAACTTTGAGCGCCTTTACACCAAGCGGCAGTATCACTTCGACGCGCGCAACTTTCACATCAAGATCGGGCCCGAAACCTATGCCCAGATGGAAAGCTACGACAACATCAACAACGTCGGCTACCGCTTTGCGCTCGAAACCATTGTGGGCACCACGCTCAAGCGCCGCCTCACTGCCGATGCCATCAGTTGGGACTCGACGAAGCACGCGTGGCGCCTCACGCCGCAGCTAATTCGCACTTTTAACGGGCAGCAGGAACACCTGCAAACCGTGCCAGCCCGCGATACAACGCTCAATCTTTACCCCAAGGATTTCGCCAGCAAATACCGCCTCGCCGAAACCCTCACGCTGCCGGAGCTGAACGCGTTCATCAAGCAGAAAATCGATCGGGGCGCCGACGACACGCAAACGTACCTGAGCGAGAAATACGAACGCTACGCGTATCCCTTTGCTATTCTGATACTTACCATTATTGGCGTAATTCTGAGTGCCCGCAAGTCGCGAGCGGGCGTCGGCGGGCAGATTGCGCTGGGATTTGTGCTGGCCTTCGTGTTCATCATTTTCGTAATCCTGAGCCGCAACTTAGCGGCGGTGGGCACGCTTTCGCCCATGTTGGCGGCCTGGGTACCGAGCATTGTGTTTACCATAATCGGGCTGGCGCTGTATCGTTTCGTACCGCAGTAAGCATCGACGAGCCGTTATTTACCAACTTACTGACAATCAGCTTATTATGCTCAAAGATTATCTCCGGCTTCACTTCATCGTCTTGTTGTGGGGTTTCACGGCCATCTTGGGCAAGCTGATTTCGGTGCCGCCGGTGGAGTTGGTGTTTTGGCGCACGCTGATTGCGTCTGTGGGGCTAGGCTTGTTGTTGATGTTGCGCCGGCAAACCTGGCGCGTCAGGCCGCTGGCAGCCCTGCGGCTGCTGGGCGTCGGGGCGCTGGTAGCCGTGCACTGGATCACGTTTTTTCTGGCGGCTCGCCTTTCTTCGGTGAGCGTGTGCTTGGCCGGTATGGCTACGCTGGCTTTGTGGACGTCCTTGCTCGAACCTCTGATTTTGTGGCGCCCAGTGCGGGCGTACGAGGTAATTCTGGGCCTGCTGACGATGATGGGCTTGTATCTGGTTTCGCAGGCAGAATTCGATCAGCTGCTGGGGTTGGGCGTCGCGGTATTTTCAGCGGGACTGTCGGCTTTGTTCAGCGTATTCAATTCCAAGCTGGTGAAAGAGCACCCACCGTTGCGCCTCACGTTTTATGAGATGCTGGGCGCGTGCTTGTCTATTTTGCTGTTTTTTCCGCTGTACAGCCGCTATTTCACCGAAAATGCGGGCCTGCATCTGGCCCTAAAACCCTGGGATTACGTGTGGCTCTTGCTCTTGGCAGGCGTCTGCACGGTGTATGCTTTCTCGTCGTCGGTGGAGCTGATGAAGCGACTCTCCGCGTTCGTTATCAACCTGACCGTCAACCTAGAACCCGTGTACGGCATCCTGCTGGCGGTGCTGATGTATTGGCTGCATGTGCCCGGCTTCCGCGAAGAGCAGATGTCGACGGGCTTTTACCTGGGCACATTGGTGATCTTGTTTAGCGTGCTGATTCACCCCGTCCTCGACCAGTGGAATCAGCGCCGGGCCCGTCGCTTACAGCAACCCATCCCAGACGAGATAATCGTCGGGAACCCGTAAAACGGGAGGGACTTGCTGCTTCGGGAAAAAACCGTAAACCGCAGACCCTGAGCCCGATAAGCTTGCATAGGCTGCTCCAGCAGTATATAAGGCTTGCTTCAGCTCGCCCAACACCGGATGAAAAGGCGTTAGGGCATCTTCAAAGTCATTACCAACAGTTTCGCGCCACGTTTCCATAGGCTGCGCGATGCTTTGCCGCAAATCGTGGCGGGGCGTGCGCGGCACGACGCGCGAATAAGCTTCACCGGTGCTGATGTGCAGATTAGGATAGATGACTTTGCACGCGACGCCGGTCAGATCGAGGGCAATTGGCTCGAACACATCGCCCTTTTCGTGCGCAAAAACAGGTTTGTTCCGAATAAAAAAAGCGCAGTCGCTACCCAAACGCCGGGCATAATTCTCGAGTACCTCAGGCGAACAATTCAGGTTGAATAGCTCGTTTAAAGCGCGCAAAGCAAAGGAAGCATCGCCCGAACCACCACCCAACCCCGCCCCGATGGGCACGACCTTATGCAGATGCATTTGCACGGGCGGCAAGTCAAAGTCAGCCTTAAGCAACTCGTAGGCACGCCAGCACAAATTGGTTTCTACTTCACCCGGAATAGGTATGCCACTAAGAGTTAATGAATTAGCTTCAGCAGGCAAAATTTCCAGCGCATCCGTCCAAGGCAGCGGCACAAACACCGATTCGAGGTTGCGGAAGCCGTCGGCGCGCTGGCTGGTGATGTAAAGCCCTAGGTTGAGTTTGGCGTTGGGGAAGACTAGCATGATCGGGAGGTAGCGTACGCAGCAGAATTCCAGCGGCAGAATTCGTCGCGCCGGCGCCGCAAGCTACTGCGTAGGCGCCATAAAAAGGGTATTTTTGGCCTTGCATGAAGCCTGATTGCTTCGGCTTTTTCGTATGCCTAACCTGATTGGCTTGGATTGGTACCGACGCTGGGGCAAGCGTTTGCTTGACTTGGGGCTGGCCGCGCCGCTTGTGCTGCTGACGTTGCCGTTGCTGCTGCCAGCGGCGGTGGCACTGGCATTCCAAAACCGAGGGCGGGTGTTATTTCGGCAGCTTCGCCCCGGCTGGCACGGTCAATTGTTCAGGCTTTACAAACTCCAAACCATGACCAACGCTCGCGATGCCCAAGGCCACTTGCTTCCCGACGCGGACCGCCTGCCGCCGCTAGGACGTTGGCTGCGAGCCACTTCCATCGACGAGTTACCCCAACTCTGGAACGTATTGCGGGGTGATATCAGTTTAGTTGGGCCACGGCCATTGCTTCCGCAATACTTGCCGCTGTATTCGCCGCAACAGGCCCGCCGCCATCAGGTTCGGCCGGGCATTACGGGTTGGGCGCAAGTCAACGGACGAAACGCGATCTCCTGGGAAAAGAAATTTGAATACGATGTGTGGTACGCTGATAACCTGTCGTTGAAATTAGACCTTCGCATCTTGTTACTCACTGTTCAACGGGTGGTAAGCGCCCGAAATATTACGGCTCCGGGTCAGGCTACTACTGAGGCCTTTACGGGTACATTCGTCGCCCCTGAGCCTCCGCAACATGACTAAGCCGCTAAAACCGCTGGTTATTTTTGGGGCCGGCGGGCTGGGCCGCGAAATTTTGCTGCTCGCTCGTCAAATCAACGAAGTCACGCCCACCTGGCTGCTCACTGGTTTTTACGACGACGCAAGTCCTGCCAGTGCCTTCATTCACGGCGTACCGTACCGCGGCACCGCCGCCGACCTCAATGCTACCAAGGAACCCTTGCAAGTCATTGTGGCTGTGGGCAATAGCCAAGCACGGGCCGCAGTGGTCAGCCGGCTCACCTCGCCCCTTTTGCAGTTCGCAACGCTGATTCATCCTTCCGTGGCCTGTCAGCAATACCAGCACATCAGCGTGGGCGAAGGCTCCATTATCACCCAAAGCTGCATCCTGACCACCGATATCCGGGTGGGCAGGCACGTTCTGCTGAATTTGGGCTGCACCATCGGCCACGACGCGGTTCTGGAAGATTTTTGTTCGTTAATGCCCCACGCCAATGTCGGCGGCGAAGCCCATTTGGGCGTGGGCGTGTATCTGGGCACCAATGCCACCGTCATCAACCAAGTGCGCGTAGGGGCTCGCACCATTGTGGGCGCCGGCGCCGTTGCCGTGCGCGACTTGCCCGCCGACTGCACTGCCGTTGGAGTGCCTGCCACCGTTATCAAAACTCATGCGTAGCCGAGACCACGACCGCATCTATCTTTCCCCACCTCATCTTGGTCGCCACGAGCTCAACTACGTTCATAAAGCCTTCGAGGACAACTGGATAGCTCCCACAGGACCCAACATTACGGGTTTCGAGCAGGATGTGTGTCAGTACACCGGCGCAGCTTACGCGGTAGCGTTGGCCTCTGGTACAGCGGCCATTCATCTGGGCCTGATCTTATTAGGTGTCGAGCCCGGTGATGAGGTGTTGTGCTCCTCGTTCACGTTCGTAGCTACGGCCAATCCCATTGTGTATCAGGGCGCTACGCCTGTATTTGTCGATAGCGAGCCAAATACGTGGAATATGTGCCCGGTGCGGCTGCGTGAGGCCATCGAGGACCGGATCCGAGTAGGCAAAAAGCCTAAAGCACTGATACTGGTGCATTTATATGGCACACCGGCGCAATTGCATGAGCTGTTGGCCATTGCGGCGGAGTTTGAGATTCCGGTTCTGGAAGATGCCGCGGAAGCCTTGGGCGCGCACTACGCAGGAAGGCCGCTAGGCACTTTCGGGGCGGTGGGCGTTTTCTCGTTCAATGGCAACAAAATCCTGACTACCAGCAGTGGCGGCATGTTAGTTACCAACCGCCAAGGCTGGGCGCAGCAAGCGCTCTTCTTAGCGACGCAGGCCAAAGACCAAGCACCTTATTATCAACACTCTACTACTGGGTACAATTATCGCCTCAGCAATATTTTAGCTGGTATTGGGCGGGGCCAGATGGAATTGCTGGAGGATCGGGTAAAAAAGCGAAGGGAAATTTATGCGTGGTACAAAGAAAAACTTCGCGAGGTGTCAGCGATTAGCTTCGGCCCTCACGAACCGGTTGGCAGCCGTTCCAATCGGTGGCTTACAACCATTCTGCTCGACGCTAATCAAACCTCAGCTACGCCGGAGCAGGTGCGGCAACACCTAGAAAGCCGCAACATCGAAGCCCGGCCGCTCTGGAAGCCCTTGCATCAACAGCCCCTTTTTGCGTCGTCCCCCACGTACGGGGGCGCAGTTTGCAACGATCTGTTTATGAGAGGATTATGCCTTCCTTCCGGATCGAGCATGACGGAGGACGACCTGCAAAGGGTAGTCGAAGCCCTTCGCGAGGTGGTTCTTTAAGCAAGCGCCTGCTCCAGATCGGCAATCAGTTCCTCCACTGGCTCTATGCCGGCCGAGAGCCGAATCAGGCCGGTAGTGATGCCGAGCTGCTGCTGCTGCTCTGGCGTCAGGTAGCGGTGCGACGTGCCCAACGGATACGACAGCGATGAATCTACCCCGGCCAGCGAAGGCGCAAACGGGAAACGTTGGCTACGGCGCATCAATTGGTTTACTTTTTCGGCTTCGTCGGCTATTTTGAAAGAAAGCATACCGCCAAACAAACCCTTCCCTTGCTCAGCGGCTAAAACATGCTGCGGGTGCGTTGGCAGCCCCGGATAGTACACAGCGGCCACCGACGGATGCTGGTTCAGAAACTCAGCGATGGCCATGGCATTGAGGCAATGCTGGCGAATGCGTAGGTGCAGCGTTTTGAGACCCCGCACTGCCAGCCAGCTCTCCATCGGGCTCAGCGTCAGGCCATAATGCATACCGATTTCCTTAAGGCGAACCGCTACGTCAGGGTCGGCGGCCACTACGGCACCGGCCGTCACGTCGCTGTGGCCAGCAATGTATTTGGTGACGCTATGCAACGTAATATCTGCCCCTAATGCCAGAGGGCGCGTCAGGATGGGAGAGGCAAACGTGTTGTCCACGATGAGCTTCAACCCATGGCGATGGCATTCGTCGGCCAACTGGCGCAGATCGGCAACGCGAAGCAGCGGATTGCTGATGGTTTCGGCCAACAGGACGCGCGTCGTAGGCTTCACGAACTCCGCGAGCGAGTACAAGGCCTCAAACGGTACGTATGTCACCGTGATGTTCATCCGGCTCAATTCGGCGTTTAGCAGCGATGAAGACCCACCGTAAATATCGGCGGCACACAGCACGTGGTCGCCGGCTTGGCAAAAAGCCATCAGGGCCGCAAAAATGGCGGCCATCCCGGAGCCGGTCGCAATACCGCCGGCGCCAGCTTCCAGCCTCGTCACGGCATTTGCCAGTTCATCGGAATTCGGATTGCCGTTGCGAGAGTACATGTACCGACTCTCGGGGCTTTCGAAGTAGCTTTCCAGCTCGTGGAGATCCGCAAACTTGAAAACGGAAGTCTGGTATATGGGCGTGATTTTGGGATGGATTTCCATGTAACGTAAGCTTTATCCAGCAGTAGCGGTGCGTTGTAGAGATATTTCCGACAAGCACGAAAGCCAGTGCAAGCTAAAGCTTACAGCCCAATTCAAAACAAAAAAGCCCTTCCCGTTGGGAAAGGCTTTTCATAAAAAGCAGTTCTGGCTTAAGCAACAATGGCCTCAGCCAGTACAATTACGTTATTGCGAAGAACTTCTACTACGCCGCCTTCAATGCGAAAGGCTTCACGGCCGGTAGCGCTGGTCACGGTAACTTCGCCGTGTTTCAAGGTGCTAATCAAGGGCGCGTGGTTGTTAAGAACCTCGAACTGTCCGTCGCTTCCGGGAAATACGACGGCTGTCACTTCGCCCTCGAATACTTTCCGGTCTGGCGTGATGATTTCTAAATGCATAAGTGGAATCGTTAAACCAACCACTATATAACTAATTGACAATCAAATAGTTATATAGTGGTTGGTTTCGCCTTTAACAATTACTTGGCTTCTGCGATCAGACGCTCGCCTTTGGCTACAGCATCTTCGATGCTGCCTACCAAGTTGAACGCTGCCTCGGGCAGGTGATCGTACTTGCCTTCGATGATCTCGTTGAAGCCGCGGATCGTGTCCTTAATGTCAACCAATACGCCAGCTAGGCCGGTAAATTGCTCAGCCACGTGGAACGGCTGGGAAAGGAAACGCTGCACACGACGAGCGCGCGATACAACCAGCTTATCTTCTTCCGACAATTCGTCCATGCCCAAGATGGCGATGATGTCCTGCAGTTCTTTATAACGCTGCAGAATCTCTTTCACGCGCTGGGCGGTGTTGTAGTGCTCGTCACCGATCAGGTCGGCAGACAGGATGCGCGACGTCGAGTCGAGCGGGTCTACTGCAGGGTAGATACCAAGCTCGGCGATCTTACGCGACAATACCGTGGTAGCATCCAAGTGAGCAAACGTCGTTGACGGAGCTGGGTCAGTCAAGTCATCAGCAGGCACATAAACAGCTTGTACCGAAGTGATTGAGCCACGCTTGGTTGACGTGATGCGCTCTTGCATGGCACCCATCTCGGTAGCCAGCGTAGGCTGATATCCTACGGCTGACGGCATCCGACCCAAGAGAGCCGATACTTCCGAACCCGCCTGCGTAAAGCGGAAGATGTTGTCGATGAAGAACAGGATGTCGCGACCAGCGCCGGTGCCGTCGCCATCGCGGAAGTTTTCCGCTACGGTCAGGCCCGAGAGGGCTACGCGAGCACGGGCTCCGGGTGGCTCGTTCATCTGGCCAAACACGAGAGTTGCCTGTGATTTAGCCAGTTCGGTTTCGTCTACTTTCGAGAGATCCCAACCGCCTTGCTCCATTGAATGCTTGAACTCTTCACCGTACTTGATGATGTCCGATTCGATGAATTCGCGCAGCAGGTCATTGCCTTCGCGGGTACGTTCGCCCACGCCGGCAAACACCGACAGACCTGCATAGGCCTTGGCAATGTTGTTAACCAACTCCATGATTAGCACAGTTTTACCTACACCGGCGCCACCGAACAAACCAATTTTACCACCCTTTACATAGGGGGCGAGCAGGTCGATAACTTTGATACCTGTGTAGAGAATCTCCGACGAAGTAGCCAGATCTTCAAAAGGGGGAGCCTGACGGTGAATAGACAGACCACCATCGCTTTTGGGCTGTGGAATGCCGTCAATGGCGTGGCCAATCACGTTGAACAGGCGGCCTTTGATGCCTTCGCCGGTGGGCATAGTGATGGGCGAGCCCAAGTCACGAACTACAGCCCCGCGGGTCAAGCCCTCGGTTGAGTCCATGGCAATGGTGCGCACCCGATCTTCGCCGAGGTGTTGCTGGCATTCCAGGATGACCACTTGGCCGTTGTCTTTCGTGACTTCGAGCGCGTCGAGGATGTTGGGAAGTTTGGTGCCTTCACCCGCGAAGCTCACGTCCACGACGGGACCGATGACCTGGGTGATTTTTCCGGTATTCGCCATTGCGTATCTTTATAATGAGTGGGGCAAGGGTTTCAGGCCGCAAAACTACGGCTAAAATGCCGCTTTGCCAAAGCCGGATTACCGGAAAGTTTGGCAAAGCATGAAGTGCTGAAAATCAGGGATTCAGCCCCGCAAAAACCCCATCCGTGCACAATAGGTGCGGTGGAGGCGGAAAAAATTTTTGCTGCAAAATTTGCCTTGAATTAAACCCGTCGTACATTTGCACACCCAAACGGCACAGCTGATGGGTATTTTGTCCGATGGTGTAACTGGCAACACGCTTGATTTTGATTCAAGAAAGTCCAGGTTCGAGCCCTGGTCGGACAACTGGTTAAGTAACGCGAAAGGCGCTGGATCTTCCTCGAAAAGGAAGTCCGGCGCCTTTCGCTTTTTTGGTTTGGCCTACTCCTTCGCTAAATTGGGTTTCCGCGATTTTCCCGGAGCCGCTCAATTCCTTTTTGCAGTCCTCATCCTTTACTTCCCTTACCATGGCTCCACAGGTTAAAATTTTTGCCGGCAATTCCAATCCCGAACTGTCGGCTCGGATTGCCGACGCATTCGGAACCCCCCTCGGTGACCTGAGCATTCAGCGCTTCGCCGATACGGAATTAGGCCCTAGCTTCAACGAAAGCGTGCGTGGTTGTGCGGTGTTTCTGATTCAGAGCACCTTTCCGCCCGCCGAAAACCTCATGGAACTGATGCTGATGGTAGACGCGGCCAAGCGCGCCTCAGCCGAATCGGTGAATATCGTGATGCCGTATTACGGCTACGCCCGTCAGGACCGCAAAGACAAGCCGCGCGTCAGCATTGGGGCCAAGGTAGTAGCCGATTTTATACAAAGCGTTGGCACTGACCGGCTTATGACCTGCGACCTGCACGCCGGCCAGATTCAGGGCTTTTTTGACATTCCGGTTGACCACTTAGATGGCGCGGCGATGTTCGTGCCGTATATCAAGTCGCTGAACCTGGAAAATCTCATCTTCGCGTCGCCCGACGTGGGCGGCGTGGTGCGTACCCGAGCTTTCGCCAAGCGCTTCGGCGCCGAGATCGTGGTATGTGACAAGACGCGTTTGCGGGCTAATGAGATCGCTTCTATGCAGGTGATCGGCGATGTAACGGGCCAAGATGTAGTACTGGTAGATGACATTGTGGACACGGCCGGCACCATCTGCAAAGCGGCTGATTTGCTCATGGAGCGCGGCGCCAAATCGGTACGCGCCGTCATTACACACGCTATTCTGAGCGGCCCTGCGCACGACCGCATCCGGGCTTCGGCGCTACAGGAGCTGGTGGTGTCTGATACAATTCCGTTGCGGCAGCAGAATGATAAAATACGGGTCATTTCCCTAGCGGACCTCTTTGCCCGGGCCATCCGCAATGTGGTGACGCACGAGTCCATTAGCTCGCTGTTCATTTAGGAGTACCGTTTCGGCCTCGTTACTAGGCAGAATCGATCTGACCTTCCGAATATAAAACAAACCGCTTATCTTTGCGGCCCGATTTGCCCTGATGGTCAGGGCAACGGAATATTCAAACACACTTTTTATGAAAAGCTTAGAGGTTGTAGGGTTTAAAAGAGCGAATCTCGGCAAGAAAGATGCAAAGCAGTTACGTCTTGATTCTTATGTACCGTGCGTATTGTACGGTGGCAAAGAGCAAGTTCACTTTTCGGCTCCTGCTATTCTCTTCCGCGAACTGCTGTACACTCCCGAAGTTCACATCGTGGACCTGAACGTAGAAGGCACGATGTACCGCGCCATTGTACAGGACGCCCAGTTCCACCCCGTAAACGAAATGCTACTGCACGTTGACTTCCTCGAACTGGAAGGCGGCAAAGAAGTCAAGATGGACATCCCCGTGAAGTTCATTGGGGTTTCGCCCGGCGTACAGCAAGGTGGCAAACTGGTGTCGAAGTTGCGTAAGCTGAAAGTGAAGGCCACGCCCGAAAACCTGCCCGACTTCGTAGAAGTTAACATCTCGGACCTCGAACTAGGCAAGTCGATCAAGGTAAACAAGGTGCAGCCTACCAACTACACCATCCTGACCAACCCCTTGGCTCCGATCGCTACCGTAACCATCCCACGTGCGCTGAAAGGCCAGATGGCTGCCGAGAAATAGCATCAATACTTTTGGGAGAAATTAGCCGCGTAATTTTGCAGCCGATTCGCCCAAACTCAAAAGGCCGCTCTTTCAGGGCGGCCTTTTTTGTGAAGCATACATTCGAGGCGTTGTTTCCGTCCCGGAGCCCGTATCTCCCCATTAATTCGAAAAAGCAGTGATATGAAATTCCTTGTGATGGCTCTGGGAAATATCGGCCCTGAGTATGCCGATACGCGCCACAACATCGGCTTTATGGTTGCCGATTACTTGGCGGCCAAGCACGATGCGCATTTCGAAATTGGGCGTCATGCTTTTGTCACCGAAATTAAGTCGAAGGGCAAAAGCTTTACGCTGGTGAAGCCCACTACCTACATGAATCTGAGCGGCAAAGCTGCTGCGCATTATTTGAGCGCCCTGAAAATTCCGGTGTCGCAAATGCTGGTGGTGACCGATGATTTGGCGCTGCCTTTTGGCAAATTACGGCTGAAAGGCAAAGGCTCGGCAGGTGGCCATAATGGCTTGAAGCACATTCAGGAAACGCTCGGCACCGACGAATATGCCCGATTGCGCTTCGGCGTGGATGCGAATTTTCCGAAAGGCCGGCAGGTCGATTACGTGCTAGATCCTTTTTCGCCCGACGAACAAATCGAGTTGCCGTTGCGCATTGAAAAAGCCGCAGACGCCGTGCTTACGTTCGGTGCGCTGGGCATAGAGCGGGCCATGAATGTGGTCAATGTAAAATAATTCTGGCTGCTGCATTGAAAATTATTCAACGCAGCAGCCAGAATTATTTATTTTATAACTAATTAATTATCAATCATTTATAAAACAGCACTACCATTGCGAGTTTGCTGCCCGGGCTGCATTAATGCCAAGGACCCGTCGGCATTTTCTGCTAACAGCAACATACCCTGCGATTCGATGCCTTTGATTTCGCGCGGAGCCAAATTAAGCAATACCATTACCTGCTGACCAACGAGTGCTTCGGGAATAAAGAATTCGGCGATGCCACTGACGATGGTGCGCTCATCCAGACCGGTATCGATGGTGAGCTTGAGCAGCTTTTTGGTTTTGGCTACTTTTTCGGCGGCAATAATTGTCCCGATGCGCAAATCCATGCGCGAGAAATCATCAAACGACACGTTTTCCTTAGCGGGCGTTACAGGCGCGCTGGCTAGTTGATTGGCCTTTTTTGTATCGAGCAATTTCTGCACCTGCGCTTCAACAGTCGCATCTTCGATTTTATCGAATAGCAGGAAAGCCTCCCCCACTTGATGCCCGGCGGGCAGCGCATCGGGGTTGCCAGCGGCGTACCAAGCCGTTTTTTCAATTTGCAGCATGGCCTCCAGTTTGGCCGATGTAGCAGGCAAGAATGGCTCTACTAGCGTGGTAAGGCTGGCTGTGATTTGCAACGCAATATTGAGGATGGTCGCTACACGCGATTCATCGGTTTTGATGAGTTTCCACGGCTCAGTATCGGCCAGGTATTTATTGCCCAAACGCGCCAGATTCAGCAATTCGGCCAATGCATCGCGGAAGCGATAATTATCGATTAATTGCCCGATGCGCGTTGGAAATTCGCTGAGCTGCTGCAGCACTTCCTGATCGAAATCTGTCAGCTCATTGCGCGCCGGAATTTTGCCGCCGAAGTATTTATGTGTGAGCACCACGGCGCGGTTTACGAAGTTGCCAAACGTAGCCAGCAATTCGTTGTTGTTCCGCGCTTGGAAATCTTTCCAGGTGAAATCGTTATCCTTGGTTTCGGGGGCGTTGGCGCACAATACGTAGCGCAATACATCGGCTTTGCCCGGAAAATCCTGCAAATATTCGTGCAACCACACGGCCCAGTTGCGCGAAGTCGAAATCTTATCGCCTTCGAGGTTTAGAAATTCGTTGGCCGGCACATTATCAGGCAAAATATACTCGCCGTGCGCCTTAAGCATGGCCGGGAAAATAATGCAGTGAAAGACAATATTATCCTTCCCGATAAAATGCACCAGCTTGGTACCGCTGTCTTTCCAATAGGTTTCCCAGGTATCGGGCAATAAATCTTTAGTGGCGGAAATGTAGCCAATGGGCGCGTCAAACCACACATAGAGCACTTTTCCTTCGGCGCCCGGCACCGGCACGGGCACCCCCCAATCGAGGTCGCGCGTAACTGCCCGCGGATGCAAGCCTTGATCAATCCACGATTTGCACTGCCCGTAAACGTTGGCTTTCCAGTCGCCTTTGTGGCCTTCGATAATCCACTCGCGCAGCCACGGTTCGTACTGATCCAGAGGCAGATACCAGTGTTTGGTGTCGCGCAGTACCGGCTGGTTGCCGCTGAGCATGCTGCGCGGATTAATTAATTCGGTTGGGCTCAACGACGAGCCGCATTTTTCGCATTGGTCGCCGTAAGCATTTTCGTTGCCGCAATTTGGGCACGTGCCCACAATGTAGCGATCGGCCAAAAATTGATCGGCTTTTTCGTCGTAATACTGCTGCGAAGTCTGCTCAACGAATTTTCCATCGTTATATAACTTGAGAAAAAAGCCGCTGGAAACTTCGCGGTGCGTAGCAGAAGAAGTGCGCGAATAAATATCAAATGATACTCCGAAATCAACGAAAGAATCGCGAATTAGCGCATGGTATTTATCGACAACTTGCTGAGGCGTAACCCCTTCCTTTTGCGCCCGAATGGTAATAGGCACACCGTGTTCGTCGGAGCCGCAAATAAACTTGACATCGCGTCCCGCAGCGCGCAGGTAGCGCGCATAAATATCGGCAGGCAAATACACGCCGGCCAAATGCCCGATGTGTACCGGACCGTTGGCATAGGGCAAGGCTGCCGTAACTGTATAACGTTGAGGATCAGACTGCATGAGAAAGGGAAAGAGCAAAAAGGTAAATTAAAGAAGCAGAGCGGAATTAGCTGTTCTGCTTAATTAGGCGTAAAGGAACAAGGAAAAGCAGGAACTCCCGTATAAGCGATTCACTGGATGGTGCGCAAACCTGCCACCTGCTTTTGCAAAGCAAAAAGCAAATGACGACGCGCTAATTTGTTGTTAATAAATCATTTAACTCTATTTTCAATCATGAAAAAAGCCGACCAGGAGCAATCCGAAACTAAGGCCCCGAAAGACCCTGCGCTGAAGGCCCAACGCAAAGCGGCAAAGGCAGCTGCCCGTGCTTCCAACATCATGACGGACGCCCGAACCCTAAAGCGAGCGGGGCATAAAAAAGCCCTTAAATCGGCAGCCAAACAGTTGCAGAAAGAGCTCGACAACCGCATGAAGGAGGTGGTAAAGCGCATTCGCAAAGAAACAAAAGCCAAGCTAAAAGAGGTGGTAAAAGAAGCTACCCAACGTCTGGATATCGAAACGCAACGGTTGTTTGAGCAAGCTTTGTACAACATTGTGCAGCAAAATGACGCCGCCACGCCTGCTGGCTCGGATAGCATCTCTACCGAATCGGAAAGCGCCATCACCCTGACGGCGCCGGCCACCCCAAAACGTCCGGCTGCCGTGAGTTCGCGCCCGGCACCCACCGTTCGGCCTGCACGTCCGGTGCCAGTGAGTCGGGCTCAAGTAGTTGAACCCGCCGCCCGCCGAGGCCGGCCGAGCAACGCCTCACGGACGACTCCGGCCGCCGCGCCGCGCCGTACGGGTAGCCCCTCGACCAACGGAGCCATTACCAATACAACTTCGAGCTCCACAGATAACGCCAGCACTTCCGACAACAACGCGTAAAACAACCCGTTGAAAATCCTTTGCGAAGCCCGATCACAAGAAAGTGGTCGGGCTTCTGTTTTAAGGCCGCCGGGTAGTATCGAGGGGTGCGTCGTTGAGGCGGCGCAGGCGCGTTTCCTGCGTGGTTGTGTTGGGGTTGTTGGTGTTCACGCTTTCGGGGCGCTGCCGGGCGTTGGTGCCACTGGCTTGCTCCCGAATGGGCACGCGTCCTGGCGTGGCGTCGGGTACGGAGCCGCCGTAGCCGGCATTGCTGTTATAAGCGGCTTTGCGATCGGCATCGTTGCGGATTTCGCTGGGCACGCGCGGCTGATCCGATTCGGCGGCGGTTCCTTCGGTAGCCGTGCAGCTTGTTAGCAAGCCGAGGCCGACGAGTAGCCCTAAACCGTAAATACTTGATTTATAATTAGTTATCATTTCGCCATTCTTAGAGCAAACCCGGAGCAAGTCAGCTTCTGTAAAACGCTTAACCCTGGCCGGAGGTTAATTTAATTGCGCGCCTTCATTTTCATCGATCCGACTTATTCATATAACAAACGAAACGGCCCGTCGGCAAAAATTTGCCAACGGGCCGCCCGAAATCGGAGCTGCGATTGGCTACTTCGTTTTCTCGAATATCATGCCGTCCGAATCCATGCAATAGCGCTGCCCCGTGGGCTTGGGGCCATCGTCGAAAACATGGCCTAGATGGCCGCCACACTTGGCACATACCAATTCGTCGCGGCTCATGCCGTAGCTGTTGTCAGCAGTTACCTTCAGGCTATTTTCAGTTGCCGGAGCCCAGAAGCTCGGCCAACCCGTCCCCGATTCAAACTTCGTGTCGGAAGAAAAGAGCAGGTTGTGGTCGGCGGCGCAGTAGTAGTTGCCCTTTTCGTGGTTGTCGAAATACTTATTGGCAAATGCGCGCTCGGTGCCCTGCTCGCGCAGGATAAAATATTGGGCCGGCGTGAGTTGCTTGCGCCACTCCGCGTCGGTTTTGTGCACTGGAAACTCGCCGGGCTTGCCCGTAACGAGCTTGGGCTTCGGATAGGCTTTGGCCGAGACCGAAGGCATAGTGGAAGCCAAGGATTTCTCAACGGCTACGGTTTGTCCTTTCTTTTGCGAGCAAGCGGTACTCAACGTGATGCCCGATACCAACAAAATCAGCAAAGATGAGCGCATGAACATGAAATTGATGAAAGTCTGTGAGAGCATAAGGAACAACTATATAGCTGCTCTGTGTTGCAACATACGCAGCTGGACTAGAGTTCGGATCGCGAAGCTTGCCGAGGATTTAAGCCACAGTGAGTTAACATTTTAATACTGCGGGCTTTTGCGCTGATAAATGCGTACCTTTGCGCCCGCAAAACCCTTTGTATGCAGAACATCCGGAACATCGCAATCATTGCGCACGTTGACCACGGCAAGACTACGCTCGTGGACAAGATTATCCACGCTTCGAAAATATTCGACGAACATCAACACTTCGACGATCTTATTCTTGACAATAACGACTTGGAGCGGGAACGAGGAATCACCATCGTTTCCAAAAACATGTCGGTGCGTTATAAAGACGTAAAAATCAACGTCATCGACACTCCTGGTCACGCCGACTTTGGCGGCGAGGTAGAGCGCGTGTTGAAAATGGCCGACGGCGTATTGCTGCTCGTCGACGCCTTCGAAGGCGCCATGCCTCAGACGCGTTTCGTGCTGGGCAAAGCCATCGACTTAGGCCTGAAGCCTATCGTGGTCGTAAACAAAGTAGACAAGGAAAACTGCCGTCCTGATGAGGTGCACGAGCAGGTTTTCGACCTGATGTTCAACCTCGGCGCTTCGGAAGATCAGCTTGACTTCGTGACGCTGTACGGCTCGTCGAAGCAGGGCTGGATGTCGCGCGACTGGAAACAGAAGACCGACAACCTGGTCCCTTTGCTTGACGCCATCGTGTCGGAAATTCCGGCGGCTCCTACCGCAGAAGGCACCCCGCAGATGCAGGTTACTTCGCTCGACTACTCGGCTTTCGTGGGTCGTATTGCGATTGGCCGTGTGCACCGCGGTACACTGAAAGAAGGTGCTAACATGAGCCTGTGCAAGCGCGACGGCAGCATCAAGAAAGTTAAGATCAAAGAGCTTCACGTGTTTGAAGGTCTCGGCCGCAACAAGGTTTCGGAAGTTAGCTCGGGCGAAATCTGCGCGGTAACGGGTATTGAAGGCTTCGATATCGGCGACACCCTTGCCGATGCCGAGAACCCAGAAGCATTGCCGACCATCAGCATTGATGAGCCGACGATGAACATGTTGTTCACGATCAACAACTCGCCTTTCTTCGGTAAAGAAGGCAAGTTTGTAACCTCGCGCCATTTGCGCGACCGTTTGTACAAGGAGACCGAGAAAAACCTCGCCCTGCGCGTTGAGCCCACCGACAAAGAAGACACCTTTCTGGTATACGGCCGCGGTATTCTTCACTTGTCGGTTCTCATCGAAACGATGCGCCGCGAAGGCTTCGAGCTGCAAGTAGGTCAGCCGCAGGTGCTGTTCAAAGAAGAAAACGGCCAGCGCCTCGAGCCGATCGAGCACTTGGTAGTAGACGTGCCGGAAGAAACTTCGGGTAAAGTAATCGAGCTGGTGTCGGCGCGTAAAGGCGAACTGACCATCATGGAGCCGAAAGGCGACTTGCAGCACTTGGAATTCAACATTCCGGCTCGTGGCTTGATTGGCTTGCGTAACAACATGCTGACGGCTACCGCAGGTGAGGCCATCATGAACCACCGCTTCCAGAGCTACGAGCCGCACAAAGGCCCGATTCCGGGCCGTATCGCAGGTTCGCTGATCTCGCTGGAAACCGGCCCTGGTACTGCTTACACCATCGACAAGCTGCAAGACCGCGGCCAGTTCTTCGTTGACCCGGGCGAGGATGTATATGCTGGTCAGGTAATTGGCGAACATACCCGCCCCAACGACTTGACTATCAATATCCAGAAAGGCAAGAAGCTCACGAACATGCGTGCTTCTGGCTCGGATGAAAACGCGAAGATTGTGCCCAAGCGCCAGTTCTCGCTGGAAGAAGCCATGGAATACATCCAGAAGGATGAGTACCTGGAAGTAACGCCAAAATCGGTGCGGATGCGTAAAATCTTGCTGGACGAAAATGAGCGGTTGCGCTCGTCGAAGAGCAGCGATTAATTCATCTGCAACTAGATAGCTTAAGAAAAAGGCCCGGCTTACGCCGGGCCTTTTTCGTTACTTTTTAGTATCATAAATATCTAATAATCAATTATTTATACAAATACCTAAAACATCATCGCTGCACTTTAAAGTCGGCATAATGCTGCACGGCACCCAACTGCACGTCTACCCTATCCACTCGGGCGGCGGGCGGACCTTTACGGCACCACTGTGCCAGGGCGTCCAAAGCTTCCGTTGGGCCCTCAGCCTCTATCCAAACCGTATCATCGGGCTCGTTGCGGACGTAACCGGTGAGACCTAATTTTTGGGCTTTCTTCTGCGTGGATTGGCGAAAGAAAACGCCCTGCACGCGGCCATGAATGCGAAAAGTGCGGTGCTCAACCATGGAGTGAAGCAATTGCGAATAGCCAGAAAAGAATACACTGCGCGCCAACGTAGTAGTTTTGGCCCTAATCGCTTACGTATTCTCCCTACCCTTCGATTCCGGATGCGCCACGCTCTTACCAATTGCACCCTGTATACCGGCACCGCGGTGCTGCCTCAGCACGCGCTGCTACTCCGCGACGAACGCATTGAAGCGGTATTGCCCAGCACCGACCTGCCTGCCGACATACCGCGCACCGATGCCCGTGGGCTCAACGTAGCTCCCGGCCTGATCGACTTGCAGATTTATGGCGGCGGAGGTGTGCTGTTTTCCGTCGAGCCGACTGTGGAAGTACTGGCCGGCTTGCAGCAAGCTATTCTGCGCCAAGGTACTACCCGCTTTCTGGCAACGATGCCCACCAACTCACCCGCCATGATGCGGGCGGCGCTGGAAGCGGCCAACGCCTTTTGCCAACAAAGCCCTTACGGACTGCTGGGCATTCATTTAGAAGGGCCTTACATCAACCCCATCAAAAAAGGCGCGCACCAAGCCGAATTCATTAAGGCGCCAACAACTTCAGAAGTAACTGATTTATTGAATCTTAGCCAAGGTGCACTTCGAATCATGACGATGGCGCCGGAAGTCGCTACGCCGGAAGTAGTGCAGTTATTGCGCGAAGCGGGCGTCGTGCTCTCAGCGGGCCATTCTGACGCGACGTATGCCCAGGCTACGGCTGGCTTCCGCCAGGGATTTACGGCGGCTACGCATTTGTTCAACGCCATGTCGCCGTTGGGCAGTCGCGAGCCAGGAATGGTTGGGGCGGTGTACGATGCCGAATCGGCGCACGCCAGCATCATTGCCGATGGCCAGCATTGCGACTTTGCCGCCATTCGCATTAGCAAGAAAATCATGGGCGAACGCCTGTTCCTGATTACCGACGCCGTGGAGGAAAGCACGCAGGGCGCGTACCGGTTTCGGCGCGACGGCGAGCGGTTTGTGGATGAACTCGGCACGCTCGCCGGCTCGGCGCTGACCCTCATGCAAGCCGTGCAAAATTGCGTGCAACACGTAGGGCTCTCGCTAGCCGAAAGCCTGCGCATGGCGACGCTTTATCCGGCACGGGTCATTCATCAAGATCATGAGCTAGGCCTGCTACAAGCCCATTATCTGGCTGACTTATGCCTGTTTGATGACGCATTCGCGGTGAAAGGCACCATGCTTCAGGGCGATTTGCAGTGGCACTAACGCGCTGTCTGATTCTTCCTGCATTCTTCATGCAAGCAGCCGCATCCTTGCTGCTTCAGCCTGCTTTCCTATGTATTTAAAATTACCATTTTTTCTGTTGCTGTGGCTTACGGCCTCAGCTGCTTTTGGTCAAAATACTTGCCGCGCCATCGTCCGCGACAGCGTGACGCACGAAGCTCTGGTGGGCGCAACAGTTGTTGTGCACGGCACCGCCAACGGCGCTTCCGCGGATGCAAAAGGCAAGGTGACGCTGGAAAATATACCGGAGGAAACCGTTCAACTCGATTTTTCCTCGTTGGGCTACAAGGCCAAAACGATGCGGCTGACGCTGCCGCAAGCGCCTGGCGAGTCGCTGTTGGTACTGCTCGCTCCCAATGCCAATGAGTTGGAAGAAATCGTGGTGACCAGTACGCGCACCAACTCGCGCATCGAGGATCTGCCGACCCGGGTGGAGGTATTGTGCGCGGAAGAACTCGAAGAGGAAGGCAGTTTCAAACCCGGCAACATCGTGTCGTTGCTCGGCGACGTGGCCAGTATGCAGGTGCAGCCCACCTCGGCCACGACCGGCAACGCCGATTTGCGCATTCAGGGCTTGCAGGGCAAATACACGCAGCTGCTGCGCGACGGTCTGCCGCTGTTTGGCGGCTATGCGGGCAGTTTCGGCATTCTGCAGATTCCGCCGCTGGATTTGCGCCAAGTCGAAATCATCAAGGGCGCCTCGTCGACGCTGTATGGCGGCGGCGCGATCGCGGGCATGATCAACCTAATTTCAAAAGAGCCCCTGCAAAATGCGCCCGAACATGTGCTGTTGCTCAACCAGAGTACCCTGCGCGAGAGTAACGCCAACGGCTATTTTTCCGCTCGCCACGACAAGGTGGGGTACACGCTATTTGTAGGCGGCACCCGGCAGCAGAGCGTGGATGTTAATCACGATGACTTTTCGGATGTACCGCGCTTGGGAAGCGTGACGGTGCACCCGCGCTTCTTTCTGTACCCAAATGACATAAGCAAGGTAATCATCGGATACACAAGTACTTACGAAAAGCGGCAGGGCGGCGACATGCAAGTACTGAACGATAAACCCGATTCGCAGCACCAGTTTTTCATCACCAACGTATCGTGGCGCAACACTGTGGATGCCCGCTACGAGCGCACGACCAACGCCGAGCGCGGCGATCAGTTGATTGTGAAAGGCAGCGCGAGCGACTTTCGCCGCGTTGCCCGCACCAACACCACCGGCCTCAACGCCCGCCAGCTGTCGTATTACGCGGAAGGCAGCTACTTGCGCCGCAACGGCTCGCTGGGCCACCACGATGTGGTGCTGGGCGCCAACGTAACCGGCGAAAGCTTCCGCCCGCGCAACCTCGCAGACCTGCAACTGCGCCCCTACAACTACGTGACGCCGGGCGTATTCGTGCAGGATGACTGGAAGCTTACTGCCGCGTTTAACCTGCAAACCGGTTTGCGCATCGACCGCCACAACTGCTACGGCACGTTTGTGCTGCCGCGCCTCAGTGCGCTATATAAATTTTCGGCGCGGGTTTCGTCGCGGCTGGGTGGCGGACTGGGCTACAAAGCGCCGTCTTTTTTCGTGAATGAACTCGACGAGCGTGACTTCGCTCATGTGCTGCCTTTTGCGAGTACGGTGCGGGCCGAGCAATCGGCGGGCGCCAATTGGGATCTCAATTATCAGCTTACCGACGGGGAGTTTTCGCTGACCATCAACCAGTCGTTTTTCCTGACGCGCATTCAACATCCGCTGCTGCTCAACTTCGACCCTACGACCGGCTTCATTACCTTTTTCAACGCGCCGAAGCCCTTCCTGACGCGTGGGTTTGAAACGTACGTGCGTATGCGGGAAGACGAAACAGAGCTATACCTGGGCTATGTGTTCACCGATGCTCGCAAGCGCTACGACACCGCCAATCCTTACCTGAGCCTGATCGCGCGCCACAAGCTTGCCGGCGTCGGTACGTACGAGTTCAGCGAGCATTGGCGAGCCGGCCTCGAGGCCTCCTACATTGGCAAGCAGTACCTCGACGACGGCACTACCACGCCCGGCTACCCCATCATGGCTGCTATGGCACGGTACGCTACCGGTCCATTGGCCTTCGTGCTCAACACCGAAAATCTGCTCAATTACCGCATCACGCGCAAAGAAAACATCGTGCTCGGCGACCGCACCAACCCTACGTTTCGTCAACTCTGGGCGCCGCTCGAAGGCCGCGTGACGAACCTTTCCGTCACGGCGAAGTTTTAAAGTGAAATTACATAAATATTTAATAATCAAATATTTATGTAATTTCACTTTCCGCGTTGGCGCACGGCCTCGAAGGTCATGATGGCGGTGCAGGTACTGACGTTGAGCGAATCGATGTAGCCGGCCATCGGAATTTTGATGCGCTCGTCGGCTGCTTGCAGCCAGTAGTCGCTGAGGCCGGTGGCTTCGGTGCCCATTACGATGGCCGATGGCACGCGAAAATCCATGTCGGTGTAAAGCTTTTCGGCGGCGGGCGTTGTGGCAAAGCTCCGGATGCCGTGTTGTCGCAGCCACACCAATACCTCGTCGGTGGAAGCGGCTACCAATTGGTTGGTAAACACGCAGCCAATGCTGGCCCGAATGGCATTGGGGTTGTAGAGATCGGTACGCGGATCGCAAACAATAACGGCATCGACGCGGGCAGCATCGGCAGTGCGCAACACGGCGCCTAGGTTACCGGGCTTTTCGACGGCTTCCAGAATAAGCAGCAAAGGGTTTGCGGGCAGCTTTAAGTCGGCTAAGCGGCGGTGCGGCGGACGCGCCAGTGCCAGCACACCATCGGAGCCCTCGCGGTACGCCACGCGCTCAAATACGGCTTTCGACACTTCAAATTGCTCTACCGCCGGCCCCAGAAGTTGCTGCAAGTCATGCTGTTGCGTGGGCGTTGCAAGATCAGGGCACAGAAACAGCGCTTTTACCTCGATGCCCGCCTGGTGGGCAATGGTCAGCTCGCGGTAGCCCTCAATGATGGTCAGGTCTTGCTGGCGGCGTTCGGCAGGCTTTTGCTGCAGGCGCAACAGGTTTTTGATGCGCGGATTCTGCGGGCTGGTAATCGGATCGGCAGGCATAGAGCAGGAATTGGAAACCAGCCGCGAAGATACGGTGCCGCTGCCAAGCCAACGGATTCCGGGCCAAAGGCCGTAAGTTTGTGGTCTATGCGCCTTAAGCTAAATACAAAAATTCTGCTGGGCTTCAGCATTGCCTTGGCGGTGCTGCTGGCCACTTCGCTGGCCGCCTATTTCAGTATTCAGCGGCTGGGCTACTACACGCGTTTGGTCGGGCACACTTACAGAGTGCTGCAACATACCTCCGATTTGCGCATGCGCGTGCGCGACGGCCAAAGCTCGGTGCGTGGCTACTTGTTGCTCAACGACAGCTCTTATCTGGCCACCTACAGCACCGCAGTTTCCGGTACCGATGCCAATCTGGATTCGCTGCGGCGCCTTACCGCCGACAATCCGGTGCAGCAACGTCGCTTAGACACCCTTAGGCAAATCACCGAGGAAGAAAAAGTATTCTTGAATCAGTGGCGTCAGAAGAAGCCTTCGGCTGATGCGGCACGGGCGCTCCTGACCAACGACCGGGCTCTGCTGAACCGCCTCCGCGACGTGATTCAGCGCATGCGCAGCACGGAAGAAGACCTGCTGCACCAACGCAACGCGGGCCAAGATTTTTACGAGAAAACCACGCCCATTGCCATCATCATTTCGGCCGTGATCGCGATCATCACGGTGCTGTGGCTCTTCCGCAAGATTTCGCAGGAAGTGAAGGCCAATGATCTACTTCAGGCTGAATTAGAGCAAGTTAACCTCGACACAAACCGCCGCATCCAGATCATTGAGCAATTAGCCGATAAAGTCGTGCAGGGCGATTATTCTGTTCAGATCAAGGACAAGGAGAAGGACAGCCTCGGCAACCTCGCTACCTCCCTGAACCGCATGACGCAGACGCTGGACGAAGTATTTGGCGCCCTTGAAAAACGCAATCAGGAGCTGGATCAGTTTGCGTACGTAGCATCGCACGACCTGAAAGCGCCGCTGCGGGGCGTGAATACGGTGGTGAAATGGATTGAGGAAGAGCTTTCGCACGAGCTTTCCGACCAGATGCGCAGCTATTTGGCCATGATGAAAGGGCGGCTAAGCCGGCTCGAAGACCTCATCAACGGGCTGTTGCAGTACGCGCGCGTAGGCCGCACCCAGCACCAGCTCGAGGAGGTAAACGTGCACCAACTCGTGAGCGAGGTAGTGGAAATGGTCGTGCCGCTTGATTTCACGGTGGAGTTCGCTTCCACCCTGCCTACCCTCACCACCGACCGGCTGAGCTTGCAGCAGGTATTCACCAACCTCATGAGCAATGCCGTAAAGTACCACGACCGCGGCGCGGGCACCATCACGGTGAGCTGCCGCGAGCGCAAGCGAGCATACGAGTTTACCGTAGCCGACAACGGGCCGGGCATTGCGCCCGAATTTCACGAGAAAATCTTCCTCATGTTCCAAACCCTGCGCGACCGGCACACGGCCGAAAGCACGGGCATCGGCCTGAGCATCGTGCGCAAAATCATTGAGGAAGAACGCGGCAGCATCCACGTCGAGTCGGATGGCCAGCGCGGCGCGGCGTTTGTATTCACGTGGCCCAAAGTCTCGCAGGCTTCCAAAGTGAGCGCATAGCTCAATTACATAAATGATTGATAATCAATATATTATGAGATCAGTATTGCTGGTAGAAGATGATTTTTTCGATACGATGACCGTGGAGAAAAGCTTTGCCAAATTCAGCATTCCGCACAAGCTCTACACCGCTTTCAACGGCATCGAGGCCTTGGATTTGCTGCTTGGCCGCAACGGCGTGGAGCCCATCGAGCCGTTACCCGAAGTGATTCTGCTGGACCTGAACATGCCTAAAATGAACGGGCACGAGTTTCTGGCAGAACTACGCAGCCACGCCCATCTGAATCAGATTCCGGTGTTCGTGACCACGACCTCGTCGATGGATGTAGACCGGCTGAGTGCCCAAAACCTAGGCGTGGCCGGCTACATCCTCAAACCGTTGGACTTCGAATCGGGCTCCGACATGGTAGATAGCATCAGCCTACTGGAACAGCTATTGAAGTAGCCTGCCAGAAGACAACATATTGAATATTAATCATTTACAAGAATAAAAAAAACGGCGGGCGACTTAGTGTCGTCCGCCGTTTTTTGCATTGATGCAACCGTGGAGGCTAGTGATGGGGTCTTGCTACCGAGTGCGCTGAGCTTGCGTTGGTCCGTCAGAAAGGAGTTCTTTATTTGCTTGATAGTCATCGCGCTGAACTTCATGCGAACCCCACTTTTCGGGCACATTTTTCAGCAAAAATTTACGTTGTTCACTGCATGAACCTCCGTCCTCTCCTCTTTTCGCTGTCCCTGCTGGCCTTGCCGACGGCAACCACCTTTGCCCAAACTGCGCCGCGCCAGCTCAACACCCAGCCCACGCTGCCCGATTCGGCGGTGCGCCAGCACCAGCAGCAGCGCCAAACTGCGCTGCCCGCGCCGCCGCCCAACACGACGCGCTATGCCGTGGGCCTAAAAAACGGCCAAGTGTACCGCGCTTACGATGTGATAGTCAAGCAGCCCGTATTTGGCCGGAGTTATTTGCTGCTCGACGACGGCCAACGGTTCGACCTCGACCAAGTGCGGTATTACGAAGATGAAACGGGCTTTTACGTGCGCACTACGCTGCCCAAATCCAAGCGCGAAACCACGCTGCGCCGAGACCGCGTCGGCCGGATCAGTCTGTACTCGATCACGCGCACCCAGTACTCAAACAGCCCGTACGGCTACAGCTCGTACGGTGGCTTCGGGCGCTTTGGCGGCTATGGCTACGGCTACCCGTACGGCGGCTACCAAACCGTTAAGACCGAGTACTTTAGCAAAGACAACGGTCCTATCGAGGATCTGAGTCTGCGCAACCTCAGCGTCGCTACTTCTGACTTGCCCGCCAGCCGCGCCCTGCTCGACCAAGCCCGTAGCTATCAGCGCATTACCACGCTCAGCTACGTTGCCGCGGCTGGCGTAGTAGCCGCCGGTATCTTTTCGACTTTCAACTCCAACGAAAGCGGGGCGGCGCGCATCTCGCCGCTGGTGTATGCCGGCCTGCCGCTGCTCATTGTGCCGCTGGTGCTTCAGGGCAAGCAGCAACGCAACATCAAGCAAGCCATTTCGCTCTACAATCGCGCCCAATAGCTCATCTCAAACCCCTTGTGCTGCGTAGGTAGGCAAGTGGAAGCTATTGTTGACTTATCCGATTTTGACCTGCGCCGGCGCAAAGCCCTGCTCGTGCACGAGCGGCTTTGCGCCGAATACGGGGCGCCGTTCCCGTTTTTCAGCACCAAAGACCCGCTGAGCGAGCTGATTAGCGCGCTGCTGTCGCACCGTACCAAAAACGCCGATTCGCACCGCGCCTACCAGCAATTACGGGCGCAGTTTCCGACGTGGGAGCAAGTGCGCGACGCCCCCACCGCCGAGGTAGAAGCCGCCATCAGCGCCTGCACGTGGCCCGAGCAAAAAGCGCCTCGCCTGCAAGCGGTGCTCCGCGAAATCAGCACGCGCTGCAACGGACCATGCGACTTAGCGTTTTTGGCCGAGATGCCCATTGCGGAGGCCCGTGCTTGGTTGGAATCTATTTCGGGCGTGGGCCCCAAGACGAGTGCGGCCACGCTGTTGTTCAGCACCTTGCGCATTCCGGCCATGCCCGTAGACAGCCACCACCATCGCGTGGCCCAGCGCTTGGCCCTGATCGGCCCGAAGGTGGGCACCGAAGCGTCGCACGCCCTGCTGTCGGCGCTGCTACCGCCCGACTGGGATGCCCAGCAAGTCTACGATCACCACGAGGCACTGATGTTTCACGGGCAGAAGTGCTGCTACTTTCATACGCCCGCCTGTGGCCGCTGCGTGGTGCTGGATCAGTGCCCGTTTGGCCAACAGCGGCTGGGAGCAAAAACACAACCTGCGCAAGCGTAGCGGCCCTAAAGTGCGCAGAAACCGGTATCATTAGGGGTATTCTAAGCGCGTTCTTTTAGCCATGAAACAGACCTACGGCGTTCCCGCCATCTTCTCTTTCTTCTTGCCCGGCCTGGGCCAACTAATTAAGGGGCAAATACTTAAAGCCGTCTTTATTTGGATTCTTAGCGGCGTAGTTGGCTTCCTGCTGTGGTGGACCATCGTGATTCCGTTTGCCCTGTGGGCCTGGAACGTGTACGACGCCTACAACTCCCAGACGTAGCAGCATGGCGGTCCTGCACCTCAAGGCCAAGCCCAATGCCCGCCAGAACGCCCTGCAAGTATCTGAAGATGGCGCAGTTACGGTACGGCTGAAAGCGCCCGCGCAGGACGGCAAGGCCAATGCCTGTTTGCTGAGCTACTTGGCCGACCTGCTGGCCGTGCCGAAATCGCGGCTTGCGCTGGTAACGGGCCACACCGTCCCTTTCAAGAAAGTAGAAATCGAGGGCTTCACCGACGCAGAGCTTCTCACCGTATTGGCCCAACACCGCGTATAAGCAGCCATCGCAACTTATACGCACTTGTATGCATTTTCCGACTTGGGCTCTCGCGGGCTTTTGGGGCCTGGTTTCAGGCTCTGCCCTCATGCTGGGGGCCGCTATTGGCTACTACGCCCACGTATCGCAGCGGCTGATTGCGGCCGTAATGGCCTTTGGCAGTGGCGTTTTGATCTCGACTTTGTCGCTGGAGCTCATGGAAGATGCCTACCGCAAAGGCGGCTTCGATTCGGCGGCGTATGGTTTTTTTGGGGGTGCAGCGGTGTACACGCTCGCCAATTGGATTTTGTCGCACGCCGGTGCCAAACACCGCAAGCGCTCGGGCACGCAGCAGCACGAAGAGCGGCAGAAAACCAAATCATCCGACGACAAATCGGCCGCCAGTTCCGATAAAGACAACAGCATGGCCATTGCATTGGGCGCGCTGCTCGACGGCATTCCGGAGAGCATCGTTATTGGGCTGAGCTTGCTGGCCGGCGGCACCGTAAGCACCGTGGCAGTGGTCGCTATTTTCTTATCCAACCTGCCCGAAGGCTTGTCCAGCGCCGCGGGCATGCGCAAGGCCGGCCGCTCGCCGGGTTTTGTGCTGGCTTTATGGACGGGCATTGCCGTTATTTCGGGCATTGCGTCGTTGGCGGGATACTCCATTTTCAGCCATTTCTCGCCCGATGTAATAGCCGTCACCACGGCCGTAGCCGCCGGAGCGGTGCTGGCCATGATTGCCGACACCATGATTCCGGAGGCCTTCGAGGTAGCTCATAATTTTACGGGCCTTATCACCGTAATTGGCTTTCTAGTAGCCTTTTACCTCAGCAAGATGGGCGACTAACAGAAGTTTGATTTCGCAGTTCGTTGCTGTAGTAAACGCGAAAACACGGCGGTCGTGCTAAGATGCTTTGGTAAGCTCAGCACGACCGCCGTGTTTTTTGTCTGAATAAGTTTTTGCGCCTTTTGCCGCTCTAGACGCGCTCGCTGATTACCTCTTTGCGATACGTTTTCTCGAATTCTTCGTCGACGTGGTAAGTCGATTCTTCGTGCTGGCTCAGGTCGAGGCCCAACTCTTCGTCGGCGGGCTTTACGCGCAGCCCGAAGAGGCGGTCGGTGAGCTTGAGCAGTAGCCACGATCCGGCAAAGGTGTAGGCAATCACGATCACGAGGCCCAATACGTGGTAGCTGAATACGGTGGCCGTGCCATTGACTAGGCCTACCTTATCGGCAAATACGCCCGTGAGCAACATACCCACGATACCACCCAGGCCGTGGCACGGAAACACGTCCAGCGTGTCGTCGATGTTGGTGCGGCTGTTCTGCCAGTGTACGGCTGCGTGGCTGATCAACGAAGCAATCACGCCAATCAGGATGCTTTGGCCGTAATCGACGTACCCAGCGGCCGGCGTGATGGCTACCAAGCCTACCACGGCCCCGATGCAGGCGCCCATGGCCGTCGGCTTGCCGCCACGTACTACCTCAATCAGCATCCAAGCGACCAAGGCAGCGGCCGAAGCCAAGTTGGTGTTGACAAAAGAAAGCGCCGCCGTTTCGTTGGCGCCGAGGGCCGAGCCGGCATTGAAGCCAAACCAGCCGAACCACAACAGGCCCGTGCCTAGCAGCACAAACGGCACGTTCGGCGTCGAGAAAGAAGTACTACGTCCGTGGCTGGAACGCGGCCCCAGCACAATGGCCCCAGCCAAAGCAGCGATGCCCGCCGAGATGTGCACCACGGTGCCGCCGGCAAAGTCGAGCACGCCCCACTTGCGCAAAAAGCCATCGGGATGCCACGTCCAGTGCGCCAATGGGCAGTAGATAAACACACAAAACAGCACCATGAAGGCCAAATACGCCTTAAAGCGCACGCGCTCGGCGAACGAGCCGGTGATCAGCGCCGGCGTGATGATGGCAAACTTGAGCTGAAACGCGAAAAACAGGATAAAAGGAATGCTAGGCGACAACAGCGGATGCGGTGCCGTGCCCACATTCCGTAACATAATGAATGTCAGAGGGTTGCCAATGAAGCCGTGCCAAGAGTCGCCGTAAGCCAGTGAGAAGCCCACGAAGTACCACACCAGCGAGATGACACCCAAGGCCACGAAGCTTTGCAACATCGTGGATATCACGTTTTTTGGCCGCACCATGCCGCCGTAAAAAAACGACAGGCCCGGCGTCATAATCAGTACAAAGGCGGTGGCCGTCAACATCCAAGCAATGTCGGCGGCATTCAGCGAGCCTGCGGCGGCTGTAGGGTGCGGCACACGCACAAAAGCTGCCATTCCGCTCAAACCAACCAATGCCAGCAGGGTGACTAAACTGTAACTAGGACGAGACTTCTTCAAAGTAGACATGCTTACTCAAATAAGTATGAGTTCTTCCGGAAGGCCTTCTAACACGATGCCTTTTTGAAAAATATAACAGCTTTTGACCGCTTTACACCCCTAATTTATAGGTGTCTTTTGATAAAACGCATGTATATTTTAAAAAAACACCTAAAAATTTACTAATACCCACAGTTACTACACATCTAAAACCCGCGTTGCGGTCATTTCTGCCTTGATTTCGGAGACTTGAAAACTTTGCTTGGTATCCGGCAAATTTTAGGCTGCGACCAGCCCATTGCTTTCGGAATGACTGACGCTGCTTTCTAAAAAAGGCTGGCCACGCAAAAGGCCCGGTACGGAACTGGCTCATGGCCAGCCCCGTACCGGGCCTTTCATACAGATGGCTTTATCCTAATTGAGCAATTCCAGCACCAGCACTAGGGCGTCGTTGCTCAACGCTTTCAACTCTACTTCCTGCACATACCAGAGCGCCAGCCCATCGCGTTTGTGCAGCAGGCGGCCCTCTACTTCGAAAGCGCCAGTCACCACAAACGCGAAGAAGCGCGAACGGCTACTTTTCACCGCGTATGTTGCTTCGGCGCGCCCGGCAAATCGGCCTAGACTTGCGGCAAACGGACGACCTGCACCGGCGGGCACTACTTCCGCCAGTTTATTTTCTAAATCCGAGGTTTCAAATTCAAATGCCTGATTATCAAATATTTACAAATCAGCTTCAACTTTGACCCAGATGTGCAGAAAGCTTATCGGCTCGGCTTCGTGGGGGTTGGGCAGGTGCAGGGCACTGCCGGCTGGAAGCGTGCGAAACTGAATTTCTTCTACCTCCACGGTTTCGGGCTCGCCTTGCGGATTGGGTATGCGAAGGTGGAATATTCGCTTCGCCGCAACACCAAAGAATCGACAACCAAGCACTTAGCATCGACCAACACTTGGTTTTTCTGCCTTGCTTCTTCGTGACTTTTCAGTCAGAATTTGCCACAATAACAGCCAAGCGCAATTTATATCTACTTAATAATCAATGGATTACCAGGCACCTGTTTCTTACAGGTTCAGAAGTGCGCCGTACACGCCGTCCACGACTTCGGCCATCCTTTCAAAGTCAAGCGTGTCGATGGTGTCCGAAACTTGGTGGTAGTTGGGGTTACGCAGGAAGGAAGTATCGTTGATCATGACGGCGTCGTAGCCGTAGTCCCAGTAGTTGCGGTGGTCGGAAAGGCCGGCCAAGCCCATCGATTCAGGCAGGTTGATGCGCTCCACGTCGAGGTGGCAATACGACTGAATGAGCGTCTGCACGCGCTGCGTAAAGGCCTCCTGCCCTTGCTTGCCTACCACCGTGATGAAGTTGCCGGTGTTTGGGTACTGGGCGGCCAGCTTTTCGTTGGGGAATTTCTGCGAGCCCGGCTCGTCGCTGAAGTAGCCGATCATTTCGTAGCAAAGCATGGCCCGCACGGGCGCTTTGGCATCGTGCAACGACTTGGCGTGCACGGCGCTGCCCATTTGTTTGGAAGCAAAAAAAGGCGGCTCTTCCAGCGGATACGCCACAAAATCAAGTCGGTGCTGCAACTGCGGGCGGTGCTGATGGAGCAAACGGGCCGTTTCGAGCAAGCCCGCCACGGCACTGGCGTTGTCGTCGGCGCCGGGCTGGTCGCCGAACACATCGTAGTGCGCCCCCACGATGATGCGCTCTGCGTCGGGCGGCCCAAAAGAGGCAATGATGTTGCGGTATTCGCGCCGATCGGCCAGGAAACGCTGCTCCGTCGTTTGGCAGTCGAGCTTCTTAAATTCGTCGAGCACGTAGTCGGCCGCTTTGTTGAGCGAGCCCATGTTCCGGTAATTGCGCGCCGGCAGAATCGAAGTCAAAAATTCGACGTCGGCATACAGCCGCTCCTGGTTGGCTTCCATACTCTAGTGCGTTGGTGACGGAACTCCCTATACGGCCGCAACCACCCAACGAACAGCAGAAGCAACAAGTTCTAAGATTAAATATCTAATAATCAATCATTTATAAATCAGGTTTCACTTGGTGCACTATTCCAACTCCCCTCCTCAGCTGAGGAGGGGACGCCGTCGCGCAGCGGCGGCTGGGGTGGTTGGTTCGTTGCTGATGTTGTTTACAATGAACTGACCAAACAACACCTTTTCACTACAGCCTTCGTGTATACTTAGAATTCGCCGGCTAATACTGCCCTGCCACGTTATCCATGTATTTCTGACCGGAGCCTGTATTAAGCAGCAGGATTTTTTCATCGGCGGCGAGCCAACCCGTATTAAGCAGTTTGCGCGCAGCCATCCAGACGGCGGCACCTTCGGGCGCTACAAACAGGCCTTCCAGCCGGCCCAGCTCGCGCATGCCTTCGATCATTTCGGCGTCGGTAATACTGACGGCCGTGCCGCGCGACTCCTGAAGCACTTGCAGCATCATTTGTTCGCCCAAGGGGCGCGGCACGGCCAGTCCGTTGGCAATGGTGGGCTTGCCGACGTAGTGGTGGGCGTTGGCCTGCCGGCCCGTATAGGTTTCGATCAGAGGGCAGCAATTGGCCGCCTGCACGGCCACCATGCGCGGCAGCCGAATATCAGCGGACAACCAGCCCAGGGCTTTCATTTCCTGAAAGGCCTTCCAGATGCCAATCAGGCCGGTGCCGCCGCCGGCGGGGTACAGAATCACGTCGGGAAGTTGCCAATTGAGCTGTTCCGCAATCTCGTAGCCCATCGTCTTTTTGCCTTCTAAGCGGTACGGCTCTTTCAGAGTCGAGACGTCGAGTAGCTCGCCGGGGGCGTTGGTTTCGCGCACCCAAGCGGCACAGTCATTTATCAGTCCGTCAATGAGTTGCACTTCGGCGCCGTACCAATAACATTCTTCTTTGAAGGCGTTGGGCGTGTGCCGCGGCATGGCTACCACAGCGCGCATCCCGGCTTTGGCACAATAGGCCGCCATTGCCACGCCCGCGTTGCCAGCCGTCGGGATGATGCACCCGCTGACGCCCAACTCTTTCGCTTTGGAAATGGCCATGCTCAGGCCACGCGCCTTGAAGGAGCCGGTGGGGTTTTGGCCTTCGTCTTTGAGCTGTACCCACGCCAGATCGTAGCGGTTGGCGAGGCCGCGCAGGTGCAGCAGTGGCGTGAAGCCTTCGCCCAGACTTACGCGGTTTTCTTCGTCGAGCAATGGCAACAACTCCTGGTAGCGCCACATGGTGCCGTCGCTGGTGTTGATGCTCTGCCGACTTAGCGGCTCGCTCAGATCGTAGGTAGCTACCAGCGGCAGCGCGCAGCATTCCGACACGCGTTGCAGCGCGAAAGCAGAATGCGGGGTGCCGCAGCGGGAGCACTCTAGGTTGTAAATTCGACTGACGGTGGTACTACTCGGGGTCATGGCTTCGGGCGTTGAAAACACTCGCAAGTACGTCCCTTCGCTATAACCGGATCGGCGCAATTTTGGAATAGGCTATTCCTATTTGGAATAATAACGCTTTGTGAATTGCACGAAGTCTTTGTAAGGCAGGTTGTTTTCGGTGCCTTTGCGCTGAATGAAATTGAAGCGCCGCACCAAGGCCAAGTCCCTGAATTTCACCTCGATCAGTTCGCCCGAAGCCAACTCTTTTACCACGGCCTGCCGCGGCAAAAAAGCCAGGCAAGTATCGACCCGCACAAAGTTTTTGAGGGCCTCGGTGCCGCCCAACCGCACGCGCACCGGCAGGTCGGCGATGCGGATATGCCGGGCGGCCAGGGCTTCTTCCAGCACCGCCAGCGTCCCCGAGCCCGACTCCCGCAAGGCCAGCGGAATGTCGTATAGGTCTTTGGCCTCTAATTCGTTTTTCTTCAGGGGATTGCGCGACGACCGCACGGCCACTACATCGTCGGTGAGCAGCGGCGTGTAGGTGACGTTGCTGACTTTGTGAATGCCTTCGATGATGCCCAGGTCGATTTCGTGGTCGAGCAGCGCCTTGAGGATGTTTTCGCTGTTGCGGTTTTTGAGACTGAGCAGGATATTGGGGTTGCGAGTCAGGTAGGCCGAAACCACCGGCGGAATCACATAGAGCGAGATGGTGGTGCTCGCCCCAATGACCATGTGCAGGCGCGGCGAGAAATTTTCGCTTACGCTGGCAATTTCCTGGTGCAATTCGTGCTGCAACTGCTTGGCTTGCAACAACTTATTATACAAAACCCGCCCAGCCGGCGTCAAGGCCACGCTGTTGCCGAAGCGCTCGAATAAGCCCGTTTTGTAGTGTTCTTCCAGCGCTTTTACCTGCTTGCTCACCGCCGACTGGCTGATAAACAGCGTCTGGCTGGCCTTGGTGAAGCTCAGCAGCCGCGCTACTTCCAAGAAGATTTCGTGTTTGTGGGAAAGCATCGAGCAAATAACACCGCTCCCGGGCATAATGCTTGGCTACACCCCGTGATTCCTGAATTTTTCCCGAAGCGGAGCCTTGATATCAACCTCAATGCACCAAATACAGTGAAGCGACGTAGCCGGCCAACTGCGACAGGAAGAAGCAGCCGGTATTGATAAACATGCTTTTCAGGGCTAGTTGCCAGCGTGAGGCCGTGGGAAACAGCCGGAAATACGTCCAGGTGTTGTAGAGCACGACCATCGGCAGCTCCACGTACCGGCTGTCGAAATGCGGCCAAATGAGGCGGGCGGCGTTGATCAACACCACAACGAGTACCACCAGCGAGAGGCTGTAGCACACGACCACCGCAATTTCGGCGTAGTTGTAGCCCGATTTTCGGAAGAAAAGCCACGTAATGAATGCATACAGGGGCAACAAGCCTACCTGCATCAGGGCGAAATAATGCCGGAAATAATCTTCCGACTCGCCGCTCATGCCATACATCTTGATGAGGAGCATTTTAATCGCGTATTGCCCTAGCGCCGTGATGGTAGCTGCCAGAAAAAACGACGAAAACGGCTTCTGAAAGCGGGTACGCTGGCCGGCTAGGTACCGGCGCTGCATGTCGCCGGGCCTCAGAGCCAGCTCTTTAAGGGTATAGAGAAATCCTTTCTCGACGTGGGTAAACAGGTGAAATACCTCGTGCGCCAGATGCGGCAGCGTAATGCGGTGCGTATCGTAGCTCTGGCCGCACTGCTGGCAAAACCGGCCCGAACCCTGAAATCCACAGTTGCGGCAGGTATGATCACTTGCGGGGAAAGGGTGAGCGAGAAGGTCTGGAGCATCCGTCGTGGGCACGGCAGCAGCAGAGGCAATGGCAGCGTCTTCCATTGGCAGCAAATCGTTTATATCAAACAAAGGCAAGATACTGAACTTCGTCAGCCCTGCCATGCGACTGACCGGTGCTTTTGCTGGCTAGGCAAAAAAGAAAAGACGCTGACTAAAAGCCAGCGTCTTTTATATAAATCCTTGTAATACAGAACTTTACGTCAAAGCTTTAGTAGCCAGGATTTTGTTGGTACAAGCCGCCGGAAGAAGTCAGCTCGGTTTGGGGCACCGGATAGATGATCTGGTTGGCGTCGATGTTGCGGCTCATGCGGTTGCGGGTATCTTCTTTCGGAATCCAGGCGTTGATGACGTTCAGCACCAAGCCTTCGCGCACCAAGTCGTGCCAGCGCGAACCCTCGCCGGCAAATTCGCGGCGCCGTTCTTCCATCAGCTGGGGCAGCGTCACGTTGCTGACGGTGCCGGCGAGGCCGGCGCGGGCGCGCACCTGGTTGACGATGGCATCGACTTCGGCCTGGGTACCGCCGGCCCCGTGCAGGATGCATTCGGCCTTCATCATCAGGATGTCGGTGTAGCGCAGCACAATCCAGTTGATGGACCAGTCGCTGCGGTTAGAGCCTTTCAGGTTTTCGTTGAGGTATTTTTTCATCAGCCACCGCGTTTCCTTGAAGCCCGTGGTGCTGGTGAAGCCTTCGGCGAAGTTGAAGGTTTTGCGCACGTCGCCGGCCGGATAAGAATTCAGCAAATCATTCGCGATCGGCCGAATTTCGAGCCCCCCGGAAGGATATGGGATCTTCAGGAACGTGAAGTACGTGTCGGGCACGAGCAAGCCCGGATACGTAGCGCCCAAACCCACGCCGCCCAGGATGTACTGCACATCAAACAGCACCTCGGCGTTGTTTTCGTTGGTGTACGAGAAGATGTCCGAGTACTTGGGCAGGAACGAGTACTTGCCGCTGGCGATGATTTCGTTGAGCAGCTTCAGGGCCTGTGCGTATTCGTTGGTAGCCAGCCCAGGGCCCTCAATGCCGTACGTCGGCCCCGAGCGGGTCAGGTACACGAGAGCCAGCATGCCTTTGGCAGCGCCGGAAGTAGCCCGACCGATGTTGGTGCCGGTGTAGGAAACCGGCAGGTTGTCGATGGCCGTTTGCAGGTCCGATAGGATGAGTTTGTACACATCGGCCACCGGCGACCGCTGAATCTTCCCAACTTCGCTGGGCACCAGCGCATGATCCACAACGGGCACTTTGCCGAAGTAGCGCACCAAATCGAAGTAATAGAGCGCCCGCAGAAACTTGGCTTCGCCTTCGAAGCGCTTGCGCGTGGCATCGTCGACTACGCTGCCATTGGCGGCGAGCTGATCGAGCAGCGTATTGGCCCGGAAGATGCCGCTGAAATCAGAATCCCAGGCTTCGGCGATGTACGGGTTGGTGGCCAGTGTGGTCTGGAAATTATTGACCGGCTCCCAGTCGCGCACACCTGCATCCCCGACGCCGTAAATGTTGTCGGAGCGGGTTTCGGAGAGGTTGAGCTGCCGGTCGGGAAAGCCGCCGTTGTCGCCTACCCGCAGCATGTTGTAGGTCGCATTGAGGGCTTGCTCAAAGTCGGCCTGCGTGGCGTAGAAGGTAGGCGTAGAGCCACTCGAAATCGGGGCTTGGTTCAGGTCTTTTTCGCACCCGGCCAGCCCGATCAGGCAGGCCGCAAGCAGAGTGAGGTATGTCTTTTTCATGGGAAAGGCAGAAGTTAGAAGCGACTTTTGAGCGAAAAAACTCAGGTTACGCTGTCAGCTTGAAACTAGAAAGTGAGGTTGAGGCCCAAGGTGAGCGTTTTGGTGAGCGGCAGCCCGCCGTAATCCACGCCGATGGGGAAGCTGGCATCGCCACCGTCGGTGTTCACCGCCTCGGGGTTGAGGCCGCCCAGGTATTTGTCGTGCCCAAACCAGTTTTCGGCCGTCACGTAGATGCGGGCCCCTTGCGCAATCCGGTTGTTGAGGATCAGGCCCAGGTCGTAACCCAGCGTGATGTTTCTAACTCTGTAGTAATCAGACGAATACAACCAGTCGGTATTTTTGATGCGGCCAAAGCCCGAGAAGGCTTTGCCGCGCTTGCCGGCACCGGGGTCGTCGGGTGAGCGCCACCGGTCGCGGTAGAAGCCCAGGGCGTTGTCGGTGTAGCCTTGCCCCGTGCGGTCGACGGCGCGGCCAAACAGCGAGTAGATGGAGCCACCCTGCTGCCCTTGCACCAACACGCTCAGGTCGAAACCCTTGAATTTGAAGGTGTTAGTAACTCCCCAGATGTAGTTCGGGTTCGGATGGCCCACAATCTGGCGGTCCTTCGCATCGATTTTGCCGTCGCCGTTGGCGTCTTGGTATTTAGGGTCGCCCACGGTTTGCGGGCCGTAGAGGGCCACTTTGTTGTCGATGTCGGCTTGACTCAGAATCCCGATTTGCTTCACCACATAAATGCTGTAGATGGGCTGGCCCACCTGCAAAATGTTGTTGGGAATGTCGAAAGCCGAAGCTACTTCAATGGGTGCGTCGGTGGGTCCCAAGTGCACAACTTTGTTGGCGTTGTGGCTCAGGTTGATCGAGGTATTCCACTGGAAGTCGCCGGTGAAGTTGTGGCTGGTCAGCTCTACTTCCCAGCCGTTGTTGCGCACCTCGCCGATGTTGGTCAGTTGCGTTGCAAAACCAGAGGCATATACCACGGGCACGTTGAGCAGCAAGTCTTTGCTGGTTTTGGTGTAGTAGTCAAACGAACCCGTCAGGCGGTTTTTCAGCAAGCCGAAATCGAAACCTACGTCAAACGTCTGCGATTTTTCCCACTTCAGGTCGGGGTTGTTGACACGGTTGGGCGCCTGGCCCGCGGCGGTAGCGCCGCCAAACGTGTAGTTATAGATGCCCAGCGTAGCAATGCTGCTGTAGTCGCCGATGCCGTTGTTGCCCGAGCGGCCCCAGCTGCCACGCAGCTTTAGGTCGCTAAGCGGCGTGATGTCTTCCATGAAGCTCTCCTGCGACACGCGCCAGCCCACCGAAGCCGAGGGGAAAATGCCCCACTTCGTGTTGTCGCCGAAGCGCGAAGAACCGTCGCGGCGAATACTGGTCGAGAGCAGGTACTTGCTGTTGTAGGAATACTGCACGCGGCCGAAGTACGAGAGCAGCACGTTGCGCGTCTCGGTGGTGAAGTTGTTGGCCGTGCCGCTGATGTTTACAGCGCCGTTCAGCGTAGTTACCGCTTGGTTGACGAAGCCCCCCGTTGAACTGATGCGCTGGGCATCGATCTTGGAGTTGTTGTACGAATAGCCGGCCAGGGCCGAGAAGTCGTGCTTTTCGGCGAAGATCTTGTTATAAGTCAGCGTGTTTTCGTTCACAAACGTTTGCCGACGGTAGCCATTATAAGAGCCCGAGGCCTGGCGGTTGCCCACGCTGCCGCTCACGAAGGCGGGCATGTAGGACTTGGTGTTGCCGTCGGTGTTGTCGATGTTGAGCGTGGTGCGGAAGGCCAAGCCCGGCAGCAGCTGGTAGTCGCCGTAGAGCGTGCCCAGGGTGCGGAAGGTTTTGGTGTCGCCGGTGGTGTTTTGCAATACCCGAATTGGGCTGTTGCGGCTCAGGCTCCAGGCATAGCTGGTGAAGTTGCCGGTGTTGGCGTCGAGGCCCGCCGCGGCTTCCTGCACCGGCGTGAAGGACACGATGTTGTGCATCAAGTTGTCCTTGCCCTCGATGCCGGGGTCTTTGGCTACGGAGTAGCTGGGCGATATGTTGAGGCCAAACTTAAACTTATCGTTGGCTTTCACCTCTACGTTGGCCCGCGCCGAATAGCGCTTGTAGCCTAACCCGATCATGATGCCCCCTTGGCTCAGGTAATCACCAGATACATAATAGTTTACGAAATCATTGGCGCCACTAGCGGCCAGCTGATAATCCTGGGTGAAACCGTTTTTGAAGGCTTCTTTTTGCCAGTCGATGTAGGTCAGGCCCGGATGGCCGGGCTGGGCCCAGCGCTCGTCAAGCATCAGGTTGGGGTTGATGGTATTCACGCCCAAAATGGCCTGCCGCTGCGCTGTGGTCTGGCTGGCTGTGCGGCCGGTTCCGGAAGCTACCCACGCGGCATTGATCATTTCAGTAGCCCGGTCGACCCACTCCTCCGCGCTGAGCATGTCGAGGTGGCGCACGGCTTGGCTCACGCCGGCGTAGGTATTGAAGGTGAGCTTGGGCTTGCCGGATTTGCCGCGCTTGGTGGTGATCAGCACCACGCCGTTGGCCGCACGCGAACCGTAAATGGCGGCCGCCGCGGCGTCCTTCAGTACCTCAATATTTTCAATGTCGTTGGGGTTGATGTTGTCCAGCGGGCTGCCGGTGCCAAAGCGGCCGGCGGCGTTCTGGGCCGCCGCTTCCAGCGGAAAGCCATCAACCACATACAGCGGCTCGTTATTGGCCGTAATCGAGCCCGAGCCGCGGACCTGCACCGAAAAGCCCCGGCCGGGTGCGCCGGTTGTCTGGCGTACCTGCACGCCCGCCAATTGCCCTACCAAGGCCTGATCGACGCGGGTAATGGGCCGCTCTTGCAGCTTGCTGGCGTCGAAGCTGGCAATGGCGCCGGTTACGTCGGCGCGCTTTTGGGTACCATAGCCCACTACGACGACTTCTTCCAGCTTTTTGGTGTCTTCAGCCAGCGTGATGGTGAAAGTCTCGGGGCCGGAAAATGCTTTTTCCTGCGTGGTGTAGCCAATAAAGCTAAACACCAGTGTACCAGCCGTTTCGGGCACCGACAAAGTAAAACTACCGTCGGCGGTAGTGGTGGTGCCCTGCGTCGAGCCTTTCAGCACTACGGTTACGCCCGGCAGGCCGCTGCCCTGCGACACTACCTTGCCCGTCAGTTGCCATTGCGGCGCGGAAATAACCACCGGATGCGCCATCGCCGGCGAAAGGGCGGGGCCCGCAGTTACCAATAACGCCGCTAGCACCAGGGGCTGGCACTGCCGCCAATCGTAGCATATCTTCATGGTTTCAGGATAGGTATGTGGGGGAATGTTTGAGGCAGGGTTCTTTGACACACCCAAACTATTTCATCCTAAGTCCAAAACCCTCCTGTAGAGTGCTGTACCAAGCCGCCAACTGAATTTTTCTTTCTAGTTGATTTAATGCCCTTTAACCAGCGGCCGGCTCCTCTCCCTTTTCAGAAGCTACAGCTGCTGGCATAGGAGCCATTGCGTGCGTAGCTGAGCGGTATTTGGCTGAAAAACCGAGGCCGAGCAGGTAGGTACCCGAAAGCCGCATGTAGCCCGCACCAGATATTGGGGCGTAAATCAGCCAGTGTACGCGGACATCGACTTGGTGCCGGCAACCGTTTGGCCAAACCCACTCCCAACCTTCTGTTCCATGAAAAACCGTTTTTTATTTCTCCTGCTCACCTTGGGCTTGCTGGTGGCGGCCAGTAAGCCGGCCTCCCGCCCTACTCTCTACCTCATCGGCGACTCCACGGTGCGCAACGGCAGCGGCAAAGGTGCCGACCGCATGTGGGGCTGGGGTTCGTTTTTGGCCGAGCACTTCGACACGACGCGCATTGCCGTGCGCAATCATGCCATCGGGGGGCGCAGCAGCCGCACTTTTCTCACCGAAGGCCGCTGGGATAAGATTTTGAGCCAACTCAAGCCCGGCGACTTCGTGATGATGCAGTTCGGCCACAACGACAACGGCCCGCTCGCCGACACTGCCCGCGCCCGCGGCACCCTCAAAGGCATTGGCGAGGAAAGCGAAGAGATTTACAACCCCATCACCAAGAAACAGGAAGTAGTGCACACCTACGGCTGGTACATGCGCAAATACGTGAAGGAAGCCAAGGCCAAAGGCGCCACGCCCATTGTGCTGTCGTTGGTGCCGCGCAACCAGTGGCAAAACGGCAAAATCATACGTGGCACCGGTAGCTACGGCACCTGGGCCGCCGACGTCGCCAAGGCAGAAAACGCTTATTTCATCGACCTGAACGAGATCGTAGCCAAGAAGTACGATGCCCTCGGCGACGAAACTAAGCTGAAAGCTACCTACTTCGTCGAAGACCACACCCACACCAACGAGGCCGGCGCCAAGCTAAACGCCGAGTCGGTGATAGAAGGGTTGCGTGGCTTAAAGAAATGCCCGCTGAACAAGTATGTAAAAAAGTAAAGCAGCCCAAAAACTAGAAAGCCCGTTCTTCAGCTCAACCGAGCCGAAGAACGGGCTTTCTAACTTTACCCAATAATTTATTGACAGTCAATTACTTATAGTTATGAAGCAAGATAATTGCCATAACCCACGATAACAGTCGACAGCACCACGGTCAGGATGCCCAGCGAAATCGTGCGCATGGTGGGGGCGTTGGCCCCGCGCCATTCGTGCAGAAACAGGCCCCACAAGCTGCTGAAGGTGATGATGAAGGCCATGTGCAGCGTCCAGCCCGAGAAGCGGTACTCGCCCATCTGGCTGTCGCCCATGCCGTAGAAGAAGAACTGAAAATACCACGTCACGCCAGCCAGGGCACAGAAAATGACGTTGCGCAGGGCCGGGGCCGACGGGTTGGCGTAATCGGAAAACGTTTTGTTTTTGAAATTGAGGTAGATGCACCAAATCGCGTTGGTCGTCAGGCCACCCAGCAGGATAATCACCAAGATGGCGTTGTTGACGAACAACGGATTAGTGCCCTGTTGGGCCGCCAGTTTGGCAATGGATTGCCCGGCCGTCAGGCCAAACGAAAAACAGGCGCTCATAATCCCCGAAAAGACCGCTACCAGCAATCCTTTGCGGATGTCAAACTCGGCAATAGATTCTTGTTTCTGCTCCGTAGTCAGCGATTTTTCCTTCAGCATGCCGGCAAAACCACACACCAGAATGCCCAATACGCAGACCCCGAGCCCCGCCATAATTACTTGGCCCGACGTGGTGCTCAGCAACTCCCCGAACGCCTTGGTTTCCACCAACCCCCCAAACATGCCCTGCCAGATGGGCGGCACCAGCGTCCCAAACACGGCGCACAAGCCCAGCGTCACGGCCATGCCCAGCGACAAGCCCAGGTAGCGCATGGCCAAGCCAAAGGTCAGGCCGCCGAAGCCCCAGAGGATGCCCCAGAAATACGTCCAGAGCAGCGTTTCGGTAGAAGCCTGTCGTAGCACGTCGAACAGGTGCGGCACCGTCAGGTAGCCAAGCACCAGCGGCGCCACTAGCCACGAAAACAGCCCACCAATCAGCCAGTAACTTTCCCAGGCCCAGCCGTTTACCTTTTTGTAAGGCAAATAGAAACTACCCGAGGCAAAGCCGCCGAGCGCATGAAGCAATACACCAAGCAAAATATTCATAGGGAGTGGGGTTTTAGCCAAAGCTGCTGAGTTTGAGCAACCAAACCCTCCTGCTCTCTCCTGAAAATCGGGAAAACGGAAGACCAGACTCCTCATGCCGGTTGAGGTCGGCTCGAATTACGAATTTTTTCGGGCTTGAGCAGGAGAGTGCAGGAGGTTTAATAGCCATACAAGCAGCGTAATTTGTTGAAAAGCATCGCATAACCTATCCGGCACTTTTCCGGCTTCAACTCGCCGGAGACAAACAGCAGCAAACAGATGGATAAAACGCTCACCTTCCAGCACGTCAGTTATTTGTGGGATGAAGCCAAAGCCGCCGAACTGGCCGGCGACGAGGTGGCCCTCTTCATTTACCGCTCCAACCTGCTGGGCGCCGACCTGCGCCTGACCAATTACGCGGGCGGCAACACCTCCTGCAAAGTGGCCGAAACCGATCCCGTTTCGGGCCAGCCCGTGGAGGTGATGTGGGTGAAGGGCTCGGGCGGCGACATCGGCACGCTGACGAAAGCCGGCTGCGCCACGCTCTACGTCGAGAAGCTGCACCAACTCAAGCACCGCTACCGCGGCCTGCAGTTCGAAGACGAGATGGTGGCCCTGTTCAACCACTGCCTGTTCGATCCGAAGAGCGCGGCTCCCTCGATTGATACGCCCCTGCACGGGCTCTTGCCCTTCAAGCACATCGACCACCTGCATCCGGACGCGCTGATCGCCATTGCGGCCAGCCAAGATGGCGAGCAGATCATGCACGAGATCTGGGGCGACACCATGGGCTGGCTGCCTTGGCAGCGCCCTGGCTTCGATTTGGGTCTGCAGCTGGAAAAGATCGTGCAGGACAACCCACACCTGCGCGGCGTCATCCTGGGGGGCCACGGCCTGTTTACCTGGGGCGAGACCAGCTACGAATCGTACCTGAACACGCTGGAAGTCATTGAGCAGGCCGCTACGTACCTGGAAGCCCATTATGGCAAAACCAAGCCCGTGTTTGGCGGCGTACAACTGACCAACACCCCCGACGACACCACCCGCCGCCAGCAGGCCGCGCGCCTGATGCCGACCTTGCGCGGGCTGGCCTCGCAGCAGCGCCGCATGGTGGGCCACTACACCGACGACGCCCGCGTGCTGGAGTTCGTCAACTCCAACGACTTGCCGCGCCTGGCCCGCCTGGGCACTTCTTGCCCCGACCACTTCCTGCGCACCAAGATCCGGCCGCTGGTACTCGACCCCGCCCAAGTGCAGGGCGACGCCGCCAGCGTAAAAACCTATTTGGAAGGCCAATTTGAGGCCTACCGCCAGGACTATGCCGCGTATTACGAGCGCAGCAAGCACCCGAACTCCCCGGCCATCCGCGATGCCAACCCGGTCATCATTTTACTACCCGGCGTGGGCATGTTCGCCTTCGCCAAGGACAAGCAGACAGCCCGCGTGGCGGCCGAGTTCTACACCAACGCCATCAACGTGATGAAGGGCGCCGAAGCGGTCAGCACCTACCAGGGCCTGCCTGAGCAGGAGGCCTTCGACATCGAGTACTGGCTGCTGGAAGAAGCCAAGCTCCAGCGCATGGCCCCGCCCAAGTCGTTGTCCGGCAAAGTGGCCTACGTAACTGGCGGCACGGGCGGCATTGGCAAAGCCATCTGCGAGGAATTGCTGAAGCAAGGCGCCTGCGTGGTGGCCGTCGACCGCGACCGCCTCGAGGAAACCCAGGACGAGCTGCGCCAGAAATACGGCCGGGACAGCGCCCTCTCGGCCCCGATCAACGTGACGGATGCCGACAGCATTGCCGCCTCGCTACAGGCCAGCGTGCTGCAGTTCGGCGGGGTGGACATTATCGTCAACTGTGCGGGGCTGTCGATCAGCAAGCCCCTGGCCGACACCACGCAGGCCGACTGGGACATCCTCAACGACGTGCTCGTGAAGGGCCAGTTCCTCGTCAGCCAACAGGCCGTGGAGATCCTGCGCCAACAAGGGCTGGGCGGCGACATCGTCAACATTGCCAGCAAGAACGGCCTGGTAGCCGGCCCCAACAACGTGGCCTACGGCACGGCCAAAGCGGCACAGCTGCACATGTCGCGGCTGCTGGCCGCCGAGCTGGGCCCCGACAAGATCCGCGTCAATACCGTCAACCCCGACGCCGTGCTGCGCGGCTCCAAGATCTGGGAAGGCGCCTGGGCGCAGGGCCGGGCCAAGGCCTACGGTATCTCGGTCGAGGAGCTGCCCCAGCACTACGCCAAGCGCACGCTGCTGGGCGAGGAACTGCTGGCCGAGGACATTGCCAAAGCCGTGCGCGTGTTCGTGGATGGCTCCTTGAGCAAAAGCACCGGCAACGTGCTCAACGTCGATGGCGGCGTCGCCATGGCCTTCGTCCGGTAAGACACTCAGTATCTAGCTTCTAAAAAGCCGGACCAGCTTGTTGCTGGTCCGGCTTTTTTATGGTCGTCGCCCTCTCTTTAACAAGATCCCGCCTTCCGGCAACGTTCCCGACAACGATTGCATAGAAAAGCACCCTATTTTTTCTTGTTGTCCTTATATATCCGTAGTTTTTGTAGCCTTTTGGACAGTTGCTTCCTTCCCCGCAACCTGCTTCACTCGATCTTTTTCTACTAAATCCCATCCGCGATGCCTGCCAGATCTGCTTACTTCGACCGCGACCGTCATCACGGCGGTGGCTCCATAGATATCTACCGCGCCGAACCTACAGGCATGTATCAACTGCAATTCAAACCGTTCGATAAGACCCCCAAATACAAGCAAATTGTGCAATCGGTGGTGGCGGATATTGAGCGCGGGCTTCTCAAAAAAGGCGATCAGCTACCCAGCATCAGCGAGCTGAGTGTGGAGTATTACTTGGCGCGCGACACCGTCGAGAAGGCGTATCGGGAGCTGCGCGAGCGCGGATTCATTACGTCGGTGCAGGGCAAAGGCTACTACGTACAGGCCAACGACGCGACCAAAATCAAGATCTTATTGATATTCAATAAGTTAAGCTCCTACAAGAAAATCATCTATTACGCTTTTCTGCAAGCCCTCGGCGATCAGGCACAGGTCGATTTGCAGATTCACCACTACAGCGCCCACTTGTTCCAGGAGATCATGGAAAAGAACCTGGGCAAGTACAACTACTACGTGGTGATGCCGCACTTTGCGCAGGACCTCGACAAGGCCGATTACAAAAGCATTCTGAACCAGATTCCGGCCGGCCAACTGATCCTGCTCGATAAAGACATCCCGGACCTCAAGCACGATTGCCTGAGCGTATTTCAGGATTTCGACAAAGATATTTTCGGGGCTCTGGAAACGGCTCAGGATCTGCTGGTTAAGTACGATCGCATGGTGCTCATCCTGCCCAGCGACGGCAACTATCCCATGGAGATTGCCTGGGGCTTCCGCACGTTCTGCATCAATTACCACAAAGAGTTTGCGGTGAAGGAAAATGCCATCGACGAGGTATTGCAAGCCGGCACGGCCTACGTGGTGGTGCGCGAAACTGACTTGGCGGAGCTGGTGAAAAAGGTACGCCAAACCAGCTACCTCCTGGGCCGCGAAATCGGCATCATGACTTTCAACGAAACGCCCCTCAAAGAGCTGCTCGGCATGACGGTTATCACCACGGACTTCGAGAATATGGGCCGCACCGCAGCCGAGCTATTACTCGAAAAACAGCGCGTGAAAGTCAAAAATCCCTTCAGCCTGATTCGGCGGGGCTCTTTGTAATACCCTGCGACTCATTTGATTTAAAAAGCGCGTAGGCAGGAGAGTTCAGAAGAGTTTCGGCGGGTAAGGCTGCTACTTTGGTTATCATAATCCCACTGCCTAACTCCTGCTCGAATGATACCTGAACAGCGAATCCACGACCTCAACGAAGCCGGCCTGGCCGACCACGAATTTCGGCTCCGCTACCTAACCGACTTGCTGAGCCGCCGCACCTTGGATGTGCAAGGAGTGATTCAGCAACTCGTTGATTTTCAAGTTGCTATTCCTAGTTGGGCGTTGGGCACCGGAGGTACGCGCTTTGGGCGCTACCCGCTGGGCGGCGAGCCGCGCAGTCTCGAAGAGAAGATCGAAGATGTGGGGTTGCTCAACCAGCTCAATGGCTCTTCGAACTCGATTTCGCTGCACATTCCGTGGGATATTCCGCGCGACATTCCGGCGCTGCAACAGCTGCTGCAAGAGCAAAAGCTGGTCATTGACTCGGTCAATTCCAACACCTTTCAGGACCAAAAAGACCAGCACTACTCATATAAGTTTGGGTCGCTGTCGCACACCGACCAGGCCGTACGGCAACAAGCCATCGAGCACAACCTGGAGTGCATCCGGCACGGCGAGGCTTTGGGCGCCAAAACGCTAACTGTTTGGTTAGCAGATGGTTCCAACTTTCCGGGTCAGCAGCATTTGCGCCGGGCCTACCTGCGCACCGCCGACTCGCTGGCGTCCATCTACGAAGGAATGCCTTCCGACTGGACGATGCTCATTGAGTACAAGCCCTACGAGCCGCACTTCTACTCGATGGTGATTCCGGATTGGGGTACCTCCTACTCGCTGTGCCAGCAACTGGGCAAACAAGCGCAGGTATTGGTCGACTTGGGCCACCATTTGCCCAACACCAACATCGAGCAGATTGTGGGCCGCTTGCTGCAATTTGGGCGCTTGGGCGGTTTCCACTTCAACGGCTCGATGTACGGCGACGACGACCTCACGACCGGCAGCATCAAGCCGTACCAGCTCTTCCTGATTTTCAACGAATTGGTGGACGGCGCCCGCGACCAAGCCGTTACCAACGCCGCCGTGGCCTACATGATCGACGCCAGCCACAACACCAAAGATCCGTTGGAGGACCTGCTGCAATCGATTCAAAACATCCTGACTTCCTACGCCAAAGCCCTGCTCGTCGACCGCGAAGCTTTGCAGGAAGCCCAGGAAAACAACGACGTGGTGCGGGCCGAGGAGCTGCTGCGCGACGCCTTCCAGACCGATGTGCGGCCGTTGGTGGCCGAAGCCTACCGCCACAGCGGCGGCGTACTCGACCCCATTGCCGCCTATCGCGCCGAAGGCATTCGGGAGAAGCTCATTCAGCAGCGCGGCAAGCTTAGCCTCTCCACTGGCTTATGAAAAAGTCCATCTACGCCGTATTCGACGTTGGCAAGACCAACAAGAAGGTCATCCTGTTCGACGAGGATCGGCAGATCATCGACGAGCACCAGCAAGTATGCATCGAAACCGTCGACGACGATGGCTTCCCCTGCGAAACCCTTTCACGCCTGGCCCAATGGGTGCAGGATCGCTGGAAGGCCCTGCGCCACAATCCGCACTACCACCTGAAGGGGGTGAATTTCACGTCGTATGGTGCCAGTTTTGTGCATTTGGGCGCCAATGGCCAGCCGGTGCTGCCGCTGTACAACTACCTCAAGCCGCTGCCCTCGGAATATGCGGCTCGGTTTTACTTCGACTTAGAGCAAGACCCGCAAGAGTTTGCCGCCGATACCTGCTCCCCGCAGATGGGCATGCTCAATTCGGGTCTGCAACTATACTGGCTGAAGTATGCCAAGCCGGAGCAGTACGCCCGCATTCGCACCTCGCTGCACTTGCCGCAGTACTTGTCGTATATCATTACTGGTGAGGCATTTAGCGATTACACCTCTTTGGGTTGCCACACCGGTCTGTGGGATTTTACCCGTGGGCGCTACCACGATTGGGTGCTGCGCGAGGGCGTGGATGATAAGCTGGCCCCACTAACCAAGGACTCAATTGCTTCGGTGGTCGATGGCATTTTGGTGGGCGTAGGCCTGCACGATAGCTCGGCGGCGGTGCTGCCGTATCTGCAACAGCACGAAGAACCTTTTTTGTTAATTTCGACGGGCACTTGGGCTATTACGCTCAACCCCTTCAACCGCCAGCCGCTCACCACGGAATTGCTCCGGCGCGATTGCCTAAGTTTTTTGTCGCCGAAAGGGGAAATGACCAAAGCTTCGCGCGTTTTCTTCGGCCGCGAGCACGATTTTCAGGTCCAGCGCATTGCGCATCACTTTCACGTCAAGCCCGATTTTTACCACTCGCTGGTGCAGGTGCGCCCGCCCGACGAGCTTTCCAGTGCTTTCAAGCCATGGTGTATGCACGGCACCGGCCCCTTCCCAGAGCAACCGGCGCAGGAGTGGGATTTGTCGATGTTCGGCACGGCCGTGGAGGCATATCAGCACCTCATGCAGGGGTTGATGAGCATTCTGAAAGAATCGATTAGCCTGGTGCGGCAGGACGAGAAAATGATTTACGTCGACGGCGGCTTTGCGCGCAACCCGCTGTTTATGCAAACGCTCGCCTGCCAATTTCCGGACGCCAAAATCCGCACATTGGAAGTGCCCCAAGCCACCGCCCTCGGTGCTCTGATTCACTTAGAGCAAGGCGAGGCGCTGAAGAAAACGCAACTGCTGTTTTCGTGAGCTGAAGACCTCAGGAAAAAGCGCTGTCTCCCCTTCTTAAATGTCATGCTGAGCTTGCCGAAGCATCTCTACCGCTTCACCTGATTGGTTCGGTAAGATACTTCGGCAAGCTCAGCATGACCGACGTAAGGTTTAGTCTTCTTTCCTAGTATTCCTACTAGAACGCCTCTCCTAGCGCTGAGGCCCCTGAAGGCTTAAAGCCTCATTAACACATTATGAAAGTAGCCTTATTCGTCCCGTGTTACGTGGACCAATTTTACCCGCAGGTCGGCGTGGCATCGCTGCAGCTGCTGGAGAAACTAGGCGTAAAAGCTGATTTTCCGATGCAGCAAACCTGCTGCGGCCAACCGATGGCCAACAGTGGGTGCGAACGCGACGCAATTCCGGTGTACCAGCATTTCGTCAAGACGTTTCGCGATTACGACTACGTAGTGGCGCCGGCGGGCAGCTGCGTGTACCACGTCCGGAAGCACTTCGACATCATCGACCAAACCGCAGAGGTTCAGCACGTTCGCACAAACACGCTGGAGCTAGTGGATTTCATCACCACCGTACTCGGCGTGACCGAAATTCCGGGCTCGTTTCCGCACAAAGTCGGTTTGCACCTAAGCTGCCACGGTCAGCGGGGCCTGCACCAGGCCAACGAATCGGAAATAACGCCGGTGCGCGATGGGCAGCTTCGGCGGCTTTTGTCGTCGCTGCAAGGCATTGAGCTAACGGAGCTGGACCGCAACGACGAATGCTGTGGCTTCGGCGGCACGTTCTGCGTGGCCGAAGAAGCCGTTTCGGCCCGCATGGGCCAGGACCGGGTGCAGGACCACGTACGCAACGGCACCCAGGTACTCACCGGCGGCGACATGTCGTGCCTGATGCACTTGGAAGGCATTGTGCGCCGCCGCCAGCTCGGCATCAAGGTGATGCACGCCGCCGAATTACTTAATGGAAACCCTGTATGAACCATAGCCATCCTGAGTTGGCGGAGCAATTCGTCAAGGACGCGGAGCGCACCACCTGGCACGACGAAACCCTGTGGTTTGTGCGCCAAAAGCGCGACCGCTCGATCTATGCCATTCCCGAATTTCAGGAGTTGCGCGAGTTGGCTTCTCAGATTAAAAACCACACGCTCAGCCGCTTACACACCTACCTGACGCAGTTTGAAGAAGCGGCCCGCGCCAATGGCGTGCAGGTACATTGGGCCGCCAACGCCGAAGAACACAACGCCATTGTGCTGGACATTCTGCGGAAGCACGGGGCAGAACGCATCGTCAAAAGCAAGTCGATGCTGACGGAAGAATGCCACCTGAACCCGTATTTGCTACAGCATGGTATTCAGGTAGTTGACACCGACCTAGGCGAACGCATTATTCAATTTCGCAACGAGCCGCCCAGCCACGTGGTGCTACCGGCTATCCACCTGAAAAAGGAAGATGTGGGCGAAACATTTCACCTGCATCTGGGCACTCTCAAAGGCGAAAAAGATCCGCAAACCCTCACCGAAGCAGCCCGCCTGCACCTGCGCACCAAGTTTGTGTCGGGGCAAGTAGCCATTTCGGGCGTCAACTTTGCCGTGGCCGAAACGGGCAGTGTGGTAGTGTGCACCAACGAAGGCAACGCCGACTTGGGTGTGACGCTCGCCAAAGTGCACATCGCCTGCATGGGCATCGAGAAGCTCATTCCGCGCCTCACAGATTTGGGCGTGTTTACGCGCCTGCTGGCCCGCAGCGCCACCGGCCAGCCGGTGACTACCTACACCTCGCACTACACCAAGCCAGGGCCGGGCAAGGAGATGCACATTGTCATCGTCGACAATGGGCGCACCAAGCAGCTCGGCCGCCCCGACTTTCGGGCGTCGCTGAAGTGCATTCGCTGCGGTGCCTGCATGAATACCTGCCCCGTGTACCGGCGTAGCGGCGGCCACAGCTACGACTTCACGATTCCGGGGCCGATCGGCGCGATTCTGTCGCCGAACATCGACATGCACAAGCACAAGTCGCTGCCTTTTGCCTCGACGCTATGTGGCTCATGCACAGATGTTTGCCCCGTCAAGATTGATATTCACACGCAGCTTTATAAGTGGCGCCAAGTCATTGGGGAGAATAACGAATTGCCGGCCTCCAAAAAGTGGAGCATGAAGCTCCTGAGTCGCGTGTTGTCGAGCCCAGGCGTGTACGGCTGGGGCGGCAAGGTAGCGCGTGAATCGCTGCGGTTGTTGCCGCACGGCTTTACGCACGCCAAAGCTTTGAATCCGTGGGCCAAAGCGCGTGAAATGCCCGCACCGCCCAAGCAAAGCTTTCGCGAATGGTATGAGCAGCAAAACTCCAACGGCAAGGCATGAGCACATCCCGCGAAAGCATTTTAGCAGCCGTTCGGGCCAATCAGCCCGAGGAAGTTCCGTTGCCCACGGTGCCCATATACAGCGGTGAGGCCTCCTTGGAGCGCTTCACGGAAGTACTCCGCAGCATTGGCGGAGAAGTAGTCCAGGTTGCTGGCCCGGAACACCTAGGATCTGCTCTCATAAAGCTATTTCCAGCTACCTACCGATGTGCTTCTACGTTGGTGAAGCCCACCGTAGCGGTTGATACCCAAACGCCCACCGACATACTCGAAGCCGTTGACTTGGCCGTGTTGCAAGGAGAAATTGGCGTGGCGGAAAATGGCGCTATCTGGCTGCCCGAGCAAAACATGCTGAACCGGGCGCTGCCCTTCATCACGCAGCATTTGGTGCTGGTGCTGGACCAGCGCAACCTTGTGGCTACCATGCACGAGGCGTATGCGCAGCTTCCATCGGCAGGTGGTTACGGCGTTTTCGTCGCGGGCCCTTCCAAAACAGCTGATATTGAACAGTCGCTAGTCATCGGGGCCCACGGCGCGCGCAGTCTGGTGGTATTGGTTTATTAAGGCTAAGTCTAGTTCCCCTCCTCAGCTCAGGAGGGGTTAGGGGTGGTTGGCAATCGTTGAGCGATAGTTAGCTCTAGTCTTTCAACCACCCCTAGCCCCTCCTTAACTAAGGAGGGGAACTAACTTTAACTCTGGCCATTTTACTATAAACAAAAAAAGAAGCTGCTTCAATAGTGAAGCAGCTTCTCCGCATTTTAGCAAAGTCCCCACCCGCTAAAAAGTCATGTTGGAGCTGTTTTGCACGGCCACCGGTTCGCGGTTTTCGGGCTTTACGTCCACGTTTTTCATCGTCCAGTCTTTGGCGTAGTTGATGCCGCCTGCTTTGCTGGCCGTAATGTCTAGGTCTTCGAAGTGAAAATTCTCGAGAAAAGAGTTGGGTAATCCTTCGGCGAGGATGGCTTGTTTGGCGTTGGTCACCTTTAAGCGAGCCACTTTCACGTCGCGGTAATGCGGCAGTCCACGCGCGGGCTCTACCTTCATCAGCATCGTTTTCCAGTGCGCCGGAATGGTTTCGGAGGTGTAGCCGGCGGGCAGCGTGGAGTAGCTGTAGCTCGGGTTCCAGTTCATGCCGATCTCAACGGTAGTCCCAACGCCTTCCATCTGCACGTCCTCGAAGGTGATGTCTTCGACGGTGCCGCCGCGCGTCAGCGCCGATTTGATGCGGAGGCCCGCAGACGTGCCTTTGGCCTTCAGATTGTGCGCCCACACGTGGCGAATACCGCCCGAGGTTTCGCTGCCGCAGGTAAGCAAGCCACCACCAGCCCCGGCGATACAGTCGCGAATAACGATGTACTCCGTGGGGCGATTTACGCGCAGACCATCGTAATCGCGGCCCGATTTCAGGCAAAAATTGTCGTCGTTGCAGTCGATGTCGCAGTTTTGTACCAGCACGTAGCCGCTCGAATCAATGTCGATGCCGTCGGTGCTGGGACCGTGGCCGCCGATGTTGTTGCGGATTACCAAACCATCGGCCGTAACGTTTTTGGAGTACAGAATGTGCACCGTCCAGAAGCCTGCGCGCTGGAGCGTAACGCCTTTTAAAGTAACATTTGAGGAGTTGGCAACGAGCAGTGTGCGCGGGCGTTTGGCGTCGTAATCGACAATCCAGCGCAGACCTTTCTTCTCGTAGTCTTTCCGCAAGGCCCAGTAACTGTCCCAAAAAACCTTGCCTTGGCCATCGATGGTGCCTTGGCCGGTAACAGCCACGTTTTCCTGGTCCAGAATATTGATCAGGGCGGCGGGCCACGGCATCTCAATGCCGGCTACGCGGGTCGGGATCTCGGGGTAATCTTTAATATTCTGGCTACCAAGCAATTCTACGCCTTTATCCACTTGTAGCGTAACCCCTTTTTTCAGGAAGATGGAGCCAGTGAGGTAGCGTCCGGGAGCCAGCGTTACGATACCACCTTTTTTGGCGGCCGCATCAATGGCAGCTTGTAAGGCTTTGGTATTGAGCGTCGTACCGTCGCCTTTGGCGCCATACTTAGCCGCGGCGAACGTGGTTTTGCCCGTCGGAAAAGCCTTCGCGCCTGCTTGCTTCACCCATTCCGGCGCATCAGCAGCCGGGCGGAACGCCAAGGTTGCCCACAGCGCGAATAAAGAGAGTAGAGAAAGCAGCAATTTCATACGAGGCATCGCTTGCAGGAAAGGAGCAGCCCGTGCGATTCCGGTTGCCGGAAAAGGACACTGAGGCGGTATACAAACTTGCTTTCTCTCAAGCGCAAGACCCTCCCGTACCCTCCTGTTATTGAGCTTTATATCGAGCTCAACAGAAATACGGATCGCTTTTCGATCCGGCGGGTATTTCAATCCGCGTGAAAGACACGCTCCAGGTTCACTACCACGGGTGAGTTGCCGGGGTTCGTTTCCATCAGATCGGCCATGTACGCCCACCATTTTTGCATGATCGGCAACGCTGGCAAGCTGTCGGCTAAGTGGCCCTCGGTGCGCTTCTGTACCGCAAACAGCGTTCCGCTGGCGCGGTCGAGGTAAATGGAATAGTCGCGGATGCCGGCGTTGTGCAGCACCTGCGACAGCTCCGGCCAGATTTCATCGTGCCGACGCTTGTACTCGGCTTCCACACCGGGTTTGAGTTTCATGGTGAAGGCGATTTCTTCCATTTCTACAAGTATTTGACTGTCAATTATTTATAAAATCAATTTCCTTCCTCAGCTGAAGCAGGAAATTGATCTAAGTTTTCTGGCAGGGGCTCTGCGCTATAATTTCCCTTGCGTCGAAGTCCGCCATTTGTCCGTGCGGAAAGGCGTGGCAGGGAGGCCGGCGGCGTTGAAGAAGTTGGGTTTGGGCACTTCGCGCCACGCAAAGCGGACGGCTACTGGCTGCTTCACTTGGTCACTCCAGACCACCACCGATTTTCCTTCAATTTTGGCCAGCGCGGGCACAAATACGCTGTCGGGACCGGCGATGGCAAACTGCCGCAACGGACCGCCTTGGGCTACTAAGCCCCCATCAACGTACTCGAAGTTCAGGCGCACTTTGCCGTTTTCCACTTTCATGTCGTGGTAAATCGGCCCGGAATAGACGAGGTTTTTCGCGCCGTATTCTTTCGCCAAGGCCCACAGCGCGAGCCGGTGGCCCACTACTTCTTTGTTGCGCGGGTGAATGTCCAGCGAATCGCCCCAATCGGTGATCACGGCCATGCCGGTGCGCGGCACCGTCTGCATGGTCAAGAGTTGCGCCTCGCGCAATTCGGGGTTGCCGGTGCGGTGCGGTGCGATTTGCACAAAGTAGAACGGCAGGTCGGGCTGCTTCCAATCGGCGCGCCAGCTCGCAATCATGGCCGGGAACAGCTTTCGATACTGATAGGCCCGATCGACGTTGCTCTCGCCCTGGTACCAGATCACGCCTTTCAGCGTGTACGGCACCAGCGGGTGAATCATGGCGTTGTAGAGCTTGTAGGGCGACTTGTTGCTGGTCGGTCCGACGGGCTCGCGCGGTGGCATGCGCGGCGTGTTGGGGTTGGCGGCTTTCTCTTGTTGATATGCAGCAAGCTGCGCCTTGTAGGTTTCGCGGTCTTGCTCAATCGTCGTCAGCCCCCGCTCGTAGCGGGCCAGAATCGGCTGCAAATCAGGATCTTTTTCGAGCACCTCCTTGCGCGTCCAAGACTCGGCGGGCGTGCCGCCCCACGACGAATTGATCAACCCAATCGGGAAGTGGGTCTTCTCCTGCACTTCTTTGGCGAAGAAATACGCGACCGCCGAAAAGTCGCCCACCGTCTGGGGGCTGCATGCCACCCAATTGCCCTGCACATCGCGTTGCGGTGTATCGCCCGTCTTTGTCTGCACCGTAAACATGCGGATGGTCGGGTAATTTGCCTTCGGGATTACCTCCTCCGCGTTGATGACGCCCGTGTACGAGCCGCTGTTGGGCCGCTTCGTCACCGGAAACGCCATGTTCGACTGCCCTGAGCAGAGCCACACTTCCCCTAGCAGTATATTATTGATTTTCAGTGTGTTCTTACCCTGAATGGTCAGTGTGTACGGACCACCCGCTTTGGTTGTGGGCACGCGCACGAGCCAGTTGCCCTGCGCATCGGCGACCGCTTTCACCGGAGTTTTGGCCCAACTCGCACTCACCGTAATCGCCTCACCCGGATCGGCCCACCCCCAAAGTGCCGCGTTGGCTTTTTGCTGCAACACCATGTTGTCGGTGATGAGCGCGGGCAAGGTAACGTTGGCGAAAGCCGCAGTTGTTGAGGCCAATATACTGGCCGTCAACAAGATGCGTAAAGAAGTCATTTGCTTCATGCAGCAGCGGAAAAGCTTGTCAGGGTTTCGTTTCAGAACAAATAGGGCCTTACTGCACCTGCGCACCCGTGGTGGCTGGCGTCAGGGTAACGGGCCCAATCAGGCCAGATTCGCGCGGGGCCCATTTCTCGGCAGTAAATACGCCGTTGGCATCGCGGTTTTCGGGAAGGCGGGCGGCAATATTCACGTTGTAGAACTTCTTCCACTCGACGTGATTTTTGTCCATGTCGGCAATGCGGTTGGCCATGGCATTGGACACGCTCACGGTTAGCGTATTGGTCGCCTTAAGTTGGCTCTTCGGGATAAATACCTGATAAACAGGTCCGATTAGCGTCCCAACATCCTGCCCATTTACCTGCACCCGAGCACTTTCGGCTACTTTCCCAAGATTCAGTATCCAGCCTTCGCCCGAGCCGGTCGGCATGGGGAACGACGTGGTATACGTGGCCGTGCCGGAGAACTTCTTCACCGCGTCGCCGCTCAAATTGGTCCAGGAGCCGAGTTCTTTGGTCTGCACTTTGGCGGGCAATTCGGGTCCCCCTTTCACGAAATTGATGTCCCAGGTGCCCGTTACGGGTTGCGGAGTTCCGGCCGTTTTCAGGTACGCATAAGCCGGGCCGGTTACGGCCGCTTCGTTGGTTTCCAGGATGCACGATTCGCCCGGTGCGAGTTGCAGGTATACTTCCGGCGTGCTGCCCGCGTTGCGCACCGAAGCCATGCCGAACTTCTCGGTCATGGGGTTATAGAGTGCCACCGATTTGGCGGGGGTTTGCAGCTTCACCCAGCCTTCTACAGCCTTCTCCCCATGGTTAGCGAGGAAGTAATAATGGCCTTTGGCATGACTGCGGCGCACATATTGCACCCCCTGATCGACCATTGCTTCGCGCTTCACACCGGCGGCAGCTAGCAACTGATCCACGTCTTTGCCCACCAAGATTTTGCCTTTGCCAATGGCCGCTTTTTGCACGCCCTTGCCGGCGTCCGCAAACTTCAGCTGGCCCAGCAGCTTCTTCAGCGTGGCCCGGCGGGCGTCGAGGTTGCCGAGGCCGGGCACGTCAGTAGGCAGCTGGTTTTGCACCACAATGGTCGCGCCGTTTTGGGCCAGCGTGAGCACGCGCTCTAGCGTAGGCAGCGGCACGAGGCGCACATCGGGCAGCAACACCGTCTGATAAGTTACGCCGCCGGTGTGCAGCGCCGCGCCGGCGCCCGTTACGCGTTGCAGCTGCTTATCCGAGATAAAGTCGAAGCCGTAGCCCTTTTTCAGCAACGCTTCGGTGGTATTTTCCACGGGCATTCCCTTGAAGCCGTGCTCGATGCCATCGTAGTGCTGCAAAAGCACCTTGCCGCTGGGGTTGGAAAAGGAATCGTAGATGGGCAGATATACCAGCACATCGTTGTTGGGCTTTCCTTCTTGTAGAAATGATTGACAGTGAGCCACATACGTGTTCAGCTTCCCAAAATCCGTCCAGAAGGTGTTGTTGGGATTGAAGTGCACAGCCGCATAAAACAGCCAGCCCGGCCAAGCAGCCGCCTGCGGCGAATAGTTGGTGCCGTGGTAAAAAGTGTGGTTGACGCCGCCCAGCAGGTAGCGATCCATCGCCACTTTGATGTCGCTGAGCTTGGACAAGAAATGCTCGTTTTCCCACGTCGCCGACTCCGACGAAGCCAGCTTTTTGCCCGTGACGTTGGCCGCCGACGAGGCGAATTTGATGCGCAGCAAATCGGTGCCTTCCGTCTCGGGAATGTCCGTAACCGCGTACAGATCAAGGATATTGGCGGGCGAGCCGTGGGCCTGGTTGCGAATTAGGGCGCCTTGGGTTTTGGCCCAGTCGCTCCAGGTTTGGGTGTAGTTTTCGAGCAGCAGTTCCGAGATGGTTTCGCGGTAATCGCAGAGCACGCGGTGGTTTCGGTCGTCGGTGTCTTTGCCAAATAAGGCCGGCAAATACTTGTGCAAATCGTAACCGCGCCGCTTTTGAAACTCCGCGAACATCTGTGGCGTCCAGTTCGATTCGCCCTGGGCATCGTCTACTTCGTACGAATCGTTGAAAAACGCCCGCAACGGCTTGATGTCGTGGCCCTTAAAGGCTTCGTCGAAACGCTGGAGGTAATGCTGGGTGGCGGTTTTGGAGAAGTGGTCGATCACGTCGCCTTCCCCGCCGGGGCCAGCGCGCTCCACTTGCTTGCCGTGCCAGCCCTGAAACAGCGCGTACAGCGTCCAGTTGCCGGCCGGGGCCGTCCAGTTCAGTTTGCCCTGCGCATCGACTTTGCTGGTCAAATCCACCGTTTCGCCCTTGTCGGAATACGCCATGAGCGTTTGGAGCGGCAGCGGCTTCTCAAACCGCACCTGATCGAGCGCCAGCGACTGCAAATCCTTGTTTTTGGCCACCGGATCCACCAGCGTCTTGATATCGACCTGGTGATTGATAGCCCGCACGATGGGTTTCTGCATGAAGGTCACAGCCTCTTTCAGTTGCTCGCCGCCCTTCACCGAGTAGGTTTGGTAGGTCACGTATTTGCAGGCGTCAGTTGGCGTTACCCACGGCCCGCCAAACGGCCAGCCCGACGCCTGTGCCATGTCCACGCCCATGCCCAAACGACCGGCCTCGGTGAGCGTGTGTGTGAGCATGTCCATCCACTTCGGCGATAGAAAATCAATGAATTGACTTTCAGCCCCGTGCACACCATAAATCGTCGTGATTTCCACGCCGCCCAGCCCAGCTTTCTGGTATTGTTCCAGCAGGTTGGTGAGGTCCTTGGGGTTTACGGCGCTTCCCTCCCACCACCAGCGCGTCCAGGGTTTGGTTTGCTGCGTGATGGCCGGCCATTTTGGTGCCTGCGCCCAGGTTTGTGCAGTGGCAAGGCTTAACAAAAGGGAAAGGGCGAAAGTGGATTTTTTCATAGTTCAGAGAGGCGTTCAGTATTCATGAAGGAACTAGCGTTGGAGCTAGAAGACTATTTCCCCTCCTCAACTGAGGAGGAGAACTAGTCTTTAATTTTTAGTTCTATTTCAGCTTGTACAACTCACTGCCGGCCAGCAGGAAGCAACCCAAGCCGTAGTCTTCAAAATCGGGGCGGGAAGTGAGCGATACGGGCTGGCCGTCTTTGGGCTCTTTGCCGGTGCCCTGCACATAGGCCAACGAACCGTCGCGCTGCACGCACTCTTTGGCCATGGCATTCCAGGCTTTGATCACGATGGGCTTGTATACTTTGCTGTCCAACAGGCCCTTATTCATACCCCAGGTCATGCCGTAAACGAACAATGCGGTGCCCGAAAGCTCCTTGCCGCCGAAATGCGTGGGGTCGTGCAGGCTCACGTTCCAGTAGCCATCGGCGCGTTGCAAGGGCGGCAGCGCCTTCATCATGCTCATGTACATCTGCTCGTATTCTTCGCGGTGCGGGGCGTCTTTGGGCATGATGTCGAGTACGCGCACCATGGCCGCCACTACCCAACCGTTGCCGCGGCTCCAGTAGCAATCTTCGCCGTTGGGCTCTTTGTACGGCGGCACAAAGTCCTTGTCGCGCCACCAAAGCTGGTCTTGCGGGTTGTAGAGGCCGTTGGTACCGTGCTGCGTTTTCGAGTAGTTGTAGATCTGGTACATCTTCTCGAAGTAGGCATTGTCCTTGTACAGCACGCCCAGCCGGGCGTACACGGGCATGGCCATTTGCAGGGCGTCAATCCAGTTCCAGTCGTCGATTTTGTCGCTCTGCACCATCAGGTCGATGCTGGCCTTGATGTCGTGAATGCGCTCGGGCTTGGGGTCGATCAGGTACAGATCAATGTAGGTCTGGCCGGCGCACTGGTCGTCGGCGTTGCGATCGGTGATGCCTTTGCGCAGGCCCCAGTTGTGCTTCTGGCCCCAGTCCACGGCATAGTCGTAGTAGCGCTGCTGCTTATCGGTGTTGTAGAGCGCCATCAGGCCTTCGTAGTACACGCCCCGCGTCCAGATGTTGCTGGGCCGCGCGATGTTGGTCACGATTTCCTTGCCGGGGTCCGGCCACTTCTTCATGAAGTAGGCGTTGGCCAAGGTCATCTTCTTCAGAATGTCCTTCTGCTTGGGCAATTTTTGGGCCTGTAGCGGCAAAGCAGCCAGCGCGAAGAACAAGCTCATCCACCGCATCGCACTTCCGAAAGCTCCTTTTCTCATGATCCGTATCTATCAGTTAATCAATTACTTACTGAAGTTCCTTATTTACCCGCTTTCCCGACACTGCCCTTCGCAGCCGGAGCCAGCTCCACGGCGTACACCTGCTCGCTGCCCTCAAAATTGGCTCTGAAAATCAGCCACTTGCCATCGGGCGAGAAGTGAATGTTGGGCTCCAGCTTGTAGCCGTGCGCCTTCATGTTCACCAGCTTCTCCGAGCGAAACTTGTCGCCTTCGGGGTGAAAAAGGTAGATCCAGGTCCCGTTCTGGGCCTTCGCTACCTGGCCGGCATCGCCGCCGTCGCCGGCAAACAGCTTCTGATCGGGCGAGATGGTGAAGTGGATAGACCACTCGTCGCGGGTCATCTGGTATTTCTTCTCCTGACCGGTCTGTAAGTTGGCGCCCGTCAGGTAGAAGGTGGCGCCGCGCGGCAACTGGTTGTCGAACCAGATGGTTTTGCCGTCGGGGCTAAAAAACTCATGCCCAGCGATTTCCATGTCCATCGTGCGCTTGTGCACGAGCTTCACGGCTTTGGTTTTGGTATTGATCGTCCAGATGCGATCCACCTTGTGCCACGGGCCTTCGTGGCAGAACATGAGCAGGTTGGGGTCGGTGGGCGAAAACTGCACGTGGTTGAGCCAAGCGCTATCGGTAAACAGCTTGTCGAGCTTCGCCGTCTGCACGTTCACCGTAAAGAGCGTGCGCGGCAGCTTCGACTCGTAAATGCGGTTGAAGTAATCGGACTTCTCCGGATACTTCTTCGAGATTTCCTTTTCCGCATCCGTCGACCACGCACCACCCAGCTGGGTTTCGTCGGCGTTGAGCGAGGTAATGCTAGCCTTGAAATCTTTGGGGAACACGAATACGCGCCGCGTTTTCTTGGTGTCGATGTTGGTGGCGTACACCGTATCCTGCGTCTGGTAATACACGTCGCGGTGCTTGGGCGCGACAATTTCGCCACTCACCTGCGCGAAGTGGCGCGTCAGCGGCTCAGCCTGTAAGGTCTTCAGATTCAAGGCATAAAGCTGCTTACCCTGCGCGTCGGTGTGATAAAACACCATCTTATCGCCGGCACCGGCAGCGCCCTTCACAAACGGGTTGTTGTGGAAGTAGAAGCTGGCGTTGTTGCCGGTTACCTTATCGGTTAGGCGCACGACTTTATGGCCCGTGTCCTTATCAATCCACTGCGCAGGCATCGGCTTTTGCGAACCGGTTTCCAGTTGGGCCTGGGCTTGAGCGTTTATGCTGAAGAGAACCAAGCAACCGCTCAGGAAGGCATGTAAGTTTTTCATTATCAATTGATTGTTTACACGTTTCACGCTCTTCAAAACTGCGCTTTTAGGGTTACCACGTTAGCTTGTACAAGGCCACGGCTTGGCGCGGCAACTCTGTTTTCAGCCGCACCTCTCCTTTGGTGACGGTAGCCTTGCTCGGCGCGGCGAATTGCTGTAGCTGACCCGCTTTTTCGAGTTGGGCAACTTGCGCGGCGGTAGGCTGCTGGGGCGAGCCCATTTTCTGCCACGCCGTGTAGGAGTTGCTGTGCGTCTGGTCGATGCGGTACTGGGTTACCTGCACGCTTTTGGCCGCACCGAGGCCGCTCACGACTACTTCTACCGGCGAAGCGGGCGCGGGCAGGTTGTCGTCGTGGTAGTTCCAGACCATCACGGTAGCCGCGTTGGCGGTGGTATCGCGGGCGGCCAGGGCGTTCACGTCGGGGGCGCGGCGCACGCTGGAGTCGCGCACGGCGAGCGTGTTGTAGGCCATGTTGCCGGTTACGGCCACGCGGTTGCCGCGCATCATGCCGTACATCCGAAACACGTTCAGCACCGGCTTATCGACGCCGTTGGTAGCCAGATCGCGGAAGCCATAGAACCACGGCGTGTTCTCGAACTCAAAAGCCCACGTTACGGCGCCCTTGAAATTAACTTTATGATAGTCAGCTAGTTCATATTTGCGCGCAAACGCTGCGGCCGTATAGCTGGCGTAGAGCGTGCCGTTGCGGTAGGCGTTTTCGGGGTTGGTTTTCATGCCGCAAGCCGCGCAGCCTTCCGGGTCCGACTCGCCGATGATGATGGGCAAGCGACTGAACTCCGGATAGGAAGCCACAATCTGGAAGCCCGTCGAAATCTGGCGCAGCTGCGTACCCAAGTTCATTTGCACTGCTCCGTTGACTACGCGTGGGGCGCCTTTGGCGTGAAACGCAATGAAATCGAGCGGCGAACCGGTCTGGCCCGTGACGTAGTTTTTGCCGCTGCGGCAGTGCTCCAGGAAGGCTTTCAGGAAAGCCGCGGCCTTCGCGTTGCCCGGCCCGGTGATATGCGGGCCGCCCACTTTGGCGGTTGGTAGCGCACGACGCACGGCGCCCATGGAGTAGTCGTAGAGCTTCTGATATTCCTCGGGCGTGCCGCCCCAGTAGGGTGCATCCGGCTCGTTCCATAGCTCCCAATACCAGCTTTCTACCTCGGCCTTGCCATAGCGCTGCACCGAGTGCAGCACCCACTGGCGCACCAGCTCGGCAAACTTCTCGTAGTCTTTCGGCGGATAGCGCCAGCCGGTATGAATGGCCTCGTAGGGCTTGCCGGGCTCCCACTGGTGCTGGTAGGGCTGAGGCTTGGTCGAGAGCGCTTCCGGCATAAACCCGATCTGGGCCAGCGGCTTCATGCCCCGCTTGATATAAGAATCGAAAATCTTGTCGATGATGGTCCAGTTGTAGACCGGGCGGCCGTTGGCATCTTCGGTGTAGGCGTTGGTCGAACCCCATTTCAGAGCCGCGGTGCCGTCGCCGGTGTTAAGCAGGTTGTGCACCCGCACGTACACCGGCGTGGGGCTAAGGGCGGCCAGCTCGGAAAGCAGCTTTTGGCCGTCCTTCATGTAGGTATAGTTGGGCTCGTCGTAGCCAAACCACGCCCACACGGGGTCCATGCGGCCTTTGGGTTGCGTGAGATCAACTTGGATATTGACAGTAGGAAACGGCTTGCCAGTCGAAGGCTGCGCCTGGGTGTTTCCCGTTGCGCTCAGCCATAAAAACAGCGCCAGCATACCGTTTGGCAGCTTTCTCAACATGCGCGCATGAAATTCATTTTTCATTGCGCTGACTTCGGAATGGTCAGACTGAGCTTTTGCGCAGCTTCCGACACGTTGATGTATTTGGCCAGATCCCGCAGGGCAATCACATGGTAGTGGTTGTCGTGCAGGTATTTCATATACTCCTCAAAAAGAGCCGGTTGCGTAGTCACCCAGTCGTGCTCGTAGTCGGGTACGCCGTGCACCGTGAGCACCACGATCTTGCCGTTTTTGGCTTGTTGTAAGGCATTCATAATCAATGCCTTATTGTCCGTCTTCATTGTGAAGCCCGGAACCAAGTACGGATGATCGACCAAAGGATTGTAGGCGCGATCATAGCCGGCGCGGGCGAAGAGGTAGCCTTTCTCTTTCAGCACCTCAAAAGCGGTGGGCGCCGTGTCGTAGCCGGGGTACGCGAAGGTGACGGGCCGCGGAATCTGGTAGGTCTGGCAGCGCTTTTCGAGGGAATCTAGCTCGGCTACCAGCTGCGGCTTGGTCAGCTTATTGACGTGCTTGTGCGTGAGCGTGTGGTTGGCCACCTCGAAGCCCATGCGGTCGAGCTGCCGGATCTGCTGCCAGCTCATGTACTTGGTTTTGTCGGCAAAGTGAGGCGGAAACTCGCAGACGAAGAACGTGCCGCCGAAGCCGTATTTCTTCAGCAGCGGGGCCACAAACGTGGCGTGAGTCACCGGCCCATCGTCGAAAGTGAGCACGACGAGCTTATCCGGAATAGGCTGGCGCACGATCTGGGCAGCGGCCGCCATCGCAGCAAGCCAGCAAAGGACAAACAGGCATCCTCGTTTCATACAAACAAGTCCGCGCCGGGAAGGTGGGCGCCAAGAGTGGTGGGATGGTATCCAAGTAACGCGAATACCTCGCCGCAACCCTCCTGTACTGTTCGGTATGACGTAAACTAGATGAAATTGGGCCTTTGTCAGGCTGGATGGTAGATCTTATACAACGGCCAACCGCGCGGGGCTCTGCCCCGTGTGATCATAGGGTTATACCGTTTGGAAACTAGAAGCTATCTTCAATATGAATTAAAAACATACATAATGATGAAGAACATATTAACATTTATTTTGATTATCACACTAACATCATGTAATGAGGCAAAGCAAATAAATACAAATGTGGTTTTTAAAAATTCTGTTGTTCCAAATATAATATCCGCATTTATCAAGGCGCTTTCAAAAAATAAAGTCAAAAATGATAGCACAGTAAATATCTACACATCCATAAGTAATGACACTACTTTTTTATCGATTTCCAACGCTTTACCTCTTGCAAGTGACGAGAGAGTTATTACAACACAAGTGCTTCAAGACACCATGACTCTCTATATTGTTGACAATGGCGAAAACAAACTCTTGTCTGTAAAACATGTAACTCCTGTTTCTACTAGGATAGAGAAAATGAGAAAAATGCCACTTGCAAGAATTGACCCTATACAATGGATATTCTATTTTAAGGACACTACGCTCGTAGATTATTCCCCAAAGAACACAATCAACAAATATATTAATATCACAGATGAAATTGGCAAAACAGCGGATTCAAATCACTCCAACTAGCACTGGAATGAAATCTGTCACGGTTATTAGTGACTTCCTTACCGTTGTAGCACCAAAATGGGCTCATTGTTATAAGTAGTGCGAGCAATTTCCTGGAAGCCGAACTTATGGGCAACTCGCAGAGAAGCAGCGTTATCCGGGTCGATGATGCAGGCAATTTGCTTGGGTTCGAAATGCTGCTCTCCCCATTCCAAGGCCGCTTGTACAGCTTCTGTCGCATAGCCCAGGCCGTGCACCCGCGGCGCCAGCACCCACCCGATTTCCGGCATCCCCTCGATGGATGGCGTAAGATCGCGGCGAAAGTCGGCGAAGCCGACGTTGCCGACGAACCGGCCGGTGCTCTTTTCCTCGACGCCCCAGTAGCCGTAGCCCATCAGGCTCCAATGGCCTTGCTGGGCGATCATCCGGCGCCACACTTCTTCCCTTTTCTGCGGCTTCCCACCCAGGTAGCGGAAAAACTCGGGATCTGACCACATGACAAGAAACTCATCTAAATCCTGAGTTTGGAGGCCGCGCAGCCGTAGTCTCTCGGTTTCGAGAACGGGAGTCAGGGGCTGGATTTGGGTTGTGTAGGAAGAAGAAACGGGCATGCCGCCAAGATATAGAATGTCGTCAGATCAAGCCAAGCCGGCGAGCTACAGGCAAGCACATCGACATTCACTATTTATTATAAACAATTGATTATCAATTTTTTATAATAAAACATTCTAAACAACGCCCGCTTACTGCATGAGTTGAAACTCTTGGCGCAGGATCTTTTCGGTGATGGCCCGGCGACCCTGAATAAATTCTTGGGTGGCCGGACCGCCGTTTTTGGGCTCCATGTTCAGGGCGAAGAAATAGGCCTGTCCGTTTTGCTCGACCCAGCCTACGAACCAGCCGTTGTGGTTGCTTTTGCCGGCGCGCCAGAAGCCCGTCCAGCCGGTTTTGCCCCGTAGCGTCCAGTTTGGGCCTTTGCCCAGGACCAGCAACGCTTTCACGGCGTCTTGGTGGCGCTTGGCGATGGGCAGTTTTCCGCTTTGGAAGCGCCGCAAGAAATCAATTTGCTCGAACTGCGTGATGCGCGAAGTGCCGGTGAGCCAAAAGGTATCGACGGTGGCGGCGGTTACGTTCATGCGGCCAAATTTTAGCTTGGCCAGCCACGTTTGGTAGCGCGCCGCGCCGATGCGCCGCGCCAGCTGCTGGTAGCACGGCACGCACGACACGCGCAGGGCCTGGGCGTAGGGCATGTCGGTGTTCCAGGCGGCAATTTCGCGTTGTACGCCGTCCCAGTGGCAGATTTCGCTGGTGTCGCGCAGGGCGCCGGTTTCGAGGCCGATGAGCGTATTGGGGATTTTGAAAGTCGAGGCGGGCAGAAAGCCTTCGCGGCAGCGCGGAAGGTTGTAGGCCGTGTATTGGTTAGCTTTGGCGTCGAACAGCAGAAACGAACCTTCTACGCCCTGCTCGTCAAAGTATTTCCGAAAGTCGCGCTCCGTCACGCGTTGGGCAGGCGCCAGAAAGTAACACAAGAGAAAAACGGGCAACAGCAGCAGGCGCATCAGGGAGGAAGTTTAGCGTGGGAAGTTCTAAAATTACGGCCTCCTGCGCAGTTCGGCTTACCTTCTGCCTCTCAAACGCTGCCGGGCTAGCCCTTTACCGACCTTCGCATCATGGCGCTTCCCTACAAAAGAATCATTGTAAAAATTGGCTCCAACGTGCTCACCCAAGCCGATGGCCTCCCCGACGCCGCCCGCATCGAGCACCTGGTGGCCCAGATTGCGGCGCTCAAGGCGCAGGGCTTGGAGGTAATTGTGGTGTCGTCGGGGGCCGTGGCGTCGGGGCGCAGCCTGATCAAGATTTCGGATAAAGCCGACGCCGTAACGAGCCGCCAACTGCTGGCTTCGGTCGGGCAGGTGAAGCTGCTAACGCTGTACGCCGAGCTGTTTGGCCAGCACCAGCTGGTGTGCTCGCAGGTGCTCGTGACCAAAGAGGATTTTCGCGACCGCGTGCACTACCTCAACATGCAGAACTGCTTCCGGGCGCTGCTGCAACACAACATCGTGCCCATCGTGAATGAGAACGACGTGATTTCGGTCACGGAGCTCATGTTTACCGACAACGACGAGCTGGCCGGCCTCATCGCCTCCATGCTCGACGCCGATGCGCTGCTGATCTTGAGCAACGTCGACGGCATTTTCAACGGCGATCCCAAGAACCCAGCTTCCGAGCTCATCGCCGAAATTGCTCCCACGACCACCAGCTTTTCGTCGTTCGTGACTACGCAGCGCTCGCAATTCGGGCGCGGCGGCATGATTACGAAGTGCCACATGGCCCACAAAGTGGCGCAATTGGGCATCACAGTGCACATCGCCAACGGCAAAACCGACAACGTGCTGCCGCGGCTGCTTCAGGAAGATGTGGCCAACACAAGATTTCTGCCCAACAAATCGGCTTCGGGCAGAAAGAAGTGGATCGCGCATTCCGAGAGCGCAGCCAAAGGGGCCGTGCGGGTAAATGCCGGCGCCAAAACCGCCCTCACCGACGCCACGCACGCTGTGAGCCTGCTGCCAATAGGTGTCGTGAGCATCATCGGCGAGTTTCAAAAAGGCGACATCATCCGCCTGCTCGACGAACACGAAAAACCCATCGGCCTAGGCATCGCCGAATACAGCTCCGAAAAAGCGCAGGAGCGCCTCGGCCAAAAAAACCAAAAGCCACTGGTGCATTATGATTATCTTTTCATAAATACTTGATTATAAATCATTTATAAACACAAACTAAAAAACAAAGCTAAGGCTAGTTCCCCTCCTCAGCTGAGGAGGGGAACTAGCTTTAATCTTAGCCCTAGTTCTACTCAAGTTCTGAATTCTATTTTCTGCTCATGAATCTTCAAGCCACCTTCGAAAGTACCCGAGAGGCCAGCCGCGGCTTAGGATTGGTGCCTACCGAAACGATAGATGCGCTGCTACTCGACCTAGCGGAAACCGCCGTGGCGCAAACGCCTTTCCTGCTAGCCGAAAACGAGAAGGATCTCGCCCGCATGACGCCCGACGATCCGAAATACGACCGGCTGACCCTGACTTCTGCGCGCATCCAAGCCATCGCCGACGACATCCGGAACGTGGCCAGGCTAACATCACCACTGGGCGAGATGCTGCTGCAAAAGGAGCTACCCAATGGCTTGCAAATCAGCAAGGTGCGTGTACCGTTGGGAGTGGTAGGCGTGATCTACGAAGCCCGCCCGAACGTGACATTCGATGTGTTTTCGCTGTGCTTCAAAACCGGCAATGCCTGCATCCTGAAAGGCGGCAGCGACGCGGCGCATTCCAACGCCGCGATCATGACCGTGATCCAGGAGGTAATCTTGCGCCATAACCTCGACCCCGCCATCGTTGCGCTGCTTCCCCCCGACCGTCAGGCGACCGAAGCGCTCCTGCAAGCCGTTGGATTCGTGGACGTTCTGATTCCGCGTGGCAGCCAGCAACTCATTGATTTTGTGCGCAGTAACGCCAAAGTACCCGTCATTGAAACCGGCGCGGGCATTGTGCATACCTACTTCGACGAAACCGCCGATTTAGCCAAAGGCCGGGCCATTGTCGCGAATGCCAAAACCCGTCGCGTGAGCGTCTGCAATGCCCTGGACTGCCTGCTGCTGCACCAAGCCCGCTTGGTTGATTTGCCGGCGTTGGTGGCACCTTTGGCTGCGGCCAACGTCCTGCTCTATGCTGATGCCCAGGCCTTTGCTGCCCTGCGCGGCCTGTACCCCACGGATATGTTGCAGCCTGCCACGGACGAGCATTTCGGCACCGAATTTTTGTCTTTGAAAATGGCCGTCAAGACGGTTAATAATCTGGAAGAAGCGCTCACGCACATCGCGCACCACAGCTCTAAGCACAGCGAAGCCATCGTTTCGGAAAGCCCGGTGCACATCGAGCAGTTTCTGAACAGCGTGGATGCCGCCGCCGTGTATGCCAACGCCTCCACCGCCTTCACCGACGGCGCACAATTCGGCCTGGGCGCCGAAATCGGCATCAGCACGCAAAAGCTGCACGCCCGCGGCCCGATGGGGCTGGAAGAACTCACCAGCTACAAGTGGATTGTACGTGGCGACGGACAAATTCGCAATGGCTAATTACCTCTAAATCAATTAGATAACAATTGCCACTTGGTGCGGGTGTATGCAATGCGGAAACCATGTTTCTCGGCATTTCGCTGCGATTGACTGCCGGGCGATGCGCCCATCATGGCAATGGTACAGCCTTGTTGGGCAGCGTATTGCAACCGTGCATTGAGCAACGCAAGCTGCGCCCCTTGCCGCCGGCCGGCCGCAATTGTGCTGGCGCCGGCCAGCAGGGCAACGCCGTCGTAGATGTAGAGGCCACCAGCGGCAATGGGCTCGTCGTGCAGGGCTGCCAGAAAGGGAAATGCGCCTGCGGTGTTGGCCGTGATCTGGCCTAATTCGAGGATAAAATCCGAGAGGTCGGGCATTTCGGTGCTCCACCCCTGCGCCAAGGTGCGAGCCCAGCGCTCCTCTTCTCCGGTTGCAATCAGGCGCGTAGCTAAGTGTTTATTATCAGCAATCTGATAATCAAGATCTTCTGTAAGATCGCGATACAGGACGCTGGTGTATTCTATCGGCTGATAGCTGCGCTCGTTCAACAAACTCAACAGCTCAGCATCGGCCATCGGACTGATTTCGTGCAAAATGGGCGCGCTCCGTTCTGTAAAAAACGCCTCCAGCTTATCCAGATCCGGATGCGCGACCTCGCCAAAAAGCCCCAAGCCAAAGGTCTGCGTCAGCGGCGACTCTGGGCCATCGAACATGGCATACGTACCGGCAACCTCAATCCACTGCGCCTTGCTTTCCGGGAAGAGGCTGGCGCGTGCTTCCACAAAGGCCGCGTTCGCCCGCGCTTCGGTGCGCTCCAATTGCTGCGCTAATTGTTGATCGGAGTATATCATTGCTGGAGTTAAGTTGTTCGGAGTAGGGAGCAAGTGCGCCGAGCTCTAATTCAGAAAACGTGTATTTCTTGCAATTCTAGGGAAACACACTCTTCCATAAACAACACATTAAATGTTGCCGTTACATCACTCCAAACCCCATTTAATGGAAGGCCAAACCATATCTCGGCAACTATCAGAGTATTCGAGATTCTATGTTTCCGAGGCATATGGAAATCAACTTCTGCACGCGGACCAAGACCACCATTCGTCTCTACTGCCGTTTCTAAGGAGGTCACCTTATACACCTCGTCTCCCTCATCTAACACTGGAAATCCATAGCCATAAATTACATCACGTATCAAATCAGGAGTCCATTCAAAATATGGATCTTGATAGGTGTACCGCAACGCCTCTTCATACTCCTCGGCAGCAAGAAGCCTAACCCAATCACGTACCGCATTCAGAAGATCCTCGTCAGAAGCATCATGGCTCAATTTGATAGGTCTGGTCATACTTAGAGTAAGGAAGTGAAATTCTCGTCTAGGTTTTAGATCCGGACGAGCATAGGAACTAAGTTTTGTCATATTGCCGCACATCTCTGGCGCGAGTTTAGCGCAGCGTAACGCATGACAATTTATGACAATGAGGTTGGACCTCATTTGCTGTATTAGCAGCAATCTGAGACCGCACCACCAGAAAACTACTGAATAGCCCGGAATCTAAATTGCCGCGTTGCGGCAGTCAAGGCACAGCCTCGACGCGATGGCAAGCACGAGTTATGCTTTGCTAAACTAGCGCTAGAAATGCGAATTTATTAGCCTAACCGCAACCACAATACCCGCCCAAATATCCCGTTTTCTCTATACCTTCCGGCGCCCTCCGTTACTCCCTTTTCCCATGATTTCCTCCCGATTGCTTCGCCTGCCCCTGCTGGTGCTGTTGGCTTTGCTATGCGCTTGTTCCAGGTCTGGTTCTGATAAGGATGAGGCGGGTGCTTCGCCGGAGGGAGAGGAAATTTCGCCGTATCAAAACATCGTTTTCACTTTCGATGAACCGCTGGGCCAAGGCAAAGTAAGTCGCTGGGATACTGTGCAGTACGTGCAGTTTGAACCGACCGTGCGCGGCAAATTCAAGTGGACCGGCGACCGCGAACTGATCTTCTCGCCGCAGGAGCCGTTTCGGCCGGCTACGGCGTTTCAGGCGGCGTGGCGACCTAGCGCGCTAGCTGCAGCAAAAGAAAAAAGCCTGCCGAAGCTCAGCCGCAGCCGCTTCCATACGCCCGACCTGCGCTTGAAAGATCCGCAGCTGTTCTGGAGCCAGAGCCGCCGGGCGGCGGGTACGGCCGAAATGCGCGCCAACCTGCTGTTCAACTACGCTGTACGCCCCGCCGACGTACAACCGCTCTTGCGCATTACGCAGGACGGTCGGCCGGTGGCGTTCGAAGTCGTCAATTCCACCCAAGCCGACAGCGTTGTAGGCGTGGCTCTGACGCAAGATGTGCGCGTAGGCGAACCGCTCAAGCTTGAAATTGCCTCTGGCCTGCGCGCTATTGGCAGCGACCGCGGCACCAAGTCACCGTTGGCGGCCCAAGTAGCGGTGCCCGATCAACAGACCTTGCTGGTGCGCGAAGTAACGCCCTCGCTGGTGGATGGCGAGCCGATCATCACGGTGCTCACCAACCAGCCGGTGTCAGCCGACGAAATCACGCCGTTGGTGGCCGTGCAGCCGGCCGTGGCGTTTTCGGTGGAAGCCTTGGAAAGCGGCTTTGTGCTGAAAGGTGGCTTCGATGTGGATAAGACCTACCAAGTAAGCCTACGCAGCGGTTTGCGCGGCGCGTTGGGCGGTCAGCTGGCCGAGCCGCTTACCCAAACCGTGTCCTTCGTCGATGAGCGGCCCACGCTCTCCTTTGCCAACGGCGACAAGGCCATGTACCTCGACGCGCTGGGCGCTCGCAACCTCGGCATTCGGGTTTCGGAGATCGAAAAGGTGCAGGTGACGATCGCGAAAGTGTACGCCAACAACATTCAGCAGCTTCTGCGCGGCGGCACCCAGTACGGCTACCCCGAGTACAACGAAGAGGATGGCGAGTCCGACCAAGGCGAAGACGGCGAATACATCGACCGCTCCTTCCAGTATTACGACGTCGAAAACCTCGGCAACGTACTTTCGGAGCGCACTTACACGGTGTCGGGCTTGCCCAAGCAACAGGGAATGAGGCTGTTGAATTTGAGCTTTAAAGACCTTGAATTCACGGGGCCGCTCAAAGGGCTGTACGTGGTGAAAATACAGGACACCGAGCGGCAATGGCTGCAAGTGTCGAAACTGGTGGCCGTGACGGACATCGGGCTGATCGTGAAGCAGGGCAAGGCGGGCAGCACGCTGGTATTTGCCAACTCCATCCGCAACGCCAAGCCGCTTTCGGGCGTGGAGGTGCGGTTTGTGAGCTCCAACAACCAGATCATGGGCAAGGGCGTCACCAACCGCGAGGGCGTGGCCAAATTCGACAGCACCGCCCAAAACGGCCGCTTCCGCCTGAGCATGGTTACGGCCCTGAGTGGCAGCGACTTCACCTTTCTGGACTTGCCCCGCAGCCGCGTCGAAACGTCGCGCTTTGAGGTGGGCGGACTGCAAAGCAATGCGGCGCGCTACCAAGCCTTTCTGTACGGCGACCGCGACCTCTACCGCCCCGGCGATACCATCCGGACCAACACCGTGGTGCGCACCGAAGACTGGAAAAGTCCGCCCGCCAATTTACCGGTGAAAATTCGGTTGCTGCTGCCCACGGGGAAAGAATACGCGAGTTTGCGCAAGAAGCTCACGGCGGCGGGTTCGTTCGAATCGAGCTTTATTCTGCCCCCGGCCGTGATGACCGGCCTCTACACCTTGGAAGTGTTCACCGGCAACGACGTGCTGCTCACCGCGCGCAAAATCAGCGTGGAAGAGTTCATCCCCGACCGCCTGAAAGTGACCGTGAAGGCTGCGCCCGCCGTGGCAAAGCCCGGCCAAAGCGTTTCGGCTAATATCGTGGCTACCAACCTCTTCGGGCCACCGGCCGCCGATCGCAAGTTTGAGGTTGAGTTCTCGCTGAAAGAAAAGCCATTCCACCCCAAGCAGTACGCCGACTACAGCTTTAGCATCAGCAGCGGCGAGCGCCGCAAGGGCAATTACGGCAACCAAGAATCAACGCCGATCTCCGACCGCTTTGAGAAAACCGTGCGCGAAGGCACCACTTCCGCAAATGGCTCTGGCACTGCCATTTATGAAATACCGGATCACAAAGACCTTGGCACGCTGGAAGGCACCGCGTTCGCGACGGTGTTCGACGAAAGCGGCCGGCCGGTAAACCGCCTCGCCACCTTTGAGGTGCAGACGCAGCCGGTACTGTTCGGCGTGAAAAACTTACCGGAGCTCATCAGTACGAAACAGGCGCTGCCGCTGGAGTTTGTGGCCCTCACGCCCGGGGGGCAGTCAACTAACGCGCAGGCCCAAATTCAGGTGGTGCGGCTGCTGTGGGAAACGGTGATTGAGCGCCAGGGCGGCCGCTACGTGTACAATTCGCAGAAGCGCGAGCAGCCGATTTTGAGCCAAACGCGCTCGATTAGCGGCAGTAGTAAGCTGGAATTCACGCCGTTGTATTCGGGTGAGTACGAGGTGCGCGTGTCGCGGCCGGGCGCGCAGACCTACGTGGCCAGCCATTTTTATGCCTACGGCTACGGCGATACGCAGAGCAATTCCTTCGAGGTCAATAACGAAGGCGAGGTGACGATTGAGGCCGATAAAGAAAAATACCAACCCGGCGAAACGGCCAATTTGCTGCTCAAAACGCCCTTTGCCGGCCGCGTGCTCGTGACCGTGGAGCGCGACCGCGTGCTGGACCATTTCTACGTGAACACCGACGAGAAATCGGCCCGCGTCAGCATCCCGATTCGGGGCAATCACGTGCCGAATATCTACGTCACGGCCACCGCCATCCGCGAAATCACCGACAACCGCCTGCCGCTCACCGTGGCCCGCGGCTTCGTGCCGCTGACGGTAGAAAAGCCTGCGGCACGCCTGCTAGTGGCCCTCAACGTGCCCCAGCAAAGCCGCTCACAAACCTGGCAAACCATCGAAGCGACGACAGCGCCCGGCGCCAACGTGACGCTGGCTGTGGTGGACGAAGGCATTCTGCAAATGAAGGATTACCGCACGCCCGACCCCTACGGCTACTTCTACCAGAAGCGCGCCCTGGAAGTATCAGCTTACGACGTGTATCCGTTTCTCCTGCCCGAGCTCGGCACCAGCAGCTCCGGCGGCGACGGCTACGACCTCTCGCGCCGCACTACGCCCGTGCCCTCGCGGCGCGTGAAGCTGCTGGCCAAATGGAGCGGCGTGCTCCGCGCCGATGCCAGCGGCAAAGTGCGCTACCGCGTGCGTATTCCGCAATTCTCTGGCGCAGTGCGCGTGATGGCCGCCGCCTACAAAGACGACGCCTTTGGCTCCGCCGAACGCACCATGCGCATCGCCGATCCGGTAGTCATCAGCACCAGCCTCCCCCGCTTCCTAAGCCCCGGCGACACGATTGACGTGCCGGTGACGCTGACGAATACGACTTCAAAAGAAATTACGGTAACTATTAGTCAACAGGCGGAAGGCTCAATAGAGAAGATTTATGAGCATCAGAATCCATCAATACGCATTGAGAAAGCATTCTTTAGCCAAATTCCTTCTAACTCAGAAAAGCGGGTAGGCTTCCGTATTGTGGCTAAAAGTGCCATTGGCAATGGAAAAGTGACCATTTCAGCTACTACTTCGGATGGCAGAGAAACCTTCACCGAAAGCGTCGAACTCCCCATCCGTCCTGCTTCGCCGCTTGAAAAGCGCAACGGCTCCGGCATTGTGAAAGGTGGCAGCGGGCAAACGTTGAACCTGAAAACTGATTTTCTGCCTTCGTCGCTGCGGAGCCAGCTGGTGGTTAGCCGCTCACCGATGACGGAGTTTGCCAAAGACCTGCGCTACCTGCTGCAATACCCATACGGCTGCTTGGAGCAAACCGTGTCGGCGGCGTTTCCACAGCTGTATTACGGCGATCTGGCGGCTACATTGGGGCAGCAAGGCAAGGCCACGCGCTTTAACCCCAACTACAACGTGCAGGAAGCCATCCGCAAGATTGAGTCGCAGCAGCTTTACAACGGCTCGCTCAGCTACTGGCCCGGCGGCGACTACGACAACTGGTGGGCCACGGCCTACGCCGCGCACTTCCTGCTGGAAGCCCAGCGCGCCGGCTTCGACGTGAATAAGTCGGTGCTGGACAAGGTGTTGCGCTACCTGCAATTCCGCAACCGCAAGCGCGAAACCGAGCCCTACCAGTACTTCGACGCCAACAACATCGCGCGCCAGAAAACCATCGCCAAAAAGGAAATCGCCTACGGCCTGTACGTGCTCGCGCTGGCCGGCCGGCAGGATGCCGTGGCGCAGAACTACTATAAAGCCAACCGCCAACTCTTGGCTCAGGACTCTAAGTTCTTGCTGGCCTGCACGTTCTCGCTCAACGGCAACGTGAGCAGCTTCCGCAACATGCTACCCACCAAGTTCGGCGGCGAAACCGCGGCGGCCCGCGCCCTGGATGGCTCATTCTACTCGCCCATCCGCGATGAAGCCCTGGTGCTGAACGCCTTACTCGAAGCCGACCCCGGCAACTCGCAAGTGACCATGCTCACGCGCCAGCTCAGCCGCCAAGTGAAGCAGGCCGGTTGGCTAAATACCCAGGAACGGGCCTTTGCCTTGCTGGCCTTGGGCAAAGTAGCCCGCCAGAACGCCAACAGCACCGTAACTGCCTCGCTACTAGCTGATAACAAGCTGGTCGGCAACTTCACAGGCAACAATTTGACTATTAACACGATAGCAAACCGGCAAATTGCTATGCGCACCAGCGGCGTGGGCAGCCTCTATTATTTCTGGGAGATGGAAGGCATTTCGCCCACCAATACCGTGCGCGAAGAAGACGCCTATCTGAAAGTCCGGCGCACCTTCTTAGACCGCAATGGCAACGCCGTTGGTTCAGCTTCTTTCAAGCAAAATGATTTGGTGGTGGTCCGCATCACGATTCAGGCAGCGGACGCAGCCGGCGAGGTTAAAAACGTAGCCATCACCGACTTGCTGCCGGCGGGCCTGGAAATTGAAAACCCACGCATCGGCGCCGTCCGCGACCTGACCTGGGCCAAGGACGCCGCCCAACCCGATTACCTCGACCTGCGCGACGACCGCATCAACCTTTTCACCACCGTCACGGGCACGCCGAAAAATTTCTACTACGTCGCGCGGGCCGTATCAAAAGGCACCTTCCGCCTAGGCTCCGTAAGCGCCGACGCGATGTATAACGCTGATTATCACTCGTATAACGGGGCCGGCATGGTGCGTGTGCGGTAGGTGCGCAAGCCTTATTTATCACTTGTTGAAAAACCTATGGAAATCCCATTTTACCTGGCGCTCGGGATAGTTGGGCTGATTGTCGGCACCTGCTTTTATTACCTCTATCGACAATTAATTGGCCGCTTTTTGAAGCCACGGCGGCATCTGGTGGTAATAGCGGCGCTGGCCGCAGCAATTACCACGCCGCTGCTTGGCTGGGCGGGCGTTCGGCTCACGCTCTATGCGTTGGCGTATTATCCGCACCGCGATTTTAACTCCAAAAAGTGGGCCGCCGACCCCCTGAAGCGCTACGAAATGATGGATGATCTGCTGGCGTCGCAACGCTTGCTGGGGCTATCGCCGCCGCAGGTCGAAGCTCTTCTGGGCCGCCCTAATCTTAGCAACGCGGGTGCATGGGAATATTATCTGGGCATGACCCCGAAAGTACTTTCCATCGACGGCGACGCGTTGACCATTTTGTTTCAGAACGGCAAAGTTATCCGCTGCTACATCCGCGAAACGTAAAGTGCCGGCTTACACGCCCTCAAACACCTCATGCCATTCCAGCGCTAGTCCCGGCAAGGTGGCTACCGGAATGAGGCCGGGTTCGCAGTATTCACCACGAATAATATACTCTTCATTTTCAAGCACATACACAGCTACGTTTTTCAAACCGGGGTCTACCAGCCAGTACTCGGTCACGCCGTTTTCTTCGCAGAGATCGAACTTGGTTTTGCTGTCGTGGCCGGTGCTGCCGGGCGACAGGATTTTGATAATCCAATCGGGCGCGCCCACGCAGCCGCACTCGTCGAGCTTGGCCGGGTCGCAGAAGACGCACAGGTCGGGCTGCACCACCGTTTCGACGGCGGCATCGCCGTTGGGCACCGTTTTGGTGAGCCGCACATCGCACGGAGCGGCAAAGCCCTGACAGGATTTTCCGCGCAATGCCAACCCAATGCTGGTGCCTAGGTTGAACGAAATCCTCTGGTGTCGAACTCGCAGGGCCGGACTCATCCGGCTCACTTTGCCGCGGATAAGCTCCACAAACTCATCGAATTGCCACGACACATAATCGGCGTACGGGTAGCGCTTCGTCAAATCAAGCTGGGAAATATCGGTGATGGGCGGCATGGAAAAAAGCGTTGGACAAGGTGTTGAATACACGGCAAAGATTCCGGGGCAAACCGGCTGCGTGAAGCTGCGGGGCCGCTATCTTGCTGGCATGAAGCGGCGCATCTTCATTCGGATTCTGGCGGGCCTGGGGCTGTTGTTGGCGCTGCTGCTGGCCCTCGACCGCCTGTTTCCGTTGCCTCCCGCGCCGCAGTACTCCCCCATCGTCACGGCGGCCGATGGCTCGGTGCTGCATGGTTTTCTGAACCCCACCCAGAAGTGGCGGATGAAAACGGAGCTGCGCGAAATCACCCCGGCGCTGCGCAAAGCCATTGTGGCGAAGGAAGACCGCTGGTTTTACTGGCATTTCGGCGTGAACCCTTTCGCGCTTGTGCAGGCCGCCGCCCGCAACCTGTTTGGCCGTGGCCGCACCACCGGCGCCAGCACCATCACGATGCAAGTGGCGCGGCTTCTGGAACCCAAGGAGCGCACCATGGGCAACAAATTGCTGGAAATAGTGCGTGCCGTGCAGCTGGAAGCGCACTATAGCAAAGCCGAGATCCTGCAACTCTACCTCAACTTGGTGCCGTACGGCGGCAACGTCGAAGGCATAAAATCAGCTGCCTTACTGTACTTTCAGCAACCCCCTGATTATCTGTCGCTTGCCCAGACTGTTACGCTGGCAGTCATTCCGAACCGGCCCCGGGGCTTGGTGCTAGGTCGAAACAACGGGGCCGTCCGGCGCGAGCGCAACCGCTGGCTGCGTCGTTTTGGCGCGGAAGGCTTATTTGCCAGGCAGGACATCGCCGATGCCTTGCTAGAACCCCTTGAGGTGCAGCGACATGCCGCCCCCACCCTAGCTCCGCACCTGGCGCGGCGGCTCGTGCGGCAACATCCAAGGCAAGCCATTATTGCCTCTACCCTCAGCCGCAGCAAGCAAACCAAAGCCGAAGACCTAACGCGCAACTACGTGCGTCGCCTGCACGAATTGGGCATTTCGAATGCGGCCGTATTGGTCGTCAACAACCGCACCCGCGCCGTGGAGGCCTATGTGGGCTCGGCCGATTTTCAGGATGCTTTTACGCAAGGCCAAGTCGATGGCATTCAGGCCGTTCGCTCGCCGGGCAGCACGCTAAAGCCCTTTCTGTATGCCCTCGCCTTGGATCGCGGCTTGGTAACGCCCAAGCTGGTTTTGCCTGATGTGCCCACCAATTTTGCGGGCTATCGGCCCGAAAATTTCGATAAACATTGCAATGGGGAAGTGACGCTGGAGCGGGCCTTGGCCTTTTCGCTGAACATCCCGGCAGTGCGGGTGCTCTCCGAAATGGGCGTCGCGACGTTTACGGACAAGCTGCGGGAGGCGGGTTTCCAACGCGTGGGCCGCGATGCACCGCGGTTAGGCTTATCGACCATTTTGGGCGGTTGCGGCGCTTCGTTGGAAGAGCTTACGAATCTGTTTGTTACGCTGGCGAATAGCGGCAGATACGCGCCCTTGCAATGGATTGTAAGTCGGCCAAATGCTACGGCGTCTCCCGCTCGATCCAAGGGCGAGGTGGCTTTGGTCTCGGATGGGGCGGCCTTTCTGGTTACCGATATTCTTTCGCAGCTGACGCGGCCCGATTTGCCGGTTAGCTACGAAAGCAGCACGCACTTGCCCAAAATTGCCTGGAAAACCGGCACCAGCTACGGCCGCCGCGATGCCTGGAGCATTGGCTACAACCGCGAATACACGATCGGCGTCTGGATTGGAAATTTCAGCGGACAGGGCGCGCCGGCGCTTACCGGTGCCGACGTGGCCACGCCGTTGCTATTCGACCTGTTTAATACCATTGCCTACAACTCGCCAAACGACTGGTTTCAGCCGCCGGCCTCGTTGGATTTTCGCCTGGTGTGCGCCGAAACCGGGCTGCTGCCGGGGGCAAATTGCCCTAATCAACTCATCGATTATTTCCTGCCGGGCACGTCTTCTACCCAGCGTTGCGAGCACCAAAAGGAAGTGTTGCTGTCGGCGGATGGTCGCTATGCATATTGCCGGGCGTGCGCGCCGGTTGTGGGTTTCCGGCGCGAGCTTTATCCTAATATGTTGCCCGAAATAGTGGCCTACAAGGAAACCCAAGGCATTCCGTACCGTCGCTTGCCGCCACACAACCTGGAGTGCCAGCTCGTGCGCGGCGGTGCCGAACGCGCGCCCAGCATCACGTCGCCGCTTCCCAACACCGAATACGTGCTCAACCGTGGCGAAAAGCAGCAATTGCTGCTCAGCTGCACCACCAACAACGAGGTGCGCCAAGTGTATTGGTATGTAAATGATCGGTTTCTGCGCGCGGCGGCGGCTACCGAGCGCGTCTTTTTTCGGGCCGCACCTGGGCCACTCAAAATTTCCTGCGCCGACGATCACGGCCGCAACACGGATATTCGGGTGATTGTGAGCGAGTTATAACAGCAATAAATACTTATCGCAAGTATTTAACAATCAAGTACTTACAACTCTGGCACTTCATCGCCGGCGAACACGGGTGCCATCGCCTGCGATTCTTCTTCCGTGAAAAGCCGCGAGCGAATGAGGAAACGCACGCCCAAAGGGATTTCGAGTGAAAAGCTGGCGCCGCGGCCTTTCGTCACGTCGACGGTGAGTTGGGTGTGCTTCCAGTACTCAAACTGGCTGGCGCTCATGAAGAAATCGCAGCCGTAGATGCGGCCGAGCCACACATCGCTCCCCCCGACTCTGAACTCGCCGGCGGCAAAACACATGGGCGACGAGCCATCGCAACAGCCGCCGCTCTGGTGAAACATCAAGGGGCCGTGTTCCTCGCGGAGCAAATCGATAACAGCTTCAGCAGCAGGCGTCACCAAGACGCGGGGTGTGAGGGTGGACATGGCAAAGGAATGAATTAGCGGACGTGACGCCGATAGGTACGAACAACACCCGTGCGCCGCCGGAGCAGCACAAAGCAAGTGTCTCATGTACGGTAGTAACACGTTTTAATAGAAACGCGACCTACTGTAAAAAAAGACACTTATCGCCCTCCGACTAAAATATAAAGAGCGTCATGCAGAGCGTAAGCGAAGCATGACGCTCTTTATATTGCATTGATTATCAATATTTTACCTTAGAAGAAGCCGAGCTTCTGCTGGCTGTAAGAAATCAGCATGTTCTTGTTTTGGCGGTAGTGATTGAGCATCATCTTGTGATTCTCACGGCCAAAACCCGAAGCCTTATAGCCGCCAAACGGCGCGCCAGCGGGGTAATCGTGGTAGCAATTGACCCACACGCGGCCAGCCTGAATGGCGCGGGGCATCTGATACAGCTCGTGGGCATCGCGGGTCCAGAGGCCGGCGCCGAGGCCGTAGAGCGTGTCGTTGGCGATGGCAATGGCTTCGTCGTTGTCCTTGAAGGTCGTCACCGACAGCACCGGGCCGAAGATCTCTTCCTGGAAGATGCGCATCTTGTTGTGGCCCCGGAAAATGGTGGGCTGAATGTAGTAGCCTTCGGCCAGCGCTCCGTCTTCCTGATGGTACGCGTCGCCGCCCACCAGCACTTCGGCTCCTTCGGCCTTGCCGATTTCGAGGTAGCTCAGGATTTTCTCAAACTGATCGTTGGAGGCCTGGGCGCCCATCATGGTTTCCATGTCCAGCGGGTTACCGAGCTTGATGGCTTTCACGCGCTCAATTACGCGGGCAATGAACTCGTCGTAAATGTCTTCGTGCACCAGCATCCGCGAGGGGCAAGTGCAGATTTCGCCTTGGTTGAGGGCAAACATCACGGCTCCTTCGATGGCTTTGTCGAGGAAGTCATCGTCGTGGTCCATCACACTCTTGCAGAAGATGTTAGGCGATTTGCCGCCCAGCTCCATCGTAACGGGAATGATGTTTTCGGAAGCGTATTGCAAAATCAGGCGGCCGGTGGTGGTTTCGCCCGTGAAGGCTACTTTCTGCACCCGCGGCGACGAGGCCAGCGGCTTGCCGGCTTCCAGCCCGAAGCCATTCACGACGTTAAGCACCCCAGCCGGCACGATGTCCTGAATCATTTCCATCAGCACCATGATGCTGGCGGGCGTTTGCTCGGCGGGTTTTACCACCACGCAGTTGCCGGCCGCCAGCGCAGGCGCGATTTTCCAGGTGGCCATCAGCAGCGGAAAATTCCAGGGAATAATCTGGCCAATGACGCCCAGCGGCTCCTGAATTACCAGCGATAACGTGTTCTCATTCAGTTCCGTAGCCGAGCCTTCTTCGGCCCGAATTACGCCGGCAAAATATCGGAAGTGGTCGATGGCCAGGGGCAAGTCGGCGGCCATACACTCGCGGATGGCTTTGCCGTTTTCGATGCACTCGACGGCGGCCAGGTGCTCGAGGTTGGCTTCCATGACATCGGCAATTTTCAACAGCATGTTGCTGCGCGTGGTAGCCGAGGCATGCTTCCAGGTTTTGAAGGCTTCGTGGGCAGCGTCGAGCGCCAATTCGATGTCTTCTTTGGTCGAGCGGGCTACTTTACAGAAGGCTTTGCCGTCGATGGGCGAAGGGTTCTCGAAGTACTGCCCTTTCACCGGCGCGACCCATTTGCCGCCGATGAAGTTATCGTAATGATCTTTAAATTGAGGACGGGCAACCAGGGTGGTGGGTTTTTCTAACGTTTCCATGCTGTGGGAGTTATGGAGTTAAGACTACTTCCAAGGTAGCTTCTATTATTGCCCGAAAAGATGTAGTATCCTCTCATTAAGCTTGATGATAATCGCAAGTTGACTTGTCCTTTCAAGGCTTGATTTCTGCTCCTCTGCTGCCGGTTTTCGTTGCCCACCACGGAGGGCCGGCCACTACAGAAACGGAGAACTGCTTACGCCTTCATGCCCTTTATCCCCACCCGCCATGTCCCGCCGCACTCAGCCCACTTCTATTGCCCTTCACCACCCCGATAAGCTGGATACGCTGGTCGAAAACCGCACGGTGTACACGCTGGAAGGCTTCGAGCTCAACATTTTCGAAACGCACCAGCAGGCCAGCCGCGTGCCGCTCAGCATGGGCAGCCTGGTGCTCACGACCATGCTGCGGGGCAAAAAAGTGATGCACCTCCCCGACCGCCCCGCTTTCGACTACCTGCCCGGCGAATCGGTGATTGTGGGCGAACAGCAAACCATGGAGATCGACTTCCCGGAAGCCACCCTCGACAACCCGACGCAGTGCCTGGCCGTGGCCATTCCGGCCGACACCATTCGCCACACCGTCGATTTGCTCAACGAGCGCTTTCCGCTGGCCGAAGACCACACGCCCTGGCACCTGAGCAACTCCGCGAACGCGCACCTGACCAACACGCCCGAGCTGACCGGCACGCTGGAGCGCCTCATTCATCTGTCGCAGGAAACCCACGCCGCCAAGGATGTGCTGGCGTCGTTTACGCTGCAAGAATTGCTTATCCGGCTGATGCAGACACAGGCGCGCAAGCTCATTTTCCACAACTACGCCCAGCACCTGACCTCGCACCGCTTTGCGCACGTGGTGCACTACATCAAGCAGCACCTCACCGAACAAATCACGGTGGAAAAGCTTTGTGAGCTGGCCTGCATGAGCAAGGCGACGTTTTTTCGCCTCTTTAAGCGCGAATTTGGCCTTACGCCCGTCGAGTACGTGATTCAGGAACGCTTGGCCGAAGCCAAACGCTTGCTGCGCAACCCCTTCACGACCGTGGCCGACGTCTGCTTTCGGGTGGGCTTCAACAACACCAATTACTTTCAGGTGCTTTTCAAAAAGTACGAAGGCATGACACCGGGCTTGTACAAAAAGCGGTGCGCCGTATGAGAACCTGCCTATGCAAGGGCAGAAATATATTTTATATAACTATTTAATTATCAATTACTTATATAAAATATTAAAAGAAGATACCTGAACCGTTGTAACATTTAGGTACTCCCAAAGCATTTAAGGGAGCAAAAGCGGCTGGATTTAGGGGTTGGGTTTCGCACGTTGCCACCCACCCACCGGGCCGCCTTACCACGGATTACAATTCATGAAATCAACTCTTCTCGAGCAGGAAAAACCGGCTTCGGCGGTTTCTGCTCCGACCCTCGATGCCGCTTTGGTGTGGCTGATGGCGATTACGTGCGGCCTGGTCGTCGCCAATATTTACTACAACCAACCGTTGCTCGCCGACATCGGCAACACCTTTCACCTCTCCGACAGCAAAGTCAGCCTAATCGCCACCGCCACCCAAATTGGCTACACGCTGGGGCTGTTTCTGGTGGTGCCGCTCGGCGACAAAGTCGAACGCAAGCGCCTGATCTTGTTGAAGTTGCTACTGGCAGCAGCGGCTATGGCCTTGGCGGCTTTTGCGCCTTCGTTTGGGGTGCTGGTTGTCGCCAGCGTTCTGATTGGCATATTTTCGGCGGTGCCGCAGCTTCTTATTCCGATGGCGGCCTCGCTGGCCAATGACGAAGATCGCGGCCGCATTGTGGGCAAGGTCATGAGCGGCCTGTTGATCGGCATTCTGCTTTCGCGTACTATAAGCGGGTATGTGGGCGCGCATTTTGGCTGGCGCACGATGTTCTGGGCTGGTTCGGCAGCAATGCTGGTGCTCACGGGCGTATTGGCCTTGAAACTTCCGACCAGCCGTCCGTCCTTCACCGGCACCTACGCCAGCCTGATGAAATCCTTGGTAAGTCTGACGCGCGACTTGCAGCCGTTGCGGCGGGCGGCCTTGGTGGGCGGCTTTTTATTCGCGGGCTTCAGTGTTTTCTGGACTACGCTGGTGTTCTTTCTGGAAGGCAGCCCCTACCATTACGGCAGCGACGTCGTGGGCTTTTTCGGCCTGATTGGCGCCTGCGGAGCCTTGGCCGCGCCGCTGGCTGGCAAAGCCGCCGACAAAAAAGGTCCCGATTACGCCATCCGAATTGGGTTGCTGCTGGCCTTGGCCGCATACGCCATACTCGGTTTCGGCGGCTACCACCTCGCGGGACTGGTAGTGGGCGTCATTATTCTGGACGTGGGCGTGCAGGCGACGCACATTTCCAACCAGTCGAGCATTTTCGCACTCATTCCGGAAGCGCGCAGCCGCCTCAACACCGTGTACATGACCGCCTATTTTATCGGTGGCTCGTTGGGCTCGTTGGCGGGTGGGTTTGCGTGGGCCAACGCTGGTTGGGCGGGCGTAAGCGCGACCGGTTTTTCGTTTGTGCTGGCCGCTTTTCTCATCAATCAGCTCTACCGTCGTAAGCAGCAAGCGCGCTAAAACGCAAAAAGGCCGCGATTCACATGAATCGCGGCCTTTTTATATCTATTTGACGATCAATTAGATACGACTCATACATTCCTTCAGGCTATCGCGCCAGTGCGGAATGGCCAGTTGCAGGTTGGTCTTGACTTTCGTTTTGTCCATTACCGAATACGCCGGGCGCGTGGCTTTGGTCGGGTACTCGGCCGTGCGAATGGGCACCGCGTTGACACTTGTGTTGCTGAACTCAAAAATGGCCTTGGCAAAATCGTACCATGACGTAACACCTTCATTGCTATAGTGATACACGCCGTACTGCTGGCTCTGGCGTTCGATGATGGTGAAGATGCAGCCCGCCAAATCGATGGCGTACGTGGGCGTCCCGATCTGGTCCCAGATGATGCGAAGCTCGTCGCGCTCACGGCCCAGCTTCAGCATCGTTTTCACGAAATTGTTGGCAAATTCCGAATACAACCAGCTGGTACGCAGGATGAAATACCGGCTGGTGTGTTCGGCTACCACCTGCTCGCCTTCCAGCTTCGTGAGGCCGTACACGCTGATTGGCTCCGTTTCGTCGGTTTCGATTAAGGGCTGATTGCCAGTGCCGGCAAACACAAAATCGGTGGAGATGTGAATGAGCGTGGTTTCAAATTCGTCGCACACCCGGCTCAGGTTTTCGGCGCCGTCGCGGTTGATTTTCCGGGCCAGATCCACGTCGTCTTCCGCTCTATCGACGGCGGTGTAGGCGGCGCAATTGATGCAATACGCGGGTCGGTATTGCGCAAAAACGGCTTGTAGCTTCGCCGCATCCAGAATATCGGCTTGCTCTTCGGGCAGAAACACGACATCCGTTACGTTGCGCTCTTTCGCGACGTGCTGCAGGCATTGCCCCAATTGGCCGGAGGCCCCGAAAACGACTATTTTGCTCATGTAGTGGTGCTAGTTGACGTAAAGCAATTCGGAATTTGGCTCCAAATTAACTCATTCAACCCAAGCGCTACTCACCGCGCGAGTCACGGCGTTTGTTTTTGATGGGCTGAAAGCGCAATTCGCGCGGCTGCTTTTCGCTGAGGTATTTCCAGTAGCGCAACGGAATGTGGCGCCGGTGCAGTTTCAGGTTGCGGCGCTCCGGAATATTGACGTGGTCAAAGTACGTCTGCCAGAGCACTTTAAACAGCGGCTCGCGCTCGTCGAGCACCGTTGCCGACACGCTGGTGCTGCGTTGCGGCGCGTCGGCTTCAAACTGCACGATGTCAGTATGATGCAGGTCGTAATACAGCCCGTAGTGCCGCCGCCGGTCGAAGATGAGCCAGCGCTGGTCGGCGTAGCGCTTGGTAAAATGCGGCGCAATGAGCGGCAACACATCAAAATCCGGATCGATGGTAGCGTGAAACAGGCCATCGCTTGTTTTTTCAAAGCGCACGAACGCTTCCATGCGGTGCTTTTCGCGGCCGAGCTGCTGGCTAATGTGTGCCACGAGGCGCACGGTATCGTCGGCGTAATTCTCCGAGATATCTACTTGGCCCCGTGCTTCCACCGCCTGCTGCACATACCGACTGATCAGCATCTCCCGATCGGGCCGCTCCGATAAATACGTGTGGTACAAACGATTACGCGTCTCGCCGTCTATGTACTTTAGCAAGCCTTTCCACACGCGGGTGGCTTTGTCTTCGTTGGTTTCGATGTGCACCGTGGCTGTAAACAACCCGCCCTGCACGGCCCCGAGCGGCTGCACGCTGTTGGGCCAGGCTTTGCGCTCGTACATTTCCAGCACTACCGTAAGCAGGCCGTCGAAGGTGCCGTCGTAGGTATAGTCGTGAGTCATGCGTGCGCTTCGTTAAAAAATTCCAGCAGCAACCGATTCACCTCAGCGGGCTCTTCGTGCTGCACCCAGTGCGTGGCATTGGGCAGGTAGGTTAGCTGGCCGTGGTCGCACATCTCCAAGCTCATCTGAGCGAGTTGGGAGTTGAGAAAAGCATCGCGCTTGCCCCAGATAATGCGAACAGGAATTCTAACGCGGGCATTCTTTCCTAATCCTGAGCGGAACCGGAAGGCCGCCCGGTACCAGTTAATCATGCTACGCATTGCCCGCGGCTGCGACCAAGCCTGCTGATATAAAGCCAAATCGGCACCGCTAAACGTGCCGCGGCGGCTCGTGCCACGCAATGCGGAGCGGGCGACGCGCCAGTTGCGCCAGCGCGTCGCCCGCTCCGGCAGCCAAGGCACCTGAAAAAAGAACACGTACCAGCTTTTAAACAGCTGCGAGGGCGTGCGGCGGAGCGCCCGCGACAGCGTTCTTGGGTGCGGCACATTGAGAATCGCCGCTCGCCGTATCCTGTTTGGATATTTAATTGACAGCCACCACGTTACAACAGCGCCCCAGTCGTGCCCAACAACGATTGCCGACGAATGCCCCGCGACATCCAGTAAGCCAATAACGTCGGCAGCAAGCGTGGCGACCTGATAGTCACGTATATGCAATGGCTTGTCGCTCAGGTTGTAGCCGCGCTGATCGGGAGCCCAAACGCGGTAGCCCGCCTCAGCCAAGGGCTGAATCTGATGACGCCAGCTATACCAAAACTCCGGGAAACCGTGCAGCAGAATCACCAGCGGGCCTTGGCTAGGGCCGCACTGGACTACGTGCAGCCTGATGCCGTTGGTCTGGACGTAGTGGTGCTCGAAAGGATAACCCATGCCGGCTTCTACCGCCTTTCTTGGCCGCGAGTTGTCGGTGCACGCCTACGCCGCCTCGGTCTGCGTGGTTTGCGTAGCGGCTGCGTTGTTGGCGCGGGCAGCTTCGTGGAGTTGGCGCACGATGGGCAGCAGGTCGCTGAGTTTGCAGCAACAAGCCATACGGACAACTTTCATGTTGGTAGCGGTTTGCGTGGCGGCCGACGCGTCGGTGGCGCGGTGAGAAATAGTCATAGCTCAGAGAGGCTTAGCTGGCTTGTGAAAACAGGTCGGTAGGTACGGGAGGGGCAAAAAGGTCAAGCTGTTGGGTTACCAACGCCGAACGCACAGAGCCGGCGCCAAATAAAATCTGGCGCCGGATGCTTTGCTCGTCGTAGTCGCGGGTTTCGAGGGATTGACCGCGGCAGGTAATGAAGTATTTGGCGCGCTTCAGCACCACCCCAAACTTGTGCAGGTGATCGAGCGACAGCGAAGCAAAGCGCCGGGCCGCCACAATGCGCTTAGCCGAACGCGCCCCAATGCCGGGCACGCGCAGAATCATCTCGTAATCAGCAGTATTAACATCAATCGGGAATACGTGGCGATTGCGCAAAGCCCAAGCCAGCTTCGGATCAATCTCCAGATCCAAGAACGGATGTTCAGGATCCAGAATTTCGTCGGCGTCGAAGCCGTAGAAGCGCATGAGCCAGTCAGTTTGGTAGAGGCGGTGCTCCCGAATCACAGGCGGCTGCGTGGTTTGGGGCAGGCGAGCATCATCGCTAACCGGCACATAACCAGAGTAATACACGCGCTTTAACCCGTAGCCTTTGTAAAGCGAATCGGTAAGCTTAATAATTTGGTGGTCGTTTTCAGCCGAAGCCCCCACGATCAGCTGGGTGCTTTGGCCGGCGGCGGCAAACTGGGGCACCTTCTTGAATAAGGCTTTTTCTTCCTTATTCTGGGTGATGCCATCGCGGATCTGCGCCATCGGCGTCAGAATTTCCTCGTAATTCTTCTCCGGCGCAAGGTTTTGCAAGCTCATTTCGGAGGGCAACTCGATGTTCACGCTCAGGCGGTCGGCGTACAAACCGGCCTCCTGAATCAGCTCCGGCGAAGCGCCCGGAATGGTTTTGACGTGGATGTATCCGTTGAATTTGTGTTCGGTGCGCAGCTTTTTGATAATGCGAACCAAGCGCTCCATGGTATAATCGGAGCTGGAGAAAATGCCGGAACTCAGAAACAGCCCCTCGATGTAGTTGCGGCGGTAGAAGTTCATGGTCAGGTCCACGACTTCGTCGACGGTGAAGGCGGCGCGCTTCACGTCGTTGCTGCGCCGCGACACGCAATAGGCGCAGTCAAAAATGCAGTGATTGGTAAGCAGAATTTTGAGCAGCGACACACAACGGCCGTCTTCCGTGAAAGAATGGCAAATGCCCATGCCTTCCGCGTTGCCCAAGCCTTTATTTTCGTTTTTGCGCTTGCCGCCACTGCTGGAGCACGATACATCGTACTTCGCGGCGTCTGCCAAAATACTTAGCTTTTCCTGAATGCGCTCGTTCATTCGACCTGTTTGATGGCTTAAAAATAAAGATTTATATCCAACCTGACAATAGATAACTAAGCTAATTTTTTTAGGAATGGTTCCTTGCGGCCTGCGGCATTTTTAACTTTTGCGAGGGCCGTGGTCTAAGCACTCAAAAGGAATTTTGCGGCTTTCCGGCCCGTTTTCTATCTGCGCATGGCCTTGACGTTGCTTGTTTGACGGCGGCCTTCGCGGGCGTACTTTGTATCTTGTCGGGCTAGAAGCGCGGCGCCATCCGAAAGCCGGCTATTGTTGCGTTATCCTTATGATGTTGCGCTTTGCTTTCCCCTGCTTTTTGCCTCGCCTGCGCGGGGGGTGGCTGTGGCCTGCCCTCGTGTTGTGGATGGTGGCCGGACAGGTGCAAGCCCAGCAAACTGCGCCGGCGGCCGTGCCGGATACCACGCGCATCCAACCCGAAAACACCCGCCCCGATTCGTTGCGCCGACGCTTCGACCAAGAGCGCATCCTGACGGGTCTGAAGGCCTATACCAAGCGTAAAACCATTGTGGGCAAAGCCGCGTCGGCGCTGTTCAACTTCACCGAGCGCCGCGAAGACCGCGCTGGCCTCGACGCCCAACTCCTTGACCGCCAGTTTGACCAGCACAACTACAAGATTGTGCGCCGCATCAACATCACGACGCTCGATGCCTTCGGCTACAGCATCAACGACCCGGCGCGGCAGCCGCGCAACTTCCTCGAGAAAACGGGCAATACCTTTCACATCAAAACCGTGCGCTCGCGCGTGCGGCAGGTGCTGTTGTTTCGGATCGGGCGGGAGTTGCAGCCGCAGGCGCTGTCTGAGTCGGAACGCTTGCTGCGCCAGACGCCCGAAATTCTGGATGCGCGGGTGTTTGTCAACGAGCAAACCACCTCCGCAGATAGCGTTGATATTGAGGTAGTTACCAAAGACGTATTTAGCATTACCGGTTCGTTCCAACTGCGCGATGTGGGCGCCGGGGTGGTTGGGGTGCGCGATAATAACTTTCTGGGGCAGGGTCACCAGTTTCGCAACGTGTACGAGTACGGCCGCGGCAAGCCACAAACCTGGAAATACGAAGGCAGCTACCAGGTGCCGTTTCGCAACTTCGTTACCGGGCGACTGCACTACCGCAACGAAGACCAGTTCCGCCAAGCCGACGTTACATTTAGCCGCGGCTTCTACTCCGTCAAAACGCGCTACGCGGGCTCCATCTCCTTGGCCGACTATTACCAGGGCGTCACGCTGGCCGTGCCGCCCGAAGGCCAGCCGTATGTGTTTCATCCGCTGCGCTATACGGTACAGGATGGCTGGCTGGGCCGCTCCTTCAGCCTGCATAGCTACGACTTGGCCTACGAAAACCCGGCGCGGCTGATTTTGTCAGGACGGACCATTCATACGCAATATTCCGAGCGGCCCATTACCGATTCGGTCAATAACAAGTCGGCGTACCGCACTACCTCCCTGCTGCTGGGCACCATCGGCTACAGCGTAAGGCGCTACTACAAAGACAAATACCTATTCGGCTTCGGCCGCACCGAGGATATCCCGACGGGTACGTTGCTGGGCTTTACCATGGGCTACGAGCTCAACGAAGAGTTCAACCGCAATTACTATGGCGTGCGCGCGGCGTGGGCGGGCTACAACCCCTTGCACGGGTACCTCTACCTCAACGCCGAGTTTGGCAGCTTCCTACGCCGCCCCCAAAACGACTGGCAGCAAGGCCTGCTCAACACCGAAATCCTGTACTTCACGCCTTTATATAACACCGGCAACTGGCAGTGGCGCCACTTTTTCTGGAATCGCTCGTCGTTGGGCTTTCACCGCCTCGATAGCGAAACGCTGCTCAGTATCGATGGCGTGCGGGGCCTGCGCGGCTTCCAGACCGACGGCTTGTTGCGCGGGGCCAGCCGCTTCGTGGTCAACTACGAGGCCAACGTATTTACGCCGGTTTCCTTTTTGGGCTTCCGCTTGGCGGCCATTGCCTTTGCCGATGCCGCCTGGATAACGCCTGATATCAAAGGTGGGCTGCCGTTTCATGAGTCGCCGTACATGGGATTTGGCGCCGGTTTGCGGTTCCGCAACGAGTACACGGCCATCCGCACCCTCCAGATTTTGATCGGCTATTACCCGCGCGGGCAATACACCAACAACGGGTTGCGCATTTTCGAAAGCTCGCGGCCGTATTACGGCTTCAATGATTTTGGCTTTGGCCAGCCCAACACCGCCCGCTTCGATTAATTGCGGAGTATGAAGAAAAGAATCACGAAGCGATGTTTGCCTTTGTATATAAGCAATTCATAATCAACCACTTATATACATGACTTTGTTTCGAATAACATTTCTTAAGCACCTACCTTTGCCTGCTTGCTTGTAGCGAGCTTACCCGAGAACTTAATTTCCGATTGCATATGCTGCTGGGCGATTACAATGAGCTGGAAGTAGCTCGCGAAGTGGATTTTGGATTGTACCTGACTTCCGACGACGGCGATCTGCTGATACCGGGCAAGTACGTGCCGGAGGGCACCCGCGTGGGCGATTTTCTGCGCGTATTCGTGTACCGCGACTCCGAAGACCGGCTCATTGCCACCACACTGGAGCCGCTGGTGCGCGTGGATGAGTTTGCGGTGCTCACGGTGCGCGACGTGAGCGACATCGGTGCCTTCCTGGATTGGGGTCTTGAAAAGGACCTGTTCCTGCCCTACCGCAACCAGCGCCGCCGCCTGCGCCCCGGCGACCGTGTGGCCGTGTACGTGTACCTCGACGAAACTTCCGACCGCATTGTGGCCACGGCCAAATACGAACGCTACCTCAGCAAGGAGCCTTTCCCCGGCCAACCCGGCGACGCCGTGCAGGTGCTCGTCGCCAACGAGTCGGAGCTGGGCTACGCCGTGATCGTGAACAAAGCATATCCCGGCTTGCTCTATCATAACGAAGTCTTCCGGCCGCTGCGCCTTGGCGACATCCACACGGCCTACGTGCGACGAGTCCGCGACGACGGCAAGCTCGACGTGAGCCTGCAACGCACGGGCTACGACGAAGCCGTGGCCGCCGCTGATACGCTACTGGCCGCGTTGCGCAAAGCCGGCGGCACGCTGCCCCTCTCCGACAAAAGCGAGCCCGACGACATCTACCGCCGCTTGGGCATGAGCAAAAAAGTGTTCAAAAAAGCCTTGGGCAGCCTTTACAAACAGGGCGTAGTGCAACTAGCGCCAGACGAGACGCGACTTGTAGAAGGCAAGTAAGCTTCGGGGGCAGGCAGGTAGCTTTTTGTGCCGCTTCTTCCGTATGAGGAATCGAATCTCGGCTCCCCCTTGCTTCTTTCCCTACGCTATACTGCCCCATGACTCCCCAGAAAACTGCCCTCATTGCCGGTGCTACCGGCTTGGTAGGCAGCACATTGCTGCCTTTGCTGCTGGCCTCCGAACGCTACGCAAAAGTTATCACCGTGGGGCGGCGGCCCTTGCCGCTGGTACACCCCAAGCTGGAACAACGCGTCATGGACCTAGACCAACTGGAAGAAAACCGGCTGAGCCTGATTGCCGATGATGTGTACTGCTGCTTAGGTACCACCATGCGCCAAGCCGGTTCCAAAGAAGCTTTCTATAAGGTTGATTATCTGTACGTTGTAAAACTAGCCGCTACCACAGCCGGTAATTTCGCGGCGCAGTTTCTGGTGGTTTCGGCCATGGGCGCCGATGCTGAGTCACGCATTTATTATAACCGGGTAAAAGGCGAAATGGAAGACGCCGTCCGGCAAACGCCGTTTCGGGTAATTCATATTTTCCGGCCGTCGCTGCTGCTGGGCGAGCGCCGCGAAAAACGGCTTGGCGAGCAAATAGGCTTTGTACTTATGAAGCTGCTGAATCCGTTGCTGCTGGGGCCTTTGCGTAAGTACCGGGCCGTGCCGGCTGCGGCCGTTGCCCGCGCCATGATCCGGGCCGCGGCCGAAGATGGTGGCGGTGTGCGCGTCCATCTTTCCGACGAAATTGCGGAGACTGGAAGATAAAAATAGCAAGCGTCGAAGTTGATTTGTATTTTTGCAAGAGAATCAACTTTCCTTTTCGCTTTCTATTTTCCTATGAAACAACTGTTTCCACGTTTGATGATCCTGCTGTTGCTGCTCACGTCAGGGGCGGCTCATGCACAAAGCAAGAAAGGCCGAAGCAGCGGCAGCGCCGGAGCAGGCTACAACACCGGCCTTGGGTTGCGCGCCGGCGGATATTCTTCGGGCCTGACTTTTAAGCATTTCATAAGTGGCAAAAACGGGGTCGCTTTTGAAGGCCTGGTTACCACCGAATACAAGGCCCATGGCGCCCGCGTAACCTTGCTTCTAGAAAAGCACCTGCCTGTCGCCGACGTCAAAAACCTGCAATTCTATTACGGGGCCGGTGGCCACGTAGGCTCCTATCGTGGCCGTTACTACTACGTAGGACGGTGGGAAACGCGCGGTAAGCACAAAGACGTGTATTACACTTACTACGAAGACGATACCAACTACATCGCCTTCGGGGCCGACCTGATTTTGGGTCTGGAATACAAATTACCCGACCTGCCTTTCGTAGTAGGCGTCGATTACAAGCCATTTTTCGAGGTGTTTGACGGCTACAGCGGCTTCTACAACGATGCGGCTTTGAGCTTGCGCTTCACTTTCTAATTTCAGAGCCACATACAAAAAAGGCCCGCTGAGCAATCAGCGGGCCTTTTTTGTATGTGGCTCATAGCCAACCGTTTATCTTACACGATAACCACGGTGCCCACGCATGTTATTGTTGTAATAACCAGGACGGGGTGCCACAATCACGCGTTGTGGCCGCACAATTACCGGAGCAGGCCGCACGTACACACGAGCCGGCCGGTAATACGGACGATAGTACGGCCGCGGGTAAGGCCGATAATACGGGCCGTAGTAAGGGTCAGTTGATACGACGGCTGTGCCGGCCGAGGCTACGCAACCTGTCAGCAGCGAACCCGACAGGAGCAAAATGAACAGAGCAGGTATTTTCAGAAATTTTTTCATAGTCGTAGAGCAAGCAGAGTTTTAAACGCTTGTACCTACCTTAGACTACTTGAGGATGCTAAGGTTTAATGGAAGTTTTGCCATTGGCTATCACTTCTAAAGCCGTATACGATAAGTAGTTGCGGAAGTGCCGCCAAACAAGCCGTAACCCGGACGGATGTTGGAAAACAGGGGCGCCGGCTCGGCAAACGGGTTGTCGCCGGTGTTGTTGTAGCGTCCTAGCGATTGGTAGAACAGGTACATATCGCGGGTAAGCGAGCCGACCACCACTTCCACGTAAGCCGGCGCCGGAATGTCGGCGGGGTTGCCGGTGTAGCGGCCGTTGTAATACCCTTGTACGTCATTAGCCAACGACAACTGCTGACCGTTACCGTTGGTATCGGCGTAGGGCGATTTGTTGTACAAGATACCTGTACCCGACAGCTCAAACCGCTGTAAGTTACTGACATCGTTGGAGTTATTACTATTATCTCGCTCCAGGTAGCCCCACAACCGGCCTCGCTCATCCAACACTCGGGCATAGGCGATGTAGTAGTCTGTAGTGGCTGCGTTGTCGGCTACGGCGAGAGTGAGGTGCCCAAAAACCCGCTGTTGGTAGCTGTTGTAAGGATCGGATCTGGGCGGCGTTCGGGGAGTGTAGGTTGCCGACGCGATGACGGGCGTAGCCGGCAGCGTGAGGCTGCTTTCGGCGGTTTCGAGGCTGGGAACCTTGGCACGTATCGTGTAGGTCTGGCCGGGCCGGGCCACAAAGCCCATAGTGGGCCGGTAATAGCCGTCGTAGTAGAAGTAACTGTTCGTGCCTGGGCTCGGGTTGGCAATCGGTTGGAAGCGCTCGATTACAGTGCCGCTGGCATCCTGCACTTCCACGGTAGCGTCGGTGCGGCCGGTCAGGCGCTTGGTTTCAAACACCCCTTGACTGCTACTCACAAACACTTGCCGCTGCCCCAATACGGCCGAATCGCGGGTATCGGTGTTGAGGATATACAGTAATGAAATGCGCGGTGTGTGCGGCGGCGCGGGCACGTCGATGGCGGTTTCGCAGGCCGCCAGACCCAGCATGGCACTCAAGGCCAGAAGAGAAAATATGATATTCTTCATAAATACCTTATAATCAAATGCTTAGAATTTAAAGCTCTTACTGAACGACGGAATAATGGGAAACAGCGAGATTTCGCGGTATCCGGGCTTGCGGGTTACGTTGCCGAATTCGTCTTCGGAGCCTTGTTGCAGGAACAGGTAATAAGGATTTTTGCGGCTGTACGCGTTGTATAGGCTAAAGCTGTTCACGACTTCGCCCCATCGCTTTTTCTTGGTCTTGCTCAGGTCGAGGTCCATGCGGTGGTAGGCGCGCATGCGATAGCTGTTGCGCGGACCGTAGTCGTCAAATTGGTTATAGCCATAGCCATCCAGCGTGAAATGACCTTGCGACAGCGTAACGGCGTTGCCGGTGCCATACACCCAAGTACCTGACAGTGTGAGTGTTGGGCTGATATGATGGATCACCACCAAAGAGGCGTCGTGACGGCGGTCGTATTTGTAAGGGAAGATGCGGCCCTGGTTGAGCTCCGGGAATTTGCGCTTGCTCCAGGCCAGCGTATAGCCGATCCAGCCGGTGGTGCGGCCGGTTTTCTTTTGCAGAAAGACCTCGCCGCCGTAGGCCCAGCCCTGCCCGCTGGTCACTTTGTCCTGCCAGTTGTTGTCGGTAGTTCCCAGAAAACTGGCGCCCTCCCGGTACTCGATGAGGTTGCGCATGGGCTTGTAATACGTTTCGAAGCTCAGCTCGTACTCCTCCCCTTTGTGCCGAAGCGTACGTGCGGCGCCCAAGCTAACTTGCTGAGCACGTTGCGGTTTGACCTTCGCCGTAGCAGGCACCCACAGATCAGTGGGCAGACCAATGCCGCTGTTGGTGAGCAGGTGAATGTATTGTGTCGTGCGGGCGTACGCGGCCTTCAGCGCCCACTCCTCCGTGAGCAGGAAGCGGGCCGACACGCGCGGCTCCAGCGACGGATACAACGTGCGATCGACCCAAAACCCGTTGAGGCGCACTCCACCGTTTACTTTCAGGCGCTCCGAAACCCGGTAATCGTCCTCAGCATACAGCGACGCTTCGTTGGCCATGGTGCGCGCCACCGAGTTGAGGCGGCTCAGGTCGTTGCTGCCAGAATTGTCTTTCACTTGCAAGGCGCCCGGCCTGAACGAGTGCAGAATGTATTGCCCGCCAAACCGAATGTAATGGTCGGGGCTGGGCAGATATTCCAAATCAGACTTGAGGCTAAAGTCCCGAATATTAGACAGATAGCGCAAGTTGAATTTATCCGTCTTCACGGCGTTCTGCGGGTCGCGGTACTGGCTTTCCTGCTCAATCCCGACGTTGAACTGGTACTTCGTGTAAGTGAAGTGCGTATTCAGAAACAGCTGATCGGTCAGGATGTGGTTCCAGCGCAGCGCGGCCGTGAGGTTGCCCCAGCCCAGGCCCGAGTTTTCGCGGTCGGCCAGCCCCTCATTGGTATCGTTGTAGCGGGCATAAAACTTATCGTAGCCGGTGTAAGCGCTCAAGTACAAGCGGTCGCGGCGGCTCGGTTTCCAGTTTAGCTTGCCGTTCAGATCGTGAAAAAAATAGCCTACGGTAGCGCTGCTGCCACTTGCGCTCTTGGTCGCCGCCCAAATCAGGGGCCGGGCCAGAATGTCGATGTAGGTGCGGCGGGCCGAGAAGATGAACGAAGCCGTATCCTGCTTGATCGGACCTTCGACCGTGATTTTGGAAGCGATCAGGCCGATGGCGCCTTCGCCGTGAAACTCCTTCAGGTTGCCTTCCTTCATCGAAATGTCCAGCACCGACGACAATCGCCCGCCGTAGCGCGCCGGAAAGCCACCTTTGATGAGCTCCACGTTATTGAGCGCATCGGCATTGAACACGGAAAAGAACCCGAACAAATGCGACGCATTGTAAACCGGAGTGCCGTCGAGCAGGATAAGGTTTTGGTCGGGCGAGCCGCCGCGTACGTACAGGCCGCTGGTACCTTCGCCGCCGCTTTGCACACCGGGCAGCAGTTGTAGCACCTTCAGTACGTCGCGTTCGCCGAGCAACGCCGGCACAGCCTTGATCTGGTTGAGCGGAATATTGACGGTGCCCATGCGCGTGCTCTGCGCAAGTTTTTCCTCGCGGCTCCCAACTACTTCTACACCCGCCAGCTCCGAGGTAAGCGGCTGTAGGCCAAAGGTATGCGTCAGGTTGCCAGAAGCTGGGACCACCCATTTCTGCTTGGCATACCCCAGGTATGAGACCAGCAGCAGCACCGAATCGGTGGCGGGCAGGGTGAGCGAGTAGAAGCCGTAGGTGTTGGTGCTCGTGCCCAGCCCCGAACCCGGACTAATGACGGCCACGCCAATCAGGTTTTCGCCAGTTTGTTGGTCGCGAACGTAGCCGCTGACGGTGTGCTTGCCAGCTTGCTGGGCACTCGCTACGGCGGGTTGTAAACATAAGATGAGTACTAAAGAGCGAAGAAGTCGCCTCATACGCGAACTGTTAAATTGTTGTAAGTCAATTGTTTATAAAATAGGAATCATAAAACTCCTTCCCAGGCTTCCCTCGGTTCACAAGCGGGAGTAAAAGGCGGCCCCAAAAGGTTGCGACCAGCACCGCGCAGGCAAGAAAAAGCGCCTGCCTTTCCGGAGAATTGCAGGCGCTTTTACCGACGTTTTACAAGCCGAAACGGGTTATTTCTTGGCGGTGTATTCTTGGTTGAGATACTTCACCACGGCGGCCGTAATGTCCATGTCTTTGCGGCCGTAGGCGATGGCGCCGCCGGGCGCCGAAATCAGAATGAGACGGTAGCCGTTGGCTTTGCCATACGTTTCTACTTGCTTGTCCACACGGTCGAGGACCTGTTTGGTCATTTTGGCTTCTTGCTCCTGAGCCTGCTGCTGGATCTGCTGCTGCTTCTGCCCCGACTGAATGCGTTGGGTTTCGAGCTGCTGCTCGGTTGCGGCGCGCTGTTCCGGCGTGAGGCTAGGAGCCTGCTGCTGATACTTTTGCACGGCAGCTTGGAAGTTGCGCACCAAGGTTTCGTTCTGGCGCTCCCAGCCTTTGGCCTTGCCTTCGAAGGCTTTGCGGGCGTCCTGCATGCCTTTGTAATCAGCCAAAAGCTTGTCCGATACTACGAACGCTACTTTATCGGTATCGGCTACTACGGCCGTGGAGGGCTCGGTTGTAACAGTGCCAGTCGAGTCGGTTTTGGTAGCAACCACCTTGGCGGGGGCGACTTTAGCGGCAGATTTGTCCGCAAAATGGAGGTAAAACAGCACGGCCACGGCAATGACCAGCACAGCGTCGATAATCAGGCGCAGGGAATTGTTCATCAGGAGAAAAAGGGTAATTAAAACGAATGCCAACTAACTGGCCTTCAAAGAAACGCAAAAAGGCCCGCAGAATTTCAAGCCCTGCTATAATTACCCGATTCGCTGGGCTGAGTGGGCCGGCTTACGGCTCTTCCTCGACTTCTTCCGCGTCCAGGTCTTCTGGGGCGCTGGGCTTCTCCTCAAACGGCGGCGCTTGGCTAAGCCGACTGCCGCTTTCGCTTACCATGCCGATGTGCAAGAGCGCGTCGCCCTGATTGACGACCGGCATGTGGTTGATACCCACGATATACCCGGCCACCGGCGACTCCAGCCGCACCGCCATTTCGCCGTATGGGTCGGCCACGCTACCGTATACTTCGCCTTTTTCCAGGTACTGTCCCACCTGCACGTGGCTCCGAAAGAGGCCGGCAAAGCGGGCGCGTAGCCACGTGTGGCGCATGCACACCACGTTGGGCTGCGTGGCGGCGGGCGCGTCGGCCGCCATGCCGAGCGAGCGCAACACCCGAAACGTACCCGCAATGGCCAACTCGATGCCGTGCTCATCCAGCCGCAACGACTCGCCGGTTTCGTACACGATGATGGGTTTTTGCTGCTTGAAAGCGGCTTCGCGCAGGGAACCAGGCCGCAGAGAGGCGTTCAGCGTAAACGGCGCCGCGAACGCCTGCGCCATCGCATCGCTATCGGGGTAGCCGAGTTGGCAGCGCACCTGCGGGTAATTGCTACGGGCCGCGCCGCCCGTGTGAAAATCGATGCCGCAATCGACCAACGGCAGGATCTCGCGGGTAAACCGATGCGCTACCCTACTGGCCAACGACCCGCGCGGATTGCCCGGAAAGCTACGGTTAACATCCTTGCCATCAGGCACTTCCCGCGAGAAGTTCAGAAAGCCGTAAATATTGAGAATCGGGATGGCGATGATCGTGCCGCGCAGGGGGCGCAGCAAGTCGCGGCGAATCATGCGCCGAATGGTTTCGATGCCGTTTACTTCGTCGCCGTGCATGCCGGCCATGAGCAGCACCGTGGGGCCGGGCTGCGTGGAGCGAAACACGTGCACCGGCACATCGATGACGGTACCGGAAGGCAGCCGCGAGATCACCAGCCGCGTGAGTACCCGCTCGCCGGGCTTGATGGTCAGGCCGTTGAGATGGATGCTATCAGGAGGAGTGGAAGGTGCCAATATGCTACGCGGAAAGGTTAAATATAAGCAGTTAGCCTATCCACGCGGCATCCCGCGGCTTGCACGCTGCCGATTGCTGTGTATTCCCTTGCTACCAGATTAATTATAACTTCTTGATTTACAAGAAATTATACTTGAACAGTCATGGATTACGTCTCTCAAGCCTGCTCATACCGCCGGTACATCCGATTGGCTATCGGGCTGATGGGCAGGGTGCTTGGAAGCGATCTTGGCTTTGTGCTTCTTAGTCAGTTGTTCGGTGTACTCAATTATTTTGTCGGCGATGTCGAGGCCGGTGGCTTTCTCGATGCCTTCCAAACCGGGCGAAGAGTTAACTTCTAATACCAGCGGCCCGCGTTTGCTTTGCAGCATGTCAACCCCGGCAATACCCAAGCCTAACGCTTTGGTAGCCAGTAAGGCAGCGGCTTTTTCGGCTCGGCTTAGCTTGACGAGGTTGCCAGAGCCGCCCCGGTGCAAGTTCGAGCGAAACTCGCCTTCTTTGCCCTGCCGCTTCATCGCCCCTACTACTTGGCCATTGACCACAAAAGCCCGCAGATCAGCGCCTTTGCTTTCGGCGATGAACTCCTGCACGATGATGCGGGCCTTGAGGTTATGAAAAGCCTCGATCACGGACTGAGCCGCTTTTTCGGTTTCGGCCAGTACTACGCCCAAGCCTTGGGTGCCTTCGAGTAGCTTGATGATCACGGGGGCGCCGCCCACCTGCTTGATCATCTCGACTACTTCGTCGGAGTAGTTGGTGAAGGCCGTTTTGGGCATTCCAACGCCCGCCCGACTCAGGATTTGCATGGACCGGAGCTTGTCGCGCGAGCGCACGATGGCTTGGCTTTCGACGGCCGTGCGCACCTTCATCATCTCGAACTGGCGCACTACGGCACAGCCGTAGAACGTCACCGAAGCCCCAATGCGCGGAATAATGGCGTCGAAGCCTTTGAGGTGTTTGCCTTGGTATATAATGCCTGGTGAGCCTTTTTCGAGTACCAGATTGCAGTGTAAATGATCGATAACCACGGCTTCGTGGCCACGGCGCTCGGCCGCTTCCACTAAACGCATGGTAGAATATAGCTTCGGCTCACGCGATAGAATCGCCAGTTTCATCAGAAAATACTTGAGAGAGTGTAATAAAGAGAGCAGGAGCCGCTGTCGGATAGCCAGAATGCGTCAGGAACGAAGTTGTTTGCGCAGGGCCTCGGTTTTGTACGAGACGTGAAGCCGGGCTACATCCACCACAAAGCGCCCACGCCGCAACAAAGAGCGGCCCATGAGCACCGGGTATTTCATGTCGGATCGGTCGGAAAGCGAGAATTCAGTGTCAAAATCTTCCCCGAACAGCCGGATGATCGTCCGGATTACGTAGCGTTCCTGCACTTCGCCGTTGGAGCTTTTGATGTCGCGCAATAAAAAGCTATCAAACTCCATGAGGCGGCCGTCAAAGTTAGGGTGCGACGGATCAAGAAACTGCACCCGCAGTCGTTCGCGCCCGTCGGGCAGTTGCTCGACGTTGATGTTGGAACAGTGAATAGCGCCGGTATAAGCCCCGGTATCTACCTTAGCCTCAACCCCCCACAGCTGAAACTGTGGAAAGTCAACCAACTCCCGCCGCCCCACAACACGTTTAGCAACTCGCTTGTTTTTCATCGGACGGCAAGATAAACCACAGAGATTAATGAGGAGGTTAGGGCTAAAAAGCTCGCCCCCTCTCAACAAGGAAGCGAGCTTTCTAGCCTTTGTAGGAAATGCGGTAGATGGCGTCGTTCTGGTCGTCGGAGACCAATAGGGAGCCGTCGGCAAGTTGGAGCAGGCATACCGGACGGCCCCACGCTTGCTGGCCTTGTAGCCAGCCCTGCGCAAAGGTCTCGTAGCTGGTAGCCTGTTTGCCGGTGGCGTCGAGGCGCACAAGCGATATGCGGTAGCCGATCTTGCTGCTACGGTTCCAGGAGCCGTGTTCGGGAATGAAAATCTGGTTGCGGTACTGCGCCGGAAACTGCTTGCCCGTGTAGAATTTCATGCCCAGCGCCGCTACATGCGGGCCAAGCTTGCGCGCAGGCTTCGTGTACGTAGTTGCCGATTTGCCTTTCCCAAATTCCGGATCGGGAATGTCGCCGGCGAAAAAATAAGGAAACCCGAAGTGCAGCCCCGGCCCGCTGGCCCGGTTCAGTTCGTCGGCGGGTGCGTTGTCGCCGAGATTGTCGCGGCCATTGTCGGTAAACCAGAGGGCTTTATCCACCGGGCTCCAGTCGAAGCCAACGGTGTTGCGCACGCCGTTTGCAACTATCTCAAAACCAGTACCATCCGCGTTCATGCGGTTGATGGTACCGAAGATGGGCTCCTCGGGCAGACACGAGTTGCAGGGCGCGCCCACCGGCACATACAGCTTGCCATCGGGGCCGAAAGCAATGTAGCGGTAGCCGTGCCATTCCTTACTGGGTAGTTGGTTGTACACTACCGCCGACTTGGGCTTTTGCTTAAGATGCTGGGCAATGTTGTCGTAGCGCAGCACCCGATTGATTTCGGCCACGTACAGCGCGCCGTTGCGCACGGCTACGCCGTTGGGGGCATTCAGCCCGGTCGCAATGGTCACAACTTCGTCGGCGCGGCCGTCTTTGTTGCGGTCGGGCAGGGCGTATACTTTGTCGTTGCGCGTGCCTACATACACAGTGCCATCGGGGCCCACCGTGATTTCACGAGCCCCGGACACGTTCTGCGCGAAGTAGCTGATGGCGAAACCAGCGGGCAATTTGATCTTGCTCAAGTTGGCATCGGCCGCTGCCGAGGGCAGCTCAGTAGTGAAGCCAAAGACCAAGGGCGTCAGGAAAGCAAAGGCTAGGAGGCGGCGCATCATACTGCCTCAAACCCGCTGTCGAGCCGGAAGGTTGCGTGTACCTGCGCAAGAGAGGCATATAGATTCGCTCACCTCCAAGCCTTTGCTTTGTCTTAACGGCCTTTTCGCTCGCGCACCAGCCGCTCGTATTCTCGCTCCGATTGCCGACCGCCGAAGTCGCTGTACACGCGAATCCCGTTCATCAGCACGCCAAAGCCCCAAAATACGGTGGGCCATACTGGCCAGGGAATGTCGAAATGGCGCCCATGACCATGCCAATCGGAATAATCGTTGGTCAGAAACCAGATAACCCAGAGCACAGAATTTACGACCAGGTAGGTAAACAAATGAGACTTAAACCTGGCGCGGGCTTTGGCCATGCGCCACAGTTCGGGATCACGGTTGGCAGCTTCCATGAGAATGATTATTAGGGGTTTAGCAATAGATAAAAGTAGCGGAAGGCACTGCATTTCCCAATCTTACTATTCCCAAACCGCAACCTTTGCCGCTCAAGTGTTGAATACGCCAGAAGAAGCGTTCGCTCCAGCGACCAACCGACTTCTATGACTCGTCTTTTCCACTTCCTGACTCATGGCTTCTCTCCTCCCCGACTGGCGCGCCACTGCCCAACGCTTTGGCCGCATTCTGCTGCACCAAGGCGACATCACCCAGATTGATACCGCCGCGATTGTCAACGCCGCCAACTCCTCCCTGCTGGGCGGAGGCGGGGTCGATGGTGCCATTCACCGCGTTGGCGGCCCCGAGATTTTGGAAGAATGCAAGACAGTTCGTGCCTCCGCTTATCCCAACGGCTTGCCCACTGGCGAAGCCGTCATCACAACGGCCGGGCGGCTTCCCGCCGGTTTTGTCATTCATACCGTGGGGCCGGTCTGGAATGGCGGCCGCAAAGGCGAGCCAGAACTGCTGGCCAATTGCTATCGCAATAGCCTGCAACTCACCGCCGAGCACCGCTTAGACAGCGTTGCTTTTCCTGGCATCAGCACCGGCGTTTATGGCTATCCGAAGCCCGAAGCCACCGGCATCGCGGTTCGCGAAGTCCGGCTGTTCTTAGAGCAAAATGTTGATTTACAGACGATTGTATTTGTCACTTTCGACAGTGAAAGTTATCGCCTCTACGAGCGGGAGCTGAAGCGCTGAGTTTTTACCAGCGCACCTCTTCGGGGCGGCGGCGGAGGTAGGCCGCCACATCGTAGATCAGGCCGGCGTGGCCGGCGTCTAGCAATACGGTGTGCGCATTGGTCAGTGACCTGATGAATTCCTGCAAGCCGGCGTGCGGGATAACGCGGTCGTGTTTGCCCAGAAAAAAGGTAACCGGCGTCGGACGGCGGTTCAGGATGGCCGCGAGGTGTTTCAGATCGAACACCAATTTGCGAAACCCCACCCAGCTACGGTACACGCGCAAGCGCTTTTCCCGGCTATCGAGCTGCCATTGGGCAAAGCGCACCAGATTCGTATTGACGAGGCGCCGCTCCTGAAGCACATCCAAGAAGCGCAACAAGCGTTGTGGCCGCAACACGGCCCGCCCCAACACACCGCGCATCCACGGCGGATACGTCGCCAGCGAATACCAAAACTGCGTCCGGATGCCGTCTGGGGCAATCAGCCAGATCTGCTCTACGCGTTCCGGAAAGTACTCGGCGGCCGTAAGCGCATATTTGGCTCCCATGCTAAACGCCAGTAAGCCAAACGATTGCACGTCGTTCTCCTTGAGAAATTGGCCCAGCAGTTCGCTCAGGCGCTTTTTGGTAAGGGGCGCATCGGTTTTGGCCAGCTGGCTCTGGCCGTGGTAAAACAGATCGAAAGCGTACAACGTGACGTCAGAGCCCAAGATGGCGGCCATGCCGCGCCAGTGGCCTTCGCCCTGCCCGTAGCCATGAAAGGCCAATACGGCCCGCGGCCCAGTACCATAGCGTTGGTAATGCAGTCGGGTCCGGCCCGCTTCCACGAACATGCTGATATGGGTAAGGAGCGCAAATACTTATGGTGCCTCCTTATACGTGCGCCGTTTTCACGGCGCTATAAATGTTCAAATTACTATTATATAAGTATTTGATTGTCAAGCATTTATAACCTTGATACACCACCCGAAACAATAAACTTCATTACCTCGCTGCTGGGCAGCTCCAAGTAGGTTACGTTGTCTTTGGGCACCAGCACCAGCTCGCCGGAGAAGTTGTAGGAGTGCGGGAAATACACGGCCAGTAGGGCCTCTTGGTTGATGGCGGCCATGCTATCCTGCGTCACAAACCCCATTTTGTAGCAGTGGGCTTCTTCGTTGATGCGCACCAGCACAGGGCAGTTAAACTTCTGGTTGTCACCTACAAAGGCGTCAAATAGATCTTTCAGGCTGGAATAGATAATGCTGACCAGCGGCGTGCGGTGCAATAGCCGCTCGGTGATGATCAAGAAGGGCCGCACCATGAAGGATTTGGCCACGTAGCCGATGACCGTGATGGCCACAATGGCCAGCAGCAGCCCCAAGCCGGGAATGTCGTAGAAGTTAAACAGGTTGTTGAGCCACCGAATGCTCGCGTACAGGATGTATATCGTCAGGGCGATGGGCGCGACGATGAGGAAGCCGTTGAGGAAGTAGTTGAAATACTGGCGCATGAAACGAGAAAGCAAAAGAAAGCCCAGCCGATAACGGCCGGGCAAGTAACAAAAAGTAGGATTGCCAGACGCTTACGCGACTTCCAGCGCAACTTGCTCAATGTGATCGGCTACGCGCTGCATAAGCCACATAGGTGTGCTGGTAGCGCCGCAAATGCCCACCGACTGAGCCCCCAGGAACCATTCGGTTTGCAGTTCTTGCTCATTCTCAATGAAATAGCTGCGGGCATTCGTTTGGTTCACAACGCTGAACAACGCCTTGCCATTGGAGCTTTTACGTCCGCTCACAAAGATTACCACATCGTGCAGCTCGGCAAACTTGCGCAAGGCGGGCTCGCGGTTACTTACTTGGCGGCAAATGCTGTCGTTGGCGTCGAAGGAAGCTATCTCGCCCTTGGCCGCCGCGATGCGCTCCTCGATGAGTTGCTTCATGCGGTAGAAACCGGCGGTGCTTTTGGTCGTTTGGCTGAAGAGCGTAACGGGGCGCGTAAAATCAATCTGATCCAGATCGGAATCGGTCATCACGATGATGGCGCGGTTGCCGGTCTGGCCAGTCAGGCCGGTTACTTCAGCGTGGCCGGGCTGGCCATAAATGACAATTTGGCCATTTTGCCGGGTCGAGGTATCGTAGGCGTGCTTCACGCGGTTTTGCAACTTGAGCACCACCGGGCACGAGGCGTCGATTAGCTCCAAGTTGTTGCGCAGGGCCAGCTCGTAAGTTTCCGGCGGCTCGCCGTGGGCCCGAATCAGCACTTTGCAATCGTGCAGTTCGGCCAGTTGTTCGCGGTCGATGATGCGCAACCCTAGGCCGTGCAAGCGCTCTACCTCCATACGGTTGTGCACGATATCGCCGAGGCAATACAGGGTTTCTTCGTGCTCCAACTCATCCTCCGCCATCTGAATGGCAAATTCGACCCCAAAACAGTAGCCGGAATTTTTATCGATAGTGACGTTCATGGACTCTCTCAATAGACAAGACGTGCAGTTGGCAGCAACTTTCGCGCCCTAATTCTAGATAACAGTATTGCTGCCATTACGTTCGCCTTCTTCCTCATACGATGGCAAAGCCGTCGCAGGCGAGAAGAGAACGGCCGAAACGCGTTCCAGCACAAAATCGACCTGTTCGTCGATCGTAATGTGCGTGGTGTCCAGCAATACGGCATCCGCCGCGCGACGCAGCGGACTTTCGGCCCGCGTTGAGTCGATGTGGTCGCGCTTGCGTAGGTTCTCTACAATATCGTCTAGTTCTACCGATTCTCCATTCAGGGCCAGCTCTTCTTGTCGGCGGCGGGCGCGCGTCAGTACGTCGGCGGTCATAAACACCTTCACTTCGGCATCGGGAAACACGGTCGTGCCGATGTCGCGGCCGTCCATGACTACGCCGCGCTTGCGGCCCATGCGTTGCTGTTGGCGCACCAGCGCGTGGCGCACGGCCGGAATCACCGACACTTCGCTCACCGAATTGGAGATGCGCATCTGCCGGATTTCGTCTTCCCGAATTTCACCGTCGAGGCACAGCTCGTTGCGGCCCGTGCGGCGGTTGCGCTTAAACGAGATGTGAATGTCGTGTAGCGCCTGCTCAATGCGCGGCAGGTCGTCGAAGGCAATTTGCCGTTCGAGCAAATAAAGCGTCACTGCCCGGTACATGGCTCCCGTGTCGATGTAGGCATAGCCTAGTTCGGCGGCCACTGCTTTGGCCGTCGTGCTTTTTCCGCACGAGGAGTAGCCATCTATGGCAATGACGATTTGTTTCATGTTGCTACGATTCGTTGAGGCGGCAAGGGCACAGGTATCCAAGTGCGGCGCCGACGGGGCTCCTCCCCTCCAGCCACCCGCAATGGTATGGACGCATACAGGCCGGTAATTACATCCGACAGCTTGTACAGCCACTGCCGCTCCACGTACCAGAAGGGGTTAATGAAAGTGCCTGCCCCAAGCTGCACTCCCACCACTCCGGCCGTATCGCGGTTCCATTGGCCGCCAAAGCTACGGACGATACACTCACCCAAAAAACAGCCCAACGCATTAATTACGGCGGCTCGGTCAGCAGGGCTGGCGTTAACACGCTCTTTCTCAATAAATTCTGCTAATGCGCGCACAGCGGCTTCATCGAAGGCAGAAATATTTAAATTTTGTCGCACGGCCTCAGCGGCACTTCTTAGCTCTTCCACGGCACAAACGTCATCAGTACCCGTCGCGAGGCGGGCACAAAGTGAAACAATAGGGTGGCGGGTGGAATAGAAAGTTAAATAACCGGCGTGGTAAAATTCAAATTTTATCCGAAAGTTACTATTTAATCCAGTTTTTACGCTGTATAGGGCTACTCAAAAGGGCTGGAATTCCGGTAAAAAAGACCGCCACCGATTCTGACAAGCCACGGTTAAGTTGCTGGGACACACGGTAAAAGGGATTGAAAAAATGGGTTCCGTTGATGCCCACGCCCGTGCTTTTGTCGGGGCCGGTAGCCCATTCACCCTTATACGTTTCGACCATGCACTGGCCCAAGAAGCAACCCAAGGCATTAATGACTCCTTCACGCTCGGCGTCCTTGATGCTGGGCCGCTGGCTTTCAATGAATTGCGCCAAGTGTTGCACAGCCTGCGCATCATAGGCAGCAAGATTCAACTGCCGCCGCACGGCTTCGGCCGCGGCTTGTAGTTGCGCAAGAGGTGATGAATCGGGCATGTAGTAATGAAGAGGAAACGGACTGCTCTCCCAAATCAGGCGAATAAATTGCCTCAGGGAATTTAACTCTGTTACGCAGGCAAGCTCAGCCGTTTCACAAGTTATTTATTTACAAGAACTTAGCAATCGTGCGTGGGACAAGGCATACGATCGCCGGGCTTGTGGTGGCGCTGAAATGCGCGCGTTTTGCGCTCTTGCGTCGTGCGGCGGGCGCAACTCGTAGAAGCCATTGCGGTGCCCAAGAGCGCAGCAGCCAACAGCATCGTTACAATCTTATTCACGGCTATGGGTTTTCCCGCAAATATAAGGTTCTTTACCCGCCTGCTGTTCAGCAACACCCATTTTACACCGCTCGCTTCCTAGCTTATGCCTGCCAAATTTCACCTGCGCGCCAACTATATCGATCTGATTAACAGTACGATATCGCCAGCCGAGATTCACGTAGCGGATGGCCAGATCCGCAGCATCAAGCCTACTGGCGCAGCCACACCCGACCCGGCGCTGCCCTACGCGCTGCCCGGCTTCGTGGACGCGCACGTGCACGTGGAAAGCTCGCTGCTGGTGCCCGCCGAATTTGCCCGCTTGGCGGTCACGCACGGTACCGTTGCCACGGTTTCCGACCCGCACGAAATAGGCAATGTGCTGGGCGTGGCGGGTGTGGAATACATGCTGGAAAACGCGCAACATGTACCCTTCAAGTTCTGTTTTGGGGCGCCTTCCTGCGTACCCGCTACGCCTTTCGAAACGGCTGGGGCAGTTATCACGGCCGAGGATATCGAGCAGTTATTTCAGAACCCGGCCATCGGCTACTTGGCGGAGATGATGAACTGGCCCGGCGTGCTGCACCACGATCCGGATGTACGTCGCAAAATTGAGTTGGCTCAGCGCTACAACCGCCCTGTCGATGGCCACGCGCCCGGCCTGCGCGGCGACGAGGCGCGCCGCTACGCCGCAGCCGGCATCACCACCGACCACGAATGTTTCACTGCCGACGAAGCCCTCGACAAACTGGCTTGCGGCATGCACATCCTTATTCGGGAAGGTTCGGCCGCGCGCAACTTCGATGCGTTAATTGATTTATTGCCAGAGCATTACGAACACATGATGTTCTGCTCCGACGACAAGCACCCCGATACGCTCGTGCTGGGCCACATCAACCAGTTGGTGCAACGCGCGGTGGCCCGCGGTCAGGATGTATTGAAGGTCCTGCGCGTAGCTTGCCTGAACCCGGTGCTGCATTACCGCCTGCCGGTGGGCCTGCTCCGCGAAGGCGACCCCGCCGACTTTATCGTGGTCGAGGACCTGAAGGAATTTCGGGTGCGCCAAACCTATCTCAATGGTGAGTTAGTGGCTGAAAATGGCACCACCTTGATTTCGGCAGTGCCCAGCAAAGTGGTCAATAACTTCGAGGCTGAACCCCTCACTGCTGCCGACTTCCAAGTGAAGGCACCGGCCGAAGTAGCCACCACCCGTGTGATACAATGCTTTGATGGTCAATTAATTACTAAAAGGCAAGACATCCTAGCCTCCATCATCGGAGGCCTGGTTGTGCCCAATGTTGCGCAGGATGTGCTCAAGCTCACCGTCGTCAATCGCTACGCGACGGCACCACCGGCGGTGGCCTTTATCACTGGGTTTGGGCTGAAATCCGGGGCGTTGGCTTCGAGTGTGGGCCACGATTCGCACAACATTACGGCCGTCGGCTGCGACGACGACAGCATTGCCCGCGCCGTAAACTTGGTTATTGAGGCCAAAGGCGGCCTAGCGGCCGTCGGGGCCGATGGCGAAGAGTTGCTGCTCCCCTTGCCCGTAGCCGGCCTGATGTCGAACCACGATGGCTATCAAGTAGCCAAGCTCTACGCAGCCGTCGATGCGCTGGCCAAAAAGCTGGGCAGCCCGTTGGAAGCGCCCTTTATGACGTTGTCCTTCATGGCGTTACTGGTAATTCCGAGTCTGAAACTCAGCGACAAAGGCCTCTTCGACGGCGAAGCGTTTCAGTTTGTAGATGCTGTTGTATAGACAACTATCATCATTCACAACTAATTATCAATCAATTACTTGTGAATAACACTAAAATCTTTTAAACCCCGAATTATACGAATACAAAAGGCCGCTACTCTGAAGAGTAGCGGCCTTTTGTATCGACGGTTACCGTATTAGTTTTCGTTGAAGCGCTTCTTTAGCAGCTTTTGCATCTTCTCTTCCGTGAGCGGCTTGGCCAGGTACTCCACGCCTTCGTGCTGGGCTACGCGAATGGTATCCGCGGAGTGCATGGACGTTGTGAGCACAGCCAAAACCGTTTTCTGCTTTACATCCTGCGGGAGAGCGCTGTAGAGCTTCAGAAATTCGAAGCCATCCATGCCCGGCATCTTCAGATCGACGAATACCAGTTCCGGGACGTCCGTCGCTACGGTATGGGATTGGTCGCGGCCGGCACCCCACAAAAAATCGAATGCCTGCTCAGCCTGAGAAAAGGTCAGCACTTGATCGGCGACGCCCAAACGGCTCAGAAGACGATTGTTCAGGAAGCTGGTGGTTTCGTTATCATCCACCAACACCACGTTGCGGAGCTTTCTGGTCATTGTTATAAAGCTGTAAGTGAGGACGTCGTGCCGGTTAACAGAGGCTATAACCAGCCCTGCTCGCGCATCCAGTCGTCGTTGTAGATTTTGCCGAGGTAGCGAGTGCCGTGGTCGGGCAGCACAACCACCAATATATCGTCTTCTTTCAGATGCTCTTTGGCGTATTCCAGCGCCCCGTGCACCGCCGAACCACACGACCAGCCCACAAAAAGACCTTCCTCCTTGGCCAATCGCCGAGTCATGACGGCGGCGTCCTGGTCGCTAACTTTTAGGAACATGTCGATCAGGTCAAAGTTAACATTCTGAGGCAGAATATCTTCCCCGATTCCTTCGGTTTTATAGGGGTAAATCTCCGTTTCGTCGAAAATTCCCGTCTCTTTATACTTCTTGAAGACCGAACCATAGGTGTCGAGGCCCAGCGCAAACACGTTCGGGTTTTGCTCCTTTAGGTATTGGCTGATGCCGCAAATGGTGCCGCCCGTACCCACGCCGCAGGCAAGGTGCGTCACTTTGCCGTCGGTTTGCGTCCAGATTTCGGGGCCGGTGCTTTCGTAGTTGGCCGCCGTGTTGGAGAGGTTGTCGTACTGGTTGGGGTAGAACGAGTTCGGGATCTCAGCGTTCAGCTTGCGGGCCACCGAATAATACGAGCGCGGATCGGTAGGCGCCACGTCGGTGGGGCACACAATCACTTGAGCACCAACGGCTTTCAGAATATCCTGCTTTTCCTTGCCCTGCTTGTCGCTCATCGTGAAGATGCACTTATAGCCTTTGGCAATGGCAGCCAGCGCAAGGCCCATGCCGGTGTTGCCGCTGGTGCCTTCGATGATGGTGCCACCGGGCTTGATGAGACCTGCTTTTTCGGCGTCTTCGATCATCTTGAAGGCCATACGGTCCTTTACCGAATTGCCGGGATTAAAGTATTCGACCTTGGCCAGCACAGTGCCCCGAATGCCTTCGGTTACCTTGTTGAGCTTAACGAGCGGCGTGTTGCCAATGGCTTCGACTATGTGATTCAGATACATAGAGTTGGGTGGGCGGTTTGTAAGAGAGGACCGCAAAGGTACGAATTTACCTTTGGAGCACCCTCGAACCCGGCAAATTCGGGTCTTGCCGCGGGCCCAAAAAAGGCTACTTTTGTGGGTCGGCAGCCCAGCGAGGCCGTCGCACTTCCCACCTCAAACCGAATTATCCTCTAACCCCTCTCCTATGAGTGTTCTGGTCAACAAGGATTCCAAAGTGATTGTGCAGGGCTTCACCGGCTCCGAAGGCTCGTTTCACGCCCAGCAAATGATTGAGTACGGCACCAACGTAGTGGGTGGCGTGACGCCCGGCAAAGGCGGCACCCGGCACCTCGATCGCCCCGTGTTTAACACTGTGGCTGAGGCGGTAGAGCAAGCCGGCGCCAACACGAGCATCATCTTCGTGCCCCCGGCTTTTGCGGCCGACGCCATCATGGAAGCGGCCGACGCCGGCATCAAAGTCATTGTCACCATCACGGAAGGTATCCCGACCAAGGATATGATTGCGGTGAAGGAATACCTGAAAGGCCGCGACGGCTTGCGCATGATCGGGCCAAACTGCCCCGGCGTAATGACCGCTGGCGAATGCAAAGTAGGCATCATGCCCGGCTTCATCTTCCAGAAAGGCCGCGTTGGAATCGTCTCTAAATCAGGCACTTTGACCTACGAAGCAGTTGACCAGCTCACCAAAGCCGGCTTGGGCCAGACTACGGCTATCGGCATCGGCGGCGACCCAATCATTGGCACGACCACCAAAGAAGCCGTGGAACTGCTCATGAACGACCCCGAAACCGAGGGCATCGTGATGATCGGTGAGATCGGCGGCGGCATGGAAGCCGAAGCAGCTCGCTGGATCAAAGAAACCGGCAACAAGAAGCCGGTTGTGGGCTTCATCGCGGGCCAGACGGCGCCTCCCGGCCGCCGCATGGGGCACGCTGGTGCTATCGTCGGCGGCGCCGATGATACTGCTGCTGCCAAAATGGCCATCATGCGCGAGTGCGGCATCCACGTAGTGGATTCGCCGGCCGAAATCGGCGATACAATGCTGCGCGTGCTGCAAGGCGACAAAGTAGAAGCGTAAGCTTTTTGCTTTTCTAAATACGAAAAAGCCCCGGCTCACGTCGGGGCTTTTTTGTTGTTAAATGAGTGCAGTGATAAGAGAGCTAGCACAGTTGGGGCGCCTTGCAGACGCCCGCCGTTGTTAACAATGTCGGCAAATGAGGCTCGTTCCGTTCAACGAAGGGTGCGTGCAATGCGACCTTACAGCGCCAAAATTGCTACGCTTTACCGCTTCCCTTCCTGTCCGCCTAAGTTCACCACGATTCCTAATTGGAACACTGAGTTAGCCGCTTTCAGATATTTTCGGTGCCGCAGGCCGAAGTTACTGCCGCTGATTAATTGTAGTTGCACCGGCCCGAGCACTTGCACCCGAGTGTAGGTAATGGGCTCCAGGAAAATATTATCCTCCGGCTCATGATAGGCGTTATTTATCTTAACATCAGTTAGTTGCATGTAGCTCAGGCGCAGTGCGGTACCGTAACTGACGGGCCAGTCGCGGTCGAAAAAGTGCCAGGTCGTACTTTCTTTCGAGCTGTAGTTGGCTTGCAGGAAGTACTTGATCAGGTTGCCCTGCACGCTCAAGTTTACATCACCGGCACGGCTGTCGCGCTCCACGCGCTTGGATTTGCCAAAACCATAGCCGCCGTAAAATTCCAGCACGCGCCGGTCGCGGATGCGCGTGAAATAGCCGGCGCCGAATTCGCCGAAATCAAAGTCTTCGGCTTTTTTGCGCTTGTTGGAATGCAGGAAAGAGGCGTCGCCTATCACGCCGATGTGTTCGCCTACGGCATACGCGCCCTGCAACGAGGTATTGCTACTCCAATCGGTGTGAATGCCGCCGCTAAACTCGCCCTTTTGGGTAAACAACGGCACCTGCGGCGGCGGCGGAAAATACAGAGACGAGCAGCTGGCGAGCCAAGGCAGCAGAAACAGCGAAAGGTAGCGGAGGCGAAAAATCATGCTTGAACGGCGGGCGAAGGATGAGGGCAAAACGATAAGATCGAATTTTCGTTGTGTGGCCACCGCACGCAGTCGGCCGTATAGCAAACATATTTCTCTAATGCTCAGCTTCCAATGCCTATTTCCTGCGACGTACTTATCATTGGTTCCGGGCAAGCCGGCAACCCCCTGGCCACTGCTTTTGCCGACGCCGGGCGGCGCGTGGTACTCGTGGAAGAAAACCTGCTGGGTGGCTCCTGCATCAACTACGGCTGCACGCCTACCAAAACCATGCTGGCTTCGGCCGAACGCGCCCACCACATCCGCACGGCCGCTGACTTTGGGATACAAGCCGGAGAAGCACAGGTGAATATGGCGGCCATTGTGGCACGTAAAGATGCCGTTATTCAGGAGATGCGCGACGGCATCCGGAAAAACCTGGAGCAGCAGCACAAAGGCATCACGGTGCTAAACGGGCACGCGGCCTTTACCGAGCCCCATGTCGTGCGCGTAGCCTTGGCTGGCGGCAAAGAGCAAACTGTTACGGCTCCACTAATTTTTATCAATACCGGCACCCGCCCCAACATCCCGGAAATCGATGGCCTGTCGAAAGATATCTATTTGACCACCAATGACATACTAAATATCAAGGAAGTACCTGAGCATCTGATCATTCTGGGAGGTGGCTACATTGGGTTGGAGTTCAGCCAGATGTTTCGGCGCTTCGGCAGCCGCGTGACCGTGGTAGAATCGGGGGCAGAGTTGCTGGAGCACGAAGACGACGACGTATGCCGCAGCATGCAGGAACTGATAGAAGCAGAAGGCGTGGAATTTGTGCTCAACGCTCGGGCGCATCGGGTTTCGCGCAACGACGAAGGCGCGATTACCGTGTCGGTGCATACGCGCGCCGGCGAGCGGCGCCTGCGGGGTACGCACCTGCTCGTAGCCACCGGCCGGCGCCCCAACACAGATGCGATTGACTTAGAGAAAGTCGGAATCAAGACGGATGAGCAAGGCTACATTCAGGTAAACAGTCGGCTCGAAACGAGTGTGCGCGGCGTGTACGCCCTGGGCGATGTGCACGGCGGACCGCAGTTTACCCACATCAGCTACGACGATTTCCGCGTCATCCGCGACAATCTGTTGCTGGGCAAACGCCGCTCAGCCAAGCAAAGACCGCTGCCCTACGTCGTGTTTACCGAGCCGCAGTTGGGTCGCATTGGCCTATCCGAATCGCAGGCGCAGGAAAAGAAAATCCCGTATCGGGTAGCGACGATGCCGGTGCAGTACATCGGCCGCGCCCGCCAGACCGGCCAAACCGCCGGCTTTTTTAAAGTACTGGTAGACAACAAAGACCAGATCATAGGTGCGGCGATTCTGTGTGAGCAGGGCGGCGAAATCATGTCGATGTTACAGCTCGCAATGGCCGGCAAACTGCCTTATACCACGCTTCAGGACACCGTATTTGCCCACCCAACCTGGGCAGAGGCGCTGAACAACATGTTTGCGAAGCTGGAAAAGCCAAAATAGATGATAATAGACGCTCCTCCTGTTTTGCAACAAAACTATCGCTGGTAAAAGCATTAGTATCTGTTGTCAACTAATTGTATTTCAATAATTTACACAACTCTATTTATCCTTGCTATGCTTAGGCAAGCGGTGCGGATAAAAGACCAAGCCGACGCTCGTGTACCAGCTACTGTCTTTTATGTCCCGAACGTAGCGGGTGTCGGCATACCCTTTGGCGTTTGAGTAGTTGGGCACCAACGACAAGCCCGTAGCCACTTGCAGCTGCAAATACGACGAACCCACCCGGCCGATAAAACTCGGCTCGCTGCGTAGCATGTGCCGCATGCCGAAAGGTTGCCCGTTGTAAGTAAGCGACTCGAACGTGACGTTAGTCAGGCGATAAGCCAGCCCCAATAGTACGTGGTCAGTTTCCCAGCTAAAAGCCAGTTGGCCGAAAGCTTTGTGATAGCGGCTGCGGTATTCAGTAAGCGAAGGATCAGGTTGGGAAAGGATGCCGGTTTTCGCGGAATCCCCGCGCGCTTTTCGCGCGCCCGTAACCGCCCAAAGCGCTTATCAGGAAATGCCTGCCAATGGGGTGATACCCGCCCGCTGCAACTTCAAACTGCCGGTTGCGGAAGTAAGTGGTATCGCGTGAATCAGATTTGGAATAGCTAGTAGCTAGCACCGTGGCATAGCGAAGCGGCGAGTAGGCTACCGAACCTCCTACTTGGCCATTCAGATGCACCAAGGCAACGACTTCGGCTTGGCCTCGGGCAGTTAACTGCGGCACCGTAGGCTGCACGGGCGCATACACAGAGCAGCTTGTCAGCAACGCACTCAGAAGCAGGAACTGTAATAAGCTCGGCAAATCTATTTTCATAAATAATTATCAATCAAATACTTACCAATAAAGCACTTACACAAAAAAGCGGCCGTAGCTCTTAGCTACGGCCGCTTCAAAACGTGGCATGGGGTTGTCAGTTACTTGGCATAGGCCACTGCCCGCATCTCCCGGATCACGGTAATCTTGATTTGGCCAGGATACTGCATTTCCTTCTCGATTTTCTGCGAGATCTCGTAGCTCAATTCCTGGGCGCGCTCGTCGGTCACGTTTTCGGCGTTCACCATTACGCGCAACTCACGGCCAGCCTGGATGGCATAGCATTGCAGCACCCCGTCAAACGACACAGCCGTTTCTTCGAGCTGCTTGAGGCGTTTGATGTAGCTTTCCATCATCTCGCGGCGGGCGCCGGGGCGCGAGCCTGAGATGGCGTCGCAGGCCTGAACCAGCGGCGAAATCATGGCCGTCATCTCGATTTCGTCGTGGTGAGCGCCAATAGCGTTCACTACGTCGGGATGCTCTTTGTACTTCTTGGCCATCTCCATGCCCAGAATGGCGTGGGGAAGCTCAGGCTCTTCGGTGCTTACTTTGCCGATATCATGCAGTAAGCCAGCACGTTTGGCATGCTTCACGTTCAGGCCCAGCTCAGCGGCCATCGTGGCGCAGAGGTTGGCGACTTCGCGCGAGTGTTGCAGCAAGTTTTGGCCATACGACGAGCGAAAACGCATCCGGCCCACCATCTTGATCAGCTCCGGATGCAGGCCGTGAATACCCAGGTCGATGATGGTGCGCTCGCCGATTTCGACAATTTCCTCGTCGATATTCTTGCGCGTTTTGGCCACGATTTCCTCAATGCGAGCCGGGTGAATACGGCCGTCTTTCACCAGCAAGTGCAACGACAGGCGCGCTACCTCACGGCGCACGGGGTCGAAGCCGGAGATGATGATGGCCTCGGGCGTGTCGTCGACAATAATCTCGACGCCGGTGGCGGCTTCCAGCGCCCGAATGTTACGGCCTTCCCGACCGATGATTTTGCCCTTCACATCGTCGGATTCGATGTTGAAGATCGACACGCAGTTTTCGATGGCGTGTTCGGCGGCGGTGCGCTGAATGGTTTCCAGCACTACCTTTTTGGCGTCTTTCGTAGCCGACAGCTTGGCCTGCGCTACTACATCCTTGATGTAACTGCTGGCCTGAATCTGGGCTTCGTTTTTCAACGATTCTACCAATTGCTCGCGGGCTTCGGCAGCCGTCAGGCCCGAGATGACTTCGAGTTGTTGCTGAATCGCGTGGCGTTTCTCGTCCAAGTCAGCTTCTTTTTGCTGAAGCTTAGCGATTTGGGTTTCGTGCGTCAGACGGCGTTTTTCTTCCTGGGCTTCGAATTTTTCGCGTTGCTGCTGCGACTCATTTTGCAGCTTTTCGCGGGTCGTTTCCAGTTCCTGCTCTTTGCGTTGCAGCTGCTCGAGTTGGCGTTGGGTAGTCTGGGTCAGTTGCTTGATGCTCTGCTCCTGCTCTACTACGGCGGCACGGCGCTCGGTGAGTTCCTGATCGAGGGCCTGCTTTTGGCGGCGGCTTTCCTGCTCAAATTCGTTTTTGAGACCGCGGAACTTGTCTTTCGACTGCTGAATCCGCTCGTCGCGGATGCGGTTGGCCTTTTCTTCGGCTTCCTGCAGCACTTGCTGCGCGCGGGAGCGAGCTTCGGCTTCGTGATCCTGCCTAGCCTTTCCGGCCAGCAGGCGCCCCACCACAATGCCGACCACAAGGGCAAGCACAGCGGCCAGGACGATATAAATAGTGTCAGACATTAGCTATGGTTTTTAAGGGAGGTGGGATTTAAAAACCATAACAACGGAAGGCTGCCGAACGGCGTCCGAATGGCGGAGCCGATTGCTCCCCCAGGGCCGGGCGTGAAACCGCACCAGTGCTCTACCCGAGCACTAGCGACGAGAGCAGCTGGTCTAAGCGCGTAAGGCGCTCAGTCAGAGCTGCATCGGTGCCATCCTTTTCCTTGCTGACCTTCAGGCGGTCAGCCATTGTGGATAAGGCAATCATGGCCAGCAAATCTTGCTTGTCTTGAATGCCGTACTGTTCGCGAAATTCCTTGACCCGTTCGTTGAGCAAGCGGCCTGCCATGCGCAGGCGCTCTTCGTCCGTGGGAGATACCCGCATCGGGTAATCCCGGTCGGCGACTCGGATTTTAATAGATAATTCGCTCATCAGTAGTGGATTGGAGGTTTGATGGTTGTTACTCCCTCAAATAGGCAAGGCACTTATCAATCTCTCGTATATATTCGTTGATGCGCAGTTTCAGCTCGTTTGCGTTGGCAGGTTCCCCTGCTATGGTATTGACAAGTTTAGCAATATTCTCCTGATTCTGGAAATCCTTCAACTGCCGCTCCCGGTCGCGGACGTCGGCGCGCAGTTGCTCAATGGTGGTGTGGGCATCGCTCAGTTCTTCGCGCAACTGCTGATAAGCAGCCACTAACGTGGTCACCTGCCGCTCTAAGCGGTCGAGTTGGGCAAGTTGCTGAGAAGAAGCCATGCAGATTGTTTTTTGTAGAAGAACGACCAGCGGCGCGTTCGTCGGATGGACCGGTTGAGCAAGTTGGCAGGTTTTCGCCTGTTCCCCAAACCCGATGCAAACGCCGAACGCGCTGTAGTTCGTACTTACCGCCGAATTACGGCCCCCGCCTGTTTCTCAAACTGCCCAATCAATCGCTGCATGGCGGCATCAATCGCTTGGTCGGTCAAGGTCTGGGTAGGGTCTTGAAGGATGAAGCTCACGGAATAAGACTTTTTGCCTTCTCCAAGATTATCGCCTTCGTATACGTCAAATACAGTAACAGTTTGCAACAGTTTCCGTTCGGCGCGCACGGCAATTTGCCGCAGTTGCTCAAAGGTCACGCTCCGATCCACGACCAGCGACAGGTCGCGCCGCACCTCCGGAAACTTGGGCAGCTCACGCGCCGCAAGCGCGTTCTTGTACTTGCGCACCAGCCAATCCCAATCCAGCTCGGCGTACCACACGGGCTGGCTCACATCCAAGCGCTTCAGTACGCCGGCAGCCACCGCACCCAGTTGCGCAACCACCTGATTGTGAGCTAATAACGCAAGACCACCCGCTAGGTACGGATGCTGTACCGGCTGGGGCGCCGGCGCCGGATGCCCAAGCGCGGCCAGTACCTGTTGCACAGCCGCAGCCAAGTCGTGGAAGTTGCTCTTTTCAGACTTGTGCTGCCAGGTTTCGGCGGTCGCGTTGCCCGTCAGGAAAATAGCCAACTTATTCTTTTCCTGATACTTACCATCAGCATCGCGCTGATACGTTTTGCCGAATTCGTAGAGCTTGAGGTCGCGCTGGCGACGGTTGATGTTGTGCCGCAGAATCTCGAGGCCCGAATGCAGCACCGATGGGCGCAGCACGTTCAGGTCGGCGCTGTTGTAGTTGAGTACGCGCACCAACTCGTCGGCGGGCTGGCCTTCCTTCTCGAAGTATTGCGAGTTAGTAAGGGAGTTGGTGATGATTTCCGAATACCCCTGCCCGCTGAGCAGCCGCGCAATGTTTTGGCGCAGCACTTCAGGGTCCGGATTCGGGAACTTGGCCAGAAAGGAAGCTGAGTTGTGCGGCCGTAAGGCTACGTGGTTGTAGCCGTAAATGCGCAGAATCTCTTCGATGATGTCGGCTTCGCGGGTCACATCTACCTTGTGCGGCGGCACGGCCAAAATCCACTCGTGGCCGTCCTCGCTTTCTTCCGAAATCAGAATATCCAGGTCGGTGAGAATCTGGCGGATTCGCTCCGGCGCAATGTACTGTCCCACAAGCATTTCCACGCGTGGCAACCGCAGCCGCACCAGCGTATGCGCGATGGGCGTTGGGTACACATCCACGATGGGCGCGGCAATCGTGGCACCTGCAATCTCTTGCAGCAGCAACGCTGCCCGTTTCAGGGCAATGGGCACCATGTGCGGATCGGTGCCGCGCTCGAAGCGGAACGAGGCATCGGTTTTGAGTTGGTGCGTTTGGGCCGTGCGGCGCACCGCGGCGGGCGCGAAGTAGGCGCTTTCCAGAAAAACGCGGGTAGTAGCGTCGGATACGCCCGAGGTTTTGCCCCCGAACACGCCCGCCAAGGCCAGCGGCTCACCGGCGGCCCCAGCAATCACGAGGTCGGCGGCGCGCAAGGTGCGTTCGGCCCCGTCGAGCGTCACAAACTTTTCGCCTTCGGTGGCGCGTTTCACTACAATTTTGCCACCTGGAATTTGGTCGGCGTCGAAGGCGTGCAGCGGCTGGCCCAGTTCGTGCAGCACGAAGTTGGTTACATCCACCACGTTATTAATCGGCGACAAGCCAATGCTGCGCAGCCGGCGTTGCAACCATTCTGGCGAAGGGCCAATCTTCACATTATCAAGCAGTAAGCCTGCATAACGCTGCGAGCCGGTTTCGTCCTGAATCTCTACCCGTATGTTGCGCTTGGCCGTAGCCGGGGCATGAAAGTGACCGATTTCCGGCAAGTGGCAGGGCTGCCGCAACAAAGCCCGAAGCTCACGGGCCACGCCGAAATGCGAAGCGGCGTCGGCGCGGTTGGGCGTCAGGCCGATTTCGAACACCGAATCCGAACCCAGCCCGAAATACTCCGCTGCCGGCGTACCATTGGGCAACGGCGTGTCGAGGACCATGATGCCGGCGTGCGACGTACCCAAGCCAATCTCGTCTTCGGCGCAGATCATGCCTTCCGAAGCGGCCCCGCGAATCTTGGACTTCTTGATTTTAAACGGCTCACCCTGAGAAGGATACAAAGTGGCGCCATCCAAGGCCACAACTACCTTTTGTCCAGCAGTGACGTTTGGGGCACCGCACACGATTTGGCGGGGCGTACCGTCGCCTACGTCAACGGTAGTAAGGCTGAGCTTGTCGGCGTCGGGGTGTTTCTGGCAGGTAAGCACTTCGCCGATCACGACGCCGCGCAAGCCGCCTGGAATGCTTTCCAGCTCCTCAATTCCTTCTACCTCTAGCCCGGAGCCGGTGAGCAACGCCCCGATTTCGGCAGCAGATTTGTCGGTGGGAATGAGTGTGCGGAGCCAGTCGAGAGAGATTTTCATCTAGTTGGTAGTTGTCTGGGGCCGGTTGCAGGCCAATAGCGACGACAAAGGTACGGATTCGGAGGGAGGCCTAAACGGGTACTCCAAGCGATCGTTTAATCATGAAAGGACTTCTCCCCGGCCTTCACCGCAAAGGTTAGGCGGTTTTCCGACGGCGGCACAGGGCAGGCAAACTCGTCGTTGTAGGCGCAGTAGGGGTTGTAGGTCTCGTTGAAGTCGAGCACGATGGTTTTGTCGCCGGGTGCAGGCTTGGGCGCGTCGAGGTAGCGGCCGCCGCCGTAAGTATCGAAGCCGTTGCTGCGGTCGGTAAAGGGCACAAATAGCGTGGAGTCGCGACCGTCGGCTTTCAGAAACAGCACGAGCTGCTGCGGCTGCTTCTGCCACTCAAACGAAGCGCGGCCCCAGCGCAGGTACTTCTCCGCTTTGCCATCGGTGAGTTGCATCAGCACGGTATCCCGCTGGGCAAAAGGCTCTAGCTGGGCCGTGAGACGGTACTCTTTGTTAGGCGCGAAATAGCGCAGGCTGTCGAACATATCGCGCTGGGTGCTGCTCAGCGGCGAGGTTCCCGACAGGCGAAACGCATCGTCTTTGGCTTGCCGGGCTTTTTCGATGCCCGCCGCATACTGGTCGCTGCCAAAGACCAGATCGGCCAGAAAATACCCCGCCACAATGAGCAGCCCCAGGCCAATGAGAAGTTTAGGATTCAGACGCATATGAGCGCAAAAATAGCACGCCCAAAGTTGTCATCCTGAGCAGAGCGAAGGACCTTATCACGAAAGAACAACAGGTATTTGCAGGCGTGACAAGGTCCTTCGCAAAGCTCAGGATGACAGAGATTATTTGTATAAGTATTTGACTTGCAATTACTTACAGAATACCTTCGTCGGCAAAGCTGTAGTACCCGTGGTCGGTGTAAATCAAATGATCGAGCACGGGAAGGTCGAGGAACTGACCGGCTTCTTTGAGCTTGCGGGTGAGAGCGATGTCGGCGGTGCTGGGGTTGCGGTTGCCGCTGGGGTGGTTGTGCACCAAAATAATAGAGCTAGCTAGTTGCTCCAGCGCGTGCTTGAAAATCATCTTGGGGTCGGCGACGGTGCCGGCCACACCGCCGGTACTTACGGGTTGCTTGCGCATCACCACGTTGGCCCGATTGAGCAGAATCACCCAAAACTCTTCGTGCGGCAAGTCTTGCAGATTGGGGCGCACCAGATTGTAAATATCAGTGGAACAGGTAATTGTGGTGCGCGCTGCGGCCGTGGTTTCTTTGCGCCGCCGCCCCAGCTCCAGTGCCGCTACGATGGCAATGGCTTTGGCCTCGCCAATGCCTTTGTGGCGCATCAGCTCCTTCACCGACAGTTTGGCCAGCGCATTCAAATCGTTATCGACGGCGGCCAGAATCAGTTTGGCGACGTCCACGGCGGAGAGTTTGGCCGTGCCGGAGCCCAAGAGGATCGCCATCAGTTCGGCATCGGAGAGGGCGGCGCGGCCTTTTTGGAGCAGCTTCTCACGCGGCCGGTCTTCTTCTGCCCAGCTTTTGATGCTGAAGCTGGCCGGTGTTTGGTAAGCAGTAGGGTTTAATTTTTCTTCCGACAGAATGTCAAACGAATTCATTGCGCACTGTTGTTGACAGGATAATACTCTTCTAAACTTCTAAAATAAAGTAAAATCCCTCGTCTTACGTCTATTTCTGACGTAGAGCGCTGTTGAAATCAGCTTCGGCGCCCAGACCCTTATTTTCTCTATGTCACGCATTTTCTCTCCTTTTGTGCTGGTGCTTCTGGTGCTGGCCGAATGGTACGGCCTGCAAGCCGTTCGCATGTTGATACACGCCGATACGGCCTTTGGCCGGCGCCTTACTACCGGACTTTATTTACTCATCACCTTGGGTATCTGGGTATTGGGCATCTGGGCCATGATGACGCGGCGCGAGCACGCCACCTACAAAGCTTATTTCGGTGGTCTGCTGATGGCCATGATTGCGGCGCAGCTCCTGACCATGGTTCCGCTGTTGCTGGAAGACGTGGTGCGCATCGGCCGGTTTGCGGTGCGCCAGTTTTCGCCTTCCGATGTTGCCACCACGGGCACACCAATTTCGCGCAGCACGTTCCTGAGTTGGTTTGCGGTGCTGCTCGGCGGCATTCCGTTTGTGGCCCTGCTCTGGGGCATGGTAAAAGGCGGCACCAACTACCAAGTAAAGCGCGTAAAGCTGCGCTTTTCGAACCTGCCCGCGGCGTTTGATGGCTTCCGGGTGTTGCAGATTTCGGATTTGCACACGGGCTCGTTTCAGTCGAAAGAGCCGTTGCAACGTGCTGTGGATCTGATTAATGCACAGAAAGCCGACCTCATTTTCATGACCGGCGACTTGGTAAACAACTACGCGCACGAGGTCGAAGAGCACATCGACACGCTGGCCGGCATCCAATCCGACCTGCCGATTTATTCCATCCTCGGCAACCACGATTACGCCGATTATGTGCAATGGGAAAGCCGCGAGGCCAAAGCGGCCAATTTGCAGCGGCTCATCGGCAACCACGCCAAAATCGGGTGGAAGCTCATGCTCGACGAAAGCCACACCATCGAGCGCAACGGCGAAAAAATCGCAATATTGGGTGTCCAGAACTGGGGCAACAACCTGCACTTCCCCAAGTACGGCAACCTAGCCAAAGCCCATGCCAGCTCCGGCGACGCGCCATTCAAGATCCTACTCTCGCATGACCCCTCGCATTGGGAAGGCCAAGTGCTTGATTATCAAGATATTGACTTGATGCTAGCGGGCCACACCCATGGCTCGCAGTTTGGCGTCAATTTGCCTTTTCTCAAGTGGAGCCCGGTGCAGTACGTATACAAGCAATGGGCGGGCCTGTACCAGAAAGGCAAACAATACCTGTACGTCAACGTGGGGCTGGGCTTTATTGGGTACCCGGGCCGGGTGGGCTTTCTGCCCGAAATCACTGTGTTTGAGCTACATCGGGCGTAGCGCCAAAAGGACTTTTACTCTAGAAAGCCACAGCCAGCCGGTTGTGGCTTTTTTGTGGGCGTACGTTCTGGCTGGGCAGTAACCTACAGTAGAGCTCAGCGTATATGCGTCAATCCTAATGGAAGAAATCCTATCCCCTTCCTTTTCTCTCACCTTCCCGATTTACCATGAAAAAGACACTGCTGCTGTTGACGAGCGCTGCGGCGCTCACAATGGCTTCCTGCTCGCAGGATAAACCTGCCGATACGGCCACGACCACAACTACCACGACCACCACGACGACCTCGGACGCCACTTATCGTGACCGGGCCGACCGCATTGCGCAGAAAATGGCCACCGACATGAAAATCACGGATACGGCCGTGGTATCGCGGGTGCGCACGGCGTACTACAACCGCGCCCGCCGCCTGAGCGAGCTGCGCAGCCAATACACGTCCGACACGACGGGCATGGCCGCCGCAATGCGCGATGCCAACACGGAAACCGATTCGGAATTCAAAACCATATTCACCGATCCGGCTCAGTATCAGGCGTATGAAACCAACCGCGCCACGTACGACGATGCGAATTACGCCGATAACTCGTCGTCGGATGCCATGAGCTCTTCCGACTCCTCGGGCACGACCATGAGCGCCGACGCGTCTTCTGGCAGCGCTTCCGATGCGGGCTCTACTACCAGCATGTCCGTTGATAAAGCCAAGCTGAAAGGCGACAACGGCAGCAAGATGAAAGTAAAAAGCGACGGCGACGTGAAAGTCAAAGACAGCGAAGGCAACAAAGGCAAAATGGACGCCGACGACGGCACCGTGAAAAGCAAGCCTGTCGACGCCCCAAAAACGAAAATCAAATAAGGGAGCACTTATTGGCTGCTTTTTTGTTCTTGCCCAGCCCGCACCTGCAACGGTGCGGGCTTTTTTTGGCTCAGTAGTTGGCTACCTTGCAGCCTTCGTAGAATTTGCTTGCCTTGAGTATTCGTTCGTCGCACGTCCTGTTGTCCTTCTTTGCCAAGCACGTCAGCTTGCTGCTGCTTTTGCTGCTGCTTTCGGGGGCGGCTTCGGCCCAGATTCGCGTGACGGGCACCGTGACGAGTGCGCAGGATGGCAAGCCCATAGCGGGCGCCAGCGTCGTGATTCAGCGCACGGGTCGGGGCACGGCCGCCGACGACCAAGGCGATTTTAATGTGCAAGCCGCCAGTACAGATACGCTGATATTCCGAGCCATCGGCTTCAAAACCAAGCTTTTGCCTTTGGGCGGCTCGGGGCTCTCGCAGATTATTATTCAGGTGAAGCTGGAGCGCGCCAACATTCAGTTGGGCGAAGTACGGGTGCAACCCGGCCGCCCCGACGACGCCACCATCAACCGCGCGTTGCGCAACATCAAGCGCCCCACGCCGCCCGCCAACGCCGTGCGGCGCCCGCCCAAGCCCAAGCCGCTGTTTCCCGTCGATTCGACGGCGCCCAAGGCACCCGTGCCCACCGTGCAAAGCCCGGTCAGCCTGATTTACGATCAGTTTTCGAAGGAAGGCAAGCAGCGCCGCAAGCTGCAAGAGCTTCAGGCTCAGGACAAAGCCGAACAGCAGCGCAAAGAGCGCCAACAGTACAACAAGAGTTTCAAGGACAACCGCGGCTACGAATAGCGCCAAGGCAAGGCTTTTTTGCCTCTATTGCAAGTATCTGATTATCAAACACTTGCAATAGAGGCGTTTCTATTTACTGTGCAAGCCGTTTGCGGCATTTATTAACCATTCGCTTACCGCCGCCGTAAGCTCGGGGTATGAGAATTGGATATCCCTGCGTCAACGAAACCCTGGATTGTAGCTCGTCTACCACGTTTCGGCTGGCGTCTTATTCCGAAGAGCGCCTGATCAGCAGCGTGGCTTCCAACTTGGCGTGTTTGCAGCGCATTCTGGAGTACAACGTGGCCAACGAGCTGCGCTTTTTCCGCATCAGCTCGGGGATCGTGCCGTTTGGGTCGCACCCGGTCAATACGTATCCGTGGCAAACGCATTTTGCAGCCGAGTTTCGCGCCATTGGCGATTACATCAAAGCTGAAAACCTGCGCATTTCGCTGCACCCCGATCAGTTTGTAGTGCTCAACTCGCCCGATCCGGACATTGTGCAGCGGAGCATTGCCGAGTTGGTTTACCAGGGCTCGATGCTCGATTTGATGGGTCTCGACTCGACGGCCAAGCTCCAGATTCATGCCGGCGGTGTGTACGGCGACAAAAGCAGCGCCCTGGCCCGTTGGATCGAAACGTATCACCAAATACCGGAAGCGGTAAAAGTGCGGCTAGTAGTCGAAAACGACGACCGCCTCTACAGCCTGCGCGACTGCTTGGAACTCCACGCGGCCATCGGCGTCCCTATCCTGTTCGATAATTTTCACCACGAGTGCCTCAACCACGGCGAACCCATGTCGGAGGCCTTGCGGCTGGCGGCGGCAACTTGGGATCCCCAGCGCGACGGCGTGCTGATGATGGATTATAGCTCTCAATCGCCGGGCGAGCGCAAGGGCAAGCACGTGACGTCCTTGGAGGAAGATTTGTTTCGCGAGTTCCTGACGCATCTGCACGGCCTCGACGTCGATATCATGCTGGAAATCAAGGACAAAGAAGCCAGCGCCTGCCGGGCCGTAAGCATCTTACGGGAACTACAGCTAGTAGCCGCCTCAGTAACTATTTGATTGTCTGTAGTTTACCAAAACCCATTCACTTACTTCGATTTCTTCATCTGATGGCTAACGAACCCGTTCCCACCGACCGACTGAACCTTACGATTCAATCTTTGAAAAACGGCCTGACCAGCATTCCGCTCAGCGCCGCTATGGACATGCTCGAGGCTTGGCAGCAAGACTTTCTGCAAAGCGGCCAGCCGGCGTTGCAGGATATTGGCCGCGAAATCGGCAATCTGCAATCGTTGCTCACCACATCCAAACTCGACGGCGGAGCTATCGGCCAGTCGCTGAGCCTGTTAGGCTCCCAGACCAACCAGGCTGCTTTTCAGGCGCCTGCTGACCAGCAAGCCGATCTTCGTACCATCGGTGACTTGCTCATCAAGAAAGGCGCTGAGCTGGATAAGCAGCGCTAAAACCCTAGACGGACATTTTGCACACAAAAAGGCCGCTGACACAAGTTGTGTCAGCGGCCTTTTTAGCTGTTAGGAATCAGCTTCCGACTACATGCCGGTCGTGCTGCTGGTTCTCTTGGTTTTGGTGGTTTTGCTGGCTTTGGTAGCCTTGGTTTTCGTACGGCCCGAAGTCGTGCCGCTCGTAGTCATGTCGCCAGCGCCGCTGGTTGTGCCATACGAAGTAGTGGCACTCGTGGTGCCGCTAGTCGTGCCTGCAGTCATCGAGCCGCTTGTAGTGCCCGAAGTTGTGCCGGTCGTCATGGCGCCGCTCGTGGTGCCCGAAGTGGTTGCGCTGGTAGTAGTGCCGGCGGTCGTGCCGTACGAGGTAGTACCCGCGGTAGTACCGCTAGTCATCGAACCGCTTGTAGAGCCCGAGGTGGTTCCCATGGTACCCGATGTAGTGCCGGTAGTAGTTCCTACCGTTGTGCCGGTTGTACCGGCAGTGGTGCCGTACGTTGTCGAGCCCGATGTGGTGCCTACTGTTGTACCTGCAGTCGTTCCCGATGTGGTACCAGCAGTCGTTCCAGTGGTAGTGGTTTGGGCGTTAGCCGACGTGATACCCGCCGCGAGTAGCGCAGCAATTGCAAAAGCAGTTTTCATAAGAATTGGTGTTGGGCTGAAAATGGTAGAATAAGATTCTCTTATACCATGTCCTAAAGACAAGTCAGCCTTTTACGGGCAAACGGGCAGCAGTGTTCGTAAATGGCTGATTATATGACAAATGCTATACAGTAGAACTAATCAATTTTCCAGCTTCAAAGCGCGTCAAGCAGGAATTTTCTAGCGGTCACAAGCGATAAAAAAATGCGGTCACTGTCCAGCATCTGGTCAGCTGTACTACCCAAACTGCTTTTACCAAGGCCGGCAAGGAATTGTACGATGCCGGCTTGCGGCAGCCTTACTCATCAGGAAGCAATTACGGCATGCCTAAAAACAAAAAACCCCGCCTCCGACTTGGAGGCAGGGTTTAAAGTGGAGCTGCAGGGAGTCGAACCCTGGTCCAGACAAGGAAGCCGTCGAGCTTTCTACGTGCGTATCTATGCTTAGATTTTCGTGATATCCCAGGCGCACATCAGGCCCTTGGTTTACCCTTAGATGCAGTTAGATTCGCTGCGTGGTCACACCTCCCACGCAACTATCCCTTTACTTACGACGCCCCGTGCTCACCCGTGAAAAGGAGGACGGATGCGGGACGATGACATTACTTAGTACCTAGACTAAGCAGCCATGGCGTAGCTATACTCGCCGGTTGTTGTTCGGATAACTTTTTGGCAGGAGATTTACCCAACTCCCGGCACGCTTACTCGCGACATGCTCAAGCTGTCAATTCCGGTCAGCCCCAAATGAGAAAGAACAAGTGCCAGCGTAACTGCCGGCAGGGTGCGAAGATACGCATCCAACCCACAAAACGTTACTTGTTCCCGCATTTGTTCCCTTCCAAAGACCGTCTTTTCGGGGTATCTTTGCAGGAAGGAGTATGGAAAATTTCGTCGTTTCGGCCCGTAAGTATCGTCCCGCCACCTTTCGCAGCGTAGTGGGGCAGCAGCACGTGACCACCACGTTGCAGAACGCTATTCTGAGCAATCATCTGGCGCAGGCTTTCTTGTTTTGCGGACCACGCGGCGTGGGCAAAACCACCTGCGCGCGCATTCTGGCTAAGACCATTAACTGCCAGAATCTTACCCCCGAAGCCGAAGCCTGCGACACGTGCGAGTCGTGCCGGGCCTTTAACCAGAACGCTTCGTTCAATGTGCACGAACTGGACGCGGCTTCCAATAACTCGGTCGAAGATATCCGCTCGTTGGTAGAGCAGGTACGCTATGCCCCGCAGACGGGCCGCTACAAAATCTACATCATCGACGAAGTGCATATGCTCTCCAACGCGGCCTTCAACGCCTTTTTGAAGACCCTGGAAGAGCCGCCATCGTATGCTATTTTCATTCTGGCAACTACCGAGCGCCACAAAATCATCCCCACGATCCTGTCGCGGTGCCAGATATTCGATTTCAACCGCATTCGTGTCGAGGACATTCGCAAGCACTTGCGCTACGTAGCCACGCAGGAACAGGTTGAGGCTGAGGACGATGCGCTCCACCTCGTAGCCCAGAAAGCCGACGGTGGTCTGCGCGATGCCCTCTCGATGTTTGACCAGATGGTGACCTTCGCCGGCCACCACTTGACTTACAAGGATGTCGTCCAGAACCTGCACGTACTGGACTATGAGTACTACTTCCGGCTAGTTGATGCGCTCCTGACCGAAAATCTCTCGGCAGCCTTAATGCTACTGGATGAGGTGATGCAAAACGGCTTCGACCTCCACAACTTCGTGGTGGGCGCTGCCGAGCATCTGCGCGGCCTGCTGGTGTGCAAAGACCAAGTGACAGTACAGTTGCTGGAAGTATCCGAGGGCATCAAAGCGCGCTATGTGCAGCAGGCTCAGGCGGCGCCGCTGTCTTTCCTACTATCGTCCTTGAACCTTGTGAGTCAGTGCGACCGCGAATTCAAACAGGCTAAAAATCAGCGCCTACACGTTGAGCTTACGCTCATGAAACTGGCTTATCTCAACGGTGCCGTGCAGTTTGCCCGCGACTTGAGCAACGGCTCCGCCAGCAACGGCGAGGCTAAAAAAAAAACTAGTGTAGCTACTGCTGCGCCAGCTGTTCAACCTGTTAGCACTAGCGAGTTTGTTGCCCCGGCAGCACCTCAGCCCGTTGCGCCCTCTCCCCTTTCTGCGCCGGTAGCTATGTCGGCGCCGGCTGCGCCGGAGGAGATGATCCCGGTTGAAAGTGGTATTGAGGAGATGCACGATACGCCCAGCATCGAGGACGAACCCGCCGACATGCCGGTTACGTCGCATCAATTTCGCGATACCAGTCCGCATGTGGAAATTGGCCGGCCGAGTGTGGCTGGCCACGAGCCCGGCGTGGCCACTTTGCCACCATTGACAGTAGCTGCTCCGCGACCGCTGTCGGCCACGGCTAAGCCCGTTGGCCTAGCAGCCAAGCTCCCGAGTCTCAATGACTTAAAGGCACAGGTAGCGCAACCCAGCACCAAGAAAGCAGTGGAACTGGAAGAGCCCAGCGCCCCGGTCTTGGGATTGCAGCCGGTAAATACTGAATTGCTCCAGCGCGTCTGGAATGAGCTGAAAGAAGAGCGGCGCGCTCAGGACAAGATGAGCGAATACACGGTGCTCAATCGCCCGGTAGCAGCCGACGAGCAGCATGTGATTCAACTGGTCGTCGACAACCCGATTCAAGTAGATCAGTTCAACGAATTACGCATCGACTTCTTGGGTGAATTGCGTCGTCGCACTGGGTATCCGCGCCTCAGCATCAATGTAGTAGTAGCCGAGCAGACCGATACCAAACGCAAGCTCTACACCTCTAGCGACAAGTTTGAATACCTCGCTGAGAAGTTCCCGATGCTCCGCGAAATGAAAAATCGCCTGGGTCTCGACGCAGATTTCTAAGGATTCATCTTCTCAAATAAGAGTCCGCAACTTTTTAGGCGGTCGTTCTTTGTTCCGGACGAAAGCCGTTTGATGGGCAGAATGCGCTTCGTCTAGACGTCGATTTACCAGCCTGTCTGCTGGGCAGGCCCGGAGGCAGTTTACCTTCCTACAGCTCTGCTTCCCAGCAACATGTACCAAGCAAAATGCTAGAGCGCGGAGGCCGTTTTTTCGCGGGGTTTTGCCTGCTCTTCGGGCGGCATTGTAGCACTACGCTCATAGCAAAAAGGATCGAATTGGTAATTACTTAGTAATCAATACTATACCTGATCACGTTTTTAATTCCAGTGCTTGCCTCCTATCTTTGATTTCTTATTCCTCAGGCCTGTTTTTTGCTCCGGAAATTCGTGAAAAAACCCTTTCTGCTTTTGTTTCCGGCTTTAGCGGCTTTGGGCCTTACCACGCAATGCCAATCCAGCAAACCGGCTGCTGCGACTACTTCGGCAGTTACGGCTCCGGCCCCGACGGTCAAAGAATACAAATACGAAACCGTTGAGGGTGACCCACTTAAGGCCCGCATCTATACCCTCGCCAACGGCCTAACCGTGTATTTGTCGGATTACGACGACGCACCACGCATCCAAACATATTTGGCGGTGCGCGCAGGCTCCAAAAACGATCCGCACAACGCCACCGGCTTAGCGCACTATCTGGAGCACATGGTGTTCAAAGGCACTTCGCAGCTCGGCACGCAGAACTGGGCCGCGGAAAAGCCGGAACTCGACAAGATAGAGGCGCTGTACGAAACCTATCGCACCAAAACGGACGCCGCGGAGCGTAAGCGCATTTACCACCAGATCGACTCGATTTCGAGTGTGGCGGCCAAATACGCCGTCGCTAACGAGTACGATAAGGTAATGGGTGCTATTGGCGCCAAAGGATCGAACGCTTACACTTCGGTAGAACAGACTGTCTATCAAGAAGATATCCCTTCGAACCAAATCGAGAAGTGGGCTGCTATCCAGTCGGAGCGCCTGCGCGAAATGGTGCCGCGCCTGTTTCATACGGAACTGGAAGCCGTGTACGAAGAGAAAAACCGTACGCTGGACAGCGATTTTTCGAAGGAATTTGAGGCGATGAACGCCACGCTGTATCGCAAGCACGAGTACGGCACCCAAACGACCATCGGCACGATTCAGCACTTGCAAAATCCGTCGATCACGGAAATCAAAAATTACTTTGGCAAGTACTACGTGCCCAATAACGTGGCACTTTGCCTAAGCGGCGATCTGGATTATGACCAGACCATTCGCATCATCGACCAATACTTCGGTAAGCTGCCTACCAAGCCAGTGCCCACGTTTAACGTGGCGAAGGAAGATCCCATTGCGGCTCCCATCACGAAGGAAATAGTTGGTCCCGATGCCGAAAACGTGATGATTGGCTTTCGCTTCCCGGGCACAACTACCCAGGATGCGCTGGTGCTGCGCATGATCGATAAAATCCTGAGCAACGGCCAGGCCGGCCTGATTGACCTAAATCTGAACCAGCAGCAAAAGGTATTGCAGGCGGCTACGATTACGGACATCAACAACGATTACTCGACGCACATCCTGTACGGTATGCCGCGCCAAGGCCAGACGTTGCCGCAGGTGCGTGATCTGCTCCTCGCCCAGCTTGATAAGGTAAAGAAAGGCGACTTCCCCGAGTGGCTGATCCCGGCCATCGTCAACAATGAGAAGCTGCAACGCACCAAAAGCTACGAGAGCAACGAGGCCCGCGCCGGTGCTTTTGTAGCGGCTTTTGTGGCCCACGAAGACTGGAAGGATTACCTGAAACAGTTCGATGACTTTGCCAAAATCACGAAGGACGACGTGCTGCGCGTCGCTAACCAGTATTACGGCACCAACTACGCGCTCATCTACAAGCGCACCGGCAAAGACACCAGCACGCCGAAAGTCATCAAACCTGCGATCACGCCGGTACCGGTCAACCGGGATGCTGCTTCAGCTTTTTATAAGCAGGTAACGAGCATGCCGTCGCCGGATTTGCAGCCGGTTTTCGTTGATTATCAGAAGGATATCCAGCAGGCCACGCTGAAATCGGGCATACCGCTGTATTACAGTCAGAACACCGAAAACGGTTTGTTCAACCTGTACTACATCCTAGATATGGGCACGAACAACGATCCCAAACTGGGCTTAGCGGCTGATTATCTGCAATATCTGGGCACCGACAAGTACACAGCGGCACAGCTGCAACAGGAGTTCTACAAGCTGGGCTGCTCGTTCGGCGTTTTTTCGGGCCAGGATCGGATGTATGTTAGCCTGAGCGGGCTGGACACCAACTTCGAGCCGGCTTTGCAACTGTTTGAAAGCTTGCTGGCTAGCCCTAAACCAGATGCCAAAGCACTCAACGACATGGTAGCGGGCATTCTAAAAGCCCGCCAGGATGCCAAGTTGAACAAGCAGGTGATCCTAAGCCAGGCGATGGTGAATTACGCCAAATACGGCCCCAGAAATCCGTTCACCAGCATTCTGCCAGAGAAGGAGCTTCGCGCCTTAAAACCTGCTGACCTCACGGCTCTTACCAAGAAGCTGACTTCTTACCAGCACCGTGTGCTGTACTATGGACCGCGTTATCCGGAAAGTGCTGGTATTGCTATTTACACTACTACTGACATAGTTCCTGACGCCAAACTGGCTTCAACAAGAGTTGGGATTACAAACGTCCTCAACAAGTACCACCGCAACCCAGACAAGCTTACGCCCGTTCCGGCCAACAAAGACTTCGCGGAGCAGCCCATGAAGGACCGCAAGGTGTATTGGGTGGACTACAACATGGTGCAGGCCGAAATCCTGTTTCTGACCAAGGGCGACATTTATAACAAGGAAATTGTGCCCACCGCGAGCCTCTACAACGAGTATTTCGGAGGCTCGATGGGCAGCATTGTATTCCAAGAACTACGCGAGTCGAAGGCGCTGGCGTATTCGGCTTCGTCGCGGTACGCCAACGCCGATAAGCTGGGCCGATCCAACTATGTGCTCTCCTACATTGGCACCCAGAGCGACAAGCTCCCCGAGGCGATGGCCGGGATGGAAGCGCTGCTCAACGATATGCCGGTGGCTGAAGCGAACCTGCAAATCGCTAAGAATGCCATTCGCAACAGCATCGCTACGGAGCGCATCACCAAGTCCGACATTCTGTTCAGCTACGAGCGTGCCCGCCGCCTGGGCCTCGATTATGACGTGCGCCGCGACGTGTACGAGAAGACTTATAACATGAGCTTCGACGACCTGAAGAAGTTTCAGGAAGCCAAAATCAAAGGCCAAAGTCAGACGATTTTGGTTATTGGCTCGAAAGACCGCTTGAATTTCAAGGAGTTGGCCAAATACGGACAAGTCCGGCAACTTACGCTGAAGGAGATTTTCGGCTATTAATAACTACTTGTTAATCAAGGGCTTGCAAATTGACTTGTTTGGCATACTCCGTACGCATCGGAATTAGTTTGCAAGGCCTAACGTGACAACCTGCTTTTACTTAATACAACCCAAAACACCAATAACTGTCAACTAACAACTGACACATTTCAACAATGGCAGAACAGAAAATCACCATTAAAAACGGCAAGCTGACGGTACCCAATACTCCCGTAATCCCTTTCATCGAGGGCGATGGTACGGGTCCGGATATCTGGGCGGCTTCGCAGAAAGTGTTTGACGCAGCGGTAGCCAAAGCATATGGCGGCGCGCGCAAACTGGTGTGGAAAGAAGTGCTGGCCGGCGAGAAATCCTTTAAGCAAACCGGCAACTGGCTGCCAAACGAAACGCTGGACGCGTTCCGCGAATACTTAGTAGGTATCAAAGGCCCCCTGACGACTCCCGTGGGCGGCGGCATTCGGTCGCTGAACGTGGCCCTGCGCCAAGAGCTTGACCTATATGCGTGCGTGCGCCCGGTGCGGTGGTTTGAAGGCGTGCCATCGCCGGTGAAGCAGCCAAACCTGACGGATATGGTGATCTTCCGTGAAAACACCGAAGATATTTATGCCGGTATTGAGTACATGAACGGCACGCCGCAGGCGCAAAAAATGCTCGAATTTTTGCAGGACGAAATGGGCGTGAAGAAAATTCGCTTCCCCGAAACCTCTTCGTTTGGCATCAAGCCGGTTTCGAAGGAAGGCACCGAGCGGTTGGTGCGCGCGGCCATCGACTATGCTATCACGCACAAGAAGCCTTCGGTGACCATCGTGCACAAAGGCAACATCATGAAGTTCACGGAAGGCGCGTTCAAAACCTGGGGCTATGAGCTGGCCGAGCGCGAGTTTGGCGACAAGGTGTTTACGTGGGCTCAGTACGACCGCATCGCGGCCAAACAAGGCCAAGACGTTGCCGATGCTCAACAGAAAGCCGCGCTCGACGGCGGTAAGCTGCTCATTAAGGACAGCATCGCCGACGCTTTCTTACAGCAAATTCTGCTTCGCCCGGCTGAGTATTCGGTAGTAGCTACCCTCAACCTGAACGGTGACTACATCTCCGACGCGCTGGCAGCTATCGTGGGCGGCATCGGCATCGCGCCCGGCGCCAACATCAACTACATAACTGGCCACGCCATCTTCGAAGCTACCCACGGCACGGCGCCCAAGTATGCAGGCCAAGACAAAGTAAACCCCGGCTCGGTGATCTTGTCCGGCGCTATGATGTTCGAATATCTGGGCTGGCAGGAAGTTGCCGACCTCATCTACAAAGGCCTCGAAGCAGCCATCGCGTCCAAGCGCGTGACTTACGACTTCGAGCGCTTGATGGAAGGCGCTACTTTGCTGAAATGCAGCGAGTTCGGCGAAGAGATCATCAACAGAATGTAATACTTTGGCCTAGACCAAATAAACCCCCACGTTGGCTTTAGCTGACGTGGGGGTTTTGTTTTAAAGTTTTGACGCGGCTTATAAAACAACAGAACATTTATAAACTTCCAATAACCCAATTACAGAAAGCAACACTTTAGACAGTGTAACTTGCCGCTTCATTCAGCTTCATTTTATGTTTGCCTCTTTGCTTCGTACTACCCTTGGGCGCTTGCGCATTATTGGTTTCTTGGAAGGTCTTTCGTTTCTGACACTGCTGGGAATCGCTATGCCCCTGAAATACCTGGCGGGCCAACCGCAAGCGGTGCGCATCGTGGGCATGGCGCACGGGCTGTTGTTTGTGCTGTACGTCGTGTTGGTGATTCAGGCCAGCATCGAATACAGCTGGCCTTTCCGCAAAGCCCTCCTGGCGTTTTTTGCCTCGGTGATTCCCTTCGGCACCTTTTGGGCTGACAAGAACTTATTCCGGAACGATGCGCGTGAATAAACAAATTGACCCCACCTACCGCATCTTCATAATCAGTTGATAATCAATAATTTATAAACATAGGCAAATACCCAGCTTTGGTTAGATGCTTAGTGGGGGTTTGCATTAGCTGAGTAATCGTACTTGGTCGTATCACCGGCGTCTCAGAACAGCCTCTAAGCCAACTACCTAAAACGCCGACGGCTCCTGCATGCAGGAGCCGTCGGCGTTTTAGGTAGTTGGGATACTTACTTCTTCATCGAAATGGTGACCAACGTGGCTGGGCCGCTCACAGTGAACTTACACTCGTCGAAAGCCGGGGCGCTAAACTTGGGGCGGATATTGTTGGAAAAGGCATACGGCTCCGTCGGAATGCCCAGCATGTTCTTGTCCACCAAGTCGTTGTCGTTCAAATCCTGCGTCAGTGCGACGGCCCACTCGCCGTTGGTCAGCTCGATGGGCAGCGTAATCTGTTTTTGGCCGGCAGGCTTCACGTACTTGAGCAACGTATAGCGGCCACGTTGCAGGAAGTTTTCCTTCACGTTGTAGAAATACAGTTTCAACGTAGCCTTGGTCGAAGGAAGATCCGTGACGACCACATTTACTGCTGAGGTTGCTACGGGTAGGGTCGCTGTATGCGGCGTTGCCACAGGCCCTAGTAAGCTGGCACCAACGGATAAGAAAGCTACTTGAAGAGAAATCATAGACAAAAAGCCAAGTGGTGATTACAAGCTAAGCATAAACCAGGACCTTCGCAAGAAAGCCGCCCTTACGCTAGCTGTCCAACATGCTGTTGGTCTTCCGCCTAGACGCAACCCTTTGCTGTTTAGTTTCCGGCCGCTGCAATTGCCTCATAATAGTCGCAGCCTAGCGTTTGTTTTCAAGCCTGCTTCTCATTGAGCAAAGGTTCCCTCCGCGCCTCAGCATAAGTAAGTTAGGCCAAGCCAATCTCGGCATAGGTAATAAAGCAGCCGATAGTCTCGATTCTAGACAACTCTCTCGTTTTCGGACAATTAGCTGCCTCCTTCAGCGAGGAATTCTGTGCGTTTAGCTGCAAAAAAGGCGAATTAAACGAATAGTACAAGTTGAGGATGATAAAAAATCTATGTTTGTCAAGGGAAGATGTTTGCCAAGACATGTCTTGATTTTAGACAAAAATATTGCAAGAGCAGGGAATATAGTTAACGCTGTTAAATGCTCAAGATTTGTACAGTAGCAATCAAGAAGTAATATAAATAATCTTATAAAATTTTAAACTTTATATTTATGAATTATATAGCAAGCCTTACTTATTTAATCAAAGATGTTACCAAGGGTCATGGAGTGCGCCAAAAAATTTCGATTGCCCAATCAGGTTATTATCAACATATTATACATAATATCGCTATGGTAAAAAGAAATACAGGCCTACGATCTGTAAAAGTCCTAACAAATTAATTTAAAACATTTCTTCACAAAGTTTCTTGTACTTAAAACCGATGTGCTTCTCTACTTCGTAAGCATGCGGCAACACAGAAGAAATTACTATAGATTTTTGCTCTGCTCGGTATAGTCATATTATTTGACATTGCGCTTTCTGTTCCTTTTCCATTCAGGTATTGTTTCACTGCACTTCATAATCACTGGGTCATATGAAAAAAATCTACTTATTACTTTACCTGTCCGACGAACCTTCTCAGCAGACTGGCCTGGAGCTCATCCATCTGCTTAAACCACTGTGAATCAGCACAGTAAGCCTTCACTCAGCCTAATACTCGGGTGATCATGCTTTGCTAGGTTATCGCGGCGTTTGCCTCCCAATACTTCCGTAGCCATAAGGCGTTGCAGATCGCTGCTAGCGCTTTCGAACTACTGTTTTGCCCCTACCGTCCAGTCGGCTCACCTAGCCGATCTCCTTTTGCAACCTTGTTTTACCAGTTTTATGCGTCGGTTTTCATTTCTCTTTCTAGCTCTATTAGCAGGTTGTACGTACGAAAATGCCGAGGAATTGGCGCCTAAAATCCCCTGCACTACGCCCGACGTGGTGTCGTACTCGCTGTCGATTTCGCCGCTGCTCGACCGCAATTGCCGCACCTGCCACAATCCAACGCTGCTCACGGGCGGCGTGAACCTAGAAGATTTTGCGGAGCTTAAGCGCCGGGCCGGTACCGGCCAGCTCATTGGCGTGGTCAGTCACGCGCCCGGATTTGCCCAAATGCCCAAAGACGGCGCCAAGCTTTCGGAGTGTGATATTGAGTTGTTGAGAAAGTGGGTAGATGCTGGAGCGCTTAATAACTAAGTGTGGCCCTTTGCTCTAACCCCATGAAAAACAGCTATTGGTGGTTTTTGCTCATGCTTTTGCTCTGCACCATTTCGGAGGCCGAAGCGCAAAAATACCTCACCCGCAACGGCGTAGTTACCTTCTACTCCACGAGCATCATCGAAGACATTGAGGCGCGCTCCGACCAGATGGCGGCGCTGGTGGATTTGCAGGGCAGTCAATTGGCTTTCACGCTGCCCATCAAGTCGTTTCAGTTCAAGCGCACGCTGATGCAGGAGCACTTCAACGAAAACTACATGGAATCGGGGAAGTACCCGAAATCCTCGTTTTCGGGCCGCATCACCGATCTGGATGCCAACGCCCTATTTAAGGGTGGCTCACAACGCGTTACGGTAGAAGGCGACCTCACCATTCACGGCGTTACCAAGCACATATCGGTGCCTGGATCGCTCGAAATGCAGCACGGTGCCTTATTGGTACACGCTTATTTCAGCGTCGCGCCGGCCGATTACAACATCGAGATTCCGTTGCTCGTGCGCGAAAACATTGCCAAGGTGGTGGGCATTCGGGTGGCCCTGTCGTGCGACCCGGTTTCGCAGCTCACCCTATCCAAATAACTCCTCATTTCCTCTACCTATGCATCGTTACCTCTACCCATCTTGGGCCCGTTTGGCCTTGCTGTTATTGCTTGCCGGCTTGGGCTGGGCTACGCCAGCGCTCGCCCAAGACGACTTATTAAATCAGCTTGAAAATCAAGAAGCAAAGACAACCACCACGGAGTATGTCGATGCGACTTTTAAGAGCACGCGCCTGATCAGTGGCCACACGGTGCAGACGCCGGGCCAGGGCACCATGGTGTTTTTGATCTCGCACCGTTTTGGCACGCTCAACAGCGGCGCCTACAATTTCTTCGGCCTCGACCAGGCTACGCTGCGCTTAGGCTTTGAATATGGCCTCACCGATCGCCTCACCGTGGGCGTGGGACGCAGCTCGCTGGAAAAAACCTTCGACGGATTTCTCAAATACAAAGCCATCCGCCAGAGCACGGGCCTACACGCTATGCCGGTTTCGGTGACGCTGTTTGCGAGCTCGGCCCTGAATTCGCTGAAGTACAACGACGCCTTCGATCACACCTTGCCGCGCCGCATGGCCTACACGTACCAAGCCCTGATTGCCCGCAAGTTCAGCGCCGATCTGTCGCTGCAATTCATGCCGACCTTGGTTCACAGCAACTTAGTAGCCACCAACCAAGACCACAACGACGTGTATGCACTGGGCTTTGGTGGCCGCCAAAAGCTGACGAAGCGCACGTCGATCAATGCCGAATACTACTACCTGCTGCCCGACAGCAAACCCAACGGCGTACGCAACGCCTTAGCGCTGGGCTTCGACATCGAGACTGGTGGCCACGTGTTTCAGCTACACGTGACCAATTCGCAGGGCATGATTGAGAAGTTTTTTGTGGCCAACACGCGGGGCAACTTCTTCAAAGGCGACCTCTACTTCGGCTTCAACGTGAACCGCAACTTCACGATTCGGCCCAAAGGCGAATTCCGCAAGTAAGCATTACCATTCATCCCAAATACAACACATTAATTACCAACAACTTACAAAAAACATGTTTAAAAAGTTTACTTCTGCTGCAGTACTCATGGTCGGCTTAGCTGCTTTCACCGCTTGCGACAAAGACAACAACACTACGCCTGCCAACGACACCGTGCAGCTAACGGCTTCCCTAACCGGTGCGCAGGAGGTACCCGCCAACGCCTCTGCTGGCACGGGCTCGTTTACGGGTTCTTATAACAAGAGCACCCACGTTCTCACGTACACGGTTACATATCAAGGCATTACACCTACCATGGGCCACATCCATGCGGGAGTTGCCGGGCAGAATGGCGATGCCTTCGTGCCCTTCTCAAATGTAGCTTCGTCGCCCATAACGGGCACGGCTACTTTGTCGGATGCTAGCGCCAACAGCCTGCTGTCGGGCGCTTACGTTAACTTCCACTCCTCCGCTTATGCCGGCGGCGAAATCCGGGGCAACATTACAACGAAGTAATTTCCGCAGCCGCGGAGTCTAATCCGGCCTCCTTTTATGCAGCGAAGTTGATTTCAGGCCGAATGTCTGGAACTGGCTTCGCTGTATTTTTAAATCCAACCCTGTCATTTTCTGATGCTTACTTTCACCAGAGGCAAAAGCCTGCTTGTGGTTGTTTTGCTGATTTTGCTCACTTGGGCGAGTTGGGAAGATCCGAGCCTGCATGATTATGTGGAGCCGGTCAGCATCCTTCAACTTCAGATCGATGGCCTCCGAACGCCGCCGCAAGCGGTGCATCTGCAACAGCAAATGGCTGCGGTGCCGGGCGTCGCGGCCTGCTCCATCAATGCGCGCACGCAACTGGCGACTCTGCTGTATCACGCAGGCACCGTTTCGGAAGCCGAGCTGCTGCGCGTGGTATCGGTGGGCGGCGTTTTCGCGGTCGCGAAGCTAGAACCAGCACCCCGAGCTAACGACCGCCGCCAGTGCCCCGTGCCGCCCGGCTACACGACCGCGCTGGAGCGCATCCGGTTTGCCCTGAACTTACGTCGGCTATTCGTGCGCATTTAAAAGCAACTCATTTCTTACTTCTCTTTCCTCCAATAAGTTTAATGCAACAACTTCGACTATCGCTGGCGCTGCTGGCTGCCACGCTGTTTCTCTTCTCCTGTGGCCATGAAGCCGCCCCCGCGCCCACCACGCTCTACACCCGCATTGGCCAGGCCGATGGCATTGCCAAAATCGTCGACCAACTTATCGCCAACGTCGGGGCGGAAACGCAGCAAACCAATACGGTGATGCTGCGCACGCACAAACCAATGCTGGATGCGGTCAGCTCCGGCGCCGACCCTACGCGCTTGCAGCGCCTACGCAACCATTTCATCGATCAGCTGGGCGAGGCCACTGGCGGACCGCTGAAATACACGGGCATGAACATGCTGGCCGCCCACAAGGGCATGATGATCACGGAAAATGAGTTTGCCGTGTGGCGCCAAGCCGCGGTAGCCTCGTTGACCACCAATCAACTGCCGGCCAAAGAAAAAGCCGAACTGCTGGCCATTCTGGACGCTATGAAAGCCGATGTGGTAGGTCACTAAACCCGGAATAACAACACTTGTCCGGCTGGCTTTGGCCAGCACAAAAAAGGGAGCACGAAATCGTACTCCCTTTTTTAATTTTATAACTTATTAATTATTAGGCATTTACAATTAATTTATTTTCTTCTCCCGAAGGATGCGGGAGGTGACCAGCAGCTGACCCAGGTGGCGGGTCGTGTGCTCGGCGGCGTGTACCAGCAGCCCCAGTACCGTAGAGGGAAGCTGCGCCCGGCCTACGCCGCGCGCTTCGAGCAGGGTGTCCGGGTCGGTTTTGCGGAGCTGCGCGAGCATGCGCTCTACTTGCTCATCGAAAGCCTGAATCAGATCGAAGACATGGCAGGGCGGCTCCGGACACTGGCCTTCCCCAGACAACGCTTGCAACTGATTGTCGCTCAGGGCGTGGCCTTGCGCGTAGGTACCGAGGCGGTCGAGTACGCCGGTGAGGTGCTGCAGGTGAAAGCCCACGGACGCGACGCCGGCAGGACGCGCCCAGAGTTGGTCCTCCGGAAAATCGAGGAGGGCAGCATCTAGTTCTTCGCGGGCCTGCAGCAGGGCGTGTGCCACGGGTTGCAGCAGCGGCGGCACGTTGGGCAGCGGCCCGCGCAACCATACTTCGCGGGGGTTGGTAGAGGTCATGAAAGCATAACGGCAAGGTGCCCGAGTTGTTGGAATTCCTGGGTCAGCGTGCCCGGAACGCACCTTATTTTTTTGGAGCTCGACTGTGATGATGCCCTTTAAAACCCATCTCGCAGCATGTTAAATTGAAAGATTATCAAAAATCTTCTATTGATAATCAGATAGTTACCAAAAAATGCGGAGATTCATGGTTCGCGCTCCTACCACCTGTCTCTATTCCTTCAACCTCACTTACCCTAATCTATGAGAAAAAACTGCTCTACTGACCTGACCTCTACTCGCTTTTTCACTCCCCGAAGCCAAGCTGTGGTTTTTCTGCTGTGCTTGGCCAGCCTGCTTACGGCTTCTACCGCAGCGTTCGCGCAGGTGCGCATTATGCCTTTGGGCAACTCCATCACGCAAGCCGACCACAACCACGATAGCTACCGGCGGCCGTTGTGGTTTAAGCTCAAAGACGGCGGCTACAACGTCGATTTTGTAGGCAGCCAGAATAGCAGCTTCAATGCTCCGTCGCCCCACCCCGATTTCGATCTCAACCACGAAGGCCACTGGGGCTGGCGGGCCGACCAAATCTTGGGCTCGGTGCAGGATTGGGCCACGGCCAACACCCCGGATATCGTGCTGATGCACGTGGGAACCAACGACATGCTGCAAGACCAGAGTGTGGAAAGCACGCTCGACGAAATTTCGCAAATCGTTGATCGACTGAGGGTTGCAAACCCCAACGTCAAGATTCTGATGGCCCAGCTCATTCCTACTACGCAAAGCGGGCCCAACGCCAACCTGAACATCCTCAACAGCTTAATTCCGGGTTTGGCCAGCCAAAAAACCACGAGCCAATCGCCCATCATCGTAGTAGATCAGAATTCGGGCTTTGACGCCTCCACGCTCACGTACGATGGCATTCATCCTCGCGAAGGCGGCGAAGAACTCATGGCCAGCCGCTGGTATCAGGCGCTACAATCGGTGCTTGCTACCGGAGCGCCTGACCCAGCTCCACCAGCACCCGCACCGCCTGCGCCAGCTCCTGACCCTGCCCCTACCCCCATTGTGTTACGGGAAGCCGATAACCCCAGCAATGTGGTCAACGGCTTGGTCTACCGCTACTACGAAGGCAGCTGGAGCGCTCTGCCCGATTTCAACAGCCAAGTGACTGTAAAGCAAGGCGCCACAAATGCTTTCGACCTGAATGTAGGCGGCCGCGCCGACAACTTTGGCTTCCGCTACACGGGCTACATCGAGGTACCTGCCGACGGTGAGTACACCTTCTATACTTCTTCCGACGATGGCAGCCAGCTTTTCATCGGTAGCCAACTTGTAGTCGACAACAACGGCCTGCACGCCAACCAGGAGCGCGGCGGCGCCATCGGCCTGAAAGCCGGCAAGCATGCCCTGACCGTGACCTTCTTCGAACGCGACGGCGGCGAAACCCTGGTTGTGAAATACCAAGGGCCGGGTGTTGACAAGCAAGTAGTGCCGGCTTCGGCCTTATTTCGGGAGAATACGACGGCAGCGCCTTTGCCGGGAGCGTTCTACCGCGCCATCAATATCGACGGGCCGGCACTTACCATCGACGGGCATAGCTGGCTTGCGTCGGACGGCAATATTGACGTGAGTGGCCAGAACGGAGCATTTTCCGACTTCAGCATTGCCCTGAACCCTAGCACCGATGCCGAGCGCGCCACCATGCTTCGCTCTTCGGTGTGGGGCGGCAACACGACGCTCGACGTCCTCAACGTCGACAACGGCACCTACGACGTATTTTTGTATGCGTGGGAAGACAATTCGCCGGCGACTTTCGGCATCCACCTCGAAAACAAGCTTGTGGTAGCGGAGCACAATTCGGGCGAAGCGGGCCAGTGGAGCAAGCTCGGCCCCTTCCGCGCTGAGGTCAGCGATGGCAACCTGACGGTCAGAACCACTGGGGGCGACGCCAATCTTTCCGGCATTGAGCTATGGCAGGCGGCCCCGTCTTCTCTGCAAGCCGCGGCGGGCGTAGCTTCGCTGAAAGGCCCAGCCGGTTCGGGCAAAGGCCTGCAAGTATACCCGCAGCCGCTGCGCCGGGGCCAGGAGGCGCTGAATCTGGAGTTTGCGGAGCTTCAGGGCCCAGCGCAAATTACCATCTACGACCGCACCGGCCGCCAAGTGTACCAGGCCAAAGCCATCGGCCAGCACCGGGTGCCAAGCCAAGCGCTCCCCGCCGGCCTCTACCTGATTTCGGTCAACGACGGGCATAAAACCCTTACTTCCAAGCTGGTCATAAACTAGCTCTGGTCGAGCTTGATCTTCAAAAAAGGGCAGCCGGTCAGCTGCCCTTTTTTCGTGCTTTAGAAGCGGCTTTCTATGCAGAGTTAATGCCTAGTTTTAGCTTTTTACCCAAAAACATCTTACATACATAAATTATTGATTATAAGCAATTCACAAAATAACGTAACCCAAGTTGCAGTCTAGCAACCGAGTTCGGCGAAAGCATGAGGGCAAGCCCCTGCGCAGTGCCGACGTTTATCGGCTCAGCGGGGCTCATCCTCACGCAAAAAAGGCCTAAAACCAACTACTAACGTAAACTGTCGCCGCTTTCTCCATGTTGTTAGCCAGCCAAAGTTGTACAACAAACGTCAGAGAGCCCCAAACCCTCCGCCTCATGTCCATCACCTCTCAAGTAGACTTAGCCGGCCTTCAGCGCATCAGCGAAGCCGTCGGTACTACCCTTAAACAAATGCGCGCGTACGCCCAGCCGGGGATGACGACCAAAGAGGTAGACGAATACGGCGGACGTATTCTGGCTGCCTTGGGGGCCGAATCGGCTCCGCGGCTTACCTATGATTTTCCGGGCTGGACGTGCATCAGCGTGAACAACGAAGTGGCGCACGGCATCCCATCGACCTGCAAAGTGCTGCAACACGGCGACTTGGTGAACATCGACGTATCGGCGGAGATGGGCGGCTATTGGGCTGATAACGGCGGCTCATTTGTGCTGGGAGCCGATGTGCACAACCACCAGCCGCTGGTCGATGCCTCCCGGCAGATCTTGCGTAAGGCACTCAACCAAATCAAAGGCGGGGTGCGCATCGCCGAGATCGGGCGCCTGATCGAAAGCGAAGCCCGACAGGCGGGCTACAAGGTCATCAAGAACCTGGTAGGGCACGGCGTGGGGCGTAGCCTGCACGAAGAGCCCAAGGAAATACCCTGCTACTACGACCGCTACAACCTGAAGCGCTTCAAGAAGAACTCGGTGGTGGCAGTGGAGACGTTTATTTCTACCCGCGCTACGCTGGCCCATCAGCTCAGCGACGGCTGGACGCTGGCCACCAAAGACGGCAGCTTCGTGGCTCAGCACGAGCATACCATTGTGATTACCGATGACAAGCCCCTTATCCTCACGGAGGCGAACAGCATTTGGGAGTAAATAACCCCGGTTGCGGCTGCTTCTCAGGTAAGCCGGCCAGGACCTACGACGGCCAGCCTGCAGGCAATCATGGCGTTGTGCGCGCAAAATCGGTGGCCGGGCCTTACCTTTGCGGCATGTTGGAAGTCTCTCTTCGCGGTGCTACGATGCCCGTTTCTCCTTTTCGGAAGCTGATGCCGCACGCGGAGGCGGCCCGGCAGCGGGGCCTCACGGTGTATCCGCTCAACATTGGCCAGCCCGATATTGAGACGCCCCCGGCGATGCTAGCCGCCGTGCAGCAAGCCGATATCCGGGTGCTGGAGTACAGCCCCAGTGCGGGCAACGAAAGCTACCGGCGCAAGCTGGCCGCGTATTATCAACGCGCGGGCATTCCGGTTACGGCCGAGGATATTCTGATTACAACGGGGGGCAGCGAAGCCATTTTCTTCGCTTTGATGAGCTGCCTCAACCCTGGCGACGAGCTGATCATTCCGGAGCCGTTTTATGCTTCGTACAACGCCTTTGCTGTGGCGACGGGCGTGCACATTGTGTCGGTTACCTCGCACATTGCCGATGGCTTTGCACTGCCGGCCATTGCGGAGTTTGAGAAAGTGATCACGCCTCGCACCAAGGCCGTGCTGCTTTGCAACCCCAACAACCCCACGGGCTACGTGTACAGCCGCGCGGAACTAGAGCAACTCCGCGACATCTGCCTGCGCCACCATCTGTATCTGTTTTCCGACGAGGCCTATCGCGAGTTTTGCTACGACAGCACTTACGTGAGCGCCATGCACCTGAGTGGCGCCGACGAGCATGTGGTGCTGCTCGACACTATTTCGAAGCGTTACAGCGCCTGCGGCGCGCGCATGGGCGCTTTCGTGACCAAGAACAAGTCCTTGATTGCGGCTGCCCTCAAGTTTGCGCAGATGCGCGTAAGCCCGCCGGGCCTGGCGCAGTTGCTGGGCGAAGCCGCTACCGACTTGCCCGAAACCTATTTTCACCATACCAAAGCCGAATACGTCAAGCGCCGCGACCTGATGGTGAGCCGGCTCACCGCCATGCCGGGCGTGTTTTGCCCCTCGCCGGGCGGCGCCTTTTACGTCATTGCGCGCCTGCCTATCGACGACAGCGAAGCGTTTGCAATCTGGCTGCTGGAAACTTTCTCTCACCACAACCAAACGCTGATTGTGGCCCCGGCTACTGGTTTTTACAGCACGCCGGGCTTGGGCAAAAACGAAGTTCGGCTGGCCTACGTGCTCAACCGCGATACGATGAACAAGGCCCTCGACTGCCTCGAAAAAGCCCTGGAAGTGTATCCGGGCCGCATTGGGTAAGTAGCAGGCCGCGTTAATTTGTAGAAGGCGGAAGCCCCCGTAAATTACGGAGGCTTCCGCCTTCTCCTTTTCACGCCCTTACTATGGATAATCTTGATTTTGAAGTAGTTACAACACTCACAGTGGTACGGCGAGGAATCTGGATGCCCGATTATGAGCTTCAGAATGGCGAAATCGTAGTCGGAACGTTGAAGCGGCAAAGCATCTGGCAGCCACTGACCGAAGCCAGCACTCCCGCCCAAAGCTGGACGTTCAAGCGCATCGGCTGTTTTCATCGGAAAATTACGGTGCGGCCGGCTGGGGCACCTACCAATAGTGCGCTCGTCAGTAGGCAGTGGAACGGCCAGGCCGACATTGTTTTCGCCAACGGCAAGCAGTTTTACTTCCGCAAAAAGAGCTTCTGGAGCACAACATGGCAGTGGCGCACCGAGGCAGGCGAAGTGCTGGCCGAATTGCGCCGCACCTTTACGCTCACGCCGCAAGTAGGACTCACGCGGCTCTCGGCCTTGGGCACTACGTTGCCCGAAGCCCCTTTGCTCTGCTTGTTGGGCTGGCATCTCATCCGCATAGCCGCCGGCCACCGCAGGCAATAGATTGACTATCAAACAATTATATCAACCGTTCCATTTTGCGATAGTTGCCCTGCACGAAACCGGCACGAGCATTGGCGCCGCAGCCATGTCGGACAACCCCCGTTTAAACTTGATGGGCAACCTGTAGTCCAAGGGCCGTGAACGTGGTGCCTATTGTGCTTCACAAGTAATATATTACGCCTTCATCAACTTTTCTTCTCGCATCTTATGCCCGTTCAGCAAGCTTCCTCGGCGGCCGTCGCTCAGAAAAAATACTCCTTGGCCATGCGCATCTGGCACTGGAGCAACACGTTTGTCGTTTCGTCCCTCCTAACCACCATTTTCTTTCTGTTTGTGGTGCTCAAGATGAAGACGGTCGGCCCGGCATTTCAGGAAGCGCTGCAAAAAACCGGTGTCACCGTCACCCTCGACCAAGCCCGCTCCCTGACGCGCATCGTCAGCCACCGCATCTGGGACTGGCATATTTATTTGGGCCTCACGCTGGCGGTGCTGTTGCTGTTTCGCACGCTGATGGAATTTATGCAACCCGCGGCGCAACGCTTCTCGCGGCGCTTGCAGGAAGCCAAGCAGCACTACCGCGAACGCGGCGCCGACATAAAAGACGCGCGCCACTCGTTGCTGGTAAAGTACTCGTATGTAGTGTTTTACATCATGTTGGCCGTCATGGTAATCACCGGCTTGCTCTTGGTGTACGCCGACGATGTAGAGGCCTTGCACAAAATAGAGCACACCGTTAAGGAGGTGCATAATTTCAACATGTACCTGATCATCGCGTTTGTGGCTGCGCACATTGTGGGCGTGGTGTGGGCCGAAGTAACCAAAAACAAAGGCATCGTATCGGGCATGATCAACGGCGACGACTGATCGGGTTTTTGCGTTCAGAATTATCCGCAACCGCGTTGGGCTTTGGCTTGGCGCGGTTGTTTTTTATTGCCGCTGAGGTGCCCGCTGGTGAGGGCCTTCGTGTACCTTTATTGGAGCGTTTTACTTCACCCGTCAGTCTTCTTACTTCTATGCGCAAGCATTTTGCAGGCCTTGCCCTCTCTCTTGCAACTACTTGTTTATCAATTAGTTGCCCCCACACCGTTGAAGCCCAAACCCCGGCTCCCAACCGCTTCGTAACCGACAGCCTCGACCGTTATATTCAGCGCGGCTTGCGGCAGTGGCAGATTCCGGGGCTGGCCATCGTAATTGTCAAAAATGGCCAAGTGGTAGTGGCCAAGGGCTACGGCACGCGGGCCGTGGGCAAAAACGAGCCCGTGGATGCCAACACGCTGTTTATGATCGCCTCCAACAGCAAGCTGTTTACGGGCACGGCACTGGCCAAGCTGGAAGATGAGAAAAAGCTGTCGCTCAACGATCACGCGGTGAAATACTTGCCTGGTTTCCGGCTTTACGACTCGACGGCCTCACGGCTCGTAACCGTGCGCGATCTGATGGGCCACCACTTCGGCACCAAGACGTTTCAGGGCGATTTTACTTTCTGGGACTCCAACCTCAGCCGCGAGGAAATCATTAAGCGGATGCGGTTGCTGAAGCCCAATGGTGAGTTCCGGAAGGATTACGGCTACTGCAATGCGGGCTTCGTGGCTGCCGGCCAAGTGATTCCGGCTGCAACGGGCGGTACCACTTGGGAAGCCTATGTGCAGCAGAATTTTCTGCAACCGCTGGGCATGACCAATACCTATACGGGCACGGCCGGCCTCGCGCAGCGTTCGAACGTGGCCATCCCCTATTCCAATACCTACGGTCCGCTCGCACCCGTGCCTTTCGACGAGATCGACAACTTAGGGCCTGCCGGTGGCATCGTTTCCAACGTCGCGGACTTAGGCAAGTGGCTGAAAATGCAGCTCGATAGCGGCCGTTACGAAGGCAAACAGGTCGTAAGCTGGGCGGCCGTGCGCAAAACCCGTGACCCCAATACGCTCCTGTCCACTCGCAAGTCGACGGCGTTTCCGATGCACTACATCACCTATGGCTTGGGCGTGTTTTCGGGCGACTACAACGGCAAGCAAATCTACTGGCACACGGGCGGCGCCACAGGGTTTGTAAGCAACACCTGCTTCGTGCCCGAAGAGCAGATCGGCATCGCCATCCTGACCAACAACGACAACCAGAGCTTTTTCGAGGCCCTACGTTATCAACTGCTAGACAGCTATTTGGGTGTGCCGTACACCAACCGCAGCGCCCAACTCCTGAAAGGTGCCCGCGAAGAGGAAAAAGCCCTTAAAGCAACCGTAGCCCGCCTGAATACGCGCGTGAAAAAGAATAAGCCCGCCCTGGCCCTCAGCGCCTACGCCGGCAATTACACGCACCCCTTATTCGGCCCCATCACCATCGAGCAAAAAGGCAAGCAGCTGCTCGTACGTTTTGCAACGCACCCCGGCCTCACCGCCACGCTCGACTACATGGACGGTCAGGAATTTCGCACCACATATTCCAACCTGACCTTCGGTATTTATCCGGCCGTGTTTAAGGTCGAAGGAAATAAAATCTCGGGGGTGGAATTAAAGGTGAATGACTTTCTGGAGTACGATCCTTACTTTTTCACGAAAGGATAAAAGCTTCATTTTATACACATAAAAAAGCCGCTTCGCATTAATGAGAAGCGGCTTTTTTATGCTTTCATGCTGTCTACAGCGTCGCCAAATCAATTACGAAACGGTACTTCACGTCGCTTTTAATCATGCGCTCGTAAGCTTCGTTGATGTAATCGATGCTGATGACTTCCACGTCGGAAACGATGTTGTGCTCGGCGCAGAAATCCAGCATTTCCTGGGTTTCCTTGATGCCGCCAATGTGCGAACCGGCCAAACGGCGGCGCTGCCCCACCAGTGGGAAAATGCCAATTTGCGGCGCTTCGGGAGGCAAGCCTACCATCACCATCGTGCCGTCGAGGCGCAACAGCATCAGGTAGGCGTTGAAGTCGATGTTGGCACCTACTGTGTTGATAATCAGATCGAAATAGTTCTGCGTGGCTTTGAGTTGCTCGGCGTCTTTGGTCACCACGAACTTATGAGCGCCCAAGGCTTTGGCATCGGCCTCTTTACTGGACGATGTGCTGAGTACAGTTACCTCGGCACCCATGGCAGCGGCGAGTTTTACAGCCATGTGGCCCAGGCCACCCAAACCGACCACACCCACGCGCTTGCCCGGACCAGCATTCCACTGGCGCAAGGGCGAATACGTGGTGATACCGGCGCAGAGCAGCGGCGCAACGCCCGCCAGATCCAACTTGTCAGATACATGCAGCACGTAGTTTTCGTCCACCACAATCTGGTTGGAATAGCCGCCGTACGTGCGCGTTTGGCGGTCTTGCAGGGTGCTGTTGTAGGTGAAGGAAATATGCGTTTCGCAGTATTGCTCCAGCCCTTGCTCGCAGTTGGAGCAGGTGCGGCAGGTATCTACCATGCAGCCTACGCCGGCCAAGTCACCCGCTTTAAAATTCTTGACGTGGTCGCCTACTTGGGTAATGCGACCTACAATTTCGTGGCCCGGCACCATCGGAAACGTAGAGCCGCCCCACTCGTCGCGGACTTGGTGCACGTCGGAGTGGCACACGCCACAAAACAGAATTTCGATCAGGACATCGTGCGGCCCTACTTCGCGGCGCTCCAGTTGGAAAGGCGCTAATGGAGCCGTTGCCGCGTCGGCGGCATATGCTTTTGTTTGAATCATGGGTCTGGGTTTTGGAAGTCTTTTAACCCACTTCCGGTGTAAAGGTTGGCGGGCCGCGTACAAAAGCCGAAATAATGGCTTCGCGATGGCGTAAACAACAGCCGCTAGCTTTGCGCGTTCTGACGTCGGGGCAGTGTTGGTTGAGGTTTGTACCAGCATGAGCAGCCGCTCCTTGCCGCTTCGTCCGTCATCCAGAGCGCATCAAATCATCACAGATGAAAAATAAAATCCTGATCTGGCTTCCGATACTAATCGTCTGCCTGCTTGCCTTGGGCAGCCGCGCCGTAGCCGGGCCTACCGCCAAACAAGTCCCCGATTTCAAGGTGCGCGTGCGCGTGACGAGTATAAACGGCCAGCGCCCGACCGCCGAGCAGGGCTTCACCCTTGCCTTGGCAGGCACGCCGCAGGGCGCTACGTTCAAAGGCGTGGCGTGGAGCGCCTGGGTGGCTTCTACGCGGGCCGGAATCGAGCAGGCGGTGGCAACTTACAACAACGCCAACAACAGCAACTGGCAGGTAGTGACCGGGTTAACCCTCAATCCGGCGGCGGCTAGTCCGGCGTTTCCCAGTATCAAGCTGCAAGTGGAAAGCGCCTTGGTCGGTGGCGAAATTAGCGTTACGGAGGCCGAGCTGTTTGGGCCAAGCGTTGGTCTTATTCTGTGGAAAGGCCCCGATGCCAAAATTCACATCGACACCTTCACGGGGCACGGGCGGCGTTACTACGAAAAGGCCATGAAAGATGCCTTTTTGCCCGCCAACGAACGCCCCAAGAAGATCCTATTCGGCGATCGCTACATCGGCGGCGACAACGACAACCTGAGCTGGAAAGAAGGCATTCGGCGGCTGTGCGGACTGGGTTTCAATGCATTGCATCCGGTGCCCGCCAACCTAACGGCCACCGTGCGCGAAGCGGGCATCCAGAAGTTATGGGGCGCCGTGTACAACCCGCCTGGCTACGCCTTCAATTTCAGCCCCACCCGGCACGCCGAGTTCGTCAAGTTTGCGCAGGATCAGATCAACCCTTCGCTGGCGGCGGGCTGGAAGAAAGAAGACATCGGCTTCTGGGTCACCAGCGACGAGCCCGGCTGGTACTACCCCAACACCTACAACGACTTCAACAAAGATCCGAATGCGCTGGCCACTTTCCATAAGTACTTACAAGACAATAAGTTATCCCCACAAGATTTGGGCAAATCTTCGTGGGAAGAAGTGCAGCTAATCGGGCGAAAACAGTACACGGATTTGCCTTCGCGGCGGTTGTTTTACTGGTCCAACCGGTTTGTGCCGTGGGCTTCGTCGCAGTTTTTCGCGGAAGTAGCCAAGGCCTACGAGGAAGTCATTCGGCCCGACGTGCCCATTCTGGTCAATTTTAACAACTTCATGGGCGTGGCGTATCAGCCCGGCCCGGTGGGCAACAACCCCACGAAAACCGACCCCAACGCCGCCATGGGCCAGCACGATTGGCTGGAATTCGGCCGGTCGCGCGGTACCACGTCTATTTCTACGGAAGACTGGTTTGGCGACGACGTGGCCTACCAATGGTCGTTTTATGCCTCGCGGTTGCGGGCTGCGGCGGAGTTGGGGAAAGTTGATTTCGGCTCGCTGGTGATTCCGCGCGTGTCGGGGCAGCGACCGGGCGGCATGGCCCAGAAGCTGCTTGCGCTGGTGGGCAACGGCGCCAAAACCATCGATTTCTTTACCTATGGCCCCGAATACGCGTTTCCCGGCAATTGTTACTCCGAAAATCTGGCGGTGATGAAGCCGTTGGCCAAAGGCATGCAGCTGGTGGCCAAGGCTGAAGATTTGCTGTATGCCGGCCAGATGCGCCCATCGGAAGTCGCCATTCTGACGCCGCAAAGCTCCCCGCTTTGGGACTTAGAAGAGCAGCAACTGGCTCAGGGCCTGATGGATGTGACCAACGCCGATATGTACGGCGGCCGAATGGGCTACCAATCGGAGCTGTACTCACTGTTTCTGGCTTTGCAGCACAGCGCCGTGCCCGTCCGCTTCGTGGATGAGCAGAAACTGACGGAGCCCGATTTCAAAACGGTTAAAGTGCTGTATCTCACCGCTCCCGATTTGCCCGCCGAATCGGCCACGGCGCTGCTGCAATGGGTGCGCGACGGCGGCACGCTGGTAACCGTAGCCGGGGCCGCCGAATTTGATCGGTATCACCAGCCCATGCCCATGTTGCTACAGGCTGCCTGCGTGGCCCCAGCTACGGCCGTCCGGATGCCGCTTTTCAAATACGACGATGCCAAGGCCAATGGCACGCTCACGCAGGCCAGCAAACAGGTAGCCGTGTTTGGCGAGCGTGAGAAGCTGACAATCAGCGCCAACCAAGCCACTGAGGTGCAGATAAAGGCCACTTTCAACGATGGCACGCCGGCCCTTACGGAGCGCCCGCTTGGCAAGGGCCGCATCCTGCGCTATGCTTGCTATCCGGGTCTCTCGTACCGCAAATCGGCGAAGGGCACCACGGGCGGCTTAGCCAGCGGCTTTTCCGAGGCGTGGCGCAATCTCATCGTGCAACCCGTGCAGGCAAGTGGGGCCACTTTGCCTGTTAAAGTCAACAAAGCGCTTATTGAAGCGCCGGCGCTGTATAGCCAAGCGGGCGTGGCCGTAACGCTGCTCAACTGGAACGGCACGCCGCAAACCGTGGAAGTCACCGTGGCGACCAATAAAGAAGTGCGGCGCGTCGCGTCGGCTGAGAAAGGGCCTTTGCGCTTTCAGCAGTCGCCAAACGGCATCACCGTTAGCTTGCCGCTTGGCGACGTGGACGTGCTCCAGGTGTATTATTAAGCGCTTTTCGCGAGGGCAGCATCTACCTGGGCGCGCATTCTTTTCATCGATTTGTGCGCAAACCGGCGCTGGAGCATCCGGCCAAACAGCTTGAAGCCGAGCCAATAAAACGGATTGCTAATGCGGCCGACCTGCGAGAAAGCGTGGATGCGAAAATCTACTTTGCCGGTGGCAAATTGCTTGTGCACCGTAAAATCAATCTGGCCGCGCTCGAAATGGCCTTCGAGCGTGCGGTAATTGTAGCCCCACACCTGCTCCTGCCCGTCGGGCGTGGTACGGACTTCGTCGGTCAGGCCGCTGATGCGCACGCCAAACCAGAAGGTAAAAATCAAAAACCGGCCTCGCAGAACCATGGTGCGGTTGTCGAGCGGCGAATCGGGCGGAAAGATGCCGGTAATCAGGTCGGGCGGCGGAAACGTATAGTTGCGCAATACCTCGCGGGCAGCTTCCCACGAGCCGCCCGGCACGGGCGGACCGGGCGCTTCGGCCGGCAGATCGGTTTCGTAATCATCTATGCGCCAGCCATTTGCCGCAGTGTATTCGTGACTGCGCTCCGGGTCGAAATTATAGCCCGCTTTGCCATACGACTCCAACTGCAAGCGGTGCTGTTGCCACAGCGGCATCGACTCAGCCATGTTTTTTCTCAACGGTATCGTGGTCGTGGTCAATGGTTTCGATGTGCACGGGGGCCAGCACCTTGCCTCCGCTGGCCTCGGCCACGCGTTCGCAGAACGTGCACCAGGTTTTCTCCTGCACCCGCCGCCCAATACCGAGCGTGTCGTAGGCAAACGAGACTAAGCCATCGCGCGAACGCGCCCAGGAGTGAATCTCAAACCGCAGGGTATCAGGCTGATTGGGCAGATGCCGGAGCGAGAAACGAATGCGCCCCGCTTCGGGGTGTCCTTCCAAAGTCACGAATTCAAAGCCCATGTTTTCCACCTTATCCACGCGCACCAAACCGTTCCAGGGGCCCAGTATTTTGATGGAAAACTCATCGCCTTCCTTGATGAGATGCGCTTCGCCCTTCACCTTTTTGAAATCGGCCAGCAAGTCGGGCGAAAAGTGCTCGACATCGCATTTGATGGCCTCTATTAAGGCGTCAGCCGATTGCGTGGGGTGCTCGATATCGACGTAATAGCGGCGCTCAAAAAGAGCGCCGGAGCCTTCGTGAGCAGGTTGTTCGGGTTTAGCCATGGCGGAAAGGAGGCACGACAAGTCGGCAGAAGCCGTTGCGGCGCTCTTCCATACGCATCGGGGCAAGTGCGGTTTAGCAATTCTTCCCTTGGCTTTAGGCAGAAAACACATTCACCATAACTATCTTATTGTCAAATACTTACAAACAATGAATATATTCTTAGAAACATACCTGCCCTCATGTACAAGAGTTGCGAAAGGCAAAAAATCGCCCTGCGCATCGCAAAACGGCGTTTTGCCGTAGGCAAAAAACCACCTTCCTCAAGCTATGTATCGCCCCTACCACCCACCCGCCGACCCCATCGTTGTTCGTGAGCTGACGCGCCAGCAAGAGGAACTGCGTACCCGCGTGCGCCTCGAACCGCTGGCTGCCGAACCTACCCTTATTGCGGGCTGCGACTCCTCGTTCCCGACGCCCGATACTATTCTTTCGGTGTTCGTGGTTCTTTCTTTTCCCAAGCTGGAATTGCTGGAGAAAGTCTACCACCACGATGTGGTGGATTTGCCGTATGTGCCGGGTTTCCTCGCCTTTCGCGAAGCCCCCAACCTGCTGAGAACCTACGAGAAGCTCCAGCACAAACCTGATCTGATCATGGTCGATGGGCACGGAATTGCGCATCCGCGGCGCATGGGCATCGCCTCGCATTTGGGCGTATTGCTGGACATGCCCACGCTCGGGATTGCCAAACAGCGCCTCACGGGCCGCTACGATGAACCCGCCGAAACCGCCGGCAGCCACACGCCCCTCTTGGATAAGGGCGAACTCATTGGGGAAGTACTGCGCACCAAAGACCGCGTACAGCCGGTCTTCGTTAGCCCCGGCCACCGCTGCGATCAGGTTTCGGCGATGCGCCTGGCTTGGGCCTGCACCAAAGGCTATAAGCTTCCGGAGCCCACGCGCCTTGCCGATAAATGGACGCAGGAATTCAAGAAAGAGTTGAAATAGCGTGCAGCATACGTGATTCTTCGAACGCGGCGCGTAAGCTTTGCAACGACTCGGCTGTGCTTGGCGGCAGCCTCAGCAAGCGGGCTACCGCTTCGTATACCGGCCGCGGCGACGTGGTTTCGCCCATAATGCCCCGATCCAGTGGGCGCTGCTGCGACTTCGAAAGCTTCTGCCCATCGGGGCCGGGCAGCAAGGGGTGGTGCACAAAGTGAGTAGCCCCGAACGAGGCTGTTTCGGGCAGTTGCGCAGCAAGCCAAAGCTGTGCAGCCGTGCTGGGCAGCAGATCGTTGCCGCGCACGATGAGCGTGGTACCCAGCCGCACATCGTCCACCACCGAGCCGAGCTGATAGGCCGCTTCCCCGTCTTTTTTGCGCACCACAAAATCGCCGAGCGCCTGAGCCAGTTGCACTTGCAACGGCCCTTGCCACAGATCCTCAAACTCGACGACCAATTGTTCTGGCACGTGGGCGCGCCACGCCGTGTTGGGCGCGTCAAAATCGGTGTGTGCCAACCGACAGGTGCCTGCATAGCGCCCATCGGTGGCGCGCGCCAGGATCTCGGTGCGCGAACAACCACAAGCGTATAGCAGGCCGGGCAGGTTGCGCAACTTGGTAAGTACTGCTTGGTATTCGCCCAAGCGATGGACCTGCGAGTACTGGCGCTCAAAATCAGTAGGGCCGTCGGGCCCGGCATCGTAGTCTAGGCCCAACCACTTGATGGTCTGGAAGATATTTTCCAGATATGCCGACCGCAGACGTGCCCGGTCTAGGTCGTCGATGCGCAGGTGCAAAGTGCCGTGGGCGCGGCGGACGAGCAGCCACGTCAACACGAAATTAACGGCGTTGCCGAGGTGTAAATAGCCGCTGGGCGTGGGCGCAAGCCGCGATACAACTGGCTTATTACCAATCATATACGAATAAATATTATTCTACCGTTTCCGCCACCTTGGCCTGATTCAGGATGTCGCGGTTGCGAACGCCCCACTCCTGAATGGCCTGCACCACCGGCTCCAGCGACAAGCCGCACTCGGTAAGGGTATATTCCACGGTGGGCGGCACAGTGGCGTAGGCTTTCCGGCTGACGATGCCGTGGCTTTCCAAATCCTTAAGCTCCTTGATGAGCATGCGCGGCGTAATGCCCGCCACATCGCGCTCCAGCACCTTGAAGCGCATGGTGCCGTGCGCAAGCAAACTATGGATGATGGCGAACTTCCATTTGCCCTCCAGCACATCCAATGTCTGTCGAAAAGGACAATCTCTGATAATTTCTATTTTTTTATTTTTCATAACTACCTGATTACGAGCAAAGGTTACACAGAGTATATTGATATACATTCGTGTAACCACTTGCAAAAGTATAGTATTGGGCGCGAACTTTGAATATACCTACCAGCAAATCGGGCTCAAAAGCCCGGCTGCTTACTTCGAAAATTCAACGTTTTATGGCTCAGACTATCTTGCACCCGGCCGCAACCCGGGGCCACGCCAACCATGGTTGGCTGAATTCTTATCACACGTTTAGCTTCGCTAACTATCACAACCCGTCCCGCATGCACTTTGGCGCATTGCGCGTGCTCAACGACGACACAGTGGCCGGCGGCAAGGGCTTTGGGGCGCACCCGCACAACAACATGGAAATCATCTCCATCCCGCTTTCCGGCGATTTGGAGCACCAAGACAACATGGGCAACAAAGCCGTGATTCGGCAGAACGACGTGCAGGTAATGAGCGCCGGTACGGGCGTGGCGCACAGCGAAAAAAACCACAGCAGCACCGAGCAGGTTAAGTTTCTGCAAATCTGGCTGTTCCCGAACAAGGAGAATGTAAAACCCCGCTACGACCAGCAGACCTTCCGGCCCGAAGACCGCCACAACCGGCTGCAACAAGTGCTTTCGCCTTCGCCCGACGATGCAGGCGTCTGGATTCAGCAGGATGCGTGGTTTCACCTCGGCTCGCTCGACGCGGGTTTTGCTACCGAATACCAACTGAAGCGCCCCGGCAACGGCGTGTATGCTTTTGTGCTGGAAGGCGACGTCACCATCGACGGCCAAACCTTGCACCGCCGCGACGGGTTTGGCATTTGGGAAACCGATAAGCTCCAGATCACGGCCGACAGCAACGCCGAATTGTTGTTGATGGAAGTGCCCATGGAGCTGTAGGCCAACCCTACGCGCCGATATACGGTAGACTTGTAGTTCTTTATTTTTCAGCTTCACTGACTTCGGCGCGGCCAGCAGTTCCGTCATGGAATGCAGGTCGCGCCGGAGCACTTTGCACATGAAACACACCCCTGTTGTTTATCCTATTCACGAGCTCATTCGCAACCGCTGGAGCCCGCGTTCTTTTGCCAGCTATCCCGTAGCGCCCGAAACCCTAAATCAGGTATTCGAAGCTGCTTCTTGGGCCGCCAGCGCCATGAACGAGCAGCCTTGGCGCTACATCTACGCCCACCATGCCAACACCGAAGCCTTCGGCAAGATGGTGGAATGCCTGATGCCCGGCAATCGCCCCTGGGCCAAAGATGCGGCCGTGCTGATCCTTGCGCTGGCCAAAACCCATTATGACAACGGCACGCCCAACGGCGCAGCCCTGCACGATTTGGGCCTTGCCAACGGCAACTTGATTTTGGAAGCGACGGCCCTGGGCCTGCACGGCCACTTTATGGGGGGCTTCGACCGGGCCAAAGCCACTGAACTTTTCCACCTGACTGATAACCTGCAACCAGCAGTAATGATTGCCTTGGGCTACCAGGGTGAAATCGACCAACTGGACGAGCCTTTCCGGAGCCGGGAAAAGGCCGAGCGCCAACGCAAACCCCTTTCTGAATTCGTCTTTCACCAGCAATTGCCCACCGAATGAACCACCGCATCACCCGAGCCAACGAACGGGGCCTCAAGGACATCGGCTGGCTCCAGAGCAACTTCACGTTTAGCTTCAGCAGTTACGCCAACCCCGAACGCAACGGCTTTGGGTTGTTGCGGGTGTTCAACGACGACTTTGTGAAGCCCGGCAACGGCTTTGGCTTGCACGCGCATGCCAACATGGAAATCATTTCCGTGATGCTGGGCGGCCGCATGAACCACATCGACAGCCTCGGCTACAAGGAAGAAGTGACCACCGACGGCGTGCAGATTATGAGTGCGGGCAGCGGCCTGCGTCATGAGGAGCACAACATCGGCGACGACGAGGTCAATTTCCTCCAAATCTGGATTGAGCCCAAGTTGCAGAACGTTACGCCGCGCTACCAACGGCGCAGCTTCCCGGAGGCCAAGCGCAAAAACCAGCTTACGACCATCGTCAGCAACGAAGAGGGCACGGCGCATTGCTGGATTAACCAGAATGCCCGGCTTTCCCTGGGTTATTTCGATGCCGGCCAAACGCTCACGTACAGTTTTAGCCCCTTGAACAAGCTTGTGTTTGTGTTTGTGATTACGGGCGAGCTGCTTGTAAACGGACAAGCACTGGCCAAGCGCGACAGCATTGGCATCTGGGAAACTGACACCATTAACATCGAGTGCCCGTCGGAAGCTCGCTTTATTCTGATCGAAGCGCCTATTAATCACTAGCCCCATGCCCACAATCACGGCGCACAGTGGTGCCGAGCATTTCCGTACTGAGATAAGATCTGACAGCGGCCACCAGCTGCTAGCCGATGAACCGACCGACAACGGCGGCCAAAACGCGGGCATGGCGCCGGCCGAGCTGCTGGCTTCGTCGCTGGGCGCTTGCACGTGCATCACGGTGCGCATGTACGCCGCCCGTAAGCAATGGCCCCTGCGCGGAATCGATACAACGGTGAGTTTCGAGCGCAATGCGCAGCACGTGGTTACACACCTTACCCGCCACCTGCGCCTCGACGGCGACCTGTCCGAAGAGCAGCGCCAACGGCTGCTGCAAGTCGCGAATGCCTGCCCCGTGCACAAAGCGCTCACGGCGTCAGTAGCCATCGACACAGAGCTTGTATAGCCGCTCTGCTATTCTTTTATTTCCACAAAAAGGCCTTCCGAAGAGAAGGCCTTTTTGTGGAAATAGCTTTTGAAGCTGTCTTATTTTCCAATCAGCGCCTTAGGCTTCCTAAAGAGCCTCTTCAAAACTGGCTTTTATATTTCAAGCCACACGTCTCCGTTTATTGGGTATCCTACGCACGTCAAGACCAGCTTCTTGGCAAGGTCTTTTTCGGTTAGCACTTCGTTGTAGGACATCCAAACCTGGCCAGCCGTGCACCGGGCTACGCAACTGCCGCAGCGGCCGGTTTCGCAGCTATAAGGCAGATTAATTCCGTGCTTTTTGGCCGCTTGCAGAATCGTATTCGGGTACTGCACCTGAAATTCAAGCTTCTGTTTGCGCAGATGCACAGTTACTGTATGTATCTCTGTATCTGGAGGTTGTATTTTAGGAATTACGAGCGTATCCGTACTAAAATTCTCACGCTTAATATTTTCAAAAGGCACGTCGGCCTCCCGCAGGCCGTACACGCCCATGCGCATATATTCCGTGGGACCGCACAGATAGGCCAGCGTTTTTTCGCGTGGAGCAACGCCCAGTTTTGCAATAAATGATTTCAGCAAATCTTTGTGCAAACGCGCCTGCGCCAACACAGCGTTATTGCTGTACAAGTATTCGATGCGCAGCCGTTGCGGAAATTCGGCCGCTAATTGGTCAAGCTCCGCGTGAAAAATGGTTTCCTCACGCGAGCGGTTGCTGTAAATAAGCACCGCACGCAACGTTGGATGCGCGTATAGCACCGTTTTGAGCAGCGAAAATACCGGAGTAATGCCGCTACCTGCCGCCAGAAAAAATACCTGCTGATAAGCATCAATGTCAGGCGGCAAGGTGAAAAACCCGGCGGCGCCGATGGTCAGCAATTGGTCTCCGGATTGAGCTTGGTCAATTAAGTAGCGCGAAAATGCTCCGTTAGGAATTCTTTTCACCCCGATGGCCAGCGGCTCGCCCAAAACGGGAGCCGAAATAATGGAATACGACCGCCGAATTTCCTGCGTAGCGGTTTGCAACACAAACGTCAGGTACTGGCCCGGCTCATAGTATATCTGTCGTGCATCCGGTTCCTCAAAATAAAAGGCCTTTACATCCGCCAGCTCGCGTTTGATTTTGCTTATCGTTAGCTTATTATACAAATCATTCATTATCAATGCATTATATAGCAAGCTATTTTATGAAAACTACGCTGCTAGTGTAACGCCAACTGGCCGAGGCAATATTCCTGCATTTGCTGGGCATTGCCAATGGCTGAGGCGTCTATGTCGTTGTTAAAATAAATATAGGCTTGTTGCACATCAGGAGCGCCGTTTATTTCGTCGGCAATTCGCACCAATTCTTCCTCCGAATAAGGCGATTTATAAAGTTGCGGCACGCCGTGCAAGCGGTAATACAGCACCGAGGTATTATGAATTATATCCGCGGGGAGATCCGGGTGGCTCATGCCACAGAAGGCAATTTTATGCCGCGCCAACGTAGTGTATACTAGCTCGTTCCACCAACTGACGTGGCGAAATTCCAACACGTTCTGATAGGCCGGATCGAGGTTGTCAATAATCTTTTGCAGGCGTTCTTCGGTGAACGCGGTTTTGGGCGGCAATTGAAATAATACGCACCCTAGTTTTTCCTGCAAACCCTCGGCAATGGTGCCGTAAAAATCGGCGAGCAACTGCTTCGATTCGTTGAATTGTTTGTAGTGCGTAATTAGGCGCGGCGCTTTTACCGAAAAGCGGAAATCGGATGGGCTTTTTTGGTACCAATTTTCCAGAAAAGAAAGCTGCGGAAACCGATAAAAAGTAACGTTAAGCTCAAGCGTTTTAAAGTGCTCGCTGTAGTAGTCGAACCATTTGCGTTGCGGCAAGCCCTTGGGATAGAACGTTTCTTTCCAATGGCGATAATGAAAACCGGAACACCCAATAAACCAGGATTTCATACAGCTAAGAGACGTTTGCGAGCTTACCTCTATACGGGTATTTCTTGGCGACCGGCTATTTAATTCAGAAGCAGATGAGCAGGATGTGGCGCAACAGATTTTGTATAAGCAATTGATTATTAATCAACTATAAATACCTACCCATTTAACATGCAGTGGCTTTCCAGCGTAGATAATCTTTTCGCCTGCCCGTTTTCGTTTTCTGTTTTACGCTTCGTCGTATAAGGAGCAGATGCAGCCAGCGCGGGTGCATTCCGCCACCCCAAAACCACAAAAAATGACCGCCATAAAGAAATTCACTGTGGGCGACAGCGTCGTGCTGAAGCAGCAAGAAGACGCTGTATTTGAAGTAGTTGCTACCAAATCGCAGGCGCACACCAGCCCCGAGGGCGACGCTGTTTCCGTTCCGCCGGGCTATGATTATGTGCTGCGCCCTTTCGATCCGGCAGCGCATTCGGCGCCGTACGCGTATGCCAAAGCCGACGAAATTGATGTGGCCATGTAGCGCCAGCTTACAGCCGCGCCGTATTTTCTTTTGCGTAAACTTAAGGACGCGCCAGCCGCCGCGCACCAGCCGAATATTCTCTCCGAATTCAATTCACTCAATGGAAAATCCGCGCATTTTTACAGCCAACAGCGAAGCCGAAATCTGGCAGCAAGTGACCGCCGACATGGCCCTGCAAGGCGAGATTTATGAGTACTCTGCGCAGCTAAACCAGGGAAAGCAACAGATTCTGCTGGATATCGACATTGATTTGGGTGGCGGCTTCGAGAGCGGGTTTGAAAGCACCACGCTTACGGCGCGCGTGTCGGATGCCGTAGCGCTGCGATTTGCCATTCACGAGCAGGATTGGGTGAGTGAGTTGGGCAAATTGCTGGGGCTGGAAGACATTGAAATCGGTTACCCGGATTTCGACGAAGCTTTTATCATCAAAACCAACGAGCCCGCAACGCTACACACGCTGTTTGCCGATGGTAACCTGCGCGCTATTCTGCTGAATCACAAAGGCTTTGAGCTGACGCTGGCGCCCGAGACGCATCACTCGGAAACGGATATTGTCCTGCGCTTCAGCAAAGACGAAGGCATAGTCGAAGCTGCCGATTTACAGCAACTCTATCACCTGATGTACGCCTTGCTGGAACGGCTTAATCCATAACGGATCTACGATTTTTCCTTGACTGTTAGTAATTGCTGCATCGTCCGGGCATTGTTGACGGCCGCGCCGCCGATGCCGTTATTGAAGTATAAATACACTTCTTTCACGTGTGGCGCGGCCTGAATTTCGTCGGCAATTCGTTGCAAAAACTCAGCGCTGTAGGGCGTTGTGTACAACTCCGGCACGCCGTGGAAGCGATAATACAGCACGTCGGTATTAGCAATTACTTCGTCGGGAAGGGGCTGCGGGTGGCTCTGCCCCACAAAGGCAACGCGGTGGCGGGCCAATTCGCGGTACACCTCGCCTTCCCACCAAGTGGGGTGCCGAAATTCCAGTACGTTATTAAATGCGGGATCAAGGCTGTCGAGAATGCGTTGGAGCAGTTCTTCGGTGTAAGCCGCTTTGGGCGGTAACTGAAACAGCACCGGGCCCAATTTTTCGCGTAGCCCTTCCTGCACCGTGCCGTAAAAATCGGCAAGAACAGCCTGGGCTTCCGCATTGAATTTCTTGTAGTGCGTCACGAGGCGCGGTGCTTTCACCGCAAAGCGGTACTCGACCGGACTTTTCGTGTACCATCCCTCAAAAGTCGCCAGTTCCGGCATTCGGTAGAAGGTCACGTTCAGTTCCAACGTGTTGAACTGCTGCGTGTAATACTCAAACCATTTGCGCGGCGGCAACCCCTCCGGATACAATACGCCCTTCCAATCGCGGTAAGAAAAGCCGGAGCAGCCAATGTAGGTAACAGGCATAAAAGCGGGTTCAGTAAACAAACTACAAGCTTCTACGAAAGTACCCCCACCACGGACAGGCTCCGGAATGGTGCTCTGATCGCGGGCTGTTCGTTACAAAGGCTGCTTTACCTCAAACGTAAATCGGCGGCTGCCCACCAAACCATTTTCCGCAAGTCCCTGAATCACAACCAGATATTTTCCGGCATGATCGGAGGTATAAAACTCCAGGCTTTTTTTGCCATCTGCTGAAGTGGCTACGTTGGGGTTCCAGTAGAGCAGGGTGCGCGCGTCGGGCAGGCGGCTTTGCTTTTCCGCCGCCGTTTCGTAGCGCGGCGCATAGAATTCGCGCTGCCATTGCATGCCCTCGTATTCCTGCACCAACGCATGCGGATTAAGCTCAAAACCAGCCAAATCGCCCTTGTAAGTAGTGTAGCTCACCAAGCCATCATAAATCATAGAACCCTGAAAATACCGGCTGGTAATTACATCCAGCTTCTGGATTTTCAGCGGGTCCATGGCCATGATTTTGTTGATGTCGAACACCGGCACCCCGTCCAGCAATACCATCGGGTTTTCGTTCAGAATGACGTGCCGGATGTTGTCAAGTACCATGAAATGAAAGCCGTCGTTGCGCAGTCGCACCTGCACGCCGGGCACGTATTCGCGCATTACTTCTTCCAGCACTTTAAAACGGGTGTAGTCGTCGAGCTTGTACGTCTCATCGGGCTTGCCGTAGAAGGCGGTGCTGTCGGCGGCGGGGAGCCGGTGCATCGTCAGCTGCTTGCGAAAATACGCATTCTGGACCTGCATCTGAAGACTGCGCTTGCCAAGCTCGGTGCGAAAAGATTCCGAAAAAACCAGCGGTGGCACGGCCGAGGCCGTGTATTTTACGGAAAATGGGTTGATGATTTCAACGCGGTAGAGGCTGTCGCGCTGGGTATTGGTTTGCAGCACCAATTCTTTAGAGCCGAAGAAATCGCGTGTTTCAAACCGGACTCGGCCATTCTGATCGCTGGTCGCATTGTACATCCGAATAAGCCGGCTTGGGCTAGCCAAATAAGCGCCGACTTTCGGCGCAGGCGCACCGGTATGGCCGTTCACCACCCGGCCTTCAACAACGTGGCCATTTATTTCGGGGGCAAATTCGAAGTGCGGCGCTTTATTCGAGAATACATCCGTCCAAAGGAATCGGCTCCAGCCATGCGTAAGCATCAGATTATCTGACACTTCTACTATTTCAGGGCCAGTGCTTGTAAAATAATAATTAGGGTTTTCAACCGTGCCTTTCAGGTCGGAAGTCAGCCATAGATAGCTGTTTACATCGAGGCCGGGAACGGTTGTTAAAGAGTCCAGTCGATACACCGCCAACGACATGTCGGCGGGCGTGGCTTTCTCAGTGGAAGAGGTCGTTGACAGCTGCAATACTACTTTTTCGCGGATACCGTACTGCGGCTTATCGGCAGTGGCAGCAATGAGCAGTTGGGGCTTTGGGCGCTGAAAATACAGGCGCTCGCTCAACGGCTGTTTGCGACTGTTGAAAATGGTGAAATGCGAAATTCCGTCCGCAAGGTTTTTTTTCTCAACCACAAATTCGCCGCGCCCGCCCGCAAGGCGAGTAGCAGTCGATACGGAAATCTGTTGGCCCGAGTGCCCCACCAAAAACACGTCTTCCGCCGACTTTTCAGCAATATTCGACGCGACAGTTAGCCGGAGCTGGCCTGGACTGATGTCTTCCAGATGCAGTGTGTAGCCGTATTCATGCGCGGCGGGCAGCTTTCGGGTAACTACTTGCCCACCCGGTAATTTGATTGAGGCTGTGTAAGCTACTCCTTCCTGGGCCGGCGTGAAAGTGAAATTCCCGATGCCGAATTTCAGCGTTTTAAACTGGCTTACCACCGCGCCCTGCGGGTTGCGCACCGTGCCTTCGGCCGCTACGCCTTTGCCGGCGCTGTTGGTGATCTTGAAGGCGACTTTGCTCTCTATTCCCTTTACCAGATTACCACCTTCGGGGAAAAACTGTACGTCTACTGCCGCCGAATCCTTGCTTGCTTTTTGAGCCAGATTGCGGCGCGTATTAATAATGGTTACGGGAATGGACGAATAAAAATCGGGGCTGAAGTTTTTCATCCAATTGGTGTAGGCCCGCAACACATAATTGCCGGAAACCAAAGAAGCCGGCAGCTGCCACGAGCCATTGCCGGCGGCATGTTGCAAATTGATTTTCGCCTGCAATACCGGATTGTGTTCTTTATCAAGGAGTTCCACGTAGGCTACTTTGCTCATTGCCAAAGGCTTGTGTTGCGTGCCATCGACGGCATTTAGCTTAAACCACAAGATCTCACCGCTCACATAAAAAGGCCGGTCGGTGTGCACGTAGAGCTTTTCTTGGAGCGTCTGCTGGCTGTAGGCATCAAACCGCTTGCGTAAGCTGGCCAGCGAATCCGTTGCCTGCCCGTACGTACTTCCCAAGCTCAGTGCCCAAGCCAAACTGAAAAACAAAAGTGCCCTGTATGTCTTCATTTGAAAGTAGCGGGAGGAAGAAAAGAAATGTCTGCGGACGCTTGTCACGCCTTTGCAACTTACTGTAGTTCAGATAATTGTCTATTTCCAAAAATCCGGCTGCTTGTTGGTGCCGCGCTTGCGGCAGTCTACGCACTCGGCGGTGGAGTAGGAATAGGCAGGTTTGGTACGCGAATCAATAAATTCAATGGGCGCAAAAGGATTGTCCTTGAAATAGCTGATATACCGTGGGTCCTGCGGGCCGGTGGGGTTCCGGACGAGGATGGTATCCACGCGGACGCAGCTTTCGTAGCCAGTAACAGGGAGCCAAGCATTGGTGCGCGGCAGGTCGCGGTTGCGATCGATAAAGAGGCGCTGCTCCGTCACCGACTGCACGCCCACAAAGCCGATGACCGTTTCGCTGGCATCCGAGAGGGCGTGCACGTTGCCCACCAGCTGGCTGGGCAAGGGGTCGAACAGGGTGCCCAAGCTTTCCGTGTTTTTTTGCAGCAGTTCCCAGTAGGCAAACTCCGCCGCCGTCAGCGCGTACTGCCGCACCAGAATGCTGTATTTCACTTGCAGCTTCGTGGAGTTGCTGGGCAGTAAGGTCAGCGGGTAGTGCGTTACGACGTCCTGCGTAAGTTTTACGGTGCTGCTCAGCTTGATGGACGGCGCGCGGGCCGTGGCCCAACAGTGATTAATGTCTTCGGTAAGCAGCTGGAGGCGGTTGTTGCGTAATTCTATCTGGGCGCGAAAAGCAGAATTAAAATCCCAGGTTTCTTCGTAGTCCCAGCGGTAGTAGCGGGTGTTGTTGGCGGCGTCGTGAGCATTCACATAAAATTGCAGCCCTTTGTCGCTGATCTGCCACGTTACCGAGTCGATGGCCGGCGTAATTTTGGCCTGCACAAAGTCCGAGGCGTACTCCCGCTGCCCGCTGCTGCGCACAAACAGGCGATACCGCTTGTCGGGAGAAAGCGTCAGCACGGCCGATGTATAAGTACCAGGAGCAGTTTCGGCTAAGGGGTAGCGCGTTCCCGCTTCCTGCTCGATGAACACATTGGCTTTGATTTCCGCTGGCGGCGCCGTTTTGTTGCCGAGGTTTTGGGTGCGCGAGAGACGAATCGTACTCACCCCGGCCGCGTTGATCGCACCGTCTATTACTAAATACCCAACTGATTTCTGGGCAACTTTTGGCTCGAAGCGGTCAATGCAACTCGCCAGCAACAACACCGGCAGCAAGGCCCGCCGACGCCATACCCCACGTAGTAAGTCGATCAATGAATTTATCTGCATTTATATAAGTAGTTAACTATCAAGTATTTATAAATAGGCTTATTGCCAAAAAGCCGGCCGCTTGTTGGTGCCGCGCTTGCGGCAGTCCACACACTCGGCAGATGAGTAGAGGTAATACTTGGTGGGGTCCGTCCCGATCTGTATTTCTTCAATTGGGAGGAAGACGCCGCTTTTGAAAAACTCGATTACGAGCGGCAGTGGGGGTTTTTTGAGATCATGCGGGCCCGGTATGGTGTCGGGCGGAACGCACTTTTCGTAGCCGGTCTGAAAAACCCAGGTACGGGGCAATTGGCCATAATCGACGAAAATGCGCTTTTCGGTGACCGACTGTACGCCCACAAAGCCGATGACCGTTTCGCTGGCATCCGAGAGGGCGTGCACGTTGCCCACCAGCTGGCTGGGCAAGGGGTCGAACAGGGTGCCCAGGCTTTCCGTGTTCTTTTGCAGCAGCTCCCAGTAGGCAAACTCCGCCGCCGTCAGCGCGTATTGCCGCACCAACAGGCTGTATTTTTGCCCCAATTTTTCTGAAGTAGGCGGCAAAAGCGTGAGCGGTTGGTGAGCAATCACATCTTGCCCGAGCTTCGCGGTGCTGCCCAGTTTAATGGCCGTCGATTTCTCCGTCCGCCAGCAGTGAAAAATGTCCTCGCCGGTGCGGGAAGTAAGCTGGCCGTTGCGGTACTCAACTCCGGAAACGTAGGCGGAAGTAAATTCCCAGGTTTCCTCAAAGTCCCAGCGGTAATAGCGGGTATTGTTGGCAGCGTCGTGGGCATCCACATAAAATTGCAAGCCTTGCGCTCCGGCCTGCCACGTCACCGAATCAATGGCCGGTGTAGTTTTGGCCTCTACAAAATCGGAGGCAAAATCCTGCTGCTTCTGAGTCCGGAAAAAGAGACGATAACGCTTACCTGGAACCAGGTTTAGCGCTTGGGAAGCGTACACCCCCGGCGCCGTTTCGAGCAGCGGAAAGCGCAGGCCGCCCTCTTGCTCAATAAATACGCTGGCTTTGGTTTCGGCGGGCGGGGCGTCTTTGCTACTCAGATTCTGCGTGCGCGAGAGCTGAACAGTGCTTACTCCATTGAGGTTAATGCTCCCATCTACGACCAAATAGCCAACGGAAGCGTTGAGTACAGTCGGCTCGAAGCGATCGATGCAACTTGCCAGCGCCAATAAAAGCAACGCCCACCAAAGACTAGCCGGGCGCAGCAGAAGCGAAAAGTAGCCCATCTAGAATTTGAAATTGTAGGTAATGGTAGGAATTGGCCGCCCGAAAATGGAGAGCTTGTAGCCTTTGATCTGACCATTTTCCGATTTGAAATAAATCGAATACGGATTCTTGCGGCCCGTCAGGTTGTAGACGGATAGCGTCCAGGAGCCGTGCGCCAGCTTCTTCACTTTGTGGTTGCCCTCGAAATTCAGGGCAAAGTCGGCGCGGTAATAATCGGGCACGCGGTATTCGTTGCGATCGGAATACAGCACTCGCGTCGAGTTGGCCGTGACGTATTTGGCCAGCGGCAGCGTAATGGGCCGACCCGTGCTGTAATTAAAATTAAGCGAAGTGCTAAAGCGCCGACTGAAGCGGTAATTGCCAATCAGCGTGACGTCGTGGGGCTTGTCGAAGTTGCTCGGGTAAAACCGGCCGCCGTTAATCATGTCGCTGGTGGTAGCCACGTTGACTTGCACCAGCGAGCGCGAATAAGTATAGCTCACCCAGCCGTTGATTTTGCCCGTCAGCTTTTTCACCATTACTTCTACGCCGTATGCCTTGCCTTCCGCGTTAATTACATCGGTTTCGATGTGGTGATTCAGGAGCAACGTCGCGCCGCCTTTGTAATCCAGGAAGTCGTGCATCACCTTGTAGTAGGTTTCCACGGACGTTTCGATGGTGTTGCTTTTGAAATTGCGGTAATACCCCACCGAAATCTGGTCACCGACCTGCGGCCGAATGTTGGCATCGCTCAATTTCCAGCTATCCGTCGGCGACATCGAGGCCGTATTCGATAGCATGTGAATGTATTGGCGCAGCCGGTTGAAGCTCACCTTCATCGAGGAGTTGTCGGAAAGCGAATACTTGGCCGATAAGCGGTATTCCGGGCCATGGTACGTGGCGAGCGCTTTGCCTTTCTGGTAGTGCAGCGTGTCGGTGATGGTATTCACCGATTTAGACACGCCTCCTAGGTATTGGTATACATCTCTGGGTCCCAAGGCATTAAAGAGCGAGTAACGCAGCCCGATGGAAACGGCCAAGCGGGGCGTAACCGTAATGAGATCGGAAGCATACACGGCACTTTCGACCGCTTTTTCGCGGGCCAACGCGTCGGGAACAATCAGCGATGCGTCGCCGGAGGGCGCAAACGTGCCGGGCGAGACGTTGTACAGAATGGAGCTTACGCCAAAGTCGATGCTGTGCTTGGCGCTGGGCAGGTAGCTAAAATCGGCCTGCGCATTCACCTGCCGGATATCGTACTTAAGTCGCGCGTTGGTGATTGGGTTATCCTGACTGGAAATGTTGTAGCTGTATTGGCTGAAAGCGCCGGTCAGGACCCCGTAAAGGCGGTTGTTGAAATTGTGCTTCCACTTCGCGCTGGCGTTGGTGTTCTCGTATTGGTACACGCTATCGCTGGCCAGCTTAAACCTATCGCGGCTCCGGTACCCGGTAAGGTACACGGAGTTCTTATCATCTATCTCATTGCTAATGTGCGCGTTAAGATCGTAGAAAGAGGCAGCGCTTTGCTTCAGCTTACTGTTCGACAGCAGGTGCAGCAACCAGTCGGAGTAGCTGGTCCGCCCACTGATGATAAAAGAGCTTTTATCCTTCACAATCGGGCCCTCCAGTGCTAATCGACTGGTTAGCAAGCCAATACCGCCCGAGCCGGCAAACGTTTTCTTGTTGCCGTCGCGCGTGGCAATGTCCAGCACCGACGACAAGCGCCCGCCGTAGCGCGCCGGAATTGTTCCTTTGTATAGCTCGACGGTTTTGAGGATGTCGGGGTTGAAGGCCGAGAAAAAGCCGAACAAGTGCGAAGGGTTGTAGACGGTGGCATCATTAAACAGGATCAGGTTTTGGTCCGTGCCCCCGCCGCGCACGTTCATTCCGGTACTGCCCTCGCCCACCGACTTGACGCCGGGCAAGGTCAGCACCACGCGCAAAATGTCCGTTTCGCCGAAGGCCGTGGGCACTTGCTTCATGGTTTTGATGTCGAGCCGCTCCAGCCCCATTTGCATGCCCGCTACGTTTTTGTCCTTCTCGGCCTCGATCACCACTTCCTTCAGCGTAGTGATGTCTTCTTCGACCTCTACGTCCAGCTTTCCGTCGGTGCGCAACACCACTTGGCGCCGGGTGTTTTTGATGCCCACACCCCTGATTCTCAGCTCGTGCCGGCCGGCCGGCAGGGTCAGCGAGTAGTAGCCAAACTGATCGGTGGCCGTGCCGATGGATGGCGACTCGATGTACACCGAAGCGCCGATCACGGCCTCGCCCGATTTCAGCTCCCGAACGTGCCCGACCAGCGTGACGTTGCCGTTGGCCGTAGCCCCACGGCCACCACTGATTTCGTATACTTTCAGTTGCAGCGCCGCCGCAGAGCGCGATTTGCGGTTGGCCGCGTCGTCGTTGGCATTGTCAACGACAGCAACTTTCTCCTCATCGCCCGGCCGGAAATAGTCAGCTGGCAACTCCGATTCCAACCGGAGGCCCGAGGTGATGTACACGCGCCCTTCGCCATCGATAGCGTAATGCAACTTCGTGCCTTTAAACACCGAATCCAGCACTTCCGGCAATGACCGCTCCCGCACTTCCGTCGTGATGGATAAGCTGTCAACGGCCGCCGGATTAAAGTAAAAGCGATACTTCGACTTCGACTCTATGGCTTTGGCAAAGTGCTCAAAAGAGGCCTTCTCAAATATTCCGCTGATTACCGGCGGCGTGGCGTTTTGCGCATAACCGGAAGATACAGCACATAACATCAAGAATATCAGAACAATACGTATAAATCTTTTCATCTAAATCAGTTGCTGCTATGTCAATCGGCCGGCGCTTTCTTACTCGTTACTTGCTTTGTGAAAGCTGGCTTTGCACTGAATTATAATAGGTAACCAACTCCGCCAACGACGTTTCCCTGCTGGCTTTGTTGAATTTTAATTTGTGCTGCCGCGCGTACGCCTCCAGCTCCGATTTTTTATCGCTTAATAATTTTGCCACGCCATTTTTGGAGCTGACCGGATAAAAGCGGTTTTCTTGTTGCAGAAAGTATGTAACGGCTTCCGGAAAGGAGCCTTCTATGCCGTTGGGGCCGGCTTTTGTATGGAGCACTTTTACTCTTTTTGCCAAGAGCCTAGCCCTGCCGTCGACTAGCAAGTCGTAGAAACCCGTCGGCACGGAATTATCGGCTATGCTGTCGGTTACAATGCGCGTAAAGGTGTGTTCGCCGAACGCGAAGTAGGTTATTTTTTCGCTTACCAAGCGCACTTTCAGCGGGCTGGCGACCACCTGCGACACCACCTGATCCAGCTTGATGTCGTACCACAACGGCACGTCTTTGTACAGGACTCCGTCGAAATAAACCGCGCCGATCTGCTGGCTGCCGTCTCCGAAAAACTGGTGGCCTTTCATGTAAGGCAACTTGTAATCGATGTATTCCGGCCCGTTGGTCAGGAGCGTGTTAGGCCCCATAGCCTGCGCATACTGCTTGCCTGCGGACGTAACAGCGGCAGTCAGCGAGGCGCTATCCTGCGGGCTGGCTTGTCCGAAAACGGGAATAGTGGGCAATGCCCCCGCAATAATGCAGTAAAGCCAAAACACCCTTACATTCATAAGAACCTTATAATCAATCACTTATATTACCAACCAATTTATTGCCAACAGCTTCACAGGATCGACAATTTTTTGCATTAAATATATAAGTTATTTCACATTAGCTTCTTATATCCACTTTTGTCTCTTGCAGTTCTTTCTCAAACACCCATCAGCTTGGCCATGAATCGCATCGTAACCCTTACACTCAACCCGGCCATCGACAAAAGCACTTCGGTGGATAAGCTTGTGCCGGAGCACAAAATGCGGTGCGTAGCGCCCAAGCTCGAGCCCGGCGGCGGCGGCATCAACGTGTCGCGGGGACTAAAGCGGCTCGGTCTGGAGTCGCTCGCGCTGTTTCCAGCCGGCGGGCCGGCGGGGCTGCTTTTGCAGGAACTACTTGAGCGCGAGCATATTGCACAACACGCCATTGCCGCGGCCAGCTGGACGCGCGAGAACTTCATCGTCGTCGATTCTGCCACCAATCAGCAGTATCGGTTCGGGATGCCGGGCACGCTGCTATTGCCCGACGAGCAAGCGCAGGTGTTGCGCGTGCTCCAAGAACTTACGCCCGCTCCCGAATTTCTGGTTATCAGCGGCAGTATGCCCCCCGGCGTCGCTCCGGAGTTTTTGGTAGAAGTAGTGCGGCGGGCGCACGCGGCGGGCACCAAGGTAATAGCCGACACCTCGGGGCCGGCACTCGAATGCATCGTCGAGGAGGGCGTGTACCTTATCAAGCCCAACGTGGGAGAGCTAGCCCGCATGGCCGGCGTCGATGAGTTGGACAGCGCCGCCGTGGGCAAAGCCGCCAAAGCCCTGATCGCCAAGGGCAAATGCGAGATTATCGTCGTGTCGTTGGGGCCGCAGGGCGCCTGCGTCGTGACCCAGGACACGGAGGACCACGTGCCAGCGCCCGCCGTAAAAAAGCGCAGCACCGTAGGAGCCGGCGATAGCATGGTAGCCGGGATGCTTTACGCGCTGTCGACGGGCAAATCGGTGCGCCAGATGGTGCGGCTGGGCGTGGCTTGCGGTACGGCGGCCACGATGAATCCGGGTACCGAACTGTTCAAGCCTAGCGATGCCGAAAAGTTGTATCAGTGGCTGATCCGGACCATGCCTGAACAGGTGCTGGACTAGCGGGGGCCGTCCGGACGTTGGCTTTTTGGTTTTATTAAAGCCCGCGCTGAAAGCAACAAGCTCATTCTGTGCACCTTGCTTTGCCAACTTAATAGCCCCTAGCGAGTTTGGCAATTGCAGAAACTGCCCGCGACTGCCGTAAAACCAGCGCCGCTTGCTTTGTGCAACCCGCAACCCTTTGCTCAGACTTTATACTTAGTCACAACTTCTCCAAAGCTCATGAAACAACGCTTCCTCGCTCTTGCGGCGCTACTACTCAGTAGCCAGGCCTACGCGCAGTACACCAAAACCGCCATCAAAACGCTGCCTTACCCCCAAACCAAGAAGGTAGACACCGTTACTACTTACTTCGGGACCAAAGTGCCGGACCCCTACCGGTGGCTCGAAAACGACCAAGCGGCCGAAACAAAAGCCTGGGTGCAGGAGGAAAATAAAGTAACCCAGAATTACCTGGCGCAGATTCCGTACCGGGAAGCCATTCACAAACGGCTCGAAACGCTGTGGAATTACGAGAAATACGAGGCGCCTTTTAAGGAAGGCAAGTACACGTATTTCTCAAAAAATACGGGCTTGCAGAATCAGTCGGCGCTGTACCGCCAGGTGGGCTCCGGCGCGCCGGAGCTTTTTCTGGACCCCAACACTTTCTCGAAAGACGGCACTACATCGCTGGCCGGCATCAATTTCACCAAGGACGGCAGCATGGCGGCCTACCTGATTTCGGAGGGCGGCTCCGACTGGCGCAAAGTCATTGTGTTGAAGACTGCCGATAAGTCCATCATTGGCGATACGCTCACGGACGTAAAGTTTTCGGGCATCGCCTGGAAAGGCAACGACGGCTTTTATTACAGCAGCTACGACAAGCCCAAAGTTGGAAGTCAGCTGGCGGGCCTCACGCAGTACCACAAGCTGTATTATCACAAGTTGGGCACGCCGCAAAGCACTGATAAACTGGTGTTTGGCGGCGACAAAACCCCGCGCCGCTACATCAACGCGCATCTCACTGAAGATCAACGCTTTCTGGTGATATCGGCTGCCAATACTACTACTGGTAACGAGCTTTATGTGCAGGACTTGAGCAAGCCCAGCAGCGGCATTGTGCAGGTGGTCGATAATTTCGACAACGAGCACCAAGTTGTCGACAATGTGGGCAGCAAGCTCTACGTATTTACCAACCTAAACGCGCCGAACTTCCGGGTGGTGACCGTGGATGCCGCCAATCCCAAACCGGCCAACTGGAAAGACCTGATTCCGGAGACGAAAAACGTGCTCGACGTTTCGACTGTCGGCGGGAAAATATTTGCCCAGTATTTGAAAGACGCCACCTCCCTGGTGGAGCAGTACGACATGAACGGCAAAAAGGAGCGCTCGGTAGAATTGCCTTCTATTGGCTCGGCCAGCGGCTTTAATGGCAAGAAGGAAGAGAAAGAAACCTACTACACATTCACTTCTTACATCTATCCGCCCACGATTTTCAAGTACGACATCGCCACGGGCAAATCGACGGTGTATAAAAAGCCGAACGTGCAGTTCGATCCAACGAAATTCGAGTCGAAACAGGTGTTTTATAACTCCAAAGACGGCACCCGGATTCCGATGATTATCACCTATAAAAAAGGCTTGGTGATGAACGGCAAGAACCCCACGCTGCTGTACGCTTACGGCGGGTTTGGCGTGAGCATGACGCCGAGCTTTAGCACCTCCAACATCGTGTTGCTGGAAAATGGTGGCATTTACGCAGTTCCTAATTTGCGCGGGGGCGGCGAATACGGCGAAACCTGGCACTTGGCCGGCACCAAAATGAAAAAGCAGAACGTGTTCGACGATTTCATTGCCGCCGCCGAGTACCTGGTGAAAAACAACTACACCTCGAAGGATTTCCTCGCGATTTCGGGCGGATCTAACGGCGGCCTATTGGTAGGAGCTGCCATGACGCAGCATCCGGAGCTGTTTAAGGTGGCTTTCCCGGCCGTGGGCGTCATGGATATGCTGCGCTACAACAAGTTTACGGCCGGCGCGGGCTGGGCCTACGACTACGGCACGGCCGAGGACTCAAAGGAAATGTTTGAGTACATCTATAAGTATTCGCCCTACCACGCCCTCAAGCCTGCCGAATACCCTGCTACGCTCATCACCACCGCCGACCACGACGACCGCGTGGTGCCGGCGCACTCGTTTAAGTTTGCGTCGCGCATTCAGGAAAACCAGAAGGGTACGTCACCCGTCCTGATCCGCATTGAAACCAAAGCCGGTCACGGCGCGGGCCGCTCGACGGCGCAGGTAATCAGCGAGCAGACCGACAAATGGGCCTTTATGTTCCATAACATGGGCGTGCAATACCCGTCTGCAAAAAATTAGGTTGGGAACAACTGGCCTTGAAAAAACTTGCCGGCGCAGTAGGGCCGGCAAGTTTTTTCAAGGCCTGCCGCGACGCAAACGTCGGTAATCTAGCTTTATACCAAGTACTTGATTATCTTACTATTACAAGCCACCTTTTGCAACCAAACCTGTCTTTTTATGCGGTAAGTAGGAATCCGATTTTTCACCTAAACTTTTCGGCCATGAACGACCAAACTGCCTTGATTACCGGTGCCTCCAACGGCATTGGTTTCGAACTGGCCCGCTGCTTCGCCCGCGACGATTACCGCGTCGTGCTCGTTGCCCGCCACCTCGACGAGTTGAAGGAAGCCGCCCGCCTGCTGCACCAGGAGTTCGGCGGCGTCGACATTGTGCTGTTGCCCTTCGACCTGAGCCGCCCCGAAACCCCCGAGCAGATTTATGCCGAGACAACCAAACGGGGCCTTCAAATAGACGCGCTGGTCAATGACGCGGGTTTTGGTGAAACGGGCTATTTCACCGATACCGACATGCAGACCGAGCTAGACATTATTCAGGTAAACGCGACCTCGCTCGTACACCTGACCAAGCTCTACCTGCGCGATATGGTAGCCCGCAACGAAGGCCGGATTCTGCAGCTCGGTTCCGTGGCCTCTTTCACGCCCAGTCCGTGCCAAGCCGTGTACGCCGCGACCAAGGCTTTTGTGCTCAGCTTCGCCGAAGCCGTGCAGCATGAGCTAAAGCAGAAAAAATCGGCCGTGACCATGACCATTCTCTGTCCGCCGCCCACGGCCACCAACTTCTTCCACGTTGCCCACGCCGAAGATACTTGGGCCGCCAACCACGCCGCCTCGCCCCGCGAAGTTGCGCAACAAGGCTACGACGCGCTAATGGACGGCGCGGCCCGCTCCCTGCCGACAATCAGCGCCAAAGTAAATTTCTTCTCCAGCCTGCTCCTCCCCGATTCGGTGCTGGCCACGCTGATGAATACGCAGCTGCATCCGACGAATAAGTAAGCCACTTACACACGAGCTTGTCCGTATTCTTCAAGGATGAAAGAATACGGACAAGCTCGTGTGTAAGTACCTTATAATTTGATAGATACAAATTACTAAACTAGCTCAATTCATAATCGCCTTTTGCGCTGTTTTCGCTGGGTCAGAACATTTTTAATGGGCGTATCGCTCGTTCTGCTGAGGGGCATTAAGTGAGAATTTTTAATTTTGCCTTTACCAACAGAAAAAACCGGTTTATGTGATAGCTGACTTCTTTCAAAAATCGAGTAGCCGACCCACCTCGTGGGTTGCTCTAGCCAATTGCTTTTTGAGAAAGAAATCATGCTATTCCTACAAAACCTCGGGTATGCACACCCCAATAAAGATGTGCTATTTGACAACCTGAATCTGGCAGTCAACGCCCACCAGAAAATCGCGCTAATCGGCAACAACGGAGCCGGAAAATCGACGCTGCTGCAACTTATTGCTGGCGTGTTGTTGCCGTCCGGCGGAACTGTGAGCACTAGCGCTGTGCCGTATTACGTGCCGCAGCATTTCGGGCAGTTCGACGAGCTTACCGTGGCTCAGGCGCTGCACATCGAAGGCAAAATTGCCGCCTTGCAGGAAATCCTGGACGGCAAAGCGACAGACGCCAACCTGGCCGTGCTGGACGACGACTGGACCATCGAGGAAAGAAGCCAGGAAGCCCTGCTGCATTGGGGCTTGGCCGAGGTGAGTCTAACACAACCAATGGCAAGCCTCAGCGGCGGCCAGAAAACCAAGGTTTTCCTGGCGGGCATTGCCATTCATCAACCCGAACTCGTGTTGCTCGACGAGCCCAGCAATCACCTGGATACCGCCGGGCGGCAACTGCTCTACAATTTCATCAAGACTACCCCGAGTACTTTGCTGGTGGTAAGCCACGACCGCCAACTGCTCAATTTGCTCGATTCGGTGTGTGAGTTGAGCAAGCGAGGGCTTACGCTGTATGGCGGCAACTACGATTTCTACGCCGAGCAAAAGCAGGTGGAAAGCAATGCCTTGAACCAAGACGTAAAGAGTCGGGAAAGAGCCCTTCGCAAAGCCAAAGAAACCGAGCGCGAAGCCCTGGAACGCAAGCAAAAGCTGGATGCCCGCGGCAAGAAAAACCAGGACAAGGCCGGCCTGCCAACCATCGTGCTCAACATGATGCGCAACAACGCGGAAAAAAGCACCTCCCGCCTCAAAGGCATTCACGCGGAGAAAGTCGGCGCGATTTCGCAAGAGCTGAGCGAGTTACGGAAGGAACTGCCCGACACCGACAAAATGAAACTTGGCTTCGACAATTCGGCCCTGCACAAAGGCAAAATATTGGTCGCCGCCACAAACGTGAACTACGCCTATGGCGCGCGTCTGCTGTGGCGCGAAGCCCTGAATTTTCAGATCCTAAGTGGCGAACGGTTGGCGCTACGCGGGCTGAACGGTTCCGGCAAAACGACGCTTATCAAGCTCCTGTTGGGTGAGCTGGAACCTACGCAGGGCACAATAGCGCGGGCCGGGGATAAAGCAGTATTTATTGATCAGGATTATTCCCTCCTCCACGACCAGCTCTCGGTGTTCGAGCAGGCGCAGCACTTCAATGCGTCGGGGTTACAGGAACACGAAGTGAAGATTCGCCTGACCCGGTTTCTGTTTACGAAAGACTATTGGGACAAACCGTGCAGTACCCTTAGCGGCGGCGAGAAAATGCGGCTCTCGCTGTGCTGCCTCATGATTAGCAACCAAGCGCCCGACCTCATCATTCTGGATGAACCCACTAATAACCTCGACATCCAGAACCTGGAAATCCTAACGGCTGCCATTAGCGACTACCACGGAACACTGATTGTGGTATCGCACGACGAGTATTTCCTGGAGCAGCTGCACATAGAACGGACCATCTTGTTGGGGTAAGCCCCGAGCAACTCGATAAACAAAAAGATAAAATTTATCAGGATTCGCTTGCTAACTTTGAAAAACAAAGTACTTTTGAAAGCGTAATAAAACACGTAGAAAAGCACGCAGAGTATCCTTCTAGAATCTGCGCTACAGGTTGTGTAAGCAGCAGAAGCAACAGCCTACCTTCTCAGAACCACTGGGTATCCACCGGCGACAAAAGAAACTTCTTCCCCTCTCGAATTTAAAACCATGACTGCTATGACCCTTTCCAAAAGCATCCTTCGCATTATACTTGCTACGGCGTTTCTGCTACTCATTCCCTTGGTGGCGATGCAATTCACCCACGAAGTAGTCTGGACCCTCTCGGATTTTGTGGTTGCGGGCGCCCTCCTCTTCGGCACAGGCCTTACGTACATCCTGGTGGCCCGGAAATGGAACAATACCACGTATCGCATGGGGGTCGGGGTGGCGGTAGCGGCAGGGCTTCTGCTCGTCTGGGCGAATCTGGCCGTGGGGCTTATTGGGAGCGAAGACAACCCCGTCAATTTGCTCTATGGGCTGGTGCTTGCTGTGGCCATCATCGGTGCCATTGCCGCTCGCTTCCGGCCGCTGGGCATGTCCAACGCCATGTTCGCGGCATCGCTTACGTATGTGCTAGTTACCGTAATAGCGCTGTTTATCTGGACGCCCTCGGGTGTTGTCGCCGAACCCTCCGTGGGCCTCGTGAATGTGATAGGCGCTAATGCAGCCTTCGCCGCTATATGGGCCGCTTCGGGTCTGTTGTTTCGCCGCGCAAGCGCCTCCGACTCGGCTGCGCATCGGCAGTTGGCGTAGGGGATTAGATTAGCCGAGCAACGTGATGTTGGAGAGCTTGTAATTAAAAACCTGATGTTAATGCATTGATAATCATAAATTTATAAAAATCGTATTTTCTCTAAAATTAGCAACGCCCCGTATCCATAATGGCTACGGGGCGTTGCTGTTTGTTACGTTAACCGTTACAGTTACTCCGAAACATTCTTACCTGTCGAATTGGTTTAAGCTAAGGATATATGCCAAAATGTCTATAATACTTCATAAAGCTTCTGCTAGCCGCGCCAAAAAGTCACAAAAAGCTCTTCTGCACCCCGTTTGCTATGTCCCGCGTAGAACTTCTTACTCCGAAGCATCTACCTAGACTATCGCAACCATGAACTTTAATAATTATACCATCAAGGCGCAGGAGGCCGTGCAGAAGGCCACCGAAATAGCCGGCGCCAACCAGCAGCAGGCCATTGAAACGGGCCACTTGCTGAAGGGAATTCTGCAATCGGATGAGAACGTGGTTAGCTTTCTGACCAAGAAGCTAGGTGCGAATCAGAACCTGCTCAACACCCGCTTGGATGCCATTGTAACGGGCTACCCCAAGGTGAGCGGCGGGTCGCCCTACCTGTCGAACGAGGCCAACGCGGCCTTGCAGCGGGCGACGAACTACCTAAAAGAATTTGAAGACGAATACGTGTCGGTGGAACATCTGCTGTTGGGGCTGCTCAGTGGCAAAGACAGCACCGCCACGCTGATGAAGGATGCCGGCTTCTCGGAGAAAGAGCTGAAAGCCGCCATTAAGGAACTGCGCGGCGGCCGAAAGGTCACCAGCCCCACCGCGGAAGATCAATACCAAAGCCTGAACCGCTACGCCCGTAACCTCAACGAGCAGGTGAAAACCGGCAAAATGGACCCGGTAATCGGCCGCGACGAAGAGATCCGGCGGGTGCTACAAATCTTGTCGCGCCGCACCAAGAACAACCCCGTGTTGCTGGGCGAGCCCGGCGTGGGCAAGACCGCCATCGTGGAAGGTTTGGCCCAGCGTATTGTGGCAGGGGATATCCCTGAGAATCTGAAAGATAAGATCATCATGTCCCTGGACATGGGCTTGCTCATTGCGGGCGCCAAGTACAAGGGCGAATTTGAGGAACGCCTCAAGGCCGTAATCAAGGAAGTGACCGACTCGGAAGGGCAGATCATTCTGTTCATCGACGAAATGCACACCCTGATCGGGGCCGGTGGCGGGGGCGAAGGCGCCATGGACGCCGCCAACCTGCTCAAGCCAGCGCTGGCCCGCGGCGAGCTGCACTCGATTGGGGCAACCACGCTCAAGGAATACCAGAAGTACATCGAGAAGGACAAGGCCTTAGAGCGGCGTTTCCAGGCCGTAATGGTCGATGAGCCGAGCATTGAAGATGCCATTAGCATCATGCGCGGCATCAAGGAGAAATACGAGCTGCATCACGGCGTGCGCATCACCGACGATGCCGTGATTTCGGCCGTTGAGCTTTCTTCGCGCTACATCACCGACCGCTTCCTGCCCGACAAAGCCATTGACTTGATGGACGAAGCCGCCGCCAAGCTCCGCATTGAGCTCGACTCGATGCCCGTAGAGCTCGACGAAGTGCAGCGCCGCATCATGCAGCTGGAAATTGAGCGCGAAGCTATCCGCCGCGAAGACAACCGCGACCGCGAAGCGACGCTGAGCAAGGAAATTGCCGACCTCAGCGAACAGCGCGACAGCCTGAAAGCTCGTTGGGAAGGCGAAAAGCAAATCCTGACCAGCATCCAGACCGAGAAAGAAAACATCGAGCGCTATAAGCTGGAAGCCGAGCAAGCCGAACGCCAGGGCGACTACGGCCGCGTGGCAGAGTTGCGCTACGGCAAAATTCAGGAGGCCGAGAAGAAGCTGAAAGAGCTGCAAGACCAAGCCAACGCCAACAAAGACGGCGGCTCGATGCTTCAGGAAGTCGTTACTAGTGAGGACATTGCAGAAGTAGTGGCCAAATGGACCGGCATCCCCGTGAGCAAGATGCTCCAGAGCGACCGTGAGAAGCTGCTGCACTTAGAGCAAGAGTTAGGCAAACGCGTAGCCGGTCAGGCGGAAGCCATTCAGGCGATTTCGGATGCCGTGCGTCGTTCGCGGGCGGGTCTGCAAGACCCGAAGCGGCCCATTGGCTCGTTCATCTTCCTGGGCACGACTGGGGTAGGTAAAACCGAGCTGGCCAAGGCCTTGGCCGAGTACTTGTTCAACGACGAGAACGCCATGGTGCGCATCGACATGAGTGAGTACCAGGAGCGCCATGCCGTGTCGCGCCTCATTGGGGCACCTCCCGGATACGTGGGTTACGACGAAGGCGGCCAATTGACGGAAGCCGTGCGCCGCAAGCCGTACTCGGTGATCTTGCTGGACGAGATCGAGAAAGCACACCCCGATGTGTTCAACATCTTATTGCAAGTACTTGACGATGGGCGCCTTACCGACAACAAAGGTCGGATGGCCAACTTCAAGAACACGATCATCATCATGACCTCCAACACGGGCGCCGACATCATTCAGAAGAATTTCAAAGAGCTGAATGAGTACAACCACGACGAGGTTGTGGACCGCACCCGCGAGGAAGTAATCGAGCGCCTGAAGCAGCACATGCGCCCCGAGTTCCTGAACCGGATCGACGAGATCATCATGTTCCAGCCGCTCAAGCGCAAGGAGATCCGCAAGATTGTCGACATCCAGTTCCGCCAGATTCAGCACCGTTTGGAAGAAGCCGGCATCCGCTTGGAAGCTACCGACGAGGTGCTCGACTACCTCGGCGAGCAGGGCTTCGACCCGCAGTTCGGTGCTCGTCCCTTGAAGCGCGTGCTGCAACGCGCGATCCTGAACGAGTTGTCGAAAGACATCCTCTCGGGCAAGGTCAGCAAGGATGCCGTAGTGGAAGCCGTGCTGGATAATGGCCATATTCGCTTCGAAAACGTGCACGTCGATATTCCCGGCGTCGAATAAGCATTGCTTGATTTAGCATGTAAAAGCCCCGTTGGCAATCAATATGCCGACGGGGCTTTTTTGTAAACCTGACTTATGCATATGCCGCATCCTCCCGTCCAGACCACAGCCGAAATCATTGCCCATCTTCAGGAGCAGTAAGCCCAAGGCCGGTCAGTGAAGGTGTTGGCTCCCGCTAGTTTATCGCGCCATATCGAGTCATACATTCTATGCGAAGTCGCCTATTTCCCGCTTGAAGTTTCGCTCTCCTGATTACAATCTATGCCAAGTCGAAAGCGAAAGTACTTTGGCTTCAAATCGCCGCTGCATTGCTGGTGGTAGCAGCGCGCCGGCTGGATATTAGTTGATAGTGCCGACACCTAACATCAGAGGCACAAGCCGCCAGGAAAACGCCGGTTTTTATTATAATAATGCTAATCTCTTCTGACCTATAGGGTTTTAAAACCGGGGCTTAGCCGAGAATAGCTTATACTGAAGCTTTCGACTAATACAAGGTCCCTATTTAGGTATGTATTCGCGTAAAAAATTCTACTATATCGGCTTATATTCAGTATATTATAGTCGTTTTTTGCCTACCGAAAAGCGTGTTTATTTCTCAGCATCATTGCTTGTCTTCCATTCCTTTTGTGGCCTTTTGAGCGTTTAGTGTGTAAGTAAATTTGCAGATTGTCTCTGATTTTTTATCTCTTGATAATACAATTGTGGCACTCATCAAATATCTCCGCACTTCTGAGGACAGGAAAGCGCAGACACGGGGGTCCGCGTTTAAGTGGATTTTGTTAGTAACGCTGTTCCTCGGTATCGTTGCCCTGCTTGCTGCCGTGGCATATGAAATGCAGGTTTCTAAGTGCCAGGCGCAGCAAATTTCGCGCTATGCGGCTATGCTGAGCTATAGCCTAAAGGCCGGCCCAAGCGATGCGGTCGTTTATCCGAGGGGCGGCCCCTTCGACAAACGCCTAGGCTACTCACAGCTGCCGCAGCTGCTGAACCGGCTCCGGGCACGCGGCATGAAGCTTGAATCCCAGACGCGCTTCTCCCCTTCCTTGGTTGAATACGCGTCCCGCGGCTTCTTTACGCCGTACCGCGAGAAGCTACAGGCCGGGCTGAAGATTGCCGACTGCCAGGGCGAATCTGTCTATCAGTTTCCCTATCCCAAACGCGTCTATGCCAGTTTTGACACGGTACCGCCCCTCATTGTTCAGTCCCTGCTGTTTGTAGAAAACCGGAAGTTGCTGGATCCGGCCAAGCCCTACATGAACCCGGCCGTCGATTGGGTGCGTTTTGCCCGGGCTGTCCTGCACGAGGCTGCTAAATCCGTTGGTCTGAGTTACCAGCGGATGGGTGGCAGCACTTTGGCCACCCAGATTGAGAAGTATCGTCATTCGCCACGGGGCTTTACCACTAACCGGGGCGAGAAGCTGCGGCAAATGGTTTCGGCCAGCGTGCGTGCCTATCAGGGTGGGCCGAAAACGCTCCCGGCACGGCGGCAACTGGTGCTTACGTACCTCAACTCCGTGCCCCTGGGTGCAGCCGCGGGGTACGGAGAAGTACATGGCATTGGCGACGGGTTGTGGGTTTGGTTTGGGGAGGATATTAACCATGTGAACCAACTGTTGCGCCTACCTAAAGCCAAGGGTGATACGCTATCGGCACAGGGCCTTGCGCTACGCCAAGTGGTATCCCTTATGATTGCCCAGCGCCGACCGTATTATTATCTCAGGCCTGAAGGGAGGGCCCAACTGAGTGCGCTGACGGGAAGCTACCTGCGCCTGATGGCGCAAAGCGGCTACATCAGTGCTGCGTTGCGCGATGCGAGCCTTTCCCGCGAGGTGACCTTCCGCGACTTCAGCAAGAACCCGCCCGTGATTCCAAAGGAGATAGATAAGGGCATTCTCATGGTCCGCACGCATCTTTCGGAGTTGCTGGATGTACCGTTGTACGACCTAGACCGGTTTGATCTTGCCGTTACCACTACCCTGCAAAAAGACCTGCAGAAGCAGGTTAGCGCTTATCTGGATCGGCTGAGCGATCCCGAATTCGCTGGCACCACCGGCCTCTTTGGGGAGCACCTGTTAACCCCCAATCATACCCGGCAGATGCGCTACAGTTTTATCCTGTACGAAAGCACACCGCAGGGGAATATGGTACGCGTTCAGGCGGACAACACGGATCAGCCTTTCGATATTAACGAAGGAAGCAAGCTGGAATTGGGTTCTACGGCCAAGCTGCGGGTGTTTGTCCAATATCTGGAAGTGATCGCTGAAATTCATAAACGCTACGTCAATCAGCCTCCAAGTGCTTTGCTCAAGGCCCTGAGCAAGCCGCAGGATAACCTGAGCCGCTGGGTGCTGGAGTACATGATCAGAGAGAAAGACACTAGTCTGCCGGCACTTCTGCAGGCAGCCACGGAGCGTCGTTACTCAGCCAGCCCGTGGGAGGTCTTCTTCACGGGCGGCGGTATGCACACTTTCCACAACTTCCAAAGCCAAGACAACCGCAGCAATCCTACGGTGCGTGAAGCTTTGCTCAGATCTATCAACCTGCCATTTATTCGTCTGATGCGGGATTTGGTACGCTACAGCACCTACCAGACGGCCGGCAGCACGGTGGAGCTCTTTGCAAACGACCGCGACCCGCGCCGTCGGGTATACCTGGCTCGGTTTGCTGACCGCGAAGGAAGAATGTACTTACGGCGCTTCTGGCACAAGTACGACCATAAGTCCCCGGATGAGCGCCTGAACATACTCCTCCGTGGCCTGCGGCAAAATCCGGTAAGGCTAGCGGCCGTGCACCGCTACCTGTACCCCGAAACGGATTCTGTCAGTTTCGCGAAGTTGCTGCATGAGCGCTTGCCCTATGCCCGACTCACGGACCACAGAATTATGGAACTGTACCATAGATATGGTCCCGAGGCCTATACCCTATCGGATCAGGGTTACATCGCCGGCGTCCATCCGCTCGAGCTATGGCTCTTAGACTATCTGCGGAAGCACCCTGAAGCGCGCTGGACCGAAGTGGTGGAAGCCAGCCAAAACCAACGCCAGCAAGTATATGCCTGGCTCTTGCGCACGCAGTATAAGCACGCCCGCGATTCCCGTATTCGAACCATGCTGGAGTTGGATGCTTTCGAAGACATCCAGCAAAGGTGGAAAAGGCTTGGCTATCCCTTCAATCACTTAGTGCCTTCTTATGCTACCGCTCTGGGCTCCTCCGGCGATCGCCCGGCGGCGCTGGCAGAACTGATGGGGATTATCATCAACAAAGGGGTGCGTCAGCAAAAGGTTCGTATCGAACAACTGCACTTCGCTGCCAATACTCCCTACGAAACCATCGTCAAGCTGTCGCCCGTGGCAGGACAGCAGGTGATGATTCCGGAAGTAGCTGCCGCCGTGCAGGAGGCGTTGTCAGGGGTAGTGGAAACCGGAACGGCGCGCCGCCTGAAGGGGAGCTTCAGCGACGTCAATGGTGATACGCTGCCAATGGGAGGCAAGACCGGTACCGGGGATAACCGCTTAGTTACGGTGAACGCCGGCGGGCAACGCTTAACCTCCCGCGCTGTCAACCGCACGGCCACCTTTGTGTTCTTCCTCGGCGAGAACCACTTCGGTACCCTGACTGCCTTTGTGCCTGGGCGCGATGCGGCCGACTACAGCTTCACCTCTGCTCTGCCCATCCAAGTGCTGCTGGGCATGGCCCCGATCCTGCAGCCATATTTGGTATCAGGCAGCGAGACCCTGGAGCATGATAAGGAAGTTGTTCGTTCGGTGCAGGCGGATGCAGAGCAACCGCAGTCTGCAGCTGTAGCACCACGATAAGCCCTGCCGACGCAATGCCGACGGAGCTTTATGGTTATTCAAATTTTTGCTTACTCAAAATCTGGCCGTTTTGTGCTTCTAATGTCGTTGATTCTGTTTTGCAGGCTGGAGTAATGATCTGTGCTTAGACTGCTACATGTGAGCTTGTTAGCGCTGCTGTGCTGATTAACATTTTGTGAACAAAGGACATAACCGTGAGTTGTCATTTCAGATACTATGCTACTCGTCGCGACGCTTAATGCAGCACGGCATCTGCCCTGTCTAATGTCTAATCAAGAAGCGTCCGCTTTAGCTGAAATTTTACACCTGCTCCCAAGGGAATAATTGGGGCGATGCTCAATCTCTTCGGAGCGCAGGTGCGTATAGCTATACCATTGATTATTTGTCACTTAAAGTCTATTGCGTATGCTCCACTTACTTACCTCCCGCCCAACAGGCTTGGCGGCCTTATCTCGTGTTGTTCGATTAGCTCCCTTGGCATTCGGGTTGCTGTTCTGGCTTTCCGGATGCTCCGAAGATGGTACCATACCCAACCCGTTTTCGCCCACCAAAATCACCGTTGCGCAGGCCGGCATATCGCCCGAAGGCGTGCAGTACGACGAGCTGAACCGCCAGTTTTTGGTAAGCTCTCGCACCAAAGGGCAAATCGGGGCCGTGGAAGACGACGGCACCTATACCCTATTTGCCGACGATTCGCGGCTGGTTTCGACGATTGGGCTGAACCTCGATGTTGCCCGGCACCGCCTGCTGGCGGCCGTGTCGGATATTGGCGTCAACCCCACGCGCACGAGCCCAGCCACCGTGCGTAAACTGGCCGCCGTCGCTATTTTCAACTCCGATAACGGCAACTTGGTCAACTACGTTGATCTTGGCGCTCTGCGGCCCAGCCTTGCTCACTTTGCCAACGATATTGCCGTGGATGCCGACGGCAATGCCTACATAACCGATAGCCTTTCCCCCATCATCTATAAAGTTGACAAACAGGGCAAAGCCTCTGTTTTCCTGGAAAATGCGCAACTGAGCGGTGGCGCAGGCTTTGGCCTGAACGGCATTGTGTACCACCCAGGGGGCTACCTGCTGACGGCCAAAAGCAGCGACGGCACGCTGTACAAAGTACCCCTTAACAATCCCGAAAGCTTCACGACCGTGGCTACCAGCCAAAGCTTAGTAGGTGCTGATGGCTTGCTGCTGCAAAACGCTCAAACACTGTTGGTTGTGTCTGGAAGCCAAAGCACGGTGTTTCGCCTCAACAGCAGCGATTCCTGGGCCTCTACTCAGGTCACGGGCACCTTCGCTACGGGCGCAACCAGCCCGACTACCATTACCCGGCGCCTCCTGACGGATGCGTATGTGCTCTATCCTTACCAGGCCACGGCCCCGCAGTTCGAAATCGCGAAGGTGCGTTTTTAAGACATTACTGGAAGTGCTAGGGCAATGAGGCACCTTTGTAGCCATTGTCCTAGCTGTTTCATAACACATTCATTATCAATACAATAGCCCCGGAAACCATGCTGTTACCGGGGCTATTGTATTGATAATCATTAGCTTAACTGAGGTTTCGAATTCAGAATAGAAGTCTATTAGGTCTTGCTTAGACGCAATTCCGACCTAGTTTCGCACTCTTGGCTAGATTTGCCGCATGTCCGCTTTCCAGACTTACCTCAAGCTCGGCTTCTTCCACATTTTCAACCTGCAGGCCTACGATCACCTCGTATTTCTACTGGCGTTGTGCGCGCCGTACGTGCTGGCCGATTGGCGGCGGGTAGTGGCGCTGGTGACCAGCTTCACCGTGGGCCATTCCATCACGCTGGCGCTGGCTACGCTGGGCTTTGTACAGTACAGCCCCAAGCTGATTGAAATTCTGATTCCGATTACCATTCTGCTGACTTGCTTGGTGAACTTGCTGCAAGCCGGGTCGGGGCAGGGCCGCAGTCAGATTCCCCGCCGCAAACCGCTTCCCCTCGTCCTGACGGTGCCCAACGTGCTGGCGGCCGTTTTCGGGTTGGTGCACGGGCTGGGCTTCTCGAGTTACCTGCGCGAATTGCTGGGCCGCAACAGCCGCCCGGTGACAGAGTTGCTGGCTTTTAACCTCGGAGTGGAACTTGGTCAGCTACTGATTGTTAGCCTGATTCTGGCGCTGGGCTTTGTGGTGCTGCGCGGATTTCGGACCAACCGCCGCGACTGGATCTTGGTTACGAGCGGAGCGGCTGCGGGCATTGCGACGGTGCTGCTGCTCCAAAACAGCAGCGGTTAAGCCCGACACTTGTCTTTTTGCCACGGGTTAGCGGCATACTTTGTTTAGATTTGCTTTATCTACTTCTGCTTCACGTTTCGCTGTTTTCATGCTAAAACACTACCTGCTGGCTGCCGGCTTTGCGCTGTCGGTCACTGCCCCAGGAGTCGCTCAGACGACCAATTCCGGCACCGACAAATTCAAGCAGCTCGAAACCGAGCTTCCCACTCCCAACACCTACCGGACGGCTTCCGGCGCACCGGGCCACGATTATTGGCAGCAGCGCGCCGACTACAACATCCGCGTCAAGCTCGACGACGACAAGCAAGCCATCACGGGTTCGGAGGACATTACCTATACCAACCTTTCGCCCGACGTGCTCACCTACTTGTGGGTGCAGCTCGACCAGAACATTCTGGACAAAAACTCCATCACGACCGCTACGCAAGTGGGCCAGGTGCAGGAAAAAATGACTTTTCCGGCGATGGAGTACCTGATGAACTCCGATTTTGACGGCGGCTTCAAGATTGAGTCGGTGAAGATGAAAGGCGGCAAAGACCTGCCCCACGTCATCAACCACACCATGATGCGCATCGACCTGCCGACGCCTCTGCGGCCCAAGCAGAACGTAACGTTCAGTATATCATGGCGTTACAACATCAACGATCAGCTCAAGATCAACGAGCGCTCGGGCTACGAATTTTTCCCGGAGGATAAGAACTACCTCTACGAAATCGCGCAGTTTTACCCGCGCATGGCCGTGTACAGCGATTTCCAGGGCTGGCAGCACAAGCAATTCCTGGGCAACGGTGAATTCGCGCTGCCTTTCGGCGATTACAAAGTCAGCATCACCGCCCCCGCCGACCACGTGGTAGGCGCTACCGGCACGCTGCAAAACCCCGATCAGGTGCTTTCGGCTGCTCAGCGCAAGCGTTTGGCCTCGGCCGAAAATGCTTCTAAACCTGTGCTCATCGTGACCCAGCAGGAAGCCGAGCGCGCCGAGCAAGGCAGCAAAGCCAAGAGCACCAAAACCTGGACGTTCGCCGCTAAAAACGTGCGCGACTTCGCGTGGTGCAGCTCGCGCAAATTCATCTGGGATGCCATGCAGATCAAGGAGCAGGGCAAGCCGGTGATGTGCATGTCGTACTACCCGAAAGAGGGCAACCCGCTGTGGGGCAAGTACTCGACGGAAGTAGTAGCGCACACCATCAAGACGTACTCGAAGTTCACCATCCCCTATCAATATCCCGTGGCCATTTCGGTGCACGGTCCGGTGGGCGGCATGGAGTACCCGATGATCTGCTTCAACGGCGGTCGTCCGGAGAAAGACGGCACCTACACAGCCGATCGCAAATACGGCATGATCTCGGTGATCATCCACGAAGTGGGCCACAACTTTTTCCCCATGATCGTGAACTCCGACGAGCGCCAGTGGACGTGGATGGACGAAGGCCTGAACACCTTTGTGCAGTACCTCACAGAGCAGGAGTGGGAGCGCGATTACCCCTCGCGTCGCGGTGAGCCCAAGAACATTGTAGACTACATGCGCACCGACAAGAGCCTGCAAACGCCGATCATGACCAACTCGGAGTCGGTGCTGCAATTCGGCAACAATGCGTACGCCAAGCCGGCTACAGCCCTCAACATTCTGCGCGAGACCGTAATGGGCCGTCAGCTGTTCGATTATTCATTCAAGGAATACGCTACGCGCTGGGCGTACAAGCACCCCACGCCAGCCGACTTTTTCCGCACGATGGAAGACGCTTCGGGCGTCGACCTCGACTGGTTCTGGCGCGGCTGGTTCTACACCACCGACCACACCGACCTGAGCATCGAAGGCGTAAAGTGGTACACCGTCGATTCGAAGAACCCCGAAGTGGAGAACGCCAAGAAGCGCGAGCTAATCAACGCCGCGCCGAAGACGATTTCGCAACAGCGTAACCTCCAAGACATTAAGAAAACGTTGGTGGATGTGAAGCCCGACCTCAAGGACTTCTACAACAACTACGACCCCACAGCTACCACCGACGCTGACCGGGCTCGTTACCAGAAATACTACAGCGGCCTCACGCCAGCGCAACAGCAGCGCCTGAACGCCGGCGTGCATTTCTACGAAGTAGAGTTGAAGAACAACGGCGGCCTCGTAATGCCCGTGATCGTGCAGATGACCTACGAAGACGGCAAGCAGGAAGTAGTGAACATTCCGGCCGAAATCTGGCGCAAAAACAACGAGCACGTAACCAAGGTGTTCGTGACCGAGAAGCCTGTTGTGGCCTTCTCTCTCGACCCGTACCTGCAAACTGCCGACACGGACCTCTCCAACAACAGCTATCCGCAGAAGGCGGCGCCGTCGCGCTTTGAGTTGTTTCAGCAACAGCAACAAGCTCCGCTCAACCCAATGCAGCAGCAAAGCGCCTTGCAGCAGAAAGAACAGAAGCCGCTTAATAATACAACGGGCGGCGGATCTAACTAGTTAACCATCAAACGCATACAAAAAAGCCAGACAAGTAGCGTTGCCTGGCTTTTTTGTTGAAAAACAATCTGGTATTCGGTCCTTCTAAGAGACTACCGGCAAAGCATCTAATCCTCTACCTGCGTGGCAAATCGTTCGATTTCTCTTTCTGCATCTGTAGGATGAAACTGGAGAATGTGCCGAATGGCGGCCCGTTTCCAGTCTTCCAACACGAGTGCATCGACGCGGCGCTCGGTTACGCGGTCGGGGTTGTCAGCCAGCCATTGTTCGACGAATGCCCGTAGCTTTTGTTCTTGGTGATCCATAGGTAAGGGTCAGGTAAGAGTGAGAAACGTCGGCACGTAGCGCCGTACCAATGCGCTGAATTTACGAGGATAGTCGATGCGCTGTTGCTCCTCCGTAGACGCCCAACCTCATTTTTGAGTAAGTTAAGGCCATCTTCCACCTGTTTGCTTTTGCTTGACACCCATGGGACTACTCGACGGCCTTCTCGGCAACGCTTCTGAAAGCGACGCCCAATCCATCCAACAGGAGCTGGCACAACTGCTCAGCTCCGGCGAACAGGTACAGAAAGCCTACGCCATCATCCGCGACCTGATTATTTTCACCAACAAGCGCCTGATTCTGGCTGATAAGCAAGGAGTTACGGGCAAGAAAGTCGAGTACCTTAGCGTGCCTTATCGCAGCATCGAACGCTTTTCGATGGAAACTACCGGGCATTTCGACATCGAATCGGAGCTTAAAATCTGGATTCGCGGACAAGCCGAACCACTCTCCAAAACCTTCCGCGACGACAAAAGCATCCACGACGTGTACCGTGCCTTGGGTGAGTACGCGCTGTAGAGCCTAATTGCCCCTTTACGCTAACTGCTTGTCATCCTGGGCTTTGTGAAGGATGACAAGCAGTTAGAGAAGAGCAGAAAAACAGACCCGGAAGATTCTGTACCGGACAGAATTATTGGCCATAGCTCACGCGCCGCACAATGCGCTGCTCGCCGTGCGTGATAGCAAGCAAATACAGACCGGGGCTTACGTTGCGGGCCACTGTTTGGGTAAAGACTTGTTTGCCAGCGGTTTGCCGCGTAGCAGGCAAAAGAGTAGCTACAAATTGCCCCGTAATGGTATACAGGGAAATCTCAACGGTTTCGGGCTTTTCGAGCTGATACTCAACGGATAATTGGTCGCGAACGGGGTTAGGAAACACGTTGGTAGTCGTACGGGCTTGGGCGCTCTTCGAGCCCGTGACGGTGGCTTGCAGGCCAAATTCGATGTCGTCGATGCTGCAATAGTTGCCGGCGTTGCCCTCCGACAGCAGTCCGATTTCGCATTGCCCGTTGGTTACCTGGATGCCCGTAATCTGAATTTGGGTCCAAGTGGCAGTGACGGGCAGGGCTACGGCTTTCTCGGCGCCGCCAAAGTCACTGGCGTAAAGCTGGCACGTCTTCTGGCCGCCCCCATTTTGCACCCAGGCTTTCAGGGTGTAAGTGCCGTTGGCAAGCCCAGTGCGTAACTGATAAGTACTTACCTGATAAGCAGTTGCCTTATAGTGTGTGAGGCGATAGGTACCGGTATGCCCGCCGCCTTCGGTTTTATCAGCATCCGAATCGGTAGTGGCACGCGTGGCCCAGCCGGTGGGCGTTTGCAAAGCAATGCCGTCGTATTCGAAGCCTGAATTAGTAGCCAAGTTGGGATCGGGCGTAGTACTCGGCGGGTTTTCCAGGAAAGCATCCAAGGCGATGGTAGGACGGCCATTGGTATTCCAAGCGCCCAGGCTGTAATTCTGCCAATTGTAAGCCTCTGGCTCCCAATAAAATACACCTAATCCCTTCGCATTCGAAACAGCCCGCGTCTTCTTGAGCAAGTCAGTCAGCATGTCCTGTGTAGCCTGCGGCGCGGAATATTGCATGCCCACTTCGCAGATCAGCACTTCCTTGCCGTAGCGCGTCACCATGTCGTTGAGGTTGGCCGCAATTTGGCTGTTGAGCGTGGGCCAGTTGGCCGCCGTGGGGTAGTGCGACATGCCGATCACGTCGTACTTGGCATTGTTATTCTTCAGACCATCGAACATATACCGAAACAGCCCGTTGTCGAACCCGTTGGAAACGTGCACGATAACTTTAGTTGTGCTGCTGACGGCCTTCACCGCATCGTAGCCGCTGCTCACCAGCGCCGCAAAATTGGCCATGTTGGTCGAAGCGCGGCCTTCGGGCCAGAGCATGCCGTCGTTGGTTTCGTTGCCGACCTGCACCCATTCCGGCGTGATGCCGTTGGTTTTCAGTGCTGTAAGCACATCCGCCGTGTGATCGTACACAGCGGTTTTCAACTGCGCAAAAGTGAAATTCTGCCAGGCGGCCGGTTTGGTCTGCTTGCCAGGATCGGCCCACGAATCGCTGTAATGAAAGTCGATCATGAGTCGGAAGCCAAGGTTTTTGGCCCGAATAGCTTTAGCCACCACATCGTTTTTGCCGCACCAGCCGTCGGCGGGATTTACCCACACCCGCAACCGTATCGCGTTGATGCCGTGGTCTTTCAGAATTTGAAAGCAATCCTGCTGCACGCCGTTGGCGTCGTAGAACTTGTAGCCGGCGGCTTCCATCTGCGTGATCCAGCTTACATCGGCGCCCTTGGCAAAGACGGGCACGACCTGAGCCGAAGCTGCGAACGCCCAGTTCAGCGACAGCATAAGCAGCATCAGCAAGCGGGGCAGGCATTTTACTGGCATTTTCATAGAAATGAAGCGGTAAACGGGCCACAAAGTTATTGGCTTTCCGGTGCTGTACGGGCTTATTTACACGGGCAAAACACATTTTGCTGACCTCAACTTGCCGCCCAAAGAAAGAGCCCGACGATCAGGTCGGGCTCTTTCTATTTGCTAGCAACGTGGGTTATTGCCCGCCGGCCGTAGCCGCACCTTTCGGCATCAGGTACTTGTTGTACCAAGCCAAATACCGTTGGTAGCGGTCTTTCACGTAGTTGGGCTTGCTGATGCCGTGAAACTGCCCCGGATAGATAATCAGCTCTGTATCAATATTTAAGCTTTTCAGCGCCTGATACATCTGCTCGGTGTTGAGCAGCGGCACGTTGAAATCCTTTTCACCACACAGAAACAGCGTGGGCGTGCTGATTTGGCCGGCGTGAAAGAACGGGTACGAAACGCGCATCCAGACGTCGGGCTTTTCCCAAGGGCGGCCCAGCTCGGTTTCGTAGTCGCGCACGTATTGGTCGGTGCCGTAGCCGGCGAACACGTTGCCAATGCCCGCACCGCTGCACGCCGCTTTGAAGCGCTTGTCGCGGGAGATAACCTGGTCCGTCATGATGCCGCCGTAGCTCCAACCGCCCACGCCCAGTTTGTCGGGGTCGGCAATGCCTTGCTGCACCGCGTAATCGACTACGGAGAGCACGTCTTCGGTGTCTTTGTTGCCCCAATCGGCGAAAATGGCTTTCGTGTAGTCGACGCCGCGGCCCGAACTGCCGCGCGGGTTCGACACAACTACCGCGTATCCATTGGCGGCAAAGTACTGCCACTCGTAAGCGAAGCCATACCCAAACTGCTCCACCGGCCCGCCGTGAATCCGCAGGATGGTCGGGTATGTTTTACCCTGCTGATAATTAACGGGTTTGATAATGAAGCCGCTGACCATCGTCCCATCCTTACTTTTGCCTTGAATGGGTTCTACCGCCCCGAATTTCACCTGCCCCAGCCAAGCATCATTCTGCTTCGACAGCGGTCGCAGTGTAGCTTTCTTTTCCAAGACAAATACTTCGTCGGGCTGTTGGGGCTCGCTGTTGACCACCACGATTTTGCCCTTAGGGCCCATTTCGTACTCTGAGATTTCGCGCGGACCGGCCACAACGCGCTCCACTTTGCCACCCGAGGCAGAAACCTTGGCCAGATGCTGGGCCCGGTCGTCTTCTAAGAGAAAGTAGAGGCTCTTGCCATCAGCCGACCACTGCGGATCGGAAGTGTTGCGGTCGAGGCTGGCTATCAGCTGCTTAGGCGCTCCGCCACTTACGGGCATCACCACCAGCTGGTGCACCGAATACCACATCAATTCTCTGGGTCCGCCCTGCTCGAAAGCAATGGACTTGCCGTCGGGGCTCCAGGCCGGGCGGCTGCGGTAGCTGGGGTCGCTGTCGGGCAACTCGCTGGTAGTAAGCTGACGGGCTTTGGCGCCGGACTGGGCGTCGATCAGGTAAAGATCGTAGTTGTAATGACGGTCGGGATCATCGCCACGCTTGCTGCTGAATACCAGCTGCTTGCTATCGGGCGACCACGAAGGCAGATGCTCGTCGTAGTTGCCGGGTGTGAGGTTGGTTAGCTTACGCGAAGCCACGTCGAACACGTACAGGTGCTGGCGTTGCTTGTTGAGGTAGCCATCGACATCCTGCTTGAACTGGAAGCGGTTGATGACGATGGGCGGCGCAGTTTTCTTCTTTGCTTTCTGGGCCTGTGTCAGCGAATCGGGGTCGGCATCGCGGATGATCATGGCGATGCGCTTGCCGTCGGGCGCCCACACGTAGTCCGAAATGCTGCCTTTAAGTTTGGTTACTTTTTCGGCTTCACCGCCGGCCCGGTTTAGGAACCAGAGTTGTGCCTGTCCATCTTCGGCGCTTTCGCCCCGGCTCGACACAAAGCTTAGGTACTTGCCATCGGGACTAAAGCGCGGTTTCGATTCGCTGTCTTTGCTGGTGGTAATGCGCAGGTTCTGAGAACCATCCCATTTTGCCATCCAGATGTCGGCGTTGCGCTTATCGGCCGCCGTATCGGCCATCGCGACGGTGTAGGCCACCCAATTGCCATCGGGCGAGATCTGAGCGTCGCTTACGTCGCGCATCTGCGCCAGATCGCTTAGCTGCAAGGGGCGCTTCGCCGGAGTTTGAGCCAGTGCGGCGGGCGCCAGCAATGCCAGCCCAGCCACCAGGGTAATGGTTTTTTTCATGAAATCACAATTGCAAGTCAATCAGCCTCTTACACAGCAGCTATACAGTAGCCGGGCCTCAAATTAGCGCCTTTTATACAAACAAGCCCCACAATATTTCTATTGTGGGGCTTGTTTGGCCTATCCTTTAGCAATCGACGCTGGGTGCCGAGGCTATAACTCAGTGCCCTACCGCAGCCTCCTGAATGGCCGGGGGCGTAGGAATATACTCGGCAGTCGCCGTTTTGTGTTCGGCGGCTTTTTTGCCCTTGTCGTCCTTCACATCCTTGCGGCTAAAGGGCCGGATAATCAGGCGCAAGGCTTGGTCGGAGCTGAAGTAGCTGAAGGCCCAATCGACGAAGGCTACCACTTTGTTGCGGAAGCCAACCAACGTCATCAAGTGCACAAATAGCCACGTAAACCAGCCGAAAATCCCGTTGAAATGCACGTCTTTGGGCAAATCCACCACGGCCTTATTACGGCTCACGATGGCCATTACGCCCTTGTTTTTGTATTTGAAGGGAACCGGCGCTTGACCTTGCAGAATGCGTTGCAGATTTTCGGCCAGCAAATCGGCTTGCTGCTGGGCCACAGGGGCCAGCATGGGCAGGCCTTTGGGCATGTCTTCGGTTACCATGTTGGCCACGTCGCCGATAGCAAAGACGTTGTCGAAACCTTGCACCTGGCTCCAGAGATTCACATTAATGCGCTTGTTGCGCGTCACGGTCTGCTCCGGCATGCCCTCAACGGCGGCCCCGTTTACACCCGCGGCCCACACCAAGTTTTCGGTCGGAATGTATTCTGTATCAGAGAAATAGGCCCGGCAGTCTTCAAACTTCTTGATGGAAGTATTCAGCCGTACCCGTACGCCCAGCTCGTCGAGGTAGCGCTTGGCATCGTCCTGCGATTTCTTCGACATGGGGCCCAGCAGCGCCGGACCGGCTTCTACCAAGAAGATCTGCATGTTCTGCATATCCAATTCCGGGTAGTCTTTGGGCAGTACGTGCTTGCGCATCTCGGCCAGCGAGCCGCTGATTTCCACGCCCGTAGGTCCGCCCCCAACTACTACGATGTTGAGCAGCGCCTGCCGCTCCTGCGGGTTTTCGGTGAGCAGCGCTTTTTCGAAATTCTGGAAGATGAAGCTCCTCAGGTTCAGGGCGTTCGGGATGCTCTTGATCTGCATGCCGTTCTTCTCGATGCTCTCAATACCGAAGAAATTGGTCAACGAGCCCGTAGCCAGCACCAGATAATCGTAGCGAATATCGCCCACACTGGTCACGACTGTATTACGCTGTGTATCAACGCGTTGCACATCGCCCATGCGGTAGAAGAAATTCTCCTGCCCCGCAAAGATTTTGCGAATGGGATAGGCGATGCTGTCGGCTTCCAGTGCGCCGGTAGCTACTTGATAGAGAAGGGGTTGAAAGTTATGATAGTTGTTGCGGTCGATGACCACCACTTGCACGGGCGCGTTGCGCAGCTCTTTGGCCAGGCGCAGTCCACCGAAGCCACACCCCACAATCACGACGCGCGGGTGCGCTGAAACCGGTAAGTTCGTATCCATAGAAAGTCAGAAACAGGTCGTTGTACCTGTGCCTTTACAGTAAAACCGGTTTCGCGGTTGTCTGTTCAGATGTCGGCTACCTTTTCCAAGGCCCTAGCGTTCAGGTCAGAAGCCGCACTTGCGGTAGCAGCCGCAAAGCCCAAAGCAACGCCAGCATCACGGAGCCCAAGATCATGATAAACAGCCCATGCCGACGGCTTTCGGGCGAATACTGCGGCACCCGCCGGCCGTCGGGCAAAAGCACGGTAGAGGCACGCAGCCCCCACCCGATCCCGATTCCGATAACCCCGCCCAACAACGCCAGCGCATACCCCAGCGCCAAGTGCTTCGACGACGCATCGTGCGGGCGGGCGAGCTGCTGGGTGCGGTGTGCGCGCATGATTTCGGTTTCGCGCGCCGGCACGCCGCGCCCCCGCGTGCGGAGCAGCCGTCGTGCCCACACGTAGTCGTTGGGGCTCCATTCGTCGGGCCGCGCCAAAATGTCGAGCAACTCCTGATCTGTGAAGGTGTAGAGGTAATAGTCGGCCGGTGGGTCGGCGAGCGTAGCCTCGGCGTGCTCTTCCAGCAAAGCCCGAACGTGTGCCAAATCGGCGCGCCGCACCTGCACGCGCACTTCTTCCACTATCTCGCGCTGCATCAGCACGTTAGCAGGTATTAAGCGCGTGTTGTCGAGATGAAAAGGAATTCCGTACTCGGTGAGCACGGTCGTGATGTCCGCCGTTTGCTCCAGAGTTGGGAACGACTGAATTGTTACTAATTCGTCCATAAGGCTGAAAAGCAACAATCGCCTGCCATCCTTTGCAAAGCACTGGACAACAGACGATTGTGGAGTTATATCAGAAAACAGCTTACTCGCCTTCCTTCTTTTTGAGGTCGCCGTTTTTGATCTGGTTGATCAGTTGCAGCCAGCTGAAGGGGTTCAGGAGCGGGTTGTTGGAGTATTGCGACGGACCGAGGCCCATGCGGCGGTTTTGCTCGTTTTGCTGGGTTTGCATGGTCTGGCGGTAATTGCCCATGCTCGTGACCGGCGTGTTGTTGAAGATGCGCCGCATGATCTGCTCGTTGAGGTTTTCGGCCGCCCGAGAGCCGCGCTCGGTAGGCAGGCGCAACGCCAGAAAGGCTTCTTTAAAGGCTTTTTCGGTAGCGTAAGGGAAAATGCGCACTTCGGGCAGCACCGTAGCATCTTCTTTGAGCTGCACAATTACGGAGTAGCTCTGGCGCGGGTAGTCGGGCGGGATTACCACCCACTGGTTGCGGTAGCCCAACGACCGAATCACGATGCTGTCGCCGGCCAGTACGGGCAAGGAAAAGTAGCCATAGGCGTTGGTGGCGGTACCGCGGCCCGCATTGGGTACAAACACGCCCGCACCGGGTACGCCCAGCAAGCTATCGCCAGTGGCTACGATGCCGGTAAACTGCACGACGCGCCGCTGGCCCTGTGCCCGCGCCGTGGTGGGGGCCAGCGTAAGCAGCGTCGTTACCGCAAAAAGCAGCGCCGCCAGAAAGAAACGAAATGGAACAATACCAGACATATAGGGCATTATAGACTACAAGTATACGGCGCTTTCGGAGGTCGCTGCCCGCTTTCAGCTAAATTTGTTCCGACCGTGGCCAGACTTCTTTTACCCTCATCAGACAAAAGATGCGCCTAAAACACTTCAACGTTGCATTCGGGACGCAACTCTTTAAGGCGCTCGGCGACGAAAGCCGCGTGCGCATCCTGCATTTGATCTGGCGCAACCAAGAAATGTGCATCTCCGACCTCGAGCAGGTGCTGGACTTCACCCAGACCAAAACATCGCGGCAATTATTGGTGCTGAAAAATGCGGGTTTGGTGAATTTCCGGCGTCTCGACAATTGGATGTTCTACTACCTAAAGGATGAAGTCTTGGACTTGGTTCAGCAACAGCTCGCCTTCCTGGAGCGCGACCCGCAGCTCCTGCACGATCAGGAGGTGTACCAAACGCTCTGGTCGAATCGCGAGTTGGCGGCGTATAAGCTCCAAACCCGCCGTTGGACGGGCGAACAGTGATTTCGCAATTATTTGATTATCAATGTTTTACAACCACCATATTTTTGTCTGCACCAATCAGAAAGACGAGATCGGAAAGGCCGTTGCCAAAGCCCTCAAAATCGAAGTCAAAAAGCACGGCCTCAAAAGCTTGCTGATCGGCGGGACGAAGCACAAAAACCGCGTGCAAACCTGCAACTGCCTCGACGCGTGTAAGCAGTGCAAAAAAGGACCCGGCGCGGCGGTGGTCATTTATCCCGAAGGCGTTTTTTACGGCAACGTCAGACCCAAAGACGCCGCCGACATTGTGCGCGAACACCTGGCCGCGGGCCGTGTTATTACCAGACTTCTGATTGATTAAGCTTTTTCCTGTGTCTATTTCTCGCCCTGCCAAGCTGTACCGCCACCTCTTTTTCGACCTCGACCACACGCTCTGGGATTTCGAGAAAAACGCCGATGAGACCCTGCGTACGCTGTTTGAGCACCACAATTTGGCCCGCTACGGCACCTTCACCGTCGATCAATTTATCGCGGTGTACAGCGACATAAACCACGCGCTGTGGCGGCTTTATCAAAACAATAAAATCACGCAGCAGCAGCTCCGTAGCACCCGCTTCCTCCGGACGCTCACCAAGTTGGGCTTGGCGGAAGCCGACGTGCCCGCCGATATTTCGGAGCAGTTCACCGACATTTTGCCGCAGAAATCGGCGGTGTTTCCGTTCACGTACGATGTGCTTGATTACCTGAAAGATAAGTACACGTTGCACCTGATCACGAACGGCTTCAGGGATGTGCAATCTATCAAACTGGCCTCGTCGCAGCTCACCGACTATTTTCAGGAAGTGGTCACATCGGAATGCAGTGGGTTTCTGAAACCCGATGCGCGCATGTTTCAGCACGCGCTGGAACGCACCGGCGCCACCGCTGCCGAGAGCCTGATGATCGGTGATAACTTAGAATGCGACGTGTTGGGCGCTTACAATGCCGGCATCGATCAGGTGTATTTCAACCCCGAAAAGCGCCGTCACTTTAACGAAGTAACCTACGAAATCAGCTGTTTGAGCGAGCTGAAGGAGATTTTGTAGGGCTAAAGGACGTGCGCCCTTACATTGCAAGGTAGCCTTACCTTTGCACGTCCCTCTCGTTTTCACCGAAATCCGACAATTAATCACCAATCCATGTCCAACGGCTTTTTCAACGTTCCCACCCCGATCAACGAGCCCGTTAAAAGTTACGCACCTGGCTCGAAAGAGCGCGACGAGTTGCAGCAGATGCTCAGAGAGCTAAAGCAGCAGCAAGTCGACGTGCCGATGTACATCGGCGGCCAGAAAGTGCGTACCGGCAACACCCAAACCATTTCGCCGCCCCACGACCACCAGTATGTGCTGGGCCATTTTCACGAAGGCGACGCTTCGCACGTTACGCAAGCCATTGAGGCGGCACTTGCCGCCCGCGAGCAGTGGGCTTCGTTGCCTTGGCAACAGCGCGCTTCCATTTTCCTGAAAGCCGCCGAGTTGCTGGCTGGCCCCTACCGCGCCCGTCTGAATGCGGCCACCATGCTGGGCCAGAGCAAAAACGCTTACCAAGCCGAAATCGACGCGGCGTGCGAGCTGATTGACTTCTTCCGCTTCAACGTGCACTACATGCAGGAGCTCTACAAGCAACAGCCGCAGTCGGCGCCCGGCATGTGGAACTACCTGGAGCACAGGCCCTTAGAAGGGTTCGTATTTGCACTTACACCCTTCAACTTCACGTCCATCGCCGGCAACCTGCCCACATCGGTAGCCATGATGGGCAATGTGGTGGTGTGGAAACCAGCCTATGCCCAGATCTACTCGGCTCATGTACTGATGGAGCTGTTTCAGGAAGCCGGCGTACCAGATGGCGTTATTAACCTTGTGTATGCCGATGGCCCCGTGGCGGGCGAGGTGATTTTCAATCACCGCGACTTTGCCGGCATTCATTTCACGGGCTCTACGGGCGTGTTCCAGAACATCTGGAAAACCATTGGCCAGAACATCCACAAGTACAAGTCGTACCCGCGCATCGTAGGCGAAACGGGCGGCAAAGACTTCATCATCGCCCACTCTTCAGCCAACGCCAAGCAAGTAGCCACGGCCATCACGCGCGGCGCTTTCGAATACCAAGGCCAGAAATGCTCGGCGGCTTCGCGCGTGTACATTCCTTCTAACCTATATGAAGAAGTAAAAGGCTACGTGCAGGAGGATTTGAAGTCCTTTAAAATGGGCGACGTGGAAGATTTTAGCAACTTCATCAACGCTGTCATCACGGAAACGTCCTTCGATAAGCTGGCCAAATACATTGATGGCGCAAAGGCTGATCCGGACGCAGAAATCATTGCGGGCGGCAACTACGACAAGTCAAAAGGCTATTTCATCGAGCCGACCGTTATCGTTGCGAAAGACCCGAAATACGTGACCATGTGCGAGGAACTGTTTGGCCCCGTCCTGACCATGCACGTGTACGAAGCCGACCAGTTTGAAGAAACGCTGGCGCTGGTCGATTCGACTTCGCCTTATGCCCTCACCGGCGCTGTATTCTCCCGCGATCGTTATGCCATTGATTTGGCTGCCAAGCGCTTAACGAATGCCGCTGGCAACTTCTACATCAACGACAAGCCAACCGGTGCCGTCGTTGGCCAGCAGCCATTCGGCGGTGCCCGCGCCAGCGGCACCAACGACAAAGCCGGCTCGTTGCTAAACCTACTCCGCTGGGTGTCGCCGCGCGCTATCAAGGAAACCTTCGTGCCGCCCGTTGACTACCGCTATCCTTTCATGGGCGTAGAAACCGGCGAAGACCTCAACGCTACTGGCCAAGGCGGGTTTTAAGCCCTAACTAGCCCAGCAACAAAAAGCCGCTTCAGACTTCTGAAGCGGCTTTTTGTTGCTATCTCGAATAGATAGGCCCAAGAAGAATACTGCTCCTCAAATACTAAAAAGTCGTGAAGCTTACCGACGAAATAGCCACGAATTCAGTTATTGGATCAGGTTAGTCTGACCTTTGTTCCCAACTCCCTAGGCCCTACCTTTGCCCTCTGTGTCATTTTCTGTCGACATCTAACCGCTGAAAATCATGTTCCTTGCTGTAACGACCAATTACCAGCCGGTTGATTATCTGCCCATTCTGGTGCAATTCGGCCTGGCCATAGCTTTTGTGGCGTTTTCCATGATTACTTCTCACCTCATCGGGCCGAAGCGCTCGAGCAAGGTGAAAGACGAATCCTTTGAGTGCGGCATCGAGTCGGTGGGCAACGCCCGGACGCCGATTTCGGTGAAATACTTCCTCACCGCCATCCTGTTTGTGCTCTTCGACGTGGAGGTAATCTTTATGTATCCGTGGGCCGTCAATTTCCGCCAGCTGGGCACCGAAGGCTTCATCCAGATGATCATCTTCATGGCTTTGCTGATGGCAGGCTTTTTCTACGTCATCAAAAAGGGCATTTTGAAGTGGACTGGCACGCACGCCTAACCCAATTAGCGGCAAACTTTTAAGTCCAAGCTGGTGTTCGATTGAAGAGGTTTCCCCGCTTCAAACAGACTTTTCTCATGAGCGATATTCGTGTTCCTGAAATAAAAATGGTGGAGGCGCCGGAAGGCGTTGAAGGCGCTGGCTTCTTCGCCACTTCCATGGAGAAAGTGGTGGGCATGGCCCGCGCTAACTCACTGTGGCCCTTGCCTTTCGCTACTTCGTGCTGTGGTATTGAATTTATGGCGACTATGGGCTCGCACTACGACATTTCGCGCTTCGGCTCGGAGCGCCCGTCGTTTTCGCCCCGCCAAGCCGACTTGCTGATGGTGATGGGCACCATTGCCAAGAAAATGGCCCCCATCGTGAAGCAAGTATATGAGCAAATGGCAGAGCCCCGCTGGGTATTGGCTATGGGCGCTTGCGCTTGTTCGGGTGGCATTTTCGACTCGTATTCGGTGTTGCAAGGCATCGACCGCATCATTCCGGTTGATGTGTACGTGCCCGGCTGCCCGCCCCGCCCCGAGCAGGTGCTCGATGGCCTGATGCGTGTGCAGGACCTGGCCCGCAACGAGTCTATTCGCCGGCGCAACCAACCTGAGTATCAGGCGTTGCTGGCTTCTTATAATATCAAATAACGGCTAACTCATAAGCATTTAATAATCAGGCGCTTATGAGTTTTCATTTTGCTAACAGCTTATCCAATGGCTGAAAACACCGAAGAATCTGCTGCGCAACAAGCCGCTTTGCCCGTCGAAGACCCGAATAAGTTGACCAACGCCCGGGTGCTGGCCAACTTGCGTCGCATGTTTGGCGAGGACGCGTTCACTGATGTGGACGAGCCCTACGGCTTGCTAACGATTACTACGACGCGCGAACGGATTCACGAGATCATTCAGAAGCTGCACCAAGACGAGGAAATGCTGTTTCAGTTCCTGACTACGATGTGCGGAATTCACTATCCCGACCACGAAGGCAAGGAACTGGGCATGGTTTACCAATTGCACAGCTTGGTGCACAACGTACGGTTGCGGTTGAAGATTTTCTTTCCGATTGCCGACCCGGTAGTGCCTACGCTCACGGATGTGTATGCCACCGCGAACTGGATGGAGCGCGAAGCCTATGATTTCTATGGTGTTATCTTCCAAGGCCATCCTAACCTCATCCGCATCCTGAATGTTGAGGATATGGACTACCACCCCATGCGCAAAGAATACGCGCTGGAGGACGGCACCCGCGAAGACAAAACGGATTTGTTCTTCGGACGCTAATTCTTACTAGTCGGCGCGCTTATTCATAACGCGCACATTGACAAGCACTTATGCCTGACGCTCTAGAAGGAACGCATAAAATCATAAAAGAAGCGCGTGAGCAGCAGCACAACCAGCTGGTGCCCACCGTCAACGACTTTAATCAGGAGTTGACCACGCTGAACCTGGGTCCGACTCACCCTGCTACGCACGGCATTTTCCAGAACATCTTGCAGATGGATGGGGAACGCATTGTGTCGGGTGTGCCGACCATTGGCTATATCCACCGGGCTTTTGAGAAGATCGCCGAACGCCGGCCGTTCTATCAGATTACGCCCCTCACCGACCGCATGAACTACTGTTCGTCGCCCATCAACAACATGGGCTGGCACATGACGGTAGAAAAGCTGCTCGGCATCACGGTTCCGAAGCGCGCGCAGTACATGCGCGTGATCATGATGGAGCTGGCCCGCATCACCGACCACCTGATCTGTAACTCGATTTTGGGCGTAGATACGGGTGCCTTCACCGGCTTCCTGTACGTGTTTCAGGAGCGCGAAAAGGTCTACGAGATTTACGAAGAGGTTTGCGGTGCTCGCCTCACCACCAATATGGGCCGTGTGGGTGGCATGGAGCGTGATTTCACGCCCGTAGCCCTAGAAAAACTGCGCAAATGGCTGAAGGAGTTTCCGGCCGTGATGCGCGAGTTTGAATCGATGTTCACGCGCAACCGCATTTTCATGGACCGCACGGTTAACGTGGGTCCGATTACGGCGGAGAAAGCCTTAAACTACGGCTTCACTGGCCCGAACCTGCGCGCTGCCGGCGTCGATTACGACGTGCGGGTCATGAACCCTTATTCGTCTTACGAAGACTTTGACTTCGAAATTCCGGTAGGCACCAACGGCGACACCTACGATCGCTTCCTGGTGCGCAACGAGGAGATCTGGCAGAGCTTGCGCATTATCCATCAAGCACTTGATAACCTGCCCGAAGGCCCGTTCCATGCCGATGCTCCGCACTACTACCTGCCACCCAAGCAGGCCGTGTACAAAAACATGGAGGCCCTGATCTATCACTTCAAGATCATCATGGGCGAGATTGAAGCCCCTGTTGGTGAAGTATATCACTCCGTGGAAGGAGGCAACGGGGAGTTGGGTTTCTACCTGGTTTCGGATGGCGGCCGCACGCCGTATCGCCTGCACTTCCGCCGGCCTTGCTTCATTTACTACCAGGCTTACCCCGAAATGGTCGTTGGTTCGTCGCTTTCCGACGCCATCGTGACGCTCAGCTCGATGAACGTCATTGCGGGCGAGCTCGACGCGTAGTTTTTTGCTGAATTTGATTGATATGGAATCTACGACTGCGCCCACAAAGCTTGCCTTCTCTGCTGCTGCTCAGGCCGAAATTGCGCGTTTGCTCACGCACTATCCCGAAGACCGCAAAAAGTCGGCTTTGTTGCCGATTCTACACATCGCGCAAGCGGAGTTTGGCGGTTGGGTAAGCCCTGAAGTACAGGACTTAGTGGCTGAAGTACTTGACATTAAGCCGATTGAGGTATACGAGGTGTCGACGTTCTACACCATGTTCAATCTCAAGCCGGTAGGCAAGCACGTGCTGGAAATCTGCCGTACGGGTCCTTGCATGCTGCGCGGCTCCGATGAGCTGACCCAGCACTTGGAGCGTATTACGGGAGCGAAAGTGGGTGGCGGACCTTCCGAAGATGGAATGTTTACCTTGAAAGAAGTAGAATGCCTCGCGGCCTGCGGCTTTGCCCCAATCGTGCAGGTACGCGAGAAATATTACGAGCAGCTAGACACGCCTGAAAACGTGGAAGCGATGCTCAACGAGCTGCGCAACATGATTCACCGTCCGCTGTTGCCTTGGGAGCAAACGGGCCTGAAGCACAGCCAGCAATAATCTGAAGCCAATACTGTCATGGGCCGCAAACTACTGACCGAACATATTAACGTTGAAGGCATTGACACCTTTGAGGTATACCGCAAACACGGCGGGTACCGCTCGGTGGAGAAAGCCCTGAAGACGATGACGCCCGACGAGGTGGTGGAAGAAGTGAAAAAGTCGGGCCTCCGTGGCCGCGGCGGCGCTGGTTTCCCCACGGGCATGAAATGGAGCTTTCTGGCTAAGCCCGAAGGGGTACCGCGCTACCTAGTGTGCAATGCCGACGAATCGGAGCCCGGTACCTTCAAGGACCGGCAGCTTATGTCGAAGCTGCCGCACCTGCTCATCGAGGGCATGATTACGAGCTCGTATGCGCTGGGCGCCAAGACCTCGTATATCTACATTCGCGGCGAGTTGTTGTACGTACTGCGGATTCTGGAAAAGGCTATTGCTGAGGCATATGCAGCCGGCTTTCTGGGCAAAAATATCCTCGGCTCGGGCTACGACCTGGATCTGCACGTGCACCCTGGTGGTGGTGCTTATATCTGCGGTGAAGAAACTGCGCTTTTGGAATCGCTGGAAGGCAAGCGCGGTAACCCACGTAACAAGCCGCCATTTCCGGCTGTGCAAGGCCTCTACGCCCGTCCTACGGTGGTCAATAACGTGGAATCTATTGCTGCTGTGCCGGTTATTGTTAATGAAGGGGGCGACGAGTACGCGAAGATTGGCGTGGGCCGCAGCACCGGCACCAAGCTGATTTCGGCCTGTGGTCACCTGAACAAGCCGGGTATCTACGAAATCGAGTTGGGTGTGCCCGTTGAGGAATTCATCTACTCCGATGAGTACTGCGGTGGCATCTGGAAAGGCCGCGACCTGAAGGCAGTTGTAGCCGGTGGTTCTTCCGTACCGATTCTGCCCAAAGAGCTGATTTTAAAAACGGCGGCTGGCGAGCCGCGCCTGATGACATACGAGTCGTTATCGGATGGCGGATTCGTAACGGGTACGATGCTGGGTTCGGGTGGCTTTATCGCCATGGATGAAACTACCTGCATCGTGCGCAACACCTGGAATTTCAGCCGCTTCTACCACCACGAGTCGTGCGGGCAGTGCTCGCCGTGCCGTGAGGGAACGGGCTGGCTGGAAAAGGTCTTGCACCGCTTAGAATTTGGTCACGGCCACATGCAGGACATCGATCTGCTGGTAAGCGTAGCCAAGCAAATCGAAGGCAATACCATCTGCCCACTTGGTGAGGCGGCCGCGTGGCCGGTAGCCGCCGCGGTTCGTCACTTCCGTGATGAGTTTGAGTGGCACGTGACCAATCCGCAGGAAGCTACGCGCCCCGGTGCCGTATTTCCCGGCAAAGCGGTGTTAGCATAATTAATTGATTAACAGACACTTATCTTTCTTTCCATAGAGAAAGGCTCTGATAATGGCGAAAATAACTTTTGATGGCATTGAGGTGGAAGTACCAGATGGTACCACCATTCTGAATGCAGCCCGCCAGATCGGCGGCGGCATTGTGCCCCCGGCCATGTGCTACTACACGCCCTTGAAGGGCTCGGGCGGCAAGTGCCGCGCTTGCTTGGTGCGCGTAGCCGCCGGTTCGGCCAAGGATCCGCGTCCGATGCCCAAGCTGGTGGCTTCCTGCGTAACGCCCGTACAGGACGGCATGGTAGTGGAAAACACTATCTCTGAGCAGGTTATGAACGTGCGCAAAGGCATCGTGGAGATGTTGCTCATCAACCACCCGCTGGACTGCCCGGTGTGCGACCAGGCCGGCGAGTGCGATCTGCAAAACTTCGCGTTTGAGCACGGTGTATCCACGACGCGTTACGAGGAAGAGCGCCGCACTTTCGAGAAAATCGACATCGGCCCGCTGATTCAGCTGCACATGACGCGCTGCATCCTGTGCTACCGTTGCGTGTACACCGCTGACCAGATTGCTGAAGGTGACCGCGTACACGGTGTACTAGGCCGCGGCGACGCTGCTGAAATCGGTACATACATCGAGAACATCATCGACAACGACTTCTCCGGCAATGTCATCGACGTGTGCCCGGTAGGCGCCCTGACCGACAAAACATTCCGCTTTAAGCAACGCGTATGGTTTACCAAACCCGTAGATGCTCATCGCGAATGCGAAAATCCGAAGTGCTGCGGTCGCGTGGTCTTGTGGTACAAAGGCAAAGATGTATTGCGCGTAACGGCTCGCAAAAACGAATACGGCGAGGTAAAAGAGTGGATCTGTAACACCTGCCGCTTCGAGAAAAAGGAAACTGCTGATTGGGTACTGGAAGGACCCGCGCACATCGACCGCTCGTCGGTGATTTCGGCCAACCATTACGAGTTGCCCGTAGTGAATCCGCAGGTCATTGCCGACCTACCGGAAAGCACCATGCGCGATCTCGAACAAAACCCGCCTCTCAAACTAGGCTCATCCTAACCTGCTGATGGAAATTCCTGTACTGGGCTGGCAAGCCATTGTAATCTTGGTAGTGTTCGGCGTTTCGCTGCTGATTGCTACGTATTCGACTTATGCTGAGCGCGTTGTAGCGGCCTTTCTGCAAGACCGTGTGGGCCCAGACCGCGCTGGCCCTTACGGGTTGCTGCAGCCACTAGCCGATGCCGTGAAGATGTTCACCAAGGAAGAGTTCTTCCCTGGGGGAGCTAACCGCGCGCTGTTCGTTTTTGGGCCTTGTTTGGCGATGACTACGGCCTTAATGTCGTCGGCAGTAATTCCGTTTGGCAACATTCTGCAGTTCGGCTCCAATGTCTTCTTTCTGCAAGGAATTGAAGTGAATATCGGCATGCTGTGGGTATTCGGCGTGGTTTCGCTGGGCGTATACGGCATCATGATCGGGGGCTGGGCCTCCAACAACAAGTTTTCGCTGCTGGGCGCTATCCGCGCGGCTTCGCAAAACATCAGCTACGAACTGGCCATGGGCCTGTCGCTCATCGCCGTACTGATGATTAGCGGCACATTGTCGCTGCGCGAAATCACGCTGCAACAGTCCGTGGCGGGCGAATGGCACTTCTGGAACATCGTGAAACAGCCGCTCGGCTTCATCATCTTCCTGGTTTGCGCTTTCGCCGAGACCAACCGCACACCCTTCGACTTGCCGGAGTGCGAAACGGAGTTGGTAGGTGGTTATCACACCGAGTATAGCTCGATGAAGCTAGGCTTGTTCCTGTTTGCCGAGTACGTAAACATCTTCGTGGCCTCGGCCGTGATGAGCGTGATTTACTTCGGCGGCTTCAACTTCCCGTTTCAATACGAGTTGCGCGACTGGTTGGTAGCCCACCAGGACTGGAGCTTGCTCGCCGCTCAGAACCTGATTACTATCTTGGGCACGCTACTGCTGTTTGGCAAAATCTTCTTCTTCATTTTCTTCTTCATGTGGGTGCGCTGGACGCTACCCCGCTTCCGCTACGACCAACTGATGCGCCTGGGCTGGACCATTCTGATTCCGCTGTCCATGGTCAATATTCTCATCACCGGCGGCCTTATTCTGGCTGGCGTTATTAAATAACCCAATAACTGCTTAAAGCCACTTGCCTATCTTTAGCAAGTGAGTTAAGTGGTTGTGGTACAAGTAGTTCTTCTTTAAGACAGAACCATGCAATCTCTGAGCAATAGAGCTAAGAAAATGAAAAAGAAGCCGATGACGCTCGCTGAACGCGCGTATCTGCCGGCTATTTTTCAGGGCCTTAGCATTACCATGCGTCACTTCTTCATGAAGAAGGCGACCATCCGTTACCCCGAAGAAACCCGTCCCTTCTCCCCTATCTTCCGCGGCTTGCATGTGCTCAAGCGCGACGAGCAAGGCCGGGAGCGCTGCACGGCTTGCGGGCTTTGCGCCGTAGCCTGCCCCGCCGAAGCCATCACGATGGTAGCCGGCGAGCGCAAGAAAGGCGAGGAAGGCCTGTACCGCGAAGAGAAATACGCGGTGAGCTACGAGATTAACATGCTGCGCTGCATCTTCTGCGGCCTGTGTGAAGAGGCTTGCCCCAAAGCGGCCGTCTACCTGCAGCCCGATAAGATGGCGCCGCCACGCTTCGAGCGCGATGAGTTCATCTACGGTAAGGACCGCCTTGTGGAGCCCGTTGACCCAGATGCCCGCTCGGGCCGCGGCATTCAGCTCACGCCGGAACAAGCCGAAGCGCTTCGCAATAAGATGAACCAGCAGCCGGTAGCGGCCCGCTAATTACTTCCCGTTCCTCATCAGCCCCACGGAATGTCCCCTCTCTTTCTCTTCCTGTCGTTTGTAGCGTTGCTCAGTGCGCTGGGTGTGGTATTAGCTAAGAACCCCGTACACAGCGTACTCTTCCTAATTCTCACATTCTTCTCATTATCAGGGCATTACCTGATTTTGAACGCGCAGTTTCTGGCGGCAGTAAACATCATTGTGTACGCGGGCGCCATCATGGTATTGTTCCTGTTCGTGATCATGTTCCTGAACCTGAACGCCGATACCGAGCCGCACAAATCGGCGCTGTCGAAAGTAACGGCGGCGGTGGCCGGTGGCTTGTTGCTGCTGGTGATGGTCGCTGCCATGCGCGACATTCAACCCGCCGGCTACGATGCTGCCACTTTCAATTCGCAGATCGGCATGGTGGACAAGCTGGGCTTGGTGCTTTATCAGAAGTACTTGCTGCCCTTTGAGTTAGCCTCGGTGCTATTCCTGGCAGCTATGGTAGGCGCTGTAATGTTAGGCAAGCGGGAAACTGGCGAGCGTAATTTCTAAGACATCCCTTCTTTCTTGGGCTTTGAAAAGCGGCGACTGGTAGCAGTCGCCGCTTTTTGTTTTTAAGCGTTTAGCAAGTTTGTATTAAAGCTGCCCACGCTTACTTAATACAGCTGAGGTGGTGCATGAAGACGGTTCCAGGCACTGGATGAAGCCAATTGCAACGCTCACCTTAAAAGCAGATTAATTCGTCATGATAGTAAAACTATCACGCATGCAAGCAGTATATCTTTGCAGCAGCCTACAAGGCATTAATCTAAGCTTCAGGTACTTATCGCTCGCCCAAACCACCAATTATCATGTTACCAACTCTGCGTCCTGAGCTCAACCATAAGCTATTCTTGCGCGATCCGCAGGAGACAGACTTAGGGCGCAAAATCGTCGCGGCCAGTGTGCAGCTTATTGACGAGCTAGGCTTTGAGCAGTTCACGTTCAAGAAGCTGGCCCACCAGATGGGCTCCACGGAGGCTTCGCTGTACCGCTATTTCGAGAACAAGCACCGCCTGCTTGTGTACCTTATTTCGTGGCATTGGGCTTGGCTGCGGTTCCAAATTCGGTTTCATACGCACAACATTGCCGATCCTCGCCAGCGCCTACGGCTCATCCTGAGCATTATTACCAACGCCCACCGCGACTGTGCTACCACGCCCGAACTCGACGAAGCCGCTTTGTACCGGGTGGTGGTGGCCGAGGCTTCCAAAACGTACCTCACCCACGAGGTCGATCAGGTGAACCACGAGGGCTTCTATCGCGAGTACAAGGGCTTGTGCGCCGATGTAGCGGCTGTGGTTCAGGAAATAGATCCTGCCTACGCTTACCCGCACGCTTTGGTAAGTACGCTGCTGGAAGCTGCACGCAAACAGCTGTTTTTCTCACAGCACCTACCCTCCCTTACCGACGTCCCAACACCCGAAACAGCGGGCAAAAACATCCTTATTTTTTTAGAAAGCATTGCTTTTTCGGTTTTAGGCAAGTAGCTAATTATCAACTTGTTACCTTATGGCTGACCTCAATTCTCACGCCACCCCCGTCCAGCGCTTGTGGCGGCTCTTGCTGACCGAGCGCCGTGACATTGCTTACCTCTACGTGTATGCTTCGCTGGCGGGCCTGATTACGCTATCGCTGCCGTTGGGCGTGCAAAGTGTGATCGGCTTTGTGTCGAGCGGGGCGGTGAGCACGTCGCTGGTGGTACTCATTGCCTTTATCGTGGTGGGCACCTTGCTCGTTGGGGCTCTGCAGATTATGCAGGTGTACTTGGTGGAGGTGTTGCAGCAGCGGCTGTTTACGCGAGTGGCGTTTGACTTTGCCGTGCGCTTGCCGCGGGTGCGTACGGAGGCGCTGGGCAACGAGTACTTGCCGGAACTGATGAACCGCATGCTCGACACGCCGTTGTTGCAGAAAGGGCTGTCAATCTTGCTGTTAGAGTTTACCTCAGCTGGGTTGCAAATCTTATTTGGGTTGATTCTGCTCTCATTTTACCACCCCATTTTCATTGCTTTTGGCTTGTTGTTGGTCCTGATGCTGAGCTTTTTGCTGCGCATAACCTGGCGGCGCGGCTTGGAAACCAGTATCACCGAATCGAAATACAAATACCGCGTGGTGGCTTGGCTGGAAGATGTCGCCCGCACCGTACACACCTTTCGGCTGGCTCCGCGCCACGCTTTGGTTCTAGATCGCACGGATGCCCACGTCAACGGGTACTTAGCGTCGCGGCAGGCACATTTTCGGGTGCTGATGGCCCAGTATTTCGGCTTCGTTGGCTTTAAGACGCTGATTACCGCCGGCCTGCTGACCATTGGGTGCTGGCTGTTGGTGAATAAGCAAATCAACATTGGTCAGTTTGTCGCCTCCGAAATCGTGATCATCCTGACCATCGGAGCGGTGGAAAAGATCATGATTAAGTTGGACGTGCTCTACGACGCCTTGACTTCGCTCGACAAAATTGGCCACGTGCTGGGCTTGCCTGCCGTAGAAGAGCCGGCGGGTGCTAATTTGCCACTTTCAACCAACCCGGCTCAGGGTTTGAACGTGGATTTGCGGCTCGTGTCGTATAGCTACCCCGGCGCGGACAAACCCACACTGCATGGGGTATCGCTGCAATTGCGGCCGGGCGAACACTTAGGTTTGGCAGGCTACGATGGCTCGGGCAAAACCACCTTGCTGCGCGTGATGGGCGGGCTGCTCGACGGCTACCAAGGCCTGATTTCTTACGACGGCACGTCGCTGCGCGACCTTTCGCCCAGTGCTTTATCGGACAGCGTGGGGGAAAATTTCTCCCACCAGCACCTGTTTACCGGGACGGTGCTCGAAAACCTGACCCTCAACCAACCCGAAGTGCAGCCCGCCAACGTTACCTGGGCCCTCGACTTGGTAGGACTGCGCGACGAAGTATTTGCCTGGCCGCACGGCCTCGGCACCTTTGTGAGTGCGGGCACGCCCCTGCCCGATAACGTAAAGCAGAAGCTGCTCTTAGCCCGCGCCTTGGTTCGCCGCCCACGGTTGCTGCTACTCGACCACTTTCTACCTGCCGTGGAACCCACTGAGCGCCAGCGTATTCTAAAGCGCCTCCTGGCTCCCGAACTGCCCTGGACTCTGATCCTGGCTTCCAACGATCCGCGTGTTTTGGCCCTGTGCCCGCGCACTGCCGTGCTGCGTACCGGACGGATCGTGGCCGACGGCCCTTTTGCTGCTATTGCCCAACAGCCTGAACTACAGGAATTGCTCACTGCGTAAAGCTTAAGCCACTCACTACCAGCAACATATCATTAGGCCCTAGTGCTGCTTTACAGGCAGCCTGGCACGACTACGCCTCTGCGTGAGGGAAATCAGCCCTCCTCTTCTTGCCCCCGAAACCTGCCGTTACAACTCATAACCTTCTCCTAGCTATGTCATTCGACGAGCATCCGCTTCCGGAAACCCACCCTGAAGCCCGCCGATTTAGCTCGTTTGAGCATGTGCAAACGCCGCGTACCGGACGCGTGCTGGCGCGTTGGTGCGGCGTGCTGGCCTTGCTGGTGCTGCTGTGCGGCTTCCTGCCCTGGACCCAGAACATTCGCTCTACCGGCGCCCTGACTACGCTTCGGCCGCAGGATCGCCCCCAAACCGTGCCGAGCACCATCGCGGGCCGCATTTTGCGGTGGCGCGTGCAGGAAGGCCAGCTGGTGCAACGCGGCGATACCCTGGTGGAAATTGCCGAGATCAAGGACAAGTTTTTTGATCCGGAATTGCTGGCCCGCACCCGCGAACAGCTGGTAGCCAAAGAAGCGTCGCTGCGTGAAAACGGCGCTAAGGCCGTGGCGCTTGGTCAGCAACAAACGGCACTGCGCCAGGCCCTGAAGGTGAGCCTCGACAAAGCACGCAACAAAGTGCGCCAGACGCGCCTCAAAGTACAGAGCGATAGCGCCGAGCTGGTGGCCGCCAACACGGATTTCGCCATCGCCCGCCAGCAGCTCGACCGCCAGGAAAAGCTTTATCAGCAAGGACTTAAGTCACTGACGGAGCTGGAACAGCGCCGCCTTAAGTTTCAGGAATCGACGGCTAAGCGACAAGCCGTGGAAAACAAGCTGGGCTCGAGCCAGCAGGAATTGCTGAATGCCCGCCTGGAGTTGCTTTCGCTAAGTGCTGAGTATCAGGACAAACTGGCGAAGTCGGAAAGCGACCGGCGCAGCGCCACCGCGTACCAATTCGACACAAAAGGCCAGATTGCCAAGATGCGCAACGAGTACGCCAACCTGAGCATTCGCGACGCCTTTTACCGCATTACGGCCCCGCAGGACGGCTACGTGGTGCGCGCCCTTAAGCAAGGTTTAGGTGAGATTATCAAGGAAGGTGAGCCAATCGTGACGGTGATGCCTTCGCACCCGCAGCTGGCCGCCGAACTGTACGTGCGCCCGATGGATATTCCGCTGCTGTCGGTGGGCCGCAAGGTGCGGTTGCAGTTTGATGGCTGGCCGGCGCTGGTGTTTTCGGGCTGGCCGGGCACGAGCTTCGGCACCTTCGGCGGCGTGGTGGCCGTGATCGATAACATTGACAGTCAGGGCCAATACCGCGTGCTGGTCACCCCCGATCCGGAGCAGGAACCCTGGCCGAAGCCCTTGCGCGTGGGCAGCGGCGTCTATGGCTGGGCCTTGCTCGACGACGTGCCGATCTGGTACGAGCTTTGGCGGCAGCTCAACGGCTTCCCACCCAATTTCGTGACGCAGCCCAAAGCTCCTGAGAAGACCGAGAAGGCGGGCAAGAAAGCCGACAAAGCCGATGGGTATGCAGCGGCCGAAGAGTAGATTCTGCACAACTATTTGTCTATCAGATAATTACAAAACCTTGATTTCCCTTTTGCACTTACCGGTTATGTTTTGTTTCGCCTTTTTGCTGGTTATGTGTCTTGTTGCCTTGCCTGGGTTGCTGCCGGGCCGTGCGGCGGCACAAGCGTTGCCGCGCGACACGACGGGCCAGGTGTTCACGCTCAGCGACCTGTTTACGCACGTTATGTTGCGGCATCCGGTGGCGCGGCAGGCGGGCTTGCTGCCCGAGCGAGCGCAGCAGGAGATCCGGTACGCCCGCGGCTTGCTCGACCCGGAAATCAGCAGCAAATACTACGGTAAAACGCTGAACGACAAGGACTACTTCAACCTCTGGGACAACACCCTGCGGGTGCCGGTGTGGTTCGGCTTCGATGTGAAAGCGGGCTTTGAGCGCAACGTTGGCAGCTACGTGAGCGAGCAAATCCGCACGCCGCAACAGGGCCTGAGCTACGTGGGCGTCTCGGTGCCGCTGGCGCAAGGGCTGCTTATTGACGAGCGCCGCGCCGCCATTCGCCAGGCGCAGGCGTTGGCTGGCTTGGCCGAGGCCGAACGCCGCAGCACACTTAACAAGCTCGTGCTTTCGGCCGCCAAAGACTACTGGGAATGGAGCCTGAGCCACCAGCGCCTGGAGCTGTTGCGCTACAATACCGATTTGGCCGATGTCCGCTTTCGGGCCGTGCGCGAGCGCGTGCGCCAAGGCGACTTAGCGGCCATCGATTCGGTGGAAGCGCTCACGGAACTACAAAATCGCCAGGCCCAACTGGTACAAGCGCGCGTGCAATGGCAAAACGCGACCCTCAAGCTCAGCAACTACCTCTGGGACGAGCAAAACCAGCCGCGTGAGCTACCCGCTACTGTGCGTCCACAGGCATTGCCGGCCCCCACCGCCTGGCGCGTTCTGCCCCAGGATTCAGTAGAGACCTTGGTAAACCTTGCAGGCCAAATGCACCCCGATCTGGCCAAGACGCGGGCCAAGCTCAACCAATTGGGCGTTGAGCGTAAGCTATTATCCAACAAGCTATTACCTAAGCTCTTTGCCGACTACAATCTGCTACGGGCTGGTCAGCCATTTCGCCCGGAAGGCGCAATGCAGTGGAACGGCAGCTACTTTTCTAACAACTACAAGCTCGGCCTGAGCTTTCAGTACCCGCTGCTCCTGCGCCAGGAGCGCAGCAAGCTCCAGCTCAACCAACTCAAGCGTCGCGAAGCCGAGTACGGTCTGCAGCAGGATACCCGCGACGTGCAAACAGCGGTGCGCAGCATCGCCAACGATTGGGAAGCTCTACACGAGCAGCTTAGGGTGCAAGAGCAGGTAGTGCGCAACGCCCAAACCCTGCGCAACGGCGAGCAAATCCGCTTCGAGAACGGCGAAAGCTCGGTGTTCCTGATCAATGCGCGGGAAGCTTCGCTGGTGAGCGCTCAAGTGAAGCTGGCGGAGCTGCAAGCCAAATACGCCCAGACGCAAGCGACACTGCGCTGGGCAGCGGGCGGTAGTATCGAGTGAGATTAAGTTAAAATCTCACTCACTCGAACGTCATGCTGAGGTTGGCGAAGCATCTTGCGGGCCACGCTAACTCATTAATTACTGCGGCGGGCGAGATCCTTCGCGTTACTCAGGCTGACAAACGGGAAAAGCGGAACCTGACTGCTTCGGGTGCCGCTTTCTGTATTATTGAGTAATATGCCCAAGCTATCGATGCACGGGAAATGCCTACCATGCAACGGCCCCATAAACCCTAAGCGCATGCGTAAGAAAGCCTATTTTAGATTGAAAAGCCTGTTAGTAGCAGCGTTCACGATCGTTTCTTTTTCGGTTGAAGCGCAGCAAAAAGCAGCAGAACGCGACACTTCTTTCACGGTGCACAGCGCTTATGTGAAGGCCAAAAAACAATATCCTGCTGTCAGCATTGCCACGCCTAAAATACCGGCTGGCGTTGCCTCGAAAAGGGATCTCACGTATTGCACGATTGGCAATCGGGACCTGAAGCTCGACATCTTCTATCCCACGGCTAAGCGGAAAGCTAAGTACCCTGCTGTGCTGCTTATTCACGGTGGTGGCTGGCGCTCCGGCGACCGCTCCCATCACATCCCGATGGCGCAGCAGTTGGCTGGGAAAGGCTACGTGACCGTTACGGCAGAATACCGGCTTTCCACGGAAGCCATTTACCCAGCGGCCGTCAATGACCTGAAGGCTGCCGTTCGGTGGATGCGCGCGAATGCGAACGCGTATGCTATTGACACGACCAAAATCGCGGTCTGGGGTTTTTCGGCTGGCGGGCAACTGGCCGCACTTATGGGCTCCACCAACGGCGACAAGCGCTACGAAGTAAACACCTGTAACAGAGGTGTTTCTAGCAATGTGCAGGCGGTAGTGGATGTAGATGGCATTTTGGCTTTCATCCATCCAGAGTCGGGCGAAGGCGACGACAGCAAATCGACTTCGGCCGCGACGTACTGGTTCGGGGCTTCTAAAAGTCAGAAGCCGGAGTTGTGGCAAGAAGCTTCGGCACTAAATCACGTCAGCGGGAAAATGCCGCCTATCCTGTTCATCAATAGCTCCGTGGACAGAATGCACGCGGGAAGAACAGACTTTATCAGTAAGCTCAACGAATTAAAAATTTACAACGAGGTCCACGCCATCCCGGATACGCCGCACACTTTCCCGCTTTTTAATCCCTGGTTTGAGCCTACCCTCAACTACACGGCTGCCTTTTTGAGCAAGGTTTTAAACGGTAAATAAATAGACAGAATGAACGTGTGCCCATACCACTGGATAATGACGCAAAACAGGCCGCAGATATATCCGCGGCCTGTTTTGCGTCGACTCAATTACTAAACGTCTTCAGCCACCTTCTTACTGCGTAGCCTTTCCACAACCACAAGCCCGTTAGCACCACCAGCGGCAGCAGGACAAACTTAGTGGCAAAAGCGGCTTCCGGCTTCGAGGCTACTGGCCCGTAGATGTAGCCCACAATCGGGATACTGGCCAGCACATGAAACCAGCGAATGACTTTCCTTTCGGTGGCAGGCTTCATGATTTAAATACAAATCATTGATTAACACTAACTTACACGGCCTGATTTACAGAAGGTTCTTCGGTGGACGCCTGTCGGCGCATCCAGGGCGGGCCACAGCTAGCGCGCATCTTCTGCCGGAATTTCTCCTGTTCTTCGGGCGTCATGGCCGCCATGCGAGTTTCCATCTTCTGGCGCCATTCGCGTTGGTGTTGGTTCCAACGAGCCCGGCCCCAGCGATGCTGCCCGGGTCCGCCGCGAAAACCACCCAGCAACAGGCGCGAAAGAGCCAGCAGCCCAATGGCTTGGGCAAAATTGAGCACCGGTCCGTGGAAGATATTGGGAACGAGCCAGTTCCAGAGGTACATGGTGATAAAGCCCGCAGCAGTGATAAACAAGGCTGCAAAAAGCAAAAAGCGCAGGCCGCGAAGCAGCCAAAATTTGCGGTTCATATGGGTGGGGAGATTAATCAGTGAATAAATCCGTGTAAAGCGCATGGAGCCGTTGGCGCAGGTGCTGCACCGCGTAATGCTTGCGCGAAATCAAGGTTTTGAGCGGCACGCCGGTTTCTTCGGCCAGCTCCTTAAAACTTTTGCCCTCCAGTTCGTGCCACACAAACACGTCGCGCTGGTTTTTGGGCAGCTCCTCCAAGGCATCGGCGAGGGCCTCCATCAACGTCTCGCGCAGCAGTCGGTTTTCGGGAGCGTCGTCTTGGGCGGGCAGCACATCGGCGAGCAGCAAAGCGCCTTCCTCGTTGTCGCTGTAGTTGAAGGCTTCGGCTTCGAGCGAAGTAGTTTTCTTGCGGCGGTAGAGGTCGGTGATGCGGTTGCGGGCCACGCGGAAAAGCCAGGAGGCCACTTTTTCCACGGGCTTGAGCAGGCGGTAACTTTCCACCAGCTCTCCAAATACATCCTGCAGAATGTCTTCGGCGTCGGCTTCGTCGGGCACGCGGCGGCGGATAAACGCCAGCAAGCGACCGCGTTGCTCGCGCACGGCCTCCTGTATCTGACGGTCTTGTCCAGTCATGTTGGCCGCGGCTAATCCGGTTAAGGCTATAGGTTCCATCTGGTTAAGCAGACGAACTTCGTTTCAAAATACTTTATGCCGCCCAGATATTTATCAACGCCTCGTCGGTAGCGCCTCTGTGCGCTGAAAAGCGGCTTGCTTCCGCGGCATCGTTGCTACATTTCCCTGTGCGGTTTCCGATTTTCAGGATACCTTTGCCAGCTAATTCACCCCAGCCGAGCTTCGGTTGGCTCTTTGCTTTGTCTGCTGACCCAACTACATGGAACAGACCATCCCGGAAGTTATCCGCACCGTCCCGCTGCAGTATTACGTATTCTTCGCTACGACGCTGTTTTGCATCGGCGTAGTCGGGGTACTGACCCGGCGCAACGCCATCATCATTTTCATGTGCATCGAGCTGATGCTCAACGCCGTGAACGTACTGCTGACGGCTTTCTCGGCCTACCGCGCCGACCCGAACGGGCAAATCTTTGTGTTTTTCATCATGGCCGTAGCCGCCGCCGAAGTATCAGTAGGCTTGGGCATTATCGTGATGATCTACCGCAACTTCCAGAATACCGACGTCAATCTTTTGAATAGGCTTAAATGGTAAGCTAACGACTTGTGTTATCAACGGTTATTTTTTACAACCATTTGATAATCAATGACTTACGTTTATCCGTTTAACAATTCAACTTATGCAAGAAACTGTTATTCCCGCAGCCAGCGCACCGTATTCTACGCTGCTGTACGTTCTGATCCCGCTGCTGCCTTTTTTAGGCTTTCTGCTCAACGGCTTGCTCAACCGCCGCCTGTCGGGCACTGTAGCTGGGCTCTTGGGTAGCGCGACGGTGCTGGGCTCGTTCGCGATTTCGGTCTTTCTGTTTGCCAATTTCCAGTACCAGTACACGGTCACGCTGTTCGACTGGATTACGGTCGGCTCCTTCCAGATTCCGTTTTCCTACCAGATAGACCAGCTCAGCCTCATCATGCTGCTGCTCGTCACGGGAGTCGGCTTCCTGATTCACGTGTACAGCATCGGCTACATGCACCACGACGAGAACGTTGGGAAGTTCTTCTCGTTTCTCAACCTATTTATATTCAGCATGTTGGTGCTGGTTATGGGCGCCAACTTCGTGATTTTGTTTATCGGTTGGGAAGGCGTAGGACTCTGCTCTTACCTACTGATTGGCTTCTGGAACAAGAACACCGAATACAATAACGCCGCCAAGAAAGCCTTCATTATCAACCGCATCGGTGACTTAGGCTTTCTGCTGGGCATCTTCCTGATCTATCTCACCTTCGACTCGGTGCAGTACGCCGAAGTGTTCCAGAAAGCTTCACAACTTCAGGTTGGAACCGGTGTCGTGACTGCTATTACGCTGCTGCTCTTTGTGGGTGCCATGGGCAAATCGGCGCAGTTGCCGCTTTATACCTGGCTCCCCGACGCCATGGCCGGCCCGACGCCCGTTTCGGCGCTTATCCACGCAGCTACGATGGTGACGGCCGGTATCTATATGGTGTTGCGTGCCAACGTGCTGTTTACGCTCGCCCCTACGACGCTCGAAGTTGTGGGCATCATTGGCTTGGCCACGGCGCTCTTCGCTGCCACCATCGGCCTTGCTCAAAACGACATCAAGAAGGTACTGGCTTACTCTACCGTTTCGCAGCTCGGCTACATGTTCCTGGCCTTGGGCGTGATGGGCTACAGCTCCTCGCTGTTCCACGTCCTGACGCACGCCTTCTTCAAAGCGCTAATGTTCCTGGGTGCGGGTTCCGTGATTCACGCCATGAGCAACGAGCAGGATATCCGCAAAATGGGCGGCTTGCGCAAAGCCTTGCCCATCACGTTCTTAACGTTCCTTATTGGCTGCCTGGCCATCTCCGGCATTCCGCCATTTTCGGGTTTCTTCTCCAAAGACGAAATCCTGAGCCACGTTTACGAGCACAACAAGCTCATGTGGGTCATCGGCTTGTTTACATCGTTCCTGACGGCGTTCTACATGTTCCGCCTGCTGTTCCTGACGTTCTTTGGCGAGTTCCGGGGGACCGAAGAACAGAAGCACCATCTGCACGAGTCGCCTGCTTCCATGACGCTGCCGCTGATTATTCTGGCTGTGTTGGCCGCTGTGGGCGGTTTCATGGGCGCTCCGATGATCTTGGGCAAGCATTACTTAGCCGATTATCTGGCACCCATTTTCACGTATTCACAACGCCTTAATCCTGAGGCATTTGCAGCAGAACTCGATCACAACACCGAGCTGATGCTGATTGGCCTATCAGTAGCAGCCGGGGCGCTGGGCATTGTTTTGGCCTATGTGCAGTACATAAGCCGTGGTGTGCGCCCGGTTGCAGACGAATCGCAGCGTTCGGCTCCTGAGAGCTTGGTGTATCACAAGTACTACGTCGATGAGCTGTACGATGCGCTGTTTGTGCGTCCGTCGATGGCGCTGTCAAAAGGCTTGTATCGGTTTGTCGAGCAAGGAGTTATCGACCCGATTGTAAACGGCTTTGGTCGTCTTACCCTAGGCGGCGGGCAACTGCTGCGCTATGTGCAAACTGGCACGATCGGCTTGTATCTCATGCTGATGGTAATCGGGATTGTAGTGATTCTGGCGCTGAACTTCTTCCGGCTATAAATCAAAAGAGGTATGAGCACAGCAGAGTTTCTCTTGAAGAATTTGACCTTCGTAGATTTTCTGTGGCTCCTTCCTGTTCTCTTCTTCTACTTTTTGCCCTACCTGATTGGGCGTAAGAAGCCTGACTTTAAGACTCTATTCGTGATCAATTTACTCGCAGGATGGTCTATAATTGGTTGGGTTTTTTCTCTTTACCTCGCGTTGCGCAGTGATTCTATTACTTCAGCTATTTCTTCGGGAGCTAATGCTACTTCGAAGGCTTCAGTAGCCGATGAGATAATTAAGCTGCACAACTTGTGTGATCAAGGCGTGCTCACACAGACAGAATTTGAGCGCCAAAAGAACAACCTGCTTAGCTAATGCTGACTGTCCTCTTACTTCTCTTTCCTGTGGCGGCCGCGCTGTTGCTGCACTTTGCCAAAGGCCAAGCGGCACGCGTGATGGCTTTTGGCGCGTCACTGGTCGAATTCGCACTGGCAATTTTCATTGCGGTTACGTCCCAGCACACAGCCCGCGCGCAGTTTGAAGTGAACGTGCCGTGGATTGCCTCAGCAGGCATCAATTTTCACGTGGGCATCGACGGACTCAGCTTGCTGCTGGTGCTGCTCACCACCTTTCTAGTGCCGCTGATTATTCTGGCTTCTTTTCGCCACGATTACCCCAATGCTTCGGCTTTTTACGCGCTCATCCTGTTTATGCAAACGGGGCTGATTGGCGTGTTCATCTCGCTGGACGCCTTCCTGTTCTACTTCTTCTGGGAAGTAGCCCTTATTCCGATCTATTTCCTGGCGGGCATTTGGGGCAGTGAGCGCCGGATTCAGGTTACGTTTAAGTTCTTTCTGTACACCATTATCGGCTCGCTGTTTATGCTGGCCGCCTTCGTATACCTCTATTTCCAGACGGGAGTCAACGGAGCGATGCGCTCGTCGGATATCATTGCGTTCTACAACCTGAACCTGAGTGCGGCCCAGCAGGCTTGGCTCTTCTGGCTGATTTTCATAGCGTTTGCCGTGAAAATGCCGATTTTCCCCTTTCACACGTGGCAGCCTGATACCTACACCGAAAGCCCCGCTCCTGCTACCATGCTCTTGTCGGGCATCATGCTGAAAATGGGTATTTACGGCTGCCTGCGCTGGCTGCTGCCGATTGTGCCCAAAGGCGTAAGCCAGTGGGATAAGGTCGTGATGATTCTGGCCGTTATCGGCATCATTTACGGCGCCATCATCGCCATTCGCCAACGCGATATGAAGCGGTTGATCGCGTATTCGTCGCTCTCCCACGTGGGCCTGATGGCGGCAGGCGTGTTTTCGATTACCCTGATGGGCATGCAAGGTGCCGTGGTTCAGATGCTGGCGCACGGCATCAACGTGGTGGGCATGTTCTTTATCGCCGACATCATCCAGCGCCGCACCAACACTCGCCAGATTCCCGAGCTCGGCGGCCTGACCCGCAGTACGCCCTTGCTTTCCGTGACCTTCCTCGTGATTTTGCTCGGCACGGTAGCCCTGCCGCTGACCAATGGTTTTGTAGGCGAATTTCTGCTGCTGGGCGGTGTGTATCAATACAATAACTGGCTGGGCGCCGTGGCTGGCCTGACCATCATCTTTGCGGCTGTATACCTGCTGCGTATGTTCCAACGCGTGATGCTTGGCCCCGATTCTTCTTTTTCGGCCGCCATCCGTGATTTGAGCGGCAGCGAATTAGCTGTCCTTATTCCCTTGATTATCATGGTGTTCTGGATCGGTCTGTTTCCGAATGTGTTCCTGCGCATCTCCGAGCCTGCTATCCTGCAGATTATCACCATGATAAACCGCTAAGCTCCTGATCCCGACGACATGACTTCTATTATTCTGCTCTCCGTTCTCGGCATCGTCAACCTTTTCCTAGGGTTCCTGCGCTCCAACCGGATGCTGCTTCCGGTGGCCATGATCATTCTGGTGGTGGTATTCGGAGCCAACGCGTACGATTGGAATTCGGCTTCGCAGTCGTATTTCAACAACATGCTCACCATCGACCGCTACTCGGTTGCCTTTACCGGCATTGTGGTCCTGACGACGGTGTTGCTGCTGCCCTTCTCGCAGAAATACGTGCGCGACGACGAAGCCAACCTCGCCGAATACTATTCGCTGCTGCTGTTTTCACTCGTGGGCGCCATCATGATGGTGAGCTACGAAAACCTGCTGATGCTGTTTGTCGGCATTGAGATCCTGAGCATTTCGATGTACGTGCTGGCCGGCTCCGACAAGCGCAACGTGCGCTCGAACGAAGCCGCCCTGAAATACTTCCTGATGGGTTCGTTTGCCACCGGCATTCTGCTGTTCGGCATTGCGCTGGTATATGGCGCAACGGGTGCCTTCTACGTGTCGCAGATTGGCGAAGCAGTAGCCAACCCGGCCAACGCTTCGATGCAGCCTATGCTCTACATCGGTTTGCTGATGATGCTGATCGGGGTAGGCTTCAAAGTATCGGCGGCGCCTTTCCATTTCTGGACGCCCGACGTGTACGAAGGCACGCCCACCTTCTTTGCCGCTTTCATGAGCACCGTGGTAAAAGCCGCCGGCTTTGCCGCTTTCCTCAAGTTGTTGGTGCAGGCTTTCCCAGCCGCTCAGAATTTCTGGATCCCGACCATCATCGCGATGTGCGTGCTGACTTTGCTTATTGGCAACGTGGGCGCCGTGGCCCAAAACAGCGTGAAGCGCATGTTGGCCTATTCGAGCATTTCGCATGCGGGCTATCTGATGATTGGCTTGGTGGCCTTTAATGGCGCACTTAGCGGTCTGTCAGCTAACGGCATTTTCTTCTACTCGCTGGCATATTCCATCGCTACTGTGGCGGCTTTCGGGGTGTTGAAGCTCGTTTCTGATCAACGTCAGCGCGAAGATTACACGGCGCTCAATGGCTTGGCCCGCACCAATCCGCTGTTGGCGTTTGTGATGACCGTAGCCATGCTTTCGCTCGCGGGCATTCCGCTGACCGGAGGTTTTTTCGGCAAGTTTTTCCTGTTCGGCGCTGCCATCGACAAAGGATATATTGGCCTCGTGGTATTCGCCGTGGTGATGTCGATGGTAGGCATTTACTATTACCTGCGCCCCGTTATCGCCATGTACATGCGCCCGGCTGAGGCCGACGCAACTGAGCCCGTTGCGGTGGGCACGTTTCAGGCGGTGGTGTTGGTGGTACTGGCTTTGCTGACCGTCCTCCTTGGAATCCTGCCTGGTATTTTCACTGGGGTTTTGTAGCAGGTACAGCCTGTGTTGCTTTATAAAAAAGGCGCCTCTTCATGAGGCGCCTTTTTTATGCCCAGACAGCAGAGTGCTGTGACGAGCTAAGCAGTTACACAAACACTGCCACAATCAGTACAAGATGACGGGCTACCTCGCAAAAGAGCCTTTACACGAACAACTATAAGTAATTGATTATCAACTACATACAAAAGGGGCTCCTGCTTTGCAGGAGCCCCTTTTGTATGTAGTTATATCGAAATCGAACGCTATTTCTGCGTCACGCGGATGCTGATACGGCGGTTGAGGGCGCGGCCATCGTCGGTGTCGTTGCTGGCGATGGGGATTTTCTGGCCGTACCCTTTGGCTACGATGCGCGTGGCATCAATGCCCAAATCCACCAATTCGGCCATGGCGGCGGTAGCACGAGCTTCGCTCAGTTTCAGGTTCAGCTTGAACTCGCCGTGATTGTCGGTGTAGCCCCCGATTTTCACTTTGGCATTCGGGAAGCTCTTCAGAATACGGGCGATGTTCTGTAGCTGCTGCTGCGATTCGCCGGTGATCTTGGAGGAGTTCGGCTCGAAATACACTCGATCGAAGCTGATCCAGCCTTTCGTGCGATTGACCGAATCGACTTGTATGTTGTCATCCGCAAGGAACTGGTAGAGGCGGCTTTCCGTCGAGTTGGTGCCGGCCATCAGGCGAGAACCGTCGGCTAGTTTCAGTAGCGTCGGCGCTCCCGTATCATAAATGAAGTTGCCCGAAGCCTTATCATAACGACCCGCTAACGGCGCAGCTACGGCGGAGTTTCCGCCCTTATCAGTAGCGCTAGTAGCGCTGGCGGTATCGCCGCCGAGCCCGTTGGCATCTACTCCCCCACGCCGCTGGCCCAGGAAAAAGCCGACTTCCACCAACGCGGCAATCGCGACAAGCAGCAGGCCCAGCAGAATCCAGCGCATCGGGCCTTTGCCCTGCGCTACCGTTTCCTGGTGTGCATAGAGATGCCCGCCGGAATGGGACGGGCGGGCGTCCAACTCGTAGCTGTTGAGCGGCACGGCCTCCGAAGGACCACCAATTTTTGTCCACGGCGCTATACTTCCGCCTCCTACTTCCGGCTTCATTGCACCTACTACGGTGTTTTTTTGCGTTTGTAGCCACCGCGCTAGGTCGCCCGCGTCGAAGCCGTGCTCGGCGGAATATTGTCCCAATACGCCCAACGTCACGGGAGCGGCCATGCCGAACAGGCTACTCACTGCCGTGGCGTGAGCGCCCGAAGTGCGCGAAATCGACTCGACGGTAGTGGTATAGCGCTCATCCAGCAAGGACTTGGTTAGCTCAACGCCGCGGTTGAGCCAGCCTCCGCCGGAGCTTACTGAGCGGGTAAGGTTGGTAAGAATGCCCGATTCGCTTGCTTCGCGCGTCATGCCCCACAGCACCTCGGTGCCACCGGGCTGGTCAGCCAGCTCAATAAAGCTATCCAGCACGATCGGAATGACCCGCGTGAGGACTTTGCTGACGGCTGCTTCGTTTTCCCCCACTGCCACACTGACTTGGCTCACGGTTTCGCCGGCAAAGTGGGTTTTGATTTTGTCGAGTAGGTTCTGGGACATAACAGCAGAAGTTTTAGGTGGGAGGGCCAGTCGGGAGAAAGCAGGGAAATCAACCAGCCTTGTATCAGGTATCAAGTTTTTGAAAATCAGTCAATATGCAAGCAGCGCCACCAATATGTTTCATTTGACTGGGTGCGTGCACGGACATACTGCAGCGTTACTCCGTTTGGTTTTGTAGCGCTGCTTCCGTTGCGTTTTCGAGCCACGGAACAGGCGGTTGATGCGCGAACCAACCGAGCGCAGAAAACCAGCAGCTTTTTTAGTGCGGCGGGCCGGCGTACGCGTTGTCCGGCGTTTGGCCGAGCTGCTCACCGCTGTGTTGGCATTGGTTTCGCTACTGAGCTTGGGGATAGCCGCGCGTTCCGGGTTGGGGGCAGTAGTGCTGGGCGAATTTGTGCTGGAGGCCGACAGTGCCGGATCGGAGCCCGCAGCTTCTTCCGCGGGCAGTTCTTTGTACACGTAATCACTGGCGAGCTTGTCGTAGCGGTTTTGCGCCGCCACGCTGGGCGGCATTTGGGCGTCGCTCACGCTCGTTGTAGGGGTTGCCGACAAGCTGCTGTCCGGAACCGCTGAAGAACTGTTGTGCCCCAGCAAGTAGCCGCCAATGGCTACAGCAATTGCCACCAAAGCCAGCCACACCGACCGGGTATTGCGCCCCCGCAGCAGGAACTTCTGCGGGTCGAAACCGGCCAGCGGATTGGATTTGCCGTGTCGGTTGTCGGCACCGAGATCACCGCTTGCGCTGATGATTGTCCAGGGCGCGCCGCTGCTCATGCTTACAGGCGTAGCCGCATCGGTGAGGCGCTGGCTGCGCAGCAGTTTGCCCAAACCAATGGCATCTAGGCGTTGCTCTGCGGCTTGCTGGCCCATCGCTCCCAGCGTGATGGGCGCCGCGATGCTCAGCAGGTTTTCCACTGCCGAAGCAGGGAGCGCGCAGCCTTGGGCAATTGCCTCGACCTGGCCTGTATATTCTTCGTCCAGCATCGACCGCATCAGCTCTTTGCCACGCTCGTGCCAAACGCCGGTGGGATCTATGATCTGTTCGACGTTGTTTACCAAGCCCGCGGCATGAGCATCGCGCGTCATGTTCCAGAGAATATCCGTGCCGCCTGGCCGGTTAGACAAATCCTGAAAGGCTTTCATTACCAACGGGATAGCTTTATTGAAAGCTTTCGCCACCGAGGCCTCGTCTTCTCCCAATGCCGTGCTAGCTAGTCGCACGGCGTCAGCAGTGAGGTAGCTTTTAACCTTTTCTAATAAGGCGACTGACATGGATAGATTACGTGAGGCAAGCTACTACTAAGTAATATACAATAAATTATAGTCTTATTTACAATAACCATACCCGTAATTCATTGCTTGGATAGTGATTTAGTTATATTATTTCATAAATATTTATAAATATATTCATCCATAAAACGGCAACTGTCACCAATACGAGCCACGTCTTGCAAAAGTTGGTAAGGGGCAGCGCAGCCTTTCTTTCTAACTTCGGATTCTAAAAAAGCCCCGCCTCTTTCCTTAATTCGGAAAGGGCGGGGCCTCAACTTCTGCACCCGATGCAAAGAGATTGCGGTATTTTATCACCCAAAGGCATCAATATAAATACTTTATAATCAAGCATTTAGAGTTTCCGCATCACTGCATTCCATTCGTCGGCATACACAACAGCTTCGTCGGAAAAGGGCTCTTCGCCGCGGAAGCGCTGAAGCAAGCGGGCCGTAGTAATGATGTCTTTTTGGCAATACTTGACTATGCGCGGCAGGTCTTGCTCATTGTAGTACACGCGCGCCACATCCGACCCGTTGATGTCGTCTTTGGGCGTCGGGATATTGAACATGGCCGCCAGCAACGGCAAGGAAGTAAAGGACTTACGGTCGCCAAACTTCCACAGCTCCATGGTGTCGAGGTGCGGAATCTCCCACGGCTTCTTGCCGGCTATATCGAGCTGGGGCGGCAGCGTAAGACCGTTGATGAGCATACGCCGCGACAGATACGGAAAATCGAACTCCTTGCCGTTGTGAGCGCACAGTATGTGCTGCGGTTTGCGGTCCAGTACATGCGCAAACTCGCTGAGCATCTGCTTCTCGTCGTGGTCGGCGAAGGATTTTACCCGAAAGCGCATCTGCTCTTCCTGCCGGTCGAAGTAGAAGCAGCCCAGCGAAATGCAGATGACTTTGCCAAACTCGGCATAAATGCCGGCCTGCTCAAACAGCGTCGCCGCATGCAGAAAATCCGGCAGCGGCTCGACGTCGAGGCGGCTCGAATTCCAACCTTTTTCGCGGCGCAGGGCGTGGCATTTGTGCTCCCAGAGCAGTCGCAGCATTTCATTTAGCTCGTCGTGGCAACCTACGCACGGCACGGTTTCGATGTCGAGGACGAAAATCTGCTCGAACGGAACTTTGCGAAGTACTTGCATAGGTGGCTCACTGACGGGGTTCTGACTCCGAAGATAGCCGATTCGGGCTCAGAAGCTACACTGCCTGCCTGATACTACTAAACAGCTTTTTCCAAGCTAAAAAGCCAACCCTTTGAGTATCTATCAGATACCAAGCTTGCACGATCGCAAAAAAGCCTGCTTGATAGCCTCGGGGCAATCAAGCAGGCGCGGTCTAGGGATGCCCAGACGATCTGGGGCGGGCATGGCCGATAACAATCAGGCTAGTGCGGGACGACCAGTGAGCCAGAGGCCCACCATCATTATGATTACTTGACGGCGTGGTTTGGGCATAACGATAGACGGCTAAGAATACACCAGACGGTTCCGCATCGCTTCGTCACGAAACGAATTTTCCGGAGTCGTTGGTCAGCAGGAAGATACAGGCGAGGCCTGCCCTTGTCAATCACATGATGATGTGAGTGGCTTACCCGTTGGCACTTGCTTTAGGTAAGCCCTTGGCGCAAGGCCTTCGAAACGGCCTCGGTCATGGAGCGGACGTGCAGCTTTTCGTAGATTTTCTTGATGTGCGAGCGCACCGTGTCGAGGCTGATGCCGCGGTCGGCGGCAATCATTTTGTAGCTGTAGCCTTCCACTAGCAAGCTCAGAATTTCCTGTTCGCGGGCGCTGAGGTTGGCCGTGACGGCATCTTCCGCGACTACCTTGGGCGGCGCTTTCGGAAACAAACGCAGCACTTGCCGGGCGATGGCGGGCGTCATCGGGGCGCCCCCGGCCCGTACTTCTGCGATGGCATCGAGGAGCTTGGCTGGAGGCGTTTTCTTGAGCAAGTAGCCATCGGCCCCGGCACAAATCGCATCGAAAACGCGGTCGTTTTCCTCAAACACCGTGAGCATCACCACATTAACTTTGGGCGCCACCGCCTTGATGCGGCGCAGACCTTCGATGCCACTGATGCCGGGCATGTCGATGTCCATCAGCACCACGTCGGGCGAGAGGCGCGCGATGTCGGTTTCGGCCTGCATGCAGTTGCCGAGGGCACCCGCCAGCTCCAGCCCGGGGTAACCGGACAAGAGTTGGCTAAGGCTGGTGCGCAGGTCGGCATTGTCTTCGTAAATAAGTACGCGAGTGGGCGCTTCCATGAGAATCAGGCAGAATATTAACCCTACCAAGATACATCCTTACGCCCCAAAACAAGACCACATAATCATGTGAGCGCCTTCTCAGAAAGCAACTAACTCTTGAGAAGGCCACTACTCAAGCATTATATAAATATTTGACAATCAGATATTTATATAATAGCCTTTGGGGATTACCCATTCACGGGGATGGTCAGGGTGAGGGTGGTGCCGCGGCCGGGGGCGGTGCACAGGGCCAGCTGGCCGCCCAGGGCCCGGGCCCGGGCCCGCATGTTGGCCAGCCCGTGGCCCCCGCCCTGGGCCGGGGCCTGCGGGTCGAAGCCCACCCCGTCGTCCTGCACGGTCAAGACCAGGCGGTGGGCGGCGGGCCGGGCCAGCGTGACGGTGGCCTGCCGGCAGCGGGCGTACTTGGCCAGGTTGTGGACGGCTTCTTTGAACAAAAGGAAAAACTCGCGCCGCGCCGGCATGGCCAGGGCCAGGCCCCGCACCTCGGGGGCCACGCGGAAGGCCAGGGCGATGCCGCGCGCCTCCAGGGCCTCGGAGGCGAAGGCCCGCATGCGGGCCGTGACGTCCTCCACCGCGTCGTGGGCCGGGTTGATGGCCCAGACGATGTCGTCCATGGCGTCGAGCATGCGCCGCGAGCTCTCCCCGATCTGCTCCAAGACGGCCGCCGCCTGCTGAGGGCGCTGCTGCTGCTGGTGGGTGCGCGCCACCTGGCTCAAAATGGAGATGCTGCTCAGGGTCGAGCCCATGTCGTCGTGCAGGTCGCGGGCGATGCCGTGGCGCACCTGCTCCAGGGCCAAGAGCTGGCGCACGC
>NZ_JACSJJ010000012.1:0-56108 GCF_014349165.1 Hymenobacter sp. BT491 | reverse complement strand
CCCTCTTAGAACAGCGCTTTGGCTCGGAACTGGCGCTGCTCTGCTCCATTCCCGGTAGTGGGCGAAAGACCGCGGGCCTGTTGCTCTTGTTTGCCAGTGGCTTTGTGCATCTCGATAACTACCGCCAGCTCATCGCGATGGCCGGCTTGTCGCCCCGGGAGCACACGTCGGGCACCCGCATTCGGGGCAAGGTCCGTATCACCAAGATGGGTGGGGCCTTGATCCGGGCCAAGCTCTTCAGGTGCAGCTTTTCGGCGAAGAAAACGAATAACGCCTGTGGGGCGCTCTTCGACCGACTCGTGGCGAAAGGCAAGAACAAGAAGTTGGCCTTGATTGCCGTCTGCAACAAACTGCTGAAACAAGCCTTCGCCATTGTCAGATCGGGGGTGCCGTATCAGGCTGGTTTTACTTCTAAACCGGCCCTGAATCCTTGACTTTCAACACAGTTCGTGTTAATGAGTTTTTTAGCAAGGAGTTGGTAATATGCATCTTCCTAATGGCTCTAAAATTCTATTTTAGGAATGCGTAATACTCCATGGAAGATCTGAAGGCAAGAACCGAATGGTTCGACGATACGGCCAACCTTTGTGGCGTTGATGTGAACGGCTCAGCAGAAGTACTCGAAGGAGTTCTGTATGAGGATTTTGCGGTATCAGTCCACACCTTCTTTCATCCGGATAACTTGGCCGTATTAGCCCGTGCCGGCATTCTTACGGCAGAAATAACAGACCTATGCACGTTGATCCGAGACCAGGTAGCGTTGTTAACCGAAATGCCTGAAACAGCTACCAGCAGATCTCAGAAATGGGCCGCAGTGATTTCCGCATGCGAGCAAGTGCGGGTACTAAAGCAGGAGCATACGAGGAAGAAGCGCGACTTGCAACAGTAGCGTAAGAAAGCCAGCAGTGGAGGGACCTTCTGAATCTAAATCAGAAGAGGTGTCTTAGAAGTCATTTTTATGTTAAGCAAGCGTACCGGGTGGGGCGTTTTTTGGCACCTATGCCAGTCGGTGCTACGTTAAAAAGACCTCTAAACCGTTCTAATGCTCTTTTTGAGCGATTCCAGCCAGGCATAGCGGTGATTTGCCCTTGTACCGGCAGTCCTTATAAAATCAACGCTATGAGCAGGGCCTGGGCAGCTTGTGGGAACCGTCCAGCAAGGCTGCTAGCTCGGCGATGCACACGGGCAAGCGCGGGACGCGGGAACAACAATTGCCAATCCTATTCCGTTAGCTGGCACGGCCGCCGGGATCGGATGCAATAGCGGCAATCCGTTTGTCCGTTGTATCTTGGGCGGGCCGACAAGAGCGGCCGCGGCCGCCGACAACCTGCTCCTTATCCGTTTTCGCTGAATGGCTGCTTCCGATGACGCTTCGCTGAATGCCCGCCTGGCGCGGCTGCGCCAGACCGACCCCGAGGCCTTTTTCGAGCAGCTCTTTGAGGCCTTGTACTCCCCGTTGGGCACGGCCGTGTACCGGGTAGTGCCCGACCGGGAGGCCGTCGAGGACATTCTACAGGAAACCTTTCTGGGTATATGGCAGGGGCTCGACGCGTTGCCGGTCATTGAATCGTACCGCGCCTATTTCACGCGGATGGCTGTGAATGGGGCCTTGCGCTACCTGCAACGAAATAAACGCCAGGTGGCTTGGGACGAGGTCCTACCCGTTGACCCGGTAGCCCCCGATGCCTTGGAAGGCCTGCATGCCGCGGAAGCTGCCGCGGCAGTGGCGGCGGCCCTGGCGCAACTTCCACGCCAGTGCCGGATTATCTTTGAGCTAAGCCGCTACGAGGAATTGAGTTACCAGCAGATTGCGGAGGCGCTGGAGCTTTCGCCTAAAACGGTGGAAAACCAGATGGGCAAAGCCTTGCGGATCCTGCGCCGGGAACTGGCCGGCGTGTTGAAAAACTTGTACTGGCTGCTGTTGTGCTGCAGTATGACCAGCTTGCGGCAACCAGCGCACGGAGGAGACACGGGTTCCCGTTCGCCGGAGCGGCCCGCGCCCAATTATTTTCGGACCGCATAGGGGTTGCGCGGCAAAAATCGTATCCTTTATGTACGGCACGTGCATTTTCCTTCGGCCTTTCCCATGACAACCAACTACCCCGACCCAGCCGACGCACCCTGGACGCTGCTGGCCCGCCACCTGGCGGCCGAAACGACGGCGGCCGAGCGGGCCGACCTGCGCGCGTGGGTGCAGGCAGATCCCGCTCACCTGCAAATCCTGACTACTGTCACCCGGGCTTGGGAACGGGCGGGCGAGGCAGAGGCGGGTCCCGTGTTGTTTTCGCCTGCCGACGTGCAAGCGGCGTGGCAACGCCTTCGTCCCAAGATGGCTGCCGTTCGGCCCGCCGCCGTTACTGTTGCTGCGCCCACGCCACCAGCTGCAACGGCGGCCCACGCCCCAGCCACCCAGCCGCTCTGGCCGCTGCAACGGCGGGTGGCAGCCCGGCGCCGGCAACTGGCAGTCGGCTTGGTACTGGTACTGGGCGTTGGGTTTGCCCTCGCCCGGGTGTTTAGGGCTAAGCCGCCCACGCAGGTGCAGGCCTATGCCAGCACCACCGGCCGTCGGATGGTGCGCCTGCCCGACGGCAGTACGGTCTGGCTCAACGCGCATTCGCGGCTGCATTACACAGGGGTAGAGACATCGGATGCCCATGGGCCGCGGGCCGTGCAGCTGACAGGCGAAGCGTATTTTGAAGTTCAGCCCAATCCGGACCGACCCTTCGTGGTGACCACCACCACGGCCCGCGTGCGCGTGACGGGCACGGCCTTTAATGTGCGGGCCTACGCGGCCGAGGATTCGGTTGAGGTCAGCGTCACGCACGGCCAGGTCTGGCTGGGGCACGTTCTCCCCGCGGATAGCGTGCAGCTCACCGCCGGTACACGTGCGGCGCTGCACGCCACCGACGCCCCGGGTCGGATAGCCGCCCGGCTTCGCCGCGCCCCGCTCGCCGACCCCAACTTCCGGGCTTGGCAGACCGACACCTTGCGGTTTACCGACGCGCCCGTTGCCCAGGTGGTGCGTACCCTGCGGGCCACCTTTGGTACCCAGGTGCAGGTGGGCAGCGCGGCGCTGGCGCGGTATCGCTTCACTGGTACGTTTCCGCATCCGCAGCCCAACCAGGTGCTGGCCGTGCTGGCCGCCGCTACTGCCAGCCAGATGACACCCGACGGCCAGGGTGGATACCAGCTATCCGGTGCAGGCTGCCCGTTGGCGGCTCCCAAGTCGGATTCAGCCTCGCCTACCCGTGCACCTCAGCTGTGAGAAAACCCAGTACGCCTCGGATTGCCCGACCCTGGGCCTGGCTGTGGGCGGTCGTGCTGGGGTATTTGCTGCCCGTTGGGCTGGCGTGGGGCCAGGGTTCTCCCCCGCCGCTGCTGCGCTCGGTGCGGCTTGCTCCCGGCACACGTCCCTTGAGCGAGGTGCTGGCGGAGTTGTCACGCCAAGCCCAGCTGCCGTTCAGCTACAGCAGTTCCCTGGTGCCGGTTAGCCACCCGTGTATCCTGCGGCCGGGGCCGGCCCGCCCGTTGAACGTGGTATTGCGCGAGGTGTTAGCCGCGGAACACTTGTCTTATGGACTGGTAGAAGGGCAGCTGGTGCTCTGGCCTGCCCACCTGGCCCCACCCGCGGGCGTGACGTCGGTGAATGGTCGCGCAGTACCCTCCCGGACTGCCGCCGTGGCGTCTTCAGCTACCGGTGCGCCCCAGCCGGCAGTTGCTGACGCTCGTTCCGCCGGCAGTCCGGCGGTAACGTCTGGCGTGAAGCCACGGACGGGCACTTCTCCACCGACGCGGACCGCAACATTGAGCAGCAAGGCTTGGCTGCGGGCAAAACGGGTAGCACCGGGTGGCCAGGCAGGGGGCTCTGTGGCCCGGCCGTACCCTGAATCCAAATCGCCCCGGCGGGCCACACCTGGCAGCCCGCCCACTCGCTCCGTAGCCTCCATTTCAGCTAATGCGGGTAATAGAAAGCCCCTCAAGCCGAACCATATAACTCCTGCCCCGCACCGAGGCCAACCTCGGGAGCAGGCTGCCGAGCAAGGCGGACGGCGGACGCCGAGCAGGGTGGCAGCTTCTTCATCGCCCCGCCAGATACGGGTAGGGTGGGGGCTGTCATCCCTTGCGACCATTCCCGCCCTACCCGTATCGGTAAAATCATTGCCGGAACCCAGCGGTATGCCGACGGTTAGTCAGCCGGCAGCGGCGGGAACAGTTGCGCCCACCCCTGCGCGGGTTTCCAAGTCCGTTCCGGCTGCCGATTCTGGTGCAGAACAATCACATACGCGCACGAGTTGGCTGCACGGCCAGGTCTGGGCGAGTGAATGCCTGCCGCTCAACGTCGCCGTGCAGATTGGGCCTCCCCGGATCTATGCCCTCGTGGGCGCGGCGGCCGGACCGCGAGAGTACCGGTCGAGCTGGGCGTTGGGGGCGGGCGCCGGAACTTCCGGCAGGTCTTGGGGCCGCTTCACGCCCAGCTTGGAGGTGCTGCAGTGGCTGTTGGTCAACGAACGGGAAGACCCGCAGGGGTGGTTGACGCAGCTCCGGCCCTTGGTCAGCTGGCAAGTCAAACAAGGCCGGCGTGGGCAGCTCGTGGGCGGGCCGACGTTGAACCTGGCCGCTGCCCCCCGCGAGCGGGGAAGAACCCGCTGGGCGCTGGGCCAGGACCAATGGCTCTGGCTCAATGTAGCAGACCGGGGGCAACCCCGCCTGCGCCTGTGGCCGGGTGTGCAGTTGGGCCTACGATTCTAAGTCGCCTCCTGCACTAGCCTGCATAAGTACCGGGACCCGCCCGCTTTGAGGTGGCCGAACAATTTTTCACCTCGGTCCCTGGCCGGGGCTTTTTGTGGGCCGCTCCGCGCCTCTTAGTTAGTGCTTGTGATCGTGCCGACGCTCATGCAGCTTGGTTCGGCGAGTGGTTCGTGGGGCAGGCGGCTCCAATGCTTTTAACGTTGCTCCCAGCCCTAGTCTATACTTGGGCAGCTCCGTAAGACGATGAGAGGCACCAAGAGCACGTGCCGCCCTGCGCCAGAGGTGCTAGACCGTCGACTTGAAAGATTCTGCGGTTACCAATGCGGTTGCATTTCATCATTAGTGAACTGATAGTAAAAGGCTTGCCTGCTGTGCTGGGGGCAGGTGAAAAATATTTTTTGCCAGCGAATGGGGGTAAGCCCAGCCGCCGAGCATCTTACTACTAGACCGCCGCGCCTAGCTGCCCCACTCGACCTGGGGTAACGAGGGGTGCTGGCACCAACGCGGCAGCCCTTTTCTCATCACCTGATCACTTTCACCAACAGCTTCAAGCACAAGGCGCTGACTCAAAGCGGCTTCGCGCCCCTCGACGTCTTCCAGACCCTGTGCGTGGCGCAAACTCTCCGTTATGGCTACCCAGCTTTTATCCGCGTCGCCCTCGCCGACCAAGTTAACCCGGCAGGTCCAGCACATAATCCGTCGGCGTAAACATCTGTCTCTGAGCCGTTTGAGCCCGGCAGCCGATCTGCACACAGAACTGGGTTTTGACATGCTGGACGTGGTCGACATCATTCTGGAGGTGGAGCAACGCTACCAACTCACCATTCCGGACGAAGTGCCGCTGCGTACCATCAACGATTTCGTGCGCTTCCTCGGCCCTTGCGTGACGGGCGCCTCTGCGGCCCAGGCAGCCTGATCTTCGGCTGCTGGCCAAACGGTTGATCAGACCCCTTTGCCCATTTGCCCCACTATTCCTGCCTTATGTTCTCCTCTGCCGGTTGCCTGAAGCGCCCCGTGGTTTCCCGAATGCTGCTGTTGCTGGCCGGCGCCGGATGGTTATGCGTGGGGTCCTGCCAGCGGCAGGACCCCACCCCCACCAATGACTTCGCCGCTTTGCCAGCTACGGTCGCGGCACCGGCGGATAACCCCGGCAGTCCGGCCAAAGTAGTCCTGGGCCGGGCTTTGTTCTGGGACCCCGTGCTTTCGGGGCAGCGCGACGTGAGCTGCGCCACCTGCCACCACCCCAGCGAGGGCTACGCCGATGGACTGGACCTCTCCATCGGCGTCAACGGGCAGGGCCTGGGCACTGCCCGCCGCTTCCGGGTGCCCAACGCCATTCCGTTCACGAAGCGCAACTGCACCAGCGTGCTCAACGCGGCCTTCAACCGCATGGCGGCCGACGGCAGCTACAACCCCAGCACGGCCGTCATGTTCTGGGATAACCGGGCGCAGTCACTGGAGGCCCAGGCGTTAATGCCCATCGCCACACTAGAAGAAATGCGCAGCGACCGTTACTCCGAGTCGCTGGCGTTGGACTCGGTGGTGGCGCGGCTGCGGCGGATTCCGGCGTATGGTACGCTGTTTCAGGCGGCCTTCGCCGGGTCCGCGCCCGTCACGGCGATCAACCTGGGCAAGGCCCTAGCTAGCTTCGAGCGCACGCTGGTGGCCACGGATTCGCCCTTCGACGAGTACTTGCGCGGCAACACCAGCGCCATGACCGCACAACAGGTGCAGGGCCTGAATGCCTTCGTCGCGACGGGGTGTGCCAAGTGCCACAGCGGCCCCATGCTCAGCGACTTCCAGCCCCACGTGCTCGGGATAGCGGATAACGGCAAGCTGGCGGCATCCGACGCGGGTGTGAACGGCAGCTACGCCTTCCGCACGCCGAGCCTGCGCAACGTGGCCCTGACGGCGCCTTACATGCACAACGGCACGCTGACCACCCTGCAGGCGGTGCTCGACTTCTACGACAGGGGCGGGCGTAACCGGCGCATCTCGCAAAACCCGCACGTGGCCGCCCGCCAACTCGACCCGCTGCTGCCCAACGGCGTGCAAAACACCCAAGCCATTCTGGCCTTTCTGAATGCCCTCACCGCCAAAAGTTTCGACCGCACGGTTCCGGCTGCAGTGCCCAGCGGGCTGCCGGTTGGCGGAAACATCTATTGATTCCTTTACTTTTTTCATCCTTTAACTACTTCTGTATGAGCACTTCCACCATCCTGCGCACGGCTTGCGGCTTGCTACTGTTCCTCTCCATCAGCAGCTTTGCGGGCTGCGACAAATCGGGCGACGCCCACCCACGCAGCGGCAAAGACTGCAACAAAACGACGACCACCGCGGCGGATTCCACCAGCACCGGCGGCGCCAGTTAACGACCCGCGCCCGCTGCCCCGCCCAGACTCCGTTCCGGGCGGGGCAGCCTAGGGCCGCAGCCGACGGCTGCATCTCCGGAATGATTGCTGCGAATGCAGGCGACTGGCTAGGCATTCCGAAGTTGTCCGTTTGCCAACGGCAGCCTTATAGAAAGGGGGTCGCGGCTCGACGCGCATCTCCCCGGCATTGGCCTTTGCTGGCCTCCGGCTTCCCTATTCTCTTTTCCCGCTTTTTTCCTCCTGCCGACGGGGCCCCAACGGCCCCGCCAAGCGAGCCATTCCCTTTTTAGACGATGACGCTACCTGCCAAAGGTCCCATTTCTAGTCGCCGTGCTTGGTGGACTCGCGTGCCGGGTATGGTCCTGCTGCTGCTGAGCCTGGGGTTGCAGGCGCACGCCACCCACATTGTAGGCGGGGAAATGGAGTTGCAGCACCAGACCGGCAGCGCCTACACGCTCACCCTCAACCTGTACTTCGACGCCATCAACGGCGACCCGGCGGCATTGGACAACGCCTTGTCGGCCAGTATTTTCGACAAAGCCACCAACCGCCGCATGCTCGACGTGACCTTGCCGTTGGTCAGCAACACGTTCGTCAGTTATACCAACCCCGCCTGCACCCAGCCCTCGCTGAGTACGCGCAAGCTGGTATATACCCAAACCATTACGCTGGCCGCCGACACCTACACCAGCCCCGCGGGCTACTACGCGGCTGTGGAGCGGTGCTGCCGCAACCTGAGCATCAGCAACATCCAGAACCCGGGCGCGGCGGCCCAGACATTTTACCTCGAGTTTCCGGCCGTGGTGCGCAGCGGCCAGTCGTTTATCGATTCGACGCCGCACATTTTTCCACCGTTGGGCGACTATGCCTGCCGCGGCGAATTATTCTACTACGATTTTGGCGGCCAGGACCCCGACGGCGACTCGCTGGCCTACGACCTGGTGACGCCCCTGAATGGCCATTCTACCGCGGCCCCCACCAACTCCAAGCCGCTTGCGTCGGCGGCCCCCTACAGCACCGTCACCTGGAATACCGGCTTGAGCGCCCAAAATCAAATTCCGGGTACGCCCCCGCTGGGCATTGACGCCCACACGGGCCGCCTGACGGTGCGGCCCACACAGCTGGGTCTGTTTGTATTCGGGGTGCGTTGCTCGGAATACCGGAAGGGCGTAAAAATGGGCGAAACGCGCCGCGACTTCCAGCTGTACGTGCTCAACTGCCCGCGCAACACGGCCCCGAGCCTCCAGCTCTTTACCTCGGCCAGCCCGAAGCCCTACCAGCCGGGACGCGACACGCTGCGCCTGCTGCCCGGCGCCGATCCTTGCGTGCGCCTGCGCTTCACCGACCCCGACGCCAATTCGCAGCTGACCGTCTCGGCGCGGCCGGTCAACTACACCGGCGCCGGGCCCGCCTTCACGACCGCGACCAGCGGCACGGTGCGGGCCCCGGGCGCCCCGGATACGCTCACGGCCACGCTCTGCTTTCCGGCGTGTTACGATACCAAAAACAAAGTCTACCTGCTCGATCTGATCGTGGCCGACAACGGGTGCAGCCTGCCCAAGCGCGACACGGTGCGGCTGGCGTTTACGGCGCTGCCGCCGCCCAATGCGCCGCCCGTGCTCACGTCCACGTTTCCCCCCGCGGACGCGGCCAGCAGCGAGCCGGTGCTCGTGCGGGTGCCGCTCGGCACCGTGTTCACCGCCACGCTGACGGGCACCGACGCCGACCGCAACCCCTTGACCCTGACGGCTACGGGGCAAGGATTTGACCTGGCGAGCGCGGGCATGTCGTTTACGGCCCAGAACGGCATGGGCACCGCGTTCGGCACGTTTCGTTGGCAAGCCAGCTGCCCGGGCACGCAGTCGCCTACCCTGACGGTGGTGTTTCGGTTGCAGGAAACCGTGGCCTGCGGGCCGCAGCCGCAAACCCGCACCGTGCGCTTTCAGGTCGTGCCCTCGGCGGATACGGTGGCGTTTTTGCCGCCCAACATCATCACGCCCAACGGCGACGGCCTCAACGACGAGTTCACGCTGCCCGATTTGCCGCCCGATTTCTGCGACGTGCAGTTTGCCGGCATCCGGATTTTCTCGCGCTGGGGCACCGAGGTGTACCACTCGCCCGAACGCAGCTTTCGCTGGAACGGCATCGGGTCGGCGGGCATGTATTACTACCTCATTACCTACACCAACGGCCGTCGTTTCAAAGGCTGGCTACAAGTAATGTCAGCGGCGGGCAACTAATTAAATTCTGGCCTGTACCTCCCGTGCGGCGAGGGATATCAATCCGCTGGCCCCGCCGTGGAAAGGGGTGGCCCTAGTCGACGTTGCGCTCTGCGTGGGCTGTGCGCCGAGTCGCCGACGAGCAAAAATAAGCGGAACAGCGCACCACTACTTCCCCCGCGACGTATAGCGCTTGCCGATGTGCCAAGCAGTACGGTACCGGGAGGCAGGCTTCATCTTTACTGCTGCCATGTTTCGTCCCCTTTCTGCTCGCCTTACGGAAACCCTAGATCGCTGGCAGGACCGGGGGCGCGAGCCGGCTTTAACGGCATTGCTCCTGGGGCAAGGGGGGGTGCTGTTTGTCGCGGGCCCGTTGCTTAGCCTGCGGCTGCTCAACTTTGCCGTGATGGACGGGCTGCAAGTCCTGCTGTTGCTTATTGCCTCGTTCGCCTTGCCCCGGGGCAGCCCGCTGCGCGTCCTGATCCTGGGCTGCGTCGGGCTCATTACGGGGATGTTGATGGCCGCCCCTAATCCGCACGTGGGCTTGCTGCTGCACACCGTGGCCACGTTGGGCATCACCTTGGGGGTCGGCCAAGCCGTGTTTCGGGCGCGGCGGGTGACCCGTCACCAACTGCTGGGAGCGGTGGTCGTCTACCTGAACCTGGCGCTGCTGTTTGTGGGCGCCTACGACAGCCTTAACGTAGCGTTCCCGGGGGCTTTCGCCACCGCGACCCACACCTCCTTGCAAAGGGGTGAACTGGTGTATTTCAGCCTTACCGCCCTCACCTCCACCGGCTACGGCTCGCTGTGCAGGCTCACCAAGCGGGCGCGCAGCCTGGCCAACCTGGAAGCCGTCGTCGGGCAACTCTTCCTGGCCATTTTGCTCGCCCGCTTGGTGAGCCTGCACAGCGAGCCGTAATACGGTGTCGGGTTGTCGGAGGAAAACGGGCGCGTCTGCTGCAACATGTCGCTCGCCTGCAAGCGGCGTCCGCTCGTCCATTGCGAAGGAATTAAGGGGTTTGTCGATGCAATGATCTTGGTTGTCGATTCTGAGGTGCGGAGGCAGGTAGTAGAATCTACCTTCCCTTATCCAATTACCAGTAGCCTCCACTTTTAGCTCCGCATAAGATCATGATAAGAAAAGACTTTCTCAAGAGCCTGCTGGTGGGGGCCGTCTCCACACCAGCCCTGCTGATGGCCTGCAGCAAGGAGTCGGACCCCGTTACTCCTTCTACCAACACTTCGGGCTCCACCGGCACCCCGGGTACCACCGGCTCCAGCAGTTGCACGGTAGCGCCCACCGAAACCGAAGGCCCGTTCCCGACCAAAGCGCCGGCTGCGTACGTGCGCAGCGACATCACCGACGGGAAAACCGGCTACAAGATGACGGCCAAAATCACCATCACCAACGCCAACAGCAGCTGCGCGGCCTTGGCCGGGGCGCTGGTCGATATCTGGCACTGCGACGCGGAAGGCAACTACTCCGAATACGGCGGTTCGGGCATGCAATCGACTAACTACCAATCGGTTCACTTCCTGCGCGGCCGTCAGACCACCGATGCGAACGGGCAGGTAACCTTCACCACCATTTTCCCGGGCTGGTACAGCGGGCGGGCCACGCACATTCACGTGCACGTGTACTCGGCCAGCGGCACGTCGCTGAAGGTAACGCAGATTGCATTTCCGGAAGGCACGGGCTCGGCAGTGGCGGCCGTCAACGGCTACGCCAAAGGCATGAGCGGCTACACTTATAATAAGAGCGACAACGTGTTCAGCGACGACACGGCCGGCGCCGAAATCGCGACGGTAACGGGCAGCACCACCGCCGGTTTTGCCCTCACGATGTCCATCGGCGTGCCGGCCTAATCATTTTCTGAAATCACCTTTTAGAAGGCAAGACGCTGAAGATTAGCCTTTAGCGTCTTAGTTCTTTTTTGCCATGGCCGAGTACACCATCACCATCTGTTACCGCAAAATCATCAACGCCGCTTCTGCCGGTGCATGGGATAAGCTTGTGTTTGAGGACACGTACGCCGAGTTTCGGCTGCAGGCGCAGAACTTCAATCCGGAACGGAAGTACCGCTCGTTCGGGGAGCTGCTGCACCACGCGCCGGGCGCCGAACAGCTGCATTTTCTGGTGAGTGCGGCGGTGCGCGGGTATTTGCAACAGTTGAATGGGCTGGTGCCGGAGGTGCTCAACAACCTGGGCCGGCACTTTCTGAAGTTCAGCAAGTTCCAGTTCGAGATCCTCAACTCCGACCTGCTGGACAAAGCCAAGCACCAGGTCGCGATCAATTTCTATTCCGAGCCGCTGGTGTGGCACGAAACAGTGGGCACCTACCTGCTGGTTTCGGAGAAACAGGCCGGCGGCGAAGTGCTGACCAACATGTTGCAGCTGCAGCCTTATGTAACCATTCACTCCCTGCACACGACCGCGTAAGATGATTAAGCAGACACCCGGAAAAATCTTCCTGGCCGATCAGCGGGGGCTGACCGAAACCGCGCAGTTCCGACGCTACAGCACCTTCAACTTTGGCCGCTATGAACACGAGCACAAGGTGGCGTTCGGCAGCCTGGATGCCGTAAACGAAGAAATTCTGGCCGGCGCCCAGAGCATCGCGCTGCCCGTAGAGCAAGCCTCGTATGTGCTCATTATCCCGATCACGGGTGCGGTGATTGCCAGTAGCCTGCAAGGCGAACCCACTACCGTCGAGGTGGAAGAAATCCAGATCCGTACGGTTCCGGCTTATAGCGTGCTGTACCTGACCAATCCGTATGAAACGGAGCTCATCAGCTTCCTGCACATCTGGATCAAAGCCGGACCGCAAGTAAAGGATGCTGTTAATCAGATAGTTCCGTTCAGTGCGCAGGCAATAAACAACCAACTGGCCGCCGTCATAGCTGCCGGGATGCAGCGCCCAACGGAGCCGCCGCTTCCGTTTGCAGTAAGCCTTGGGCGCTTTGCCGGACGGCGGGAAGCAACTTATCTCCTTCAAAGCAGCCGCTCGCGCTTCTTCGCGTTTGTGGTGGCCGGCGCTTTCGAGGCAGAAGGCCGCCTGTTGCACGAACACGACGGCTTGGCGCTGTGGGAAGTGGAAGAAGTGGAGCTGGAAGCACTGAGCAACGATGCGCTGGTGTTGGTGCTGGAGTTGATCGATTAATATAAAGCCGTCATAATCTATTAGTTATGACGGCTATTAAGGTCTGATAGTCAAACAATTACGGCTGTACTGAATTTCAGCGGGTCTGGGGTAAAGGCTCTGTTCCGGCACCGCAATAAAACAGAGGCTCTCGGCTAATGGCAAGGGCTTCTGTTTGTGCATTTTATGCGTGTCGCACGAGTCAGAGCTTATATAAGTGCTCGAATAAATGCGTCGGTAAAGTCGGGGGCGAAGTGCAGCACGTTGTCGAGGCTGACAAATTCGTGTGCTTCGTGCGTGGTCGTGAGCACAATGGCTTTCATGCCGGCGTTTCGGGCGGCTTCAGCGCCTTTGGGCACGTCTTCAAAGACAATGCAATCGGTGGGCGCAACCCGTAGCTGCTCGGCGGCTTTCAGAAATGTTTCCGGATGGGGTTTGCTCAACGTGACATCGTCGGCGCTGACAACGGCGCTGAAATACTGCCGGATGTTTAGGTTATTCAGGACGAAGTCAATGTTGAACGGGATGGCGGCCGACCCAATGGCGAGCGGAATATTCTGCTGATGAGCCCGTTGCAGAAAGTCCTGCAAGCCGGGCAGAAGCTGCAGATGCGGCAGAAATTCCTGCTGATACCGCTTTTCCTTCTCAACGGATACGCGATGCATTTCCTCCTCGGTAAACCTACCGGCGCCAAATATTCTTACCAGCACTTCCTGGTTTTTGCCATACATCTCTGGCTTAACCTCTTCCCAAGTGAAATTGCCGCCCAAGTCATGGTTGAGCACGTGCTGCCAGGCCCTGGTATGGTAGTCCATATCATGGATCATGGTGCCGTTAAGATCGAAGATGAACGCTTTCATAGTGGTTTCGGATAAGAGAGACGGGCGCAAACCTACTGGTCGCCAACCATAGGTGCTGCTTTTGTGCCCTCATTCCTACCTCCGCTGGCATGCTCCTGACGCTCGCAAAGCCCGCTTCTGCACCCGCTTAGTGCATATTGCGCTCCTCAATGAGCTTATGAAACGCTTCGGTATAGACGTCCCCAATCGGAATTACCGCATCGCCCAAGTAGATGCGATTGGTACGGATGGAATCGATGCGGCTCAGGGCCACGATAAACGACCGGTGCACCCGCACAAACTCGGAAGCGGGCAGGCGCTCTTCAAAGGCCTTCAGGGAATTGAGCGTGAGCAAAGGCTTGGGCGCCCCCATGTGAATCTTGACGTAGTCCTTCAGCCCTTCGAGGTAGCGAATGTCGCGCAGATTCACGCGTTGGGTGTGGTAATCGGCTTTGACAAAAATATAGTCGTCGATGGATGCTACCGACGGGGCGCTTGGCGCGGCGGCTGGCGCGGCCAATTGCTCCTGGGCTTTCCGCACTGCCTTCAGGAAGCGCTCAAACGAAAAGGGCTTTAGCAGGTAATCCAGCGCGTCCAGGTTGAAGCCTTCCACGGCGTACTGCTCGTAGGCGGTGGTAAAGATGACGAGCGCCTGCGGCCGCAGGCTGCGCACAAACTCGACGCCCGTGAGGTCGGGCATTTGAATGTCGAGGAAAATCACATCGACCGGCGTACGCTGCAGCGTTTCCAGCGCCTCCAAGGCGCTGCGGCACGTACCGGCCAGCGTTAGGAAAGGTACGCGCTCCACAAAGCTTGCCAGCAGGCGCAGGGCGAGCGGCTCATCATCCACTAACAGACATCGGAGCATGTTGCAACTGTAAGGTGAGGGTAACTACGTAGCGCGCGTCGGTAGCGGCGACGACCAGCTCGTGGCGGTTGGGGTACAGCAGCTTCAGGCGCTGCCCCACGTTTTGCAGCCCAACTCCACCGCCTTCCGAAGGCGTGCTTTGTAAAGCATTGTCAATCAATCGGTTATCAACAGTGAACTGCAAAACCGTGGCCGTGATCCGCAGATGGACGTTCACCCATGATTCGTGCTGGTAGCTGATGCCGTGCTTAAACGCATTTTCCACAAACGGAATCAGCAGCATGGGCTCGATCTGCACGCCCCGCAGCTCGCCTTCGCTAGTGAAGGCGATGGCAACGCTGTCGGGATCGAGGCGCAGACGCTGAAGCTCGATGTAGTTGTGTACATACTCCACTTCGCGCTCCAGCGGCACGCGGGCCGCGTCGGCTTCGTAGAGCATGTAGCGCATCAGGTGCGAAAGCTTAAGAATGGCGGCGGGCGCGTCGTCGCTCTTGAGCTCAGCCAGGGAGTAGACGTTGTTGAGGGTATTGAACAGAAAGTGCGGATTTACCTGCGACTTGAGCAGCGACAGCTCGGCGCTCAGCTGGTTGCTGTGCAGCAGGCGGCGCTGCCGCTCGGCTTCAAACCATTCGCCGGTAATGCGCAAACCGCTGCTCACGGCCAAGACCAGCATGCCGATCAACAGCGGGCCGTCGCGGCCTGGCCGCGGGCGAGGCTTGCCTGGCGGGCCCGGCCGATGGGCAAAATCCCTTGGCGGTGCTGGCGGTGGCCCGTAGCCGAAGTACTCCAAAGACATGGGCAGACTGGCCAGAAAAAGCGCAACCAGCACGGCTCCGAAATACGCTACAAACTGCCGGCGAGCCAGCAGCTGCGGCACGAGCACCCAGTAATTCAGGTAAAAAAGCCCGGCCATTTTAAGCGGAGCCCACAACAAATGCCACAGGCTAAAATCTTCCGGCAAACGCGTTTCCGGTACGGGCGAAAACACCAACGGCAGCAGGGCCAGCCCCACCCAGGCCACCACGTGTAGGGCTATGCGCAGCAGACGCTGTTTGCTCAGGGCAGGCACTGGTACGGGCAAAGTGGGCGGCTTAAACGCGCTGAGAAGATCGCTGCTGGGAAGATTATCAAGTATAGCAAAAGTCGGCATACCAAGGCGCGATCAGCGCTTGGGAGGGCGTCGACCGGGCCGCCAGTTTTGCTGGAGCGAGGCGCGCTGCGTCTGGTATTTGGCGTACTGATCAGACGTCAGGACATGTTTGAGTTGGCTTTCGTCCTCGTCGCGGAGGCGTTGTTGTGTAAGCTTCATATTAGCAGGCAATTGCGTTGGCGCTCGCAGGAGAGGAGCCGGTGAGAAAGACCAGACGAGAGCGCAGGCACCCAGTACCGGCCTCCTTTAGCAAAACTAACGAACCCTTAGGCCAGCGTTCGCTCAACTCTGCCACCGAGTTGCTTCTCTCGACCAAGGGCGGTTTTTTCGCTACGTACGCAGCGTTCTGCCGCCCCCTACTCTGACCAAGCTGCTCAAGGCTATTGAGTTGACCATTCCTTCAAGGAGATGGAGCTATCTTATCCGTCGCAGAAAAACGGGCCTTTTAACGCGACAACCCGCCCGCTCAAAAATGGGTCAATAACCTGTCAAGAAGTGTCTCATGAGGTGATCTCCCGAATCAACGTCTCACGCTCTCCAGGGTCCCTGACTTCGTAGCAGCAGGCGGTATCCCGCTGGGCCTTGGGGGCGCTCGCCGGCCGGCCTTCAGTTGGGGGAAGGCTCGTCGGTGGTCTGGTCCAGGGGCGACACCCCGCTATCGAAGCCTTTCAGCTGCCGTTGAAAGGTGCCCAAGGCCGCTGGGGTGGGAAACAGGAAACGGTGCGTTTTGTGGTCCGGGGCGAGGCGAATGATCTCCACCGGCACCGCCAAGCTGCGCAGCAGGCGCTGCACGAGGCGGATCTCCTCCGACTTGAGCGTGCCGTTTTTCAGGTTGACAACCGTGGTGTAGGGCAACGCCTGGCGTTGGCAGAACGGCTTTAAGTCGCCCCGGCCGAACATCTTCAACCGGTACTGCGCGTAGCGCAGCCCGTCGGCATACGGGATGGTCAGGGACGGGTCGGGAAAGCCGACCGGCGCGGGGTCAGGAGCAGTGGGTCTCATCGGGGCGGACTGAGTGGGGCATGGCAACAGAAGCGGGGCAAGAGTAGCGAAAATTTCTACTACCCTTCCCTCCCGCCGGCCGCAGAAGACCCCGCGTTCCCTATCGGCCTAACCCTTTCCGAGTCTGCCCGGGGGGCGCCTCACTGGGGGTACGCTTCCTTTCCAGTTCGAGTGCAGGGCCCCGCCGGCTTTCTTGGAGCTGCTGGTTCCAATCCCAGGCCCGGGCCTTCTCCAGGTCAAGCTTCACGCTCATGGGGTAGCTCTGGATCAGGGCCCGGTTGAAAAACGCCAGGGCCTCCCGCCGTTTCGGGATGTGAAACTGATAGCAGTTGTCCGCTTCCTTCCCGGCTAGGATCAGTTCACTTTGCAAGGCGGAATTGCCGAGCGGTGCTTGGCGGCCGGCCAACTGGATATACCCCTCCGTAACCTGCTGGTTGTAGCGCTTGGTGTGCTCATGCAACTTGCGGAAGTAGGCCTCCTGCGCGGCGTGGATGGTGACCGTGAGCAGGCCGGGCAAGGTGCGCTCAATCTGCATCGGCGTGGACACGTGCGCCAGCCCCGTAATCAGCCGGGTATCGCACACGTGTCCCGCCAGCGTATTCGCGAAGGCGGGCTTCACCGTCTTGAGGTTCTGGTTGGTGATGAGCCGTTTGAGTTCGACCACCTGGTTATCGGTCAGCGGACCCGAGCAGGACGCGTACATCGCATGGGTGGGCTGCTGGAGCTGATAGTGTGACAGGGCGTCGAGGGCGCTTTCCAGCACCAGTAGGGTATGGGTCTTGGCGGTGCTATTAGAAAGCCACAACGCCGACGAAGTTAGCGCGTCGGCGGCCTGCCCCGGCAAGCCCTGGGCCTTGCTTTCCAACCCGACAATCTTGTCGTGGTAGACTTGCGGAAAGGCCGTATGCACCACCTGGTACGGCTGGCCGGTCTTGCTCACGCCCTCGTGCACGTGATTCAGGATGCGCCCCTTGAAACAGTCGTTGCCGAGCGTCTCCTCGCGCAGCCCCCGGGCGCTGAGGTAGCGGGTGTCGGTCAGGGGCGTCGTCTGCAACAGGAAGTCGGGTACGTACTGATCCCCGCGCTGCACCGGGGTAATGGCCTGCTGCAGCTGCGGGCTCCGCTTGCGCTGGGGCTCCGGCAGCTGCAGAAAGCGGCGGGCGTTATCCAGGACGCTGGCCCACACATTCTTTCCCGGAGAAGCCGTAATGCCGGGGATGCGGGGGTTCTCCAGGCGGTTCTTGATAAAGCTAATGACGTCGCCCTGATCGCGGTCGTCGGCCCGGTTGAAGTACCGGTAGTCACCGGAGGGAGCCTGGTAAATAATCACCTGATCCAGGGTCGACCTGCCCCGGTAGTCGAAGACGTGAAACGGGCCCTTCTCCCGCGAGGGGCCGCTTTTCGGGCGGTGGTGCTCATAGCCGAGCGTCAGGACGAAGTCCACCAGGTTGATCGCCTGCTTAAGTTGGCTGAAGTTGAGTTCGGGTTCACGTAGCGGTGCATCCTTGGGGGGAAGTTCGGCGTGTGGCATAAGGTAGGTGTGCGGGCGTGGGTACGAGAGCGGGGGTACTAGGAAAAAGAAAATCAGTTCCCGCGCTACTCGGGAACTGATTCTGGCAAAACTAGCAGATTTATCCTCTCATTTGGGGGCGGGCCGCCACCCATTCAACCTTTTCGGTTTTCTCCTGCCCCCCGTGCGGCTGGACGTCGCGAAAGGCGAGCACCCGCTTCACGGGATCGAGCACCACCGTGGCATCAAACAGCTGTCCCTTGCCATTGGTCAGCGCTTCCATTTTGGTTGGCCGGCCCTCCAGTAACGCTTCGCTCTGCTGCGGAGTCAACGGTACCCCCAGCACCACTTTGGGCAACGCTATCCCATCCCGGCGCACGGCCACGACCCGATTCATTTCCTGATCGATGGCCACGTAAGCCGCAAACGACTGCCCCTGGCCATCCCGGAAGCCTTCGCTCAACGGCACCACGCCGTGCCTAGTTAACTGCTCTTTCATCTGCGGCGTAATTTCCTTCCCTAGTATCTGCTCTGGCACTACCAACCGGTGTTTGGGCAAGTCGAATTGCAGGCTGGGTGCTCCCGCCGCATCCCGGCGCAGCACCAGCTTGGCGGCAAAGGGTACGGGCTCCCCTTGCTCATTGCGCAGGGAGAAGGACGAAATAAGGTCGGTTTTCTGCCCCCTCAGCAGCTTGTGCAACTGTCCCGACTGCTCCAGCTCGTCTAGCTTCACCCCCATTTTCTCTAGCAGGAGTACCGGCAAATCTTCCCTGGTGAAGCCGGTACCGGCCTGGGTGAGGCCCGCGTTGTTTTCCTGATACAGGGCTCGGGCTTTCTGCAGGACTTCCGGCGTGAGTAGCGAAGCAGGCTTTGTCTCAGCCGCGGGCGCGCCCAGGTGAGCGGGTGCCACCTGTGGCGCGGTCTCCTGCGGCACGGTGGCTGCTGGCTTCTCGGCCAGGGCTTGCTGCCCGGCGGGCGTGGACTTGCCAATTAGGGCGGGCTGCTGCGCACGAGCGGTGGAAAGGGCCGACTCCAGCACCCCGACGGCGTTGGGCTTCGCGATGGGCTTCGGTCCGGCCTTTTGCGCCTGGGTGAAGTTGTCGGCAAAGTTGCTGACAAAGCTCACGATTATCCCATCGCGAATCGTGATGGTGAGCAGGCCTGCCCCATCAAGTGCTTGGCTCGCCTTCCGTAGGCTCTGAGCCTGCGGCAGCTTCTTTAGCTCGGGATCCTGCTCGATGACATCCCAAATATTCTTAAGCACACTGCTTACTGACTCACCCTGCAAAGCATCGCCCGGGGTGGGCTGCGGGGACTGGGAACCGACGGCTAGTCCAATGACTTTTGCCGCCTGCTCCAGCTGCGCCGCCTCCCCTCCCCTCTCCCTCTTGCGCAACGCATCAGCTACCGGCGGCGCATTCCGGATAAACTCATCCCGCGTTTCCTCGACGTTGATCGCGGCGGGGGTCTTCGGGGCCACTGCTGGCCCGACAGCCGGGGGAGCCTGCCGCTCTCCGGCACTAGGTTGTTTTTCGGTTGGCTCAGACATATCGCTGGTAGATAGAGAGTTATATCGCCTGCCTCTTCGTGGGGCCCACATTACCAAATATAACAATTCACGACTGCGATACTGAGTAATTAATGAAAATCCAAATGATTAATCAGTAACTCAATAACCACTTCTTCCGGCGGGCTTCAGCTTTCCAACACGGCGATCGCGCTATCTATCTCTTTGCCAACGGCTTGTCGTACAACATTGAGCTGATGCACGGCCGCAATCACGTCAATCGCCTTGGTACTTTCACTTAGGATCATCTTCGAGATATTGGCATTGTTCGGGGTCAGGATCCAGTTCAGGTTGTAGCCCCGCTTTTGGAAGAAAAGCAAGTAGTCTAGAAAGGCTTCGATACGGGCCGCCCCGGACAGTTCCATATTGCCAATCATGTTCAGGGTGAGGCCGGTTTCAGCGCTGACCCGCGCCTGCGTCCACTTATCTTCCCCGGGGCAAGCTAGTTCATCGCGTAACTGTGCTAGTCGCTTGCCAATAAATTCGGTGTTCATGTTGCCTTGACCTTTTTGGTGTGGAGTAAGTGCTGCAAATTGGGGTCGCCAGCAATTCTATCCAACTCCTGCCGCACAATGGTCGCAATATCATCTTTGATGGCTTGGTAGTTGGCGCGGATAACCTGCTCCGCGCGGTCCTCCCCCGTCGCCGGGTCTACAAAGCTGGTGATATCAGGAATAGCTTCATAGACTGCCTCTTCCTTCGTGGTTTTTGTAATATCCACGACGATTTCGGCGTGGAACACCTTCTGACTTATTTCTTCTCCGAAGTTATCGGCCACGGCGCCCACGAAGGTGCCTTGACTCAGGCCGGCGATCTTGCTGGCCGGAATCATGCTGTCGAGCTGGGTGGAAATACTGCTGCTCGTGTCGCGGCTGTTGATGCTTAGGCTCTGCCGCTTTTGTAGGATACGGCCGAAGCGCCTGCTCAGCATTTCGGCACTGTCGCCGGTGACCTGGCCCGAAATCAAGTTGCCAATCAATTCTTGCAGGGCCGTAGACTCGGCCTTGCCGTAGTCGCGGTCCAGCTGGGCCTTGGTCTGAATACCCAGGCAGGTGGAAACCTTATTGCTGCGGGCCGTGGCAATCAGGTCATCCAGCCCCTTGAAGTAGAACGTGGGCAACTCGTCAATGATGAGCGAAGACTTCAGCCTACCCTTATGGTTGATGAGCTTCACCAAACGGGCATTGTAGAGGCCCAGAGCCGCCCCGTAAATGCCTTTGCGCTCGGGGTTGTTGCCGACGCACAGGACCTTGGGCTCCGCGGGGTTGTTGATATCCAACGTGAAATCATTACCACTCATCACCCAATAGAGTTGCGGGCTGGCCAGCCGGCTCAGCGGAATGCGGGCCGAGGCAATCTGCCCCTCCAACTGCTCCATCGCGTCGCCTTCGTAAGCCGACACGAACGGCCGCACGTAGTTTTCAATCTCGGGATAAGAGCCCAGAATCGGGAACATTTCTTTGTAGTCGCGGCCCAAAAACTCGATGAGGTGGGGGAAGGTGCAGTACTTACCTTTTACACCATTTTCCTCATAGCTTCGCAAAAACCAGATGATGGCGGCCACGAAGTTGATGGGCGACTCGACGAAGAAATCCCCTTGCTTCTCAATCCATTTCTTGTTCAGGTTGAGCATGATCGTGGCCGATGCCTCGTAGGCATCCATGATGTCGGTCATCATGGCCGGCAACAAGGGGTTGCAGCGGTGGCTTTTGCGCGGGTCATCGAAGTTGATGACGTAGAAGCGCACCGGGTGCTCGTACTTGTCCTGGTGCTGGAGCAGCTCGTTATAGACAATGCGGCTCAGGTCGGGAAATTTGAAGTCGTACACATACATCGCAAAGCCCTTCGCCAGGTGCTGCTTGATGAACTGATTGATGACGGCGAAGGACTTACCCGAACCGGGCGTACCATAGACCACGGTGGCTCGAAATGGGTTGACGATGTTCACCCACCCCTTACGCTGCTGGCCCTTCAACTGGTAGGTGGTAGGCAGATTCACCGAGTACTCGTTCTCCAGCTTCCTTTCTTCCTGGGGAAACGTCTCGTTCTCCAAGTTGAAAATGTCGCTCATCAGGTTCACCTTCAGCAGGCGACTAATCGAGTTGCCGGCCCTGAGCAGCAGCAGAAACCCGACGGCCGTGGTGCCACCATACAAGGCCGTGCGCACGGCCGGCGTGTAAGGCAGCTCCAGCAGCAGCCCACTCCCAAAGAATAAAGCCAGCCCCAGCGCCAGGCTTACCAGGATGGGCGTCCAGGTTTGGCCCTCCTTGGGCTTACCACGCGTGCCCAGGCACGAAAGCGCCAGGAACACCGCCGCCGCTAGCTTCGTCACGTAGGGAGCGTAAAACAACACCGTCTTGGTGCTGAATCGCGTCAACACCTTCCCTGACCAAGCCGCCGTCAAGTGCTGCTCGGTAAAGAACCCGTAGCAGTAGTAATACACGTGCAGCAGCACGAGCAGCACGCTGATCAGGCGCATGAAGTCCATGATTTTTTTCAATCCTCTCTCCTCTTCCATGTCCGTTCGGTTGAATTGGGGGCGGATGATTGTTTATGTGACTGTTATGTGATTGGGACTTGCAAAAACGTGGCGGGTGGGCGCGGTTGGCCGTTTTCTTAGGTGACCGTTATGTAACTGCGGCTCCTTACAGCTTCGGCCGACGCCGGCGCCGACGCACTTCGTTCTCGTTGCGCTCGGCATCATCCGGGCCTGGGCCGTTGCCGGCCGGGCCTGATTCCCCACTCAGGCTAAGCAGGCTACCACCAGGTGCAGCGTCCGGAGCAGTAGCCAGCGTCGACCCTGCGGCACGAGCACTGCTCCGGACGGTTGCCTTCTGCGGGTCGCTGGTGCGCAGGGCCTCACGCCCATAGGGCCGGAAGTGGTCCCGCAGCTGCCTGGCCCGCACACCCACGTCGGTGCCCTTCACGCTGCTTTCCTGATAGCGGAAGCTGGTGCCCACGAGTACACCCTTGGCATCGCGCTTCAGCTGTACCGCTATCTGCTGCTCCTGGAGGCGCGCAGTCAGTTGGTCGAGGGAGCGAATGCTTCCGTCCTGCAAGGCGGCCGTCAGCTGCTCGCGCACGTGGCTGCGGGCGGTTTCCTTCTGCGGGTCGAGGTCTTTGGTGCTCAACCGGCGCTCGGGCAAGGGCGACATGTCCAGCTGCTCCCGGATCTGGCGCGTGACTTTCACATTACGAGCGTAGTTCTGCGCCGTATCAAGGGCGGCTCCGCCATCCATCGGCACGCGGTTGATGTAGATGTGAAGGTGGGGGTGGTCTTTATCCATGTGTTCGTAGACGGCGACCTGGTGGCGCTCCAAGCTGGCGCCCATCAGCTCGCAATAGAGCCTGGCCGCCGCCACTTTCTGCGCCCGGCTCACCACTTCGCCCGGGGCCCACGACAAGACCGTGTGCCACACGGGCAACTGAATCCGGCTGCTCATCTCGGCCACGGCCCGCATTTCAGCCGCCATACCGGCCACGTCTTGGCTACCCAGATTAGCCATACTTAGTAGCTCCGATTGCTTGTTGGTGCGGTCGGAACGCAGGCCCGCCCCGTACTCCAGGGCGCCGCTGAAGTCATTTCCGGTAACAGTTTTGGCTATCATCTGAGCGTTTCGAGTAACCGGGCAAGGAGTTCGTTCAGCGTCTGGGTGCTGGCGCCACTGAGCTTGCCGGCGTTGGCCAGGCGGGTGAGCTGGTTCAGATTGCTGCCGGTCGCAGCCAGCAAGCGCCGGAAATCAGGCGGAATCTTGCCGGTAATCTTCCGCCCAAGTGCGGCCCGGCGCATGTATTCACCGGTCCTTAGGCCCGCTTCCGCTGCCTTTTCCTCCACCAATTTCTTGTCAGTGCTGGAAATGCGGATGTTGATATGCTGATCCTTTTGGCTTTGATCGTTCCCCTCGGGAGCCAGCTCAGGTAGTGCTTCTACTTCCATTTTTGCTTCAGCTTAGGTTAGGTCTGACAAGACAAGGAGAAATAGCTTGCGTCAATTTCCCCGGTGACTTTGTGCGCACTTACCCGAAGGGTTTGTGCGCACAAAGTCATGGCTTGCTGACCAACATTGAATGATCCGTAAGACTAATTTTTTGAGGCAAGCTGATATAGGAAAAACAATACTTTTCTCTAAGCAAAACCAAGCTGAACTGAAGGCTTCTACCTGCTTCTCCGGCCGGATTCTGCCTGCACGCAATCTCTGTTAACCATTCGAATAGTTAGTTTGATAGTTAAGTAGTTTGATAGCTACTTACTCTGATAGTTTGATAGTCTGATAGCTTGATAGGTAATGAATTAGTTAAGCTGTTGATGCACTATCCTCATAATCATTTTAGTGATTAACTATTACCAAAACTAATGAATGAAATAAATAACCAAATTGAAATTTTCATTTTTAATTAACTAAATCTTGTTTAATTCAGTCAGGCAATTAAATTTGTCAGTAGTGAAAGAGTGAAAGGTTTTCTTTGATGTGTGCCACCATCAGCCTAGGGTTTCCCTCCACTAACTTTTTCCGGTGTTCGCATGAGGACGACCAAGTACATTTCTATTTCCTCCCAGAAAGGGGGTGTGGGCAAAACGACCATCAACATCCTGGCCGCCTCGCTCTTTCACTTTCTGGGCCGGGAAAAAGTAGCCGTCATTGACTGTGACTATCCGCAGCACTCGCTGGCAGGACTGCGCCATAAGGAACTGGCTCAGCTACGGGCTGACCCCACCAAAGCCGCTGGTTTTCAAGCCTTGGGCCTTCCGGCGTATCCGATCGTGAGCTGTACCGTAACCGAGGCCTTAGACGTGGCCCAGGAAATGGAGGGGCAATTTGACCTGGTCTTCATCGACACCCCGGGCACGATCAACGTGCCGGGCCTGCTGGCCCTGTGGCAGCAGCTGGACTACGTGTTCATGCCCCTGGAAGCCGACGTGCTCAGTGTCGAGGCCACCCTGCCCTTTGCCGCCGCCCTGGAAGCGTTCGCCAAAGGCCAGCCCGGCAGTCGGCTCAAGCAGTACTACGCCTTTTGGAACAAGCACATCAAGAGCGAGAAGCAGGAGTTCTACCGACGCACGGAGGAGCTGTTTTCTCAGCAACGCATCCCCTTCCTTACCAGCCGGCTAGAGCACTCGGTCAACTACAAGAAGGAGGCCATGCGCTCAACGATGTTCCCCTTGTCCAAGGAGTTTATGCGTCTGGGTATCAGGGGCCTGATGCAGGAATTGTCGCAGATCATCTTTGCCGACGAAGCGCCGGCTCTCGCAAAAGTTACCCTGTTCACCGAGGCAGACAAAGCCCTTTAACTCCTTGATCTATGGCAGCCTCTAAGCATGCGCCCGACGTGACGGCCTTCGTGAGCACGTTTGCCCGCCATCGCCCACCTGCTGCTCCTGAGACTACGACGGAAGCTGATTCCTGCCCTGAACCCAGCCCGGCTATGCAAGCGGTACCCACGTCCGCTGCTGCTACCGAAACGACCCGAACGGTGCCCACCCTGACGGTAGAGCGTGGGGAAGAGACAGTACAAAAGGGAAGAAAAGAACCGGCCCCTGATGAGCAGCCCGGCCGGGTTGACTACGCCGTAACATTCCTCCATCGGGGGCGTGAGCGGAAGAACAAGGCCATTTACATTACCGACGACGCTCACCGCACCCTAAGTGCGATCATCCAGGCCAGCGACGGCACCCCCCTGACTGACCTGCTCGCCAATATCATTACCCACCACTTTGAAACCTTTGGCCCGGACATTCGCGCCTTCCTCACGGAGCAGGAAAAGAAGAACAAAAAGCGCCTGCTGATCTAACCCCATCCTCTGCTTAAGTTCTTGATTTACATACCCCTAACCCAGGGTTGCTAGCTACTGCTTTGCCTTCTTAATTCACGCTATACCGCTACCGCTATGTTTAAAATGATCACGTGGCCCCAGTTCTTCGGGGCGGTAGCCGTCCTGCTCGTTTTGTACTACGCGTATGTGGCGCTGGTCTATTACCGGGCGGAGTTAATCGGTCTGCTAACCGGCAAGGGGAGCAAAGCAACTGGTAGCCAGGCTTCGCCTACACCCCCTACCTCCCTGCTCAATCGTGGGCCCTTGATTCCCAAGGCCGCCATCGTGCTTCCTGTTCCTGAAGCGGTAGTAGTCTCATCGGACACCGATATGGACGAGGAAGGGCAAGAGGCGGAAGCTGACGATACACCAGCTACAGTTGAGGTAGATACAGGGTGGGTAACGGAAGAAGCGGCGGAATCAGCGAATGATGATTTCAACAGGTTTAAAGAAATAAATACTGATAAAATCAGCAAGTTCACAACCTCTGAAAGTGACCTAGACCCAGCAACTCCTCAGGACGAGTCTACCAACTCGACAGAAGACGGTGAGGAGAATTTTATGGTCAGCGTAACACAGCTCAACAGTGTTTTCGACCGCGCTGCTGCAGGAAAGATTACCCAGCAGCAGCTTACCGAGGAGGTACCGGGGCTGGTGAATACCCAAGTACTGGAAGCTTTCTACCAGCAAAGTAAAAAGCGCGCCCAGCAACTTACCGCTGCAACATATGCCGAGGTGGCTGAACCCGTGTTAAGCTAACGTTTTTAGTATTTTTTTTTCACCTTTTTCTTTCCTCACCCTATCCTACCACTTCTCCCTTATAGCCATGCATCCCAACCGCACAACCCCCAAAACCCGTCGTTCTTTTATCACGAACGCGCGGGCTCTCGGCACCGCACTCATCGTTCTGTCCACCGCCCCCGCGGCCCTTGCCCAGGGCAATGGCGCAGCCGGCATTCAGGAAGCCACAGCCCAGGTCACGAGCTACTTTGAGCCCGCCACGACCCTGATCTACGCCATCGGCGCCGTGGTGGGCCTGGTGGGCGCCGTGAAGGTCTTCAGCAAGTGGAACTCAGGCGACCAAGACACCCAGAAAGTAGCTACTTCCTGGTTCGGTAGCTGCATCTTCCTGGTGGTCGTGGCCACGGTGCTGCGGGCCTTCTTTCTCTAGAACCATGGGCTCCTATCCCCTGAATAAGGGCGTGAACAAGCCCGTCGAATTTCAAGGACTCGTGGGCTCGCGCTACATCTTTATGCTGCTGGGGGGCCTCGGCGGCGTGTTTCTGGGCTACATCGCCCTTCACGTAGCCGGTGTTAACCCCTACTTCTCGGTAGTACTGGCCCTGGGTAGTGGGTTTCTCTGGGTGACCCGGGTATTTGCCCTAAGTGCTAAATATGGGGAACACGGGGCCCGGAAGCAGACTGCCAAAAGCCGGCAGCCGAAACGCCTGGTCAACCGCACGCCTCGCCTGTTTAAAAACCTGCCCCGATGAGCCACCTCCTTCAACCCGCCGCCACGCTGGAAGAAAAGCAGCCGATCTACAAGGTCGAACAGGGCTGCCTGATCAGCAAGAATGCCGACGTGACGGTGGCCTATCGCCTAGAGTTACCAGAAATCTTCACGCTATCACCTGGCAACTACGATTCCCTGCACGAAGCCTTCAGCAAGGGCGTGCGGCTGATGCCCAACCATACCGTACTGCACAAGCTCGACGCGTTCATCGAGGACCTGTACGCGCCGGAATTCGCGGAAGATTCCACGATGCTTTCGCATGCGTATCAGCAGTACTTCTACGAACGGCCGTTCCTGAATCATCACTGCTATCTGTTTCTCACCAAGACGGCCTCCAGCCGCGAGAACTGGAACAGCCTCTCGACGCTGCTTTCGCGGGCGAAGATTGTACCCAAGGACATGATGCAGGAGGAACTGCTCACCGAGTTCTTCACGGCCGTGGGTCAATTCGTGCGTGCGCTGGCGGATTCGGGCATCAAGCTGACCCAGCTCACGGATGAGGACATCTGCGGGACGGAAACGAAAACGGGCATTTTGGAGAAGTACCTAAGCCTAGACTTTCGCGACCAGGCACCCGCCGTGGATATCGACTTCACCAACGGTCTGAAAGTAGGTGCCAAGTCCTGCTGCTGCTTCTCGCTGGGCCGGTTGGATGGCTTACCCCCTGCCCTGCAAACCGAAACCAAGTTTGGTCCCCTGAGCAAGGACAACTCCCCGTTTTACGTGGGCTTTGCAGCCCCCCTCGCCCTGCTGCTGCCGGTCAACCATATCTACCACCAGTATGTGTTTATCGATGATCACAAAAAGACGCTCAAGACCTTCGAGAAGAAGCGCGACAACCTGAACGCGCTCGCCCTGTATTCGCGGGAGAACGCCATCAACAAGGAATTCTACGACCAGTACCTGAACGAGGCGCACAGCCTCAACAAGCGCTCCGTGCGGGCGCACGCGAACGTGCTGGCCTGGACGGAAAACCCGCACGAAGAGAAGGCCCTGCGCGAAACGGTGGGCGCGGCCATCACCTCGCTTAACTGCGCGGCCCGCCACAACACGGTCGATATCGGGGCCCTGTTCTGGGCCGGTATTCCCGGCAACGCCGGCGACTTCCCCAGCGAGGAAACCTTCTACACCTTCGAGGATGCCGCCACCTGCCTGTGGAGCGTGGAAACCAACTACCGCGACTCTTCCAGCCCCTTCGGCATCAAGCTCAGCGACCGCATCAGTGGGAAGCCCGTGCACGTGGACTTGTCGGATGAGCCGATGAAGAAAGGCCTCATCAAAAACCGCAACAAGTTCGTGCTGGGGCCTTCGGGCTCAGGCAAGTCCTTTTTCACCAACGCCCTGGTACGCCAGTACCATGAGCAAGGCGCCCACGTGCTGCTGGTCGATACCGGCAACTCCTACAAAGGGCTGTGCGAGCTGAAGGGGGGCGTGTACTTCACCTACGAGGAAACCAAGCCCATCAGCTTCAACCCCTTTTTGGTCGTTGGGAAGCCCGACGTGGAGAAGCGCCAGAGTCTGCACACGCTGATCCTGACGCTGTGGAAGTTCGCCGATGAGAAGGTCACCCAGTCGGAATCGGTGTCGATATCGACTGCCATCTCCCAATATTACCAGCTGCTGGAGGCGGACGCCACCATCCCGCCCAACTTTAACTCCTTCTACGAGTTCCTGGATGGCCCCTACCGGGCGCACCTGGCTACCGTCAACGTGCGGGAGAAGGACTTCGACCTGCACAACTTCCTCTACGTCCTCTCGCCCTACTATAAGGGGGGTGAGTACGATTACCTGCTCAACTCGGAAAAGCAGCTGAACCTGACGCAGGAGAGCTTCATCGTGTTTGAGCTCGACAACATCAAGGACCACCCCATTCTGTTCCCCGTGGTAACCTTGATAATTATGGATACCTTCCTGCAGAAGATGCGCCACCTCAACGGCGTGCGCAAGATGATCCTGATCGAGGAGGCCTGGAAAGCGCTGGCCACCGCCAACATGGCCGAATACATCAAGTACCTATTCAAAACCGTACGCAAGTTCTTCGGCGAGGCCGTGGTCGTAACCCAGGAAGTGGAAGACATTATTGGCAACCCAATTGTCAAGGATACCATCCTCAACAATTCGCACTGCAAGATCCTGCTGGATATGAACGACTTTTTGAGTCGCTTCGAGGACATTCAGCGGCTGATGAGCTTATCGGATAAGGAGAAGGATCTGGTGCTGTCCATCAACCGCAACAACCGCCCCGGCCCCCGCTACAACGAGGTCTTTATCAGCTTGGGCGGGCGCATCTCAAAGGTGTACGGGGTGGAAGTGTCCAAGGAAGAGTACGTGACGTACACCACGGAGCAAACCGAGAAAATGCAGCTCTTTGAGAAAGTAGAGCAGGGCATGGACATGGAAACGGCTGTTCAAACCCTCGCCCGTGAACTACGCGAAGCAGGCTAGCTCACCCCGGAAGAAAAGACGACCGCTATTTTACCACGCACGATGAAGCCAACCTATCTAGTCGTTCTATCCGGCCTACTGCTATTCTCCAGCTGCGGGCAAGATGCCGCTTCGAAAGAAGCGGAGGCCCGCGTTATCGCCTCTATTCAGCAGACGCTGGGCAACACGAATACCAGCTTCGTCAACGTGGTGCATACCTGGTATCAGAGTGATCTGCCTAACACCGTTAAGCTCAATCCGAAGACGGAGAGCATCTATCGTGACCACGCCGCTATTCTACAGGAAGTAGCTACGCAGGAGCCCAGACTAACGGCTAATCCAATTCTGACCCCCGAACAGGCAGAAGGCATTCGGACCAAGTACAAACAACTTGCGGATGAAAGCGCTGCGAACGTGCAGGAACTATCGGTGCTGGCCGGTGGCACGACGAGCATGACTGAGACCGAACAACTGACCTACGTGTCCAACCTGGCGTCTAAGCAAGCCCATCAGCTCGCCTTGGTGCGCTACTACACGAAAAAGACGGCGGCCACCATTGCTCAAAAGGAGCAAGAGGCGACCACGAAGCGTCTGATGATGCAAGAGTTCGGGCACGAATAACCACGTCTTAATTGATCACCATTCAGGGTATGAAAAAGACACAGATATTGCTGTGTGTGGCCGCGCTTTGCCTGTTAGGCACGCACGCCGCCCAAGCCCAGGCCGTCATTTCAGCGCCGATTCTAGAGGGCACCAACTTCATTCAGACCGGTTTGCAGGCTACGCTCAAAGCCTTGAGCACGAGAGCGAATACGCTGGTCAACAATGGGGTAGTGGAGCAGGTACTGACCAAGGGCTTTACCGAAAAGAACATGCTGCTGGCCAAGAACTGGTATGACGGGCTGATACAAATCAGTCAGACCGTGCGCACCTACCGGCGGGTGCAGCACATCTTCGAGCGGCAGACCGCCATCATCACCATTTACTCGAACTACATCGGCCAGTTTAAGCAGGATCCGCACCTGACGCCGGCGCAAGTGGCGGGTATGGTCCGTGGTTACACGGTCCTGATTCAGGAGTCAGCGGGCTATCTGGATGAGTTGACGGCCATCGTCTCCCCCCTCCAGGCCAAGATGACCGACGCCGAGCGCCTGGAATTGATTGATGCCCTCGATGACAAGGTGACCCACCAGTATGAGCTGGTGAGCTACTTCACCCGCCGCAACCTGGCCATTGCCCAACAGCAAGCCCAGGTTGCGCAGGATAGACAAACCCTCAACCAGCTCTATGGGCTACCCCAGGAATGAGAAAGCTACTGTTATTGTTGCTGATTCTACTAGTCCGCCCAGAGGTTCGCGCTCAGCTCGTGGCGACGCTTCCCATTGCCGAAAAGCAGGCCACCAAGCAGGCCACCCACCAGGGATTTATCACCACGCTGCGGGGTATTGGCAATACCATCGTTAAAAAGGGCACCAGCACCCAGGCCGTCATTAAGCAGCTGACCGACCAGACGGCCGCGATGCACGAGGAATGGTACAGCAGCCTGCTCCAGATTAATTCCGTCGTCAAAGATTACCAACGGGTGAAAACGATTTGGACGTATCAGGAGCGCATTCTGACGCTGTATACGCAGAACATGACCCAGTTGCGGCAGAATCCCTACCTGACCCCGGCCCAGGTGCAGGGCATGGCGCGGGGCTACACGGTCCTGATGGGCGAGAACGTGGCGTTGCTCGATGATCTGACGACCATTCTCACCCCCGACGCGGCCAAGATGACGGATGCCCAGCGCCTGAAGTTCATCAACAAGCTCTCGGATAAGGTGGTCCACCAGTACCAGCTGGTGAGCTACTTCACGGCGCGCAACCAGGCGATTGCCGCCCAGCAAAGTCAGGCGGCCCGCGAATCTCAATTACTTAAACAGCTCTATGGGCTACCTAACTAATGTTGTTGCAAGTCTCTATTCCGGTTGAATCGCTCAATCAGCTGCTCGACAACCTCTACAATGAAATGCTGCCCCTGTGTTCGGACCTGATCAACGTGGGCCGGGCGTTGGGGGGCTTGGGCGCCCTGGTATTTATTGCCAGTAGGGTGTGGCGCAGTATGGCGGAGGCCGAACCCATCGACGTGTTCCCCTTGCTGCGGCCCTTCGCGATCGGCCTCGTGATTACGTTTTTCCCGGCGATGCTGGGCCTCCTGAACGGCGTGCTGGGGGGTATCTCCTCGGCGACCAACGCGGTTGTACGGGGGCAGAACCAGAATATCATTCAGTTGCAGGAGCGCAAGAAAGCGCTCTTAGCTGCACGTCCGGAAAACGCGGTCTACGAATCCAATGAGGCCTTTGATAAAGAGTTGGAGAGTAAAAATGCCCTGGATTTTGGCGGCAAAGCGGCCCTCTACTTTAACCGGCTCTCCTACGATGTGCAGAAGAATTTCCGCGAGTGGATGCGCAATACCCTGGAGCTGGCCCACGACTCGGCGGCGCTCATCATTAACACCATTCGCACCTTTTTTCTCATCATTCTCTCCATCATTGGGCCCATCAGCTTCGGGTTCGCCATCTGGCCGGGCTTCGAGGGCACCCTTACGAACTGGTTTTCCCGCTACATCAACACGTTTTTGTGGCTGCCGGTGGCCAACATCTTCGGAGCCATCATCGCCCGCATTCAGGTGATGATGCTTAACGCCGATATTACCCGCATTCAGAACGGGGTTGCCCTGGACAAGGCGGACTACGGCTACATGATCTTTTTGGTGATTGCCATTGCCGGCTACTTCACCGTACCCTCCGTTGCGAATTGGATTGTTGCTGCTAGTGGCATGGGCAACATAACCCGTATGGCAACGCGTGGGGGAGGAATGGTAGCCAGTGTTGGGAGTAGCGTCGCTGGGGCAGCATCGGGGCAACTTGCCGGGCGCGCCGCGGCAGTGGGCCGCGCCATGGGTTCGGTAGCAGCTGCGCCCTCCGTCGCGAACCCCTCGGGCTACAAGAACACGAATGCCTAATCACCTTTAGCCCTTACGACTATGTTCCGTTCCCTCAAGAATATTGATTCCGCTTACCAGCAGGTCAAAACCCTGGCCCTGCTGTTTATGGTACTCTGCTTCTCCGTGTCCGCTTATGCCATCTACGCAGCCCGGCAGACAGCGACCGAAGCCCAGGGACGTATCTACGTGCTCGATCAGGGTAACCTATTGGCCGCTGTTTCCCACAACGTGAAGGAAAACCGGCCCGTCGAGGCCCGCCATCACGTCCAGCGCTTCCATGAGCTGTTCTTATCGCTCGATCCCGACCCCAAGGCCATCGAGTACAACGTCAAGCAGGCGCTGTTCCTGGCCGACGCGAGTGCCCAGCGCGCCTATAATAACCTGAAGGAGAACGGCTACTACAATGACCTGATTCAGGCCAACATCAGCCAGGATATTCGGGTCGATAGTGTGCGTATCAACGCGGCCGTTTACCCTTACTACGCCCGCTGCTACGCCCAGCAGCGCATCATTCGGGCCTCCTCCGTCACGACGCGCCGCCTGGTATCGGAATGCTACCTGCGGGACGTGTCACGCTCGGCGAATAATCCCCACGGCTTTCTGATCGAGCGCTGGCGGGCAATAGAAAACGTGGACCTGCGCACCGAGCGCCGCTAAGCCCTACTCTTATGAGCACTTCCCCCAAGCTTACACAAGAGTTTATCAATAAGCGGCGGTTGATGGTCTTCATCCCCTTGCCTAGTGTTATCTGCCTTACCCTGCTCTTCTACCTGGGCGGTGGGGGGCGGGGCGTATCGAGCGCTTCGGCCGATACCGGGTCTGGCGCTAATGGTCTCAATTTATCGCTACCATCAGCCGGACCCAGCAGCCTGTTTGAGGATAAGCTAGCGGCCGCTAAAGCGCCGCTGGATAGCAGTCGCAATGGACTAGCCTTCGCGCCCATGGAGGAAATGACGCCAGTCAGTACCACTACGCCTGACGGTCTTAACTACGCCGTACAGCCCGGCCAGTCCACGCAACGCTTCGACCCCGCCGTTGATCCCAACGTGGCCGCCGTGCAAAGCCGTATGCAGCGGCTCCAGCAGCAAACCGCTGCCCAGGGGGAATACTTTTCCCATACGAAGAGTACTGTGGAAGCTACGCGCACTGCTGGCGCCCCCAGCTATGCGGCTGCCTCGGCTCCCCAGGATGAGCAATTAGAGCAAAGCCTGCGCGAGCTGGACCAGCTCAAGCGCCAATACGAGCAGCGCTTGCAGGCGATGAACGAACCCGCGCCCGCCGCAGCGGTCCCGAAGGCTACCCCACCGAAAGCCAGCGTTAAGCCCTCCGTCGTCGCGGCCGCCCCGGTCTCAGTCGTCAACCGGCTGGAAGCCTCGCCCCAGCCGGCTGCTCAGGGCAATAGCTTCCATAGCCTGGGGGGAAGCTCGGTACGGGCCACCGCGATCAATGCCGTGCCGGCCGTGGTGCATTCGGATCAGGTCGTGGTCCAGGGCCAAACCGTCAAGCTGCGGTTACTGGCCGATGTGCAGCTCGAGGGGCGGATGATTCCTCAAAACACCCTCGTGTATGGGGTGTGCAATCTCAGTGGCCAGCGCCTGACCATCAACGTGAGCTCGATCCAGTACGAGAATAGCTTGGTACCGGTGAACTTGCAGGCTTACGATCTGGACGGCGGGGAAGGGCTGAGCATTCCCGGTTCGGTGGATCGGGACGCGGCCAAACAGGGCTTGGCCAGCGGCGCCAGCTCGGCCGACCTGCTCACCATGTCCCCCAGCCTGGGGGCGCAAGCCGCCGGCATTGCCCTCCAGACCGGTAAAGCGCTAGCGGGCCGGAAAATCAAACTGGTCAAAATCCATCTGAAAGCGAACTACAAACTGCTCCTGCACGAATGAAAAAGCCCCTGATCTGCCTCGCCCTGTTCGCTTTTCTCGGCTCGTCCACCCTTGTACTGGGTCAGCAAAAGCCGCTGGCCTATCTGGCCATCGAATCCGAGCACCTGATTGCCTCCTATCACCTGGGCGTGGGTTTTCAGAAAACCACGCACCTGATCTTCCCCACGGCCGTCACTTACGTGGATCTGGGCAGCGGCAGCATCATTGCCGATAAGGCCCAGGGGGCCGAAAACATCGTCAAGGTGAAAGCGAATACTTCCAGCTTTGCCCAGACCAACATGACGGTGCTCACGGCGGATGGCCAGCTCTACTCCTTCCTGGTGGACTACGAGAAGGACCCCAAAATCATTACCCTCAACTTCACCGGCGCCGCAGTTGGGGGAGGGACAGGCGCGCTGGTCGTGCAGGCCAGTAAAGCGGTGCAGCACAAAAGTACCATTGAAGCCACGGCCGCTGACGTGAGCAGCAAAAAGCGCACGGTGCGCCGCCGCGTCCAGGCGAAGGATGATATTGTCCTGGGACTGCATGGCTTGTATACGGCCGATGACCTGTTCTATTTCCAGCTATCCATGCTCAACAAGTCGAACATTGGCTACGACATCGACTTCCTGAAATTCACGGTACGCGACAAGAAACTAGTGAAGCGTACGGCGATCCAAGAGTCGGAGGTAACCCCGCGCTACGTCCACAACGGCCAGCTGAGCGCGATACCAGGCCGAAAGCACCTGGAGCGGGTGTACGTGTATCCCAAGTTCACGATCCCGGATGATAAGGTGCTGATCGTGGAGCTGTTCGAGAAGGGCGGCGGGCGCCACTTGGCGCTGAAGATCACGAATCAGGATATTCTACGGGCCCGACTGCTCAGCGGGCCCTCGGCGCCAGTGGCCAAGCGCTAGCCCTACTGGACCACTTGCCGAAAAAGCGTATGTTTACTTAACCCTGCTTCTCAGATGCACCGATGAGAAAGTTTCTGTTTTTCCTCGCCCTGGCCATTTTTCTCTACAGCCCCTACGGCCCCAGTTGGGGGCGCTTCGCGGTGAACCTGAGCCTAGTCATTGTCATGTTCAGCATCCTTGGTAAAGCTGTTCCCCGTCGGCGCTCCTACGACGAAGAGGAGGAGTATCGCTAAGTGCCCATGTTCTCCACCTTCGATCCGATTGTGTTTGCCAGCATCACGGCCGGCTCGTTCGTGCTGAGCTACTTGGGGTGCCTGGTGCTAAAGGAGTTTTTTGGGGTTCGCTTTCGTAAGTAGACTTATCCCCTACCCTATTGAGTAAAAGAGCGAGGGTATACCGATTTGGTATGCCCTTTTTTGTTATCCTCGCTCAAAATTGGATCCTGATAATCAATACCTTACGAACTTCCTAAGATTTAGGGAGTTGAATTTGGTTAGGTTGTCGCTCGATCAGCAACCACGTGCGGCAACTCATGCACCGGGTGCATCGCATCGTCAGTTCCGTTACATCTCCGGATCTGCTCAGCACCTCCTCGTGCGTGTGCAGGGTTGCATCTGCGCACGGTTCGCAGGCGAGCAATTCGGCATTGTCCAGCATTTCTTCCAAAAAGGCGAGCGCGTCAGCATCCATGTCTGCACCGGTTTAATTGTCCTCTCGGGTGACAAGATAAGCAGTGGCCGCCGCGTCTTGGGATGCGTAGCTATTCTTCCCCTTTCGGCCTGTTCACTCGCGACTCACGATCAGCATAAAGCTCTGCCCTGTGGTGCTGCCTTCTGCCGAGTGGTCTACTCTCTATGGTCGGGGGTGCTACGCGTACGCCAGAGGCAAGCGCTGAGCGAAATTCACCCGTTTAGACTTGTAGCCCCACCCCAACATCATCCTAAAAGCTATTTGTTGTCTGCTTCGCTAGCGGTTGTTGTGGTGCTATTCCTAATCTTTTTTCTACCTATGAGAAGTAGGTGAACGAAATAAAACAGCATAAAAACACATGTCCCGCATTAGCGGCGAATTCCTATCGCCCATAAGGAGGATATACTGGTCCACCCAGGTTATTGCCCGATAGGCACCCACATTTCACCTGGAGGTTACCTTCCTGAACGAGCGAATCATCTGTTACGTGCCGCTCAGCGGTAGTAGGTTTGCCACCGCGCATCGCCACCTACTTGTCTATTGCTGCTTGACCAACCAAGCTTCGCCTTCCCTTTGCTCTACTTGGAATCCCACCTGCAGGTACACCTGCTGGAGATGCTGCTCGAAGGTTTCGGCGCGCTTCTGGCGCTTTGCGTACGGCCCGGGATTGTCGTACATCTCCCGAATCTCACGCAGGCGAAACGCAACCTCGGCCTGCTTTTCGGCGCTTACCAAGGTCTTTTTCTTGGGTGAGTTCACTTTGGCCGCCTTCGCGGCCTTATAATCATCTAGCAAATATTTATCAATCAGCGCTTTGTAGATAGCGCCGGCGGGCTTCTTGATTTTACCCTTGCGAAACTGGGTTTCTACGATGCGCACCACAAAGGCAATGTAGTCCACGTCGTACTCGTCGTTTTCGAGCTGATCGGCGATGGTCATGATACTACGCTGGCTTACCCCGATCTGCAGCAGAGCCTCCGCCCACTCGGCGGCTCCCGGCAACGTCTTTTTTGTAGCAGATGCCGCCAGCTGCTGAAACAGGAACTTAATCCGGGCAACCGTTTTTCCTTCCCGCTCCAGCTCATAGGTAAAGGGAATATCCGTGTCCGCAATCTCACTCTGGGCCTTATCCAGCACGCGGGCCTTAAAGTTGGAAAAGCGGGGATACTCCTGCTCATCGATGCCCAGTACAAAGCGTAATTCCTCCACGCTCATGGTGCGCCGGCCAAAGTCGGCATACTCCTTTAGCAGCCAGTAGATGCGCAGGGACTGCGGGCTCTTGAGCTTCAGTACCTGTTGCATATCCGCCATGGTGAAGTTGCCGCTCTCCCGCAATTGGAGCAGGTAGGGCATGATCTTGGGATTAAAGCTGGCGATTACGCCCCCCAGGTCGGCCCGGTAGCCGGCTTCGGCCATCAGCGGAATATAGGTGAAGCTGGGTTTACGCCGCCGCTTGCGCGTTTTCTCTTCTAGTTCCTCAATGTAGAGGGTGAACGAAGCCAGCCCCTTACACATCTCATCGACCTGCTCGTAGGCGGACCCGCCCCGCCGTTCGAACACGAGCTCATCCAGGGGGATAAAATGCTCCTTGAAGTCCACGTCATCAAAGTCGATGCGGGAAAGCAAGGCCACGAAGAGCCGCATCTGTAGCGGCACGAGGCTGAAGCGGGCGTTGATTAACGCGTTGTGTTGGGCAACTCGCTTCTCCGGGGTGGTATCCATTCGGGCAACGTCTTTTTTGTAGCAGATAGGTGGAAAAGTGGGCTATTCTGTAGCAGAAACACGGCTTATTTGTAGCAGCAGCACGTCTATTTTGTAGCAGATGACGTCTATTTTGTAGCAGGTGCCCCCTTTTTCGAACTGGTAATCAGTAAGTTACGGGTCCTATAATACTCTTATAAGGTTAGTAATAAAAAAAAAGACTAGTAAGACTTTTTTGAACGTCTATTTTGTAGCAGATAACCCCATCCTTAAAAGTATAAAAAAGTCCATTTCCGCTTAGAAAACGCGGTTTTTTATACTTTTTTATACCTAATGAGACTTGAGTTTTTTGTTCTTTTGCAGCAGCTTTTGATACTGCTCCTCTGGTAAGCGGCGATTAGCTCCTTCGAGTTTATCGAGCAGCTCGCTGACTACCTGCTCAATCTGCTGGCGCGCCACGAAGCCGGGCTCCCAGTACTCGGCCTGTTTTAGGCGCAGGTAGGTGCTGCGGCGCAGGTACGTACTGAACTGCACCCACTCGTGCCCGGGGGCTGCGGCGGGAGCCGGGATTGCCTCCGGGAGAGACGCTGGCGCCACCGGGGTAGCCGCCACGGGCTGGAGCGCTTCCATGCCGTAGAGGGAGGTAGTATCTAACACTGGTCGCGCGGTCTTGGCGGTGAAATCGCGTTTGGGGCTGTTCATAGTCTGGCTAGTATCTCATCGGTGAGGGAAACGTAATCCAGGGCTCCGTTGCTGTCGGGGGCATACGCTAAGACGGATTCCTGCATGGCTTGGGCCTCCCCGAGCTTGGTGTTCTGGCGAATGCTGACGGCCATGACTAAAGGCGCGAGCTGCTCATCTTGGTGCAGCAGGTCCACGTACTGGTGATGCATGGCGGCCCGGTAGCTGGGAGAGTATTTGGTAAAGAAGATCCCCCCTACTTTCAAGTGCTGATTATAGTGCTTGCGCACCCGGACGCAGGCCTGCAACAGAGAGGTCAAGCCGTTGTAGCCGAAATACTCGGGCTGCATGGGAATAAAGACCGCGTCCGCGGCAATGAGCGCCGAATACGTGATCCCCCCTAAGGAGGGCGGGGTATCAATCAGGCAATAGTCATACTGTTCCTCCACGGCCTCCAGGGCTTCGCGCAAGACAAACTCCAGGCCCGAACTGCCCGCCATGAGCTTTTCCACCAGCTGCAGGCGAGGCGAGGCCGCTACTAAGCTCAGCCCTTCCCCTACCCTCTCCACGAGCTCCGGCAGGGCGACTTTCCCATCACTTTCCAATAGTTCCCCTAGGTGCCTGGTGCTCTGCCGGTCAAAGGACATGGAAAGGTTTGTCTGCGAGTCGCTATCGATGAGTAAGACCCGCGAGCCGCGGCTGGCGAGTACCTGCCCCACGTTCAACGTCGAGGTGGTCTTGCCCACCCCCCCTTTGTGATTAGCAAAGCAAATTGTTTTCATTAGCGCCTGTTTGGTTGTGCGCAACACCTGTTTGGTTCTGCGCAACAATAGTACACATTGTATTTAAAACATACTACGCATATAATACATACAATACTTATAGCGCATACAATGTATTTATTACATATACTATGTGTTATGCATACATTGAGTATATTAAATATAATACACCCAACAAATACTTAGTATGCAACGTGTGTATTAAAGCAAACCTTCCAGCCGGTTATTAGCTACGATCTGTACTTCATGCATCACTCACCCCAGCACCCAGCAGGGACCCATGAGCTAGTCGCATCAGAATGTAATGTGTGTAATGTGTGTATTGTATACAGACGGTTAATCAATAGTCAAGCCACCATACGGCCCACATTACCGACCCTCGTGGGGGTACCGGCAACGAGTAGAATCCAGGCAAGTTTCTTCTGCATTTGCCCGGCGAACATTCCTGATTGACGGGGCCTTTGGTTGCACAGGGGCTCCCGTCGTGTGTTTAACCCTTTTGGTAGTACCAGCGAAAGGAAGCGTTTTTACCCAGCCTGCTTCTATTTTCAGCAGCTAAGAGCAGCGTGCGAAAGGATAGAGATTATAAGTCTAGTCTTGTTTGCCTTCTTTTGGCTGCCGTGGAAAATACTTGCGGCCGGCGGCCAACTCTACGGCCTCTTCCCGTTTCTGCGCCGCTTCCTTATTGCTGGTCACCTGCGCGAGTACCACCTTCATCACTTCTGTGATCGGCCGGCCGATAAGTGTCGCCAGCACCAACAGTTCGCCCACGGTAAACTGGGATGGGTCGGCTTCCCGGCGTTTTAGCTTCGGGTGGCCCATGGCCAGCACCTTCATGAAGTCGCGGTCCGTAAATTTATTCCCCTCCCGCAGGAGCTGACTGAAAGTCTGGGCATGGCCTAAGGTTTCCATAAGGGACGAAAATAGCAGAATGCCAGCCAGTAATAGGCCGCTCGCTATCTAGGGCGCCCGCGAAACGGACGGGTGCTACGGTACGCATACGGGGTAGAGGAAGAACACAAGGAAAGAAAAAGGGCGGGGCCGACAAGCCCCGACGCGCCAGGCGGGCCGGGGCGGGGGAGCGGGCTACTTACGGGCGCGCCAGGGGAGGGCGTGTATTCGTTGACTAGTTGCCCTTGCGCCGCTTCTTCCAAGCCTGCGGGTAGCGTTTCCCTGGCGAGCAGCCGCACCACCTTCTTCTGGTAGTTGTCGAACTCGTAGCTCCAGTGGTGGGGTACCAGGACCAGCAAGCGCAGGCGCATTCGCTGGGCCTTGTCGGCCCCCCAGCATCCCGGTGACCCGGCGGACAAGGACGCGCTTGGTGGCTTCACCAACGAAAGGGAAGAAGTAGGTGTGATGGAGTCTGTTCTAACCCCCTGCCGGCACCGGATAGCCGCTCTACCCGAAGCCGGAGGTGGCCGTTTTTAACCGGCCTTCATTGTGGTTCCCTCTGGCTGGGTCGGGGCGGGAATTGGCGCGGCGGCTGAACCGGAGCAGAGGGGCAAGCCTAGAATCAGGTTGGCGGCCTTCTGAGCATGGCTGGCGGCTTTAATCAGCAGGGTCTTATCCTCTTGCTTGCCGAGCCAGTATTGCAGATAAGCCGCCGTATTGGTATCCGTAGTGGCGGGGCTGATACCCGCGGCTCCACAGAGGAAAGCGGCCCCCATTTCGGCGGTCAATTCCTCGCGGGCGTACCCGGCGGCTCCTTTGACGGCCAGATTCTCGGCTAGGTCGGGGCGATTCAGCCGGGCGCGGTGGCCGGTGCTGTGAGTCAGCTCGTGAAACAGCGTCTGGTAATACTGCTCCACGGCGCGGAAGCTGCTCCGGCGCGGCATATTTACGTAGTCCAGGGCCGGCACGTAGAAGGCTGCCTGATGCCGGTGGACGAGGCGGGGGCGTTCGGCCCAACTCCTGACGATGGCCTCGGCGGCGGCAAGGGGCTCGTGCTGGATGGGGGCTGCTTCGGGCAAGTCCAGCTCAACTCCTTCCACGTCGGCCACCTGGAACACGGTCGAGTAATGGAGAAAGGGCTGCTTCTCGGTTTTGCCGTCCTGCTCTTCCTTCTCCACCAGCTTATAGTAGATGATGGGAAAGCCCTTGGCGCCCTGGCGAATGGTGCCGCCAAGGTGCTGGGCCTGCTTGAAGGTCAGAAACAGCGGTAGGCCCTCACTGAGGAAGTGTAGGAGCATCGCATTGATGCCGGTGTAGACATGACCACTGGCATAGTTGCGGGGCGACCCAAACGAGTGCCACGGCTTTTGCCACGGGATGTCACCGCCCGCCATCTTAGCCAAGATGCGGTCGGTAATGACTTGGTAAGCGTCGGCTTTTGCCGGGCCGGTGCAGGGGGTGAGAGTGGGACTAGGGCTTTCGCCAAGAGCTTGGGTGCTCTTGCTATACCCTTAAGATACTACTTTGTTGCTAAAATAGCAACAAAGTAAGCCGAATTCGTCACCCTTCCCTACTAAAAAAACTCTGCCATTCGCTGCAATCGGCCCTTTCGTAAAGCATAGCACCAGCCTTCAACACAGGCTTAGGTAACCCGAAGTAAATATTCCAGCCGGCCGGTATACTGGGGCGTGCGCCACTGTGCCTGCCTTGCCCAGGGAGGCCTTCTTATAGCAGGGGGGAGATAAAATTACTCCAAGTCCTTCCGGGTAGTCGGGGCAGTAGGTAAGCGCAGCCTGCAGGTCCTTGCGGTAGTGCTTGACGCTGGAGAGGCTAATGCCGGTCAAGTCCACCGTTTCGGCCACGGACAAGCCTTTTTCCAGCGCTTTTCTCAGGTTGGCCAAGTTCTCGGCGTCAAGCCCTGTGGGCCGGCCGGTGTGCTTGCCCTGGGCAGCGGCCAGTTGCTGGCCGGCCTTGGTCTTGTCCAGGATGCTCTCGCGGTCGTACTCGGCCAGCGAGGCGAAGATGGAGAGATGCTTCCTGCCTTATCGGATCAAGTACAAAAAAAGCCGGACCACCTACCAGGCAGTCCGGCTCCGGTGCTTACGAGTAATTCGCGGCTGAACTAGCGACGCATGGTCACTCCTTGTTCTGACCCGTATCCAGGCTTTTCAGGTAGGCGACCAGCGCCGTCCGCTCCTGGGCGCTGACCGCGTAAAACGGGTGGGGAGCGCCTTTGCCGCGGTTGGGATTGAGGAGCGCCTCCAGGCTGGGCACGGAATTGTCGTGCAGGAACACGGGCTTGCGGGCCAAGTCAAGCAGCAGCGGCAGGGCATTGCCGCGAATGCCGCCGCCGGGGCTGGCATCCACCGCAATCATCTTGTCGTCGAACGTGCCCGGCGCATTCTGAATGGGGCTCAGCGGGGCCGGGCGCTGGGCCAGGACCTTGGGCTGGTAGTCCGGGTAAATCTGATGCATCGGAATCAGCTTGGTCATCACCGGTTTGCTTTGGTCGGTGTTGTGGCAATTGGTGCAGTTGTTCGAGGCAAACAAGGCGCGGCCCTGGCCCACGAGGGCGGCCTCCGTGACCACGCCTTTCGGAGCCGCCAGGTGGGAAACGTAGGCGTTCAAATCGCGCAGCTTCTGCTCGTCGACGCGCTTGCCGGTGGGCGTGGGCGCCTCGCCGGGCTTGCCTTCCGTGGAGGCGGTCACGTAGGGAAAGCCCGTGACGCCCGTGGCGGCCAGGACCTTGGCGTAGCCGGCCAACATGGCGTCGCCGCCGGCCCCGCCCAATACATGAATAAACTGCTTGCCGCCGGGCGAGAGCAGGTTGGTTTGGTCGAAGAGGGCGGTGTAGACCGTGTTGTTGAAATCGTCCAGCTTGTCGTTCTGGCCGGAGCTGCCGAAGGGCGCGGCCAAATCCTGGCGGAAGAAGGGCGTGATGTGCACGGGGTTGCCGTTGCCGTCGGGCGAGTCGTCAAACGTGCCAACGGGGTAGAATTTGGGGTTGCTCAGGTAAGCGTCGACCTCCGCTTCGGTGGAGGTGGCGGTGAGGCCCTTCGGGGCCCGGCCAATGGTGCTGCCGTCCGGCTGTTGCAACTGCAGCGTGGGGAACAGGGCCCGCGAGTTGGCGGCGGTGGCCAGCAGCTTGCCCACGTTGAGCTGGTGGGGCGTGGGCCCGTCAATCCGCTTGCCGATGCTGCCCTTGCCGTCCAGGTCAACCATCGACTTGTCGGTCACGGCGTGGCACAGGGCGCAGCTCACGCCCACCAGGCCCCCCTTGGGCACCATGCCGATGACGGCGTTGGCTTTCACCAGTGCCTCCATCGTGGACGGGTCGTTGAGCGTGGGCGCTTTGGCCGGCGAGCGGTCGGTTTTCAGTTCGCGGGCGAAGGCGGCTTTCACGTCGGCGGGCAGGGCGTCCACGTCGAAGCTGACGCCGGCTTTCAGCGCGTCGAGCACCGTGAGCTTGGCGGCCTTCATGCCCTGGGGCATGCGCACGGCGTTGGTCCAGTAGCCTTCGGTGCCGAAGGTTTCGTTGCGAAACACGTCCCGGCCCGCGTCGGCATGGCCGGTGGAGCCCGCCACCGCCGGAGCCACCCCCGTCGAATCGGCGGCCGTCTGCGCGGTGCCCTCCGTGGTCTTGGTGGAATTGCCCTGGCACGTAGCCAGCGTCAAGACAGTAAGGGCGGACAGGCCCAGGGTGGGCAGTCGCCATCTCGTAAAAGAAACCATAGGGGGTTGGATTTAAGCGCGAAAACAAAAAGGTATTCGGCTAACGAGTTCCTGCTCTGCGAGGTTACTGTGGGGTGGTCTAGAGGTAGCGTCCCCAGGGGGGTGGAGTAGGGGTCGGGCCGGTCACCGACGCCGCCGGCGGAGCAGCCAGAACGCGCCCGCTACCAGTACCACCCCGGCGGGGGCGATGGCCGCGGCCGGCACCGCGCGCGACGGTGCCGGTGCCGAACCCGCCGCAGCAATGTCCTCGTCGCGGAACGCCTGCCGGGACACGGCCGCCAGACCGCGACGAGCACATCAACCGCCTGGGTAAGTACTCCTTTCCTAGCCAAGTGGAGGTGCAGCCCAACGGGCTGCGCCGCCTGCGAAAGCCGCTGGAAACGGCTTAGCGTAATTTTATCCCCCCGCTGCTATAAGAAGACCAGGGAGCTACATGCTGGCCAAGAGCCAAGGCGCGGCCGCAAGCTTTACGTGCCTTTGCCAAAGCGGCGGTTGAGCGCGTCCAACTCGGCCATGAGGCGGATGCGCTGTTCCGAGACAGGCGCGGCCTCAAATAACGTCAGTTGGGTTTGCCCGGCGAGCTCCAGCCCGTCGAGGATCACGCCGGCCTTAGTGAAGCGCTGACCCGGCTGCCAGGGTTTTTTCAGCGCGGCCTGGACGTAGCGCGCCCGCTCTCCCGTGTCACTCGGGGCTATGGGCAGCGGGAGGATGGTCAGCAGAAATAGGGGAAGCTCCAGCCCGTAGCCGCTTTTGCGGAGAAAAACAGCAGGGGAGGTGCCGCATTCCCCAGTGCCTTCGCTTCCGTACTGCGGGACGGTATGGAGGCGAGTGGAGCGGCAGATCAGGTCAATGGTCTGTCCCGCCCCCCCTGGGCCGTAGGTCGAGCGCCCCCGGGTGCGGTCACTTGGCGGACGGCGGGCTCGCCCCATGGGCCCGGTCCTGGTCGGCTTGCGCGTACATAAGCAGGCGCTGGACCTGCACGTGGGAGTAGGACTTGCCTTTTAACGTGGTAAACCCGGCTGCGGTCAGGCGGCGGGCGATGGCCGCATAGGCGACCCCCTGCGCGTGCAGCAGCGTAATCAAACTCAGGGCTTGCCGCAGGGCGGGCTCCTGCTGGCGCTTCTGTTGCCGGACCTGGATGCTCTTCTCCCGGGCCGCATCGGTCAGGTTGGCCGGCGTACCCAGCGTAGCCCCGCGCGCCTTCTTGGCCCGGAGCGCATCCTTGGTGCGGGTGGAGATAGTCTCGCGCTCGTGCTGGGCCAGAATGGCGAACAAGCCCACCGTGAGGGAGTTGGCATCGGGGATGTCGCAGCAGGTGAAGTCCACCCCGCTATCGCGCAGGGCGAAGATGAAGCCCGCGTTGCGGCTCAGCCGGTCGAGCTTGGCAATGAGCAAGGTGGCCTTCGCGGCCTTGGCCACGGCAATGGCTTCGAGCAGTTTGATCCGCTGGTTCTGCTTGCCGCTTTCTACCTCCGTGAATGCCTGCAGAATGAGCCCATCCTGGGCGAAGGTCTGCACGGCCGCCTGCTGGGCTTCCAAGCCCAGACCCGAGGCCCCTTGGCGGGCCGTGCTGACCCGGTAGTACGCGACGTAGGTACGCATCCTTAATATAGAGTGTAAGTGAGCTGAGAAGGTAAGGGCGGAGGGCACCCGGGTAAACGGGGCGTCGGCCCCGTCCGATTCCCTTACTGGCCCGACGCTCCTTTAATATAGTTAAATGTATATATGCTTAGGGAGAAGAGATTCGTCAAAGATAAAGGAAATGGCGTTTCCCTGTACAGTTGTTAAACGGACGTTCAACACCTGTACAGGATAAAAGTAATGTGCAATTAGGACTTGTAATAACACAAAGTATAAAATTGCCTTTTTATACTAGTAGGAATAATCATATAAATCTTAATAATGTTAAAGTAAGTAGCCAGTTTGCATATTTACGAGTGGATATTGGCTACTTAATAATTAGGTGCAATATTTTTCAGTAAAGTGCAATTGAGTTGCAGGCCCCTCTGCTACACCTCAGTTAAGTAGGAGAGGGGCTTACCATTTCTATCCTTTCGCCGGGCTACCCCCGGCTACTGTGTGCACGACAGAGGTGGGCTCGAATTGCTAGCTAGGGGGCCATGGTCCTGCTCGGTTGCCTGTGACGACTAATCCCGGAAAAGGGGACCTGGTGTAGCCCGCTTGCTTTCTATAATTGAGCATTATCATGAACTGTGTTAAAAGTCAAGGGTTGAGGGCCAGTTTTGAGGTAAAGTCTGCTTGGTAGGGCACACCCGATTTGACGATGGCAAAGGCCTGTTTGAGCAGCTTGTTGCAGACGGCAATGAGCGCGAGCTTCTTGTTTTTGCCTTTCGCTACGAGTCGGTCAAACAGGGCGGCGCAGGCGGCGTTGGTTTTCTTGGCCGCGAAGCTGCACATGAACAGCTTGGCCCGGATCAAACCGCCACCCATCTTGGTGATGCGCACTTTGCCGCGAACACTGCTGCCTGAGGAGTGCTCCCGGGGTGAGAGGCCGGCCAGGGCAATCAACTGACGGTAGTTCTCCAGGCGGGTAAAGCCACCCGCAAACAACAGCAACAGGCCGGCGGTCTTGCGCCCAAGCCCCGGGATCGAGCACAGTAATGCCACTTCCCGGGCAAAACGCTGTTCCAAGAGCGTTAACAGCGCGGCTTCTACCGCTTCTAGTTGCTGGGTTAAGGCTTTCAAGGTGTATTGCAGGGGCTTTACGGCCAGCTTGCTGATCTGTGGCTGTTGCTGCAGCGCCTCCAAGGCATTACTGACCATGGTTTTCTGCTTGAGCAGTTGCTCATTTACTTGCTCGAGTTGCCGACACTCAACTAACAGCTTTTCCTCCGGTTCCCAGACTTTCACGGGTTGCTGCTGGCCATAGCGCAAGAGCCATTGCGCGTCCTTTCGGTCACTCTTGCCTTTTCCCAAGTGCATCTGAATAAAGCGTCGAATGACCAAGGGATTGAGCACCGCTACCTGCCCGCCCTGCTCGTGCAGGTAATAAGCTAAGGCTAGATTGTAGGTGCCGGTGGCCTCCATCACAAACAAGCACTGGGCGCCACAAGCCTTCACCAGTTGTTGAAAACCGGTTTTGGTGTTGCTGACTTCCAGGTGTTTGACCTGTTCACCGACTTGGTAACAGATGGCAAGGGAGGCTTTGCTCACATCAATGCCGACAACAGATACAGGAGGTTGCGTAGCCATAACCGATGGTGGTAGAGGAAACTCAACGACGAAAAAGGACTTCCAGGGAATCTTTTGCTATCCTAATTCAGGCTCTCGGGCCTTATGGAACTGTCCAAAGTAGCCCCGGAAAAGAGAGGGGATTGTCATGATAAACGAGTTCGAACCTCCATAACCAAGGAATCTTACGCCTCTCTTTTCCTTTTCAGTAGCCCCTTTACGGTAGCTAGGCGAACATAGGATAACCAAGTGCTGGCCAGGGACAGGCGAGCGACCGCTTGTTGGTGCAGCGACTAAATTACAGGAAAGCAACCACTGCCAGTCGCTGCCATCGCGGGAAACGGGCAGCTTCCTTTCCCGCTTCGTACCGCGATCCCAGGTTGCCGAAGCAAAGAACATGCAATTCTGCACCCACCTAGCATAAAGGCTTGGGCAAGAGCTGTTGCGGGGGTTCTTCTTCTAAAAGGATACTGTTGGCGAATTCGTTTTAGGGTAGAAAAGCTATTTTCAGAGGCCTCTTAATCGCTTCTGCTCATGAGCTTACACCCCCAACCCAGCACGCCTGTTCCGCTCCAAACGCGCCAGGTAGCGCAGGCGGCTTTCCCCCGCGGCAATTGCTACCTGCCGTTGCGCGATACCCTGGGCACGCTGTATGACGACGCCCTCTTTGCCGACCTGTTTCCGCCACGCGGACAAGCAGCCCAGGCGCCCTGGCAGTTGGCGCTGGTAACGTTGCTGCAATTCGCCGAAAACCTCTCGGACCGACAAGCGGCCGATGCGGTGCGCAGTCGCATTGAGGGGAAGTATCTACTGGGTTTAGAGCTGACCGATCCCGGATTTGCCTTTAGGATCCTCTCGGAATTCCGCCAGCGGTTGGTGGCCGGCAAGGCTGAGGACCGCCTGCTCACGCATCTGCTGACGTGTTGCTAGGATCACCAGTGGCTGAAAGCCAGGGGCAACCAGCGAACGGATTCGACCCATGTGCTGGCGCGTGTCCGGGACATGAACCGATTAGAGTGCGTGGGAGAGACCATGCGCTTTACGCTCAACCGCTTGGCTACCCTCTTGCCCGATTGGTTGACCACTCGTCTGCAACCGGAATGGGCTGCCCGGTACGGTCCCCGCGCCGAGGAGTACCGCCTGCCGCACACCACACCCCAGCGGATAGCCTACGCGCAGCAAGTCGGTCAGGACGGCTGGTGGCTCCTGGAGCAAATAGAGCGGGATGACCAAGCCGCTGGGCTATGGCAGCTGCCAGCGGTGGACATCCTGCGCCGCGTCTGGCTCCAACAGTTTCGCGTGGTGGACGGCCAGCTCCGCTGGCGCGTGGAGAATCAGGACGAGTTGCCGCCTTCGGCACAGCTCATCCGCTCTCCTTACGATGTAGAGGCGCGTTTTAGTCGCAAACGCACCACGACGTAGGTGGGCTATAAAGTGCATTTGACGGACACCTGCGAGCAGGATCACCCGCATTTGATCACGCAGGTCGCCACGACCGTCAGCACCGAGGCGGACTCGACTACCTTGCCGCAGCTTCAGCAAGCATTAGCGGACCAGTCGTTACTGCCGTCGCAGCAGTTGGTCGACACCGCCTATGTGAGCGCCGAACGGCTGGTCCAGAGTCAGCAACTCCATCAGGTAGACTTAGTCGGGCCCGCTCGCAAAGACCAGAAATGGCAGGCGTTAGCGGGGCGGGGGTACGCGGCAGCGGATTTCCAGGTGGATTGGGACGCGCAGCAAGCCCCTTGTCCCCAGGGGCATACGTCGCACTCCTGGTGCCATACGCTGGAAAACGGCCAGCCTCGCGTGTTCATCAAGTTCGCCACGAAGCAGGGCGGACCCTGCCCCGTTCGCGCGCAGTGCACGCGCATGAAACGCCGGGGCATTAAGCTGCGAGCCGACGCCCCCTATCAAGCCTTACAAGCAGCTCGGGCGCGCGACAGCCAGGCGGCCGGGCCCTTTCTGTATAATCAGCGAGCAGGCATCGAAGGCACGCTCTCGCAAGGGGTCCGGGGCTTTGGCCTGCGCCGTTCGCGCTACGTGGGCCTGGCCAAAACCCATTTGCAGCACGTCTTTATCGCCGCGGCGATACACCTGTGGCGGATCATTAACTGGGTAAACGAGGTACCGTTAGCCCAGACTCGTCAGGCCGCCTTCCAACTATTGACTCCGCCAGCAATGGCTTGAAACGAATTCGCCAACAGTATCCAACGGGGCGGATTTACACGCTAAGGAATTTTACCGGCCCAGAAGGGCTCCTACGGCTGGCGTAAGGGTCGGCGGTGCAGCGGGTCCACCTGCGCCAGCCGTAGGAGCCCTTCTGGAAGAAGAACCCCATCTATGGCTAAGTACATAACTCGTCATCCAGTTTAGGTCACGGGTTAAACCTTTATAGTTCGTTTTTTCTCAATAGGCGAGTATATCCACTAGTAGTGCTCATAAACAGAGGTTACATCACCTTGCATGTTTGACGCTACGCGCTATCAGCATCCATTGATTACGAGTTCTGCAATAGTCATTTTATGCTCTTTAATTCAAAACTGGCCATATAAATTCAACATTCAATACCACTCTTGTTAATAAATGATATACAATTCAGTGCTACCACTGATTTCAAGATTGATAAGTTATCGCACCTTTTATTCAATTAAACCTATACCCAACAATCTCCCAAAAGCTATGCTCCGCCGTCCACTTATGAGTTAAATCAAAGATGAGATATTTGCTTTAGAGCACTGGTTGATAGCCGCATCTTTGCAAAGATGTCCGCTTGCTGTCAAATATTTTTTTGATGTAAATAATAGCCCAAATCAAAGTAATGTTCAACTTTATGTTTGTGAATACATTTGATTTAAAAAGCTAAGGTGGTTAAAAAGAAACACTTAAAAGCGCAAATATTATAAAAAACTGAAGTCAAACAGCTTTTGAATGACGCTAATAGTTTGCTCGGCATTTATGCGTGATAACGCAGGTCCATAATTTTATATGTAACAGTCTCTGTACTTTAACAAAAGCCTCTTTACATGGATTTCAAGTACATCGTTGCTGGCAAAGTCATTTCGTTGCCTGTCAATCCGCAAAAAATTGCTGTCCAATTTAAAGAACCTTCAACACATGAATTGCGAAGGGCTTCAATTGGGGAGAAGTCTGAAATCGGTGAATTCGAAAATAGGATTGAGATTCCTGGTGAAAAAATTACTGTGGTTGATGTTCCTCAACCAAAGCCTCAGCTAGAAAACAAGGCGCTAGCCTCGGCACACTATGCTCTCAATGCTGATAGTACAGTAGAAAAGACTGTACCAGTTTTTAAGTTAGGGTCATCACAAGTTGTTCCTTCGGATCGAATCCTGATTGGTTTTCACCCACAAACTAATGCTAGCGCGAAGAATATCATAGCTGATATCAACGGCAAGGTTCTTCGGGAAGACAATAATGAATACCTTATTCAGTTGCCGGCAACTGCTGATCCGCTTGATACAGTTACTAGATTGGCCAAGCTTGCGGAGATAAGCTATGCTGAACCGGACTTTATTACCATTGGTAAGCATACGCCCTTGAAGCCGGTAAGAGAAGAAGGAGAAACCAACGGCACGGAATCTTTTAGTAGGTGTAAACGCTCGAAAGAAGAATTAACCGCTGATAACGCAGTTGGAAAAACGCAGGAGCCTTTAGCTGTCAAGCAATATGCCTTGGCAATTACTCAAACGTTGGCAGCAAAGGAATTAATCAGCCCTAACAAAGATATAAGCATAGCTATTCTAGATGAAGGAGTCGATCTACGTCATCCTGATCTAGCAAATTCTATAATTGGGACTTATGATGCGACGGAAGACGACTCAGACCAAAGCCCGATGCCATGGGATGCTCATGGTACTGCTTGTGCTGGCCTAGCAGCAGCAGTACCGAGCAATGAAGTCGGTATGCAAGGAGTAGCTGGGGGATGTTCCCTTATGGCCGTTCGCCTAGCTTATTCATCTACAAAGGGAGGTAATTGGATAACTACACCAAGTGCCATCAAAGCTGCTATAAAATGGGCCTGGCAGCAAGGTGCTGATGTCTTGAGTAATAGCTGGGGCGGGGGTGCCCCATCCACTGCAGTAATCAACGAGTTTGAAAATGCACGCACCCAAGGAAGAAATGGCAAGGGATGCATAATTGTGATTGCAGCAGGCAACAGCTCAGGTCCTGTGGATTTTCCTGGAGATCAGCCGAATGTTCTCACAGTTTCTGCCAGTAACGAGTACGATGAGCCCAAAACTAAAACAAGCCAAGACGGCGAGTATTGGTGGGGCTCAAATTTCGGTCCTGAAGTAGATATTGCAGCGCCGGGTGTACACAATTACACTGTCGATATGGTTGGCATTGACGGCTATAATGAAGCTAATGATATTCACGGAAACTACACCGATTTTAATGGCACATCTTCTGCAACTCCTATTGTGGCAGGCGTAGCAGCCCTTGTACTTTCTGCCAACCCCAATTTGTCTGAGGCACAAGTTCGAGAGATTATTATAAATACGGCTGAAAAAGCAGGGAAAGTTGTCTACAAAAATGGGCACAATAATCAAATGGGCTATGGAAGAATAAACGCTTTAAAAGCAGTCAATGCAGCTCTAAACAACAACATAGTTTAGCTTTAAATTATCATAATTTAAATTTGTATCAAATCTTAGATGAATGGCAAAAACCACAAACATTTGATAAGTTGATAAATCAAAGCTTTTTATTTATAATTTTATAATTAGATAGTATTATAACAATTTTTTGATTAAATAATATTTAACTTTTGGTTTTTTATTTTATTTTTTGCAAGTAGAAGTAGTAAGTGATCATAAATTTAAGACAATGTATAAACTAACAAAATTATAATATTTCTATATTTACCAAAATACAATTATTGAATTATAAAAAATTAAATAATTAGCGGGTTCAGTTCATTGTGGGCCTTCTCAAAGCATGACCTATTAAAAAAATCATGCTAATTTCTTTCAGTTAATTTTTAGTGAGCGGATACATGACATGAGAATACCAGCGCCAGAGGTAATCAAACTAATGCTCATTGCATTTATACTTTCACCAATGTACTTTCTGCTAAGATGCCGTATATCTCCATCCTTCTCGCGCTACTAGTTTCGCTTAGCGTGGCTGCTGAGCGCTTAGTTGAAATAATAAAGAATGTTCCCTTCATAGGTGAATGGCTAAAAACGGAAAAACCTAGTCCTAATAGAGAGGGATTGCGGCGAATCGTGCTCCAATTTCTGGCCGTGGGTGCGGGATTCTTCACTATCTATATTGCTCGAGAAATGAATGTGTTACCGATTATATCTGATACTGGACTTAAAGGCAAGAATACAGATATCGGGCTTTTATGGGCGCTCGGTTTTCTAGCCAGCGGTGGCTCCGGTTTCTGGACTTCTATTCTAGGCTATGTCAATAATGTTAAAGATATTAAGAAGGCCGAAGCAATTGATACTACTGTTCGCGCGGCAGCAACTGTTGTATCTATAGCAAAAGCTTATCCTGGTCCAGCACCCCAGGGTGCAAATGCAAATGCGGCTTATAGACCCGACAACGCCGCCGTTGACGAAAGAGAGCAAAATAATGCGCAAAAAAATCTAGAGGATATTATAGAAATAGCCAATTCTAGGCTAAAGCTAAAATAGTCAGGTTCATAATATGGTACTGTAATAGTAGATTCAATAGACCGAATAGATAACGCAGAAGTCACCTCATTGCGGGATTCTGGTGGTGTTGGGGCATGCTTGGCTTTCACCCGATTCACATTTCCTTGGTAGAAATGGTGCCTCCGCCACGCTTATCAGCGACTGCTGCTGACGAACGGTTTGAGTTTTGTCAGGCCTCTTTTTGCGCCTTTTTACAACGCTGGTGGGCAGCCCTCATTAGATCCGGCTCGGCTGTATTTGTCATGCTCTTAGTAGGGCACTTGGAAAACATCACCTAGGCTTGGAAGCCCTTGAAACTGGCCTATCTTCATCTGAGTGCCCATCTGTTCCTCGGTTACGACCTAGACCAGCCCTTGCCCTGACACAGCACCCAATCCGGGACACATAAACGCATCCCGATTTCGGTTTTCGAATCTTGCTTTACACACATTGCCGCCCTATTTATCCAGAACGGGCTGGTGGTAGTTGCACCTAATTCATGGATTGGACTTAAATCAAAGCCTAGGCTTTCCCAGTGGTCGGCTGAAGTTACTATCGTCTCAAGTACACTATGGCAGCCTGTGCTTTTCGGATGTCACGAATGATGTTTTTGTTTTTTGCTGCGCCGTAAGGCAAGTTTTGACGTTGGCTTAGGTCCAAATTGGCAAGATATATGGCCTTATAGGGAGAGCTCTAGTTGAAACCCATGGTGGGAAAGCAAGCACACTAGCACTTGGGTCGTAGCTAAAGCTACTGATAGTTGATTGCCATACCTTATTTCAGTGTTAGCACTGATGCTATATATAGCAAGACATTCGTTATTACTGCCTCTGTTCCCAAAGTCAATGGACTTAAATATGGGAGTTGAATGGGATGCATTAAGGTGAATAAATTACACTTCTATTATGGTAGCGCGCAGTATGAAATCCTTTGTAGTGCTTTGTGTATCCCTGATGAATCTTATATGCATTTCAGGGGTGAGTCAAAATATCAATATTTACCACGGAGATGCTAGTAGTAAGGAGCTGATGCTTCTTGATCGCGATTTAAAAGGAATCTCCCCTAGTGTGAGAATCGTTCTGGGAAAAGGTGAAGTAATTTATTTTCAGGTGTTGAATCCAAATTTGTTGCATTATGATTATGAGTTCGAACAAGAGGAAATCAAGGAAGACACACAGCAAGAGAGCTTGCCAACTGATTTCAGCGTTCTTTTAAAAGCCCTTAGTCCATTACTGAAACCAGTAGCTCCATCTGACGCACTCGTAGCAAGAGACGCTGAGCGCTCAAAATTTGATATTTATAAGGGGTTGATAACACGATTGATAACCGATATCAAGACTGCAAATAATAGTATAGCTAAATCTGACATTCCTGAATCATTAAATCAAGTCGAAGGAAAAGCACCTGTTTCTGCAGGTTTTCCTTTAGCAAAAAAGGAAATAAATGATTTATCGAGTTCTGCTGGGCACTTTAATGATCCCGATTTACTAAAAAACTTAAATGATTCATTATTGGCTGCAAAGGCAGAGATAAATAATGATTTGGTTTTTCAAGCGCTTAGTGAATTAAATTCTAGTTATGTAGGCAAGGCTACTCTAATTAAAACGATGGTTAACAATGTTAAAAATGACCTCATAACTCACTATGTTACTATGGGAGACAAGAAGTTAAAGATTACACTTGTTATTACTGCGAAAAATAAAGATAATCACAAAAGACAAGTCGGTAAATTTAATATCGCAACTATTGATCCTATTTATGATCGAAAAACTTTTGAACTTATACCTGTTGCAAATCTAGCTTTGACTTCAGGCGTGCCTAGGTTTTATTTGGAAAACGGAGTTGTGCGAAAGGGTGAGCAGAATGATCCTATTATAGATGTTGGTGCAGCGCTTTTATGGAACATTCATAATTTTGGTCCTGTAAAAGAAAAGTCAGTCTCAGTAGGGCTAGGCTATAATTTTTTGGCAAAGAATTCAAATGCAATTAATCATTTATATGCATTGGGGTTGCTATCATTCAAAAATATTTTCAGGTTGGGGTTAGGCTATGGGTATTCTAGGTTTCCAAGCGGACTGACTAATGGAGGTAGTATCGATGCTCCTCTACCTCCTAACATTAAGGATTTAAACGATATAATATCATATAAAGCTAAACCAGTCGGTTTTATTACAGTTTCTTTTAGCGGAATAGGATTGTAAAATATCATTAATTGGAAGATGAAGCAAAGTTCAATCGTGATTTATTAACATATATCGCAATGGCTAAAATCATTCTAATTATCTTTTTTGCATTGACATCAAACTTGGCTTTTTCTCAATTAACAGAAACTGAAAAGCACGTACAATTTGGTGTCGACTCCGTCTTTATTGAGAGATTTAACAATAATACTAATAGTAAAGGTTGGGATATAGTCAATAATGATACATACACTTCTAATATAATCAATGGCAAATACATATGTAACATGCCCTATGATAATGAGGAAAATTGGAGGTGGACTTGGGTCGACTTGCCAAAGAGCATAAAAGACATCTTTAATAAATCATCTAGAGTGAACTTGAGTTTTGATTTAAGTATGGATGATAATATAGATGGCAATGGTTTCGCGCTGCTATTTGATCTCCATAATGTTACTAAACGATGTCCTGGAGGCGATTTCTATGAACTGTATTTTACGAAAAGCGGAGAAAAACTAAATACTAATTTCAGAAAAAATAACAATTGTCATCCTTTGAGGTCTTCTTTTTTTAGAGGCGGAATTTCGACTACGTTAAAAAAACAAAATACAATTAGTGTTCACAAAGCAGGAACAAGGTGGTCTATACTTGTGAATGATTCTACTGCATTAGAATTAGACTTGGCAGGGGATATATCTTTAGATAGGCTTAAATTCAATAAGGGTAGTTACAGCTTTGATAACTTCTTGGTTAATGTAATTGACATTACAAATAGTGGGGGTAACCTTGTTCCAAGAGGAAGAGATGCTTCAGCGAAGGTGTGGGCGATTTGTATTGGCGTTAATGATTATAGAGGCTATTTAGGCTCTCGAATGCCAAATCTAGAATTTTGCATGAACGATGCTTCTGAGTATTATAAATTTTTGTTGTCAGCAAAAGGCGGCAAAGTCCCCCCTGGGCAAGTTGCTTTATTACTTAATGATCAAGCGACTGAAATCAATGTACTAAATGAAGCTGAAAGGCTATTTTCTAAAGCCGGAGACAATGATATAATAATAATATTTATGGCTGGTCATGGTGGGAGAGGATACTACTGTGCAAGTAATGGCCCATTGTTATACGAAGAATTAAATAGAATACTAACCGGCAAGAAAGCTAGTCGGAAACTACTTATTGCTGATGCATGCCATGCTGGAACTTGGCCTCAACAAAAAGAAGTACTAACACCTCGCGGGAAGTTATTGACAGATGAAGAAGCTGTTGAACTATACTATAAAAAGCTTGAAGAATCTGGCAGAGGGACTGCATACTTGTTAGCTGCAGGCCCTGATGAGTCTTCATATGAATTTAATGGTCATGGCATTTTCACGAATTATTTATTAGAAGGTCTTAAGGATTGTAAAGCCAAGAAAGCCGGGGAATTTGTAACCATTGTAGATATACACGACTATATTTTGAAGCAGGTCTTTGCTGCTACTCAAAAAGAAGCTTTACCACAACGCCCATTGCTTGTTGGCTCATATGATAAGGCATTACCAATGTCTGTCTGTAAGCCATAAGTAAGTATCGAAAGTATAAGTACAAAATTCATTTTAAATGTAACGCGTGCTAATTCGCATTAATGCGAATTAGCACGCGTTACATTTAAAATGAATTT
>NZ_JACSJJ010000011.1:0-67770 GCF_014349165.1 Hymenobacter sp. BT491 | reverse complement strand
TGTCCAGCTCCACGGCTTGGTTGAACTTGCGCAAGTTCGTGAACACCACCGGCGGCGGGGTCGGGTTGGTGCGCACCTGCTCAGGACGAAATACGACCAAGCCGTTTACACCCCCAAAATATAGGCGACCGCTGTTGCGGCCCAGATGCGAAGCGCCCGCATTGAATTCGTCCTGAATCAGGCCGTCGCGGGTGTCGAAGGTATGGATTTGGCCGTTGCGGGGGGTAAAGCGCGCAATGCCTTTGTTAGTGGACAGCCACAGGTTGTTTTCTTTATCTTCTAACACGCTGTATACCACATCGTTAGGCAACCCCATTGACTGCCTGAACGATCTGAAATAGCCTTTCTCCGGATCTTCGAGCTTACAGAATCCGCCGCCTTCCGTCCCGATCCATAAAGTGCCGGTGTGATCCTCTAAGATGGCGCGCACGAAGTTGCTGCTGAGACTTTTGCGGTCCTGCGGATTGGAACGGTAGGTACGAAAACGCGCCGTTTGGGGGTCGTAGCGACACAGGCCACCCCCACCCGTCCCCACCCAGATCATCCCGCGTCGGTCTTGCAGCACTACCCGTACAAAGTTGTTGCTCAGACCATTAGGATTGGCAGCGTTGGCCCGAAAAACGATAAATCGCTTGGAAGTTGGATCAAACAGGTTGAGGCCGCCTTCCGTGCCAATCCACAGCCGGCCCTGCGGGTCTTCGTACACCGACCGAATGAAGTCGTCGCTTAGGCTGTTGAGCTGACCCGGCTGGTGGCGGTAATGCACAAATTGGCGGGCGCCCGGCTCCAAGCAGTTGAGCCCCTGGCTTTGGGTCCCGACCCACAAGCGGCCACGCCGGTCGAAGCACAACGCCCGCACAAAATCCTGACTGAGGCTGCCCGGGTCCTGCGGATCGTGGCGAAACCCCGTCCGGCGCTTCGTAAGGGGGTTGTAGCACACCAGTCCTTCGGTTTCGGTACCGACCCAGACCCGGCTAGCTGCGTCTTCGCTCACGGCCCACACGGCGCCTGGGTTGGTGCTGATGGGGTACGTAATGAAAGCCGGCGGCTCGGCCTCGAAGTTGCTGACGCCGCCTTCCGTGCCTGTCCACAGCAGGCCCGAACGGTCTTGATACAGGCTTTGCACCGCGTCGTCGGGCAGGCTTTGTGGCACCGGCTGCTGGTGTTGATACGTGCTAAAAGTGCCCGTACTAGGCTGATAGCGGCCAAGGCCGGCTCCCGTGCCCACCCACAGCGTTTGTACTTTGTCGAGCAAAAGGGTGTGCACCGCATTTGCGGGCAGGGCGCCCGGCTCAGCCGAGTGGCGAAAAATGCGAATCGGGCTACCGTCGGCGGGCAAATACCGCAGTCCTTCGTTTTCGGTACCGACCCAAAGTCCGCCTTTTTGGTCGGCCATCAGAGCCGTAACGGGGCCTGCCGCCACCCAATGCGGGTGCGGCACTAGGCGGCCGCTGGCCAGATCGGCGCGGCTGATGCGGCCTTCGCCCGTCCCGACCCACAACGTGCCGTCGGGGGTTTGGGCAATGGCCCGAATGGAGTTGCGCCGGACGTTGGCAACTTCTCTGGCATCGTGGCGAAAACGGTGAAAACGCCCTTTGTCAGCGTCAAAAAGATGTAAGCCGCCTTCGGTGCCAGCCCAGACTTGGCCGGTTGCGTCGCAAAACACGGCCCGCACGAAATCGTCGGCGAGGCTGGTACTGCTGGCTGGGTCGTATTGGAACGCCTGAAACGTATCCGTCAGCGGGTTGTAGCGGTTGAGGCCGCCTCCGCCCGTCCCGACCCAAATAGCGCCTTTGTGGTCTTGACAAAGCGACAGAATAAAGTTGCTGCTCAGGCTGCCTGGTCGTTGCGGATCGTTGCGAAACACGCGAAAATCGGTGCCGTCGTAGCGGCTCAGGCCGTCTTGCGTGCCCATCCACAGAAACCCGCGCCGGTCTTGCACCATGGCATAGACGCTATTTTCGGAAAGACCATTGGCCGACGTAAGCGTGCGAAATGTAAGCGGCGGGGTCTGTGCTGCCACTAGCTCTGGCGCTAACAGCACTAACACCCAAATCGTAACTATCAGATATACAATTCGTTGCATAGATAGCAAAAGGCCGTGCACCAAGGTACTGCTCAACTGATTAAAGCTATCAAAAATCGGCGGGCGCGCCTACAGCCAGTTGCGGAGACAAAGGAGCAGACCCCAAAAGACGAAAGGCTACTTCTGATTAGACGCAAAGCGCTCAAGCCATTGCCTCAGTTCGTTTTCACTTATTGTTAAGTGCGACACGTATTCGAAGAAACGAGGCGTAGCATCGTTCGGACGGTGGATCTCTAATGTAGCTGTAAATGCTCGCTGAGTTCGGTCCAATTCCACTACCATCTTATTCCATGGTTGCCACACAAACTCCTTTGTCCATATGGCTTCAGGCGTCAGCCGTAGTAGCACATCGTTCTCCCTGAGGCGCAGGCGCCCAACATGCATGAGTAAGGCACCAAATATGAAAACTGCTATACCTGAAATAATGCGCTCAAAGTCTGAGCATAAATAGGCTCCGACGAAGGAAATGGAAGCGCCAAAAGCCACGAATACCATTGCCTTCCAACGGATGTATTTTACTTCTTTCACTCGGGTAAAATAAGGAAGCCCCTCCTCAAGCTCAAAAGCTGACGAAGGGGCTTCCCTCTTTTTTATGTTAGCCTACTTACTTCTGCACCACGGCCGTTTTGATGCTCAGCTCCTTTAGCTGCACTTCCGAAATCGGCGAGGGCGAATCGATCATGACATCGCGGCCGGAGTTGTTTTTCGGGAAGGCAATGAAGTCGCGGATGGAATCGGCGCCGCCGAAGAGCGAGCAGAGGCGGTCGAAGCCGAAAGCGATGCCGCCGTGGGGCGGGGCGCCGTATTCGAAGGCATCGAGCAGGAAGCCGAACTGCGCTTTGGCTTCTTCGTCGGAGAAGCCGAGCAGCTCAAACATGCGCGCCTGCACGCCGCGGTCGTGGATGCGGATGGAGCCGCCGCCCACTTCTACCCCGTTGATTACCATGTCGTAAGCATTGGCGCGCACTTCCCCGATCGTATCGGGCGAGTCGAGTAGCGGCACGTCTTCGGGCTTGGGCGACGTAAACGGGTGGTGCATGGCAAAGTAGCGGCCCTCCTCTTCGTTGTATTCGAGGAGCGGAAAATCAACCACCCACAGCGTCGAGAACGAATCTTTGTCGCGCAGACCGAGGCGCTGCCCCATTTCTAACCGCAACTCGCTCAGCGCTTTACGGGTTTTATTGGGTTCGCCAGCCAAAATCAGCAGCAAGTCGCCGGGGTTGGCATTGAAAGCGGCTTTCCATTTTTGCAGCTCTTCCTGCGAGTAAAACTTATCGACCGACGACTTCACGTTGCCGTCGGCTTCGACGCGGGCATACACGAGCCCGGTCGCGCCGATTTGGGGGCGTTTTACAAACTCGGTCAGTTCGTCGAGTTGCTTGCGCGTGTACACGGCGCAGTTGATGGCGTTGATGCCGGCCACCAAACCGGCGTTGTCGAACACGGGGAAGTTCTGGCCCTTTACGATGTCGTTGAGTTCCACAAACTCCATGGCAAAGCGCGTGTCGGGCTTGTCATTGCCGTAGCGGCGCATGGCGTCGGCGTAGGTCATGCGCGGAAAGTCTTGCAGCTCAATGCCTTTCACTTCCTTAAATAGGTAGCGCACCAACTCCTCGAAGGTGTTCAGGATGTCTTCCTGCTCCACAAACGACATTTCGCAGTCAATTTGGGTGAACTCGGGCTGGCGGTCGGCGCGCAGGTCCTCGTCGCGGAAACACTTGACAATCTGGAAGTAACGGTCGAAGCCCGACACCATCAAAAGCTGCTTGAAGGTCTGGGGCGACTGCGGCAGGGCGTAGAATTCGCCGGGGTTCATGCGCGAAGGCACCACAAAGTCGCGGGCACCTTCCGGCGTGCTTTTGATGAGCACCGGCGTTTCCACTTCGATAAACTGCTGGCCGTCGAGGAAGCGGCGCGTGGCCTGGGCTACACGGTGGCGCAGCATCAGGTTGTTGCGCACGGTGTTGCGGCGCAGGTCGAGGTAGCGGTATTTCATCCGCAGGTCGTCACCCCCATCGGTTTCGTCTTCGATGAGGAAAGGCGGCAACTTGGCCGGGTTGAGCACCTCCAGCTTCTCGACCCGAATTTCGATGTCGCCGGTGGGCATTTTGTCGTTTTTGGAATAGCGTTCGGCTACGTTACCCGTCACCTGCACCACGTATTCGCGGCCCAGCGTGCGGACTAATTCGCGTTGCGCTTCGGCCTCCACGCCTTCTTCGAGCGTGAGCTGCGTGATGCCGTAACGGTCGCGCAGATCCACCCAGAAGATGCCGCCTTTGTCGCGGGTGCGCTGGACCCAGCCGGTGAGCGTGACGGTTTGACCAACATTTTCTTGGCGGAGTTCGCCGCAAGTGTGCGTACGGAGCATAGCAACTAGGATTCGGAAGATTATCGGAACCGCGAAGGTAGGAAGAAAGGCTTTTGAACCGGTTCCCTAAAAATGCGTCGGCCACTTTTCCCGGTGGCTGTAATGAAATACAGTCGCCCGCGATTCATCTGTAAACCTGTAATGCCACGAAGCTGCTTGGCCGGGCCTGCTACGCGCAGCCGAATCGTAACTATTCAGCACAATTACGGCTCACACGGCGGCTTTTTACGCTGCACAGCGCAACCAGCACGGCATTTCTCTATCTTTTCAACGCCATTCAACTAACTCCCTCTTACCCAATTCGATTTGCCCGCATGGAACTCGTTATTGAAAATCTATCCAAAACCTATCCCAACGGCGTGCAGGCCCTGCGCGACGTGTCACTAACGATTCCGACGGGTATGTTTGGCTTGTTGGGGCCCAACGGCGCCGGCAAGTCGTCGCTGATGCGCACCATTGCCACGCTACAAGAAGCCGACAGCGGTTCCATTCGGCTCGGCGACATCGACGTGCTACGCGATAAAGACGCCGTGCGCCGCGTGTTGGGCTATTTACCGCAGGAGTTTGGCGTTTATCCTAAAGTTTCGGCCGAGGCCTTGCTCGATCATTTTGCCGTGCTCAAAGGCCTTTCCAACACCAAAGAACGCCAAGAAGTGGTGGCTGCCTTGCTGCAACGCACCAACCTCTACGACGTGCGCAAAAAGAATTTGGGCGGCTTTTCGGGCGGCATGAAGCAACGGTTCGGCATTGCCCAGGCCCTGCTAGGCAATCCGCGCCTGATCATCGTCGACGAGCCTACTGCTGGACTCGACCCCGGCGAGCGCAACCGCTTTCACAACTTGCTGAGCGAGATCGGCGAGAACATCATCGTGATTCTGAGCACGCACATCGTGTCGGACGTGAGCGATTTGTGCCGCAACATGGCCATCATCAACAAAGGCCAGGTGCTGCTTACCGGCGACCCGTTGCAGGTGATGCAGGAGCTGCGCGGGCAAGTGTGGCGCCGTGCCGTAGCGAAAGAAGAACTGGCGGCGTTGCAGCAAGAGCAGCGGGTAATTTCCTCGCGCCTGTTTGCGGGTCAAACCATCGTGCACGTCCTCGCCGACGCGCAGCCTGGTCCCGAATACACGCCCGTCGAGCCTAGCCTGGAAGACGTGTACTTCGCTCGCATTGCCGAGGCCGAGCGCGGCGTCACGCTCAACCAGGACAAAGTAGCGGTAAGCTAAACGCCTACATCAATTCTGACACTTGCTATATAAGTATTTGATTATAAATCACTTATATAACTGCTTAACACTCTCTTATAGGCATTCCCTCTACCCTGCTTCATGTTCTGGCAAATTTTTACGTTTGAGCTTTGGTACCGGCTTCGTCGGCCGGCTACTTATATCTATTTCGGTATTCTGTTCATGCTGGCGCTGTTGCTGGCGTTGGCGCAGGGCGGCGTTTTCGAGAGTTTATCGGGGGTGTTTGGCACCGGCCCGGTAAAACTCAACTCGCCGTTTACGGTCAACAGCATGACCACCGCCCTGACGCTGCTGCCGGGCGTGCTGTTGATTTCAGCTATGTTCGGCCCGGCCGTGCTGCGCGACTTTGAAACCCGCATGCACCCACTGCTTTACACCACGCCCATCAGCAAAGCCGGCTATCTCGGCGGCCGCTTCTTTGGCACGCTCGTAATTACCATGCTGGTACTCAGCGGCATCGGGCTGGGATTGTGGATAGGAACGCTGTTTCCGGGCATTCAGCCCGAGCGCCTGGGCCCGTCGAGCATCAGTGCCTACCTCACGCCCTACCTGACGTTCGTGCTGCCCAACGTCCTGCTGACGGGGGCCATTTTCTTCGTGCTGGCCACCCTCACGCGCCAAGCGCTGAGTACTTACGTGGGCAGCATTGTGTTTTTGGTGCTGTACGTGATTGCCCGCAGCCAGCTTCGCGACCTCGACAACCAAACGCTGGCGGCCCTGCTCGACCCCATGGGCAATGGCGCGTTGTCGCTGCTCACCAAATACTGGACGGCCTCCGAAAAAAATACCCTTACGGTGCTCCCGGTTGGCTTATTGGGCCTCAACCGCCTGATCTGGCTGGGCGTTGGCCTGCTGCTGATTGGGTTCTGCTACCTGCGTTTTCGCTTCGTGCAAGGCTCCACCGAAGGCGGCCGGCGCACGCGGCCCGAACCGCTGGGCCAAGCGGTAGTACCATCTGCCAATCAGGTGCTATTGCCGCGGGTGGCGCAGCAGTTTGGTTTTGCCCAATACCTGCGCCAGTGGCTACGCTTGACGGGGCTGGAGTTGAGTGCCATTGTAAAAAGCCCCTATTTCATCGCGATTGTAGTTGCCGGCATGGCGTTTATGCTGGCGGCGGCTTTCAGCATTGGCAAAGTGTATGGCACTAATACTTACCCCGTTACGGGACAGGTAGTGCCGGCGCTCTCGGGTTCGTTTGCGCTGTTTGTGCTGGCCATTGTTACGTTTTACGCCGGCGAGCTGGTGTGGCGCGAGCGCGACGCCCGGCTCAACCAGATGTACGACGCGCTGCCCATTCCAAACTGGGTGCCGTTTGCCTCCAAACTGGCGGCGCTGCTGATCATCCCGGTATTGTTGCAAGTGCTGGTGCTCGTGTTTGGGTTGCTCACCCAGGTTTTTTACGGCTATTTCAATTTTGAAATTGGGCTATACCTAAAGTGGCTTTTCGCACTGAACCTGCCCAGCTATTGGCTGCTGGTAGTGCTCGCCATAGTGATACATGTAGTGGTCAACCACAAGTATTTAGGCCACTTTGTAATGGTGCTGTACTACCTCTTTACGGGGTTTGCCGGCCAACTCGGGCTGGAGCAGAACCTGCTCATCTACGGCTCCGATTCGGGCCTGCGCTACTCGGCGCTCAATGGGTTTGGGCACTTTATCGGGCCGTATCTGTGGTTTATGCTCTATTGGGGCCTGCTGGCGGTGGCGATGGCCGTGGCGACCAATCTGCTGTGGGTGCGCGGCACCGAAACCTCTTGGAACATGCGCCAGCACTTGGCAGCGCGGCGCTTTACAGGTTCGGCGCGGCTGGCCCTGGGGCTGGCGCTGGCGTTGTTTGTGGCCGTGGGCGGTTGGATTTTTTATAACACCAACATTCTCAACGACTTCCGCAGCAACAAATCGCAACAGGAAGAGACCGTTCAGTACGAGAAGAAATATCGCCACTTCCTGCGCACGCCCCAGCCGCGCATTGTCGCCGTTGATGTGCAGGTTGACCTGTTTCCGGAGCGCCAGGAAGCCCGCCTGCGCGGGCAATACTGGCTGCGCAATAAAACCAACCGTCCTATTGATTCAGTGGTGCTGAACCTGGTTAACAACGTGCGTATCCGGAAGCTAGCCTTGGGCAACGGTGCACGCACCGTACTCGCTGATTCGGCATTGGCGTTTTTTGTGCAGCGCTTGCCCCAGCCGTTGGCGCCTGGCGATTCGCTGCCCCTGTCGTTTGACCTGTACTACGACGCGCCCGGTTTCGAAAACAACACCCGCCGCACCAGTATCGTCTACAACGGCACGTTTATCAACAGCCAGCTCATGCCCCACCTCGGGTACGACGAAAGCGGCGAGCTAAGCGAGGAAAGCGCCCGCAAGAAGTACGGCCTCAAGCCCAAGCCGCGCATGGCCGCGCTCAACGATACGGCCGCCCGCCGCAATACGTACATCGCCAAAGATGCCGATTGGGTGCGGTTTGCGGCCACCGTGAGCACGTCTCCAGACCAGATTGCGCTAGCGCCTGGCTATTTGCAGCGTGAGTGGCGCGAAGGCGGCCGGCGCTATTTCCGCTACGCCATGGACGCTCCCATCCTGGATTTTTACTCCTTCCAGTCGGCGCGCTACGCACAGCATCGCGCCAAATGGAACAACGTGGACATCGTGATTTACTACCAACCCGGCCACGAATACAACTTGGCGCGCATGACCAAGGGCGTGCAGGACGCCCTGACGTACTACACCAAAAATTACGGTCCCTACCAGCACCGGCAGGTACGGGTAGTTGAGTTTCCGGGCTATGCCAGCTTTGCCCAGTCGTTTCCCAACACCATTCCCTTTTCCGAAAGCGTAGGTTTTATTGCCCAAGTCGATTCGACCAACCCGAAAGACGTTGATTACCCGTACTTTATCACGGCGCACGAAGTAGCGCACCAGTGGTGGGCGCACCAAGTGATCGGGGCCGACGTGCAGGGTTCCACGCTCATGTCGGAAGCTTTGTCGGAATACTCGGCTCTGATGGTAATGAAACAACGCTACGGCGAGGCCATGATGCGCAAGTTTCTCAAGTATGAGATGGACGATTATCTGCGCGGCCGGGCATCCGAGAACATCAAAGAGCTACCCTTGTATAAGGTTGAAAATCAACAATATATACACTACCGAAAAGGTTCGGTGGTGCTGTATGCGTTGGCCAACTACATCGGCGAAGACAAAGTAAATCGAGCCTTATCCGATTATTTGCAGGAAGTAAAGTTTCAGGAGCCGCCCTACACGACGTCGCTCGACTTGCTGAAGCATTTCCAGCAGCAAACCCCTGATTCGTTGCAATACCTGCTCACGGATATGTTCCGGCGCATCACACTCTACGAAAACAAAGCCGATTCCGTAACCGCCCACAGGCTCCCCAACGGGCATTACCGCGTCGATATGGTGTTGAGTGTCAAGAAGATGTACGCCGACAGCACGGGCAACGAAACCCCCGCCAAGCTGATGAACGATTGGATTGACGTAGGCGTATTAGCCCGTAAAAAAGTAAACGGCCAGTGGCAGGACGTGACCCTGTACCGGCAGAAACGCCGTTTCCGCCCCGGCACTACCCGCCTGAGCGTGGACGTGGCTGCAAAACCCGAAACGGCCGGCATCGACCCCTACAACCTGCTCATCGACCGCACCCCCGACGACAATACCAAACCCGTGGTGGTGAAATAGCCGCTGATCATAAGTTGCATATTAGTAAGCTTTTATAGTTATAAAGCCTTTCCTAGCCGCCTGCAACTCCGCAACCGCGGCCAAAATTGGCCCCAAATGTGCAAAGAGCCGGAAAACGCTTCGCTTTCCGGCTCTTTCTATTTTTTCCGCTATGACACGCTCCTTTTTGTTAGCCGCTGCTGCTTTGCTTGCCTTCACCACGGCGCAGGCCCAAACCACCGGCACCAAGATCAAAACAAAAACCAAATCGGACGCTGCCGGTGCCGTGGTTAAGTCCAAAACCGAAGGCGAACCCGTGGTGCTCGACGGCCCCATCAAGCGCGTTGAAACCCTATCGGGCATCGACGTGTATCCCGACCCCAACAAAGGCACCATCTTCCTGAGCTTCACCCAGCAATTTACCAAGCCTGGTACGCTGGTGATGACGAATTACAAAAAACAGGAGGTTTATTCGACGCCTCTCGACCCGCTGAACAATACTGGTGCGCCCGTCGATTTGGGTCGCATTCCGGCGGGCACCTATTTAGTGGAAGCCAAAACGGGTAACTACGTGTACTGGAAAAAAGTCAATATTAAATATCCTTCGTCGGCCGTTGTGTCGAGCAAGAAAAAGAAGAAATTGCGCTACTAATCTCCCTGTTCTCTCCACCGTTCACCCCCCGAAAGCCTCCGCTACCAATCTGGTGGCGGGGGCTTTTTTTCGGGCTTCTTCTGCTCCGTGAAATTCTGTTCGCCACTGCGGCGTTACTTTGCTGAAGTCTTATGAAAACACTCCGCCTTTTCCCCTTTCTGACAGCGTTGGTGCTGGCCTTGTTCGCATTTACAGCGGCGGGCCCGAAGCTCAAGAAAACGACGCTCACCAATAAGCTTACGGTCGGCATACCGGAAGGCTTTGTGCCCCTGCCCGACGACGGCATCGCGGCCAAATATCCGTCGCCGCGCAAGCCGCTGGCGGTGTTTACCAATCCCAGCGGGCGCGTCGATTTCAGCGTAGCCCAAAAGCCAACGACCTTTTCGAGCCGCGATTACGCGCTGCTGCTCAAAATCTACAAGGCCAGCATCCAGAACATGTACACCAAGGTGGATTTTCTCAGCGAAGACATTCGCACCGTCAACAAGCGCGATTATGTAGCCCTGGAGTTTGTGTCCAGCGTCACTGACAACCGCCGCGGCAGCAACCTGCCGCCCGTGCGCCGCTACCAATTTGTGCAGTACACGATCCAGGGCAATCAATTGATGGTTTTTACCTTCAACAGCCCCGCCGAAGAGCAACCGCAATGGCAACCCATTGCCCAAGCAGTTATGCAGAGCATTGCCCTGAAAGACTGATCGTTAAAGAGTACTGCTTTCTTCCTTGAGAACGTCATCCAGAGCGCAGCGAAGGATCTCTACCGCTTCGCTGAAGTTATTATTCGTGTAGAGATCCTTCGCTGCGCTCTGGATGACGGGAGAGGCTTTTGCTTATTTTACAAATATCTGATAATAAGCCAATTATAAGTCAACCAAAAAGCCACCTCAGTTGAGGTGGCTTTTTGGTTGCTGCGCTCGAATTGCGTTACGCTTGCTTAGCGAACTGCACGTTGATGCTGAGCTTTATATCTTCGCCGACCACGATGCTACCGGCTTCGGTAATGCCGTCCCAGGTTAGGCCAAATTCTTTGCGGTTGATTTTGCCGGTTACTTCAAAGCCCGCTTTGGTGTTGCCGTAGAAATCAACGGCTGAGCCGCCGTATTCCACGTCCAGCGTTACGGGCTTGGTTACGTCTTTGATGGTGAGGTTGCCCTCCAATTTATACTCGCTGCTGCCCACCTTGCGGAAAGCCGTCGATTGAAACTTAATTTCGGGGAAGCTGGCGGCGTTGAAGAAATCTTCGCTCTTCAAGTGCGCATCGCGCTGCTCTTGGTTGGTATCCACGCTATTAACGTCGAGCGTGAAGTTGATTTTTGCGTTTTCAAAGTCGTCGCCTTCTGTCTCGGCTTCGCCTTGAAATTGCTTGAACGTGCCGGTTACCGTAGAGATAACCAAGTGTTTTACTTTAAACTGCACTTCGGAGTGCGTTGGATCAAGCGTCCATTTGGTGGCTACTGCTTCCATGGGAATATGAGGTTGAAGGTTGGGGATGAAAATTGAAGTTCCTAGCTGATTGATGTAGGTACAACAAATGTACGTACATCAATTGTTCCTTGCAATATCTTTCCGCGTATTTATTTTTATTTCGAATGACGCTTTCTCTTTTCAGCGATGAGCACTACATGCGGGAAGCCCTGAAACAGGCCCGTTACGCCCTCGAGGAGGACGAAATCCCGATTGGGGCGGTGGTCGTGCTGGAGCGGCAAATCATCGCCCGCGCCCACAACCAGACCGAGCAGCTGCGCGACGTAACCGCCCACGCCGAAATGCTGGCCCTGACGGCCGCCGCCAACCACGTCGGCAATAAGTACCTCGCCGACTGCACGTTGTACGTCACCATTGAGCCGTGCGTGATGTGCGCCGGGGCCAGCTTCTGGGCGCAGGTGCGGCGCGTGGTGTACGGCGCCGCAGAAGAAAAACGCGGGTTTCGGCGCTACGGCAACTTGCTGCATCCGCGCACGGAGCTGGTAAGCGGCATCTTAGGAGCCGAATGCGGCGCCCTGATGAGCGAGTTTTTTGCCCGCAAGCGTAAATAACTACTTTTGATCGCGGGCCCGGAAGTTCTCGTAACCCCACCAGGCCCTTCGTTGTTAAGAACACTGACCAGTCCTTATTCCTTCCATCCCTAAAACCCAAAACACATGGCTTTCGAACTGCCCCAACTGCCCTATTCATACGATGCGCTCGAGCCCAACATCGACGCGCAGACGATGGAAATTCACCATACCAAGCACCACCAGGCGTACGTGACCAACCTGAACAACGCCATTGCAGGTACGGATCTGGAAAATAAGTCGATCGAGGAAATCCTACACAACATTGCCGCCGCGCCGGCCGCAGTGCGCAACAACGGCGGTGGCCACTGGAATCACTCGCTGTTCTGGACCATTCTGTCGCCTAACGGCGGTGGCCAGCCCTCGGGTGCCGTAGCCGATGCCATCAATCAGGCCTTTGGCAGCTATGACAAGTTCAAGGAAGAATTTACGAAAGCCGCTACCACGCGCTTCGGCTCGGGCTGGGCATGGCTGTGCAAGCAGCCCGATGGCTCGGTACAAATCTGCTCGACGCCTAACCAGGACAACCCGCTGATGCCCGATACGGGCTGCAAAGGCACCCCCGTGCTGGGTCTCGACGTGTGGGAGCACGCGTATTACCTGAAATACCAGAACCGCCGCCCCGACTACATCGCGGCATTCTATAACCTCATCAATTGGGACGAAGTGAACCGTTGCTTCCAACAGGCGTAGATATAACTGATTGACTGTCAATTAGTTAATGAAAAAGGCTTCTTCCTGTCGGAAGAAGCCTTTTTCATGCCCCAACGTAGCCTTTCTACAGGGCCACGCCGCCCTGCAACGCGCGGTAGACGATGGCCAGCACCAGCAAAGCGACCACTGGCACCCATGCTGGCGTCCGTACTAGGGACGGAGTTTCGGCGGCGCCAAACGAAGGATTGCGCAACGCCTGCCCAAATGCGCTCCCCAGCACCAACGGACTCATAATCGGGTAAATGATGCTCAGCACCGTCGGCAACGGCCAGGAAAGCACAGTGATCACGATCGAACCTACTACCCAGGGCCAGAAAACGAGCGCCTGCATGGCGCGCCGCTTCGTCAGGAAAGCCTCTTTCGCCGCCTGCCCTTCTACGGTAGGCACGAACCGTAAAAACCAGTTGCCTGTGCTCCGAATGATCACGACCAGCACCGCCGCCGCCAGCACTGCGGCTAGCACTGCTCCCCACGTAGGCACGTGAAGCAACGTCATGACTTGGCCCAAATCGCCGTAGGGCACAAAAGGGCTGGTCATGACGTAGCCGAGAAAATTGATCACGCCAAATACGCCCAGATACAGGCCAAACAATGCCCTACTACTCCCCGACCGGCTGCCGCGGGCCAGCAGCAGAAATAGTATGCCCTGCCCCAAACTCAGCACCGGACCCGCCAGCGCAATCAGCAACGACGCCCGATCGGACAGGTTTGGCGTCCGGCTGTCGACGTAGGAATTATGCAGCACCGGCGCGCCACCCAACGCCCACGACATCAGCGCATGCCCCAACTCGTGCAGCAGCAACGTGAGCAGAAACGCGGTCGTGTAGAGGCACGCAGCCTTCAGCACCAGTCCTTGGTCACGCGCTTGCATAGAAAGGGATAGTTAATAGTCAGTAGAGAAAATCTTTTAATAAGTATAAGCATTTGATAACCAAATACTTATTATTTATTTCACAAACAATAAGGCTGCCTGCTGCACTTGCAACAGGCAGCCTTATTGTTTATACAATTTATGCCTGCTCCGCGGACAGCAGCGGCTCGGCGTGCACGTTGCTTATTTCTTGCGGGTTGTGCTTGTGTTTAAATAACACGACAAACAAAACGGCAATCGCGAAAGCGTACAAGGCAAACGTTATCCAGATGCTGTGCCAATCCTTGGCACCCGTGGCGTCGGTGAAGTATTGTTGGATGATAATGCCGCTGAGCGAACTACCCAGCACGGCCCCAAAGCCGTTGGTCATCATCATAAACAACCCCTGCGCGCTGGCCCGAATGCTGGGCTGCGTCTGGGTTTCGACGAACAGCGAGCCGGAAATATTGAAGAAGTCGAAGGCCATGCCGTACACAATGCACGAGAGAATAATCATCCAGAGGCCCGAGCCAGGATTGCCGTAGGCGAACAGCCCGAAGCGCAGCACCCAAGCGATCATGCTGAAAATCATCACCTGCTTGATGCCGAAACGGCGCAAAAAGAATGGGATAGCCAGGATGAACAGGGTTTCGGAAATCTGCGAAATCGACATGATGAAGGCCGGGTGCTGCACAGTCAGCGTATCGCGGTAAGCCGGCACCTTATCGAAATCATGCAGGAACGTGTCGCCGTAGGCGTTGGTCAACTGCAAGGCCGCTCCCAGCAGCAAGGCAAAGATGAAGAACGTAGCCAGTTTGCGGTCGCGCAGCAACGCGAAGGATTTGAGACCCAAGGCATCGACCAGCGAACGGCTCGGGGTGTCTTTGGAGGGCGGTGGGCAACTGGGCAGGGTAAATGAGTAAATACCCAGCAGAATAGCCGCGCCGGCGGCCACGTAAAATTGGCTGGCCGACTTTTCAAAGCCCAAAAAGGTAACCGCCCACATGGCGGCGATGAAGCCAATGGTGCCCCACACTCGGATGGGCGGGTAATCTTTCACGACGTCGCCGCCGTTGCCTTTCAGTACCGAATAAGAAACGGCGATGGACAAGGCGAGCGTGGGCATGTAAAAAATCATGTTCAGCAGCATCACCCAGAACATAGTCGACGGATTGTCAACCATGGGAATGGTAAACAAAACTAGGCCGCCCAGAATATGCAGCAATCCATATAACTTTTCCGCATTCACCCATTTATCGGCAATGATGCCCATGATGGAGGGCATGAATATCGATGCGATGCCCATGGTGGAAAATATGGCCCCAAACTGCGCACCCGACCACTGCTTCGTTTGAAACCAATACGCACCAATGGTTATTAACCACGAACCCCAGATAAAGAACTGTAAGAAGCTCATCACAATAAGACGCAGCTTAATATTCATGCAGGTTTAGTTTGAAGATGGAAAAGTGGGAATTGTGATCCTAAAGATACAAGAATTCACTCCGAGGGGATTGCTGTCGAAATCTTTCGTGGGCCGCGGAAATGCCGAGGCAATTTCTCCGCTTTCACTCAACTTTATAGCGCTCACTGCGCCCGCGTAATAAGTTAACTCTCCAAGGCGCACGTATCATATAAACCACTGATAGACAATTATTTATACATCCACCTTAGAGTTAATGTGTCGCATTGAAGAGCTTGCTGATTCTTTTAGCTAACTGGCAGCAAGAGATTTTTTCGTTCGTTATGTAACACCTTAACCAACAACATATTATCTTTAAAAAGCGCCGGCACACCTCACTTTAGTATCTACTTAGTATAAAATCAGCATAAACTGAGTATATTTTTAGCATAACAAAAAACCCGCCCTGCACGATGCAGGGCGGGTTTTTTGTTATGCCAGCGAGGCAATTTAGAATTGCTCGTCGGCTTTGAAGAAGAAGTTGCCTTCGATCTGAGCGTTTTCGTCTGAGTCAGAGCCGTGTACGGCGTTGGCTTCGATGCTCTTAGCGTATTTTTTCCGGATGGTGCCCTCGGCGGCCTGTGCAGGGTTGGTAGCCCCGATCAGCGTGCGGAAGTCGGCTACGGCGTTGTCTTTCTCCAGAATAGCGGCTACGATCGGGCCCGACGACATGTACTTCACAAGGTCGTTGTAGAAGGGGCGCTCCTTATGTACCTCGTAGAATTGACCGGCGCGCTCCGGCGTCAGCAGTACTTTTTTGAGCGAAACAATGCGGAAGCCGCCTTCCTCGATCATGCTCAGGATGCCACCAATGTGGTTTTCCTGGGTAGCATCGGGCTTGATCATCGTAAACGTGCGGTTGGTTGCCATTCTGTATGGGAATTAAGACTGAAAAATAAATTGGCTGGTGATGTTGCGGGCGCAAAAGTAGCCGAAGATGAACGAAAATTTGCTGAGCGCCTCAAAAACGATAGGCCAGTTCGGCTCCTCAACCGCTTTGGCGTGGCACCAAGAGGCGACCGTGTCTTCCGATCGAACCTAATCTTGGCGCTAGTTTGTTGGGGCAAAGTATCTTTGCAGAATATTTCCGACTTTTGCCGTCTTGCACACGGCGTAAACCACCGACTTTCAGCCACCTATCAGTAGGCAATGTCCACTATCACCGCCCTGCAGGAGCTACTGGCGCAGCCCCGGCAGATTTTTATCACCACGCACCACAAACCAGACGCCGATGCCTTAGGCTCGTCGCTGGGACTGGCGGGTTACCTTCGTAAAAAAGGCCACCACGTAACGGTCGTAACGCCTTCCGACTATCCGGACTTTCTGGCTTGGATGCCCGGCAACGAAGACGTCATCATCTACGAGCGCCGCGAAAATGATGCGCAGGTACAAGACCTGATCAACCGCGCCGAGGTTATTTTCTGTCTCGACTTCAGTTGCCTCAACCGCATCAACGAGATGGGCGAATACATTCGCAACGCTCCCGGTAAGAAGGTGCTCATCGATCACCACCAAGACCCGGAAAACTTTGCCGATCTCGATTTCTCAAATCCTAAAGCGGCCGCTACCGCCGAGCTGATTTTCGAAGTGATCCGCGATTTGGGCGATCAATCGCTGATCGACGTGGGCATCGGCGAATGCCTCTACGCCGGCATCATGACCGATACGGGCTCGTTTCGCCATCCCAGCACGTCGCGCAACGTGCACCTAATCATTGCCGAACTGCTTGATGCCGGCATTGACCTTTCGGCCGTGCACCGCCGCATCTACGACTCACACAGCGAGATGCGCTTGCGCTTCCTGGGCTTTGTGCTCAAGGATAAGCTCACTGTGCTACGCGAATACAACACCGCTTACATTGCCATCACGCAAGACGAATTGCGGCAGTACCAGTCCAAAACCGGTGATACCGAAGGACTTGTGAATTTTGCCCTCAGCATCGAAGGCGTAGTATTTGCAGCCATCCTGATTGACCGTGGGCAAGCCGTAAAGATTTCCTTCCGCTCGGTGGGCGACTTTTCGGTAAGCGATTTTTCGCGCAAGCATTTTCAGGGCGGCGGTCACCACAACGCGGCCGGTGGCATCAGCTACGACCCACTCGACGTAACCGTGCAGCGTTTTCTGGACTTGTTGCCCCAGTACCAAACCCAGCTCGTGACGGCACCTTTAGCAGTTGCGCCGCCTTCGGCGTAACTTGCCCCTAGTTCGTTTTTAACCTTCTTCCCTTTTCATGCTCTTTTCACGCAATTTTCTAAGCCTGGCCCTCGCAGCCGGCGTTCTGGGCCTCGCTTCCTGCAATAAGGGCGGCGGTGATTTCGCCAAAACCAAATCCGGCATCGAGTACAAAATCTTCAAGAAAGACGGCAAAAGCTACTCTGCAGCTGGCGCCGCCGACACCAGCGGCTACAAGTCGCGGGTGGGCAAAATCATGGAGGTGCACGTGGAGTACCGTACCGGCAAAGACTCGGTGCTGCAAAGCTCGCGCAAGCAGCTGATGGGCTTCCCAACGTTTGTACCCCTCCAACCTCTGACCCAGAAAGGCACCGAGCAGGAAGCCTTCTCGCTGCTGCAAGCCGGCGACAGCGGCGTGTTCCGCCTGAACATCGACACGATGTTTGCCCGCATGAAGCAACCCGTACCGCCACAAGTGACCAAGTACGGCAAGACGCTGATGCTCTACATCACGGCCGTAAAAATCGTGGACGAAGCAACTGCTCGTACCGAGGCGCAGCAGATTCAGGGCCAGGTGCAGCAAAAGATGGCGGGCTACGCCAAGCAGCAGCTTAAGAAAGACGATGTAATCTTGCAGGACTACATCAAAAAGAACAACCTGAACGCTCAGAAAGACACCTCGGGCTTCTATTACATTGTTACGCAGCCGGGTACGGGCCCTAAGCCGAAAGCTGGCCAAACGGTTGCGGTGACTTACAAAGGCACCTTGCTCGACGGCAAAGAGTTTGACTCGTCGGACAAATCCGGTGGCAAGCCGATCGAATTCCCGATTGGCATGGGCCAAGTGATTCCGGGCTGGGATAAAGCCCTTCCGCTGCTCAACAAAGGCAGCAAGGCTACTCTGCTGATTCCTTCTTCCCTTGCTTACGGCCAACGCGGGTCGGGCCCTATCCCGGCTGACGCACCGCTCCGGTTTGACGTGCAACTAGTTGATGTTAAATAACTTATGAATAATCGGCCCTGGGTTGCAACCCAGGGCCGATTATTTTCCTCATGTTAGTATGATGCCTTCACTTTTCCGCCCTGCCCTATTGATTCGTTTGGCGGTGCTGCTCTTACTAAGCACCCCGTTGCTCACAAGCTGTCTTTCCACCAACGACGACCTTCAAAAGGCCTACGACGAAGCCCAGAAGCACGCCGAAGCCCAGAAACCAATTGACGAGGCCACCATTCAGAAGTACCTCGCCGACAGCATCAAAACCTTCACGCGGCAGACTTCGGGCTTGTATTTTGTGCCTCGCCTCGCGGGCACGGGTACCACGGCCAGAGCCGGCCAAACGGTGTCGGTGCTTTATACTGGCTCACTGCTGAACGGACAGGTTTTCGATGCTTCTTCCAAGCACGGCAACGTTCCGATTTCCTTTGTATTGGGCACTGGGCAGGTAATTCCGGGTTGGGATGAAGGCATTGCCCTTATGAGCAAAGGCTCTAAAGCCACCCTGCTGATTCCTTCGGGCCTAGCGTATGGCGCGCAAGGCAATGGCCCTATCCCGGCGGATGCAGTGCTGCGCTTCCAAGTGGAACTTGTTGATATCAAGTAACTTACCTTCACTCATGAACATTCTAATCGGGAGAGGTATTCTCCTGCGGCGCTTGGCCGTGCTGCTGCTACTGATTCCGTTTCTGTCGAATTGTAAGTCTACTAACCCTTACGACACGAAGGCGGTTAAGCAACACCGCGAGGCCCAACGTGCACTGGACGAGACGCAAATCCAGAACTACCTGACTACCAATAACATCAAGAACTATACGCGCACGAACTCTGGTTTGTACCTGATTTCCGTTGCCGATGGCACGGGCGACCTGATCAAGTCGGGGCAGCGGGCGCAGGTGCAGTACATCGGCCGGACGCTGAACGATGGTCTTACGTTTGACTCATCCTACGACAACCGTACGCCTTGCCAATGCATTGACGTGCTGGTGGGTAGCGGCGCCGTTATTACGGGCTGGGACGAAGGCCTGCAGCTCATGCGCAAAGGCGATAGCAAGATCCTGATTATTCCTTCGGAGCTGGCGTATGGCTTCAGCGGCGACGGCATCCACAACCCACCAGCGGCCATCGGCAATGATCGTGTGCTGCTGTTTGAGATGAAGGTTACCAACGTTCAGTAATGCTAGCTGAGCTTGGTCGAAGCATACTGTGTATCGTGGTGCTGCTCGCAGCCACCACGGCCACTTATGCACAATCCACGCCCGCAACCGATACGTTGCGCACGCTGAGCGGCGCTCGCTACGTGGTGTCGCAACCCGGCAACGGCACCCCAGCCAAGGCCGGCCAGCAGGTAACTGTGTTGTACACGGGGTTCTTGCCCAACGGACGGATTTTCGATTCTTCCGCTACCGAAGGACGGCCCTTGAAAATCCGCCTCGGCCGCAACGAAGTGATAAAGGGCTGGGAAGAGTTATTGCTCCTGTTGCCGCCCGGTGCCCGCGCCCGCGTCTGGATTCCGGCCGCGCTGGCGTACGGGGCCAAAGGCACCCGCAACCCCGACAACCCCGATGAATACCTGATCGCGCCCAACACGGATCTGGTATTCGACATCGCTGTGCTGAAGGTGAAATAAGGTCCTTGCCTGGTTTTTCAAAGCCCAAAAAGAAAGCCCGTCTACATGTAGACGGGCTTTCTTTTTGGGCTGCTTTCTAACCCAAATATGTCTCACAAAATGCGAAATGTAGCATACCAAGGGATGGGTACCCTCAGTTTCATCAATACATTACAATGACTGCTGTAAGCTAATACAGGCCGCTTCGAAGCCTCAGTCTCAAATTTCGTCCAACCAGCAGCAAAATGCAGCGCGGGCGGTAAGTTCGACCAGTTCGTTTTTAACATTGGTAAAAAGAAGAGCGTGGGTTATTCAGGACCTTTGCCCCTACACGTTTCTTAGCAGCAATGCAGTGGTTATTTTTGGTACTGGCCGGGTTGGCCAAAGCCGCATTTAGTTTCGGCTTGGGAAAGGCCAAAATGACTGCGGTCGCTGAATCCGTCGGGCGGTACGCTGCCTTTGCCGGCCGTGCGGTGCTGAGCTTTCATCTACCCACCCTCAGCTTAGCGCAATTTGAGTTTGGCGCGTACGCGGCTCAGCGTAACCTGCGTGATGCCCAGATACGACGCAATGTGCCCCAGCGCCACGCGGTGCAGCAAGTGCGGGCTCTGCTGCAGCAAGTCCGTGTAGCGCTCCTCGGCGGTGCGGAACTGCCGGGCAATGAGCTGCTGCTCGGTTTGTCGCCACACGCGTTCCGCCAAGACCCGCCCCCAGTTGGCCAAGTGCAAATCCGTCTGATACAATTGCTGGAGCGCGTGCGTGTTGAGTCGGTACAGGTTGCTGTCTTCCAGCAATTCGATGGTTTCGTAGCTCACCGCCTGCTCGGTGTAGCTGCGAATCGAGACGAGTACGGTTCCCTCAAAGGAAAACCAAAAGGTCACCTCCCGGTCCGCCCGCCGAGTGTAGGCCCGCGCCAGCCCGCGCTGCAACACATAGACGTGGTGGGCAAGGGCATCGTCCCGAAACAAAAGCGTGCCTTGCGGCAATTCGACATACTCTGCTAAGGCGAGCAGCCTATCGAGCGAGGCCTGCGGCAACGGATAGGTGGCGTGCAAAATCTCGGAAAGGGTCATGCGCAATACCAGAATAGAAAAATAACCGGGGTCGCCCGCCCGGCGGAATTCGAAAAATAGCAGCGCAATTCAATAGCGCCACAACCCGTCATCCTTTTTCACCACCATCCAACGAGCACATGAAGCCCATCACCATTAAAAGAGTAACCCTGCTAGACGTTGACCGCTTGCAGCAGATTGGCCAACAAACATTTTTCGAGACGTTCGCGGCCAGTAACTCCGAGCAGAACATGAAGACTTATTTGGAAGAAGGCTTCTCAATTAAAAAACTAACCACGGAGTTACAGGAGCCCAATTCGGAATTTTATGTTGCCGAGCTGGCGAATACCGTCATTGGATATCTAAAATTGAACACCGGGCCAGCACAAACAGAGCGGCAAGCGGACAACGCATTTGAAATTGAGCGGATTTATGTGTTACAGGCGTTTCACGGGAAGAAGGTAGGGCAGTTGCTCTACGAAAAGGCGCTGCAACTGGCCACGCATGCCCAAGCCAACTACGTGTGGCTAGGCGTGTGGGAAGAAAACTCGCGCGCCATCCGCTTCTACCAGAAAAACGGCTTCGTTGCGTTTGACAAGCACATTTTCAGGCTGGGCGATGAAGATCAGACCGACATTCTGATGAAGCTGCCTCTATCCGGAAACCGCTAACGGACGGCTCTACAAAGGCGGATGCTAAAGTATTGCGTTTTGTACCATGCGTTCCGCTTTTTGAGAGGTCTCCACAAACTATTCAGCCAGCACTTCCGACAGAATATCGAGCGAGCGAATATCCCCGAGCTTTTCGATGTGCAGCTGGTAGTAGCGAATCAGCACGTCGAGCAGCTCGCGGCGGACGCGGCCGTTGGGGACGGTGGCATGGGCCGGATCGCGGAGCAACTCGTCGAAATACTGCTCAAACTCCCGCAGCCGCAGTACCGCCGGCCCGGTCGCGCTGCTGCCCGCCACGGCCGGTGCACTGGAAGCAAATGCCACCTGCGACGTGATTTCTTCGCCGGATTCGGCTCCGAAACCCAGGTAGTTGGTCAGGCGGAGCAGAAACACCAGCGCAAAGTTTTCGAACCCGCTGGCTTGTTGGTCAAAGGACAGAATGGAATCGTGGAGGAAATTAAACAGCGGCTCATTTTCTTCTTCTTCCATCACCGTCCGGCTCACGACTTCCGACAGAAACAGCACCACGCTGCTTTTGGCCATGTCGAAGGGGATGTTGCGAAACGACTCGGAGCAGCGAAATTCTGACAACCGCGTGATGCCGCCCTGCCGCGAGGTGTACGCCACCAGATCCAGCAGGGTAAACGGCTGAAACAGCGCAATCCGGCCCGGCGGCTTGGCCTTGCGCACCCCGTTGATGATGTACGTTTGCAGCCCCAGACGCTCGGTATATACTCGTGCTATGATCGAACTCTCGCGGTACTTGATGTAATTCAGGACGATACCTCGGGTTTTAATCAGCATAGGTTCTTTGTTGGCAGTTGTTACTTAACAAGTATCCGTCGCTAAATGATCAATTTTCGCTCAAAAAGAGCGAAACAGATTATCACATAAATATTTGACAATCAAATATTTATGTGATAATAAAACAAGCGAGTCAATCACTTGATTACCGCCAGCTTGCTGATGCAGCCTTGCTTGCCATCGGCAGTGGCGGAAAGCACCAAGTACACGCCCGACTCGACGCGGCGGCCGTTGTAATCGTTGAGGTTCCAGGTGACGGTGCCGCCCGCGGCGCGCGTCTGGTAGACGAGCTTACCCGCCACGTCGGTGATTTTGACATCGGCGTTGTTGGCCAGGCCCGAAATGCCCACTTGCCCGCCAAAGTTGCTACGCACGGGGTTCGGAAATACTTTGGCGCAATCGGGGCTGCCTTCCGTGACGGTCGCCGACCCGCGATAGGAAACGACGCCCGCGTCGGCTGTCACGACAAAAACTTCGCCGGTGCGGTCGTTAATGTCTACGTCCACGACGCTGTTGGAGGGCAGCGGGCTGTTGGAAGTCGTAAAGTGCTGAATGGCCTCGTCGCCCTCCGCATTGAACAGCCACAGGCCGTTGTCGGTGCCGAACCACTTGCGGTTGGCGCCATCCACGGCAATGGTTTTCACCACTTCCGTAAACAACGCCGGGTAGTTGGCACCCTCGCCCCGCTTCACGGTAGGCGTGCGAAAGGCACTGCCCTGCGTAAAGGCCAAACTCGGATCGTTGAATACGGCCACGCCCTTGGTGGTGGCTACCCAGATATCGCCCAGCCGGTCTTTCACGATGTCGTAGGCATCGGTTGCGGGCAGTCCATCGGCGGTGGAAAAGCTGTGGGTGGTGCGGTTGGCCGGATCGAAAGCGATGACGCCCAGCACCTGCCCGCCGGCCCGCGCCGCCGTCACCCACGCCACGCCGTAGTCGTCGAGCGCAATGCGTTCCAGATTCTCGGAGCCCGGAAAATACGGCAGTCGCTCCCAGGTCGAAGCCGTGGGGTGAAACACAAACAAGCCCGACGTATTGCTGCTTTGGTGGCGATTGACCACCCACACATTGCCGTCGGCGTCGGTGGCGAGGTCGGTGAGACGTGTGTAATTCAGATCGCTGATTGACGAGATGAGCGGGCTGTTGGTGGGCGTAAACCAGCGAAAGCTGCCGGGGCCTTTCCATTCGAGCAGCCCGTTGCCGTAGCTGGCTACGTAGAGTGTGCCATCCGGCGTGCGCACGCCGCGTGACAGGTCCTTGGGGTTGGGAAATTGATTGCGATCCGGGATGGTCTGCGAATTGATGTTCGTCCAGCGGCCTTCCTTGAATTCGTAGAAGCCGCCGTAGTTGTCTTTTTGCAGATAGCGGTCGGCATACCCGCCCGAAAACACGTCCACAGTGTTGGTTTGGGCGTTGGCCAACACGCTAAACGAGGTAACACTGGCGGGCGCGTTGGTCAGAAAATTTTCGGCTTGCTGGCCATCGCTGCTCACTTTCACCAAGCCGTTCAGCAAGTCGGCTACGTAAAAGCTGCCGTCTTTGCCGCGTTGCGCCGCAAACGGCACCCGAATCAACGCGTGCCGAATTTCGCGGGCCGCCGCGCTCGCTTGAGCATTAAACAGCAAGAGCCGGCTTTCATCCGTCACCAGCAGCCCGGCCCGCGTGGGCGTCAGCTGCCGCACGGCGGTGGTGTACACCCGCGGTTCGGGCCGCCACGCGCCGCTGCGGAAAACTTGCAGGTTATCGTTGTTGAGGCCGGCGTACACGTGGCCGTTGTAGGTAGCCAAGGTGCTGAAGCGATCCTCCGCGTCGGTGGTGCGCGTGGGCAAATCGGTGGTCCAGCGGCGGTAATCGAGCAGGTTGTCGCTGAGCCGGCCACGCATAAGGCCTTTGGCCGTGGCGGCGTACAGCGAGTCTTTCAGCACAGTAGTGGCGCTCACCCGGATGGTTTGGCCGTTGGGGCCGATGTTGCCGTAGGAAGCGCGCGTTTCCAGCTTCACCATGTCCAGCACCACAATGCCGAAACCCGCGGAGATATACGCCAGCTTGTTGTTGAAATACACGTGGTAGATGTCGCGGTTGCCCGGAATCTGCTTGCGCACGATGTCGCCCACGTTCTGCACCGTGCCGTCGGGGCGCAACACGTCGAGGTTGTTGTTTTTGTAGACCACCAGCACCTGCCGCGTCACCGAATCGTAGGCCACGGTGCGAACACCTACGTCGCTGAGCCCCTCGCGCCGCGACAGCAACGTGGTGGTATTGAGCGCTTTATCGTAATAAAAAAAGGAGTTCTCCGTGACCACGTACACCCGGTCGCCGGCGTCAGCGAGGGCTTTGGCTCGGTCGATGGGCAAATGCAGCTGCCAGTCGCCGTAGCCGACCGCGTTCTGAGCCAAAACCTCGCCCCCTGCTAATGCGCAGATAGTCAACGTAATACACCAAAGGCAACTGCGTAACGCTGGGGTCATCGGGGCAGGGAACGAAGGCAAAAAGAACGATACAGGAAACGTCCGGCGCCCGGAATTAGTGCTTGGCGGCTACGCTGGCCGCTTCCGGGTTTTTGCCCTTCATGCCTTCCAAAAAGCAGTAGCGGCAGCGGGCTTCGTACGAATCGGTTTCGCCAAGCAGAATCTGGTCTTCGGAGGCAGCAATACGGAACGAATACGACGCAATTTCGCCGCACCGCACGCACACGGCGTGCACTTTCGTAACATACTCAGCCACAGCCATTAAGGCCGGCACCGGACCAAACGGCTTACCCATGTAGTCCATGTCCAGCCCCGCAACGATGACGCGAGTGCCGCGGTTGGCCAGCTGCACGCACACGTCCACCAACGACTCGTCGAAAAACTGCGCCTCATCGACGCCCACCACATCGCAGCCGCTGGCCAGCAGCAACATTTCCTGGGGCAAAGCAACGGGCGTGGAGCGAATGCTGTTGGCGTTGTGCGACACCACATCGTGCTCGTGATACCGAGTATCGAGGGCGGGCTTAAAAATCTCGACTTGCTGGCGGGCGATTTTAGCCCGGTTGAGGCGGCGAATCAATTCCTCGGTTTTGCCCGAAAACATGGAGCCGCAAACCACTTCAATCCAGCCCCGGCGGGGCACTTCGCGGCCATTGCCGACACGGGGTTCTATAAACACAGAATTCTCAGTTGTCAGTTGTCAGTAACCGGGCGCGCCCAGCCTATTCACAAATCTAAAGTACGACTTTCGCCGGCTAGCCTCAAGCCAGAAGTTGCCGCCGCGAGCGGAAGCGCACGTACTCAGGGCTTTCCGGTTCGGCGAAAGTTTTTCGTAGGTATAACAGCTAACCCTTCAAAACTTACCCGGCGTACTGTACATGCGGCAACATAGTAGCCCGAGGCACTTTGCCGGTGACCTGGCCTTCTGGCAACTGGGCCTGGCAGGTGAGCCGTTCGTGCGGAAGTAGCCGGCCGGCTGCGCGGTAACGCAATTCGGAGGCCGTAAGCGGCGTTAGATGTTCGCCGCCGGCTAGTATCTGTAGGCGGCACGTCGTACACCGCCCTTTCGCGCCGCAGGCATGCATCCAGTCGTGGCCGGCGGCCTGCAAAGCGGCCAGCAACGTAGCGCCCGCGGGCACGTCCAGCGTAGCTCCAGGCAGATTTTGCACAGTCAGAGTGGGCATCTTTCCCTAAATTGCCCGTTGAATCAGGCTCTCGATGAAGGACAAATATAGCCAAGCAAAGCGCGAACAATACGGCCGTCGGCTGGCCGCGCACCTCTGCGACCAACACTTCGCCACCCAGCCCGCCGCGACCCTCGATGGGCCGGCTGTGCTCCGTTTTACGCCCATCCGGCAGGTAAATCTGTTTGTGGTGCAGCAACTGCTCGCGCAATGGACCGGCGAAATGGCCCGGCTGCGCAGCCCCTACTTTGATTTTGAAGACGCCGACGTGCGCCAGGCCCTCACGCAGTTCATGAACGTGCTTTCGCGGCGCATCAAGGTGGCGCGGGCGGCGTTCGAGCCGCTACTGGCCCGCGCTATCAGCGATACGCTGGGCCTAGCCGCCGATCCGGCGCAGGCTTTTGAACAGAAGCTGTTGGGCAATCAGCCCTCGCCCACGGTAGCCCAACTGCGCGACAGCCTGCGTTACATTGATATTGACAAGGCTCTCTTTCAGGAGTTTATCGACTCCTTGGCAACGGACAGCCCACTGGAACGCGAGCAAGTGCTGAGCCGCTTCCGGCTGTATCAGGAGGCAAATTATAAGCGCCATCAACCGATGGAAAAGCTAGTTGAGGAGTTCGGCAAGCTGCTGCCCCTTACCGAAGCCGAGCTACGCGAATCAGAACCCGCCGCTACGCTAACGCCCGTTGACGCCCCGGCTCCGGTTGTGCAGGCCCCCGTTGCTGCGCCTGAGCTTGCGGCAGCGCCTGCTCCAGAACCAGAACCGGCACCTGCGAAAGTGATGGCGCCGCCGGTTTTTGACCCCGTGCCTGTGGCGGAGCCAGTGCAAGTAGCGCCTGCTGCTTCAGTGGCAGCACCGCGCCGCCCCTTGGCAGAAGCTACGGCGCCATCCGGTGTACCGCTGCACGCCAAGCTAAAAGCCGAGCACACTACTACGCCGCTTAGCGAAACGCTCCGCCCGGAGCGCTCCAATGCAATGCTTGCGGAGAAAGCGCCGAAAGTAGAATCGCTGCGGGAAGCGATTTCCATCAACCAGCGATTTAGCTTTATCAACGAGCTGTTTAACGGCGAGAACATGGAGTATCACGCTGCTATTCAGCACCTTGACACCCTCCCCGACCCGGACACAGCCAAACGCTACGTCAGCGAAGATTTGGCCGGCAAGTACGGGTGGGTGCGCAAGGAAGAGCACGTCAATAAGCTCCTCAAGCTCATCGACCGAAAGTTTGCCTAGCGCTCGCGCTGCCGTGAACGCTGCCCCAAGCCCCAGTGCACACCTTGGCTGGCGACGGCTGTTGCTGGTGTATCTGTTTGCGATCGGCGTAGTGGCCGGCAGTGCCTACACTATGTACGTGCACTACGATTTCTCCCACTCGCCCGACACACGCAGCTACCTGCGCATGGCCCACGGCGAATTTGGCGGAGTGCGCGTCACGCATCGCTACCGGGTTCTGGTGCCTTTCGCGGCGGCCGGCGTTGCGTGGCCGCTCAACCAAGTGTATGCCCGCATCTGGCCGCAGCGGGCCCACGGCGAATGGCCGCTACGGCTGGGGTTTTACTTTGTTAATACGCTGCTGCTGGCGGCGGCGGGTGTGGTCATGTTTCAAACCTGCCTGCTCTACGAAGCGTCACCGGCTGCAGCGGCTCTGGCAATAGTAGCAGTGCTTACCAGCCGATGGGCTGTGTACATCGCCGGCTTGCCGCTCGTCGATAGCTTGTACCTGTTGGTATTGGCGCTCGCATTTTACGCGGCGCGCAGTGGCTCGGGCTGGGCGTTGGCAGCCTGCCTGTTGCTGGGGCCGCATACCAAAGAGTCTTTCGTCTTTCTGGTGCCGTGGCTGCTGATCTTCGGGCAGCGCGCCGGGCGTTGGCCAGTGCAACTCGCTTTGCTAACCATTTCTCTTATAATCACTTACGGTGTCCGACACTGGATTGACGTGCAAGCGGGCGCGCCGCCGCAAGAAAGCGTAAACAACGCCTTGGCCCACGTTCAGAACCTCACCTATTCGCTCCGGCGGTTGTTTTCGGTGAAAGGAGCCGGCGAAATCTTCAGCATCTTCGGCTTTTTCACGCTGCTTTTGCTGGCAGGCCTGCGCGGCGGTCGAGCCGCCGCGCAGAGCTGGACGCAGCCCCTGGGCTGGGCGGGTGCCAGCTTTTTAGTCGTTGTAGCCGTGCACATGCTACTTTCCGGCGATTTAGGCCGGATGGGCTATCTGGCAGCACCGGTTTTTGCGGTGGCTTTTGCGCTTATTCTTACCCGCCACCCTAGCTTTCAGTGGTTGCAGAGCAACAAGTAAACAGCGAAAGTTAATTACGTAAGTGTTTTATTATCACACACTTATACATCAGGTGATTTAATGGATCTCTTACGAAGTCCGAGGGCTGCACCCAAGGCTATTAATGGGAAGACCGGCACCAGAAACCGGGCTGCACCCAACGGCCCGGTAAGAAATACCACATAGAACACCAATACGGCTACCACTAGCCGCAAGGGCCACGCGTAAGACCTAGAAAGCAGGAACTGGCCCAGCAGTACCAATCGCAAGCCATTAGCTATCGCTATTACCAAAAGCGCAACCAGCAGCGCTACAGGCATTTGGCGCACATACTGCCAGATAGCAGCGTACCCTTTGGCATGCAACTTGGCCAACAAACCCACGTCGGACTGGCTAGAGAGCCCCAAAAAATGCACCCAGTCGAAGCGGCCGGGGTCGAGGAAGCAGTTGAGCGTTCCTTGCATATGTAACCGAACGGCTATCAACGGGTAACGGGCCAATACCGACCAGCTTTGTGCCGTGATGTAGCGCTGCTGTGCAGCAAAAGAGGGCAATCTATTTCCCTTTACAACTACTTCACGCACAAAGCGTTCCGCGGACTCGGTGCCTTCGGTTTGCTGCAACACGCCGCGCACATTGTAACGCAACAGGTTGATTTCAGCAATGCTGGAAAAATGAAAATACCCGGTGCGTTGGTAATTCCAGCCCTGAAAAAGCAGTGCCACCAGCAGTGGCAACAGGCCGCATGCCAACAGCGCCAAACGGCGCGTACGCCAAGCAACTACGGCGCTAATAAGCAAAAAAACGGAGCAAAACGGGTAAAAAACGGGCTTGGTAAGCATCGCCGCCGTCAGGGCCAGCGCGGCGCCGAGTAGGTAATCCAGCTTTTGCCGTTCGCTGTAAGCCCACGCACAATACCAGAGTACCACCACACAGGTTTGCAGCAGCAACTCACTCATGAGCACGTTGGCGTAGATCAACTGTGCAGGATAAGTAGCAATTAGGACTAATAATGCCCCCCAGTTCCAAGGCTTTGGTTGGTGGCGGCGTAGGCAGAGCGCTATCAGGCTTAAGTTGAAGAAGCTCAGTAGGTTCTGCACCAGCAACACTACCCAGGGAAAACCTTCAGAAGTGCCTCCCAAAGCCAGCAGGAACAACGGGTAGCCTGGCGGCCGGATGGTGTATTCCTGCGGGTGCCGGGGCTCGGAGAGCGGCAGCGCGTACAGCTCACCAGCTTGCCGGAGGTTAGTGGCCGCCGTCAGGTAGCGATCAGTATCCGGAAATGTATAGTGTTGATTACAAACCTGATACGCAAAAAAAGCACCGTGTAACACTCCCAGCGCCAGCCAAAACCAACGGGGCACTGCGGGCAGACGTTGGTCGGCGAAGGAGGGGCTGCGCATTACGCTTTGGGCTAGCGAACCAAGTCTTGCTTGCGGTACGCGTCGATGGCCAGCAAAATAAACAGCAGCGTTGTAAAGGACCACAACGACGAGCCACCGTAGCTAAAAAAAGGCAGCGGAATGCCTACCACCGGCGCCAACCCGATGGTCATGCCGATGTTGACGGCGAAGTGAAAGAAGATGATGCTGGCTACGCAGTAGCCGTACGTTCGCCCAAACACAGATTTCTGACGCTCAGCCACATAGATTATCCTGACCAGCAGCGTCATAAACAGCCCGATCGTGACCAGTGTGCCGGCCCACCCCCACTCCTCGCCCACCGTGCAGAAGATGAAATCGGTGCTTTGTTCGGGCACAAAGTCGAATTTGGTTTGGGTGCCTTGCAGGAAGCCCTTGCCCACGAAACCGCCCGAACCAATGGCAATCTTGGATTGCGTAACGTTCCAGCCCACGCCCAGCGGGTCGGCCGAGGGGTTGAGGAGCACCTCAATGCGCTTGCGCTGGTGCGGCTGCAATACGTTGTTGAAGAAGAAATCAACGCCAAATACCATCCCAATTACCAGCGCCCAAATGGAAATGGCCAGCGGCAAATGGTGGCGGAGCACCCGCGTATTGAGCGCCAGAACCAAGGCCAAAATCACAGTAAAAGCACCTAGTAGCCAGAGCTTTGGCACGAGCAGGGCCAATACCAGAATAATGCCGGCAGCGGCAATAATCAGGAGGATAAGCGGCGACATGCCTTCGCGAAAATATGCCAGCAGAAACGCTCCGAACACCAGCGCCTGCCCCGTTTCGTTGGACGCGATGATGAGCAGCGGCGGCAGCAGCGTCAGGCCGGCCAGCGTGAGCTGATCGCGCCAATTTTGCTGCCGCAGGTTGATGCCCGCCATAAACTGCGAAACGGCCAGCGCCGTGGTAAACTTGGCAAACTCAGCCGGTTGCAGACGAATTGGCCCCAGCTCCAGCCACGAGCGCGAGCCCGCGATGGGACGCGCAATGAACAGCGTAGCAATGAGTAACAAAATCATGCCCCCGTAGAGTACGTAGGCAAACGTGTCGTAGGCCTTATAATCAATCACGACCAGCACCACGATCAGCACGACAGCCGTGCCGATCCACAGGATCTGCTTGAACCAGTTGAACGCCATCAGCTCGCCAAAGCTCAAGTGGCTCAGGGGGTTAGCGGGTGCGTCGGGCGAATAGCTGGCGGCATACACATTCAGCCAGCCCAGCCCGACCAGCAGGACGTAAAGCCCGACGGTAACCCAGTCAATGCTTCGGCTATAACGTGCTGGTAAGGAAGCCATTACTAATGTATTCTGATAAAACTTTCTGCGGGCCGCATTACCCATTCTTCCCACCGCTTCCGGTAAGGAGCAACGTTGCCGCGTAGGTATTTTTCCATCATTAGCGCCGCCATAGGCGCCGCCGAAGTGCCGCCAAAACCGGCATTTTCGATGAAGACTGCAATGGCTATTTTGGGATCTTCGACGGGCGCAAAGGCTGCAAATGTGGCGTGGTCGTAGCCGTGCGGGTTCTGCACGGTGCCGGTTTTGCCGGCTACCGAAATGCCAAACTGCGCCAGGCTGGCCAGGTTGCCCGTGCCGTTGCGGCCGTCGACTACTTCCTGCATGCCGGGAATGATGTCTTCGAAATGGCGCTGATCGACGCTGGTGTAGTGCCGCTCGCGGTACTCGGGCAGCGGGCCACCGTTGCCAATGCCGCGCACAAAATGCGGCGTGTAATAATAGCCACGGTTGGCGATAGTCGCCAGAATATTAGCCATTTGCAGACCCGTCACCTGCATTTCGCCCTGCCCGATTGAGAGCGAATAAATCGTGCGGAAGTTCCAGCGGTGCAGGCCGTAGCGCTTGTCGTAGAAGTCAGACGATGGAATCAAGCCTTTGCGCTCGTTCAGCAGATCCACGCCCAACTTGTCGCCCAAACCAAACGACATCACCTGTCGGCGCCACTCCGAAAGCCCCAACCGCACATCTTCGCGGGCGTTGCGCGAGCGGCCGCGCAGCAATGCGGTCCGCATCACTTGGTAGAAATACGGGTTGCAACTGTTTTTGATGGCCACGCTCAGGTTGCGCGGTGGCTCGTGCCGGTGCGTGCAGCGCACTAGTTTCCAGTTGCAGTCGAAACCCGTTTGCGGCGTGACTACGCCCATTTGCAAGGCCACCAGCTCATTGACTAGTTTAAATACAGAACCCGGTGAGTAAGAGGCAGTTAATGGCCGGTCGATGAGCGGACGCTCGGGGTTGTTGAGCAGGTCCATGTAGCGGTTGCCCATGCCTTTGCCGCTGAGCATCGCCGGCTCGAAGGTCGGAGAGGAAACGAAGGCTAGAATCTCGCCGGTTTTGGGATCGAGCGCTACAATGGAGCCGCGCTTACCGGCCATCAGCTCTTCGCCGTACTTCTGCAAGTCGATGTCGATGCTGGTATGTAGGTCTTGACCTGCTACCGACAGCGTATCGAATTCGCCCCCGCGGAAAGCGCCTTTCTCGATGCCGCGGACGTTGACCATGCGATACTGCACGCCCCGACGCCCCATCAGAATGGGTTCGTAGAAAGATTCCAGCCCGGAAATTCCGAGGAAATCGCCGGGCGAGTACTTCGCGTACTTTGGCTTTTCCAGGAAGGTCGGCGGAATGGAGCCCACGTAGCCTAGCGCGTGCGCCAGATTCTGGGTCTGGTACGAGCGGGCCATGCGCGCTTTGATGCTAAAGCCCGGAAAATCAATAAGATTGTCCTGAATAGCGGCCAGCTCCGGCGTGCTTAGATTTTGCACGAGCGGCGAGGCCTTCACGCGCGAAAAAGCTTTGGCAGCCTTCATGGAAGCGCGCAACTCTTCGAGCGGCAATTGCAGCAGCTGGCAGAAACGCGCCGAGTCGAGCTGCTTGACTTCGCGCGGCACCACCATCAGGTCGTACACAGGCGTATTTTGCACAAGCAATTGGCCCTTGCGGTCGTAGATGAGGCCGCGGTACGGCACCTGCACCAGCCGTTGCAATGTATTTCGGTCGGCGGCCAGCTTGTAGCTACCGTCGAGCACTTGGATGTAGAAAAGGCGAGCCGCAAACACCAGCGCGACGGTCAGGAAAATGGCCTGAACTACGTACTTGCGACCTTCGAGGTATTGCAAAGCGATGAATCTGATTGGTATTGGCTTCCGGTCCGGCGAACGGATTTGCAAAGGTACAACGCCCTAAGCGTCTCCTCCATGCTGAACACCAATTACTCCGTAAAAATGCACGCCAGAAATCCGAAAAATTCTTCGCTGAACGGCTTAGCCACAAAGGGATTTCCCGCAACCGAGCAAATTATAAATATCTTATAATCAATAAATTACGTTCTTTACCGCCCGCGACGGCGACTGGGAAAGAACACCAACTGCACAATCAGCAGCGTGAGGCCGGTGAAGAGCGAGCTGACCACGATTTTGCCCAATGTGAGCCCGATGCTGCGCAAGCTACCTAGCTCCAGCAGGAAAAAAGCGGTGTGGTGCAGCACCACGAGCAGCGACAGATACACCATGAACCATTGCCAGCCCATCTGGTGGATGTTGACCGAGTCGGTGGCGTCGTAGCCGTCGCGGGGCGTGAGCAAGCGCAGTACCCACGGGCGCAGATACGTCAGCAGCACGGCGGCGGCGGCATGCACGCCTCCCGTGTCGTAAAACAAATCCATGGTGAAGCCCAGCACAAACCCGAGCAGCAACTGCACCACAATGGGGGTGCTAATGGGCAAAAACAACAGAAACCCCAGGTAAAAAAAGCACCAACCCAGATCGAACAGCACCAGCTTGCTCACGACCAGCACGTGCAGGGCCACATAAAACGCAAACCGCAACACGGTGATTAGCAATACGCTCGCTCCTCTCATGGCCGATCCTCCTCTTCCGGTTTCATGCCTGCTCTCGTCTCTATGGTATCGCGTTCGGCTTTGGGCCGGCTGCTGACCACGTACACGTAAGTCAGGTTGGAAAAATTGACCGCCAAGCGCACGCGCACCGTCCAGAAGTTCTTGTCGGGCTCCTTCACAAAAGAGTCGATGGTGCCGATCAAAATCCCTTCGGGGAATACCGCGTTGAAACCCGACGTCACGATGGTATCGCCGCGCACGAGCTTGTTCTGGCGCGGGATGTTGTCGAGCAAGGCGTGGGTTGGGTCGTCGCCCAGCCATTTGATGGCGCCCTGCGTGCCGTCGCGCTGAATCTTGGCCGAAATAAGGGTTTTGGAGTGCAGCAACGAAGTAGCCGTGGCGTAGTGTTCGCTCGTCACTTTGATGCGGCCCACTACCCCGGCCGCCGCCACAACACCCATCCCGTTCTTCACCCCGTCGCGGCTGCCCACATTAAGGGTGATGTAGTTATCCACATTTCGAAGCGAATTGTTGATAACTCGGGCCGGAATCAGTGGATAATCCGGATCGTGGGCCGGCAACGGGCGCAACCCCAGCAGCAGCGAGTCGGGGTGGCCCAGCACATGCAGGCGCGCCTGCGTCACGCTGTCTTTGCTGACGGGCAACGAGTCGGCCACGCGGTTCGACAAATCGGAACGGTAGAGTTGCTGGCGCAGCAAAGCGTTTTCCGCCACCAAGCCGCGGTTAACGTCCACGAGGCGAAAGTAGTCGTAGATGCGCGTGCGCACGTCCAGCACCTGGCCCACGTAGGAATTGGCCGAATTGAAAAAGGCGGCCCGCTGATACGCACTATTGCGAATCAGGAGGTACAAGCTCAGTACTTCCAGCAGCCCGAACACCAGGATGCCCCGGTAGCGGAAGAGGAAAGCAAAGAGATTTCTCATTTTTCAATCAACAGGAAACAGGCAGAAAGCAATATTTTGAAAGACCAGATCATCAACAGTCTACAACTATTTGATTATCAAGCATTTACAAAACAACCACTGGTCACTGTCAATTGAAAAATGAGAAGGCTGATCTAGGTCAAGAGCACGCTCTTGAAGGCCGCAATGTTTTTGATGGCCGCGCCGGTGCCGCGCACTACGGCACGCAATGGATCTTCGGCAATGTGAATCGGTAGCTTGGTCTTGACGGCCAAGCGCTTGTCGAGGCCCCGCAGCAAAGCGCCGCCGCCCGTCAGATGAATGCCGTTTTCGTAGATGTCGGCTGACAACTCGGGTGGGCTGATTTCCAACGCTTTCAACACGGCTTCTTCGATCTTGGCCACCGACTTATCGAGGGCAATGGCGATTTCGGAAGACGTTACTTTGATCACTTTCGGGATGCCCGTCATCAAATCGCGGCCGCGGACTTCAAAGTCGGGCGGCGTGATTTCGAGCTCGGTGAGGGCGGCGCCTACTTCGATTTTGATGCGCTCGGCCGAGCGTTCGCCAATCAGCAGGTTGTGCTGGCGGCGCATGTAATCGAGAATGTCTTGGTTGAACACGTCGCCGGCCGTCTTGATCGACTGATCGCACACGATACCCGACAGCGCGATAACGGCAATTTCGGTAGTACCGCCGCCGATGTCGATGATCATCGAGCCGATGGGTTGCTCCACGTCGATGCCAATGCCGATAGCGGCGGCCATGGGCTCCTGAATCATCCAGACTTCCTTGGCGCCCGCGTGCTCGGCGGAGTCACGAACGGCGCGCTTTTCTACTTCCGTGATGCCCGACGGAATGCAGATGACCATGCGGTGCGAAGGCTGAAACAGGCGGCGCCGGGTATCGATCATCCGGATCATGCCTTTGATCATTTCTTCGGCGGCGTGGAAGTCGGCGATTACACCGTCTTTGAGGGGCCGAATGGTGCGGATGTTGTCGTGGGTTTTTTCGTGCATTTGCTGCGCCTGCCGACCCACGGCAATCACTTTATTGGTAGTCCGATCTTTTGCGATGATGCTCGGCTCGTCCACCACGATGTTGTCGTTGTGAATGATGAGCGTATTGGCCGTGCCCAGGTCTATGGCAATGTCGCTGGTAAGGAAGTTGAAGAAACCCATTGAGTAACGGCAAAGAGAAGATAATGGGCGGGTTGCGCCCGGAAAAAGTGCGGCAAAAGTACGGAAGTTTCACCGAAGCACCACCGTCTGTCGCACGCGACAGGCGAAGGTTGATGAGGCCGGTTAACGAAGAAGTTGCCTATAACATTGTGTGGCAAACTCAACTGTTGGAGCCTTCTTTTGGCCCTTTGGGCGAAAGAAGGCGTGCGCAAACGCGACCAAAACAGGCCTGAACAAAGCTCCAACTTGCGGATACAGCAAGCCCCGTTGTCGGCCAGAATTGCGGTGACAACGGGGCTTGCTGTGCTTTCAGCAAGGTAACACCTAGAAGAGTGAATCGACTCGCACGGAGCAGCTAAAAAGGTGCTTTTATTTTGCTTAGTGCTTGAAGTGCCGCACCCCGGTCATGACCATGGCCAGGCCCAAACGGTCGCAGGCGGCGATGCTGTCTTGGTCTTTGATGGAGCCACCGGGCTGCACCACGGCCCGGATGCCGGCTTCGGCCGCAATTTCCACGCAATCGGGGAAGGGAAAGAAGGCATCGGAGGCCATTACGGCGCCATTTAGGTCGAAACCAAACGCCCGCGCTTTCTCAATGGCCTGCTTTAAGGCGTCGACGCGTGAGGTTTGGCCCACGCCCGAAGCCAGCAGCTGGCCCGGCCGCGCCAGCACAATGGTATTGCTCTTGGTGTGCTTGCAAACTTTGGCGGCAAACACCAATGCTTCCGTTTCCTCAGCCGTTGGGGCCGATTGGGTTACGACTTTAAAATCAGCGGCCGTTTCGGTCTGGCGGTCGAAGTCCTGCTCGATGATGCCGTTGAGCAGCGTTTTGATTTGCTTCCGCGGGAACTCCACGGGCTTCTGGCGGAGCAGGATGCGGTTTTTCTTGCTTTGCAGAATCGGCAGGGCGGCCGCGTCGAATTCCGGCGCAATCAGCACTTCAAAGAACAACTTGTTCAGCTCCTGCGCCGTGGGCTCGTCAATGGGCTTGTTGAAGATGATCACACCGCCAAACGCCGACACCGGATCGCAGGCCAGCGCGTTCACATACGCCTCGCGCACCGAAGCGGCCTGAGCCACCCCGCAGGCGTTAGTGTGCTTTAGAATGGCGCAGGCAGGCTGCTCATCTTCAAATTCGGCCATCAGAGCTACGGCCGCATCTACATCCACTAAGTTATTGTAGCTCAATTGCTTACCGTGCAGCTGCTCGAAGAGCGCACTCAAGTCGCCGTAGAACGTGCCGGCTTGGTGCGGGTTTTCGCCGTAGCGCAGCGGCGTGGCCGGCTTCTGACTGACTTTCAGGGTTGTACCTGCCAGCGCGGTGCCTTGGCTCATGTACTGAAATATCTGGGTGTCGTAGTGCGACGTGGCCTCGAACGCCGCCGCCGCGTACTGCCGCCGATCTTCCAGGTCGGTGGCGCCGTTTTTGGTGCGGAGCAACTCGGTAACCGCTTCGTACTGGTCGCGGCCACTGACCACAAGCACGTCGCGATAATTTTTGGCGGCGGCGCGCAGCAACGAGATGCCGCCGATGTCAATCTTTTCAATTACGTCTGCTTCCCCGGCGCCGGAGGCTACGGTTTCCTCAAACGGATACAAATCAACGATTACTAGGTCGATGGGCGGAATCTCGTGCTGTGCGGCTTCTTGCGCATCGCTGGCTTCGTGGCGGCGCTGCAAAATTCCGCCAAACACTTTGGGGTGCAACGTTTTAACTCGACCGCCAAACACCGCCGGGAAACCCGTCAGGCTCTCCACGGCCGTTACTTCGGCGCCCTGCTCTTCCAGAAATTTCTGCGTGCCGCCCGTCGAATACAGCTGTACGCCGTGCTCCTTCAACAGCGCTACCAACGGCTCTAATCGGTCTTTGTAATACACGGAAACGAGGGCGGAGCGAATGGCTTGAGGCTGCATGGTCAAAAGAAGTTAGGCTGAACAAATGACGGCACGAAGGTAGCTTGCCCGGCGCCGTGGCCCCAATGGCCTGTATTACCGAATTGTTACGCGCGGGCTCTTCTCTCGGATACCATGAACTTGGTTTTCCGTCGGCACACGCCCCGGATTGCGGATTTAGCTGCACTTATAAGTTGATTTCACACCGCTTTAGGCTCTACTTCTGACGTAAGTAAGGCGCAGGGTCAACCTTCGGCTTCCTTTTCAAGTTGAAAGAAATGTATGTCAATTGCCTCACAACCTTCGCCCCCGACCGCGCCCCCGGTCGATGCGCTGCCGCCGCTCTGTCCGGAAATGGCAGCCGCCCAGCTCGCGCCGCGCCTAGCTGCTCATGCTATTCATTCTGACTATGAAGGCGGTTTTCCGAGCGAAGAGCTGAACTGGCTGCGCGAAGCAGGACTATTGGCTGCTCCTTTGTATAAATCGTTGAATATCAATTATTTATACGATAACCTTTTGTATTTTTCGCTGCGTACCCTCAAGCACATTGGGCGCGGCAATCTGGCGGTGGGGCGTGTGTACGAGGGGCATGTCAATGCGCTGCAATTAGTCCAGCGGTTTGGCCAACCGGAACAACTGGCGCGTTGGGCCGCCGATGCCGAAGCGGGACATCTGTTTGGGGTTTGGAACACGGAAGCGCACGACGGCGTCCGGCTCGAGCCGCTGGCGGACGGGCGCTACCGGATGCACGGCAGCAAAACCTTTGGCTCCGGCGCCGGGCACGTCACACGGCCTCTGATTACGGGAGCCCTGCCCGACGGAGGCTGGCAGATGGTTGTGTTGCCGGCCGACCAACAGTCGCCGGTACTCGACAAATCATTTTGGCGGCCTTTGGGCATGCGAGCTACCGCTAGCTTTAAAGTCGATTTTACGGGGTTGGAACTCAACGCCGAGGATTTGCTGGGCCAGCCCGGCGATTATTACCGCCAGCCGTGGTTTAGCGGCGGCGCCATTCGGTTTGCCGCCGTGCAGCTGGGGGGCGCCGAGGCTGTATTTGATGAAACCCGCCTCTTTTTAAACCAGCTGCACCGCACCGACGACCCGTACCAACGCATGCGGTTGGGGGAGTTGGCCCTGCTGGTCGAGAGCGGCAACCAATGGCTACGCAGTGCCGCCGAACACGCGTCCCGGCCCGCCGCTATCGCGGAGCCAGAGGCCACCGTTGCCTATGCCAACCTTACCCGCACAGCCATCGAAGACATTTGTTTGCGGGTGCTGCAACTGGCCGAGCGCTGCGTAGGTGCCCGCGGCCTGTTGCGTCCGTTGCCCTTTGAGCGCTTGCACCGCGACCTGACCCACTACCTGCGCCAGCCCGCTCCGGATGCCGCTATCGCCGACGCTGGCCGCTTTGTGCTTTCCGAGGCAAATACCCCTGCTCATGCCCTCTGGAATGACTAATACACAGCCCATTAGCTTCAAGGCCCTGCCCATCAGAGAGTCCGCTTTTGCCCAAACGCTTGGTCCTACGGTGGTGGTGGCACCCCACCCCGACGATGAATCGCTGGGGTGCGGAGGCTTGTTGGCGTTGTTGAGAGCCGAGCAAGTGCCGGTGAGTGCTGTGCTGGTGAGCGATGGCACGATGTCGCATCCCAACTCACAGAAATTTCCGCCCACCGCCCGCCGATCGTTGCGCGAAGCAGAATTTCAGGAAGCGCTTGATTTACTGGGCATTGCCCCCGAACACAAGCTTCTGATGCGCTTGCCCGATGGCGCCGTGCCGGGCTTGCAGGTACCGGGCTTTGCAGAAGCCGTTTTGCAGCTTATTTCCTTCTTTACAGCTACTGCCCCGGCCACAGTGCTGGTGCCCTGGCGCCGCGATCCGCACCCTGACCATCGGGCAACCAGCCAGCTTGTGCGGGCGGCGCTGGCGGCGTTGCCCAACGCGCCGCGTTTGCTGGAATACGTGGTGTGGGCCTGGGAACGGGCGGCCCCGCACGAGTTGCCCCAGACCGGGGAAGTGGAGGGATGGCGTATCGACATTGAGCCGGTGCTGGCGCAAAAACAAAAAGCCATTGCCGCGCATCGCTCCCAGCTCACCAACCTAATCGACGACGACCCAACGGGATTTCAGCTGGCTCCGCAGATGTTGGCGCATTTTGCCCAGCCCACCGAGGTGTACCTCGAATACACAAACTATTGATTATAAGACATTTATATAAAATGAATAAGGATCAGCCCAATACCCTGCCGCCTGACTATTTCGCCGGAGTTTATCAGGCCAACGCCGACCCGTGGAAATTTGAGACCAGCCCGTACGAGCACGAAAAATATGCGACTACGCTGGCCGCTTTGCCCCGGCCTCGCTACGGGCGGGCTTTTGAAGTGGGCTGTTCGTTGGGCGTCCTGACCGAGCAACTAGCAACGCGCTGCGACTATTTGCTGGCCGTAGACGTTGCGGAGGCGCCTTTGGAGCGCGCCCGCGCCCGGTGCGCCAACTTGCCGCAGGTCGAATTTCGGCTGATGTTTCTGCCCAACGAGTTTCCGGACGGCAGCGCTTTTGATCTGATCATGCTGTCGGAAGTTGGCTATTACTGGAGCCTGCCCGACTTGGAACGCGTAGCCACAGGCCTGCTGGACCGTTTGGCGCCAAGAAGCCAGCTGCTGCTTGTACATTGGACTCCCGTCGTGCACGATTATCCGCTCACGGGCGACGAAGTGCATGAGTTTTTTCTTTCTCAAGCAACTGTTTCGGGCCCTTTACGCCACCTGCACGGCCAGCGCTACGAAACCTACCGGCTCGATTTGTTTGAAAAGCGTTAGCGTACTGGCCGCTCGTAGTGCCTAATGAGCTGGCGTACTTCGTCCAAGGCCTGTTGTAGTGGCACCAGCGGCCAGCGCTTGTCCCATAAACCGGCGGTAGCGCGCTCGGCCGCTACCCAACTCCAGAGCGCCCCAAACGTAGCCGCTTGCGAGAGTTGCAAGGCCAACTTTATGGCTGAAATGCCCAAGGATGTGCTTAGCTCACGTACGGTTTGTCTGTCGGGGGCGACGGCTGCCATGCGCACGGTAGCCCAAAGCGAGCGCAACTGCCTGCGCGTCTGCCACTCCTGAAGCAAGCATTTTCCGCTTTCTACCTGTGGCTCACGCTGTTGCTGGTGCAGGCGCGACCATTGGCGCAACTGCCACGAAAGCCCTACTGCGACGCGCCCCGTTTGGCGGTCGGAGGTGAGTACGCGCACCAACGGGCTATGGCGCACGCGCAGATCGTGGCGACGCAGGGCCTGATAGAGCGCTTCATCTTCCAAATATTGCACGACTGGCAGTCCGCCTACCTGTCGGTACGCCTGCGGCGTAATGGCAAAGCTGGCCCCAAAATGCTGTTGATGGCGCGGCCACGCGTCGGCCGGGTCCGGGTCGATCAGGCTTTCGAGGCGCGCCCGCAGCAACCGATATACAGCGTCGCGCAGGTGGTGCCGCCGACTTGCCACCGAAGCCCGGCAAGTACCCGCAATGGTCAGAATCCGGCCGCCCACGGCATCGGCGCCGGCTGCCAGTTCCACGTGCGTGGCAGCAAGCCACGTCGGCGCCACACAGGTATCGGCATCGGTGCTGGCAATGAAGCAGTTAGGCAATTTGTGCAACTCCAACCGCCGATACGCTTCGTCCATTAGCAAGCGCCGGGCTCGGCCTACGTGCGCCTCGGCAGGCGGAAGCGTCAGTTCCACCACGTGTAGCGCCACATCCGGGTTGGTTCGTGCAAAGCGCCGGGCCACCTCGGCCGTTTGGTCGCGGCAGTTGTTGGCCAGCACAATGATTTCGTAGCTACGACGGTCGAGCGGAGCACCGTCCAGGTCGGTTTGGGCTGCCAACGCCGTCAAGGCGCGCTTAAGATGGCGCGCTTCGTTTTTGGCCGGAATGATAACCGTGGCTAGCAGTTGTGAGGCGGGTGGCGCGCCGATGTACAAGCGAGGAGCCGATGCCATCGGCTCGCCCCCACCCTGAAAGCGCAGGGGTAAAACAGGTTCCATTGACTCGCTAATACGCCGATTCCCGCGCCGGGGTGTCAACTGCCGTGCTAATAAATAATAAATTAATCAGGCTTGGCGGCTACCCGCGTTAGCAGCCTGTTGGGAGTTTCTGCGCAGTGTCGAGCTTCGCTGCTCCTCATCCGCCGGTAAGTCGAGCACTAGCTGACTTGGCCTGAAAAGCAGAATGGCCCTTTCTGCTCGAAAGGGCCATTCTGCAAAACTTTAATTATCAATCACTTAGAAGGCTTCTCCTACTGCAAAGATGATTCCGGAGTTGCCACCTGAGCCCACACCGTAGTCAAGGCGAATGTTGAGTCGGTCGCGGCGGTTGAAGCGGAAGCGGGCACCTACGCCGCCGGCAAACTTGGTACCGTCGAAGCTATAATCGGAGAGCTTGTAGCCCACTTGCCCCACGCCCAAAAACGCGGCTCCGTCGAAGCGCCAAAATAACTTTTGGCGAATTTCGGCCTGAAACGTGGTGAACTGGCGGTCGCGGAAGCGGGCTTCGTAAATGCCGCGCATCAGGTAGGTATTGTTGTAGAGCGAGCCGCCCAGCGTGGCGCCCATGCTGCCCAGCTCGCGAAAAGGCACACTGCCCGAGTGGTATTGCCCCAAAAATTGCAGCGCCAAAATGGTATTGTTGGAGCCAAACAACGGGTTGAAATGGCGTGCATCCACTTGGTAACGCGTGAACTTATAGTCGCTGCCCAGCGCCGACCCGTTGAACAGCATGTGCGCATCCACGTAATTGCCAGTGTACGTAGCCAGCACGTTGTCGCGGCCGTCGTATAGGAGCGCCGGGCCTAGGCCAGATGTAATTCCACCGCTCCGCTCCTGCGAGCTTAAGCGGTTATACACGTTGAGGGGGTTGTTGCCTTGGTCGACCGGGTCTTTTAATTTTACGTCGCCTAAGTTGGTAAGCCGGTAGCGCAAGCCCACAAACAGGTTGGGTACTACTTTGGCCAATGCCTTCTCATCGAACACGAAAAGCGGATACTTTATCTTGACCTCGTCGCTCTTGCGCGTGTCGTTTCCGCGGCCGTAGTAGCTGAAAACCAAGTCGTAATAACTCAGCTCGCCCGAGAAAAAGAATTTTTCTTCCGGCGTAAAGATGTTGTGGGTAAGCTGCAGTGTGGTTTGCTTTTTCTGCGAAATCCAGCCCAGCAACCGGACGTTCGACTTGCGCACGGTGGTGTCGGTGCCGAAGCGCCAGACTGGCAAAATGGCGAGGCCGCCTGCAAAGCCGGTTTCCTGCTGGTAGAAGGCAATCGGCACCGGAATAAAGCTGGGCTTCTCCTTCTTGTCTTTGTCTTTCTCGGGCGGGGTAACGGCCACAACGGGCGCGACAGTAGTCACCCGAACGGCTGAGTCGGGAGAAGCAGGCGTGGTAACCGATTGAGCAGATGCAAGTTGGCCTAACAGCAGCAGTGCCGACAACGGGTAGAGAAAACGCATATAGTGGGCTGGGGATAGAAAGCTGAGCAATAACCCTGACTAAGTACTAAATAAACGTCTTTTTAGTCAATTTTTACTGTCCGCCTTGTTAACGCAGAATCGGCCAAACTGTTTTGCTAGCCTCCTACCAGCAGCATAGACAGCACGCCGGCCAGCATGATCCATTTGCACCAGCTGCTCAACCTCGAAAAATCGCGGCGGCGATCGGCGTGGGCTAAATACCGTCCCAACAACCCCAAGGGCACCCATACAGTAAGCCACAGCCATAACCCCAGGAGCCACCGACGATCTTGCGCGGCCTCCCAAATGGTACCCGTCAGCAGCAGAAACAAGCTGAGCAGGAAAAAGCCGGCTACCCACTTGGTGCGGGCCACACCCCACACAATGGGCAGCGTACGGCAGTCGTGTTGCGCATCGCCGCGCATGTCTTCTACATCCTTCACGATTTCGCGCACCACCGTGAGCAGAAAAGCAGCCAACGCATATACCCACACCGTAGGGCTGCCGGTGCGCAGCTGTAGTTCGGGCAGCAGCACCAGCGATGCCGTGAGGGCGCCGATGCTTACATTTCCGACTAACGCTACGCGCTTAAACCGAATTGAATAGCCCCACAACAGCAGCGCCGAGCCCAGATGCACCAGTCCCAGCAACGGCGACAGCAAGCCGGCGACCGCTATGCCAATGCCCGTAAGCACGAGATGAGCCAGCATCGCATGCCGCCGATTGATCACTCGCCCCACCACCAAGCGACTGGGCCGGTTGATGGCGTCGATCTTGACGTCGTAGTAATCATTGATGACGTAGCCCGCCGCCGCCACACTGAGCGTCGCGACTACCAGCAAGCCAAACCTGGGGGCCAACAGGGCCTTTAGCAGCTCGTTGGGCAACAGCAGACAAGCCCGCACCAAGCATAGGCACAAGGCCATCAGCACGAGGTTGGGAAAGCGAATCAGCCGCAACAGCGGGCGATCGCTGCCACCACCACCCACAGGCGGCAACTGAGCAGAAGGCAGGGCGGCGGAAGGCATGGCGGAGTAACAGAAACCAATTAGCAAAGATGCAGGGCGGCGCGCGTAATCGGGCTACCTGCCACCAGATCAGGCCCAAAAAGAAAGCCTCTCCAAAGGGGAGAGGCTTTCTCAGCAAGAAAAAAACGTAAGTAGGCAGGAACCTACAGTTTCTTCACATTCACCGCGTTAACACCTTTGCGGCCTTCCTGCGTGTCGAACTCCACGCGGTCGTTTTGTTGAATTTGGCCCCCGTTAAGACCGGTTACGTGGACGAAGAAATCTTCCTTCGTGCCGTCTTCCGTAATGAAGCCGTAGCCCTTCGACTCATTAAAGAATTTTACGGTTCCTGTTTTCATGAAAAAAATAAAAAAGGTGAATGGATGAGTGGGTAAAGATAGAGGGATTTTAGAAAATCACAACCCACTCAGGACGCTCACAAGGGCACAAAACCGAGAAAACGTGCTGTTGTCCAGCCTACTACGCGGGCAGGTTACCAGGTCTTCTGGGCTTTCATTACCGCCTCAATCAGCTCGCGTACGGCACCCTGTCCGCCGCCTTTGGTGGCCACATAATTGCTGATGGCCAGTACGTCGGAGGCGGCATCTATGGGGCAAGCAGCCACGGCACACCGGCGCATTACCTCCATGTCGGGCATGTCGTCGCCCATGTAGGCGATGTGTGCCGGGTCGAGGCGATGCACGTTGATGTAGGTGTTGAAGATCTTCATCTTGTCGTCGACGCCCAGGTAGATATCGAGCACATCCAGCGACTCCAAGCGCTTGCGCACGCCTTCTTCCTCGCGCCCCGAAATGACCACGATGCGGTAGCCCTTCCGCAAGGCATACCGGATGGCATACCCGTCGCGAATGTGAAAGGCACGAGCTTGCTCGCCGGAGTTCAGCGCCAATAAAGTACCGTCGGTCAGGACGCCATCCACATCGAGGACGAAGGCTTGCACGGTGGACAGGTCAGGCGGGGTAAGGGGGGCAGGCATCACCAGAGATAAGAAGAAACCGGTAGCGTAGCCAAAGTCGTATCCGTGAGGAAGTTAGGCTTTGGCCAATCGTAGCCGCCCGCAGGCAGCTACGACGAAGATTTGTAATTACTTAATAATCAATCACTTATTGATTATCGCGCCATTCATAAACCCACTTGGCCTGAATCTGTTCGAGGTGGCCTTCCGTGGCTTGTTCGCGGGTGCCTTCGAAGTTGGGCAGTGTGAGCACCCATTCCAGCAAATCGGTAAAACGGATCCGGTAGATCTTGTTTTCCGTGAAGTCGTCCCCAAATTTTTCGTAAAGCGCCATGGCGATGTCCTCGTGGTCGCTCCACTTCATGGGAGGCTCAAAGTGATTCATAGGGTAGGAATATCAGGTGGTAGGTTAGCCGTTAACTGGATGCTGATGCGATTATTCATAACTATTTAACAATCAAATAGTTATGAATAACAAAAGCCTTAATGTCCCAAGAACTCCTGTGGGGGCAGCAAGATTACCAGATCCTCGTTGCCTTGCACAACGCACTGGCATCCAAGGCGGGAATTGATGCGCGGATTGACGGCGCGATCGATGAAATCCTCTTCTTTATCGCTGATTTCGGGCAGGTCGTCTTCGCCCTGCAACACGTACACGTGGCAAGTGCTGCAACCGCAAACGCCGCCGCAATTATGCTGCAAGTGTATTCCGTTGTTGAGGGCAACGTCCAGCACCGATTCGCCCTGCGCCGCAACGTGCGTCTGATCGGGCTGGCCGTCCTGAAACTTAAAGGTGATATTGACAGCTTTCACGGCGTGACTTATTAAGCAAAGCTAAATGCGGGCACGAAGGTAGGCACCCCCGCCCCCGAATCAAAGCTACTTCGGGTCTTCGTTGTTTCGAGCCGGCGCTTGCGCTTGTTGCTGAATGCTGATTGTCAAGGCCTTGTATAAAGCCTGCCATTGTGGGTGGGCCGCCAGCACAGCCTCGTGCCGGTGCAGCGTAGGCGTATCCTGGCGGGCGGCCGGGCCCGTCTGGACGGTAAAAGGTGGGTTGGCCAACGCCTTTTCGGTGGTTTCGCGCACCAAGGGCGCCAGCAAGTCGAACGGCAAGCCGGCTTCCTGCATCAGCGCGTGGCTGATGCCCAGCACATGATTGGTAAAATTGCTGGCAAACACGGCCGCTACGTGCAGCGCCAAGCGCGCGGGCGTGGCCACCAACCGCACGTCGTGGCTCAGGCTGTGCGCCAGCCGAAGCAACGTGGCTTCGCCATCCGTTTCGGCTGCTTCAATGCACAAAGGCACGGTTTCCCACGCCACCGCGCGGCCAGGACTGAACGTTTGCAGCGGATAGAAAACACCTCCCCGCACCCCGGAATACGCCGCAAAGACATCTAATGGCAGCGCGCCGGCCGTGTGTGCCACCAACGCATCTATCGGGAAATGAGCCACTTGCAACACACTCGCCACGGCTGCATCGGGCACGGCCAGCACGAAAACATCGGCCTCCAGGTGCCGCAAATCGGGGTCGGCACCGGCCGTTGCGCCGTGTAAGCGTGCTGCCAAACTGGTAGCGCCAGCCGCCGAGCGACTCCAGATGTGCACCACCCGATGGCCTGCCTGCTCCAGCGCCGGTGCTAGGTGCGCGGCCACCCGCCCCGCCCCCAGCAACACCACGCGCAACGCGTTGGGAGAAGAAACAGCAGCAGTTGGGAGCGCAGGAAGTGGCAGCATACAAACGGACCAGTTTGGTAACTAGAAGTTTTTCTAAAAAAATCAGGACATTGTAAAGGAAGCTTTTGCAAACTTCCCGTAAGAAACTGTGTCTTTATGCAGTTGTCAAAAGCGCTTTATTTCTCACTTACCTTATTTTCTTTCGGCATGAAACATACTTACGCTACGGGTGCTCTGCGAACTGCGAAGAGCGGCTGGTGGAGCGCCCTTCGATTAACGGGGCTCACGGCGTTGCTCGCAACGGTATTAGGGGCGTTTACGGCCCAAGCCCAGGATTTGAATTACAATGAGTACAGCGTCCAGATCGCGCAAGGTACTTACACGGATCTTGCCGCCACGGGCACAGCTATTACCACCACCAGCACCGACGACGCCAATTCGGCTGCGCAGCCCATTGGCTTCACCTTCAACTACAACGGCGCCGCTTTCACGCAGTTTGTGTTGAACACGAACGGCTACCTGCGCCTAGGCAGCCAGAATCCGTCGGCTGCCAGCTATTTCAACGGTGCCGAGAACTACGGCGGCGGCCCACTCAACAGCGCCGATGCGGCCGATGTCAACCTGCTTCTGCCCTTCAACGTCGATTTGGTGGCCGGTGCCAGCCCAGCCGAATACCGGGTCGCGACTACGGGCACCGCGCCCAACCGCATCTGCACGATCCAGTGGAAGAATGTGAGCGACAAATCGCGCGACGGGGTGGTGGCCAAATACACCAACTTTTCTTTTCAGGCGAAGCTGTACGAGGGCACCAACGTCATCGAGTTTGTGTACGATGTGCCTACTGCTGCTTCTATCGCCGCCAACCAAGACTTTTTCAAGGCGGCCGCCGTCGGCATCAAGGGTTCCGGAAAGGCTGCTAACCAAGCGGTTGTGCTGCAAAAGTCTTCCGCCCAGGACTGGACCGAGGCTACGGCCTTAGGCCGCAACTACAGCGGCCCGGATGAGAACCGCTTCAACTTCCGGGCGAGCACCCGCCCAGCGGCCGGCACCACGTACCGCTTTACGCCTGGCCTGCCCCGCGACGGTGGCATTACGGCTATCTATACGTTAGGCCGAATTTCTCCCGAAGCACTGCCCCACACGGTGAAAGCTGCCGTCATCAACTTTGGCACAGCGGCTTTCGCCAATGCCACGGCTACGCTCCAAGTAACCGGCGCCAATACCTTTACCAGTTCCAAAACGTTCTCGTTGGCCCGCGGCGAAGTGCGCGAAGTAGTCTTCGATCCGTATCCGGCTACGCTGAACCCCGGCACCAACACGCTGACTGTAACGCTCACCAGCGACGACGAAAACAGCGACAACAAGCTTACCACCTCGCAGGTCGTTACCACCAACCAGATCCTGTACACCGACCCAACCAAGGATTTGCAAGGCGGCCTGACCTATGGGGCAGCAAGCGGGCAACTAGCCGCGAAGTTTGTCATCAACCAACCCACCACGGTAAGCGCCATCACAGCGCGGTTTAAGGACGTAGCGGGCAATACGGCCGCGTACCGGTTCTTGCTCTACGACGCAACCGGCCCCAACGGAACGCCGGGCAAAACTCTCTATACTTCCGATGTGCAAACCCGCACGGCCGCGGGCGGCGAAGTAACGCTACCCGTGCCTAACGTCTTGGTTAACAGCCCTTTTTATGTGGCTATTGCGGAGCAAACCGGCGCTAGCAGCGGCATCGGGTATCAAATTGAATTCCCGTTGCGGAAGGCGACTTATTATGCCAACGATCTCAACAATGGTGGCTGGGATGAGTTTGGCGACGTAGGTTTAGAGGGCGCTCAGTTGGCTCTTGGTGTTACGTTCGGAGCAGCTCCGGCTTGCGGTGCGCCCATTAATGTGAGCCTGAGCAACATCACCGCAACCTCCGCGGCGGTCAATTTCACACCGACCAGTGGTACAGGACCTTACGTAGTAGAATACGGACCCAAAGGCTTCGCACTTGGCACGGGCACAACGGTAGCGGGCACGACCTCGCCCATCGCTCTGCCCGGTCTTACGGCAGGCACTACCTACGACGTTTACGTTCGCAAAAACTGTGGCGGCACGGCCGGTACCAGTGCCAACAACGGCCCTTATGCGCTCACGACGGCATGCCAGGCCGCGAGCACCGTACCCTACGCCGAGAATTTCGACGCCCGAACCGCCCCGGCTCTCCCCTGCGGTGTTACGGTCCTAGACGCCAATAACGACCAGTTTGGCTGGGAAGTGGCACAAATACAAGGCACGCCTAGCACGCCCAATAGCATTGTGTACAGCTACAATAGCCTAGACCCCGCGATTGGGGCCGATGATTGGTTCTTTACGCCGGCGCTTTCCCTGAGCGCGCTTCAGCAATACACGGTGTCGTTTAAGTACCGGGTGGGGGCTTTCAACAACGGACCGGCCATTCCCGAAGGCCTAGAAATCCGGTATGGTACCTCGCCAACGGTGGCGGGCATGCCGGCGGCCAATACCATATACACCAGCACTACCTTGGCGGCCCAAACCTTCACTGCGGTGAATTCGCAACCATTGCGCCCCACCGCCAACGGGCAGTATTACATTGGTTTCCACGCCATTAGCCCCGGCGACGCCTTCTTCCTTGCCATCGACGACATTGCCATTACGCCCACCGTGCTATCTGTAAATACGGCTTTGTCGCGGGCCATCAATGCATATCCGAACCCAACCACGGGCCGCCTGACCATCGACCTAGGCGCTACCAGTGCCCGCAAGGTGCAGGCAGCAGTAGTCAACTCGCTGGGCCAAGTCGTGTACACGCGCACGCTCACCGGCAAGCAGGACCAACTGGACCTTTCGGCACTCGCAGCCGGCATCTATACCCTGAAGCTTGACATTGACGGCGAAACGGCCGTGAAGCGCATTGCGGTGCAGAAATAAGAGCCTTACGTCCTTAAGCAATAAAAAAGCCGTGGCATGTGCCACGGCTTTTTTATTGCAAATGTTTGTCAATCAATTACTTATGCTACTTTTTCAGGCTGGCGCAATGCGCGAGGCCTGCGGGCAGTAGCTGGTTCTGGTATGGCAGCTACAGTTTCGCGGGCTTCGCGCCGGCGCCGCACAATGGCCATTCCGAAGCCCACTGCCATCAGCAACGTGCCACTCCACAGCAGGTTGATGAAAGGCTTCTGCATGGCTTTCAGGATGATATAATCCTTCTGTGTGGTGCTCACTCCAAACGTGAACTTGCCCTTGGTGGGGTCTACGTTGACAAAGCTCAAGCGCAGACCGATGTCCTCTACTTCGTCCGGCACGCGGCCAATGAGGCGGTTGCGCACCACAAACACCGGGTGCACGTGGTATTGCTTCTTCTCGCCGTACACCATAAAGTCGGCCTGAATCGCCAGATCGCCTTTTTTCAGGCCCAAGCCTGCGGTCTCGTGCGCTGGTTCTACGCCGCGGAATACGCCAAAATAATCGTTAACAAACAGCGTATCGCCCACCGACAGCACGTGCTCTTTCACTTCGCTCCAGTCCTTTTCCTTGTTCGGGTCGGGCGTGGCGGCGATGTGCGAGTAGATGTCGTGGGTTAGGAATTTCTTGATGTCAGGCGAAGCCAGCAGGCCACCCATTTCCTCGTTGGCCTGCGCCCGTGGATACAAGACAAAGGCTTCGCCGGTTTTCTTGTCTTTGTATTCGACGCGGTAATACGTGTTTTCGGGCAGGATATTGAGTGTGTCGCCGGCTTTGTAATATACCTTATCGCCTTGCTTGATATCGGCGCGGGCTAAGGCTTTATACTCATCGTCGGTGCGGAACAGCACTTCTTTGTTTACGTACTCGGGCAGGCCGGGCACTTCAAAATACTGACCGGTGTAGCTCACGTCGTAGCCGTCCATCGGTGCCGATTCGTTGCGCCACAGCAGCACGTTGTCACGGTTGATTTCTTCCGTGAATTCACGCGAATACAGCAATCCCGACGAGTTCTTGGAGATGATGTTGGAATACCCAGCCGACGCCAAGATACCCAGCAGCATCAGCGCGATGCCGATGTGGGCCACCCCGCCGCCCGACAGGCTCACCTTCCGCTTCACCAACGTCAGGACCATGCTCAGGTTGGCCAGTACCCCAAACAAACCAGCCGTAAGTACCACAATGTATACCGGGCTGATTTGCAGCTTGTTGTAACGCACCAATAGAATAATCAGCGAAGCGCCTAGCAGGGTTAGGATACCCGGCACGGTGAGGGAGTTGGTCAAGCTTTCCTTGTCGTTTTTTTGCCACCACATCACCTGCGCAATGCCCGACAGCAGTGCGATTAGCACGCCCATCCAGAGCTGGAACTTGGTATAGTGCGCAATCTGGTCGGCGGGCAGTGCCAAGTTGGACTTGATGCCCACAAAGCCCAGAAAAGCGTTGTATACTGGTATACTGGTAGTTACGAGCACCTGAAAAGCGCCCAAGCACAGCACCGTAGCCCCCACAAATACCCACAGCTCGGAGTTGTAAGTGGTGAGCTCTTTATCAGTGATCGGAATTTCTTTCCAGCGATACCATAGCAAGCCGATAGCCAGCACCACAAACGCGGCGAGGTAGACAATCAGCTGGCCCGAAAGGCCCAAATCGGTAAACGAGTGGACGGAAGCATTGCCCAATACCCCGCTGCGCGTCAGGAAAGTGGCGTAGAGCACCAACAGGAACGTGGTGATTACCAACACAAAAGAGGTACGCAACGCCGTTTTACTGCGGCGCCACAGCACCATGCCGTGAACGGACGCCACCAGCACCAGCCATGGAATGTACACGGCGTTTTCAACCGGGTCCCAGTTCCAGTAGCCGCCGAAGTTCAACGTTTCGTAGGCCCAATACGCACCCATCATGATGCCCACGCCCAGCACCAGGCCGCCAAACAGCGCCCAAGGCAACGCGGGCTTCACCCACTTGGTGAGTTCGCCTTTCCAGAGGCCGGCGATGGCGAAGGCAAACGGCACCAGCGTCAGGGCAAAGCCCAAGAACAGCGTCGGCGGGTGAATCACCATCCAGTAGTTCTGGAGCAACGGGTTCAGGCCTGTACCATCTTTCGGAACGAAATTCGGGTTGAGCTTGAAGACTGGCAGATCGGTCAGGAAGTCGCGCAGGAGAATGAAAGGCGAAGAGCCAATCTTTACGTTCAGCAGCACCACGCCCAAAATCATGGACGTCAGGAACAGCTGTACGAAGGCAAAAACAGCCATTACCGGCGCTTCCCACTTGCGGTTGAAGCGCATGATGGCCAGGCCCAAGCATACGTGCCAGAAAATCCAGAGCAGAAAGGATCCCTCCTGCCCTTCCCAGAAGCAGGAAATCATGTAGTACACCGGCAGGTGGTTGCTGGAGTGACTCCAGGCGTAATAGTATTCGTACCGGTGGCTGTGAATGATGATGAACAAGCACGTAATGACCGACACCACGGCCGCCCCGTGCAGCAAGAAACTTCCGCGTGCAATGCGCAGCCAAGAAGCGTCGGTTTCCCCCAGCGGCTGATTGCGGGCAGCCATGAAATAGGAATACGCCGCCACCGTAGCCGCCACAAACGCCACGATGATGCTCAGATGCCCGAAGTCGCCGATGAAGGTATTTAACATAAGTGCTTGATTACTAAATAAATACAGCTAACTGTTCGAAATCGATCTTGATATCCCAAACAGCCAGGGTTGTGCTGACTTTTCTTCTAGTTGACTGAAGCCGTCGCGCCTTTGATGTCCTTCTCAACATATTTGGACGGGCACTTCAGCAAGATTTTGTCGGCCACAAACACGTTGTTGCGCATGGAGCCGGTGATCACGATTTGTTCGGATTTGTCGAAATCCTGAGGCTTGGGGTTGAAATACACCACGCGCTGCGCAATGCGATTGGTATCTACCAGCGTGAAAGCAAAGTAGTTGGGATCGAGCGTTGGGTTGTACTCGAGGCCCAGAATCCGCTGCCCGTCGCGGGGCAAGCGACCGACGACGTGCACTTTGGTCGGGCTGCCTTCCGCCGCTAATTCGCGGGCTTCTTTAAAAGAAACGTATTGGCTGACGTCGCCAGCGGTGCTGAGAATGATACCAATTGCGGCTGCAATGACCGCCAAAACGAGGATATGCGATTTTTTCATGGAGCTTGTACAGCGAAAAACGCGGCGCCGGCATCGTTGTAGCCGGCTGTTCTGAACAACCAAACCGGCCCGAAAAATCCGTCGGACCTACGGAAAATATTATTTAGTCGCGCACCTCGCGTTCGAGGCGGCTGATCTTACGGTCTAGGGAGATCAGGTAAGCCAGCAGGCCCACCAACACCGTCACGATTACGGCCACCACGACGTAGATTTTGCCACTTTGACGCATGGCATCGGCCATTTCGGGAGCATCGGCGGCGGCCGTCTGGGCCAAGGCCTGCCACACCGGAAGTACCAGCGCGGCTAGGAGCAGCAGGGCGCTACGCAAGCTGTTTTTCATAAATCTTTTGTTTCAAAAACGTCAGGCGGGTAGATACCTGCGTGATCCAAACGCCCAGCAACGTCCAGCCGATCACGGCCGGATAGAATACCAAGCGCATGTTATTGTCGAGGTCGTACTTGCTGAAACCAGGGTTGCCGCCGGCACCGGGATGCAACGAATCCTGCATGCGGGGCAGGATAAACAACAGCGGAATGGCCGCCGCGTAGGCGAATATGTTGTAGATGGCGCTCACGCGGGCGCGCTGCTGCTCATCCGTAAAGGACGACCGCAGCACGAGGTAAGCTCCATAAATCAGCATGGCAATGGCGGCACCGTTCAGGCGCGGATCGGAAGCCACCCACCACGCACCCCACGTGAAGCGCGCCCACGTGCTGCCCGTAAGCAACCCCAAGATCCCCAGCACCATACCGGTTTTGGCCGATTCGTGGGCCAGCACATCCAGCCGGTTGGTGGGCGTGCGCAGGTAACGGATGGAGTAAATCATGGACGTGGTCAGGATGATGGTCATCGCAAACCACATGGGCACGTGGAAGTAGAGGTTACGGATGGTCTCGTTGAGAATCGCCAGCCGGGGTACGTGTGCCAACAAGCCGGCAACGGCTGTGTACAGCAGCAGAATCACCGTCAGGGCTTTCCACCAGTTTTTTTTCATGTTTGAGAGCGTGCGAAGCAGAGGTGTTAGAAGAAGGAAAGGTCGGGGCAAGCAGGTGGATAAAAAATGAGGATTGTCATGTTTTACCCACTGATTTTAGGGGCTGTGGCCGGTGGTGCCTTTTTGGCGCAAATCCCTCATAGTAAACAATCTAAGCGCTGTTTTCTCTTTCAGTTAAGATATCAACTGCGCCACAAAAAAGGAAATAGCAGATAGGAAACGGCTCCCACGATCATGTTCAGGGCAACCAGCGTCAGCAAGGAGCTTTTGCTGGATTGAAATTCCAGGCCGTCCAGTGCATTTTTGGATACTTTGATGAGCAGCAACAGCATCGGAATCATGATGGGAAACCCGAGCACGGCCATTAAAGTGCTACTGTTCGTGGCTTTTGACGCGATGCCTGAAACCAGCGTAAGCGTGGAGGCAAAACCCAGCGCGCCAAGCATCACGTTGCCCAAAAACAGGGTCAGGTCTTGCACCGGGTTGCCTAATACCAAGGCGTAAGCGCCAAAGCCGATCAGAGCTAACCCCAACAGCAGCAAGGTGTTATAGCTGATCTTAGCCAAAATCACGGCCTGCGGGCGCACCAGCGCATAGTAGTAGAGCTGCCGTCCGCGGCTCTCCTGCAAAAATCCTTTGGCCACCGCATTAACGGCCGTAAAGAGCAGGATAATCCAGAACAGCGCATTCCAAGCTGGGGCCGGGAGCTGGCCACCCCGAAGCGCAAAGCTCAGGTAGCATACAAATACGGTGCTGCCTACATAAAGCAACATGCCGCTAAGCGCCGCCCGCTGCCGCAACTCCAAGCGGAAGTCCTTCTGAATCAAATACCAAATCTCACGGAGGAGCAGCACGGCGCAGCGGATAGTGAAAGGGGCTGCAAAGATACAACGCGTTTGGTTGTTAGCCGCTAGTTGAGTTGGCTTGGTTACCTGACCCGGTATTGGCTACTAGTTAGCCTTATTCGACGCTGGCAGTATCAGGCCGGAGTTCGTGAGTAGCTGCGCTGGGCATGCCGAGGCCTAAAACAAAAAGGCCCGGAATATTCCGGGCCTTTTCATAACTATTTATTAATCAATTACTTACTAAAAGTCGTAACCGAGGGAGAAGTAAAATTTCGGCCCTCTCTGCACATAGTCTTCCTGGCCCCAGGCGATGTCGGCTTTGCCGTAGAAGCCCAGCAACGTTGTGCGGATGCCGGCACCATAACCAAGTAGCAGCGGGTTGCGGAAGTTGACCACGGTAGCCGTAAAAGCGTTGCCGTTGCCACCGGTTACCTGCGTGTTAAAAGAATTATTCTCGTTGAACGGGTTAGAACCCGAGTACGCCGAGCCTGCGTCGCCGAAAGCCGTGAGTTGCAGGTTGCGGAAGAAGCCCGACGTGATGGGCTTACGCGAGAGATACTGGATGATCGGCACGCGCAATTCCGAGTTGAACAGCACATACTTAGGCCCCGTACGCTTGTTGTAATTGAAGCCGCGCATGTTCGTCACGAACTGTTGGTAGAAGATCTGTGTCGGGTCGATGCGCGACGGATCGTAGAGGTCGCGCTGGGCGCCTTCGTAGCGATTGTTGAGCCAGTTGTCCATACCGCCGAGGCGGAACGTTTGGGCTGCCGACCCGAAAAACTGGCCATAGCTGGCACGATTGGCCCAAATAATCTGCCGGTGAATCTTCTGGTAATGCCGCAAGTCGACATACAGCTTCCCAAATGACAAGTTCTTGTCATCCAAGCTATTGAGCTGCTGCACTCCGACCTTCATGCGCGTGCCTTCCAACATGTTTACGCCGGTGGCAATGGCGTTGTCGAACACCAACTCACCGCTTACGCCCAAGTAGTTGCGGCTTACGTCGAGCGTGTCGGAAAAATAATTGAGCATGGTGCGCGTCACGTTGACGAAACGCGGCCCTACCCGAACGCTGACGTTGTGCGTGAGCGGATAAGCAATGGTAGGCGATACCTCATGGCGGCCGTAGCGTACGCGGCCATTAGACTCAGTATCAAAGAAATACGCTTGTTTCTGATACCCAATGCTCCAGTCGTAGCGGTGGCGCAGGTTGGTGTATTCGGCGAAGATGTTGCTGGTTTTCAGATCGGTCAGCGCGAAAATCCCAGCCTTAATGCGGTGATCTTCAAACAGATCGGACATGTTGGCCTGCCCAATCAAACCGAAGCCCAGCAACGGATCGACGTACAGCGACGACACCACGTTATCAACGCTGAACCGCGTATCGTAGCGGAACGGCCCAAGCGTACCCGTCGCGTCGGTGGGCGCAGCCGTTGGCAACGCCACTACCGTAGCCGAGCGTTTGCGCCGAGAAGGTGCCTGCGAAGCCGGAATATCCTCGTCGAACTTGTAGTCGTTGGTATTGACCTGCTCCTCGGTTTTGCGGGGCGGTTGGGCAGCAGCGGTGCTGTCCGCGACTGCCGGAGCCGGATTTTGGCTCAACCCGGTCGAGTCGGTGGGTTGAACCACGGGAGGGGCGGGTACGGCGGCTTTCTTGGGCCGCGACCGATCTTCTAGCGTTTCCTGGCGTGCCGTTTTGTAAAGGGGCATGTTCTGCGCCAGCGCAAAGTTGGGGTAGAGGTACACAAAATCGCGGGCCCGATCCGAAGCCACAAACCCGAGTGCGCCGGTGGTAGCGTTGTAATCGTAGTCGTCGATGTTGTTCAAAAAGCTGCTGACCGGCGCGCGCTGCTTGGTGCTGATGGTGTAGCGGTAGAGGCTACGCACTCCGCTTTCTTCGCCCAAATACAGAAACTCATCGTCGGAAATCGCACGGGGTCGGCCTTCGTTGGAAATCGTACTTACCAGGGATTCAACGGGTTGGGTACGACCGTCGAGGTGATACAGGAACAGGTCGTAGTTATTGACAACGCTGCCGAAGCTGCCTTTAGCCGTGCCGGCCGAGTCGAGCCAGCGGTTGGAGCTGAAAACAATACCCTGGCCGCCGGGCAGGAACACGGGCTGCACGTCGTCGAATACATCGTTGGTCAGCTTTTCCGGCGTGCGACTACCGGCCCGAAGCAAGTACAAGTCATTCTGCCCGTTACGTACACCACTGAATACCAACGCCTTACCATCCGACGAATAGCTCAGGTCCAGAATCTGGGAGAAGGGCTGGAAGATGGACGTGCTGCGCTTGAACGACGGGAAGATCTCGCGCACTTTACTCAAAAACGTAACTACATTACCATCAGCCGATTGCAAATGTAGTGCCATCTCGCCTCGCTCCGATTCGGCGATGGCTACTTGGCCATTGCCGCGCCACGCCAGTACGGGCAACCGCTTTTCTACTTCCTGATCGGGCGTTTTGTAGCCGCCACGAGCAATCACGTGCTTGCCCGACCCGTCGCGGTTGGCAACGAGCACGCGGTAGCGGCCCTGCTCATTGGACACGTAAGCCAGGCGCTGGCCGTTGGGGCTCAGCACCGACTGCGAATACAGAATATTTTTGCGGTTGCTGCCTGTCAGCTCGGTTTTCTCTTCCGGCAATACAAAAGCCGTTTGCGGCTGTGCGTTGAGCTGGCGGTAGTAGGTCAGCCAGTCTTTCAGAAACACTTTATACGGCACGTTCAGCGAGCTGCTGATGCCTACTTCCACGTCGCGCGTGATGCGCGTCAGGTTCAGAATGTTCTGAATGGTGGTGTAGCCGTAGCGCTCCGCAATGTAGTTCCAGATGCTTTGGCCCGCCAGCTGCGGATTGCGCAGGAAAAACGGCGCCGTGCGGGTGCCTTCGTTTTTCTTCACCATGTCGCGCATGTAGTCGTCCATCTCCACGCTCCAGCCTTCGGCGGCGTAGTTGGAAGCGCCCCCGATAAACCAATCGGGTAGCTGAAGCAGGTAGCTGCTCTGGATGACTTCCTTCAGCGAGCCGCCGTACATCATGTCGTTGAGCAGCACGCGCGTCACTTGGTAGCTCAGGTCGCGCTTAAACTGCGTCTGCTGGCCCTGAAACGCGATTTGCACCTTGCTCATGCGCAGCAAAGCCGTTTCGCCGCCCGTTTGGTACTTGTCCGTATCGAGGCCCACGTTGCTCTGCCGCTGGTCGCCCACCGAGTTAAAGAGCATGATGGTGGTCTTCGAATAAGGGTAGTAGCCGATCAGCGAGGTAATGCGCTGGAGCTCCTTTTCGGCGTAGTCGGCGGCCCGGCGGGCGATGGTTTCGCCGCCAGCGTAGTAATAAATGTTAAAGTTCTGTGTACTAAGCAGTTGCCAATTAAACTCCTTGTACTGAATTCGCACCCGGCCAAACGGCTCTTGGGCCGTTTGGGCTTGCGCCTTGCTCCCCGGCAGGAGCAACCCAAGCACCAGCGCAACGGGCGTGGCCAAACGTCCGATGCGGCGCAACATAGAATAGGATAAGTGCTTCATAAAAACGCTGAAAGCGAAACCTCAGAGAGAAATGCCGACCGACGAGCGGGCAGCTATGTACAACGCAGAATACCGTAAAATATTGACCTCAGGCCACAGCTCTTTCTCGGTGTTTTCCAGCACGTTGGCGAAGTGAGCTGCCAGTAGCGGAGCCACCATAATGCCCTTGGAGCCGAGGCCATTGAATATACTCACATTTGGCATTGCCGGATGCATGCCAAGCAGGGGTTTTCGGTCCTGCACCGCGGGCCGTACCCCGGCCCGTTGGTCCGTCACCACGAAGGGCAAATCAGTGATCTGGCGCAAGCGCTGAACCAGCTCGGCACGGGCTTCTTCGGTAATGCCTTCTTTGAACGGAGGCCAGCGGTAGGTGGCGCCTACGCGAAAGCTTCCGTTGCCCAAAGGCACTACGTAAGCGCCCTTGTTCAAGACCATTGTCTCCGTCAAACCGTTGCATTGCACGTCCAGCACTTCGCCCGGATTGGGCCGGATGGGCAACCAGTTAAAATAGGGATTTCGAGCGGCTGTAGCCCCTTCGCAACAGATGAAATGGCTTGCGCGCACTTCGCCGGCGTACGTGACTTCAGTTGCGTCTACAACAAGCTGCTCCCAATCAAAAGTTTCGGCGCGCAGCCAACCCTGCTGCTGGCCTTCGGCCGACAAAGCCGCCAGCAATTCGCGCACGGCTACGTGGCCGCCGTGCCGGATGCGCACGCCGCCAAAATCCATTCGCACGCCTTCGGCCGACGGCGGGTCGGCAGTGATTTCTTCCACAAAATCTTCCCACGGATTGTCGGCGCTCCGGGCCATGACGGAATTCTGCTCGGCCACCGTTGAGAACAGTTTTAGGATGGGTTTCTCAAAGAAAAACTGCTGCCCAAAGTGCTGCTCCAGTTCCCGGTAAAAAGCCGCAGCTGCCGGCAGCAGTTCCGCGGCTTTCCAAACCAGCGAAAACCGTTGGCCCGTAACAGGATTCATCAGGCCCGCCGCCACATTGGAGGCCGAGTCGGGGCGTTGCGCATCGAACACGAGCACCGACCGGCCACGCCGCCGCAGCTCATACGCCAGCGTAGCGCCGGCAATGCCGTGGCCCAGTATAAAGTAGTCGTAGCTCGTCATTGGAGCAAAGTAAGAGGAAAACCAGCACCAAGCCCTACGCCGCGCGCCTGTGCGTTCACGTCAAGACTCGTAACTTACCTCCCAATTCCGTTCGGCCTGCGCCGGTTCCATTTTATCGCTTCTTATGACCGTTTCTGGTTTTACGTTCAACGCTTTTTCCGAAAACACTTACCTGCTGCACGATACCACTGGGCAGTGCGTCGTCGTCGATCCCGGTTGCTACGACAAAGACGAGCAGCAGGCGCTCAAGCAGTTTATCGAAACCGAAGGTTTGCAAGTGGTTTTGCTGCTCAATACGCACTGCCACATCGACCACGTATTCGGCAATAAATTTATCCTCGATACCTATAAGGTACCCTTCCTGATTCACGAAGCCGACCTGAGCACGCTGCGCGCGGTACCGGCTTACGCGCCCAGCTACGGCTTCCCCAACTACCAGCCCGCCGAGCCCACTAGTTTCCTGACGCCGGGCAAGCCGATCCACTTTGGCGAAACGGAGTTAGAAGTGCGCTTTACGCCCGGCCATGCTCCTGGCCACGTAATTTTATATCATGTTGATAGCAAGACAGTTATCGGAGGCGACGTACTATTCCAAAACAGCATCGGCCGTACTGACTTGCCCGGTGGCAACCACGCAACACTTCTGGAAAGCATCCGGACGCAGCTGCTCACACTTCCCGACGAGGTGACGGTGTACCCCGGCCACGGGCCGGCTACGACCATTGGCGCCGAACGCCGCTCCAATCCTTTTCTGCGCTAGTTCTGTTCCCGCGTTTCTCCCCATGAAAAATCACGTACCCAACGCGGTAACCTGCCTGAATTTGTTTTCGGGCTGCCTAGCCGTGCGCAACATCTTCGCCGGCAACCTAGAATTGGCTGCCTACCTCGTGGCGCTGGCCGCCGCCTTCGATTTTGCCGACGGGCTGCTGGCCCGCGCGTTGCGTGCCTCCTCTCCCATCGGCAAAGACCTCGACTCCTTGGCCGATATGGTCTCGTTTGGGGTGGTGCCGGGCGCGTTTTTGTTTCATCTGTTGGCCCTGAGCGCGGCAGATTTGCCGTTTTGGTTGCCCTATGCGGGTTTTATTGTCACGGTGTTTTCGGCGTTGCGCTTGGCCAAGTTCAACAACGACACGCGCCAGACGAACTCTTTTATCGGGTTGCCGACGCCAGCCTGCACGCTGGTTGTGGCTTCGCTGCCGGTTATCTTGGCCCACGACACCTACGGCCTCTCGCACATTGTGCTTAACCCTTGGGGGCTGCTTGCCCTGACGCTGCTCTTGTCTGGCTTGCTGGTGGCGGAGTTGCCGCTTTTTGCGCTTAAATTCAAGAACTTAAGCTGGCAGGACAATTCGCTTCGGTTTGTGTTTTTATTGCTTGCGCTGGGGCTGTTGGTGGTGCTGCAAGCGGCGGCGGTTCCGGTGATTATTCTGCTTTATGTAGTGCTATCGATGTTGCGCCCTTCTTATGGATGAGTTTCGATTCGGCATTCACAATATTTAGCGGATTTGCTAGTTAAGTAACACGACCGATGAACTGCCCATTCGTCAGCTGTGTTGAGCCCGCACTTTCCGCCCCTGCTCCAACGTATTGACAGATACCTTTATGCGTTTTTTTTACCTGCTTCTGTTGCTCTGTGCGCCCGTGCTGGGCGCCCTGCAGTCGGCGCAGGCGCAATCGGTGGCGCATGGCGAAATAACGTGGCAGGGCTACAGCGAAATAGTAGGTAGCAACGGGCAGTCGCGGCGCGTACCGTTCTTTTCGGGCGCCGGCTTTCAGCCCGGACAGTTGGTAGGCCTATATTCGTTGCGGCTGGAAGGCGCCGTTGCGCAGGGCCAATTGCAAAACACTGTCTATCAGCCATTTACACTCTTGGACAGTAAATTACTAGAAGGCAGCACTTTACCCACCGATCTGGGGCTTCGCCTTACTACGGTCACGGAGATGAAACTGCCGGTGAGCTACCTCACGTTGCTGCCGGTTCGCCGCAATGCACAGTCGGGGCAACTGGAAAAGTTGGTTTCCTTCGACTATGCCTACTCTACTGCCAGCTCCAGTAACACGGCCCGCCGCGACGTACAGCGCGATTACGCCAATAATTCGGTGCTCAGCCAAGGCACTTGGTATAAAATTGGGGTGCCGGAAAGCGGAATTTATAAGCTCGATAAAAGCGCGTTGCGCAGCCTTGGACTCGACGTAAATACGCTCGACCCGCGGCGGCTGCGCATTTATGGCAACGCCGTTGGGATGCTGCCCCAAGCCAATAGTACCCGCCGCCCCGATGACTTAGTAGAGAACGACATCTTCGTTTCGGGCAACAACAACGCGACCTTCGACGACGACGAATACGTGCTATTTTACGCGCGCGGCCCGCACACTTGGGAGCGCGAACCCAACGCCACGCGCTTTCGCCACATCCAAAATATCTACACCGACACGGCCTATTATTTCGTGTCGGTGAGCAGCACGGCGTCCACGCACCGGGTCGGTACGGCGCCGGCGCCCAGTGGCGCGGCTACGGCGCGCATCACCACCTTCACCGACCGTCAGTTTTACGAGCACGACCTAGTTAATCTGCTGAAATCGGGGCGGCAATGGCTGGGGGAAAACCTGAGCCCCAAGCAAAACCCCAGCGCGTCCAAAGAGGTCGCGTTCGCAATGCCAGATGTAGCGGCGGGTACCCCGGTGCAGGTCACATCATCGGTAGCGGCTTCGGCAGTCAACAGCACTTCTTTCCGACTATTTCTCAATGGTTCACAGCTAATTGGCAGTCAAACAGTTGCACAAAAGAGCGGCGGACAATATCCTGAGCGGGCCAATACAAGCATCACGACGTTTCCGGCGCCTGTTGCTTCTCCCGGCACCGATCTGCGCGTAAAAGTGACCTTCGACGGCACTTCTGATGCCGAAGGCTGGCTGGACTATCTGGAGGTGAACGCGCTGCGGCCCTTGCGCCTGAGCGGCAGCCAAGTCGAGTTTCGCTCTTTCGAAAACGTGCGCGCCAGTGCCGTCAGTCAGTTTGTGCTCGACAACGCAACGGGAGCCACAGTGTGGGAAGTGACCAATCCGCGCCGGCCGGTGGCGTATGCGCTCACGGGCGGCAGCTTTAACGCCGTTACGGATTCGGTGCGCGAGTTCGTAGCCTTTACGCCTGGCAACATTACCAAAATCCCGCGGGGCTTTGGGCGGGTCGCCAATCAAAATTTGCACGCGCTCAACACCGACGGCAAGCTGGATTTGGTAATTGTGACGTATCCGCCGTTTCAGGCCGAAGCCGAACGCCTAGCCGCCCACCGCCGCACCCACGACAAACTCAATGCGCAGGTGGTCACGACCACGCAGGTCTACAACGAGTTCAGCTCCGGCGGCCAAGACGTGACGGCCATCCGCGACCTGATGAAAATGGTCTACGACCGCGCTCCGGCTGGCAAACGCAACTTCCTGCTGCTGTTCGGCGACGCGTCGTTTGATTATAAATCCGACCCGACCAACGACGCTACCAAGTTTCCGGACTGGTGGCGCACCGAGCGCGTACCGTTTCCTAGCTCGCCCGAACCAGACAAGATCAACCAGAACTTTGTGCCGGTGTACGAGTCGCGTGAGTCGTTCAAAATCGTTTTCTCATCGCAGATAACGTATTCATCTGACGACTATTACGGTCTACTCGACGACGACGAAGGTGAGTGGGCCGAAGGCGATTTTGTGAAAGCCGAAGCCCTAGACATTGGTGTGGGCCGCTTGCCCGTCAATACGCCTAGCGGCCAACCGCGCTCCACTACGCAGGCGGCCTTGGTGGTTGATAAGATGATTGGGTACGACAGCCCCAACGCGTACGGCAAGTGGCGCAACCGCCTCACCTTCATCGCCGACGACGGTGATAACAACCTGCACGTTTCCTCGTCGACGGAACAATTCACCGAGCCTTTGGCGATTAGCCAGCCTGCGTACAACATTCATAAGGTTTATCTCGATCTGTATCCGCAGGTTTCGTCGTCGGCAGGGCAGCGCTCGCCCGACTGCAACCGCGCCATCGACGAAGCCATTGAGCAAGGCTCGCTGATGACGATTTATAATGGTCATGGTGGTCCCATCGCTTGGGCTGATGAACAGATTTTTTCCAAAGCCTCGATTGAACGGCTGCAAAACCAGCAAAAGCTAACTTTCTTATTTACAGCCACTTGCGATTTTAGCGTTTACGACAGCCCAGAGCTTACTTCCGCCGGCGAATCAGCCCTAACCCTGACGCAGGGCGGCGCGGTAGCCTTGCTGACGACGACACGTTTGGTTGTCTCGAATAATAACGAGTTGCTGAGCCGCCGCTTTTACGACGCGGCATTCACGCCTATCAACGGGAAAATGCCGCGCCTTGGCGATGTGGTAGCCATTGCGAAGAATGGCAGCATCGTGGGGGTAGGCAACCGTAACTTTTCTCTGCTCGGCGACCCGACTACGCGCCTAGCTTACCCCGAGCAAACGGCTGCTGTTCTGACACTTAACGGCAAACCGCTAGCGGCCACGCAAAACGATACGCTGAAGGCTTTGTCGCGGATAAAGCTCACTGGCGAGATTCGCAACGGGGCCACGACCAATGCCGGGTTTTCTGGTGTAACGCAACTCACTGTGTATGAGAAGCCTTCTACCGTCACCACGCTGGGCAACGAGCCTTCGACGTTGCCTAATAATGGCCGCATCCCGATTCAGGTACAGGAAAATATTATTTACGACGGCCAAGCCACCGTGCGTAACGGTCGGTTTCAGGTAGAGTTTGTCGTACCCAAAGACCTCAACTATAGCGTGGGGTTGGGCAAAATCAGCCTTTACGCTTTCGATCCTACCAGCCGCATGGATGCACATGGTGCTTCGGCGGTGCCGGTTGGCAGCGCCAGCACTTCGACCTTGCGCGATACAATCCCGCCGGTCATTCGCCTGTTTATGAACGACGATGAGTCGTTCGTCTTTGGCGGCCTGACGAGCACTAGCACGACTATGCTGGGAATCCTAGCCGATTCCAGCGGCATTAACACAGCCGGCTCGGGCATCGGGCACGAGATCACGGCTACGCTCGACAACGACGCCTCGAAGCTCATCGTCCTCAATGATTTTTATACGGCCGACGTCGACAAGTTTCAGCGGGGCCGCGTGCGGTATCTGTTCAAAGACCTCTCCACGGGTCCGCATTTGCTTCGCCTCAAAGCGTGGGATACCTTCAACAATTCAGCCGAGAAGGAAATTGAGTTTATTGCGGCCCGCACCGAAAAACTGGCGTTGCAGCATGTGCTCAATTATCCCAACCCGTTTTCCCGAAATACGACCTTTCATTTTGACCACAACCGCGACGGCGAAGAGCTCGACGTCCAAGTGCAGATTTTTACCGTATCTGGCAAACTTGTCCGCACGTTGAGCACAACGGTTATGGCCAGCAACTCGCATCTGGCGGCCCTCTCTTGGGATGGCCGCGATGAATTTAGCGATCAACTGGCCCGCGGCGTGTATGTGTACCGAGTGAGCGTACGTTCTCCGCGCGACGGCTCTACGGCTTCGAAATACGAAAAACTGGTCATATTAAACTAAGCCCATTCAACCTAACGGCATTTTCGCCTACCTTCCCGAACTACCTTCTTCTCAACTATGATTTTATCGAAGCTGCCCTTGCGTTTTGCGCTTCTGTCTGGCCTACTGGGGATTTCTGTGGCAACTCATGCGCAGCAGCGCATCAATGCCATCACCACCGCCGTTCCTATTCTCACGCTCAGTCCAGATTCGCGTTCCGGGGCATTAGGCGAAGCCGGCGTAGCTATTTCGCCGGATGCCAATTCGGCGTTTTATAACGCAGGCAAATTGGGCTTTGTACCCTATAAGTACAGCGTTTCGCCTTCGTATTCTCCGTGGCTTCGCGCCGTAACCGACGATATGGGTTTGGCCTTTTTGTCGGGCTACGCTAAGCTTGGACAACGCTCGGCCGTTTCGGCGTCGCTGATGTATTTCGACTTGGGTAACATTTCCTTCCGCAACTCGTCGAATCAGCCTTTAGGTGATTTCAACCCAAAGGAATATGCCTTCACCGTATCGTACGGTCAAAAGCTGAGCGAATATTTTGGTATCGGCGCATCAGCTCGCTACATCCGATCCAACCTCACTGGTGGCTTGGCCGGCATCGACAGCAAGCCCGGCAATGCCGCAGCAGTAGACTTGGGCGCTTATTACAACCGGGACCTCTCCATTGGGGCCGGCAACTACAACTTAGGGCTTGGCGCTTCAGTTAGCAACATAGGCAATAAGATTACCTACACAGACCCAACGCAAGCGGACTTTCTGCCAACAACCTTAAAGGTAGGGGCAGCCATCACCCGTGAGCTTGATCCATATAATAAGATCACCTTGACGGCCGACGCCAGTAAACTACTGGTGCCGACACCTTATTATATAGATGGCGACACTACCGGCCTAGGCAAGAAAATCCAGACCGAGAATCTAAAGCGCCGTCAGAAAGGTGTAGTTGCAGCAGCACTCGGCTCGTTTTCAGATGCGCCAGGTGGCTTCAGCGAGGAGATGAAAGAAATCAATCTTTCGGTCGGCGCGGAGTATTCTTACAACGATCTGATCATGGCTCGTGTCGGCTATTTCTACGAAAATCCAATGAAAGGTGCCCGCCAATACCTCAGTTTCGGCTTAGGTGTTCGTTATCAGGTATTTGGCGTAGATGGTGCTTACCTATTGCCTAACAACAAGGACAACACTCAAAACCCATTGGGACAAACCATTCGCGTGTCTTTGCACTTTAACTTCAACAAGCTTGAAGAAGCATTTGGTCCTGGTGGCGATACCACCCCGTCAACTAACTAGTTTTTATGCTCGACCGACAAGTCGCTCCTCCCGTTCAGCCGCTGGCCAGCGTTACGCTGCCCGCGGCTGACGTGTTTTCACTTCCTAACGGAGCCCGTTTGCACGTTCTTCGCAACGATGCTCAGCCTGTTATCCGTTTGCAATTGGTGTTTAATGCAGGCAAATGGTATGAGCCTGCTGCTGGTGTGTCTCTCCTGACAGCCCGTATGCTACTCGAAGGAACCAGCACCCGCACAGCCCGTCAAATTGCCGATGAAGTCGCTTTCTATGGAGCCTCTTTAGAATGCGAACAAGGTTTTGATCGGGCTACTCTAACACTGTATTGCCTTTCACGCCATCTGGAGAAGCTGCTACCTCTCGTAGTTGACGTTGTAACTGAAGCAACTTTTCCAGAAAGTGAGCTCGAACAACTTAAAATGCGCACCATTCAAAACGTGCGTATCGAGCGACAGAAAACTAGCTATTTAGCTGCGGAGCGGTTTTCACAAAACCTCTACGGTGCTACTTTCCCCTACGGCCTCATCTTTGATGAAAATGCATTTCAGACAGTGCAGGCAAGCGAGGTAAAGAAATTTTACGCAACTAATTATAAATTAGGTAGTTGCGAGATTTTCTTATGTGGCGATGTATCTAATCAACACCAAGATCTCATACTGAAGATGCTTGGGGAAGGCCCGAAAAGTTTAATAGCTATAGAAGAAAACGTAATTAAAGCCACCAGTGGACCATTACTGGATTATGTTACCGTAGCCGATAGCTTACAGTCATCGTTGCGAATAGGAAGGCTGTGGCCATCCCCTACCCATTCTGACACTCACCAAATGCAAGTATTAGTTAAGGTATTAGGAGGGTACTTTGGCTCACGTCTTATGAAGAATATTCGCGAGGATAAAGGGTTTACTTATGGTATATATGCCAGTATAGGGCCGCGTGAACATGCTACTAGCTTTGTCATCGGAGCCGATGTGAACGCGGCTAGCACCTCTTCTGCAATTCAGGAAGTGCACCATGAATTACGTCGACTTCAAGAAGATCTAATTCCTTCCGATGAGCTTCAAACGGTAAAGAATTACATGGCCGGCAAATTTGCTAATGAACTCAGTACAGTTTTCGAGCAATGCGACAAGTACAAAAGCATAGTGTTTCTAAATCTTCCCACAACCTATTACACTGACTTTTTGGATCAAATTAGATCTGTTAACGCTCACACTTTACAACAATTAGCGCAGCATTATTTAACTCCTGATGCTATGATAGAAGTCATTGCAGGACCTACTCGTTAGATTGGCTACATATATCTATAAACAAAAAGCCGGATTGATCTGATATAGATCAATCCGGCTTTTTGTTTTACTATGAGAATATGGCAAGTACAATCATGCTTTATCATTGATCAACCTGTCATATTGCTTAGATTAGATATATTCTTCCCATCCTGTATCACGCGGTATAATACTAGAGATAGTCAGGTGGGAGGGCATATAAACGCGGGGCGGCCCCCGCTCCGCATCGCCTGAACCCCGAAGCGGGGCAGGGACGCCGGGGCGGGGGCCGCGGGC
>NZ_JACSJJ010000010.1:0-71994 GCF_014349165.1 Hymenobacter sp. BT491 | reverse complement strand
CCATAATCGATGAATCTTACTCCTCTCTTTTCCTTCTCATCAGCCCCAAGTACGAGGCACAGGCGAACATAGGATAAGATAAGTTATAAGCGCAGTCTTGGCGAAGTCATAATTTAGCGCAATGAATCCTTATTGTAATTTTTGAATTATAAAGGTTTATTCATTTGTCAGTATGTTCTTAATTACTACTGCTTTTCTCAAGAAACCTGTATAACACAGCGCCTTATCTATCGATAATATTAATTTCATTTTAGAACTCATAGACAAAAACTATACCTTCGCTGGATGACGATTCAGCAGCTTGAATATGTAGTAGCGCTCGATACGCACCGGCAGTTTGTGCTGGCGGCGGAGAAGTGCTTTGTGACCCAACCTACTCTCAGCATGCAAATCCAAAAGCTGGAGGAAGAATTGGGCGTGTTGCTGTTTGATCGTAAAAAGAAGAAAGTAGAACCCACGGCGGTCGGGGCGAAAGTGGTGCAACAGGCCCGGTTGGTGCTGCGCGAAGCCTACCAACTCCGCGACGTGGTGCAACAGGAAAAAGGCGAAATGGTGGGCGCCCTGCGCATCGGCATCATCCCGACGCTGGCGCCGTATCTGGTGCCGCTTTTTCTGCTGGAACTGGTGGAGAAATACCCGCGGCTGCGCGTGCAGGTGGAGGAAATGCCCACCGACCAGATTGTGCAGCGCCTCAAGGAAAACCAACTGGACATCGGCCTGCTCGTCACGCCCCTCGACGACCGCAGCCTGCGCGAAGTGCCCGTACTGGAAGAACCGTTTTTGGCGTACGTATCGGAAGGGCATGCGCTGTACGGACAAGCCACCGTGAAGCCTTCCGACCTGAGCTTTCCGGATTTATGGCTGTTGCAGCAAGGGCATTGCTTTCGCCATCAGGTACTTAACATTTGTGCGCCCGCCAATCTCAACCAGCCACGGCGTTTCGTGTACGAAAGTGGCTCCATCGAAACGCTCAAGGAAATGGTGCGCCGCAACCAGGGCTTTACGCTGGTGCCGGAGCTATCGGTGCTCAACGAGATGGATAACAACCTCATGATCAAGCGCTTCGACGCGCCCGAACCGGTGCGCGAAGTAAGCCTAGTGACGCACCACGGCTTTGTGCGCACGGGTCTGCTGGACAGTCTGCGCGAATTGCTGCTTCGACACGTGCCCGAGCGGCTGCATGCGGGCCAGTCGGGGCAGAAGATTCGGTGGAAATAACGGCACCCCAGAGCGGAGTTTGCGTATGCAGATTTCCTCATTTTCTCTGCTACCCATGCCTGCAACGCCCGTTGTTCTTCCGGTGCTAGAACTCGGCCAAGGCCCGGTTTCGCTCGTGTTTTTACACTACTGGGCGGGCTCCGGCCTGGAGTGGCAGCCGGTGATGGAGCTGCTGGCCTCCACTTATCACTGCCTGGCCCCCGACCTGCGTGGGTTTGGCTCCGCTCCCGCGCCCGAAACAGGCTATGCCGTAGCCGATTACGCAGCCGATGTGGCAGCCCTGATTGCCGAACGTCACCTTACCAACTACGTGCTGGTGGGCCACTCGATGGGTGGGAAGTTTGCTATGTATCTGGCAACTCAGCAGCCTTCAGGCCTGCGCGGCTTGGTGTTGGTGACGCCCTCCCCGCCCACTCCCGAACCCATGACCGACGAAGGCCGCCTAGCCAACCTGCGCGCCTATGGCATTGACGTGGCGGCAGCCAGCACATTCGACCACATCACGGCTCGTCCGCTGAGCCCGGCCACTCGCCAGCAGGTAATCGCGGACAACCTGCGGACTTCGCGCCGTGCCTGGGACGAATGGATGTTGCACGGCAGTCGCGAAAACATATCCGCCTTGATGAGCCTCGTGCAGGTGCCAGCCATCATCCTCACCGGCGACTCCGATCCGGTGCTTTCGCCCTCGGTACAAGGCTTGGAAACGCTGCCCTATCTGGCTCCGAATACGCACCTGGAAATCATTCCGGGCGCCGGGCACTTGCTGCCACTGGAAGCGCCCGCAGAAGTTGCGGAGCTAATCCGATCATTTATTATAAAACTTTGATTATCAAATATTTATATAAAACCAAGTAATGCTGTTATGGCGAGGAAGTGAAGAAACAATGCCCGCCACGACCCGAATTTTCCGGAGCATGTTTGCTCTGATTTCCAATATGCGAATCGCCCGTTTCCTGCTCCTATTGCTTACCATTACCTCCTGTTTGCGCCCGGCAGCAAAGCTCGTCGGCCCCGATTACACCAAATACCCAACCTATACCGGCCCGGATCTGGGCCTTACGTTCACGGGCGGCCGGGCCAAGCTGCGCGTTTGGGCTCCGACTGCCGAGGCGCTGCGCCTGAAGCTCTACGCCACGGGCAGCGGCGGCGCACCGGTGGCGGAGTATGCCATGCAAAAAGCGGAAGGAGGCACTTGGCTTTATACGTTGCCGCCGCAGCCCGCCGGGCTGTTTTATGTAGTGCAGGCAACCATCGGCGGCCGACAGATGGCCGAAGTACCTGATCCTTATGTACATGCAGTAGGCCTGAATGGGCAGCGCGGAGCGTTGCTCGACCCCGCTACGGCGAACCCTACCGGCTGGCAAGACGACTTACGCCCCCGACTAGCGCGGCCCGGCAACGTCATCTTGGGGGAGCTGCACCTTCGTGATCTGTCGATGCACCCACAGTCGGGGATTCAGCACAAAGGCAAATACCTGGGCCTCACGGAAACCGGCACGCGTGGCCCCGGCGACGTCAGCACGGGCCTCGACCATCTGAAAGACCTCGGCATCACGCACGTACACCTGCTGCCCACCAACGATTTTGCCTCCATCGACGAAAGCAAGCCGGAAGAAAACCGCTACAACTGGGGCTACGAACCCCAGCACTTTACGGTGCCCGAAGGCACTTACGCTACCGATGCCACCGATCCGGCCGTGCGAATCCGAGAATTCAAGCAAATGGTTAAGTCGTTGCATGACAACGATTTACGTTTGGTGCTTGATGTAGTCTACAACCATACCTTGCAAGCCAACCGCGGCAGCTTCGACCAGCTGGTGCCCGGCTACTACTACCGCCAGACGGCCGACGGCAACTACTCCAACGCCACGGCCTGTGGCAACGAAATAGCCTCGGAGCGCCCGATGGTGCGTAAGCTCATCGTGGAATCGGTGGCGTATTGGGCCCGCGAATACCACGTCGACGGCTTCCGCTTTGACCTGATGGGCGTGCTGGACCTCGAAACCATGCGCGCCGTGCGGGTGGCCCTCGATCAGATCGATCACTCCATTTTCATTTACGGCGAAGGCTGGACGGCGGGGGCTAGTCCGGTGCCGGAAAGCCAGCGGGCCGTGAAAGCCAATATGCAGCGCCTCGACCGCATCGCGGCCTTCGGCGACGAGCTGCGCGACGGGGTAAAAGGCCACGTATCGCGCCAGACCGAGCCCGGTTTTGCCAGCGGGCAGCCGGGGCTGGAGGAAAGCGTGAAGTTCGGCATTGTGGCCGCTACCGAGCACCCACAGCTTGATTATCAGAAGGTTAATTATTCGAAAGCGCCGTGGGCTGGTTCTCCTTCGCAGAGCATCAACTATGTGGCCTGCCACGACGACCGCACCCTCTGGGACAAGCTGGTGGTAGCCAACCCCGGCGTTTCGGAAGCCGAGCTGATCCGCATGGATTTGCTGTGCGGCGCCATCGTCTTTACCTCGCAGGGCGTCCCGTTTCTGGCCGTCGGCGATGACTTTTTGCGGACCAAAGGCGGCTCTAACAACTCTTACAACCTGCCCGACAACGTCAACCAACTCGACTGGGCCCGCAAAGCCCAGTACGTCAGCGTACACGAGTTTTACCGCCAACTGATCGAGCTGCGGCGCGCACATCCGGCGTTTCGCCTCGCCACTACCGAGCTGATACAGAAGCACTTAGAATTTCTACCGACAATGCCGGCAGGCACCATCGGCTATCGCCTCCACGACCACGCCGGCGGCGACCGCTGGAATACCATTGTGGTGCTGTTCAACGGCAACCGCACGGCTACGGCCGTGAGCATACCCGCCGGCACGTATTCCGTGGTGTTGCGCGGCGACCAGATCAATCCGCAGGGCCTGGAGAAGCTCAACCAAGCCGAAGGCCAGCCGTTGATCGTGCCCGCTACCACGGCTCTGTTGCTGGTTCAACCGTAGCCCAACCATAACTCTGATCATAGCCCGCCCGTTTGTACCCACACGCTTCGGCGCTCTCCCCCGAAGCGCTGGGAACCCGGCAAATGGCGTTTGTTTCGAAGTTGCGTTCAGCTTGGCAGCGGCATTGGCAGCATTACGTAGCCGAAGCAGCTGGCATTGCTTTCTTTCTGAGTTCGGCCAGCTTGCTCACGGTGCTTCTGGAGCACCCGGCCTCGCCGGGCTACCAAGCGCTAAGTCAGCACCCAACCATCCGTACCGCGCTCATGGCGGTGGCCATGGCGCTGGTTATCGTGCTGATTGTGTACAGCCCGTGGGGCAAACGATCCGGGGCCCACATCAACCCGGCCGTGACGGTGGCTTTCTGGCATTTAGGCAAAATCCGGACGGCAGACGCGGCCTGGTACATCGTGGCGCAGGTGGCAGGAGCCATCGGGGCTGGCCAACTGATGAAGCTCGTGCTGGGCAGTTTCTACGCGCATCCGGCTGTGCACTACGTCACGACTCAACCCAAACCGGGTGGCTCGGGGCAAGCGTTTTTGGGCGAATTCATCATCAGCTTTATCTTGATGATGAGCATGTTGGTGGCGCTGCATTCGCGCCAACTTAAGAAATGGACGGGCTGGCTGGTAGGAGTGCTGCTGGCTTTGTTTATCCTTTTCGAAACGCCTTTTTCCGGCATGAGCCTCAATCCGGCCCGTACTTTGGGCGCGGCCGTAGCCGCCAACAGCTACACTGGCCTCTGGATCTACTGGGCCGCCCCAGTTCTGGCAATGTGGCTCGCCACCAGTGCTTTCCAGATGGTGTACGGACGAACTTCGCTGGCCTGCGCCGTGCTGGCGGGCTGCGAGGCTGCCGCCAACACGCCGTTGCACGCTGACGCAGGCCCCGCTACGGCCGAACCGCCGCAATACCCGGATGCCAGCGGAAAAGGATAATGCATAAATAATTAATAATCAATTAGTTGTGTATTATTCCAAAGACTTTGCATGGAATAGCAAATAGCCAATGTGGGCAAACACAGCCCAGCGCCGCGACGAATCGTCGTAGTGGATGAGGTGCACGGCCAGCGGGCCGATGGGGTTGAGCTGGTAGATAAAGCCTGTGCTGGTCGTCAGACGCGGGCGATCGAAGCCGTGCTTGAGAATGCCGCGCTGGTTGAGCGGATCGTCGCTGGCCTCCACGGGCTGGTAGCGCAGGTGCGTAAACGCTTCGGTACGCCATTCGATTTTGCCCAGGATGCTGCGCGAATACCGCAAGCCCGCCGCCACGTACCGCGCCGAGCGGTAGTTGTCCAGAAACAGCGTGCGCGAATCAACGAGCGGCGTAAACGAGGGCGAAGTCGTCAGCGACGAGCGGTAATTCACGAACCGTCCTTGCGTGCTGACCATGATTTCGCCGAAATAGCCCCAGTTGCTTTTCTTGTCTTTCAGGGGGTAATAGTTTTCGTAGGTGCCCGAAAATTGTAGCCATTGGTGGTCCTGCGTGCGCTTATCGGTGAGCACCGAAGTTGAGCCCGGGCGGTAGCTTTCCGTGCCGCGCACCCCACGCACGCTGATGAGGGCACGGCGGCCGGCCGTGGGGTATTGCTTACGATTCAGGGAGTTGCGGGTAAAGCGCAGCGAAGAAGTTACGCCTCGAAAACTGGTGCGGTCCAGAATATCGCTCGACGAGACCTCCTTGCGGTTGGCGTAATTATCCTGATTGCCGAAGTAGGCGCCTTCCAGCGTCACGCGGCTCCGGAAGTTGGGGCTAATGCCAAGCTGCACGCCCGCCGACAAGTCGCTTTGCTCGATGAGCGTGTTCTGCACGTCGCGGCCCAGCAGGCCGCCGGTACGCTGGTAGCTCCAGTTGTTGTAGGTTATGCTGGGCTCGATGTAGTAGGGCAGCTTGGCGGGCACGCTCATCCGAAAACGGCCCTGTCCGGCATTGTAAAACCGCCCTAAGCTCACGTTAACCGCCGTCGAGTACAGCAGGCTTTTCAGGAAGCGATATTCCAGCCCGACGTAAATGTTGTCGATGGGGCGCGTGCTGAGCAGGAAACCGATTTCGGCCGACAGATTGTTATTCTGGCGTGCATCCAGGCTGAAATTGTAGCCTTCCTGGGCCTTGTCGTAGCGAATGCGCGGATAGATGTTGCGGAAAAAATCGTCGGCGGCCAAGCGGTAATACCCTTCCTCGATGTCGTCGATGGTGTAGCTCCGGCCTTCCCGCTGAAAAAAGCGCCGAACGTAAGCGTTCTGGTTGGCCTTCAGACCCTGCACCGTCACGCTTTTGAACACCGGCTTGGGCGCCCGATTCTGAAATTCGGAGCGGCGCTGAGCCAGTTCCACCGTGTCGGAACGGCGCTGAATGCGGCTAAGCATCAGCGGCAGCTTGTCCTGCGCCGATTTGGTGCCGCGCTCGATCAACTCCCGTACTTTATCGAAGTCCGTTGCGCCAAAGCCTTCTAAATCAGGCTGAATGAAGATGCCATTGGGGCCGACGGCCGTAGTATCGGCCACGTTGGCGCCCAGAAAAACCAGCGTACTGGCCAGCAGCTCGTCGTCCTTCTTAAATGGGTATTGCTTGTAGGCCACGTCGCCCACGTTCACCCCAATGATGATGTCGGGCTTGAACTCGGCGCGCATCACGTCGGTGGGGAAGTTGTTGTAGATGCCGCCGTCGAACAGATAGCGGCCGTCGGGGTTGCGAATGGGGCGAAACACCAACGGCACCGCCATGGAGTTGCGCACCGCATCGGCGAGCGAACCCTCGCGCTGAATCACCTGCTTGCGCGTAAACACCTCCGCTGCCAAACACCGGAAGGGCACAAACAACTGATCGAAGTTGTAGTCGGCCACAGCAGCCGACGGAGCTAACAGTTTGGCTAGCACGAAGTTAAGGTTTACGTCGTTTACCAAATTAGGCGTAACGCGTGTTCGGAAGGCCGAATCGATAGCCACCCCAACGTGCAACGACCCCGGCGACGGATCGGCACTGAGGTAGTTGAACGCCTTGTCTTCCAGCTGCTTGCCCGACACCCAATACTGAAACTGCGGGTCAGCCACAATTTTCTCAATTTCGGTGGGCGAATACCCCGCCGCATACATCGCTCCTACCACCGACCCCATGCTGGTACCGATGATATAGTCGATGGGTATGTGATTCTTTTCCAAGACTTTAAGCACACCTACGTGCGCCAAGCCTTTTGCCCCGCCTCCGCTCAGCACTACCCCCACACGCTGAGCCCGAACCGGACCCTGAACCAGTAAGGCCAGCAAAAACAACGGAAGCCAGCGGTACAATTTTTGCATTTCTCAAACAATGAAAACTGCCTGACAGGCAGCGGCTTTCCCTACGCAGTCACATGGCAGTAGTTGTCTTGAATATAGACAAATAGTAGCAAGCCTCACCGTTGAGCTTAAGAAGCATCAGACTAAGCAGTGAGAGTAGATGGCGCGCCTGAAACGCTGTTTTCTGCGCCACTCAGGTAACACGCGGCTGCTGCTACGACTTTGCCGTATCAGCATAATATCCTCATTATCTAGATCTTAGCTCATCCCGAACCCCTGCATCAGGGCGCAAGCCACGTACCTAATGCGCTCGGCAGGTTGCGCAACACCGCAAACAAAACGGTTGTAATAACGATCAGCCGGCCAAACCCCGGATGATACAAAAAGGAAGTGCGGCGTACTTGCCCCGTGGCCAGCGCCCGCACCCCGTCGGCGGCGCCAAATACCAGCACCGGTGCGTAGAGTACAGCCAGCAAATTTAGGCTGGCTGCTTGGCATAGCCTTCCGTGCAACAGGGCATGCAGGGCCCGCTGCGTGCCGCACCCGGGGCAATACAATCCGGTGAGCAGGTAAAATGGGCAACGCGGAAAAGGATAGCGCGCCGGATCCAGCCGAAAATAAAGGGCGGCCAGCGCGAGCCCGGCCAGCAGGCCCAGAGCAACGACGCCAGCCGCCCGTTGGGGAAGCGTGAAGGCCCGGCGGCCCTTACCGGTTGTTGAATCCGTCACCGAACCCGCTTAACATGGCTCCACCAAAGCCCAGCATCATCATAACAATCCAGATGACGGTGCCTGCCAGCCAAATGAAAAACCCGATTTTGGTCCATTTGGCTGCCTGCTCCGAGGCCCGCACCGCGCCGGCGTAGTCGCCCAGACTGTACCGCGAATTGACGTTGGCCGCGTTTACAATACCGGCGATGCCAAACGGCAAACAGCAAAAAATCGTCACTAGAATAGACTCGACCAACCAGTTTTTGGGCGGCGGACCTCCAACTGGTGGCATGCCCGTAGGCGAAGGGTAATTTTGTTCCATGTAAATAAGTAGGTGAGGTATAAGCCGGAAAAATAGGGAATCCAACCTGAACCTCAAAGGCGACGCCCCAAGCGCCTTACTTCTTAAAAATGAAGTAAACTGCCGCCACCAACAGCGCAAATCCTACCAAGTGGTTCCAGCCGAGCTTATCGGTTTTGAACACGTACACCGCGCACAGCGTGAACACCGTCAGCGACACTACTTCCTGGATTACTTTCAGCTGAAACAGGTTGAACGGGCCGCCGTTTTCGTCAAACCCGATGCGGTTGGCAGGCACTTGAAACACGTATTCAAAGAAAGCTAATCCCCAGCTAATCAATATAATACCTACGATACCCAAAGTACTGAACCACGCATATTTCTTGAATTGCAGATGGCCGTACCACGCGAAGGTCATGAACAGGTTGGAAATGGTTAGGAGCAGAACGGTGTACAGGCTTTTCATGGACAATAAGCTTAGCGTGAAGCCTTGTACGGACGAGGCTCCTACACTGATTGCAGAGAGTTAAGAATCTTGAAATGAGCTAAACCGACCTTTCTAAAGCGGTCGTTGGTGGTGCCCGAAGCTCCTCAGTCTTCGTGGCCGGCGCCGGCTGGCAGCACGGGCGCAAGCGCCGCTTCCTGAGCCAGCTGTCGCTGCTCTTTTTCGGATGGGGTTTTGGGCAATTTGCTCAAATCGGGTTGGCCGGCATCGACCCAACTTGTGTACCACAGCGCGCCTACAAGCTGCACGGCTTGGCGCATTTGCCGTTCTACCTGCCCGTGCAACGCCGCATGGTAAGCGCGGGTAAAGTCTTGAGAATACACACGTTGCGTCTGGGCACCACGGGCTTCGTAGCCGTACTTACGATCGGCCGGAAAACGGACGGTGAGTTCCTGCTCCATGCGCAGCACCGAATCGACGGCCGTGTGCGCTCGCCCAACCGCCGCCCAGATCGCCTTGGAGGGATTGTCGAGGTAAGGAGCCGGCCCTACAAAGAAATCGTAATTGCCGCTGAGCACTTCCGGTAGCCGGCTTTCCCACAGGCCATGAATGCCGCGCTGGTTAGTACGCTGGCCGTTGTAGTTGCGGGTGGTGTGCAGGGGCACGCAGGCATCGGCAACGTAATGGCCCATATCGGCGGACAGCCGCAGGATTCGGTCGGTGTCGTGCGTGCGAAAGGCTTCGGTTAGCTGCGCTTTCATGGCCCCGATGTGCCACGGCACAATTCCGTGCCGCAATAGTGAGTCTTCGCCGTAACGGGCCACGGCGTCGGCGTAACTGCGGGGCAGCTTAAAAATGGCGCTGTCGCCGTAGGCATCCACGTCGAGGAAATGCCGAGCGGCCTCACCGGGAACTACCATCCGGCGCTGATCGGGGCGGGTGGCATACGTGGTCATGTACTCGATGTTGGCTTTGTAAAACCCAATCATCTCGCGCGGTAACGTAAAGACTGCCAAGCGGTTAATCAACCGATGCCCAAAGAAGCCCCAGGCCTGCGGCTGCCGCGGAATCAGGCATAGCACAGCCAATAGCAGTAGCGACAATTGCTTTTTCACAATAGATAAAAATAGATGTTACGTAACTACCAGTATATCAAATAGTTACACCAAATCCCAAACGCGGCATGCTTCGACTTCTCTTAGCATGCCGCGTTTTACATAACTCTCTTATAGCTAATTACTTGCGCCCAGCCCCTGCAAAGCGCATCCGGTAGTCGGCTTTTACATCGCCTTTGCTGATGCGGGTGAGCTTGCCCTTGATAAGCTGCTTTTTAAAGCCCGAAATCTTGTCCGTAAACAGGACGCCTTCCAAGTGGTCGTATTCGTGCTGAATGACGCGGGCCGTCATGCCGGAAAAAGTGTCTTCGTGCTGCACCAGGTTCTCGTCGTGGTAGCGAATCACGATGGTTTCGTGTCGGTACACCATCTCGCGCACGCCAGGAATGCTCAGGCAGCCTTCCTCAAAGCCCCATTCGTCGCCGGTTTCGCTAACCATTGTGGGGTTAATAAACGCCCGCTTCACGGGGGGTTCGGAAGGTTCAACGGGCTGGCCGTCCTCGTCTTCCTCTTCCACCATCGGGGTCGAGTCAATCACGAACAGGCGGATACTCTTGCCGATCTGCGGGGCGGCCAAGCCTACGCCGTGAGCGTGGTACATGGTATCAAACATATCAGCGATAAGCTGCTTAAGCTCAGCGGCTTCGAACTCAGCGGGGATGTCTTTGGCACGGGCTTTCAGTACCGGATCACCAAAGGCAACAATAGGGTAAATCATCGGGAAGCTAAAAAAGATTGCAAAATCAGGGTGGCGCTCACGCGGTCGACGGTGGCTTTGTCGCGCCGGTCTTTCTTGGAAAGGCCGCCGGCCAGCATCGCTTGATGCGCCATACGCGAGGTAAACCGCTCATCTATCTCATACACAGGCACTTCTGGCATATCGCGCCGCAACCGGCGTACCAGCCCAACTACGGCGCTCGTCACGTCCGTTGGTTCGTTGAGCAGGGTGCGGGGCATGCCCACGACCAGCGCCTCTAGTGGCTCGCGTTGGTGATACGCTTTGAGGTAGGCCAAAAGGTCTTGGCTGTGTATGGTTTCCAGGGGCGTAGCGATAATCTGGAGCGGGTCGGTTACCGCCAATCCCACGCGCTTGTTGCCGTAGTCGATAGCAAGAATGCGGCCCATGGCGAGTTGAGAATGAGGTGGAAAAGGAAAAGCAGCAGCAACGACCGACAGCAGCACAAAGATACGACAGGCAAACGAAGCACCGGCAAGTTATCCGCAACTCCAAGTGGCAAATGCTGGATGTTTCCATCTGCTGAGCTTTGAAAAAGCCAATCTCCTATAAATTAAAATAGTTATATTATTTAAACACTTCAGACAACTAACACAAGAGCCTAACCAGTCCATTTTACACCTGCATATTGCTCTATTTTAAGCCTATATAGTTCTTATAATATAAAAAATTGCACTGTTATTGGAAATTTCAGAGTGACTGCTACTGACCTTGATTTTCTAGGAAAAGTTTCAATAGATTTGAATCCTTGCCTCTGATTTATAGCACTTTTTTATCGCTCCAACCTCTACACTCTCTGCTGTTTATGAACGCCGAGCCGAACGCGGAGCCGACGCCTAAGTCGGGAACTACGCCGGAACCCAAGCCTCGCACTTCGAGGCGGCCAATGCGGCAGCCGCTGCTATTGGCCGTGGCGTTGGCGTGCGGAGTGTTGCTAGGAGCCAACCCGTTTCGGCCATCCAGCCAAAACCCCGACGCCACATCGCGCGGCTACCTGAAGTTCAAGGAGATTCTGAGCTACGTCGACCGCGATTACGTCGATACGGTAGATGCCGAACAGCTTTCGGACTATGCCATCAGCCGGATGCTGGAGCGCCTCGATCCGCACTCGGTGTACATCCCGGCTCAGGAGGAACAAAAGGTGTCTGCTTTCCTGCAAAACGACTTTGATGGCGTAGGCGTGGAATTCAACCTGTTCCGCGATACAGCCACTGTGATTGCCCCCCTAAACGGTGGCCCGGCGGAGCAAGCCGGCCTCCAGACCGGCGACCGGATTTTGGCCGTCAACGGCACGCGCGTTACGGGCATTCATGTAACTATGGATCAGATGTTTGGCCTGCTGCGCGGTCCGCGCGGCAGCAATGTGCAGCTACAAGTACTGCGCCGCCACCAAAGCCAGCCAATTACTGTATCCGTAACGCGGAGCCGCATTCCCAATAGCTCGGTGGAAGTTGCGTACATGGTCGATAACCAGACTGGCTACATCAAGATAACGCGCTTTGCATCTGGGACTTACGATGATTTCAAACAAGCTCTTGGCGACCTAAAGCGCCAAGGACTGAGCCGGTTGGTGCTGGATTTGCGCGGCAACCCAGGTGGTTACCTCGATCGCGCTACCAAACTGGCCGACGAGTTTATCAGCGGTACTCGCAAGCTGGTCTACACCGATGGCAAAGGCGATCAGTACGACACCCAAACCTACTCGCGCGTACTGGGCGAGTTTGAGGAAGGCCCGTTGGTAGTGCTCGTTGACGAAGGCAGCGCTTCGGCGGCCGAAGTAGTCGCCGGTGCCTTGCAGGACCATGACCGGGCTCTGATTGTGGGTCGCCGCACGTTTGGCAAAGGCCTTGTCCAGCAGCCCATTACCCTAGCCGATGGCTCGGAATTGCGCCTCACCATTGCCCGCTACTACACGCCATCTGGTCGCTCGATTCAGAAGTCGTACCGCAACGGGTTGGCCGCTTACGAAAAGGACTTGACGGAGCGGGCACGCCACGGCGAGTATTTCCACGCCGACAGCATCCACTTTGCCGATTCGCTGCGTTTCCGCACCGACCACGGGCGGACGGTGTATGGCGGCGGCGGCATCATGCCCGATTTGTTTGTGCCCCGCGACACGATGGCGGCTTCGTCGTACTTCACGCGCTTGCAGGGCCGCAATATGCTGCGGGAGTTTGCGCTCAATTTCTACCAAGATCACAAGACGGAGCTGGAAGGTATGCGTTTCGAGCAGTTCAAAAGCACTTTCCAAATCTCTGATACTCAATTACAAAGCCTGGCAGCTCGGGCGGCACACGAAGGCATCACAACGAATGCGACTTGTCTGCGCCGCTGCTCGCCTCTGTTGCGCAACCAGCTGAAGGCCTACATCGCCCGCAGCGCCTATGGCAAAACGGCTTATTTCCAAGTGCTGCACGACCGTGACCCTGAGATGCAGCAAGCTTTACACGCTGTAGGCGACGGAGTAACCCTGCTGGCCCAAGGCCTGACGATGAAATAGCCCCTGCCCAGCACTGCTGGCTTTCGACCACATCCCTTTCCTAACCTAGTACCATCCTCCCCAGCCCAAAATTACAAAATATTGATTATCAATAGTTTGAAGTAGCCTCCTTTTAAAGTAACGCTTGTATGAGTGCAGTGGAACAACCCGTAATTTTTAACTGAAGAACGGATGAGCGACGTGAACACAAATCTGCGGAATGCGCTGGATCTGTTTTGGAAGTATGTGGCACACCATCAGGGGGCGACCTCGGTGGAAGAAGTAAAAGTTGATTTTTGGGACGACGACCAGGATACGCCCGAGCGCCGCGCACTGCGCAACAACCTGCTGCAAGCGGTAGCCCACGAAATCGAGTTGCAAAATTGGGGCAAAGGCGACGTAGCAGGCATTGACCTGCTGCTGGAAGCCATTACGGCCGATTATCTGCACGAAGAAGTGCTGTACGATTGCCTGGAGCACTTGCGCGTAAACTGCCGCACGCTGCTCATGACGCGGGGCATGCTTTCGCCGCTGCACCACACGCGTTATCTCATGGCCGAGCACGTGGCGCAGTACAACGTGCCCGACCGCAGCGCGCTGCTGGAGTTTTTGATTTGCCACGACGACCACAAATTGGTCATCCGGTATGCTCTCAATTCCCTATCCGATTTGCATCCGGCGCAAGCCGTACCCTACGCCTTAGAGCGCTTGGCGGATGAGGACGAATACATCCGACTGTCGAGCGTGCTGGCGTTGCAGGCGGCCCGGCAAAACCTGCCGGTAGAAGTCATTAAGCCCCTGCTCAACGACCCCAGCGAATACGTCCGAGATGTGGCCACAGTAATGGTACAACGAGCTTAACCTAACCCGAACGCTAACGGATAAACTTCTACTAATCAAATATATACACCTTACTCTAGCGCCCGCTATTTAGAAGCAGGGGCTGGGGCGGCATCGTGGTAAGAGAACTTCTTATCGATGCTGGTGAAAGGTTTGCCGTCTACTTCCGCATAGGGGTAGATGAAGAAGTTGAGCGGCCCGTTGTGCTGCGGCGGGGCCAGCGCCAGATCGCGGCCCCGGGTAAACTCGACGCGGTTTTCGTCGTGGGCACCGAAGAAATACGTGCGGCGTGACGGGTCTTTGGCCGCTTCGGAGGCATCGACGGGCACCCAGCCTGTTTCTTTGGTGTAGAACTCGGCCCAGCAATGGTAGCCTTGCACTTGGCCTTCACCACGATCGGCAGGAAGCGGGAAGCCGATGCTGAAACGCGCCGGAATGCCGACGGCCCGGCAGTAGCCAATAAACACTGCGTGGAAGTCGGTGCAATTGCCGCGCCGGGCATCGCAGGCGTAGTAAATGTCGCCGCGGCCCCAGCCCTGCCCCGACTTGTCGTACTTCACTGTCGAGACGACGTGCTCGTAAATAGCGCGGGCTTTTTCCAAATCCGTTTTGGCGTTGGCTTTCGCCACGACTTCCGTAGCCCAGGTTTTGATCTGGTTGTCGAGGGGCACCAGTTTATCGGGCTGAAGCCAACGCTGCATGCCGGGGTCGGCAGGCTCGGTGGAGGCTTTGCGGCTGGCGGTGGGCACGAGAGTTGGGTTGATGTGCTCGCGGCGCAGCGCGTCAAAATGCATCGTCACCGTGAAAGCAGTTTCTTTCGGGTTCAGCAGATTCAGATGCAGGATGTGATTGCCGTATTGCGACGTCACCACTTCGTAAGGATACGGCGAATCAACTTGCAAATCATTGATATTCTGTGACTTATCGGAGTGCGGAACTGGCAGCCACAGATCGACTTGCTTGGCCCCCGCCGGGATATCGCGCACCGTAGCCTGGTATTCAAAGCGGAAAGCGCGGCTCCGCAACGCCGTAGCCGAAGTGCTTTTGGGTGCGTAAGCCGTGACCGCCAGCGCACCGGAAGTAGTTAGCAGCAGCGCGACGCCCCACGTGCGTACGCGGCGTAGGGAGGTAGAAAGGATTTTCACAGGCAGAACTTAGAGTAGCGAACAAGCAACCAACAGCACCTTGACAACTCAATTTGAAGCGCCAGGGTTGAGGACACCCCCGTATTTTTTGGCTTCGATAACATTACAGCAAAGGTAGCGCCTATATAAGACTCTTTACCGCGCACCCAATTCTATCATAACACATTAATAATCAACATTTTATAAAACAACAAAGCATTTAAGACTTCAGACTTGACTCACTACATTGTCTTGATTAACAATAAGTTATTTATTAAAAGCGCTGCCAGCGCGTAGTGGGCACTGCCTGCCCTTCGTCATCAGAAAGCCCTGGGCTGCGTATCTTTAGGAAGGCTTTCCCGCTCACCCTCCACCCGCACCCATATGGCTTATTATCACCGCGTTGGCCAGATTCCGCACAAGCGCCACACCCAATTCCGACAACCCGATGGCTCGCTTTATTCCGAGCAGTTGGTAGGCACGCTTGGGTTTCATGGTGTTTCGTCGTTGCTCTACCACATTCATCCACCCACCCAAATCAAAGAAGTAGGTGCGCCTGTACCCTACGGCGCTAAATACCTAAAGGAAAGACCCTTACAGCCCAGTCACTTACGCACCCTAGCGCAGACTACTACCGGCGGCGACTACTTGCAGGCGCGTCAGACGCTGCTTGGCAACGCCGACGTGACGCTCAGCATCTGCAATCCGACTGAGCGCCGGATGCAGTACTACTACAAAAACGCGCTGGCCGACGAAGTCATCTTCGTGCACGAAGGCCGCGGCGAATTGTGGAGCCAACTGGGCAAGGTGGCTTTCGAACCCGGTGATTATGTGGTAGTTCCGCGCACCATCATTCATCAGCTCCACTTCGAGGAAGGTCCGGTTCGTCTGTTTATCATCGAGTCGTTTAGCCCCATTGAAACATGCCGGCGCTACCGCAACCATTTTGGGCAGCTGCTGGAACACGCGCCCTATTGTGAGCGCGACATGCGACCGCCTCACGAGCTCATCATTCAGACGGAACCCGGCGAGTACCTCGTCCAGATCAAGAAGGAAGGCTTCCTGCATCAGCTTACTTATGCGCACTCGCCGTTTGACGTGGTGGGTTGGGATGGCTATTTCTACCCATATGCCTTTAGCATTCATGACTTTGAGCCCATTACGGGCCGCATTCACCAGCCGCCGCCCGTCCACCAGACTTTTGAGGCACACAACTTCGTGATCTGCTCGTTTGTGCCGCGACTCTTTGATTATCACCCCCTTAGCATTCCGGCACCTTACAACCACTCCAACGTCGACTCCGACGAGGTGCTGTATTATGTGGCGGGCAATTTTATGTCGCGCAAGGGCATTGACCTGGCCTCCTTTACGGTGCATCCCAGCGGCATTCCGCACGGGCCGCACCCGGGCACTGTGGAAGCGAGCATCGGCAAAACCGAAACCCGCGAGCTGGCCGTGATGGTGGATACGTTCCGGCCGCTTTACCTCACCGACGTGGCGTTGCAGTACCTCGACGAGAAGTACCCCATGAGCTGGAACCCTGATTTTGTGCACGAGTCGCCCCGCTCGGCCGATATGATGGATTAAAGCTTCAGGGTAACAACCACTTAATGAATCTTTCAAAAGGCCACCCCGTTCTGAGGTGGCCTTTTAAATTTCCTGCTTTTGCTTGGTGCGTTTGCGTAACTTGACGGGGTTGGCCTTAGTAGAAGGAAGCCTAGTTTGCCCCGAAATACTCTATGAAGAACGCTGCGCTGCTGCTATTTTGGCTATTGCTGCTGGCGGGTGTTGCGCCCGCGACGGCGCAACGCATTTTGTGCTCGGGGCAAATTACGGAGGCCGGCAACGGACATCCGGTGCCGTTTGCCTCGGTATTTGTACCGGGTACCAGCAACGGCACTACCGCCGACGAGCAAGGCCGCTACCAGCTCACGCTTCCGCAACCCGCTGATACGATTGCCGCTTCGGCGCTGGGCTTTGCGCCCCAGAAAAAGCATCTTACTACCGACGCTACCCAGACCGTCAACTTTACCCTTCGGGGCGGCGCCGTGACGCTGGGCGAGGTAACCGTGCGCCCCCACGAAAACCCGGCGTACGCAATTATGCGCCAGGTGCAGGCCCACAAGCCCCAAAACAACAAGCGCGAGCTGCAAGCCTTCGAATTCGACAGCTACAACCGCGTCGCCGTTTCCATTTCCAACCTGCCGGCCAAGATCAGCAACCGCAGCGTTTTCAAGGACATGATGGCCGTGGCCGATAGCAAAGGCCAGCCGCTTGGTCCCGACGGCAAGCCCCTGCTGCCCATTTTTGCTTCGGAAGTACTATCGCGTCTGTATGTTCGCCACGATCCGTTGCGCAAGCGCGAGGAGATTCGACGCACCCAGATGCGTGGGGTAGCTCCGCGCGACGGCTCGGTGCTCTCGCAGATTCTGGGGTCGTCGTTTCAGGACTGGGATTTTTATCCCAATTGGCAACAGCTTCTGGGTAAGGACTTTATCTCGCCCATTGCCGACGGCTGGAAGTTTACCTACGAATACGACCTGCAGGATTCGGTGTACGTGGGCAAGGACTGGTGCTACCAATTGGGCGTGGCGCCGCGGCGGGCCGGTGACTTGGCTTTCACGGGCACCATCTGGATCACGGCCGACAGTTACGCCCTGCGCCGCGTCGATTTGACGGTAGCGCCCAAAGCCAATCTCAACTTCGTTGACCAAGTTAAAGTGCAGCAGGAATTGGTGCCTTCCGAGGCGGCCAGTCAGTGGCTGCCCAAACGCACCCATGTCGTGATCGGGTTGAAGCCGACCAAAGGCAGCACAGGCTTTCTGGCTGATTTTACCACCATCAATTCCAATTTCGACGTCAATCACCCTAAGCCTCTGGTTTTCTATGCATTACCCGTAGAAACCATGCCGGATGCGTACGCTCCGCTGACGGCTGACTACTGGGAGAAAAACCGGCCCGACTCTCTGTCGCTCGATGAGCAGCGCACGTTTGCGGTGCTGGACTCGGTACGGAAGCTCCCCTCCGTGCACTCGACGCTGGAACTGGCCGACATCGTCGTGAATGGCTACAAACGCGTGGGCAACTGGGATTTAGGTCCGGTGATCAATACGTATTCCTTCAACAGCATTGAGGGAAACCGCTTTCGGGTGGGTTTCCGCACTACGCCGGAAATCAGCGCCGACTGGCTGACGCGGGCTTACCTCGCTTATGGTACCCGCGACGGCCGCTTCAAGTACGGCGTACGCGTCAGCCGCATCCTCAACCGCCGCACCTGGACGGTGGCCACCGTGGAGCGCCGACACGACATCGACCAAGTGGCACTGCTCGACAACGACTACGCCCTTGAAAACCCGCTTTATGAAATGTCGGCGCGCATGGGCAACATCTCCAACGGCCGGCCGCTCATGCGCGACCTCAATACGCTAACGCTCCAAACCGATCTGTTTCGGGGCTTTACCCAGAAGGTCAGCCTGCGCTACCAGCGGTTCAATCCACTCTACAACTTTGCTTATTACAATACGGATGTGCGCCAGCCCGGGGCGCCCACTGAAGACGATTATGCCCTCACCGAACTGGTGCTGGAATCACGCTACGCCCGCGACGAAGTCCTGATCCAGAACCAGAACCGCCGCTACGCCATCGGCCTGATGAAGTGGCCGGTGCTGACCTTCCGCTACACCGCCGGTTTTGACAACGTGCTGGGCAGCGATTTTAAGTATCACAAATTCAATCTGTTAGTCACACAAAGCGTGAAGCTCGGCCAGCTTGGTCGCACCGACTACGTCCTCGACGGCGGCTATATTCCGAGCACCGTCCCGTACCCGGTACTCAAGACGCACTTGGGCAATGAGTCGCCGTTTTACAACGGGGCCGCGTTCAACCTGATGCGTTACTTCGAATACGTCAGCGACCGCTACGTTTCTTTCCGTTTTGAAAATCACTTCGAGGGCTTCCTGCTCAACAGTGTGCCGGCAATCAAGCGGCTGAACTGGCGCCTGATCGCCAGCGGTAATGTCCTCTACGGCAGCGTAAGCGACGCCAATCGGGCCATCAACCCACCGTTCGATGCCACGGGCACGCCGCTACCGACATTCCAGTCATTGGGCCGCACACCCTATGCCGAAGCCGGGTACGGTATTGAGAACATTTTCAAGGTGGTGCGCATCGACTTCCTGCACCGGCTGACTTACCGCAACGTGCCTGGCGCCCGCAATTTTGGAGTTAAGCTAAGTTTGCAGTTCAAACTGTAAGTTCTTCGAAAGGTACAGCTTCAAAACCCAGCTACTAGCTCTTATTGGGTAGTTGTTGGCTATCCCTTAGCCCGTTTGTGCCTGTATCAACACGAACTTGAGCCCTGGTGAGTCTATAAGATTCACTGCGCTAAGCGCCTCTTATCGGATTTTAACTATTCCGCGCTACCTCAGATTTATTTTCGATTGAGCTTGATTCAACACAGAATCCTGTTTACACTGTAACATCCTTATTATCAGATGTTTATAAATAAAGCAAGTGCTAAGCTGTTTAGCGAATCGTGAAGCTCAACATATAAGCTATCCCTGCGGCAATTACACAGTCGGCGCTTGAGAAGAGTATCGAATTCGTCGACCCAAAATATAGGTTGAACGAGCAGAATCGCACGTGTACGGATAAGTGATAAAAAAAGTTGTTATAAATCTATAATAATTAGAACTGTTACATTTATTATTAGATATTTACTCTATTACTGGCCTCTAGGCTTTCCTTTTCCTCATTTGCTTCTTCATTACTCATGGCTATCGTTAGCCAAGAGAATAGCTTTTGTTTTTTTGTATTTATTCCATATTAACTAGCACCCATCTTACCCCTCATAACAACTGTATGAGTACACACCTACCCACTCAAAAAATTAGAATACGCTTCGGAGCTTATGGGTTCCTGCTGTTCTTATTGTTATTCCTGCTGTCATCGGCAGGCGCTATGGCCCAAACGGTCACTTCTGATAAGGATGACTATGCGCCCGGTGAAATTGCTCACATCACAGGCACCGGCTGGACAAGCGACCAAATGGTTCACGTCGAGTTCAAAGAAGATCCCGACTATCCCGACTATCACATCTATGACGTAGCTGTGGACGCTGACGGCACTTGGCAGATTGATTATGCCATTGAACAGCGGCATTTGGGGGTCAAGTTTACTGTAACTGCTGTCGGGCAACAAACTGGTGCCAAGGCTACAACTGTGTTTACCGATGGACTTTTGAGTACCGTGAGCGTGCAATTACAAACGGGCTCACCTTCATCTGGTAGTTTTGGTGCTTCCACAACACTGAAGTATGATGTTAAGCTCACCAAAACGGGAGGGGGGGCTGAGAACTATAATCTTACCATTTCTGGCTTGCCTACTGGAGTCAATTCTTCATTCAGCCCCTCAACCTTAAGTCTTGCATCATCAAATCCCTCAGAGGCAACTTCTACTCTTACAATAATTACCAGTGCGAGTACACCTATAAATTCTTATAGCTTTAGTGTTAAAGGAACGAATACTGGTACTGGACTTTCCACAGATAATAAGTCTGCAACGGGTACTCTAACGGTTACCTCTTCCAGTAATGCAACTAGTCTTGCAGTAGGTGCTGCTTCGGGCACATATGGAGGAACGACAACATTATCTGCAACTCTGACCTCCGGGGGAAACCCTGTGGGCGGGAAGACGATTTCTTTCAAGCTTAATAACAACAGTGTTGGCGCTGCTATAACTGATGCTACTACTGGTCAAGCTACTCTTCAAAATATAAGTATTGCAGGTATCAATGCTTCGGCAACAGCTTATACTGGAGTTATAACAGCAAACTTTGTAGGCGAAACAAATTATGCCGGCAGCACTGGGACTGGCAATCTTACGGTCAACCCGGCCGACAACGCCATTACCTTCCTGGCCCTGGCCAACAAAACCTACGGGGATACCCCATTTGCCCTGAGCGCCACCGCCCCAGGCGGGAACGTGACCTTCGCCGTGACCAGCGGTCCGGCAACTTACGACGGCACGACGGGTAAGCTCACGATCACGGGTGCGGGCACGGTGAAAGTGACGGCTTCGCAAGCTGGCAACACCAACTACGCGGCGGCCACACCCGTGAGCCAAAGCTTTACAGTAGCCCAGAAACCGCTAACCATAACGGCTAGTAATCAGTTGAAGACTTATGGCCAGACCTTCACGTTTGCGGGCACCGAGTTCACGGCCAGTGGCATGGTAAACGGCGAAAGCGCAGGTGCTGTGACGCTCACCAGCAACGGTGCCGCCGCGGGAGCTCCCGTAACAACTTATCCCATCACCCCGTCGGCAGTTACGGATGCGGGCACTTTTAAGGCCAGCAACTACAGCATTACTTACTCGCCAGGTACACTGACGGTAAACCAGGCACCGGCTACCATTGCCTTAACTAGCGCAGATCTGACCCAACTTTACGATGGCTCAGCTAAGACAGTCGGCGCCCTAGCAAGCCCAGCGGCAGCCGGCGTGCAAGTGGTCTACAGCCAAAACGGAGGCACGGTCACCGCTCCTAAAACAGCAGGCAGCTACGGTGTTACGGCTACTCTAACCAATGCCAATTATAAGCTGGTTGATGGCAATGGTCTTGCACTTGGCAGTCAGCAAGGTACTCTGGTTATTCAACAAGCCACTCCGACTTTCTCAGATCTTATTGGTGCTCAGACCATTGCTTACGGAACTTCTTCGGTAACCTTGACGGGCCAAGTAAGCAAGGGCACACTTATTCCTACGGGCACCGTAACGGCCTCGATCAACGGCACGGTTTCCGCCCCGACTACTATAGGTTCGGATGGGAAGTTCAGCATCACCTACAGCACGGCGGCGCTTGCGGCCAGATCTACGGCGTATGCCATCACCTATTCATACAGCGGCGACACGAACTTCAACCCCGCTAGCGATGCTTCTACTGGCCTAAGAGTCAATCAAGTACAGCCTTCTATTACCTGGAATAATCCGACGAGTATTGTCTACGGCACGGCGCTCGGCAATTCGCAGCTAAATGCTACGGCTGCCGTGGCAGGAAGCTTCGAGTACACGCCTGCTGCCGGCACCGTTCTCAACGCCAATACCAACTCCCAGACGTTGTCGGTGACATTCACGCCGAACGATGCAACCAACTATGCTAGCGTCACCAAGACGGTCGGCATCATGGTTACGAAAGCCACTCCAACCGTCACGTGGAGCACTCCTGACGACATTGTGTATGGCACCGCGCTGAGTAGCACGCAGTTGAAAGCTTCGGCAAACGGAGTAGATGGCACGTTTACCTATAGTCCGGCCGCCGGCGCTGTGCTCGAGGCCGGTAGCGATCAGGTGCTTTCGGTAAAGTTTGTACCAACGGATGTAGCCAATTACAATACCCCAGCCGATACGGAGGTTAAAATCAACGTTTCTAAAGCAGATGCAAGAGTTGATGTTGCCGGCTACAGCGGTCCCTACAATGGGGCTCCTCATGGCGCAACTGGCACTGCCAAGGGCATAAACAACACCGATCTAAGCAGTTCGCTGGACTTAGGAGCTACGTTTGTCAACGTTCCGGGTGGTACGGCAGACTGGGTATTTACGGGCGGCAAGAACTATAAAAACCAGAATGGCAGCGTTGTCATTACGATCAGCCCAGCACCAGCTACTATTGATTTGTCCGGCTTGGACGTACTCTTTGATGGAGCGACCAAGTCTGTCACGGCTACTACCGCACCTCAGGGGCTAAGTGGCGTGACGATCACGTACAACGGCGCACAAAGCGCCCCCAGCAATGCCGGGACTTACACGGTAGTGGCTACTCTAACGAACCCCAACTATACGTTGGTGGATGCCACCAGCAAGAGCCCCATTGCAAGTGTGACGCGGACGCTGGTCATTAATCAAGCCCCAGCCACGATTGCTCTAAACAGTGATGACCTAGCACAAACTTACACTGGCTCGCCTAAGGCTGTTCGCACTACGGTAAGCCCGGCGGCAGCCGGTGCCCTGGTTACTTACAGCCAGAACAACGCCAGCGTAACTCCTACTAATGCAGGCAATTACGATGTTGTGGCCACGTTAACCAATGCCAACTATAAGTTGGTAGACTCTGGCAACAACGCCATTAGCAGCGTCAACGGCACCCTGAAAATTGGGAAAGCTTCGGCTGATGTGACGTTGAACGCTGCTACGCTAAGCCAGATTTACAACGGCACCGCACGGTCGGTTTCTGCCCAAGTAACCGGCGCAACTGGCGATAGCCATTTCATCTATACCTACAATAATTCACTGACTGCGCCTACCGACTACAAATCTGGTGGATACGCTGTGGTAGCCACACTGGAGAACCCGAACTTCTCAGGTTCGGCTAGCGGCACCTTAACCATCCGTCAGGCTCCGCTCACGGTAACTACCGACCCGCAAAGCAAGAAGTATGGCGAAACCTTTGCCGCAAGCAGCTTCAGTGGCAATCTCAGTGGCAACGTCGCCGACGACCACCTCGGCATTGCCAGCTATACTAGCACCGGAGCGGCCCCAACTGCTACCGTGGCTGGTGGACCCTACCCCATTTCGGCTACGCTAAGCGACCCAGACAATCGCTTATTTAACTACAGCGTAACCAACAACTACAACCAACTCACCGTTAACCCGGCCGAGCTGGCACTGGAAGCCTTTTCAACCAGCCGCGAATACGGCGAGGCCAACCCCATCTTTGGGGCTACCTACAGCGGCGCCCAAAATGGCGACACGTTTACCGCTACGGCTAGTAGCACAGCTGACAAGCAGTCGCCTGTTGGCAACACGTACGTAATTACGCCTGCCATAAGTGGCAGTAAATTAGCCAATTACAACGTTACCCCAACCAACGGCACGCTGACCATTACGGCCGCCGAACTCAGGGTAACTGCTCGAAATGAAACCCGCATTTACGGTGATCATAACCCCGCCTTCACCGGCTCGTTTAGCGGGCAGAAAAACGGCGAATCATTCACGGTTGGTGGTAGCACTTCCGCTACCGAAACGAGCCCAATTTCCAGCACTACAGTAAGCTACGCTATCATGCCTTCGGTAACCGGGGCCACGCTAAGCAACTACTCGGTAGTGCCCGTAAACGGTGTGCTCACCATCACGGCCCGAACGCTACAGGTAACAGGCCTAACCGCCGTCGGGAAAGTCTATGACGGTAAGAAAGCGGCCCCGCTCAATACAACGAACGCATCCTTGTCCAACACCGTGGGCTCAGATGTGGTGCTATCCACCACTGGAGCAACCGGCACCTTTGCCGATCCGAACGTAGGCACGAACAAGGCCGTGACGGTTACGGGCCTCACTCTTGCCGGTAGTGCGGCTGACAACTATACGCTTGTGCAGCCCACCAACTTGACGGCAAGCATTGCGCCTGCTTTGTTGAAATACGTAGCCACGCCCGCCAGCCGCAGCTACGGTGCCACCTCCAACGGAACTCTTGGCGGCAGCGTATCTGGTTTTGCAGAAGGCGAGGATGTAACGTCTGCTACTACGGGTGTGCTGCAATTTGCTTCGCCAGCTACGGCGACCAGCGAAGTGGGCAAATACCCCATCAATGGCTCGGGTTTAACGGCAAAATTTGGCAACTATACCTTTGCACAGGAGGAGGCCAACGCCCAGGCACTCACCGTTACCAAAGCCTTACTGACCATCACGGCCAACGACCGCACGAAGGTTTACGGAGATGCGCTAGCCTTAGGTAATACCGAGTTCACGACCAGCCCCTTGCTGAATGGTAACACAGTTACGGCCGTAAACCTAGTTAGTGCCGGAGCTGTGGCAACGGCTTCTTATACTTCCCCAGGCCCTGACTATACCATCACGCCAAGCGCCGCAGCAGGCGCTGGCCTTGGCAACTACGACATCCAATATGTCGCTGGTAAGCTGGCGGTTAGCAAGCGCAACCTTCTGATCACGGCCGGCAACAATGCCAAGATCTACGGCGAAACGCTCACGTTTGTCGGGACGGAATTCAGCCCCGCAGCCGGAGCGTTGGTTAACGGCGACCAAGTAACCAGCGTAGCGCTAACCAGCACAGGCGCGGTGGCTACGGCGGGCGTTACAAGTGTTGGTCATGAGTACAGCATCATTGCTTCGCAAGCCCAAGGATCGGGCTTATCGAACTACACTATTACGTATGCCGAAGGTAAGCTTACGGTCAATCCGAAAGCTTTGGCTATCAAAGCCAACGACCGCATGAAAACCTACGGCAACTTGCTCAACTTGGGCACTAGCGAGTTCACCTCCGAGGGCTTAGTGAACAGCGATGCCGTCACGAGCGTAGTACTCAGCAGTGAAGGCGCCGCGGCAGGTGCAGCCGTAACTACTTTAGGGTCAGAGTATCCGATCTCGGCCGGCACGGCCCAAGGTTCGGGGCTTGGCAACTATACCATCGCCTACAACCCCGGCAAGCTAACGGTAACCAAGGCCCAGCTGAACGTTACGGCTAACGCGCGTGAAAAGGTGTACGGCGTAGCCCTGCTACCCGCTGATTTTAGCGGCACCGTAATGGGCGTCAAAAATGGCGACAACATTACGGCCAGCTTCGACAGCGAAGGCGCTCCGGCCATAAAGGGCGTCAGAACGTACGACATCACTGCCAGCCTGAGCGACCCAAGCGGCAAACTCAACAACTACACTGTCACCAAGCAAAGTGCTACGCTGACGGTGAGACCCGCTCCGCTGACGATCACGACCGTGGCTTCGAAGAAGCTCTACGGCCAAGTGAATCCCGATTTTAGCGTGAGTTATGACGCCTTTGTCAACGGGGAAAGCGCCGACGTGCTAGGTGGTGCGCTTACGTTCACCACGACGGCCATAACGACCAGCGCCGTGGGCCGCTACGACGTAACGCCAAGCGGTCTGACTTCTACCAACTACAGCATCAGCTTTGCTAAAGGCACCCTGACCATTGAGCAAACGCCGCTGACTATCACGGCCAACGACCGCACCAAAACGTACGGCGATGTATTGGCCTTGGGCACGACGGAGTTCTCAACCAAAGGGCTGGTAAACAACGAAGTACCCAGCAGTGTAAACTTAGTTAGCCCTGGAGCCGCCGCCACGGCTGCCGTAGCGACATATGAGATCACACCTTCGAGCGTTGCCAACGCTGGCGGTTTCAAAGCCAGCAACTACGACATTACATATCTTGCTGGTAAACTGACAGTTACAAAGGCTCAGCTGGAAGTAACCGCTGCCAACACCAGCCGAGTGTATGGCGAACCTAACCCAACCTTTACAGGCACCGTTACGGGCCAGAAAAACAACGAAAGCTTCGTGTTTGCTGCTACCACAACCGCTCTCCAGAGCAGCCCAGTTTCCAGCGCCACAGTAAGCTACGCCATTGCGCCTTCGGTGACCGGATCTACGTTGGGCAACTATACGGTAGTACCTCACGAAGGCGTCCTGACCATCACGGCGCGGCCTATCACCATCACGGCTGATGCCAAGAGCAAAATCTACGGCGACAGTGACCCCGAGACGTTTACTTACAAGGTAACCAGTGGCAACTTGTTTGGCACCGATGCCTTTAGTGGCCGCCTAAACCGCGTTGGTGGCGAGAATGTGGGTCTGTACGCGATTAACCAGAATGCGGTATCGGCCGGGCCGAACTACGACTTGCACTACAACGGCGCGGACTTCACCATTAGCAAGAAAACAGCTTCCGTAAGCCCAGCCGTGGCAAGCAAAATCTACGGTGATGATGACCCCATTCTAACGGGTGTCCTCACCGACTTCCTGCCAGCTGACCACATTACGGCTACGTACAGCCGCGTGCAAGGCGAAACGGTAAAAGGCGGGCCTTATACCATCTCCGCTACCCTGAACGCGGTGCCAGCCCTGAACAACTACACCATTACGTACAATACGGCGGCGTTTACCATCACGCCTAAAGGGTTGACCATCACGGCCAACGATCGCACCAAAACGTACGGCGATGTATTGGCCTTGGGCACGACGGAGTTCTCAACCAAAGGGTTAGTTAAAGAGAACACGGTGACAGGCGTCACGCTGACCAGCACCGGTGCGGCGGCAACTGCTACCGCAGCCACTCCAGGGCCCACTTACGCAATTGTGCCCAGTGCAGCAGTCGGCACCGGTCTCGACAACTACTCGATCAGCTACGCCAACGGCACGCTGACAGTAGGGAAGAAAGACCTGACTATTACGGCTAAGAATCAGGTTAAAACCTACGGTCAGACCTTTAGCTTCACCGGCAATGAGTTCACAACCAGCAGTTTAGCTAATTCAGACAAGGTAACTAGCGCAACCCTAACCAGCGATGGGGCCATGGCTTCTGCCACGGTTGCTTCGCCAGGTCCCGATTACGCCATTGTTCCTAGTGCTGCTGTAGGTAGCGGGCTGTCTAATTACAACCTTGGTTACGTCAACGGTACCCTGACTGTGGGCAAGGCAACGCCTACGGTTACGGCCACGGGCGGCACGTTTACCTACAACGGTTCGGCGCGCACCGGTAGCGGCTCGGCCAGCGGGGTGGGCGGCGCTGGCAACCTGCTTACTCCAGCCGTAACGCTGAGTTATGCCGGCACTGCTAACGACGGCACTATCTACGGCCCTACAGCTGACGCGCCTTCCAAAGCCGGCAGCTACACAGTTACCGCCACGTTCCTTGGCAACGACAATTACGTTGGAGGCACCAGCAAACCCGCTACTCTGACCATCGACAAAGCATTACTGACGGTTACCGCCAATCCAGCAGAGCGCCAGTACAGCGACCTTGACCCCGAGTTCGCGGTCGTATACACTGGATTTGCTCCCAATGAAGCAGCTACTGCTTTGGGTGGCAAGCTCACGTTTGCTACTGTTGCTACCGGCACGAACACGCCTATCAACAGCAGTGCTGCGCCGGGTACTTACAGCATCGTACCCAGCGGGCTAACGTCGTTCAATTACAGCTTCAAATACCTCCCAGGTGTCCTTACTGTGAAGCAGGAAGACGCTCGCGTGACCTACACTGGGGCGATGTATAGCTCTACCGCTACCACGAGTGCCAGTACAGCGGCGCTCACGCTTCGTGCCACGGTTCAGGATATTACCGCAGTTCTCGGCGACAAGGCGTATGATGCCAACCCCGGCGATATCAAAACGGCGAACCTGAGCTTCTACATCGTAGAAGACAACAAAACCATTCCGGCTACTTTGGCTTACCTCACCTCGGGGGATACCAAAACGGCTACGGCCACAGCTAGCTGGACGGCAGATTTGGGTTCGGCGGACTCTAAGCAGTACACGGTTCAGCTCATCGTGGGTGGCAACTATCTGCGCAACTCGGCAAGCGATGATGCGGTCATCACGGTATCAAAGCCGTTGGACAACTTCGTAACCGGTGGCGGCTACATTACGCTGGCCAAATCGGGTGGGGAGAAAGCCGGTGATGTTGGCACCAAGAATCACTTTGGCTACAACATTAAGTACAACAAGTCGGGCACGAACCTGCAAGGGAACATCAACACGATTTTCCGGCGCACCGAATCCGATGGCATTCAGCACGTGTATCAGGTCAAAGGCAATGCCATGACGTCCTTGTCGGTGCAGGCAGGGGCTACGGCCACGGCTCCGTCCATGGCGACATTCAATGGCAAAGCCAACGTCCAAGATATCACCAACCCGTTAGCTCCTACCCCCGTCGGTGGCAACTACACGTTGCAGGTTACGATGACTGACAACGGCGAGCCGGGCAGCACAGACTTGGTTGGGATAACCGTTTGGGCCAACGGAGGCGGCATGTGGTTTGCCAGCGAATGGAACGGCGCGAAGACGGTCGAAAAGACTTTGGCCGGTGGTAACTTGGTAGTACATGGCGCTTCCTACATCGCGGGAACAACCTTGACTCCCACCACTACTGCCTTAACCTCGTCGCTGAACCCAGCTGCTTATGGTAAGTCGGTAACCTTCACCGCCACCGTGGCCAACTCTAGTAAGACTATTCCGACTGGCAAGGTTACGTTCAAGGACGGCACAACCATCCTGGCGACTCCCGCGCTCTCCAGCACTGGCGTAGCCGTATTTACTACAACTACTCTAGCAATTGGTACGCACACGATTACAGCAGAGTACGGCGGCGACAGCAACTTCGGCAGCAGCATCTCAGCGGCAGTAGCACAAGTAATAAATGCTACTACGCTAACAGCAGCCAGCACCAGCCAATCGGTGTCGGTGAGCGGCACTGCCAAGCCGGAAGCAGCCAGCAACCTGCTCGAAATCTACCCGAACCCGATGGCTAATCAGGCTACTATTCACTTCCATACGGCAGTGGGCGGTAAGGCTCAGGTGTACCTCTACAATAGCGTGGGCAGCCTGGTGACGACGCTCTACAATGCCGAAGTGGAAAGCGGCCGCGAATACACCCTCCAACTGACCCGTGAGGATCTGCCCAACGGCGTGTACTTCTGCCGCCTGATCACCAATGGCAAAGTCGAAAACAAGCGCATCACCATCGAGCGCTAACCGTCTCAGAGCCTTGTAATTGCAAGAAGGGGTTGAGCTTAGCTCAACCCCTTCTTTTTTGGCGCAATGCAAAACCATTACGCTTTCATAAATATTTGATTATCAAATATTTATAATAACTACATCGCCATACCCAGGGTATTCATCACGTTCTGAATGGCCTTGTTCAGGTCGGGGTTTTGTTTGATGCGGTTGTTGAGCTGCGGGTCCGTGTCCAGCGTTCCAAAATACCGAGTGAAACCAGCACTCAGCACCCGTCGCCGTACGCCTTCGGCTTGAGCGGGTTTGAGGGTACTAATCCACTGAGTGTATGAGGGCTTCAATTGCTGGGCGCGTTGCTGTAGCTTGGCGCCCTCGCCTATCAGTATGGCTATGGCGGCGGCGTCGTTGGTCTGGCCCAAAGCGCGTTGCACCACCGCGGCCGCGTCATCGCCGAGTTGGTTGTAAGCTGTTTCGGCGGCGCTGGTTTGCCAGGCAAACGTAGTACGAGCAGGTGCAGCGGACAGAGAACTTGGCTGTTGCAGAAACAGCCCGAGAGAAAATACGAGGGTGGATAGGGTCTTCATGGGCAGCGGCGGGAAACTCCTCATACGTTGCTGGCCCAAACTCGGCTGTGCCCTCTCGATGGACAAGGCAGCCCAAAGCAAAAACCACAAGCCCCCGGCAAACAGGAAGTTGCCGGGGGCTTGTGGCTGAAGGCGTTAAACTAAGCTAGCGTTGGTTGCGAATCGTAAAATCATTGAAGGCGACCGTAGCCGTTTCTGGTCCTTGGGCCAGCAACCCGACCCGAATGCCCCGATCCCAGGGCGGCAGGTAAGTGCCGTTGAGGGCGAAGCTGTTCATGGGCATGGCTTGCCACGTAACACCGTTGGTGCAGTACGAAAACCGGTAGCGCTGTCCGCCCCAGGCCTCAAACCGCAAACCCAGGCTTTTGCACTCTTCTACCGACACCTTGATTAAGCATTGGGTTTGGCCTGCTTTTACCGACCACAGCTGCAACATGCCGTCGCCAGCCATCAGGGCCAAGGCATTTTGAGGATCACCGACGGCGGCGAGACCGGCAAAGGTATGAGCCGGCAAGGCGCCAAAATCGAGGGTAGCCGTGGTTTTGTACGTTGCAGCATACGTCCGCTGCGCTACCATGGCGCCCAAGTTTTCGGGGCAAGCATTCAGCAGTAGTTGCCCGTCGCTTACGCTGGCTACCGGCTGCTTGCAGATGGGCCATTGCCACGTACCAGCCAGTTTGTTGCCGGTGAAGTTGTCGGTTACATTCAACACGCCCACGTTTTGCAGCGGCGCGGCCTGCGGGCTGTTCCCTTCAAATTCGGGCCAGCCCTGCTCATTCCAAATAAACTCACTCAAAATACCTTGCCGCCCCACAAACTCATGACTGCTAGCATGATACGCGTGGTGCAGCAAAAACCACCGGCCGTTGTATTCGGCTACGGTGCCGTGACCAGGACAGTTCCAGGTTTTGTTTTTGGTCAGGATCGGGTTCTGCTCGTTTTTCTCCCACGGGCCGAGCAAGCTACGCGAGCGGGCCACGCCAGTAGCATATGTGCAGCCGCTGCCGCAACAGCCATTGCCCGCGTAGAACATGTAGAAATAGCCCTCGTGGCGCACAATGGCCGATCCCTCTACCAAGTTCCCTTCCCACTTGGCATCGTTGCGGAAAAGCTCGACTTGCTCACCCAGCAAAGCCGTACGCTCTTCGTTCAGGCGCTGGGCCCAGATGGGTGTAGGCTCGCCGTAGGCGTTACCATCTTCCTTCCAGACCATGTACAACTCGCCGTGTTCGTCGCGCACCGGAAACCCGTCGATGGAGCCGTTGCATTGGCCAATCAGGGGGCCGTGGTCGGTGTAAGGCCCAGCCGGATCGTCGGCGCTGGCGATAGCTACGCACAGCGGACCATTTTTTTGGCGGGCCGTGTAGCAGATATAAGTTTTGCCGTTTTCGTAGCTGATTTCGGGAGCCCAGAAGCTGGCTTCGGCCCACTCCGGCATGCTATCCGGGAAAACGTGGCTTACTAACTCCCAAGTAACGAGGTTAGTTGATTTGAACAGAGGGAAAATCGAGCCCCACTCCGCCGAGGTGGCGCTGGCCCAATACGTATCCCCGATTTTGGTAACGGTCGGGTCAGGAAAGTCGCCGGGCAGCACAATGTTAGCATACGTCGTGACCGGTTGCGCCGACACAGGCGGGGCGATGTTGGCAACCGCAGCGGTATCGCTGGGTGTTTGGCCTTGGCAATCAGCCAGTAAATCCGTGCTGAAAGCCGAAAAGGCTCCGGGTTCTAAGTCGAAGGACACAGCAGTTAAATACGGGTGGGAATGGGCGAATGCGAGGAGGGAATTCCGAAACGAGCCGAGCGAGTAAGCGGCCGAACTGGCCAGCTTCATTCCCTCAAACCAGCCAGCCTAAGCCGTAAGGGCAGCTTGGCAAACCGATAACGTAATGGAAGCAATCAACTTAAGTGAGAAGCAGAATCCCTGACTTAAGGTAGAGTGAAAAACAAAAGGCGAAACAGAGGCGGGGCGGGTAGGCTTCCTATTCTTATTGTTTAGATCTACTACTTCGCCGCACAAATGATCCGTTGCGAAGTATAACTTTTTTACAAAGGTAAACGCTTGCAAATCACGTTTACAAGCGCTTGCAATCGATCCTAAGAAAAGTAAGAATATATACTCACAAAGTACCAAACCTTTGCTAACCCACAGGTTATGCGAACTTTATGCGTACAGATACTTCTTTTCTCGCATGTAGTTTTGCGCCAAGATCATGCCAGACCTGTGAGAAATCTGTCATCACACTTTGTAGTACTTCTCTTATAAATTTTATAAAAGAGGGAGCATTGCATTCTTTAGATTTTCTGTATTGTGCTTTGTTATAGGCCTTAGGCGGTAGCTCAACTGTGCAGGATTGGCAGGTGAAAATGCGGGCGAAACGCTAGAAACCGATGAGTAAAAAGCCATATTTGTCGGCCGCTGATTGCGGCGATTTACTATTGGCTTTCTTGCATTTTTCATAAATATCACATAACCAGCATGTTATCCCAAGCCGTTGCTGCAACTTTCCGCCAACACTTTGGCTCAACTCCTCTGGTGGTGCGCGCACCCGGCCGGGTTAACTTAATCGGCGAGCACACCGACTATAATCAAGGTTTTGTGCTGCCAGCGGCGGTCGATAAAGAGATCTATTTTGCGGTGGCCCTCAACAACACCACCGATATCAATTTGTATTCCAGCGATTTACAGGAGGCCCTGTCGTTGCCCGTTGCGGATGTGCACCGCACGGATACGCAGTGGGCCAATTACTTGCTGGGGGTCGTGGCGCAGTTTCAGCAGCGCGGCCTTACAGTACCGGGTTTCGACTGTGTGTTTGGCGGCACGGTACCCATTGGGGCAGGCATGTCATCGTCGGCAGCGGTAGAATGCGGCTTGGCTTTCGCACTGAACCAGCTGATGCACACCAACTTGGATCGCATGACACTGGCCCACATGGGGCAAAAGGCCGAACACGAATACGCGGGCGTAAAGTCGGGCCTAATGGACCAGTTCGCTAGTTTGTTTGGCCGCGCCGGGCAAGTTGTGCGCCTCGACTGCCGCTCCTTGGAGTACGAGTATTTCCCTTTCGACACTTCCACCACGCGCATTGTGTTGTGCAACTCTGGCGTAAAGCACTCGCTGGCCAGCTCCGAATACAACACGCGCCGCCAAGAGTGCGAACACGGCGTGGCGGTGCTTCAAAAGCATTATCCGCAGGTGCAAAGCCTACGCGATGCCACGGCCGCACTGCTACAGGCCCACCAAGCTGAAATGGGTGATGTCGTGTACCAGCGCTGCTTGTACGTGGTACAGGAAAACGAGCGCGTAGACGTTGCCTGTCGGGCTCTGCTTGCTGGTGATTTGGCTGACTTTGGCCAGCAGATGTACGCCTCCCATGCCGGCTTGCGCGATCAGTACCAAGTTAGCTGTCGCGAGTTGGACATATTGGTAGAAGCTGCCCACAGCTTGCCCGGCGTGTACGGAGCACGCATGATGGGCGGCGGTTTTGGCGGCTGCACCATCAATTTGGTCGCCGTGGATCAGGTGGATCAGTTTGTGCAACAGATGACCGCTGCTTATCAGGAGCAGCTTGGCCTAAAGCTCGAAACGTACCAAACAACCATCGTCGATGGCGTTGGGACGATGGAGGCCGTTGCCAGTAAATAGCACAGGAAAAACATCCGATAAGCAGCGGCCACATTAAAAAGCGCTAACTACATACTAAACCAATCTTTTAGCGTTTACATAATGCCGATCCTGCTGTGAACAAAACCGACTTTACATCAGGTTTTTTCAGCAACTATGAGTAGTTTTCCACACTATTCTATTCCGATGAAAAATCTAGTTGCACTTCTTGCACTGCTTGCTTTGTCGATGCAGGCGAGCCAAGCGAAAATAGGAAGTGGCCCCCATCCCGCGCAAGGCGCTACGGCTTCGGTGCAGGCCCTCGACCGCAAAAACGGCTTCGGAGATGCAACTTTTGGCGCCGACATCAGCACGTTTCGCAACCTGCGGCCCGAAAGTGCCGATGCCGAAAGCGAAACGCAGTATTACAGCCGCACTACCGATAACCTGCGCATCGGCAACCTCAAACTCACAGGGATCAGCTACGGTTTCTACAAGAACAAGCTGTGCTACATTCAGTTACGGGCGATGGGCGACGAAAACTGCAAAGCCATCCATGATTTGCTTACCAGCCAATACGGCCCTGGCAAACAGCCCAAGCAAACCAAAAATGAATGGTGGCACGGCAAGCAGGTAACCATGCGCTACGCCGAAGTACCCCAAGGATACGCCACAATCTACTTGGCCAGCAACGACTTGATTGACCAACGCATGGCCCAGCAGAAAGTCACGACCTTCCGTTTGGCCTAGCTCTCCGGAGTTTTACAGATTCCCAAAACCATAAGGCCTTGTAAATTGCTAATTTACAAGGCCTTATGGTTTTTTCAATAAAAAGCAAAACCGGAAGTCCGCTTTGCTCCCTACTACGTAGATGAGGGGCTAGCTGCGGCCTCGTACATTTTGCTTTCCAGCGTTATGAAACGCTCCTAGCTAAAATCAAGCAATTGATTTTGCCCCGACCTCTCTATCATCTGTTGCAACTTCATGTTTTCCGTCTGCCACGACGTTCTTCCCGACAGCTATTTGTTGGTGCTCGTACCCGACAAGCGAGCCAACCACGCTGAAGAAATAAGGCGCGCTCTGCATGGCGCCAGCCTGAGCGGGAAGAAGTGCGTTTGGGTGGATTGTAGCCTAGTTGAGATGCTGCCCGACGAGGTCTGCGAAGTGCTGCTGACGTACTTCGATACGTTTCAGGAGCTGAACATTACGATGGTGCTGTGCCATGCCAACGAAGCAGTGCGCCAATATATGCAGGAAAACGGCTCGGGATTCAGCCCGCCCATAGTGCCCTCCTTGCTGGACGCTGCCCTTTATTGCCCCGAATCTGCGGCAACTTTTTAAGCAGCGAAACCGCTAACGAAAACCGCCCGACTAAAAGCCGGGCGGTACGTTAAATGACGGTAATCTATTCTTGGGTCGCGTTAGGATTGAAGGCTTGCCAATCCAATTCACCGGGTTTGCCGCCTTCCTTTTTGCGCAGGAAGTAGGTTTTGTCATCGTCTTGGCGCTTGCCGAACGTAACCGAGCCCCGGCAATCGAGGCACTTCACGTCGCAGTATTTAAACTTGTTCTGCGCCGTGCGACTGGTCAGCGTGAGGTTGTCGGAACCACATAGGCCACAGGCCAGCACGTCCTGAAAGCTCAGTTTTTCGTGTTCCGTCAGGAGTTCATGCAAGTCCGTACCGGTGGCATTGATGTGATAACTTTTACGACCAATTTTCTTGGTCACCATCATTTCTAACATGGCGGGAGAAGAGTTAAAAAGTAAAGGGAAATCGAAATAAAAAGGGTGCGTATCTGCGCAGAATATCCTGCCCGTACGGCGGCCAAGCAAAAGGAATCCGTCTAGTGATTCGGGCTTCCATGTTGGTTAAGCTACAACACAGCTACAAGCAAATACATTACATAAAAAGTGGTGTTAAGGGCATAAAAGTGGCCTTTTATGCCCTTAATGCATTCTCCTTTCTCGCTTGAGATACTTCTGTCTAGGTAGTTCTTGGCTAGGGGCAGGCCACCAAAGGTCGAAAGAAAAACTCATCACGTTTGAGGCCGGGATTATTATAATTTTTCGCCTTTACAGTGCTAAAAACAGAAGGCACAACAAGTCACAGAAACACATTGCCCAGAATTAAGTTTATATTCATAAACTACTGTATATCAATTATTTATAAATATATTCCTGCAAACCCAATCCATTGATAAGCAGTCACACAATCAAAGACTTACACCTTGTTGGCAGCTTAGATAATGAATAGTATTGCTTTACCCAACGCGCTATGACCTGACAGGGCAATAGAAGCGGAAGGCCCCGTCCACTCTTGACAGTCCCCTATATGGTTGCCACCCCGTCAGCCCCCGTTGCGGCGCCGAGAAGGGCTTATGCTCTTTTCCCGGCCTTAAAAGACAGTTACCTCAAATCCTTGGGGTTCAGTCCTGTGCAGCCCACAAAACCATTGGACGCATTCACTTTTCCACAACGCTGGGCTTATGTACCCAGTGAAGATGTGCGCTACCGCCATTCCTGCACCGCCGCCGACGGTACGCCTTTGTATGTGTATGCCTGGCTGGAAGAATCAGGCTACATGCTGACCACAACCCAAAACATTCGTTTTCAGGAAGAAATTGTCGTGGAACTGGCTACCAACGACTTTCAGCAGTTGCAGCTACACGTCCTCAATTTCTTTGCGCAACACGGCGGGGTAGGCCAAGCATTTGCCAGACAATAATTAAGAATCCCGTTTCGATCAGCTATTAATAAGCAACTGCGTAATCAGGACTGATCCGAACCCCGATGCGTAAACTTATTTCGCAGAGCGGGTCCTTTACGGACGACGGGCGGCATAAAGTCGTGGTCGACGAAATGCTGTTCCGGCACAAATGGCTTGCGTTTTTCCAGCCAGATGCACGCTGAGGCAATGTCATCGAATGTGGCAATGGTGGGACGCGTGACAAAGCGCAGGGCTAGCTCCGTTTCTTCACGAGCACCATATTCGAGCGGGTACACCCACGCCAGAAACTCTAAGCCCGACTTTAGCATGGCATCCAGCCAGTCGGGCCCCCAAGGCGTGGTGTGAGCGTGCGTAATAGTGATGCTCGAATTATCGTTGAGGATTTTCGAACAAGGCTTCGTGCGAAGGCACTGCAGCATCAGCTCACAGGCGATCTGCGAAGATTCTTGGTCGTGTTCCCCCTTCCAGTCGGCGTATATCCAATCGTTAACTTGGTCATATGCGATGGAAATCCCGTTTGTTTCAATAAGGGCATGCAGTTGCATTGGTGAAAAGATGTAGAGCAGAGGCAATAGGACGGTGGCAGGGCAATAGAACGCAGCTAATATAGATGATTGTAATTTCTTGGCATAATATCAATAACCTGACCAAAAAGACAATACTAGTAAAGTACCATTACTAATAAGCATAACTATCTATATATCAAATACTTATTTTATGTTATTTTATTAAAATATTATTAATAGCCAAACGCATTTTATACTCGCTTCTGCCCTATTTAGGCAAGGTTCTAAATTGAACAATGCCAACGCAGCGCCTTTGTCTATTGTTGTGCTTGACAACAGTAAGCACTTGCGTCGGGTTCAACTCTAGGCAACAAGCACTGATTGAACTTTGCCGCTTAGTAAAGCTAACTCTTGTACACTCAATCAATTAACAACGACGAGTGCCGCAGGGTAGAATCCCGGATTTTGAGCTTAGGACTCAGCACTACCCGGCGCGGTATGAAATGGCCACTGTGGCTAGCGAGCATCTCCTGCATCATCTGTACGGCCTGCTGGCCCATCTGCTCGCCGCACTGATCGACGGAAGTCAGGCGGGGCTCGGTAAACATCGTGAACGCTTCGTTACTAAAGCCGGCCAACGCAATCTCCTCCGGAATGCGAATACGATGCTCTTTCAACACTTGCATCGCTTCGACGGCTACTATATCGACGGCGGCGAAGATGGCATCGGGTAAAGGACTCATTTGCAAAAACTTCCTTGTGCCTGCTACCCCCGACTGCTCGGTCATGTCGCAATGGTAAACCAAACTATCGTCGAAGGGCAGACCAAAATCCCGGAGGGCATCTAAGTAACCTTGAAAACGATTTTTCCAGACGTTAAGATGCTGTGGACCAGCAAAATGCGCGATTCGGCGGCTTCCTTGTTCAATCAAATGCCTGACTACCTGATACGCCCCCAAGCGGTCATCGACTACAACGGCGCTCACGTCAGAACCTTCCAGGATGCGGTCGAAAAACACCAGCGGGATATTCAACTCCTGAATGCCGGCAAAATGGTCGAGGTTGTGCGTAGTCCGGGCCAGCGACACCAGAAAACCATCAACTTGCGCGTTGAGCAAGGTTTCAAGATTGCGCTTCTCGTGCAGCACGTTCTCATTCGACTGGCAGATCATCACGTTCAGGCCCGCCTTGGTAGCGGCCGTTTCGATGCCGTTGACGACTACCGAAAAAAAGTTGCCGGTGATGTAGGGTACCAACACGCCCAGCGTATTGCTGCGCCCTTTGCGCAAGGCGGCAGCCAAATGATTGGGTCTGTAATTCAGATCTTTAGCTACCTGCCGCACCCGCGCCTTCGTATCCTCGCTGACGTCGCGGTGATCGGCCAAGGCCCGCGAAATGGTAGAAACCGAAAGGCCCAGAACCTTGGCAATGTCAGTGATGGAGGCGCGGTGGTTTGCCATTTTCAGAATCGAATTACGGGCGTCTGCCTAAGGCAGGGAGCCAGCGCAAACGTTTGAAGTGCTCAAGTTATCTTTTTGAGCTTTACCAAAAACACATCGTTCTCGCGAACGTTGAATTTTTCGCTAAAACCGCCGGCACCGATGGTCACCGTTTTGCTAATGACTGGCTTGTCTTTGGTAAGCATTTCTAAATCAGGCACTTGCTTAGGCGACAAATAAGCCGGTCGGGGCAGGCGCAAATATGCCGTATAGGCATTGTTTGAGCCGTAGCCTGTTTGGTACACCTCGCAGCGGTAGTTGCCCTTCGCAGCGTCTTTTATCGTTACCGCGACAGCACCTTGCGGTTGTGCCAGAGAAAAAAGCCAGGTAGTTCGGCTCGTTCCACGCTTCGAAATACCAGCTTTCTACTTTTTCCCGGCCTTTACATCACATTGTAATTCAATCTATTACAAGTTACCGTTTTCCAACGCTGCCCTTCGGCTCGGTTGTGGAAGCCTTGGTACCGGTCGCTTTGGGAAAGTTTTCGGGCGGGCCTAGATAGCTTGGCTTCACGCCACCTTGGTCGACTACAAGTTTCTCCAGCACCACGCCGGCATCCACGCGCCAGAACTTCAGCACGTGTTCGCCGGGTTTGGCCAATGTGTGCTGCGAGGTGCGCAGGATGATGTTGTCCGCGACCGCCTTTTCCCACGGTCGGTTGCCGTTGTCGGCTACCATACCGGTATGCAGGTTGATAATTTGCGGCGCTTCGTCATCAAACGACACGGCGTACCGCAACCCTTGGCCGTTGGTGAAGTTTAGCGTCGGGGCCAGATAAGCCTGCACGGTTACGGGCCCAGCTTGTGCAAGCTTAAGACGGTATTCGAGGTGCGGACTCGTGCCGCTTGGGGCCGCCGTTGGGGCCGCCGTGACCGGGAACGTCGTGACGGCGCCCGCTGTGCGGCCCAAGTCGGGCAGGCGCTGCCAAGTGATGGCACTGGTGTTCACCGCTTGGGTATAGTGCTCTGCCTCAATGGAAACGAACTGATTATTGGCGGTTGGCGCCGAAGTAGAGGGCTCCCTAGCGGCCGTGATTTTGTCTGGTGACAGGGTCACCACGGCCGGCATTTTGTTGGCGGGCTCGTCGTGCCAAGTGGTGTACCCGATGTGCATCTGGTCCATCATGTGGTTCCATTTGCCGCCAAGCAGTGTGTTGTATTGGCGCGAGATGTCCGCGTCCTTTTCAAACAATGCCTTGGCTTTATCGGCAAACCCATTGGCCGTAGAAGATCCGGCTTTAGCGGCCTCGCGATTGCGGGCGACGGTGTAGTACAACTCGTTCAGGTTGGCATAAGCCCGCACCGGGTGCAGCACCAACTCAAAATAGGCATCCCGGCTGGCGGCGGGTAGCTGCTGGTTGATGGCTTCGGCGCGCGCGAGCAATTGTTGGTACTCGCCCACGACGGTGGCCCACTCGCCGGTAGCCAGGCTGTAGGTATCGGCGTCGAGCAATTCGGGCTTGCGGCGGGCGTTGTACTTGGCGTACTTGGCCAGAATATCGGCAATAGCGACGGCGTGCTTTTCGCCAAACTGCTGGGCGGCCCATTGCCGGGTGTAGGCAGCCACCTGATCCGCCCCGATTTTGTTGGGATTCCAGGCGTAGTCAAGGAAGAAGCTGATCGGCAATTCCATGGGTTTCAGGTCGCCCACGTTCACCACCCAAATTTGCTTGACGCCATATTCATAGGCCAAGTGCATTTGCTCCCAGATGCGCGGCAACGGATTGGTATTGAGCCATTTATAGTTACGCGGCCCACCCACGTAGTCGAAGTGGTAATAAATGCCGTAGCCGCCACTCCGGGGTTTGTCGCCGAGCTTGGGCAGCTTGCGGATGTTGCCCCAGTTGTCGTCGCAGAGCAGCAGCGTCACGTCGTCGGGCACGCGCATGCCCTTGTCGTAATAGTCCTGCACCTCTTTGTAGAGCGCCCACATTTGGGGCGTTTGGTCGGCGGGCTTGCCGGTGGTCTCGGCAATGATCTGGCGCTGATCGGCTACGATTTTTTCCAGCAGCGCAATGTTGCTTTCCTGGCTCATGGGCTCGTCGCCGTCGCCGCGCATGCCGATGCTCACCACGTTCTCCCGGGTGCCCATGCGCTGCATGCCCCCGCGCCAAAATTCCTGCAAGGCAGCGGCGTTGGTCTGGTAGTTCCAGGCGCCGCCTTTGCCGTAGCGGCGCCACTCGTCGTGGGCCCGCGTGAGTGGCTCGTGGTGCGAGGTGCCCATCACGATGCCGTATTCGTCGGCCAGCGCCGGGTTTTGCGGGTCGTCGTCGCTGAATGCGTTGCCCCACATGGCCGGCCACAAGTAATTGCCCTTGAGGCGCAAAATCAGCTCGAACATGTGCACGTACATCTTCGAATTGACGCCACCGAATTTCTCTTTGGACCAGCCCGAGAGCGCCGGTGCTTCGTCGTTGATGAAGATGCCGCGGTACTTCACCGCCGGTTCGCCCTGCGTGTGTCGCCCCGCCGCTACATACAGCGACTTTTGTGGCGGCACCGGCACATCGGCCCACCAATACCACGGCGAAACGCCCATCTGCTGCGATAGGTCATAAATGCCATAGATGGTGCCGCGCTTGTCGCTACCCGCAATTACCAACGCCCGCTCTACACCGGGCAGCGGTTTTTCAACTACCTGATTTACAAATACTTCCCATTTCCCCGTCACACCCGATACGTCGAGCTTTTTGGCCCGGATCAATTGGTCAATCAGCGGGCTTTTGCCGATGGTTCCGATCAGCACCACTTCCTTGCCCGTCGGTGCTTTGTCGGTCGAGAGGGTGGGCGTGAGTTTGGTTACGCGATTTACATCGGCTTGCAAATCCTTCGCGGCCCGCAGCACGCCCGGCCAATCGGCGGCGCTGGCGTAGAGCGGCGCCACCTTGCCCGCAGCCGCCAAGGCAAAGCTGCCTTTCTGCTGCTTCGTCGAGACGTATGAAGTGCCATCAACTGCCCAAGCCGACTGCAAAGAGCTTACAGTCAAGCACATAATAAAAATAAAAGACAGAAGATATGACCTGTGCAACAGTCGGCGGACGCGTAGCAAAACCATGTGGGTGGGGTTCAGATTTTAGATTTTATCCTTTTTCGCAGCCCGAATCACTGCCTCGAAAGCAGGCTTTGGCTGGTAGCTGCGGTCGAAGAGCAGCGGGTAGCTCGTCCGGCCTTTGATGGGCCAATCGTTCAGCCAAGAGTTGGCGTCGGTGACGCCCCAAAGCGTGATGCGGTCGATGACATCGCGGTGCTTGTGGAACAGCGCAAACAGGTCGGCGTAGCGCTGGGTAAGCTTTTGCTGCACCGAATCGGGCAGGCCGGTAGTATAGACGTTGTATTTCTCGTCGGCGGCGAAGGTGTCGGCGATATCGGCGCCCTGCCGTTTGCTGGGGTTGGGCAGCACGTCGATGTCCAGCTCCGTGAAGTTTACGTGCACGCCCAGCTTCGCAAACGCCACGATGCTGGCCTCCACTTGCTCGATGGTGGGGCGCGTCAGACCGTAATGGCCCTGCATGCCGATAGCCGTGACTTTCACGCCTTTAGCCTGCAAGCTTTTAACCAGCTTGATTACGCCTTCGCGCTTTTCGGGGCGATAGAGGCTGTAGTCGTTGTAATAGAGTTCGGCTTTCGGGTCAGCTTTGTGGGCAAACTCGAAGGCCTTGGCCGCGAAATCTTCGCCCAGAATCTCCAGCCATTTGGTTTTGCGCAGGCCGCCCTGCTGGTCGTCGATGGCCTCGTTTACCACATCCCAGCCGTTGATTTTGCCTTTGTAGCGGCCCACAACCGTATTGATGTGCTCTTCGAGGCGCTTGAGCAGCACTTCGCGGCTGGCGGGCTTGCCGGTTTCGTCTTCAAACACCCACTTGGGCGTCTGTTGGTGCCACATCAGCGTGTGGCCCACGATGAACATCTTGTTCTGCTGACCGAACGCTACGTAATCGTCGGCGGGCTTGAAGTTGTATGTCGTAGGGCCCGGGTGCACTGCCTCCCACTTGAGCAGATTTTCGGGGCTAATGGTATTAAACTGCTTCTTAATCAGGTCAGCAGCCTGCGGATCGCGGCCGCTGATCTGGGCGTTGTTCAGCGCCGCGCCCACGTAGAAATCGCCTTTAAACGCGTCCTTTAGGGCAGGCTCGGATTTCTGCACAAAGCCCAGACTCAAAGCGGCCATGCAGGCACCGATCAAGGGTTTCCTAGAATTCATTTTGGGTAGGTTTAGTCGGGATATTGGGGTGCTGGGTTGTAGAAAAAGGGGCGGGTGAAATCGTGTTGTACTCGACAAATTCAGAACGGTATTCGGGGTATTGCAGCCTTAAGTTTTCATCTCATCTAAAACATAAATATCTGATTATCAATTACTTATGTTTTATATAAAATATAGCTATCGAGCACATACCAAGAGGCTTCGTATGCTTTCGATTATGCTCACACGGCAAGTTGCCACCGCTTATCGCGGCGAAAACAGGTTCTTCCGGCCCTCGGAAAACATCGTCCCAAAGGGCCGGAAGAACACTAGTTTCTGCTTAAAATCTACGCCATCTGGGGCGCCTGCAAGGCTGACAGGATCGTTTTGAGTCCCTTCTTGACGTCGTGACCCAGATGCACGTGCAAGGTGCGGCGGTCGTTGCTCTGGAGCGCTTCCAAATCACCTTGAGCCTGAGCATTTTGGAAAGTTCCGAAGGTGTAGGAACGGCCGGGCAGCGGCAGGTCGGTTACGTTATCGTCGGTGAATTGCAGGAACAAGCCCGTGTTGGGGCCGCCTTTGTGGTACTGGCCGGTCGAGTGCAGGAAGCGCGGGCCGTACCCAAACGTAGTAGCCACGTGCAGACGACGTTGCAGCACCGCCCGCAGCTGATCGATGGCCTCGTTGAGCTCCGGCGTTTCCGTCAGATAAGCCTGAATGGACACGTAATCGCCGGGCTTGGCCTGGGCGAAGAAAGCGTCGAGCAGGCCGGCGGCTGTGTCGCCGGTGGAAGTCGTATAGAAATCAACCCCGTTTTCGGAAAGCGCCGCTTGCGGCTGGGGCAGCTTGCCTTCCTGTTCCACCGTTTTCATCAGGCGGTCAGTCGCCGTTTTGGCGGCTTGCACGTTAGGCTGGTCGAAAGGATTGATGCCAAGCACCGCGCCTACCACCGCCGTAGCTACTTCCCAACGGAAAAACTCGGCGCCTAAGTCCAGCGGCTCGTCCATCAAAATGGTGATCACTGGGTGCCCAGCATCGGCCAACACCTTCAGCTTTTCCAGGTTAGGCGTATCGGGCTCGTTCTTATATCCGATGTACGCAAACACGCGGTCGTCGCCGTACAGGCTCAGATCGGCCAGCGGCTCGCCGGCTACGGGCAGAATGCCTTTGCCTTCTTTGCCTGTGCTTTCGGCCAAAAGCTGCTCCATCCAGAGGCCTAGGTCTTTCAGCGAATCCGGCACCACGAAGGTCAGCTTATCGCGGCCCTTCGTGGCCAACACGCCAAGCACTACGCCTAGCTCTACGCCGGGGTTTTGGTCAACGGGACCGTACGCACCGCAGGCGCGCATCATCCGGATGGCGCGCTCCAGGAGTTCGCCTACGTTGATGCCCAGCAGGGCGGCCGGCACAAGGCCGAAGTACGTCAGGGCCGAGAAACGGCCGCCCACTTCGGGGAAGTTGAAGAAAATGTGTCGGTAACCTTGCTCCGTGGCCGAAGTCACGAATTTGGAGCCCGGATCGGTGATGGCCACGAAGTTCTCGCCGGCTTTGTCGCCTTTCACCTCCTTGAGTTTGGCGTAGAAATAGTCGCCGAACGCCAGCGGCTCGGCCGTCGTGCCCGATTTGCTGGCCACAATGAACAGCGTGTCGGCCAGCGGCACCGACTCTTCGATCTGGCGTACGGTACCGGGGTCGGTCGTGTCCAGAATGGACATGGGCAGACCATTTTCGCCTTGCTGGAACGACTTGTCAAACACGATCGGGGCCATGGTACTGCCGCCCATGCCCATCACTACCACATGCTTAAAGCCGGCGGCCTTGATGTCGTTGGCAAATTGCTCGAGTGCCGGCACGGCTTCCACCATGGTTTCGGCCACGCGCAGCCAGCCCATAAAGCTGCGAATGCTTTGTTGCGCTTCGGCATCCTGCGTCCACAGCGGGGCGTCTTTTTGCCAGAAGCCCTGGGTGAAGTTCTTGTGGTTCAGCTCTTGCAGCTTAGCTTCTATATCTTCCTGATATTGAACCAGTTGCAATGCTGCCGGAATCACCGTTTCGCCAAACGCGATCTGGCGCTTTTTCTCCAGCGAGTCCATCAGCTTGGCGAAAGGCTCCGAGAATTTCTGGGCCCCTTCCAGTTCGAGCTGGTTGGTTAAGGCTTCCAGATCCAGGCCGAGTTCGGGCAGGCGGCGCAGCACTTCCTCCGACTTTTCAAGGTCGTCTTCGAGGCGCACGGCAGGCTTGCCTTTGGCCCGGAAAATATCCAGCGTTTCCACCGGAATCGTGTTTACCGTGTGCGGCCCGATCAGCGACTCCACGTATTTCAGGTCGTCGTACTTAGGGTTTTTGTTGCCCGTGCTGGCCCACAGCAAACGCTGCGTGTTGGCGCCTTTGGCTTTCAGCGCTTCCCAACGCGGACCCGTAAAGATCTCTTTGTAAATCTGATAGGCTTTCTTGGCACTGGCAATGGCCACTTCGCCCAGCACCGATTTGGCCGTTTCGGCTTTCTCGCCGCCTTCGGCAATGATCTTTTCTATCTTCGGATCAATCAGCACGTCGATGCGGCTGAGGAAGAAGCTAGCGACGGAAGCGATTTTGTCGATCGGCTGGCCGGCCTTTACGCGGTCTTCCATGCCGGCGATAAACGCCTCAGCGACAAGCTTATAGCGTTCCAGACCAAAAATCAGCGTTACGTTTACGTTGATGCCTTCCGAGATGAGGCGCCGGATGGCCGGCAGGCCTTCCAACGTTGCCGGCACCTTAATCATCACGTTCGGACGGTCGACGGCTTTCCAGAAGCGCATGCCTTCTTCGATGGTGCCTTCCGTGTCGTTGATCAGGCCGGGGCCTACCTCGAGGCTCACGTAGCCGTCGCCGGAGTTGTCGGCGCTGTCGTAAAGCGGGCGAAACAGATCGCAGGCCTGCTGCACGTCGGCAATGGCCAAGGAGGTGTAAATCTCTTCGGTCGTCTTGTTTTGCAAGGCCAGCGAGCGAATCGCAGCGTCGTAGTCGTCGCTACCGCCAATGGCTTTCTCAAAAATGGCGGGGTTAGAAGTTACCCCCCGCAACGAGTCTTCGCGGATAAGCTTCTGTAACTCGCCGTTAATGAGGATTTTACGACGGATAAAGTCCAGCCAAATGCTTTGGTCGAACTGGCGGATTTCAACTAGTGGGTTCATAGGAGTGCGGTTGATGTCGAAGCCGAAAGTTAGGAAAGTACCTCTTTGGGCTCGATACCCACGGCTTTATCTTGCAACAAAGCTTTGGCCTTTTGCAGCACGTTTTCGACCGTAAAGCCGAAAAACTCCATTACTTCCTCGCCCGGACCCGACGCGCCGAAGCTGTTCATGCCAATCACGGTGCCTTCGTCGGTGACGTATTTGTGCCACCCGATCGGGGAGCCCGCCTCGATGGAAATGCGCTTGCGCACCGAGGGCGGCAGCACTTGGTGGCGATACGCTTCGTCTTGCTGCTCAAACAGTTCCCACGACGGCATGCTTACCACGCGCACCTGCGTGCCTTCTTTCGTCAGTTCGGCTTGGGCTTTCATGGCCAGCGAAACTTCTGAGCCCGTCGCGATCAGAATCAGCTGTGGGGTTTCGGCCGAGTCGCTCAGGATATACGCGCCTTTGGCCACGCCTTCGCGCGCCGAACCGTATTTCGACTGGTCGAGCGTGGGGAGCTTTTGCCGCGACAAAATCAGCACAACCGGCGACTTGGGCTTAGTTAGGGCGAGGCGCCACGACTCCACGGTTTCGTTGGCGTCGGCGGGGCGCAGCACGATGATGTTTGGGATGGTACGCAGCGCAACTACCTGCTCGACAGGTTGGTGAGTCGGGCCGTCTTCGCCCAAGCCAATGCTGTCGTGGGTAAACACGAACGTCGCCGACGATTCGGCCAGCGCCGTCAGGCGGATGGCGCCGCGCATGTAGTCGGAGAAGGTAAGGAACGTGCCGCCGTAGGGGCGCACGCCGCCGTGGTGGGCCATCCCGTTCATGGCGCCGCCCATGGCGTGCTCACGGACGCCAAACCAGATGTTGGGGTTGTCATAGTGCCCCGGCTGGAAGCTGATGTCGCCGCTGGTGGGCATTTCGTTGGAGCTGGCCAAGTCGGCCGAGCCGCCGAACAGAAACGGTACGCTTTTCTTCAAAGCAGTCAGCGCTTTCCCCGAGGCTTGGCGGGTAGCCATATCGCCGTCGGCGGGCGTAAACACGGGCAAGTCGGCGTCCCAGTTGTTGGGCAGATCGCCAGCGAAGGAAACGCGAAACAGTTCGCCTTCGGCCGCGAACTCCTGGCTGTAGGCTTCAAATTTCTGGTTCCATTCATTCTGAAGACGGGCACCCTGCTGGCCAGCTTCGGCTAGGTGCGTGCGCACTTCGTCGGGCACTACAAAGCTTTGCTCGGGATCGAATCCGAAGAAGGCTTTGGCTCTTTTCAGATTTTCTACGCCCAGCGGCGAGCCGTGCACTTTGCTTGTGCCCTCGCCCGGGCTGCCGTAGCCGATGATGGTTTTGACGGAAATAATAGAAGGACGGCCGGTTTCGGCCTGCGCTGCTTTGATGGCCTGCTCGATGCCGTCGAGGTCGTTGCCGTCCTGCACGCGCTGGGTGTGCCAGCCGTAGGCTTCGAAGCGGGCCAAAGCATCTTCGGTATAGGCCAACCGGGTGGGCCCGTCGAGCGAGATGTCGTTGTCGTCGTAGAGATAGATGAGCTTGCCCAGACGCAAGTGACCGGCCAGCGAGGCGGCCTCCGACGCGATGCCTTCCATCAGGTCGCCGTCGCTGACGATGGCGTAGGTGTAGTGGTCGACAACGTCGTGGCCGGGTTTGTTATACACCGCCGCCAAGTGGGCTTCGGCCATGGCCATGCCCACGCCGTTGGCGAAGCCTTGTCCCAGCGGACCAGTAGTTACCTCAATGCCCGGCGTCAGGTTCGACTCCGGGTGGCCGGGCGTTTTGGAGTGGAGCTGCCGAAATGCTTTCACGTCGTCGAGCGACAGGTCGTAGCCGTAGAGGTGCAACAAGCTGTAGAGCAGCGCCGAGCCGTGTCCGGCCGAAAGCACAAAGCGGTCGCGGTTGGGCCACTTGGGGTCTTGCGGGTTGAAGCGCAGAATGCGCGACCACAACACATAGGCCATGGGGGCAGCCCCCAGCGGCAAGCCAGGATGGCCGGAGTTGGCAGCCTGCACCATGTCCACCGACAGCAGCCGGATCGTGTTTACGCTTAGTTCGTCCAAAGACACTTGCTTGTCAGTCATAGCTCAGAAACAGAAGGGGTGAAAAAATACATGGTGGGCGGCACCCACGCGCGGCAATTATTAGAAGGCAGTCAAATGCTTATTTTCTATCTATTTGATAGCCAATAAGATATGTAATTGCTTCAGATTTGCAGTCGCGCGGGTACCAACCCACAAGTACGGAGCTTAGATGTACTGGTTGATAATGCTTTCCAGCCACTCCTGTTTTCCACTCTTTTGCTCGGGCTCGCCGTGGCCGAGTGCGAACGTGCGCAAGTCTTCCAGCGTGAGCTGGCCCTTCTCGAAAGCCGCGCCCTGGCCGGAGTCAAACGAAGCGTAGCGCTCTTGGCGGAACTTCTTGTAAGGTGATTTTTGCAGAATGTTGTCGGCTACCACCAAAGCGCGGGCAAACGTGTCCATGCCCGCGATGTGGGCGATGAAAATGTCCTCCAAATCCGTCGAGTTGCGGCGCGTTTTGGCGTCGAAGTTGATGCCGCCGGGCGAGATGCCGCCGTGCTCCAGGATGATGAGCATCGACTCGGTCAGCTCGTTGATGTTGTTGGGGAACTGGTCGGTGTCCCAGCCGTTCTGGTAGTCGCCGCGGTTGGCGTCCATCGAGCCGAGCATGTTGGCGTCGGCTGCTACTTGCAGCTCGTGCTGGAAGGTATGGCCGGCCAACGTGGCGTGGTTTACTTCCAGGTTCAGCATGAAGTCGTTTTCCAAGCCGTGCTCTTTCAGGAAGCCGATCACAGTCGCCGCGTCGAAGTCGTACTGGTGCTTGGTCGGCTCGGCTGGCTTGGGCTCGATGAAGAATTTGCCGGTGAACCCTTGCTTGCGGGCGTAGTCGCGGGCCATGGTCAGGAAGCGGCCCATGTGCTCCTGCTCGCGCTTCATGTTGGTGTTGAGCAGCGTCATGTAGCCTTCGCGGCCGCCCCAGAACACGTAGTTTTCGCCGTTCAGAGCAATGGTCGCGTCCAGCGCATTTTTAACCTGCGTGCCGGCAAAGGCCAGGGCCGCAAACTCGGGGTTGGTGCTGGCGCCGTTCATGTAGCGCGGGTTCGAAAACACGTTGGCCGTGCCCCACAGCAGCTTGATGCCGCTTTCGGCTTGGTGCTCCTTGGCGTAATCGATGATGGTGGCTAGGTTGCGCTCGTACTCTTGCAGCGACGCGCCTTCGTCGACCAAGTCGATGTCGTGGAAGCAGTAATACGGCGCCCCGATCTTGGTGAAAAACTCAAAGGCGGCGTCCATTTTGTCTTTAGCGCGGCCAATGATTTCGCCCTGAGCATCCCACGGAAAGTGCTTGGTGCCGGGGCCGAAGGGGTCGCCGCCGGTGCCGGTGAAGGTGTGCCAGTACGAGATGGCGAAGCGCAGGTGCTCCTTCATCGTTTTGCCGGCGATCAGTTTGTTTTCGTCGTACCATTTGAACGCCAGCGGGTTATCCGACTCGCGGCCTTCAAACCGGACTTTGTCGATGCCTTTAAAAAACTCCGTTCTGCTTAGGGTGAGGGTTGACATACGGTTGTGGGTTAATATGTAAATCTTTGACAATCAATTACTTGCAAAAACACGTCTGCTTTAGTTGAAAAGGGGCGTTTTGCGCTCTTCCAGCTCCAGCTTTTGGTGCAGCGTGTTCAGCCAGCGGGCGTAGGCTGCTTGGTACTGCTGTTGCGCCGCAGCAGTGGGCTCCACGGTTAGTATCTTTTCCAGTCCAACGAAGGCTTCGTCGGGGGAATGGTAGATGCCCACGCCCACGCCAGCCCCGCGCGCCGCGCCCTGCGAGGCGTCGGTGTTGTAGAGTTCTAGTTCTACGTTGCCGCTGTTAACAAAGGCATCCCGAAACACCGGACTCAGAAACATATTGGCGTTGCCGGCCCGCACTTTGCGCACCTGCACCCCCGACTCGCGCATGATGTCCATGCCATAGTTGAGGGCAAACACGATTCCTTCCTGCGCCGCCCGCAACACATGGGACTGTGCATGAATATTAAAGCTCAAGCCCGAAAGCTGAGCGTCGGTGGGGCGGTTTTCGAGGATGCGCTCGGCGCCGTTGCCAAACGGCAGAAACACCAAGCCTTCGGAGCCAATCGAGGCTTGCGCGGCCAGCTGATTCATTTGGTCGTAAGGCATTTCGCCTACCAGCTTGCGCAGCCAACTGTTCAGGATGCCCGTACCGTTGACGCACAGCAAAACCCCATTTTTAGGCTTAGTGGCGGTGTTGTTGACGTGCACAAACGTGTTAACCCGCGACTTAGAATCGGCGGTCATCGTTTCGTTGATGCCGTAGACCACACCCGACGTGCCCGCCGTGGCAGCAATCTCGCCGGCTTGTAACACATTGAGTGAGAAGGCGTTATTGGGCTGATCGCCGGCGCGGTAGCTGATGGGCGTGCCCGCGTGCAGCCCCAACTCCGTGGCCGCGGCCTGCGTAAGCTGGCCCTGCACCGAGAACGTATCGACTATTTCCGGTAGCAAATCTTGGCTAATACCGTAGTAGTCAAGCAGTTCCTCAGCGATGCGCTGCTCCTTGAAATTCCAGAACACACCTTCCGACAAGCCCGAAACCGTGGTTTGGAGGTTGCCGGTCAGCTGAAAAGCGATGTAGTCGCCGGGAAGCTGGATTTTGTGAATCTGCTCGAAGATTTCGGGCTCGTTGTCCTTCACCCACTTCAATTTGGAAGCCGTGAAGTTGCCGGGTGAGTTGAGAAAATTGCTCAGACAAAACCCTTCGCCCAAATCTGCAAAAGCCTGATTGCCAATGTCCACGGCGCGGCTGTCGCACCAGATGATGGCGTCGCGCAATACCTTCCCCTCGCGGTCGATGAGCACGAGGCCGTGCATTTGGTAAGTGATACCGATGCCAGCCACCAGCGAAGCATCAAAGCCGTACGCTTCCTTGAGCTTGTGCGTCGCGTTGATGATTTCCTGCCACCACCGCTCGGGGCGCTGTTCGGCCCAGCCGGCAGTGACGGCGGTAATCTCCATTTCTTGCTTGGGCGAGGTAGCCGCGGCTACGCACCTGCCCGTGTCGATGCGGAGCAAGGAAGCTTTTACCGATGAACTCCCAATGTCGTACCCTAAGAGGTATTTCATGCTGTTACTGCTTCAGAAAAGCGCTGACAAAAACGGATGAATAACGAAATCCCGCAATCGTTTCTAAAACGGGAAAGTACAATTTTATGTTCTTTGGTGCCGCCCGTTTGCCTTATGAGTTGACAAAGCAATAGCCGAGATTTACGACCGACTCACCATCGAATATACTACAACAAAAACGATCGGCGTCAACACCAAAGGGCCTCTAAAAGGCTAATTTGCAAACAAAAAGATCGAAACCGTTTCCGGAATCGGTTTCGATAGGTAGTTTTTACAGGATCAGGAATGAAAATATTTTCCCAGAATATCTTCAAATAATCAAATGGCGGGCTTCGGGAAAGCTAACGGTTCAGCTAAGTATCCCCGCGAATAATTCAATTCGCAGAAAAGGACAGCTAATGGGCTCCATTTCCTTCTACTGTGGTTGGTCAAGCCTTATACATTCTGGGAAGATCTTATTTGGCCGCCAAGGTGGCCATAGCGGCTTTGGCAGCGCCAAGCTCCTGACTGCGCTGTGAGGGCAAGGAGCCTGCTACCCAGACTTTTACCAGGCCAGTAGGTGCCACCGCCAAGCCTTTCTCATTGATCAGAGCCAGCATATCGGGAGTGAGCGTAAACCGGACGGTAGTGCTGGCGCCAGGCTGGAGACTCACCCGCTTGAAGCTTTTCAACGAGTACAAGGGCGTCTGACTGCCTTTGCGGGCCGTATGGGTTAGGTAGAGCTGCACCACTTCTTCACCCGCCATCGTGCCGGTGTTTTTTACAGTGGCCTCTACCTCAACTGGCTTACCCTTAGCGAGTTTCTTGCTGGACAGCTTTAGGCTTGCGTATTCAAATTTGGCGTAGCTCAGCCCGTAGCCAAACGGGTAGAGCGGCTCGGCGTCCATGTAGCGGTAGGTGCGGCCTTTCATGCCGTAGCTTTCGTAGGCCGGCAACTGATCCAGGGATTTCGGGAAGGTCACGGGTAGTTTGCCCGAAGGCGAGGCTTTCCCGAAGATGATATCTGCAACGGCACTGCCCCCTTCTTCACCGGGGTACCACGTCAGCAGCACCGCGTCGCAGAGTTCGTGTACTTCGGCCAGGTTCATGGGGCTGCCCCCCGTCACGACGGCGATGAGGGGGTGCTTGTTGTCTTTGCGCAGCTTTTTCAGAAAGTCGATTTGGTTTTGGGGCAGGTTGTAGTCGAGGCGGTCGCCGGCATGCGACGAAGCAATTGACTCTCCTTCCTCGCCTTCCAGCAAGCCCGTGATGCCCATCACCACGATGGTAGCGTCGGTGAGCTTGGCTTCGCCGGTGGTCCAGTCGATGGGATTTACGTTGGGCCGGTCCAGCAGCATACCTTGCTTGTATTCGATTTGGCTGCCCGGTCGCACGCCGGCCACCAAGCCTTCCAGAATCGTGGTCATCTGGCCATTGACGCCGTAATAATTACCCAACAAGGCATCAACGCTGGTGGCGTTGGGGCCGGTCACGAAGTACTTACCTAAATCATTGCGTAGCGGCAGCACGCCGTTGTTTTTGAGCAACACCACCGACTTAAGTGCCACTTCCTTAGCTAGTTGCCGGTGTTCGGCGCTGTTGATAACGGACGTCGGAATCTGGTCGTAAGGCGTCATGCCTTTGGGGTCAAACAGCCCCAGCTTGAAGCGGGTGCGCAGCAGCACGGCCAGCGAGCTGTCGAGCTGCGCCTCCTTCAACATGCCTTGCTTCACGGCCCCCGTCAACTCGCTGTAGGTGTCGCCGCAGTTAAGGTTGACGCCCCGCTGCAAGGCCAGCACCGCGGCTTCGGTCTTGGTTTTCACCACTTTGTGGCCCTGGTACAGATCATCCAGCGCGCCGCAATCTGAGACGACGTGGCCGCGGAAGCCCCACTCTTTGCGCAGCACATCGTTGAGCAAGAAGGTATTGCCGCAGCAGGGCTCGCCGTTGGTGCTGTTGTAGGCGCACATCACGGCCTCCACTTTCGCATTGACCAGCGCGTGGAAAGCGGGCAGATAGGTTTCGCGCAGGTCCTGGGGGCTAGCTTCGGCGTTGAACTCGTGGCGCAGCTTCTCGGGGCCGCTGTGCACGGCGTAGTGCTTGGCGCAGGCGGCCACTTTCAGATACTTGGGGTCGTTACCCTGCAAGCCTTTCACGAAGGCCACGCCCATGCGCGAAGTCAGGTAGGGATCTTCGCCGTAGGTTTCCTGGCCGCGGCCCCAGCGCGGGTCGCGGAAGATGTTGATGTTGGGCGTCCAGAACGTGAGACCTCCGTACTTGACGTAGTGATTTTGGGCGATGGCCGCGTTGTACATGGCGCGGGCTTCGTCGGAAATTGCGGTGGCCTCGCGCTGCGCCAAGTCGTCGTCGAAGGTGGCGGCCAGGCCAATAGCTTGCGGAAACACCGTGGCCGGCCCAGAACGGCCGACGCCGTGTAGCGCCTCGTTCCACCAGCTGTAGGCGGGGATATTCAGCCGTTGCACGGGCGCGCTCTGGTCCAGCATTTGGGCCACTTTCTCCTCCAGCGTGAGCTTGGAAATCAGGTCGTTGACGCGGGCATTCAGCGGCTGCGCCGGATCGAGATATACTGCTTTCTGTTGGGCCTGTAGCTGCTGCAAGCCCAGCGCTGCTACCGCCACTGAGAGAAGCAGACTGCTCTTGATTTTCCTTCCTCCTTGCATAATCGTCAGATTTACAAATAGTTATGAAACCTACTTTGCCGTGGTGAACGGAGAAGCCGGCAGACCTTCTTTGTTGTAAAGGTTGGCTCCTTCCGGGTTGTCGGCCCAGGCGTAGCGCACGGTCACCGGCGTAGCAACTTGCTCGCTCCAGACGATCACTTTGTTGCCTTCGATGCGGGCGTTGGCCCACACAAATTTGTTGTCAGCGCCGGCTACGGCAAATCGCTTTAGCGGTCCGCCGCCTTTGGCCACCAGCCCGCTGCCGGTGTTCGTGAACGTGAGCGTAGCCTTATTGCCGGCCACCTGCATGCCCTGGTACAACGGACCCGAAGACACAATTTTGCTCTCGCCGTAGGCTACTTTCTCGGCGGCCAAAGCCAGCCGCTTGGCTACATCTTCTTTGGCAAGTGGGTGAATATCATTCCATTCGCCCAGGTCGATGTTGACAGACATAGCGGTGTTCGGCACGGCCAACGTGCGGCGCTGCGACTCGCGCAGTCGGGCCCATTCGCTTTCGCTGGGCTGCTCTTTGACGGCCATGAAATTGGGGAGCTGCGCGTAGATAAACGGCAGTTTGGGTTGCTTCCAGTGCGTGCGCCAGTCGGCAATAAGAGCCGTGAGCAGCTGCTGGTATTCTTCGGGCTTGCTGGTATTGGATTCGCCCTGGTACCACAGCACGCCTTTGATCGAGTACGGCAGCAACGGCGCAATCATGCCGTTAAATAAGCCGCCGGGCTGGTACTGGAAAGTGGTGGAGCCCGGGGCGGGCTGCGACGCGGCCCCTAGTTTATACTGCCAGTCGCCGCGCAGATCCAGGGTCTGGCCGCCGGCCGTGAGCCGGTATTGTTTGTCGAGCGTAAAGCCACCCTTGCCCGAGTTGTTGATGACGCGCACCACAATCAGGTTGCGGCCGGGCTTGAGCAAGGTGGCCGGCAGGTCGTACTTGCGCGGCGGGTACTGGTAGCCGGTGGTGCCGGCAAACTGCCCGTTGATGTACACCGAATCGCTGTCCACGATGGTGCCCAGCTCCAGGCGGGCGGGCTTGCCCACCATGCTGGCCGGCACCTCTACTTCCTTGCGCAACCACACCACGCCATTTACCGGCCCTAAGCCCTGGTCGGCCCAGTAACCGGGAATCTTCATCGTTTTCCAGTCTGCGGCGTTGTAGGTGGTTGCGTACCAAGGCGTTGTGCCCTTCGCCTCACCTTGATCCTGTTGCCGCAAGTTGGTGTACCACATGCGGGAAGCGGCCTGATCCTGCGCAATCGTGCGGGCTACGTAGGTGCTGTCTTTTACTTTTTCGGCGGCCTGCTGGTAAGCGGGGAACGCCTTCAGGGCATCGGCGCTCAACCAGGCTTCGGCGGGTGAGCCACCCACCGCCGATTTGATGATGCCAACGGGAACGTGGTATTTCTCGAACAGCGTCTTGGCGAAGAAATAGCCCACGGCGCTGAAGGCCAGCACATTCTGGGGCGTGGTGGTTACCCACCGGCCGCCGGCTAGGTCGGCTTTCGGGCCGTTGAAGGCATAGCGCAGATCCACATTGAACTGCCGGATCATCGGGTTATTCGCCTGGGCAACGGCATCGGGGTACCGGTCGCGCACCCGTGACATGGGCGTTTCCATGTTCGATTGGCCCGAGCACACCCACACATCCCCTACTAGTATATCCTTGACAGTCAAATGGTTACTAGCATCGAGATTCATCTCGTAGGGGCCACCAGCTTTCAGGGCGGGCAGGGCAATGGTCCATTTGCCGTCCGGGCCGGTAGTGGCGCGGTAGGTTTGGCCACTGAACTTCACGGTAACGGCCTCGCCGGCCGCCGCCCAACCCCAGATGCTCACCTTGGCATCGCGCTGCAAAATCATGCCGTCGCTGATCAGCCTGGGTAAGCGAATTTGCGCCGCCACCGGCCGCGGCGGCAAGAGCAGGCCACAGGCCACTAACAGCGAGCCTGCGCAGCGTAAGCGGTTGCCGAACGAGGTCGGATTTTTCATGCTTTTGTTGTTCATAAGAAGCCGCGCGTTAGTAGGTATAGAGCTTAACTCGCTGAATGCTATAATCTTCGCCCGACACCCGCACATGACGACCCTGGTGATCCTGGTCGCCGTTCATGCGGCGGCCGGCTATCCATTTTTCTCCTTCAAAGTGGCCTTCATCGACGCTGACATAGCCCGCGCGCTTGCCTTTGGCCGTTGGCTCGCAGGTAAGGACGATGCCCGTCCCGACCACGTAAAATTCGTCGGGTGCTACGGCGATGATCAGGCCGCCACCCGGCGTCCACTCGGCCTTTTTCGCGCCCAACGACCAGCCCAGCGTGTACTCGTGCTTGGCCGTGAAGCGGTAGTCGCCGAGCGTAGTGGTGCGGGCGGCGGAGTCTTTTTCCACCAGAAAGCCGCGTACCTGGTTTTGGGGCTGGTGCTTGCCCAGCAGAAAGCTCACTTGCTGCAACAGCTCGTATGCTTTGCTGATGGGTGCGCCTTTCAGCGTGTCGCTGCCTTCAATGGCGAAAGGCGAAAACGAAAGGCAGTTGTAGTTGCCGAAGGCGAAGAAAGCTTTGGCCGCCACGCCCTCCTCGAAGCGATGCTCGGGGATGAACAGCGGGTTGCCGCCGCGCGTGTACAGGTCGCACCAGTGCTCGAAGTTGGGGTTGTAGAAGTCGGGGGCCAGGATGTCGATATCGGGGGCGCCGGCCAGCCAGATGTCCATTAGGTGCGGCAGCGGACCGGCGCTGGGATATTTGCCCGGCGCTACGCCCGGTCGGTTCAGGGCGGCGTTCACGTACATCGGCAACGGGTAAGCGGCTTTGCCGGCGGCAGTTACGGCGTTGGTATAGGTGGCGAAGTACCAGGCCATGAACATCTCGTCGGTCGCCAGGCTTTTGCCGAATACTTCTTCCCAGGTGCCTTTGGTTTTGGCGCCCTGGCGCTGCCAGATAGCCGCAAATTCCGGCTTCAGGTTCTTGCGTTCGCGCTGCAAATACGTGAGCAATTGAGCGGGTACCGGCTGCTTGAAAGCCGCGTTGGCGCGGGCATCGTAGCTGCGGGCCGTGGGCAACATGCCAATCTCGTTTTCCACCTGCACCGTCACGACGGTATGTTGCTGACCATCAGCCACTTTCAAATGCTGCATAAGCTGCACGAAAGCCTTGCGGTCGGCTTCGAGGTTGCGCGGCTCGAAGGGCGTCATGATTTCCTGGGGCACGCCTTTGTCGTCTTCTACCCGCGGAAAGCGCTTCAGGTCGGTTTTCACCCAGGCCGGGGCGTAGCACGACATGCTGTTTTTCCAGGCCCCGAACCAGAGCAGCACCAGCTTCATCTGGTTTTTACGGGCGTCGCGCAGCAGGTCGTCCACCAGCGTAAAGTCAAACTTGCCTTCCGTGGGCTCCATCAACTCCCAGTACACCGGCGCAATGACCGTGTTCAGGTTCATGGCCTTCAGCTTGGGCCAGAAGGGCTGCATGTAAGCCGTGTTGGAAGCCGTGGAGTTGCCAAGCTCCCCACCCAACACAAAGAAAGGCTTGTTGTCGACCAGCAGTTGGGTGCTTTGCCCAGTTTTGACAAGGCGGGGCATGCCGCTTGTGGCATTCGATTGTGCTTTCGCCGTAACTAGGCTCACACAAAACAACCACACCAACATATATTTATATTTCATTGATATACAATGATTTATGAAAATAAATTACGGCAAGCTTTGGAAGAACGAGTGCGCTACAGCCGTAGAGTAGCAAAAGCGGAACGGCCAGCATAACTGGCCGTTCCTTAAGAAATATGCTTGACTTAGTACCCAGGGTTCTGGGTGATCTTACCACCGGTACGATCGATTTCGGTCTGCGGAATAGGCCGCAACACATGGTAATCCTTGATGTTGAGGGCGGCGTTAGATCCGTAAATACCCGTCGCGAGGCGCGTGATGGGTGGGTTGTACAGCTTCACCCGCTCCAGCAGCTTGCCGGTGCGCTTCAGGTCGTACCAACGCAGCATCTCGCCGCAAAGCTCGCGGGCCCGCTCATCGAGGATGAAGTCGATATTCACCTGGCTGGCAGCAATTTCCATTTGGGTAGTCTTGCCCGTTGCGGCTGCCCGCCGACGTACTACGTTGATGTAGTCACGCGCCTGCGACGTGTTGCCCAGGTAAAAATTGGCTTCGGCCGCAATCAGATACGTTTCGGCCAAGCGGTAGATGATGTTCGGCCGAGTCGAGAAACCCTGGAACGACGTGCGGTTCCGGGAGTCAAACTTGTTGAGGGTCGGGAAGTACTCCGTGGTATACTGGCTGGGCTGAATAACCCGGTAAGCAACCGGCTTGCGGGCCGCGATGCGCGCTAGTACGGCAGCCGGTAACTCACGACCCGGATACCAAAGCGACGTGTCACCGACTACAGCACTGGCGCTGCCACCATTGGAGCCGGGCGAATTGACCCGATAAACCGTAGTGAACCATTTGCTGTAGCGAGAGTCCGTCGAACGCAACTGGGCGCCTGTTTCCAGGGCATTGCCACTGGCATCGCGCAGGATGTAAGAATCCTCCAAGAAGTGGGTCGTGCTATGGCGCGCAAAAGGACGGCCATAGTTCGTGTCGCGGGTCATGTTAGGAATCAGGTCGTAGCGGCTGCGGAAGTTGAAGCCCGCTACGTTTTCCCCACCAAAGGTGAAGCCGTCGATGCGGGAGAAGCTAGCGTCGCCGTTGAACTGCGCATTGAAGAGTACTTCCTTTCCGTTTTCGTTGCCTTCCGCAAACACGGTAGCTGGGTCGGCTTCCAGGCCCAAGCCGTAGCGGCTTTGGTTGTCGATGAGTTCCTTGGCGTACTTGGCGGCGTTAGCATAGTCGTCGCTTTGCTTGGCCGTCGAGGTAGCCCGCTCTAGGTATACCTTCGCCAGCATGTGCAGGGCCGTGGCGCGCGTTGCGCGGCCCGGCTGGGCAGGCTTGTCGGCGATGTTATTCATGGCGTCCGTCAGGTCCGCAATGATGGCATTGTACACCTGGGCCTGAGGCACACGGCTGATGTCCTTGGTGGGCGCGTCGATGAAGGTCTGCATCAGCGGTACGTCGCCGAAGTGGCGCACCAGCACGAAGTAGTAGTGCGCCCGCAGCAGCTTCGTTTCTGCTATTAGTTGCTTCAGGCGGGCCGGGTCCATGCCCTGCACCGTAGCCGAGTACTTCAATACGCCGTTGGCGTCGTTGATCATCTGGTAGGATGCGCTCCAGATGAAGGACGTCGAACTTGCGTTGGCTGGGGTCAGGTCATTCAGGTTGTAGTCGTTCAGGCCGCTACTCGACGAAATGCCGTTTGTCCAAAGGTCCGTTCCGGCTTCCGTGGAGAAGAAGGCCGCATCGTTGCCGTGGAGCAGGCGCAGGCCCGAGTACACGCCCGTTACGCCGGCTTCAATCCCCTGCGGCGTCCCCAAAAAGTCGGGGGTTGTTACTGATTGTGGGTTTTCGTCCAGGATATCCTTTTTGCAACCCGCGGTAGCGAAGAGAAAGGAGGTTCCTAACGCAGCTAATACTATCTTTTTCATATACAAGTAGCGCGGCGCGCTGAAAAGCAAGGTTAAATCGTTGACTAAGTGAGGGATGTCTAAAGCGGCTGAGTAGCCAAATACCGAATGTACAAATTGTACTATGTGGCTACTCAGCCACTTCGTCACTTTTAGAAGCCCAGGTTGACGCCTACAATGAAGGCGCGCGTAACAGGGTAGTTTACCCCGTTACCACCGGACGTGCCACCGCTCGTGTTGTTGGGGTTACCGCCCGTAAATGCGATGCCGCCGGGCTGACTTGCGTCGAGGCGGGTTGAATAAGATAGGGCATCTGGGTCGATGGCTTTGTTGTCGCGGAAGTATTGCTCCTTCGCCCAGATAAGCGGGTTTTGCACTTGTACATAAATGCGCGCTGTGCTCATTTTTGCCTTCGTCGCCCAAGCAGTGGGGAGAGCATAGCCTAAATCAATGCTGCGCACTTTGATGAAGGTGCCATTCAGGTAAGCAAGCGTCTGCCCGTAGGTCGGCCACTCCGTTGAACGCGAGGACTGGTCCGGCTGTGGGTACTTGTTCGACGGATTCGTAGGCGTCCAGTAGTCGAGGTTGACCTGGTTGCGACGACCGGTGTTAGTTGTGAAGTAGTTTGGGCCGAACAACGTTGGATCTACCACGGTAGCACCTACGCGGGTAAGCGCGACGAGCGTCAGGTCAAAGCCTTTGTACTTGAAGCGGTTGGTCAGGCCGGCCTCAAACTTCGGCTGGCGACTTCCCACAATCACCCGGTCGCTGGAGTTGATCACGCCGTCGTTGTTCACGTCGGCCACCTTGATCTGGCCAGGCTTCGAGTTGTATTTCTTGGCGGCGTCCGCCTCCGATGTCTGCCAGATGCCTAGGTTCTTGTAGTCATAGAATACATACAACGGCTGGTTGACGAAGCGCTGATTACCGATGTCGCTGAGCTTGTTGCCGTTAGCATCGCTCAAGCCTAGGTCTAGTACCTTCTCCCGGTTCACGGTGAAGTTCCAGTCGGTTGACCATTCAAAGCCACCGCCCGTGCGCACGTTTACCGTGGAGAGCGCTACCTCGACGCCGCGGTTCTGGGTCTGGCCCACGTTGCGAACGTAAGAAGTATACCCACTAGCTGCGGGTAGCGCGTCGGGCAGCAAAAGGTCGCTGGTACGCTGCTGATACACTTCTACCGAACCCGTAACACGGTTGTTGAAGAAGCCGTAATCCACCCCGAAGTTGGCGGTCGTGGTATATTCCCACCCCAGGTTGGCGTTCGGAATGCTGTTGGGCACCACGCCTACTGCCCCGGTCGCACCATAGTTGTAGTAGCCGTTGCCGATGCCGGAACCCAGCGATCCCAGCGTCTGGTAAGGATTGACGGCGGTGCTACCCACGCGGCCCAGGCTGGCGCGGAGCTTCAGGTTGCTAACCCACGTCTGATCTTGCAGGAACGACTCGTTGGCGATGTTCCACGCCACGGCCGCTGAGGGGAAAGCTTTGTACTTGTTGCCCGGAGCCAAGCGCGATGAGCCATCAACCCGCATGGTCAAGGTAGCCGAATAGCGGTTGTCGTAGGCGTAGTTAACGCGGCCCATGTAGGAAATAATGTCCCACCGCTGCTGACTGCTGCTGGCCGAGCTAGGCGTACCAGCGCCTAAGTTATTGAATCCCTGATAGTTAGCCAAAAGATTACGGGCGCCAACGCTGGAGTTGTCGAAGCGGAAGCCCTGCCAGCTGTATAAGCCTGTGAAATTCAAATCGTGCTTCCCGAAGCTCCGGTTGTAGGTCAGGATGTTTTCGGTCAGCAGGTTGAACGCGAAGCTAGCCGAACGCGAAGCCGTGCTCTGGCCACCGCCGTTCTGGGGCGTGATCGAAGCGAAGAAGGTGCCGTTGTTCTCGGAGCGTACATCCAGGCCTAGGTTCAAGCGATAATCCAGCCCTTTCAGGATGTTTACCTGCCCGTAGAGGCTGTTGAAAGTGCGTACCCGGCGGTTCTGGTCTTTGTGCGCATCGGTCGTGTACAAGGTCAGCGGGTTAGAACCAGCAGTGTCGTTGTTCGGATAGAGCACAGGCAGACCGTTGGGGTCGTAGGCCGAAGCGAGCGGGCTCGTGGTCAGAATCTGGTTCAGGATGTTGATGTTCGGGTCATTCGAGGTGTTGTACGTGTTCAACGTGTTCACCCCAACTTTTACCCGTTTGCCAATTTGCTGATCGAGCGTGCCCCGCAGCGAATAGCGCTGGAAACGCTGCACGGGGATAATACCCGTTTCATCGTAGAAGCCCAGCGAAGTAGAATACTGCGTTTGGTCCGTACCACCCGACACGCCCAAGACGTGGTTTTGGATGTGGCCGTTCTGGAACAGCAGCTTCTGGTAGTCGGTCGTTTTGCCAGCGGCGTAGTTGGCCCGTTCGTCGTTCGTCAGGAACGTGCTAGCCGTGTTTGGGTCGTAGTTTGGGTTCTGGGCACGGTAGGCTTCAAGGCGGTAGTTGTAGTACTCCTGCCCGTTCTGCAAGTCGTAGTACCCATAGGGGTTTTTCGAGCCATAGTAGCCGCTGTAAGTAGCACGCGGAGCACCCGACTTACCACGGCGCGTGGTAATCAGGATAACGCCGTTGGCGCCCCGAGCACCGTAGATAGCCGTCGAAGAAGCGTCTTTCAGCACTTCCAGCGAGGTGATATCGTCGGGATTCAGGTCGTTGAGGCTGCCGTCGAACGGGATGCCGTCAACGACCAGCAACGGATCGTTGCTGCCCGAGATGGAGCGGTTGCCCCGGATACGGATAACTGGGCTCTGACCGGGTGTTGTGCTGGTGCTGGAGATGGTAACGCCCGGCGCACGGCCTTGCAGTGCCTGGCCTACGTTGGCCACCGGCACGTCGCGCAGCTGCTCTTCCGTTACGGACGAAATAGCGCCCGTTACCTGGCTTTTCTTCTGGACACCGTAACCTACGACCTGCACCTCGTTGAGGGCGGTGGTTTCGGTGGCCAGCTTCACGTTGAGCGTCGCGCGGTTGCCGACGGTCACTTCCTGCCGCGCGTAGCCAATCGAGCTGACAACCAGCACGGTATTGTCGTTGGGCACGGTCAGGCTGAACTTACCATTGGCGTCGGTGCCGGTGCCAACGGTAGTGCCTTTGATTACTACGGTTACGCCGGGCAGGCCTTCGCCATTATCGGAGGTAACGGTGCCTGTTACGGTGTGCCCCGTTTGGGCGAGCACAATGCTTGGCGTGAGGCCAAGCAGCGAGAGAACGACTGCGCCTTGAGCCATTGGTCGCCCTAGGCGCAGCATGGCAGCACATAAAGGTATTTTCATGATAATTGGTGGGGGATTTGGGTGTGTTAATACTTAAAAACCAATTGAGTTGCCGCCGTCGACCGGCAGCGAAGCGCCCGTGATGTAGCGGGCAGCGTCGGAAGCAAGAAATACGGCGGCGTAGCCGATGTCTTCGGGCTGACCAAACTTGCCCATGGGCGTACGGCGCATGGCCCGGTCGCGGCGTTCGGGGTCGTTGTTCATGGCCGTGCGGCTCATCTCAGTTTCGATGAAGCCGGGGGCGATGGCATTCACCCGCACACCGTCGGCCGAAAACTCCGAGGCCAGCACCTTCACCATGCCTTCCACCGCCGACTTCGAGGCGGCGTAGGCCACCACTCGGTCGATGCCGTAGTAGGCCGCCATCGACGAGATCATCAAGATCACGCCGTGCTGGCGCTTGACCATGCGCTTGGCGCAGGCCCGTGTCAGTGAAAACACCGAGTTGAGGTTGGTGTGAATGATGCGGTTAAACTCTTCGTCGGTGACCTCCAAGGCGGGCTTCTTCATGTTGATGCCGGCGTTGTTCACCACGATGTCCAGCGGGCCGTGAGCCAGCTCGATTTGCTCCACCAAGTCGTCGGTGGAGGCCAGGTCGGTGATGTCGTTCACCACGTAATCGACCGACTCGCCCAGCCCGGCTACGGCTTCCTGCAGCACGGCTTCGCGGCGGCCCGTGATGATGACGCGGGCGCCGGCCTGCGCCATGCAGCGGGCAATTTCCAGCCCAATGCCGCTCCCGCCGCCGGTAATCAGCGCCAACCGACCTTCCAGCGAAAACACGTTCTGGGCCAGAGTATCGGTATGGCTCTTGAGGGTATGCAAGTGCTTCATGACTTCTTGTTATTAATATAAATAATTGACCATCAATTACTTACGCAACTGATAGATTTCTACCAAACTTTTCACCTCGTCCAGCGAGCGCGTGGGCGGGCTGAAAGGCTTGGGGATGGGCTGCTGGGCCAGCGTCTGGAAGTACAGCACGCAGGCATCGCGCCACCACACGGCTTCTTTGTATTGCTTTTGCAAGCGGCCCTCCACGTTGGCGAAGAGCTCCGGATCGACGTTGGGCTTCACCTGCGCCCATTGTTTTTGCATCCACGTCACCGAGTCGGTGCCGGTGTAGTAGCGGTAGCACAGCTCGTCCCAGAGGGTGCGGCCCGTGCTCAGCGGCTGTTTCCAGCCTACGTGATGAAACCAGAGCAGGTAGTCAAGTGCACACGTTTGCGGATTGCCCCATTGCTTCTGCACTTCCGGGGCGTATAAGCTGAGGGCGTTGCTGCCGGTGGCGGTTCGGTCGAAGCCAAGGCCTTGCGCATCGGCTTTGTGGTAGTAGACGGCCGTCCAGTCGGGGCGACCAGCTTTGGCCAGCCACGGCTGCGGGCCGTAATGCACGCTTTCGCCCATGATGTGGTGCAAGCCCAGCGGCGTAGTGTAGCGCACATAAATGTCGCGCGACTTCACCATCAGGTCGGCGATGGTGCGCACCGATTTGGGCTCCGTCGTGATGGTCATCCGGGTCCACTCCTCGGCGATGGCCTGCGACGACAGCTCGTGATCCCAAGCCAGGCGCCCGAAGGCGTACCAGTTGGCCTGGCCCATGGGGTGGCCCGTCCAGTTGCGGTCGGAGCCAATGTTGGCCACGCCCGCAATGCCGCTGATGCGGTGCTGATCGACGGTACCATCGACAACTTTGGCAACAGTTGAGCCTTTTCCCTTGGAGTAAGTATCTGAATCTAAGCACTCTTTGAAAAGCGGTGCTTCGTACACGAGGTGGGTGGCAAAGCCCAAGTACTCCTGCGTGATCTGTACTTCGAGCACCAACGGCGTCTTGGGCATGGCCCCAAACAGCGGGTGAAACGGCTCGCGCGACTGAAAATCAATCGGGCCGTTCTTGACCTGTACCAGCACCTTCGGGGCAAACTTGCCGTCCAGTGGCTTGAACTCTTCGTAGGCTTCCTTGAAACGGTCGCCGTTGGAATTGGCCTTGTATACGAAGGCGCGCCACATTACGATGCCGTCGTGCGAGCCGAGGGCTTCGGCCAGCATGTTGGCGCCGTCGGCGTGGTTGCGGCCGTAATCTTGTGGGCCGGGTTCGCCTTCGGAGTTGGCCTTCACCAGGAAGCCGCCAAAATCCGGAATGGCTTTGTAGATGTCGTTGGTACGGTCGGTCCACCACTGGCGCACTTTGGGGTCGAGCGGGTCGGAAGTGGTCAGGCCGCCGATGGTTTTGGGCGCCGCCCACAGCACCGACATGTACACCCGGATGCCATAAGGCCGCATGACGTTGGCGACGGCAGCTACTTTTTGCAAATACTCGGCCGTTAGGTAGCGGGCGCTGGCGTTTACATTGTTGATTACCACGCCGTTAATGCCAATAGATGCGTTGGCGCGGGCGTAGTCGCGGTAGCGCGGATCAACGCGTTCGGGCAGCTCGTACCACTTCCAGATCGACGAACCGGCATACCCTCTTTCGACGGTGCCATCGGGATTGTCCCAGTGGTTGAGCATGCGATACTCAATCTTGGGCGTGCTCGCCAGCGCAATCTTCTCGAGCGGCTGGCGAGTCTGGAGCTGGCGCAGCAGAGCAAACGCGCCATACAACACACCCGCCTCGGTTTTGCCCGTGATTTTGATGTTGTTCTTGTCCGTCGAGATCCGGTAACCTTCCTTACCCAAAGCTCCACCGCTATCGTTTGCGGTAGGTTCAACGCTTAGAATAATTCCGCCGCTTTTTCCCTGAGCGCTGGCCATCGGTACGGCTTGCCCCAGCAACCCCTTGAGGCCCTGCTGCAACTCGCGCGCCGCCGATTGCAGCACGGGGCCATTGCTCGACACGGCGATGAATTTCGCGGCGTTTAGGTAGGCTTTGCGCTGAGCAGCGTCCTGAATCAGGTCGTACTTCAGCCACAACCGGTAGCCGTCGTCGGCCATGCTGCCGTGAGCCGCCACCAGCAGAAGCAGCATCACCAGTACAGACCGAAGCGGTTTTATGCGGAAAGTTGAATTCACGAGGTCAATGATTCTTTATTTACAACCGCTTGACTAGCAGCATCTTGCTTGATATCAGCTAAGGCACCACGGATGCCATATTCCAGCCCGCGCAACTCGGCCAAGCCGCGCAACCGGCCGATGGCCGAATAACCCGGATAGGTTTTCTTGTGGAGGTCGTCGAGCATCTGGTGGCCGTGATCGGGCCGCATTGTTAGTTGGCTTACGCCGGAGCCCGCTTGGGCTCGGCGTTGCTCTTCCTGCACGATTTCGCGCACCACGGCATACATGTCTACGTCGCCGGCGAGGTGGTCGGCTTCGTGGAAGTTGCGGGGGTTGGCTTCGCGCTTGGTAGCCCGCAAGTGGATGAAGTGGATGCGCTGGCCCAGGCGCCGGACCATGCCCGGCAAGTCATTGTCGGATCGTACCCCCAACGATCCGGTGCAAAACGTAATCCCGTTGGCCGGCGCATCGTAGGCCTCCATTAATTCTACTAAGTCGGCTTCGGTGCTCACCACGCGGGGCAGCCCGAGCAGCGGATAGGGCGGATCGTCGGGGTGAATGCACAGATTCACGCCTACTTCCTGAGCCACCGGCCCTACTTCCCGCATAAAGTGATACAGATTCTGCCGCAGTTCTTGGCTGTCGATGGCTGCATACTGATCCAGAAGGCCTTGAAAGCCAGATAGTTCGAAAGCCTCTTCCGAGCCCGGCAAGCCGAGTAATACGGTGTTGGTAAGCTGGGCCACTTGCTCGGCGGTCATGGCGGCAAACTGCTGCCGGGCGGCCTCAATCACGTCTGCCTCATAATCGGCAGCGGCATTGGGGCGCTTCAGAATGAACAGGTCAAACAGCGCAAAGTCCTGCCACACAAACCGCAACGCCCGCGAACCGTCGGGCATCTCGTAGCTAAGGTTAGTACGCGACCAGTCGAGCACGGGCATGAAATTGTAGCACACCGTCTGGATGCCGCAGGCGGCCAGGTTGCGCAGCGACTGCTTGTAGTTCTCTATATAAGTAGCGCGCGCGGGCAGGCCTTTCTTAATGTCTTCGTGCACGGGCAGGCTCTCGACCACGGCCCAGTGCAAAGGCGCGTACTTTTCGTTGTCGGCTTCGATGAGTTGCTGGCGAGTCTTAATCTCGTCTACCGACCACACCGCCCCGACCGGAAGCTGATGCAAGGCCGTAACAACGCCGGAGCAGCCGGCTTGGCGAATGTCGAAGAGTGAAACCGGGTCGTGGGGGCCGAACCAGCGCATCGTGTACAACATATCTACGCAACGAAAAAGTACAATTTTTTGCAAGCCTAAGAGGGTGGGGTGCTTCACGCGCCTCCAAATCAAAAAGCACGGCGTTCGGCTGACTTACTCTCGAATATAAAACAACTAAATCGATCAAAAACTATTTGCAAAGTGGGTAAATAGGCTGTTTTCGAAACAAAAAGATCGGAAACGTTTCCGGAATCGTTCCCGATAGGTAAATTTGCTTTGGTAGCCCATAAAAAATTTTTAGTACATTATCTTCGAATAATGTAATGAAGCTAAAGGGGGCATTTGCAGGTCGGAAACGCTTTTTGGACAAAAAATACTATTTTATCATGATTAAGTGTGTAAAGTGTGGCTTGGCCGATGATGTGATGCGGGCGGGCTTCATTCGGGGTCGGCAACGCTTCTTCTGCAAAGCCTGTGATTATCATTTCACGGAAGAAAAAACCGAGCGTACTACTGAACGCAAACGTCACCAAACCACCATCGGTGATGTGGCCAAGGCCGTGGGCGTGGCCTCGTCGACGGTGTCGCGGGCGCTGAACGGGCACTCCGACATCAGCCCCAACACGCGGCAGGTTATTCTGGACGTGGCCCGGCAGCTTGATTATCAGCCTAACTTGTTGGCCCAGAGCCTTAAGAGCAGCGAAACGTACACCATTGGTGTACTCATCCCCGACATTGAGCGGCCTTTTTTCGCGACTGCGGTAAGCGGCATTCAGCAGGTGGCCGCCGAATCGGGCTACCGCGTAATGATCTGTCAGTCAAAGGAATCGTATCAGATGGAGGTCAGCAACGTGCAGGCGTTGGTGGCCAGCCGCGTCGATGGGCTGCTGATCTGCCACTCGCGCGAAACTGAAAACTTCGACCACGTGCGGCCCGAGGCGTGCCGAGGCATTCCGGTGGTGCACTTCGACCGGGTTTGCAACGAGCTCAACAGCGCCAAAGTGATACTCGACGACTGGGACGGGGCCTTTGCCGTGACCGAGCACCTGATTCAGGAAGGCTGCCGCCGCATTGCCGTGCTGGCTGGTCCTGAATCGCTGCTAATCAGCCGTCAGCGCATTGCGGGCTACCGCAGCGCCCTCCAGAAATACGGCCTGCCGATTCGGGACGAGTGGCGCATCCACATTAATTTCCGCACCGAGTCGGCGGTGGCGGCGCTCGATACGTGGCTGTCGTTGCCCGAGCCGCCCGACGCGATTTTCGCCATCAACTACACCAATGCCTTCGACCTGATTCAGGCCCTGAAGCAGCGCCACATCCGCATCCCCGACGAAATTGCGGTGGTGGGTTTTGGCGATGAGTTTCTGGCCGGCATGATCGAGCCGGGGCTTACGACCGTCAACCTCCACCCCTACCGCATCGGGCAGCAGGCCGCGCGCTTGTTTCTGGAGCAGGTGCGCATGAAGGAGGATTTCCAGCCGCGCACGTTCGTAATCTCAGGCGATCTGGTGATTCGGCAGTCTTCGTTGAAAGGCAAAGGCTCGCAGTTTACGCTGACCATCTAAAGCGCATTATCACAACTATTTAATTATCAATTACTTGTATTTATTCCTTTTCAGTTGAGCTGACTTCACTTGCTGCTATGAATCTGTTTGTAATCGGGGATGTACACGGCTGTTACCACACGTTTCAGGAACTGTTGCAGCACTGGCAGCCGCAGCAAGAACTCCTGATCCAGCTCGGCGACCTGATGGATCGGGGCAACTTTTCGCCCGAAACGGTGGCGCTGGCCATGCAACTGGCGGCCGACCATCCGGAGCAAGCGGTGTTTCTGAAGGGCAACCACGAGCTGGGCATGCTTCGCCACTACACCAAAATCGGCGGGCCGACGACGTGGCTCAACTGGGGCGGCAACCTGACTGTGCAGCAGTACGAAAAACAGCCCGCGCTGCTCGGTCCGCATCTGGCCTGGATCCAGGAGCGCCCGCTGGTCTGGCAAAACGACCATGTGGTGGTCAGCCACGCGGGCTTTGCCGACACGCCCAACCCCCTGAGCGAAGCCAATGCCGACGGCGTGCTCTGGCGGCGCGGCCCGTTGCGCAACGTCGGCAAGCTGCAAGTAATCGGCCACACGCCCACCCTCGACGGTGAGCCCCTCTTCGATCCAGAGTCCAATGCGCTCAATATTGATACGGCCGCGGTGTACGGCCGCACCCTGACGGGCGCCCGGATTTCCTCAACGGGCGAACTGCTTCAAACCCTCTCGATCCCGACCCACGCCGTCGACAGCGAACGCGGCCGCTAGTTGGCGATCAGCTTGCTTTTGGGAGAGAAAAAAACTATTATGTAGCTGATTATCAGGGTATTTATAATAAAACCAATTTGATTTCACTTTGGTCGAATTATGCCCAATTGTACTTGTGCCTTTCAGCTATGAGATCATTTTTAGTTTTGACTTATGCCGTGGCTTGCTTCGGCGTGAGTGCTTGCGTCGCCAACTCGGGCGAGCAAGCAGCCGCCTCGGGCGGCGCGGCACGGGCCCCGGCGGGCGAGCCCAAAAAGGCTAACTCGGCCGCCGCGCTCGGCGCGACGACCGCTGCGCTGGATCAATATGCCGTGGTTCTGTATGAGCACGAGCGCTATAACCACGGTCCCGTCGCGGCCGATACGACTGGCATTGTGGTAGCCATTCGGGATGCCGGGGGCCTGAACGAACTGGAACACGTGCAGGACATCTACGGTAATTTCGTAGACTTCAACGACAAGCTCAGCTCCTTCCATATTAAAGACGGCTACCAGGTTGAGTTTTTCAGGGACAGCAACTTTTTGGGCAAGCCCCTAATCACGGCCCCAAGCTACCAGTCGCGTCACGATGTGGCCAACCTGGCTCTGTTTGGGGTTGGCTACAACGACGAAATCAGCTCGCTGCGCGTGAGGAAAACACACTCTATGCAAACTGCTGACAATCAAAGTGTTATAACCATGATCACGCAGTGGCTGGACTGATCTGCTTTCGAGCAAAGCAGCGCTTTCAGTGCTCCGGCGGCGGGAAGTAGCCACGGCCCCAAGCTGCTTGCCGCAACCTAGCTTTTTGCCGTTTTTGCGCCCTCCGACCCGACCTTTCCACCCTTATTTCTGACGCTATTAACCATTCGTTTACCCTCTTGCTCAGGCTGTTGTGGCTTGGTACACTACTGGCGGGCTGGAGTAGTCCGGCGGCCTTGGCGCAGCCTACCCCGACCCTGACCTTCCGCACGCTGACCACCACCGACGGCTTGGCCGAGAACAGCGTGTATACCGTGTTGCAGGACCGCCGCGGCTTTCTGTGGCTGGGTTCGCGCGATGGGCTCAACCGCTACGATGGCAGCAATGTGTGGGTCTTTCGCAACGACCCCAAACGACCGACTTCGCTCAGCCGCAACTTTGTGATCTCGCTGGCCGAAGACCACTCGGGCCAGCTGTGGGTGGCCACGGGCAGCAAGGGCCTCTGCCGCTACAATCCCCTAACGAATCAGTTTCAGCGGTTTCAGGCGGGCCCGACGGTGGGCAGCTTGGTAAGCAACTTCATTCAGGTGGTTTTCTGCGACCGTGCGGGCCGCATTTGGGTGGGCACGGAAGAAGGGCTGAGCCTGTACGAGCCTTCCACCAACCAGTTTCGCCTCTTCCGACAGGCTTCCGCCCTGCCCGCCAACGCCCGCCGCAACGCCGTGCGCACCATCGCCCAAACGCCCGCCGGCGCCCTCTGGGTGGGTACCGGCGAAGGGCGCCTGTGCCGGCTCAACGAGCACGCAGGCCTGCTGGAGCCCGAAGCCCGCTGGCAACCCACCAGTGCCATTACGGCACTGTGCGCCGACCGGCAAGGCGGCTTTTGGGTGGGCACCGAAGCCGATGGCCTGCGCTACTTAGGCCCCGGGACCGCGTCGGTGCGGGTATTTCGCGCAAGCAACCGCCCCGGCAGCCTGCCCGACGACAAAGTGCGGGCGCTGCTCCTCGATCAGAAACAAAACCTGTGGGTGGGTACCACCAACGGCCTGGGCTATTACGAGCGCGCCACGGGTACTTTCACCAGCTACCGCCACCAACCGGGGCAGATGCATAGCTTGCCCAACAACAATGTGCACGCCCTGGGCCAAGACCGCACCGGCTTGATGTGGGTGTGCACCGAAAACGGCGTCAGCAGCTTCGAGGCGCAGCCCAGCAGCTTTACCACGTTGCCTGTGAGCACCAAGGGCGCAACCCCCGTGTGGGCCGTGGGCGAAGACGCGGCGGGGCGGGCCTGGGTGGGCACCGGCGACGAAGGCCTGATCTGCTACAACCCCAAAACCGGGCAGCGCCGCCAGTTTCGCCACGATGACAACGACGCCGGCAGCCTCAGCGCCGATTACGTCCGGGTGGTGTACGTCGATCGCAAGGACCGTATTTGGGTGGGCACGCAAAGCCAAGGGCTCGACTGCTTGCTGCCGGGCGCTACGCGCTTTGTGCACTATCGCCACGACCCTACCAAGCGCAACACCATCAGCGACAATGCGATACGCTCCATCTGCGAAGACACGGAAGGGCGCTTGTGGATCGGCACCGAGGGCGGCCTCAACCGCTACGATTTCAAAACGGGGCTCTTTACCGCCTACCAACACGATCCCGCCAATCCGTCCAGCCTGAGCAACAACTTCGTGCACAAGATTTTCCAGGATCACTTGGGCCGGATGTGGTTGGGCACCGGCGGCGGCGGGCTGTGCTTATTTGACCCGGTTACGGAGCGCTTTCGGGCGTACCAGGCCAACGAACGGGTGCCCCGCTCCATCAGCGCCGACTTTGTGCGCACGATTGCGGAAGACCACGCCGGCCAGTTGTGGGTCGGGACGGAGGGCGGCGGCCTGTGCCGGCTCGACAATGTGGCCCGCGGGCTGTTTACTGTGTATCGGGAGGCGCAGGGGCTGCCCGAAGACGTTGTTTTTGGCATTCTGGAAGACGAACAGCACCAACTGTGGCTTTCTTCTAACAAAGGACTGGTGCGCTTTACGCCGGCCACCGGCGAAATGCACACCTTCGACAGCCGCGACGGGCTGCCGCAAAACGAATTCAACGTGGGCGCTTACCACCACGGGCGCAGTGGGCAACTGTACTTCGGCGGCGCCAACGGCGTGGTAATGTTTCGGTCGGCGGCGGTGCGCACCAACCCGACCCCGCCGCCGGTGGTGTTCACGAACTTGCGCAAGTTCAACCAAGCCGTGGAGCTGGACA